>JAAUZH010000001.1 GCA_014804675.1 Lachnospiraceae bacterium
ATAAGTGCGTTACTCATAATCCTTTCATTTCCTTTCTTTAATATATCGCACTTTATAACAAAAATAAAGTGCGTAAGTTTTTGTTACCGGTAACTTACACACTTTATATTACACTCTCTCAGCAAAATACAAGTCATATAAAGTAGGCAACGGCACAAACCCATTGTCTATTTTTAGTTCGCATATCATCGTGAAATTCACAAAAGACAATACACTCTGCATCATCTTGAAGTTTACCTATTATATGGCACACAATCCAATGGACTTGATATTCGAATCTGTTATAGGAGTCAGAACCTGCTTGTTCACGCTGTTCAACGGTAAGTACAATACTCATAAATTAAGACTCCTTTCATTTTTATTCCATTTCATAATGAAGTTCCACTGTTCCTGCCATTCGTCTTCATTCACTATCGCCTCAAACACAGGCTCAAGGAAAGTCCGTATCTCATCAATTACGACAGCAAACTCAAGAGAATTATCTTTAATATTTTTCAAGAAATATTTCCATCGTTTCTGCATATCCTCATCTTCGACAAGGGAAACAATCCGTTTGAAGCTATCCTTATCATAGGGCGTTCCACGCCGCTGTAAGGTTTCAAAAATTGCTGTCTGTAATTTTGCTCCATCAAAATCAAAAGTCCTTGCCAGATAATGGATGTCATAAAAATCTTTCATTCTGCCTGTTAGTTCAAAACGTTGCAAGATTGCATCAAACTTTTCGGCTATGGTACTTTCGAGAGAGTAGGTCATGATTACAGGAGCTTCAAAGTCTGGAAGCTGTGTATTGATTTTGCGTTCTTCGGCTCGTGGAATGATAACATCGCCAACACCTATATCCACATTAAAAGGTACACGGACATTTTTTATCTGAGCAATAATTTGTGCACTAATACCGTGATATTTTCTCTGTGGTGAGATTTCCTCAAACCCTTTAGCAGTCATAAAAATGTAATCATTACCCGTAGGTGTATTGATAATTTTTCCTATAAGCACCTTTACATCTTCAATCGAATTGGAAGCTGCCCGAAGAAGAAAGTCCACATCAATTGTAGCTCGGCTCTCGAAATTGGTAAGGGTGTAAATAAACAGACCGCCTTTGAGAATGAGGTTATTCTCATATCCAGATTTTGAAAGTTTACGCAGGAATTCCTCCTGCACGAAAAGTTGTAAACACTGCTGATAACTAATACCAGATGCCTTTGCTTTGTTTTTGAGCTTCGCAAGAACAGAAGCCGCCTTATCTGCCATTACAACCACACTCCAATCAATTCTTTCACTTTCTTTTGCACCCGTAGCACTTTAGCATACTTCATTAGGTTAGGGACATTTTTCTTCGAGTCTTTTACATACCCCTGTATTGCCTTATTAAAAATTTCTTTATCCATCTTGTTCATATTCCGCAGTACATCACAAATGGTACGGTCACGGTCATAAATGCGGACATCAATAGAATCAATTTTTCCACTGGTTTCCCCAAGTGTAACCAATGCAGGCTCAACACGGTATGCCTTAATAAATGGATAATCAATTTTAGTACGCAATTTTGAAATGTTTTTATCAATTGCAAAATTCCACTCAGCAGGATTTCGGTCGCTGTATCTGTAGTAAAAAAGAGCTGTTTCCATACAAAGGACTGCATCGGGGAACAAACGATTGATAATTACAATTTCGCTTTCTCCAAAGTCCTCAATCCAATGATAGTAACCCCGCCTTACTCTTTCAATCAGACCTTCATCTAAAAGCAATTTTATATCTGCGTAATATAGTTTTGAAGCTATTAGTTCAGCGGTAGTCATAATATAATTGTGCTGGCTAAACAGCTTTCTCAATATTTCAATGTCTTTTTCTCGAAGCATTCTTCCACCTCTACTTAACTGACCCGACTTCTTATCATCAACAGGGCACTTTACTATACTATATCCTCTTTTTTACTCAAAGTCAATAATAGTAAACTGAACGCTTTTAAATAGTTGAAGTAGGCAGTTAAATAGAAGATACTGAGTATACTTGACCATATAAAGCAAATTAAATGTATACAATGGTTGCCAAGCTATTAAAGATAGCTACGATAGATTATGTCTTACCAAGCACTGAATTTGGTTAGCCAAATTCGCTTGTTAGGGGCAAAAGCCCCTAATACCCATAAATTTTTTGAAACACTCACAGAGCAGATGAAACAGGCACAAGGCATCACGGGTGCGAAGAGGACTGTGAATGATGAAATTATTCACGCATAAGACAAGGCGGTAGAGAGAACTTTCTGCCGCTTTTGTTTTTCGGGAAGTGATTGTAAAACGATTTAAAAGATACATAATCTCTCACTTGCGAAAGTTAAAAATTCGAAATGTGATTTCTCTAAAAATCATTCGTTATGTTCCTTGATTTTTTGAACAATGTTCAGTATAATTGAACAACGTTCAAAATGGGGGATGTACTATGTATAATAAAGAAGTAATCATACAGGCAACGATTACACTTATAGAAGAAAAAGGTGAACATTTAGAGGAAATAACCGTCCGTGATATATGCAAAAATGCGGGCGTTGGTTTAGGGCTTGTAAATTATCATTTTGGCAGTAAAGAAAAACTGATAGAAATGTGTGTGGAACGCATTATAAATGGAATTGTAGAACGCTTCCAGAATATGCGGAAGGAAACAGAAGCACTTTCGTCTTTTGAAAAATTAGAATATCTTGGTAATATGACGCTGGATTTTCTGTTTGAACATTCCGCTGTATCCAGAATTTCAGTTCTTACCGATATGCAGACTCCAAAAGCCGATGACAACACCCACAGAACCTATGCGGCATATTTGCCTCTTGTTGCAGCCTGCCGCCCCGACCTTGATGAAGCAGCAATAAATCGAAAGACACTGTATTTGATTACTATTATGCAGCAAACGTTCTTGCGATATGAAACTATGTCGCAGACATTGAGGATTGACCTTAGCAAGAGAGAAAACCGTAAGATATTTCATTCACAAGTTTTACACGATATTTTGGAGGTATAGTCAATGAATATTTCAGTTATAAATGGAACAGAAAAGCACGGCGTTACCTATTGCTTGAAAGAGATGTTTTTAGCAGAGTTTAAGGATAAAGCAAATATCAAAGAATATTATCTTCCAGGGGACTGTCCGAGCTTCTGTGTCGGTTGCTTGAACTGCACATTAAAGGGCGAAAATACTTGCAAGGACGCAGAATATATCGAAAGAATTGATAAATCGCTTTTAGAAGCAGACTTGATTGTAATGACATCGCCTGCCTATGTGTTTCATGCCACGGGTGCGATGAAAGCATTTCTCGACCACCTTGCCTATCGTTGGATACCGCACCGCCCTGCTCCTGCAATGTTTGGAAAGCGGGCAGTTATCATAACGCAATGCTTAGGCGGCGGAGCGAAATCTGCGGCTAAGGACATAAAGCACAGTTTATCTTGGTGGGGAATTTCCAAAATCGGCGTATTTACGGGTAAACTGATGGGCGACATCGTTTGGGACAAACTACCGCAAAAGAAGCAGTCCGAGCTTACAAACAAGGTAAAGAGATTGTCACAAAAATTCGCCCGCATTGATTATGCAAAAGCGGCACATACAAACTTCATTACAAAAGTAAAGTTTTTATTTTGCAGGCTTATGCAGAAATCTTTGCATAAAGCAGACGCTGAATACCTTGATGGTAAATATTGGGCTGAACAGGGTTGGCTTGGCAGCGTCAGACCGTGGAAATAATTTTATATGTCTGAAGGTGCTTATGGATACAACAGAATGGCTACGCTGCCCTGTCTGCGGAAACAAAACAAGGGTACAGATACGGGAAGATACAGAACTGAAAAACTTCCTTCTCTACTGCCCGAAGTGTAAGCAGGCAAGTTTGATTGAAGCAAAGAATTTACATATAACGGTCATCACAGAGCCAGACGCAAAGCCAATGAACTTGTGAGCAATCACAGTTTGTCGACTCTTTCTTTTTATAGAGAATAGGCAGTGCAAGTCCACTATATAAAAAACGGTGCTTTTTGGTGGGCTGTTTCTTCACGCCTAAATAAACAAAGTAACCCTCCAGACCCGTTTGAGTTTGGAGGGATTTTATATGTGTTGGTCAAGTACCACCGCAATGCTGCTTATCAGAAGCAGCAGCTATCTACATAATACCACGGATTAGTGAGGATAACCTGATAAAAAAATCCTTGCTTCTGCGTGGCACTCTTATACCCTCAAAGTAGATGCCAAATATCTACATACTAGAAATAGTAATGCCTATATCCGCATTGGTCTGACGACCTTTTTGAATTTTCTTATGTCGTTTCTTCAGCGAACACAGGACAAGCCTGTTTCTGGCGTGGGGTGCCGTTCCCCACCTTCCAATCTGGATTTTTCAAAAAATTCAGATTGGAGGAAAACAAAAATGGCATATAACCACGGAAAGGCAGAGAGAAAATGGCGGCTTTGGAAAGAAGCCGAGGAAAAGATATTGAGAAACTACGGTGTTCCAGAAAGCGCCATTGAAGCAAAAACGTTCAAAAGAAGAAAAACGGCATAGCCAAGAATGACTATACCGTAATTTGTGAAAGAACCGGATTCATCCCCTCCAAAATCTCCTTCTGCTTACTCATAGACACACTAGTATAAATCTCCGTAGTAGTAATAGAGCTATGCCCCAACATCTTCTGAATATAACGAATATCCACATCCGCCTCCAAAAGCAACGTAGCAAAAGAATGCCGAAACATATGAGGCGTAATATGCATATCAATTCCAGCCACATCCACATAACGATTGATCATATACCTTACCGACTGTTCCGACAGCCGATTATGCAACCGATTCACAAACAGCCATTCCGTTTCCAACAATTCCTCCGAAAAACAATCCTTATATCGTGACAATGCATCCATCACCTCCTCATTTCCAATCTGGAGCATACGTTCCTTGGCACCCTTGCCAAAGATCAAAACGGTTCTGTTTTCCAAATCCAAATCTGCTTGCTTCAAAGAGCAAAGCTCAGAAATGCGCATGCCGGTAGCAAACAAAAGCTCCATAACTGCAATATCCCGTATAACAACCATTTCCTGATAAGGCGTCATAGCTCTGTTTTTTTCCTTATAGATAGTAGAAAGAAATACCTCTATCATATTGGAAGGTATGGTTTTAGGAAGCCGCTTTGGCTGGCGGAAGCTAAGGTCTATTTTGTTGAAAGGATTGAGCTCGATTATTTCCTCATACTCCAGATAATGAAAAAATGCCTTTACACTGGCAATTTTTCTTTTAATGGTACGGGGCTGGTACATTTTGTGAATGTTTGAAAGATAATCCATGAGAAGTTCTTTGCTGACGGGCAGGGTGTTTGTGGGAATCAGAGACAGAAATTGTCTTAAATCGATACCATATGCTTTTATTGTCTTCCGGTCTAAGTTTTTGTGGATGGAGCAATAATTTAAATATTCGTTCATAATGGATTCTAATGTTGTTTGCATGGCAATTTTCTCCTTTGTAATAAATGTTATGAAATCATAAGCAGAATAAAAGAAAATAGAAATGCTGTAAATAGAAAAGCTATTTTTAGCACACTATTTATTGCCGGAAATAAGTTGCAAACGCTTTTCGATAACCACATTCCAGAGGTATCACTAAAGCGATTTATGTTACTATCAATAGTCAGACAATCAAAAGAGCAGCTTACATTTACCCAATTAGGAAATCTGTTAGGCTGCTCAAGGAAAAATATTAAGAAATTGGCTGATGTTCTGATGAAAAAGGGATTCATTACGATTCAGCAAAGCCCACATGATACAAGAGCTATATGCAGGAATAGATAATTTGGAAAAGAGGATTACTAACGAAAAAGAGTGAGCAGCAAATGTATCTGAAAGGCTGTTGAAAACGCAATAGAAAATGAAAGAGGGAGATTAAGCAGATGAAAACAATAGTAATTTACAATTCACAAACAGGCTTCACAAAGCGTTATGCTCAATGGATAGTTAAAGGAGCGGTAGTCCAAAATGCTGCCGCCCCTCTTAATTATAAAAAGCAACTGTAAACCATGCAATCAGCTTTTTGCCCGCATCCCCACCTCCAACGAGTGGCGCCTGTCCACACCGTATTTCTTATAGTATGCGGCTTTATCTCTATACATTCTCTTCTCGGCTTCTGCAATCAGCTGGTTTACACCGTTGAAACTGTCCTTTTCCCATATACTTCCTACCGCCATATGAACGGATTTGTCCCGCAAATTATTCTTTAGCTGTTTAACCCCCTGGAACAATGCCTCCTCTCCAATCCCTGCACAGATTGCCAACAGTTCATCGCCGCCTACACGGAATAAACCGTATTCGCCAAAGCTCTTTTTCAGGCATTCACAGGCATTGATGAGCAGCTTATCACCTGCATCATGACCTTTCTGGTCGTTAGTCTGCTTAAGCCCTGTCACATCACAATAAACGATTCCCAGGCTCTGCCCATTTTGCAGATTGTTAATGTATTCGATCATGGCATGACGGTTCCCGATTTGAGTAAGCTGGTCGCAATAACTCATTTCTTTTAATTTTTGGATGAGATTTCGCTGTTTCAGGGAAGAAATAATAAAATGCGCCATAATCTGGAGCATGTCGGAAACATAGTCCAGCAATTTCTCAGGTGGATTGTCTATTCCATAAAAACCAATCACTTCCCCTTCATTGTACAGGGGTACCACTACCAATGAGCGAATATTCTGCCGTTTCAGATTTTCATACTGCAACGGATCGCTCTCTCGGATATCCTCTAACTTTTTAATCACGATATGTCTGCCGATTCGGAAGTTCTGATACCAGTTGGCACATACTTCTGCCGGAAGATTTTGCAAGTTGTCTTTTTCTGGTGTGACACCGCTTGCTACCCACTCATATGTGTTGTCATCACAACCTCTCTCATTTCGTTCAAAAATATAGGTTCTCTCACAGTCCAGGGCCTTTCCCATATGCGCCAACAGAACTTCCAGCGTCTGGGAGGGGGTCTCCTGCTGCAGGGCAATGCGAATTCCCTCATTGATTTTTGTCTCCAGGTTCATCATACTGTCCCACTGTTCCTGCTTGCCCACATCAACGGCAATTTTCATGCGATACTTCTTTCCATCTTCTTTTATCATGGTATCTTTGAACATCATCTGCCGCCCAAGTATGGAATCGTAATGACACCATTCCTTGAAATGTCCCGGTCTTAGCTCTTGATTGTTACACATTGAGCAGGGGACGGAACAGTGCCGGGTAACCTCGTGGCATTTCTTTTTGACAATTTCTTCGAGGGAGTGAAAACCGTATGTCCGAAGCGCTTTTTGGTTCATGTAGACCAAGTCATAGTTATCCATGTCTGAAACATAGACGAGTTCGTCCATCGTATCAAAGAACTCCCATATTTTTCTCATATTCGCAGTCCTCCTATCCAAAACTATGAACCAGTAAGATATATATATCACATTTTTTCGATGCCTTTCTACATTTTGCGCGAATGGTAAATATATGGTGTGAATTGCAAATCATAATACATTTACACTTAACCGATAAAATGTTAAAATAGCAGTGAACAAGGAGGCTCGGGAAGGAGGGGATATTGTTGGTACAGATTCTATCATTCATACATAATTTAACCACTATGTTGTTTGGTATCTATATCTCCGCCTTCTTTTTAGGAGTAAAGCAGAACAGGAAAAATATCCTGATGCTGTTTGCCTGTGAAGGAATCGTATATATTATCAATTTTCTACTATTGGGTGTAACTGTTACCGACCGGCTCTATGCGATTATCATACACTTGCCGTTGATTTTATTTTTAACCTTGTATTATAAATATCCTGTTATTTCATCCTGTATCTCCGTGTTTTCTGCCTACCTGTGCTGCCAGCTAAGCAACTGGATCGGATTATTAGTATTGGCGATTACAGGCAGACAGTGGTGCTATTATACCTTGCGAATCCTGATTACATTTATTTCCTTCTTTCTGCTGTGCAGATTTGTATGCCGCACCACGGAAAACATCTTTACAAGGGATACACGGGAATCTTATATTATAGGCTTTCTGCCCACAGTATATTATTTTTTCGACTATTCCTTCACCAAACTTTCCAGTCTGCTTTATTCTAACAACAAAACAGTGATTGAATTTATGGGGTTCGTCTTTTGTATCTCCTACTTTTCCTTTCTATTCGTTTATTTCCGGGAATATGAGAAAAAGCAGGAGCTTGAACAGTACAGCAACCTGATGAAGATGCAGCTGCTCTCCATCGAAAAGGAGGTTGAACAAGTAAAAAGCAGCAAACAAAGGCTCTCCATATTAAGACATGACATGCGCCACCATTTAAATATCATCCTGACCCAGCTCCAAAATAATAACACAGCCAAAGCAATCGAGTATATTAAAGAAATCGGTGATCTCTATGATGATACCATGATTGAAGCTTACTGCCAAAACGAAACGATTAATTCCGTGATTTCTATTTATCATGCACGTTTTGCTGATAAGGAAATCGCACTCAACTGTGATATCTCCATAGGGGAAACTCTCCCTTGCCCAGATACTGCGATTTGTACTATTTTATCCAATGGCTTGGAAAATTCCATGCACGCATTAGAAGAAATGGCCACAGAAAAAAAATGGGCAAACCTCACTATTTCCGAAAAGAAAAACCACCTTCTGCTTCAAATTGAAAATCCAATTGTACGGATTCCAAAATTTGTAAACGGTATTCCAACCTCCGGCAAAAAAGGACATGGCATTGGCGTAAAAAGTATTGTATACTATACCGAACAATTAAACGGACAATGTCATTTTTCACATACTGACAACACTTTTATTTTAAGAATCATTATTTAGAGGTGACATGATGAAGATAGCGATTTGTGATGATGAAATGCACTTTATAGATGCTCTTTGCCCCCTGTTAGAGCAATGGGCAAAGGAATGTGGGATTAAGCTTACGCTCTACCGGTTCACAAATGGAGATGACCTGATTGCCGCCCATCAGAGTGAATGTATGGATTTGATCTTTTTGGATATAATCATGCCATTATTAAGTGGTCTGGATGTTGCCAGAGAGTTTCGGAATACGAATCAGGATGTTCCAATTGTTTTCCTTACCTCATCCAGGGAATTCGCTGTGGATTCCTATGAGGTAAAAGCCTTTAATTATCTCATAAAGCCTGTTGACCAGGCAAAATTATTTCTCGCTCTGGATGATTTTCTGAAAACTTTTAATCTGCCTAAAACCTTCTTTACTGCAAAGACTGTCGATGGCTTTTGCAGGATAGTGACTGCCGATGTTGATTATCTGGAGGCACAGAACAAGCAAGTCCTTGTTCATTTAACAAACGGCAGGACAATTGCAATCCGTGAACTATTTTCAAAATGTGCGGAAGTTTTTTCACCAGAAAATGGATTCTGTTGCTGCCACCGCAGCTATATTGTGAATCTAAGCAATGTAGAGCGATTCTCAAAGACAGAAGTTACCACCAGCCATAATGCAGTCATACCGATATCACGAAACAACTATGCTGCATTTAAGGAAACTTATTTTAACCATATGTTTGAGTAATATACATATATTTCATTAGACAGGTTGTGCCTCGACACCCTTTTGTCCCTGTTTCATACAAGCTTTTCGTTGAATGAAGAATTATCTCAAACCCATTGCATACAAAAATTGACAAAATGCCGGCAGTACAGTATCATATGCACACACATTTGAGCAGAGGTGAAGAGTATGACAGCAGATAAAATCTTAGAATACTGCCTTGAAAACCTGGAAGGAACGGTATTGGTTGATAGCTGGGGGGAAAGAGGAATTTTCTATAACCCTGAAAATAAATTGAAGCGCGGTATTTACGTTTTGACTATAAAAGAAAAAGATGGTGAAAACGACAAAAGTTCCCAATTAAACCGGGAAACTATTTATCGTGTAAATCTGGGCGTGCGTAAGGAAACCTTTAGAAAGATGTTTGGTTCCATACCCGGACGGCCGGGCAAAGGCGGCATAGTTGATATGGAATATGATTTTTCTGCAATCAATGAAATTCTCCCGCATCCTGTATATGCATGGATGGGCTGGATATGTTCGCTTAACCCGTCCTTGGAGACCTTTCAGGAACTAGAGCCGCTTATCCGGGAAGCATATGAGTATGCAAAGGAAAAGTACTCAAAAAGAAAGGTATAATGTGCTAAATACGAAAAATTTGCCTTGAAGCACTACCGGACACACCATGTCCGGTTTAGAAAAATACGGCATTCCTCGCTTTGTGTCGTGTTATAAAATGCTTTGAACAGGTAAGCTGATAGCGAAAGGAGGTTCACGAAGATGGATCAGAAAAAAACAGGTAATTTCCTAAAAAAATTGCGAAAGGAAAAGGGGATTACACAAGAGCAGCTTGCAGAAAGGTTTTATGTATCAAGTAGAACCGTTTCCAGATGGGAAACGGGAACCAATATGCCGGATTTAGATATTTTAATTGAAATGGCAGATTATTATGAGGTTGATATAAGAGAACTTATTGATGGAGAAAGGAAAAGTGAGATTATGAATAAAGAGATGGAAGAAACAATTTTAAAAGTTGCAGACTATAGTAATTATGACAAGGAAAAGCACGCAAAAGGAATTTGTATTTATTTTGGAGTAGGCATAGTTGTCTTCCTGCTATATTTTATGGCAAAAATGACAGGTATATTGAGTGACGGCGTGGATTCAGTACTGATAGGCTTATTGTTGGATCTGGCTTTTGGTATTATGGTTACGGGGTTGATTTATACAAGCGGCTATCTTGTTAAGATTCATGCATTTAAACAGCGTTTGCAAAAACGTGTCTAAGCGGTTGCTATCTATTTTGTAACAGCTTCACTTGAAGAAATTGCATGGAGAGGTTTTGGGCTGAACAGATTTGCTGTTACAAAGGGAAGAAAATGGCGTTGATATATGTGGGGATAGCCTGGGCAATCTGGCATATCCCCATGTGGTCAATTAGAAATTCTATGGGATACAAGGAAATACTCATACATTTTACACTACCTTATTCCTTGGCAAAGGTGGTTCCGATTATATACACGCCTGCTAACATTTCTCCAATGGCAAGCCCTAGAAAAATACCTCCAAGAAAGTCACGAAAAGCACTTCCACCAACTACTTGTGATAAGATCAAAAGCGCCATTCCCATTTTGAAACGGTTTTATTGGATACCCCTAATTGTTCTGCCAGTTGAGCTTGTGTCAAATTTTTTTCTTTTCTTTTTTGTGCAATAAAGTTGCCTATTGCTAATTGATTCATTGTAGATTCTCCTTTTTTATTTTGTGAATAGTTTTATCTTATCTTAGACAGTTGATTTACGATACCCCTTATCAGTAGAATATAGGTGGAATCTGTGATATTGTAATTTTCGGTATTGACTAAATGGAATAAAAGCAGTAAAATTAGATTGCAATAAAAATGACACTGTGTCATTTTTACAAGAGAGCAAAATAAAATTTGAAAAAACAGCAGTATCATCATATAAGTTTTCAACTGGAAAAAGGAAGGAATCATGCCAAAAGTAAAAGAATCCTATACAGAAGAAAAGAAAGAATTCATCCTCCATTGTACAAGAGAAGTATTAAGAGAAAAGGCGCTTAATCAGCTTACCATGCGTGATGTCATCAGGAAGACAGGCTTTAGCCAGGGGACGATTTATCAATATTATAAAAATCTGGATGAAATATTAAACGTGATCATCTGTCAATATATGTACAGAATGAAGGAAGAAATAGAAAGCTGTACGAAAGAAGAAACAGAATTTGACAGTTGCTACGAAGCTGTCTGCAATTGCCTGGTAAGACTGTATGAAGAATCCCCTGTAGTCTTTGAGGCCGTCATGGGAGAAGTATCCTTTTCCAAGGAAAAGGGCTCCGAAGATGATGTGCTTCATGATATTTATCTGGTGGGAGAAGAACTGAATGAAATCATCATCCGGATATTAAAAAAGGGCATGGAAAATGGAATCGTGGAAAGGGATTTGAATTTATATGTAGCAGTATTTTATATGTGGTCCTCTATAGGGCAGACCATTTTGTTTTCAAATAAAAAGAAAGAATATATCAGACAACAGTTCGGTATGGATGATGTGGCATATAGAAAGCAGAGCTTTGCACTGATTATAAAATCTATCAGAAAAATTTAAAAAACATGGGAGAAAGAAAAAATGATAGGAATTTACTTCAGTGGTACAGGAAATACCAGATTTTGCGTAGAATACTTATTAAAGAATATTGACCCTGAGGCAAAGGCATATATTCCATAGAGGATAAAAATGTGTTGGAGGAGCTGGCAAAGGAAGAAGAGCTTGTCTTGGGATACCCGGTCTATTACAGCAACCTTCCTAAAATCCTACAGGATTTTCTGGAAAATCATGCCGTTTTATGGAAGGGAAAGAAAATCTATCTGGCAGCCACAATGGGATTGTTTAGCGGAGATGGAACCGGAGTAGCGGCAAGAAGACTAAAAAAATATGGTGCGCAAATAACCGGAGGGTTGCATTTGAAAATGCCGGATTGTATTGTGGATGTAAAGCCCCTAAAGAAATCCATAGAAGAAAATAGAAAAATGATAAACCGGACAAAGTTGAAA
This sequence comes from Lachnospiraceae bacterium, assembly GCA_014804675.1. Lineage (GTDB taxonomy): Bacteria > Bacillota > Clostridia > Lachnospirales > Lachnospiraceae > RGIG3040. Next base: position 12,617 of record JAAUZH010000001.1, read on the forward strand.
ATAGAACGTGCCGCAAACCTTTATAAGCAAGGAAAGCCCACACGGGACGGGCTGAATGTTCTTTGTCACATGGCAGGCCTGTTTGGACAGAGATTGTATTTTTTCCATAAGACAAAACATTATACGGATCAACTGAAAATCAATGAAAATAAGTGTATTGGATGCGGAAAATGTGCAGGACTATGTCCTATGAAAAATATTACCTTAGAACAGGGTAAGGCAGTTCCTGGTGGCGCCTGTACCATGTGCTACCGCTGTATTAATCATTGTCCAAAGCAGGCGATTACCTTAATCGGGAAAAAGGTATTGCAGCAAAGTATCATTGAAAAGTACATATGAGTTTTACTCTAAATCTTCAATAAGAAAGCTTTCCGTTTTCAAATCGCAGTAGTGCCTGCCTTTTACGGCCGTAAATTTTAGCACACAATAATCCGGGTCGGTAACACCCTGCTTATAATACATGCTGTCACCGGCCTGCCAGATTTCCTTTTTTATTTCGTCATCCTGCAAAACCTCCATGGTTCCTATCAGCATGATACCCTCATAACGGAAACGTCCTCTGTGATAAAAATAAATGCTTGCCTTTGGGTTTTTCATAAATTGCTGTGAACGCATAGAGGAGGTATTTGTGGTAAAATAAAAACAGTTTCCCTCTATTTTTCGCGGTGTGAACATGGCTTTCAGGTTGGGAAACCCATCCTCATCTACAGAAGCCATAAAGGCTGTTTTCTGTTTTTGGATAAATTCAAAAATCTGTTCTCTTGTTTTCATGGAAAACCTCCTGTGTTCATAAAATTATTTGTGTTCGTTTTCTATTTGCGTCAGGGTATTCAGTATTCTGGCCAGATAGTGTTCAAATTCTTCCTGTTCTTTCTTTGAAAAGCCTTGATAAAATAAGGTGTTCATCTGCTTTGACACGGTCTCATATTTTTCCTGTATGGACTTTGCATATTCTGTCAGCGATATGATTGTCTGACGGCGGTTAGCAGGATTTATTTCTCTTGCTAAAATTCCTTTGTTGACCATTCCGTCCACTACGATGGAAACGGTATTTTTGGCAAGGGAGGTTCTGGCGCTGATTTCACTAATGGTAAGATTGTCTGTTTTCCAAAGGATAAATAAAATGCGCCCCTGTCCGCCACTTATCTCAATACCGTTTTCAATCAATAACCGCTCAAAGATCCTATTCTGGAGCTGCTTAATCTGCGTAATGTAAAATCCACCTTTTGTTTCCATATGACCACCTTGTATCCTGATAGAACATTTCTGTATAGAACAATATAAATGATAACATGAATTTTAGAAAAAAGCAATAATTTATACAAAAAAATGTATAAAACTATATATAAAAATGTTAAATTCTACACTTGAAACCTTTTAACGGATATGATATATTACAGATATAAAAAGGGAAAGCCATAGAAGCGGCTCTACCCTCAATCAGTATAATGCCTAACCCCTTTCAGGGTCAGTCGTCACTATTTCCGGTAGTGGCGGCTATTTCTTTCCTTTAAAAATCTGATAAAGCAGACTGATAAGGGCAACAATGAATGTACAAAACAAGAAAAAATCCTGATATGTAATCATTGGCATCTCCCTCCTTTCTTTTGTTGGGAGGGTTATTTCCCTCCGAAAATCAGAGGGTAAAGCCGCCTATAGCTCTATGGTTTCCCATGTGACAAATAATGCCATATTTCAAAATCTTCTGCAACAATATTTCGATAATCAATTTCAATTTTCCATGAAAGAGAAACGGTAGCAGCCATATTCTTATTTTCATAAGCTTCTGTTATAATCAAATAGAAAAATCCAAATATCATATTAGACAAGCATCTCATAAAAGGAGTGAAAATTAAAGACATATGACTCCTCCTTAAAACATATTCTGTAATATAAGAAAAAGACAAGTAGGCCGGTCAAATCTTTTACTTATTACATTATAACAGGCATTGGGAGGTGAAAATATGTTAACAAAAGGATGGGACACAATCAGCATCGTGAAGCAGGATAAGATTAATTCCGACCTGCAGGCTGTTTGGAGCAGTGTAGATGCACATTTCTGTGAGGAACTGCCTGATTTGGCGGGGAAGATAGAAGGAATATTTGACGGTTTCCATATTGTAAACGGAGGCGGAGGACGGATTGTCAGAATGGAGCTTCCGATTGGATCGGGCTATCTTTCACTGATGGAAAGTCAGATAAGTCTTGAAGGAACAATTGCGGTAATTGAGATTACGTTATCTATGTTTCCAAAGCAAAAGGAATTGACTGTCTTAAAAACAGAATACAAAAATCTGGCAAAGAACAGACAGGAAATGACAGAGGATAAAACAGGATGGATTCTGCCGGTAACATTCATAGACCCTGGTGGACGGACAGGAGTTTATGCAAATGTCGTACTTGATGGCATATGCCATTATCTCTTAGAGCACCCTGAACAATTGGAATTAATTTTTGCGGAAATTAATTTTGCTAAAAGTACAAGTCCTGAATGGGCCAGACCTAAAAGGTGTGCATACTCTTATCTGGACTCCGGGTATCTGGCAATCATGGCAGTATGCGATAACCGGGAAATATCGGAACTTCCTCGTGACATTGACGTTACCGGAATTTCCCTCGGTACAAATTCATTATATGTGATGTCTAGTGAACTTATGCTAAAAAATCTAATTTTACCAGGGTTGATTCAACTTTATCAGAATGCAGATGAAAACAGCTATGCGTATTGCAATCGAGAGTGGTCCAATACCTATGAGCTGAGAATGCAGCAAATCAAGTCGGGAGCAATTTATTATACTCCGGTGGTATATAAGCAGGGGAATGTAGTCCGGGTGGACGGAGACCGTATAACGGTGACTTATTCGGGAAAATGTGATATGTATGCCGGCATAGATATGTATTGGAATGGTTCTGTCAAGGTAAGAGCGGCTTTGGAGAATAATGGTACAATTTCATTTTACAGAGAAGGTGTCAGCTTTTCGGATGATGAGGACATTCCTTGGTATTTAGCATGGCTGCTCCCAGTGGTTGGCCTGATTGTACAGATTGTGGTAGCGGTTATTTCAGATGATTTAATTGATGCCATTGAAAAGAGAAGCTGCTCTATAAAGGCGGGCAATATTGACACGGTTACCTGGTGCCGTGAGCAGGCTGTGATAAAATCAGCCTATATTAGTGAATCTCTAATATTGGAATATAAATAAAAGGAGGCTTTTTTTATGATGAATCAATCTGATAAAGTGCTTATTTCCGGTATGAACCAACCTGTAAGTATGGATTTTCCAAATATGAACTTTTCCTTAGCCGAAACAATTAAAAATTCGTCCCTATATAAAAATGCGGCAAATGTCCGCCCAGATATAGTGGAAGAGGAAAAACTGCAATTGGTGGGCACGGTCACCACGAATGGCTGGGATACTGTTTCTATCTGCCGGGTAACTGCATTGAATGAGCGAATCAAAAAGGAAAAGACCTATCCGGCTTCCATCAGTGAACAGGCAGACCAGCTTTCCGTCAAAGGAGAATTTGCTCCATGGCAGGTTGTTACCGGTGGGGACGGGCGCAATGTAAAGCTTAAGGTACCAATGAAAAACGGTACTTATACGGGCCTTAATTTTGGAAAGGGAACTACTTTTGATTTAACCGATGTCTCTGTGGATATTTATGTAAAACTAAGCTATTTTCCAATGCCTGATCCAAAGGAAGCAAAGGATGGCAGCTATGAGCTGTTTGTAAATACAGATGGTTCAGAGGGCAGTTCGGATCCCATTGCAGCAGTCGTATCCCTGAATGATCCGGCAAATCGAATTGACAGCACTAATAAAAGCATTCTTAGGGGATTATTTGAAACATGGCTGAATCATCCCGAGAATCTGCAAAAATTCAATACCTTGTTTTCTACGGTGCTGATTAATAATATGGGAAAAGAGTCGGAAGAATATAAATGGCTCCGGGCAACGGCAATCAGTTATGCATATACGGATAAAAATACGGAAGACAGCAGCATTTTTGGAATCTTGTGCATGACAAATAACAGATCCTGTGATGGACTTCCAAACCAGCTTCCGGCAGTATCGTTGGAAAGAGATGACAATGCCCTGTTTTTAATAAGCAGGGAAATATTTGTAAAGTACCAGCTTTTGCCAGCACTACCTTATATTTTTAAGGAATCGCCTCAGGCAGAATATATCGTAGATGGAGCAGGAACCACTATAAATGCCAATAATCTGAAGCTGGATCCGGTGCGGGTAGGAGCAATTGATTATAAGCCCGTTGCGGAAACCTTTGAAATAACCTTTGAAGAAACCTATATCCGCACTACTGCACAAATACATACCCCCATTTCTCCGGGAATTGATGCACACACAACGATTATTACTAAGCAGACCCTTGCTTTGGGGACTAACAGTGACGGGGAACAGGTCATGGTATATGAAATGATTGGTGATCCTATCGTAGAGAATAAGACAGATGTTGCAACGTGGATTATAGTTACGGAGGCGGTTCTTGCATTAATTGCCGCTGTGGTCGCCGGGGTTGTTGGAGCGGTAGCTGGTAAAATTGCGGCCTTAATCGTAGGTATTGTTGTGGCTGTTGTAGTTGCCCTGGTTAGCATAGTCATTCATGTGATAATCGAAAAGGTCATTGCAGAAGGCGCCACGGATGCCCTTCCCTCCATTGCGCCAATGGTAAAGGTTGCAGCAAATCAGGTAAAATGGCCCTTCTGTGAACCGGATGCTTTTGTATTGACAGATATTGATTATTCGGGAGCCATTATTTTTGAAGGGAATCTGCAGTTAGCAGAGGGTTACAGCATTGTAAATAACCGTCTGGTAAGTGATGTTTCACCGGCATAGGAGAAAGCATTGGAAGCAGTGTATGACACTGCTTCCAATGCTTTTTCTTAACTTATTCCCCTTGTATGTTATATTGCGAAATCCAATTGTGAATTTCTTTAACCACCGGTTTTAAATCCCTGCCCATTTGTGTCAAAGAATATTCTACCTTAGGAGGGATTTGCTGGTACTCTCTACGATTCACTAAGCCGTCTTTTTCCAACTCTTTTAACTGCATAGCCAACATTTTATGGGTAATTGGTGAAAGCAGGCGCTTTAGCTCACCATATCGCAGCTTCTCATGGAAAGCCAGTACATATATAATGCGTAACTTCCATTTCCCGCCAATCATATTGACTACTCTTTCAAATTTTGCGTATCCCACATCTTTCAGGAAACAATGTTCCATTTCCATGTCATGACTCTCCTTTTTGATAGTATCTCACAAAAAAGTGCGTACTTGCTGAATTGAGTATACAGAAATAAAATGGGAAAGTAAACAATATTTTGAGGAGTTGAGGAAAGAACAAGTGAAAATCATCATTGTAAACGGAAGCCATCGGAAAAACGGAGCAACAGCATTCATTTTAAATGAAATGTATGAGCAGCTGAAAAAATATAGAGATATGGAAATTCAAATGGTTCATGTGGCAGATTTGGAATTAAATTATTGTGTGGGATGCGGTGTCTGTTATAAAACGGGAGCATGTATTTACAAGGATGATATAGAAAAATTATCATTAGAAATTGCCAGTGCGGATGGAATCATTTTAGGCTCTCCTACTTATGCAAGTAACGTGTCGGGACAAATGAAGGTAATCATAGACCGGGGACATTTTGTAATAGAACAATTGCTTTATGGAAAGTATGCAATCAGTGTTACTACCTATGAAAATTATGGCGGGAGAGATTCGGCTGACATATTGAACAGGCTTTTGTCTTATTCCGGAGCAAAAGTTAGTGGCACGATAGCATATCGAAAGGGAGTTTCGTTAAATTTGTTGGAAGATACCCGATTAGCCAAAGAAATTCAAAAGTCAGTAAACAGGTTTTATCATGATATTGTTGGAAAGCGTCAATATATACTTCAGGCTATAAAGCATTTTGTTGTTTTCCGAATTGGAATCAAACCTTTCGTCTTACAAAATAGTTTCCGATATGAAGGGGTAATCAAACATTGGAGAGGTGGCAGGAGTCTATGAAACTTTATGTTCAAATATATAGTTTATTTTCGCTCGTGTGCTCAATTATTACATTTTTCAAGAAAATTGCAAGATGTCATTTTAGTGTTGACAACATAGTAATAAAGCAGTAAAATCAGATTGCAATAAAAATGACAATATGTCATTTTTATAAAATTCAGATTTGAAGATAGCAATTGAATCATACCTATTTTTAATCGAATCATGTTAATTGGAAAAAGGAAGGAATTATGCCAAAAGTAAAAGAATCCTATACAGAAGAAAAGAAGGAATTCATCCTTCATTGTACAAGAGAAGTATTAAGAGAAAAGGCATTTAATCAGCTTACCATGCGTGATGTCATCAGGAAAACAGGCTTTAGCCAGGGGACGATTTATCAATATTACAAAAACCTGGATGAAATATTAAACGTGATTATTTGTCAATATATGTACAGAATGAAGAAAGAAATAGAAAGCTGCATAGAAAAAGAAACAGAATTTGACAGGTGTTATGAAGCCATTTGCAACCGTATGGTAGACCTGTATGAAGAATCTCCCGTGATTTTTGAAGCCGTTATGGGAGAAGTATCCTTTTCCAAGGAAAAGGGCTCTGAAGATGATGTGCTTCATGATATTTATCTGGCGGGAGAAGAACTGAATGAAATTGTTATCCGGATATTGAAAAAGGGCATGGAAAGTGGAATGGTAGAAAGCGATTTAAATTTATATGTAGCAGTATTTTATATGTGGTCCGCTATCGGGCAGACCATTCTGTTTTCAAACAAAAAGAAAGAATATATCAGACAACAATTCGGCATGGATGATGTGGTATATAGAAAGCAGAGCTTTGAACTGATTATAAAATCTATCAGGAAATCCGGATAATGGTATTCTTAGAAGATAAGGAAAAGAAGTTATATAAAGTGTGTTTACGAAACATATAAAAGACATGGAGAAAGAAAAAATGATAGGAATTCATTTCAGCGGCATGGGAAATACCAGATTTTGCGTAGAATACTTATTGAAGAATATTGAGCATGGGGCAAGGGCATATTCCATCGAGGATAAGAAAGCATTAGAGGAACTGGAAAACTTTATAAACAAGGAAGGCCCACCCGGGATGGGCTGAATCTTCTTTGTCACATGGCAGGCCTGTTTGGACAGAGCCTGTATTTTTTTCATAAGACAAAAAGTATATATAAATGCAAAAGAGTTATAAAATTAGTTTTATTATTTTAAATCTTCAAGAAGGAAGCTCCCGCTATCTTTCGTGGTGCGAACATGACTTTCAAGTTTGAAAATCCACCTTCATCTATAGAAGCCATAAAGGCTGTTTTCTATTTGCATCAGGGTATTTAGTATTCTGGCAATGCAGCGTTCTAATTCTTCCTGTTCTTTTTTTTGAAAATCCTTGATAAAATAAGGTGTTCATCTGCTCTGATACAAGTTCATATGTTTTCTGTATGGACTTTGCATAGTCTGTCAGAGATACGATTGTCTGTTTTTCAAAGAATAAATAAAATCCGTCTTTTGTTTCCATATGGTCACCTTATATACCCATAGAACATTTCTATATAAAATAATGGGAATGATAACATGGATTTTAGAAAAAACAGTACAGTAAATAAAAAAATAAAAATTATTTGTAACGAATTGCGCCTGAAAAGTACTAACAATATGAGAGGGCAGATGGACATACAGTATGTCACCTTTACCCATGGAGGCAAATATGGAGAAATCAGAAATTGATGAAATATATCAGAAAAATGCAGCAATGATATATAAATATCTGTGCGGATTAACACAGGATATACAGCTTGCCGAGGAATTAACACAGGAAACATTTTTTCAGGCAATAAAAGGAATTGACAAATTCAGAGGTGATTGTAAAGTTTCCGTATGGCTATGCCAGATTGCAAAAAACTTGTGGTATAAGGAGCTTGAAAAAAGAAACAAACACAGAACTGTGGAATTGGACGATACAATACCCTCCAACGAAAACGTGGAATCCCATTGTCTGAATCATTTGGAAAAAGTAGAGATTTTCCGCTTTATGCACACCTTAGATGATGTAACGAGAGAAGTCATGTATCTGCGGCTTGCAGGAGACTTACCATTTTCTGAAATTGCAAGCATTATGGGGAAAACAGAAAATTGGGCAAGAGTAACTTATTACAGGGGAAAACAAAAATTGATGAAAGGAATGAAAGAATGGACAGAGAATTAGCTTGTGAGATTGTAAAAGATTTGCTTCCTCTTTATGTGGACGGAATGGTAAGTGATGTTTCCAAAGAAAGCATAGAAAAACATTTAGAACATTGTACAGATTGTGATGAAATTTATCAAAATATGGCTTTTCATTTGGAAAAGGAAGCACAGACATCAGAGGTGGGGGATGTAAAAAGATTTTTGAAAAAAACAAAACAAATGTATTTTTTCTATGGTTTGGGTGGTCTTAGCTTTATTTCCATACTTGTCTGTATAATAGTAGATTTGGCATTAAACAAAGGAATTACATGGTCATTCATTCCAGCAGGCGCTGTTATATTTGCAGATGTTTTCGGATATGTCCTTGCAGTCTGCAAAAAGAATAAAGCTTATATTACTATGGCTGTCATAAGCATTGGAATATTCTGCCTGCTTTCTGTAATACAGGTTACCAGATATTATCTTATGAACGTAGGAACAGTTTGGGTTTTCCGTTATGGTTTTCCTATCATGCTGCTATGGTTGGGCATTCTCTGGATTCCAGTGCTTTCCAGAACACTTTTGAAATGGAATATCTGGGATTGTATCGCATTATTTCTGCTGTTGGTAATTGCAGGAAATTATATTACCAAACTGATTATTGGAGATTATGTGTGGAATGATGTATTTCGTATGCGGGGATTTATCGGCAATGCACTTGGAGAAGTTATTGGAATTGTAGTATTCGGAATCATTGGGAGGGTTAAAAAATGGAGAAAGTAATTACAGTACAGAATTTAAGAAAAGCATATAAAAAAGAAACAGCCGTTGATAATGTATGTTTTGAACTTATGCCTGGAAATATCATGGGACTGCTGGGGACAAATGGGGCGGGTAAGACCACCACATTAAAGATGATTACCAATTTATGCTCCAAAGACAAAGGGAAAATAGTAATAGATGATATATCATTAGACACCAATCCGGGACTTGCCCTGAAAAAAGTAGGAGCGGCGCTTGACACACCTGGTTTCTATCAGGAATTAACTGCAAGAGAAAATATAGAATGTTTTGCACGTTTATATCAAAATATCCCAAAGGGACAGGTTATGGAATTGCTTGATTATGTTGGACTTGGATTCCAGACAGAAAAGAAAGTAAAGAAATTTTCTCTTGGAATGAAACAACGACTGGCATTGGCAAGAGCTATGCTGGGACAGCCAAAGCTAATCATTTTGGATGAACCTGCAAACGGACTGGACCCGCAGGGACAGATTGAACTTTATCGCCTGATTTGCGATATGGCGAAGGAGAAAAAAACAACCTTTATTGTTTCTTCCCATCAACTATATGACGTGGAGAAGTTTTGCACAGATATTTTGATTTTGGATAAAGGAAAAAGTATTTTGCAGGGAAAAACGGAAGAAATCTTATCGGAAACCACCAATATTGTTGACTGCATACTGGAAGAAACAGAGGCTTTCCCTCATGTTCTTTCTCATTTTCAAGGAATCAGCCTGACATCACAGAAAGGAAATCAGTTTACAGTTAAACTTGAAAGTATTTGTTTGGATGAATTTATCAAAAAGCTTATAGAAAGTAATTTACATATTCGTTATCTGTCCGTGCGAAAACATTCCTTACAGGACCTTTTTCTGAAATTGACAGGAGGAGCCGCGCAATGTATCCATTAACAAAATTATATGCACAGAAAATGCTTAGGCAAAAGTTGATTTATATTTTTTTTGCATGCTTTTTTACCGCCTCTTTCTTTTATGCTTTTCTTATTTCAACACCGCAAATGGAAGAATTGTTAAATATCAACATTGGAATTGTTGGTGGGAAAAATTTCCCGGAATTTATGATGAGATTTTATGTAGGAACAGTGGGGATTCTTTTTCATGTATTTCTGCTGACGCTATTCATCTGTGAGGAAGACCGGGGTAAAATGCTTTATCAGCCTTTATTGCACGGAGAAAGCCGTAGCAGACTGCTGAGATCCAAAACCTGTGTTGCTGTCAGTATGTCAATGCTTTTTGTTTTGGTGACAGCTGTTATAAATTACACGACAGCTTTCATGAGATGGGGGTATAAAATTTTTGAAACCTCAGCTGTAATCAGAACTGCCGCAAAATATTTGTTATCGGGCATCTATATGTCATGTATAACCCTTGGAATGATTGCACTTTGTATTTGTACCCGCAACACATTAAAAACCATATTGTTTGTGATTGTTTATATGTTAATAGATTCATTGATTTATAGTTCTCATATTATTTTTTTACAAAAAATATGGATTGGATATTACTTTAATCTTTGGACCTTTTCCTATGAATACCAGAAAATACCGTTAAAAGAAATGCTCCCGGGAATATTCGTTATGGCGCTATATGGAATGCTGTTTTATCAGATTTCCCTATGCAGAACAAAAAAAACAGACTTTTAAATGAGGTAGAAAAATGATTACAAGATTATTGAGCATACAGTTTGCACGGTTAAAAAGGCAAAAGATATTGTATTTATATTTTTTGATAATGGCAGCCATTATCATTTCTAATGCACTTCAATGCACATCCAGTCCGGAAGAGAATGGCATGGGATATTATGCAGGTGGGAGATTTCCGACCCTGTGTATGCAGTCATATATTGATATCATCGGTACGTTATTCCTCGGTTTTATGAGTGCGGTATTGATTTGCGGAGAAAAGGCAAGCGGTATGTTTAAGCAGCCCTTGCTTTCCGGTGTTTCCAAAAGGCAGCTGATAATAGCAAAAACCGTCAGCATTTTTATACTTGCAGGGACATGTTTTTTATTTGTAATTATATTTAGTATGGGAACCGGCTTCGTAGTATGGGGAAACCACGTATTTGATTATGTGCGGGAATACTCCTTGCAAATATTATTATTAGCGTTTCCCCAGATGACAATGGTTTTGTTTTTTGTGCTTTTATCCTTATATATGTCCAATATATCCAGTATGATGTGCGCTTCACTGATTATTTTATTGGTCAACAATTTGTTTAGTCAGTTTTTTGGAAAGTACATATTGTTTGTAGATTTTATGTATTATCTGTACGCCTTTTCTGGATATAATGGAATGGCATTACAGGGCAGCAGGATTGTATTGGGTATCGTTGTCAATCTCGTAACCGCAATGATTCTTGTTTATGGTATCAGAAGACGTACAGACAGTATGATAATGTAAAAATATAGAAAGTCAGCCTTACCCGCCTTGAAGTTTGTGCTGGCTGGAAGCCGGCTTACGTTTTTTTATAAAAAAGTATAAGGTATCTAAGTCTAGGGATATTTGGTAAACTGTAGAAGATTCAAATAGAAAACAAAGAGAGGAGAAACATATCTTATGACTACACCTGTTCATTTTGCATAGCGCGGCTATTGCATACAAGAAAAAGAATCAGTAATAGCCTGCGCATCAAACTATAAATGAATAGGAGATGCAAATGAGCTATTTAAGAAAAATAGAATATGAAATTGTCCCAAAAGAATCCTTTTCCGTGATTCGGAGCTGCTCCGGCTGCGACAGAAAAACATATTTTGAAAATACAAATAAGTTTCGAGTCAATGCCAATGGTGGTAAACTGGATGTCTGGCTGATTTATCAATGTGAGAATTGTAAGCATACTCTTAATCTGGCAATTTATAAAAGACGAAAAGCTTCTACCATGCCCAGGGAAGAATATAAGTGTTTTCTAAGCAATGATGAACAGCTTGCAAAAATGTACGGCAGAAACATTCAATTATTCAGGGAAAATAAAGCGGAAATTGATTTTGAAAGACTGAATTATCAATTTGTAAAGCTGCAGGATATAACAGAAAAAAGCGATTGCAGACAGCAGATTGTGCTAACAATACAGAATCCTTATAGGTTAAAAATCCGTCCGGAAAAGCAAATTGCCCAGGTTTTAGGATTGTCCAGAAGTCAAGTCAAAAAGCTGCTTGAAGATATTGGCGAATATGAGGAAATGGACAGCCGTATTATTTTTACTATTCCAATTTCCGACTTGCCTGCTTTGTAACATGAGCATATACATTCTTTGGGATACTTCTTTCGTGTTCTGGCAATTTCAAAATATACGATATTTACCAATAAAAAGACAGGTTTATGAAAGTCTTTCTGGTAGATGATTGGTTGATAATCGGGCTGTGCGGTCTGTGAGGCGCATAGTATTAGGAGTCCATGGATGGGCTCCTTTTTCACATATCGAAAAGAGAATTCTTTCATTTTGAAAGGGCTTCTGTTATAATCAATGAATAGCATTAACAGTAAATAGATATAGAATATGCTTTATAAGATTTATGAAGGATTTTCCGTAGAGGAAGACGATGGGGAAAACGAATGGAAACAGGCAGGCTTACCGAAACAGAAAAACAAAACAAAGCAGAAGCCCTGGCAGGAGAATTATTTCGTCTGGCAAGGGATTCCGTTTTCGTGCATCTGCGCTTTTTGGATGTGGCATTATCCGGATTGACCCCAAAGCCGGACAGGACTATTCAGAGTGCGGCAGTGGACGGAAGAAATCTTTATTATAATCCGGTTTATATTTTGAAAAAATATAGCGAGGACGACCATTATGTGGTGAGGCTCCTGCTTCATATGTTGTTCCACTGTATGTTTTATCATGCGTTCCAGTATGGAAAGCTGGAGGAGGAATACTGGAATCTGGCGTCAGACATTGCGGTGGAAAATGCGATTCTGGATATGGAGTTAGCGATTGCTAATCTGAAAAAGGATGAAGAGGCAAGAGAAAAACTGTCGAATTTGAAGGAAAGGGCGGGAAGTCTTACCGCAGAAAAATTATACCGGTATTTTAGGAAAAATCCACCTTCCAGAGAGGAAATAAAAGAGCTGGAACAATTATTTGTGATGGATGACCATATCTATTGGAGAGAGCGGGAAGAGCTGATTGTAACAGAGGAACAGTGGAAGAAGATCAGCGAGAGGATGAAAGCCGATTTAAAGAGCTTTTCCAAAAACAAGACCGGATCGGAAGGTCTTGAGAAAAATTTAGAGGAAGCCACAAAGGACCGCTATGATTACGGGGATATTTTAAAGCGGTTTACTGTTATGGGCGAGGATATTCAAATCAATCAGGATGAATTTGATTATATTTATTATACCTATGGTCTGTCAGCTTATGGAAATATGCCTCTGATTGAGCCATTAGAATATAACGAGGTGCATAAGATAAGGGATTTTGTCATTGCCCTGGATACATCTGCATCCTGCAGGGGACCTGTTGTACAGGCATTTTTGAAAAAGACCTATTCGATTTTGAAAGATACGGAAAATTTTTTCCATAAGATCAACGTGCATATCATCCAATGTGACAATCAAGTGCAAAGTGATACCAAAATCACCAATGAAGATGACTTTCATCACTTTATTACTCATGGAAAGCTGACTGGTTTTGGCTCTACCGATTTCAGGCCGGTGTTTGAATATGTAGATGAACTGCTTGGACAGGGAGAGTTTGAAAATCTGAAAGGGCTCATTTATTTTACGGATGGATATGGAATTTATCCTGAAAGGATGCCGGAATATGATGTCATCTTTGCATTTTTGGAGGATGATGAAAGAAAGCCTCAGGTTCCGCCCTGGGCAATTCAGGTGGTGCTGGATGGAGACGAGCTGGAAGATGAGACAGATGGAGGAGAAGCAGAATGAATATGAAGCAGGCAAAGGAATACATCAAAAATTCCGTACACCTTTATTTAAAAAAAGATGAGTTTGGAGAATACCGAATTCCCCTTGTGCGCCAAAGACCGCTTTTTCTGTTAGGCGCTCCGGGAATTGGGAAGACGGCGATTATGGAGCAGATTGCATGGGAGCTTGGGATTGCACTGGTATCTTATTCCATGACCCATCATACAAGACAATCTGCTTTAGGACTTCCTGTGATTAAACAAAAGGAATATGGCGGCGAAGCCTATGAGGTTTCGGAATATACCATGAGTGAGATCATTGCTTCGATTTATGATGTGATGGAGGAAAGCGGCATAAAAGAAGGCATTTTGTTTTTGGATGAAATCAATTGTGTTTCGGAAACCTTATCGCCTTCCATGCTGCAATTTTTGCAGTATAAAGTATTTGGACGCCATAGGGTGCCGGAAGGCTGGGTTATTGTTACTGCCGGAAATCCTCCGGAATATAATAGATCCGTAAGAGAATTTGATGTGGTTACCCTGGATCGTTTAAAAATATTGGAGGTAGAAGCGGATTATGGCACATGGAAGGAATATGCCATGGAAAGAGGAATCCACAATGCCATCATCAGCTTTCTGGATATCAAAAAAGAGTATTTTTACCATATGGAAACTACGGTGAAGGGAAGAACTTATGTAACTGCCAGAGGATGGGAAGACCTGTCACAGATGCTGCTTTTGTATGAAGAAGAGGGGCTTGCTGTGGATGAGACTTTCGTGGAACAATATATACGGAATGAAAGAATCGTAAAGGAGTTTACTGCCTATTACGACCTTTACAACAAATACAAAAAGGATTATCAGATTGATGAAATATTGTCCGGTGCCATTTCGGAGGAGGCAATGGAGAAAGCAGCCGCAGCGGCCTTTGACGAAAGATTGTCTCTGCTTGGAATGCTTTTGGATAAAGTGCTTGGCAGGATGAAAGAAAATGTAGAGACCTCCGATTATCTAAAGGAGCTGGCAGGAAGCCTAAAGGCAGCAGGAGCCCTGCTTGACAGAGAAGAGGCAGCAGGGAAGGATACCCTTGCAGAGTTTTTGGAAAAGCAGATAGAAGCCAGAGGAAAATTGCTGAAATCACTGGAAAAAGCAAATTCCCTGTCCCAGCCGGATAGACGGAAGCATCTTAGAATCCTGCAGTTTCTTACAGCTATAAAAAAAGAAATTTATACAGGTGAGGCAGTTACGGGAAAACAGGCCTATGAACGGGTAAAAGAAACCTTTAATCAGGAGGTTCTGAATATGAAGGCGGAAAGCCTCCATATCCAGAATATGCTTCACTGGCTGCTGGCATTTGCAAAACAGGCCTTTGGAGAAGGAAATGAAATGCTGATACTGGTAACGGAGCTGACAGTCAATATTTATAGCGCAAGGTTCATCGGAATGTTTGGCAGTGAGGAATATCATAAGTATAACAGTCAGATGATGCTTTCAGAGAGACAAATGGATTTAAAGAAAGAAATTGCCGCATTGGAATTGTAGGGTGAAAGGATATGGAAAAAGCAGAAATCAAAACAAAGGGCGGTGTCTTCGTTTGTGAAAAAGGGGAGAAAGGAATGTCCATCGTAAAGCACCGTGGAGCAGAAACGGTGGTTTCGGTTCCTTCCCTCATAGAAAATCTACCTGTTTCCATAATCGGGAAAAAAGCTTTTCTAAGTGAGAAAAAATTAAAGAAAGTCATCTTGCCCGACTGCATAGAAAAAATAGAAGATTGGGCATTTGCCCGCTGCAGCTATTTGGAAAGCATTACAATACCGAAAAAAGCCAAGCTAGGCAAAGGATTATTTTTAGAATGCGGCAGGCTGAAGGAAATTCGCTTTACCCAGGAGAATTTGGAAATGGACCTGCAATTACAGGAAAGCCTTCCCTTTTTATTTGCAGCGGTTCCGGTGATGCTGGATGCGGAGTATTTATTTGTGCCAGAGGAAGCAGGTACAAAGCAGTGGATGCAGAAGTGGGATGCCAGAATGCTTACTATCCTTAGGAAAGACGACCAGGAAGGTTATACAAAGGTGATTTTATGTGGAGAAGAGGATTATGGAAATAATCCAGAGGAGTTTTCCAGGGAAAAGCGTAAAGGTAAAGTGCGGCTTGCCTTTTTACGGTTGCTGCATTCCTATGAGCTTTCAGCGGAGATTGAAAGAGAGCTAAAGGAATATCTGTTAAATCATACAAAGGGGTGCGAGACGGAAGAAGCCTGGGAAGTACTGCTTTTAGAGCATGGAGAGGATGCGGCTTATTTTCGGCTTTTTACGGAATTGGGCTGTGTGACGGAAGAAAATTTTCAGGCGATTCTTTCGGATATGAAGGAAGAACATGCGGAAATGAAGGCTTTTCTGATGAGGTATAAGGAAGAGAAGATTGGATTCCGGGATTTTTTTGAGGATATGATGCTATAGGAAAAATAGTATTTATTTTATTGGGTATATGATATAATAGTAATAGTTGTAATATAAAAAGATACAGATGCATTTGTAACAACAGTTATCAGCGGATTATTAGAAAGCGGGAGGTAAACATATGGGAAGACTTGATGGTAAGGTTGCGGTAATTACAGGAGGAGATTGCAAATGCCATTTTGTTTTTGGCAGGAGATGAATCCTCTGCCATTACCGGTTAGGTGATTGTAATTGATCATGGAGCGGATTTGTAGAAGCTTCAGAGGGAATATAAGCTGTGAGAATATCACAGCTTTTTTATTATTCCTTCCGAATCCAAAAGGTATCTGCAAGCAACAACCAGTTAGCACGGAATAACTGCATGATCTGCCAATAGCCCATGCCTCGTAAATCGTACTCCTCTACAAGCGCAAATTTTGCCTGAAGGCTTCTTACATCTTCAAACCATACTTCGTGGTAAAAACCATCTTTTTCATAATAAAAATAAGGAGACATTGCAGTGGTATCAAAATAAATAGGTGCATTATATGCTATGGCAAGCTGTATGGCTTCTACATTCCCGATAGTTCTTGCTTTGGTTACGCCACGCTCAAAGGGCAGTGTCCAGTCATAGCCATAGTTGGGAATTCCAAGATTGATTTTTTCGTTGGGGATTTTTGTGATGGCATAATCTACCACCTCTCTTACTTTGTTCACGGGAGCTACGGCCATTGGAGGACCATAGGTATACCCCCATTCATAAGTCATAAGAAGCACATTGTCCGCTGCCTGCCCAAGCAGTCCATAATCCTTTCCCTCATACAAAAGTCCGGTCTGGCTGTCGGAGGTTTTGGGAGCAAGCGCTACGGAAACCGGATAGCCAAAAGGACTTAATGCGGTCTGCACATTTGATACAAACTGTGCAAAGGGAATTCTATCTTCTGGCAGGATGAATTCAAAGTCGATATCAATTCCCCGGAAGCCTTTTGTCTGTACGGCATATATGAGCTGATTGATGAGATTTTCCTGTGGGGCTGGATTATTTACAATAGCAGAAATCAGATTGTTGTTAAAACGTCCGTCAGCTCCAAATGGAGTTAGCGTAAGAATTGGTCTGACAGAAAAATTATTTGCCAGTTCAATCATCCAGTCATCCTCGAGAAGAGGCGGAATTAAATCCCCTTCCGTAGTAAATCCATAGGAAAAAATAGACAAGTCCGATAAATAAGGCAGGGATTCTTCCAGGACAAAGGGACTGATAAAGGGATAAGCATACCCGTTTACAAAGACAGTTTTTCGCTCTGCTGGATTTGTGCCGGTAGATAATAGGAGTGCCTGGCCTATTGCAAGCCGGTAAGGATAAGGGAGCTGATTGTTATAGAGAATGGAATCCACAGGAATGCCGAAGGAAAGAGCAATGGAATCTACGGTATCCCCAGGGGCTACGATATAAATTTCCATAAAAAATCCTTTTTTTATAATATATGCCTCTTGGAAAAAGTGGGTGCGGGTTTAGGGCGGAATGAGGGCGCATCTGCGGCTTCATATCGAATGCTTCTAATGGAATTACAATGAAGAACGTAAATAAGTATCTTCCAAAAGCCATTTTGTAATAAGTCATAAAGGTTGTACATAAGTTAGCAATATGAAAATTCTGTGAAAAACATATATATTGCATAAAAAAATACAGAAAATCGGTGGATTTTTTTGTGATTTTATATTAGAATAAAATGAAATGGGTAGAAATGAAACAGTTTTCATTTGTAGGTATTGTGAAATTTGTATTAAAGAAGGGGTGGTATAATGATTTCCAATCAGATTCTACAAAATACGATTAGCGGATTAAAAGGAATTTCCAGAGTAGATTTTGCTGTTGTAGATATTGAAGGAAATGATGTTGCAACCACGTTGGAAGAGGAGAAGGGTTATGCTTTGGCGGTATCGGATTTTGTGAAATCCCCCGCAGACAGCCAGGAAGTATCAAAGTATCAATTTTTTAAGATTTATGATGAGCAGATTGTAGAGTACGTCCTTGTGGCAATCGGAGCCAGTGAAGATGTATATATGATTGGCAAGATGGCAGCTTTTCAAATTCAGAATCTCTTAATTGCATACAAGGAACGCTTTGATAAAGATAATTTCATTAAGAACCTGTTGCTGGATAATTTACTGTTGGTAGATATTTACAGCCGTTCCAAAAAGCTTCGTATTGCAACAGAGGCAAAGCGAACGGTTATTATTATAGAGTCAGACCAGAATAAAGAGAAAAATCTGGTAGAGCTGCTGAGCAGCAGCCTGTCCCAGACCGGGAAGGATTTTGTTACTGCAGTAGATGAAAATAACATAATCGTGGTAAAAGAATTACCGGAAGATGAAGCCGCAGGCGAAATCGAAAAGACGGCCAAGGTAATATTGGAAATGCTGGAAAAAGAAGGTGCTTTAAAAGTACATGTGGCTTATGGTAATGTAGTAAATGAGATAAAGGAAGTAAGCCGCTCCTATAAGGAAGCCAAAATGGCATTGGACGTAGGGAAAATCTTTTTTAGTGAAAGAAGCATCATTGCCTATAGCGAGCTTGGAATTGGTCGTTTGATTTATCAGCTTCCCATTCCTCTGTGTAAGATGTTCATAAAGGAGATATTTGGCGCCAAAAGTCCTGATGAATTTGATGATGAGACTATTATGACCATTCATAAATTTTTTGAAAACAGCCTGAATGTATCCGAAACATCCAGACAATTATTTATTCACAGAAACACACTTGTATATCGCCTTGACAAGCTGCAAAAGAGCACAGGGCTGGATTTAAGAGTGTTTGAAGATGCCATTACCTTTAAGATTGCCTTAATGGTAGTGAAATATATGAAATATATGGAAAGCTTTGAATATTAAAGAACAGGGAGAGTCAAATGATTACTTTAGAAAATGTAAGTAAGTCGTACTCAACAGGTGCGCCTGCTTTAAACAATGTAAGCATCCAGATTGATGAAGGAGAATTTGTATTTATTGTAGGGGACAGCGGTTCCGGCAAATCAACTTTTATCCGCTTGTTATTAAGGGAATTATTGCCAACATCCGGAAAGATTATCGTAAACGGCAATGATGTTGCAAAATTAAAAAGGAGGCAGATACCTAAGTTCCGCAGGAATATGGGAGTGGTGTTTCAGGACTTCCGGCTTTTAAAAGATAGAAATGTATATGAAAATGTGGCATTTGCCCAAAGGGTCATACAGGTTTCCAATAAAGAAATCAAGAGAAATGTGCCTTCCATGCTTTCTATCGTAGGGCTGGCAGGTAAATATAAGGCAAAGCCAAGGCAGCTGTCAGGAGGGGAACAACAGAGAGTTGCGCTGGCAAGGGCATTGGTAAACAATCCACCGATTCTTCTGGCAGACGAGCCTACCGGAAATCTGGACCCCAAGAATTCATGGGAAATCATGAAGCTTTTGGAAGAAATCAATGAAAAGGGCACTACGGTGGTAGTGGTCACCCACAACAGGGAAATCGTAAATGCCATGAAAAAACGCGTTGTTACAATGAATAAGGGAGTCATTGTAAGCGACGAGAAAGAAGGCTCTTATAACGATGAGAATTAGTACATTTTTTTATACATTAAAACAAGGTATTGTAAACATATTCCGGAATAAGTGGTATTCCCTTGCCTCTTTGGCTACCATTACGATCTGCCTTTTGATGTTTGGGGTGTTTTATTCTGTTGTCATGAATTTTCAATATATTTTGAAAACAGCCCAGGAAGGGGTGGCCGTTGCCGTATATTTTGAAGATGGAATCAGTGAGGAACGCGTGGTAGAGATTGGCGAGATGATCTTAAAGCGGGAAGAAGTGCTGAAGGCGGATTATATTTCTGCAGCAGAAGCATGGGAAACCTTTTCAAAAGATTATCTTGGAGAGTATGCGGAAGGATATACGGACAATCCTTTAAAAGATTGTGCAAATTACAAGGTTTATTTGAAGGATGTTTCCAAGCAGCAGGATCTTGTTACCTATATCGAATCCATTGAAGGGGTCAGAGAAGTGATTCAATCAGTCCTTACGGCAAACACTCTGTCGGGAGTCAACAGGCTGGTAGGATATGTATCGATTGGGATAATACTGATTCTGTTAGCAGTGTCTACTTTTCTGATCAGTAACACAGTTACCATTGGTATATCTGTTAGGAAGGAAGAAATTTCCATTATGAAATATATTGGAGCTACCGACTTTTTTGTCCGTTCGCCGTTCGTCATTGAGGGAATCATTATTGGTGCAGTAGGAGCGGCAATTCCTTTGGGAATGATGTATGTTTTATATAATAAGGTCATAGGATTTGTAGTAGAGAAGTTTAATGTTCTGTCCCAATTGTTAAAATTTTTAACGGTAGAACAGATTTTTACAACATTGATTCCGGTATCCTTGATACTTGGTATTGGAATTGGTTTTATTGGAAGCTTTATTACGGTGCGAAAACATATCCGAGTATAAGTGGGTGAACATATGAAGAGAAAAACAGGACTGATTTGTTTCATATTAGCTGCGTGTCTGCTTGGAAATTCTCCAGGCCATGTATATGCTACCATGAGTGATCAAACAGAGGAAATCAAAGAGGAAGGCACTCAGGGCTCAGGAGAAGACGATTCTGTGGAGGTGGAAGAACCGGCAGAATCCAGTACCACAGGCGGGCAGAGCTCTGATGCCGGTTCCGGAGGAAGCAATGGGACGGGAAATGCAGGCAGTCAGCAAAGTACAAGCAGCGGTGGGTCTACTTCCGTTACCTCTAAGAATTTGCAGGAACAGAAGGGGAAACTGAGCAGTGCGGAAAAGGAAAAAGAGGCGCTGCAGTCTGGTTTAAGTGATATTAAGGCGATTAAAGAAAAACTGGAAAAGTCCCGTTCGGATTTAAAATCCTATGTAACAGAGCTGGACAGCAGTCTGGCAGAAATTGAAAACAAGTTACAGCAGATCAATACTCTGATTGAGGAAAAGGAAGAAGAAATTGAAGAAACGAAAGAAAACCTGAAGGTGATTAAGGAAGAAGAGAAAAAACAGTATGCAGCCATGGAGAGCAGGGTTAAGTTCATGTATGAAAGGGGAAGCAATGTTTATCTGGAAGTACTTTTTTCTTCAAAATCCTTTGGAGACTTGTTGAGCAAAGCAAAGTATATTGAAAAGCTTGCAGCATATGATAAAGAACTTTTAATAAATTATCAGAAGACCAGAAAGAAAATTGCCAGTCTGGAAGAAGAACTGAAAAGTGAACAGGAAGTGTTGGAGGCTGCAAAGGAAAATGCTGAGCAGGAGCAGAAAAATGTAGAGGAGTTAATTACCACAAAGCAACAGCAGATTAAAGAATATGATTCTGATATATCTGAGCAGGAGGCACGCATCAAGGAATATGAAGCGTCCATTGCAGAGCAGGATGCTACGATTGCCAGTCTGGAGGCGGCTGTGGAAGCAGAAATGAAAAGACTGGATTCCTTAGGACAGAATTCCAATGTGAAATACGATGGTGGGATGTTCGCATGGCCTGCACCTGCTTATACAAGAATTTCTTCCGATTATGGAAATCGCATGCATCCAACCTTGGGAGTGGAAAAGTTCCACAACGGTTTGGATATGGCAGCGCCATCCGGCAGTGATATACTGGCAGCCTATGGCGGTACGGTGGTAGCGGCTGCTTACAATGCCAGCATGGGAAATTATATTATGATCAATCATGGGGATGGTTTGTATACCATCTATATGCACTGTTCCGCCCTTTATGTGTCTGTTGGCGCAACGGTAAGCAGGGGAGAGAAAATTGCAGCGGTAGGGTCTACAGGACGTTCTACAGGGCCGCATCTTCATTTTTCTGTTCGTCTGAATGGAAATTATGTAAACCCACGGAACTATTTATAGAGGTCTTATGAAAGGAAAAAAGAAGCATATTATAAATAAAAAGGATGGAAGGGATTTGTTTTGGAAAAGGAAAAAGAAGTAACCCAGGAACAGCTTTTGAAGGCGGCCAGGAAGAGCGGATTTGCAGGCGGCATTACTACTGGACTTGTGATTGGAGCCATTCTTATCTGTACGTCCTATATTGCAAGCCAGCTTACACCATCTAAAGCATCCACTACAGTTTTTGATTCGACAAAAGAAACGTCTGGGCAGGTTATTGATGATGATGTAGTAAGAAAATTAAAACTGCTGGAGGAAAGCATCGACAAGTATTATCTGGAAGATGCTGAAGCAGAGAAGGTAGAAAACAGTCTCTACAAAGGGCTTGTTGAAGGATTGGGAGATCCATATTCTACGTATTATTCCAAGGAAGAGCTGGAAGAAGTATATGACAGCACAGAGGGGATTTATTATGGAATTGGTGCATATATTTCCTTGGATGAAACCACAGGAGGTGGAAAGATTACAAAAGTTATGCCGGATACCCCTGCTGAGGAAGCCGGTATTCACGATAATGATATTATTGTGGCAGTAGATGGGGAAAATGTACTTGGAATGACTTTAAATGAGATTGTCAGCAAGGTAAAAGGACCGGAGAATACCCAGGTCATGCTTACCCTGTATCGTGAAGGAGAATCGGATTATCTGGAAATACCAGTAACAAGGATGAAAATTGAGTCTCCTACGGTTACTTATGAAATGTATGAAAATGGAATCGCATATATCCAAATTACCGAGTTTGATTCGGTTACTACAGATCAATTCAAAGAAAAACTGAATCAGGCAAAGACAGAAGGAATGAAAGGTCTTATTTTGGATTTAAGGGATAATCCGGGAGGAAATCTGTCAGATGTGGTGGATATATCGGGTGAAATTCTGCCAAAAGGTCTGGTAGTATATACAGAGGATAGAGATGGCAAAAGGAAAGAATATAGCTGTGACGGCAAAAATGAGATTCAGGTGCCTATGGTAGTGCTTGTAAACGGCAACAGCGCCAGCGCATCGGAAATCCTTGCGGGAGCTATCAAGGACTATGAAAAGGGAACCATCCTTGGCACCACCACTTTTGGAAAGGGAATCGTCCAAAGGATATTTGGATTTTCAGACGGTTCTGCCATTAAGCTTACGGTCAGTCATTATTATACGCCAAAGGGAAATGATATTCATGGTGTGGGCATTGAGCCGGATGAAACACTGGAATTTGATTATGATAAGTATTTAGAAGATCAATCAGACAATCAGCTGGAGCGGGCAAAAGAAATACTGATGAAGCAACAGTAATGGGAGACGATCCCTGCAGAAAAGGCAGAGCTGGGGAGATAGCTTAAAAAGGAGGAAACAGACTTGAAACAGGCATTTTTAATAACGGCATACAAAGACTTTTCCTCTCTTTATGAGCTAGCCTCTTATTTGTCTGAGAATAACAGAGTATTTATCCATGTAGACACAAAAAGCAGGGATATAAAAGAAAAAGAAATCGAAAAACTGAATCATCTTCCCAACTGTATGGCAATTTCCGTATTTAATATTGCCTGGGGCAGCATCAATCATGTGTATGCTTTTCTGGAATTACTGGCATGGGCTTTGGAGGAGAAGGATGTTTCCTATTTCCATTGTATAACAGGAGAAGATTATCCGGTTATTTCCACAGAAGAGATGGAGGAACGTTTTTTAACGGACAACCATATTTATATGGATTATTTTGCGCCGGAGGAGTTAAGCGATGCGGTAAAAATCCGTTTCCGCTATTACAATCTGTTTCCTAATAAAAACGTAAAAAACCCCATTTTATGGCAGCTGCAGAATCTGACAGTAAAGCTTCAAAGGTTCTTTCATATACATCGGAAAGGCATTGGTGGATTTCGGGACATATATAAGGGTCTGGTATATGTTTCTATGCCGAGGAAGGCGGGGGAATATGTATTGCATTATTGCAAAGAGCACCCTAAATATTTAAAGGATTTAAAAAAGTGTCAGGTGCCGGAGGAGTTTTTCTTTCAGACCCTGTTTATGAATTCCCATTTCAGGGATGTGGTATCTAAGGGAAATCTCCGTTATATGAATTGGGAAAAAGGAGACGGAAGCAGTCCGGCTTATTTGGATATGGAGGATTATGATAAAATTCTGGAAGGGGATTATGTGTTTGCCAGAAAGTTCCATGGGGAAATGTCTGGAAGTCTGAAGGAAGCCATTATAAAGAGAATGTGAAAATCAATTGAAAATTCTCCCCATCCATGTTAAAATACACATTAGTGACAATGACGCCAACAAACTACTGTTTATTGGCGTCTTATACTATAATAAAAATCAACCATTCACATAAGGAGGAAATATGATTAAATTATTGGACAACGGTGCCTATTTAATAAATGGCAGCGAAATCATTCCGGACGGGCCGGATGCCCTGTTGGCAGTGAAAAGCAAAACGGGAAGAGATATTACAAAGGAAGAAGCGGCAAAATCCACGATTGCCTATGGAATTTTAGAAAGTCATAATACTTCCGGCAATATGGAAAAGCTGAAGATCAAGTTTGATAAGCTGACCTCCCATGATATTACGTTTGTAGGTATTATTCAGACGGCAAGGGCTTCTGGATTGGAAAAATTTCCGATTCCCTATGTGCTTACCAATTGCCATAATTCCCTTTGTGCAGTGGGAGGAACCATTAATGAGGACGATCACATGTTTGGGCTTACCTGTGCCAAAAGATACGGCGGCATGTATGTACCTCCTCATCAGGCGGTCATTCATCAGTTTGCAAGAGAAATGCTTGCAGGCGGGGGCAGGATGATTTTAGGCTCTGACTCCCATACACGATATGGCGCACTTGGCACTATGGCTATGGGAGAGGGCGGACCGGAGCTGGTAAAGCAGCTGCTGAATCAGACCTATGACATCAATATGCCAAAAGTGGTAGGCGTCTACTTAAAAGGAACGCCGGTTAAGGGAGTGGGCCCCCAAGACGTGGCCCTTGCCATTATCGGTGCTGTATTTGCCAATGGATATGTAAATAACAAGGTGATGGAATTTGTAGGTCCTGGTGTGGAAAGCTTAAGTGCGGATTTCAGAATTGGCATTGATGTTATGACTACAGAAACCACCTGTCTTTCTTCCATTTGGAAAACAGATGACGAGATTAAGGAATTTTATGATATCCATAAGAGAAGCGAAGAATTTAAGGAATTAAATCCGGGAGAGGTTTCCTATTATGACGGCATGATTGAAGTGGACTTATCTGCCATCAAGCCTATGATTGCAATGCCTTTCCATCCAAGCAATACATATACCATTGAGGAGGTCAATGAGAATTTAAAGGATATACTTCATGATGTGGAGAAAAAGGCGCTGGTAAGTCTGGATGGCGCTGTGGAATATTCTCTTCAGGATAAAATTATAGATGGGAAATTATATGTAGAGCAGGGAATTATTGCAGGCTGTGCAGGCGGCGGCTTTGAAAATATCTGTGCGGCAGCGGATATCTTAAAGGGTGCCAGCATTGGGCCTGATGAATTTACTTTAAGTGTTTATCCGGCTTCTACCCCTGTTTATATGGAGCTTGTGAAAAACGGAAGCGTGGCAAATCTGCTTGCTACCGGAGCAATTGTAAAAACGGCATTTTGCGGTCCTTGCTTTGGAGCAGGGGATACACCGGCTAACAATGCATTCAGCATCCGTCATTCAACAAGAAACTTCCCCAACAGAGAAGGCTCTAAGCTGCAGAGTGGACAGATTGCCTCTGTGGCCCTTATGGATGCCCGTTCCATTGCGGCAACTGCAGCAAACAAGGGCTTCCTGACACCGGCTACGGAAGTGGATGCAGAGCTGAAGAAATATAAATATTACTTTGATGATACGATTTACAAAAACCGAGTATTTGATTCTAAAGGAGTGGCAGATTCCTCTGTGGAAATCAAATTCGGACCCAATATCAAAGACTGGCCTAAAATGGGAGCTCTTCCGGAAAATCTGGTGCTTCAGGTAGTTTCTGAAATTCACGATCCGGTTACTACGACTGATGAACTGATTCCCTCAGGAGAAACCTCTTCCTATCGTTCCAATCCTTTAGGGCTGGCAGAGTTTACCTTGTCAAGAAAGGACCCTGCTTATGTAGGTCTTGCAAAAGAAATTCAAAAAGCAGAAAAATCCAGAATGGAAGGCGGAAAGCCTTGCGAGGCAGTGCCGGCTTTAAAAACAATTATGGATACAGTAAGAACAGCATTTCCGGAAGCAAACCATGAAAATACCGGTTTTGGAAGTACGATATTTGCAGTGAAACCGGGAGATGGCTCTGCAAGGGAACAGGCTGCTTCCTGTCAGAAGGTACTTGGAGGCTGGGCAAATATTGCAAATGAATATGCCACGAAGAGATATCGTTCAAATCTAATCAACTGGGGCATGCTTCCATTTATTATTGATAAGGGAGAGCTGCCTTTTAAGAAGTTAGATTATCTGTTCATCCCTTCCATAAAGAAGGCGATTGCTGATAAGGCTTCGGAAATTCCAGCTTATGTGGCAGCAGATGGAGCCATGAAAGAATTCACCTTAAAATTAGGTGAGCTGACGGATGAAGAGAGGGAAATTATCCTAAAGGGCTGTCTGATCAATTACAATCGAGTATAAAGTAATGAAAAAATCATCCGATATATAAATTACAAGGCGGGGACGGTAAGGCCAACGGCTCCGCCTTGAATAACTAAACAAGCATAGCCAGGGACGGTGTGAATTAGGGAAAATGGATTTTCTTTAAGGAACAGCGTTCTTTTTGTTTGTAATTGTATTTACATGAGAGCATAAGGAAGAAATATAGAAAGCATCAGGGCTCATCAGAGACGTCCACGGATGGAGTTTTGGCAAAAAGGTATATGCAGGGAAAGGGGTAATATTTGAAAATCAATTCCAGTGTAATCGGAATGGAATCCGAAAGAAGTTATACGAAAATAACACAGAAAAAGCTTACCTATTCTTTATCCGGGCAGGGAAGAGTGGGAGATTTCATGACCGGGCTTACCAATGATCAGCCGGATCAGGATGAAGCCCTTCAGGATATGCCTAATTCCAAAGAAGAAAATGCAGAAAGTGTTTCGGCAGGTTATGGAACCTACATAGCTTCCAGCAGAAGCATTCGCTCTGTGACGAATGTAGCAGATAAAAAGTCCATGGAAGCCATTCGTGAGCAATGCGTACAGTATTTGATTTTTCGGTTATTTTCCGCCAGAAGGTCGGGAAGATATCAATCCTTTCAACAGTGGCAGGAAGAGAACGCAAGACAGCGGCTACAGGCGGCTCAGACATCGGAAGGACAGCTGGTGATAAACAGCTTCAACGTTTATGAGGAAACCTATGAAAAGGAAACGGAAAATACGGCATTTTCCACTATGGGCACTGTGGTAACGGCTGACGGAAGACAGATACAGTTCCAATTGGATATGACTATGAGCCGCAGCTTTGAGGCATATTACGAAGCTAATTACACAAAAGAAGCTGGAACAGCAGTGGACCCTTTGGTAATCAATTTAGAAGGAAATGTTGCATCTGTGTCAGACCAGAAATTTGAATTTGACATTGATGGAGACGGTATTTTAGATACCATTTCCAGGCTGGGAAAAGGAAGCGGCTATATAGCTCTTGACAAAAATGGTGATGGAAAGATCAATGACGGAAATGAGCTGTTTGGAACACAGTCCGGTGACGGATTTGCAGATTTGAGTAAATATGATTCAGACGGCAACGGCTGGATTGATGAAAATGATGAGATTTGGGATAAGCTGTTAATCTGGACGCAGGATGAAAATGGCAAAGACCAATTATATCATTTGTCACAGGCAGGTGTAGGTGCAATCTGCTTAAAGCGGGTGAGCACAGAATTTTCGCTGAATTCCATAAAGGACAATAAAACAAATGGCCAGATCAGGCAAAGCGGCATATTCCTTTACGAAAACGGAAATGTGGGAATGGTGCAGCATTTAGATCTGGTAAGATAAGAAGAATACCTGAAAAGAAGATGTTTGATGAAAATCACTTCCTTTTCAGGTATTTTTTTACTTGTTGTCCTATAAACTTTAACAGTGGAAAAATGGTAACCGTTCAGACCGTCCGGGAAAGCGAGTGACTTTAAAAGGCATGGAGCCGGCAGCCCATCTGGTAGTTTGTAAGGCACGCTTTCGCTCTGCAAAGCCACAACAGTACTAGCGCACCAAAATACGGTGCGTAAGTGCTGGCGGCTTTGCCAAGGCCTTATAAACTACTAGATGGGCTGCCGGCTCCATGCCTTTTAAAGTCACTCGCTTTCCCGGACGGCCAAACGGTTGCAAAAAATGAGGTATCGTATGAAACAGAGAATAAAAGACGGATTAGTGCTGTTACTATTTTTAGTGCTGCTTCCTTATATAATGGGAATTATGAGCAAAACAAAAGAAGAGGGAGTTGGCTGGATGAATATGGAAACAATGGAGGAAAAAGAAGAAGCCACCAATTTTGTCAGGTATGAAGATGAGCTTCATATACAGGAAATTCCTCTGGAAGAATTTCTTGTAGGAGCATTGGCAGCTACCGTTCCCATTACATATGAAAAAGAACTGTTAAAGGCCCAGGCAGTATTGCTTCGGAGTACCTGCTGTGCGGAAATGGAGCGGGAGGGGACTGTTTCAGGTCAGGGAATGGAGAAAAAAATAATAGAATGGAATAAGATAGGAACAGGCTATTTAACCCGGAGTCAAATGAAAAAAATATGGAAGGAAGATTATGAGGTTCACTATAAAAAAGTAGAAGAGGCAGTGGAAGAGACAAAAGGAATCATCATAACCTATCAGGAAACTCCCATTGAGGGAACCTATCATGCAATGAGCGGGGGAAAAACAAGAAATGGTATGGATATTCTGAAGGAAGAGGATTACAGTTTCTTGGAAAGTGTTTTCTGTGAGAAAAATGTAGAAAGCGGGGAGTTTCTTCAAACAGTATCCATTTCCAAAAAACAGATTCAGATGCTTTCTATTGAAAACAGGGATGAAGCGGGCTATGTGACTGCTGTTATATGTGATGGCGAAAAACTGACCGGTGAACAGTTCAGAGAAAAATATGGGTTAGCATCCGCTAATTTTACTTTTGAAGAGAAGGAGGAAGAATTTGTAATCACAACAAAAGGCATGGGGCACGGTTTGGGAATGGATCAGTACTATGGCAATTATCTGGCAAAAAATCAATATAGTTATACGGAAATTCTGGACTATTTTTTTAAAGATACGAAACTTTCAAAAATTGCAGAGTAAAAACTGAATAAAAAAATTTCTCCTGGCAAAACTACTAGTAATCATTATATGTTATGTGCTAGTCAGGTTGAAGAAACGGAAGCTGAAAATAGTTTTCGGATAAAACTGTTATAAATCAGGAGGAAAATATGAGAAAGAGAAATGTAAAAAGATTTAATAAAGAAAAAATAATGATGCTTGCCTCTTCTTTACTAATCGTGGCTGCATGCGGCCTTACCGGATATTATGTAAGTGAAAAGGAAAAGGGAGACCTGGAAAATCAGGTAGTAGATTTTTCCGTGCTGGAGGATTCGGCAAAAACAGAGGCAGCAGAGGATATTCATGCAGGACTTGATAAGGACTTGGATGCGGACCCGTTTTTTGCGGAAACCGGAGGAAGCAGTGTGATCAATCCGGATAAGAACAAAACTGTCAGTGACAATAATATGGATATGTCTTCTGTGGAAGCGGATGAGAAAGAACAAGAAACAGAGGAGACGGAAGAAGAGAAAGAGCAGGACAATCAGGTAACACAGGAAACAGCAAGCCAAAGTGTGGTTTCTTATGCATTTTCGGAAAGTAATGGCATGGGATGGCCTGTTCCTGGAAATGTAGTATTAAACTATAGTATGGATCAGACCGTATATTTTTCTACTTTAAGCCAGTATAAATATAATCCGGCTATTATCATATCTGCCAATGAAGGAGATACCGTATCTGCCTGCGCGGCAGGAAAAGTAACTGCAATAGGAAACAGTGAGGAAATAGGAAACTTTTTGGAAATGGATTTAGGGAATGGTTATAAAATGGTTTTGGGACAGCTTCAGGAAATTTCTATTTCTGAAGGTGAAATCGTGGAAAGAGGGCAGGTTGTAGGAAAGGTGGCTGCACCTACAAAATACTACTCCCTGGAAGGAACAAATGTATATTTGAAAATTACTAAAAGTGATATTCCAATAAATCCTATGAGTCTGTTGGATTAAAAAAGAAAAAAAGATTTATTTCTTTACCTGGTAAACGCTCTGGAGTATAATCAATTTGTGGCAGGTCTTTTTTAGGACAAAGTAAGAAAATCATGTGAGAATAGTGGAGGTATCCCTTTGCTTGGGAAAAGATTATGGTTATGCCTTGCAGCCACTCTGTTTTTAACAGGCTGTGGTTATGAGAATCCTGATGATTATAAGACTCTGGATGAGACAGTGGATGAGAGTTTCTTGCAGCAGGCTGTTTATGATGAGCCTTACGAGAAACCTTCTTCCCGTCCAGGGGTTCTGGTAGATAGAAATGGATACGGGATAGAAAGTGAGAAGGTTGCACTTTTTCGTGGGGAAGGACTGAGCCAGGAGTTTACCGTTGTTAATCAGGAAACAAAGCAAGTGGTATATAAGGGCAAAATACAAAAAAAAACATATAGTGAGATAGATAAGGAGTATATTAGTAAGGGTGTTTTTACGGAGCTGACTGAGCCGGGCACCTATTACATAGAAACTTCCGTTATCGGACAGTCCTATCCTTTTGAAATTAAGGAAGATGTTTATGGGCAGATTTACAGCGATATTCTGGACTCTTTTTATTATCACCGGTGTGGTACAGATTTAACCGGCGCGGTGACAGTAAATAATCATCAGGCATGTCATTTGGGAACTACAAAGCTTCAGGGAACGGATGTGGTGATTGCATCCCAGGGGGGCTGGCATACCGGGAGCAACTTTGAAAAGGATGTGGCGGAAGGCGCCAAAATCGTTTCGGATTTGTTGATGTCCTATGAATATATTGAGGAAAAGGAAGGTACGGAAGAAGAAGCGGAGGAAAAAAGCAGGCTGAGGAATAAGCTGCTAAACGAGGTGGTTTTTGAAGTCAATTGGCTTTTGTCCATGCAGGAGGAAAAAAGCGGCGGAGTATATGGTGGTGTCTATCCGGAAAAGGAAACGGAGACAACTGCGCCGGAGATGGATCAGGGCACTTATTACGTAGAAGAAATATCGGTGGAGGCAACAGCGGAATTTTCTGCTGTAATGGCACAGTTTTCCAGAATATACGGCGGGTACGATGAAGAATTTTCTGCTGCTTGTCTAAAAGCCTCAGAAGCGGCATACAGCTATGTGGAAAAGTATGGTGAATTGGATGACCTGCAGTATTATGCAGCAGCGGAGCTTTATAAGTCCACCGGAAATGAAAAGTATCATAACAAATTAAAACAATATCTGGGGCTAAATCAACCGAAGGAAAATTCCAGATTTTCCAGAAAGCTGTATGGAGATATGGCTTATTTGACTTGTAAACAGAAGGTGGACGTGGAAATTTGTGCTATGCTGATGGACGAACTGATGGATAGAGCAGAGGAGCTGGCTGCCACTGCCAAAAAGGATGTTTATATGGTATGGACTGATGAACTGGGGCGGAGCGCCCGGCAAATTTTGGAAAATACCTTTGTACTTGCCATTATCGACCGCATTATTACAAGTCATGAATATTTGGGAATCATGGAAAATCAGTTGCACTACTTATTTGGGAGAAATGAGGACGGAGTAGGGATGGTAACGGGAAAAGGAATTCTGAATCGTACTGATGAAGGAGAAGAATATCAGCTATACCTGCAGTCATCTTTCATATTTATCCTTCATGAAATTATAGAAAGAGAGGCAGAAGAATGAAAATTGTTGTTTTAGCAGGAGGAACCAGTACAGAAAGAGATGTATCCCTGGCAACAGGAGCCATGATTTATCAGGCATTTAAAAACAGCGGTCATAATGCAGTTCTGTTGGATGCGTATTTAGGTTATGAAGAGAATGACTTTAAGGAGATATTTTCCATAGAAAAGGACTGGGCAGAGGCAATAGGAGCTATTTCCAGGGAAACACCGGATATGGAAAAAATCAGGGCCCAAAGAAAGGACGGAGGTGTTGGATTTTTTGGACCTCATGTGATGGATATCTGCGCTATGGCAGATATGGTATTCCTTGCGCTTCACGGTGCGCCGGGAGAGGACGGTACGGTACAGGCAGCCTTTGATCTGGCAGGTATCCGCTATACGGGGAGCGGTTATTTGGGGGCGGCAGTAGCAATGGATAAATCTCTTTCCAAAGAATTGTTCCGACAAAACGGAATCCCTACACCGGAAGGCTTCAGCCTTTGGAAAGAACAATTTGAAAAGGGAGAGGACAGAATGGAAGAAGTGCCGTTTCCAGCAGTAGTAAAGACCTGCCGGGGCGGTTCCAGCGTAGGCGTGTATATGGTAAATTCCAAAGAGGAGTATTTGGAGGCATTGCACAAAGCATTTTCTTATGAAAATCAAGTCATTGTGGAGCAGTACATAAAGGGCAGGGAATTTTCCGTTGGGGTACTGGAGGGAAAAGCGCTTCCCATTATTGAAATCGCACCGTTAGAAGGATTTTATGATTACAAAAACAAGTATCAGGCAGGCAGCGCCGTGGAAACATGTCCTGCTGATTTATCAGAGGAGCTTACAAAAAGCATGCAAAAAGCTGCGGAACATGTATTTTCTGTATTAAGGCTGAAAGTATATGCCAGAATGGATTTCCTGCTTCAAGAGGATGGGAGCTTTTTCTGTCTGGAGGCAAATACTCTGCCAGGCATGACAAAAACCTCATTGCTTCCCCAGGAAGCTGCTGCAGTGGGAATGGATTTTGAAACCTTGTGTGAAAAAATCATTGAGATTTCTTTCAAAAAATATAATGAATAGAAAATAGAAAACGGCAGTAGAAAGATTTTCATACATAATATAAGAATATGGGGAAAGCATTATGAAGAATATGACATTGGAGAATATTGCAAGAGCCTGCGGCGGTATATATTACGGACCGGAGGAAAAGAGGAAAGAGGAAGTAGAGGGGATTTCCATTGATTCCCGGAAGATTGAAAAGAAGTGGCTGTTTGTTGCCACAAAAGGGCAGCGGGTGGACGGGCATTCCTTTATACCGGATGTATTAAAAAAGGGCGCTCTTTGCGTTGTTTCGGAGCAAAAGCCGGAAGCGGACAATGTGGCCTGTATCTTTGTGGAAGATAGCTTTAAGGCATTAAAGGATATTGCCGAATTTTACAGAAACCAAATGAAACTGCCTATAATTGGAATTACAGGAAGCGTTGGAAAAACAAGCACAAAGGAAATGATTGCTGCTGTTGTAAGCGAAAAATATAATACTCTTAAGACAGAGGGAAATTTTAACAATGAAGTGGGAGTTCCCCTGACCATATTTCGGATAAGGGAGGAGCATCAGGCAGCAGTGGTGGAAATGGGAATCAGCGACTTTGGAGAAATGCACAGGCTTAGCAGGATTGTGAAGCCGGATTTATGCGTCATAACCAATATTGGACAATGCCATCTGGAAAATCTGGGTGATAGGGATGGTGTCCTTCGGGCAAAAACAGAGATTTTTGATTATATGAAGGAGGATGCGCCGGCTATATTAAACGGAGATGACGATAAGCTTTCGGAATGGAAGGAAAAACGGGAGGGACTTACTTATTTTTCCATAAGACAGGAAGAAAACAGGCAGGCGAAAATCTTTGCTACACATATTGGGGGTCATGGAATTTTTGGAACGGACTGTACCATCCATACACCCGCAGGATGCATAAAGGTACATATTCCCATTCCGGGAGAACATATGGTAAACAATGCTCTGGCAGCAACGGCTGTAGGTTTGAAGCTTTCTCTTTCCTTAGAGGAAATAAAAAGAGGAATTGAAAAGGTGGAAGCTCTGGAAGGAAGGAGCCATTTAATCATAACGGAGCAATATACGATTTTGGATGATTGCTACAATGCCAATCCTGTATCCATGAAAGCAGCGCTTAATCTGCTTGGGAATACAAGGGGAAGAAGATGTGCCATCATTGGCTCCATGTTCGAGCTGGGAGAAAAGGAAAAAGAGCTTCATAAAGAAATCGGTAGTTATGGGGTGGAAAAGCAGCTTGATGTGATTGTTGCCATCGGCGAACTGGGCAGATATATTTATGAGGGGGCATTAGAAAGGAAAAAGGAAGGAAGCTTTCCTACAGAGCTATTTTATTTTGAGACAGTGGAAGCTTTTTTAAATGCCTGTCAGGACATTTTGAAGAGAAAGGATGCGCTTTTGATAAAAGCATCCCATGGCATGAACTTTCAGGTTATCGTGGAGAAACTTAGATGTTGCGCTTCATGAAGCGGCACAAAAAAGAATGGTTTTTAATCATTGCTTAAAGATATATGAACAGAAACAAGGCACTATACAAGCGCCTTGTTTTTTTCATAAGTTGTTTTAATAATATCCTGAACATAAATTCCAAGATTTTTCTTATCCTCTTTGGAAAGCTCGCTGATGCGGATGGGCTTTCCATATTCAATGACTACATGAGCCTTTTTCATTTTGGGAAGATGGTCTTCAAAGATAGCAGCGGAGTTATTGATGGTGATAGGGATAATGGGTGCATTTGCCTTCTCGGCTATTTTAAAGCTGCCCTCTTTAAATGGTAAAAAAGTGTCATTGGTCTTATTTCTGGTGCCCTCCGGAAAAATGCAGATAGAAATACCGGACTTGACCTTTTCCACACCGGTCAGTATGGTTTTTAATCCCTTTTTAATATCGCTCCTGTCTAAAAACAGACAGTGGAGATTTTTCATCCAGTTGGATAATAGGGGATAGCGGAGCATTTCTACCTTTGCTATATATCCGGTAGGTCTTGGAACCCTGATATAAGTCAATAAAATATCAAAATAGCTTCTATGGTTTCCTACATATAAAACCGCTTCATCCCTGGGAACGTTTTCTTCTCCCAGCACTGTAGTGGAAGCCCCTGCCATCCGGATACAGCAACGGAAAGCCCAGTTTACAATCGCAAGGGAGCTTTTATCCTTTAAATCCTTGTTAAAAAATCCTATAATCCACTCTGCAATAAGGAGGGGAATACTGAACACTAAAAATAATATAACAAAACTTGCAACACAAATAAAACGAAGCATCTTTGCCACGACTCCTATTCTGTTTCAATCAAATCATCAATAGGATTATAGCCGAGAAAATCGGAAAATACAACAAAATAAATGGTAAATCGTCTTTTTATAGAAAACAGTCGATTATAAATAAGTAGTATATGAAACAAGCCTTTCGGAATAAGATGAAAGAAGAAAGTTTGCAATAATATATGGAAGGCGGATGCAATTATGAAAAAACGAGGCATTGCAATAATCTGTGTCTTATTAGTGAGCATATTGCTCTTCGGATGTGGAAAAAAAGTAGATAAGGAAAAAAAAATAAAGGATTTAGAATTTACAGTGGTCAGTGATGGGGAACTTCCTGAGGAATTGAAGACCGCCATTGAGAATCAAAAAGAAAATCCATTCCGATTTACTTATGAGGAAGCAGGATATTTATACATATGTGCAGGTTATGGGAAACAACCTACAGGAGGATATTGCATTACCGTAGATGAAGTATATGAAACGGAAAATGCTATTTATATGGACAGCAATTTAATGGGACCTACGGATGAGGATGCCAAGGGGAGTGCGGCTTCTTATCCCTATGTTGTGATTAAGCTGGAATTGATTGAGAAAGCTGTGGTATTTGAATAAGAAATGCCTGGTAGCTGCAGTTTTAACGTTCTTTCGCCAAAACCTTCATCCCTGTGAAAAACAATTGTGAAAAACCTGAAAATAACGTATAATCTTTCTTGAACACGATTTATCCAAGCAAAGAAAGGAAGCGTAACCAAGTGCTATTGATTAAAAACGGAGTCATCGTAGACCCTGTAAAGCATCAGGAGATACAGGCGGATATTTTTATTCAGAATGGAAGGATAAAAAAAATAGATAAGAAACTGGACGAGAAAAAGCTGGCAGAAGAATTTGGAAACAGTCATAGGGAGCAAAGAGGCGAAGAAAAGGGCATACAGGTTCTGGATGCATCTGGAAAGAAAATCGGTCCCGGGCTTGTGGATGTCCATGTACATTTCAGGGACCCGGGCTTTACCCATAAGGAGGATATCCTTACCGGAGCCAAAGCAGCAGCAAAGGGAGGATTTACTACCGTGGTGCTGATGGCAAATACAAGGCCGGCGGTGGATAATGAAGAAACTCTGGCTTATGTTTTGAATAAAGGAAAAGAAACAGAGATTCATGTAGAAACGTGCGGAACCATTACAAAAGGACTGAAAGGCCGGGAATTAACTGATATGCAAGCTTTGAAGTCCATGGGAGCCGTAGGGTTTACCGATGATGGCATTCCCCTTATGAATAAGGTGCTTCTGGAGCAGGCAATGCTGACTGCAAAAGAATTGGGGGTGCCTGTCAGTCTGCACGAAGAGGATCCGGCTTTCATCGAGAACAATGGAGTCAATGCAGGAAAGGCGGCAGCATATTTTGGTATAGGCGGTTCCGGAAGAAAGGCGGAGATATCCTTGATTGAAAGAGATGTGGAACTTGCCCTGAAAACGGGAGCTTCTTTAAATGTACAGCATATCAGTACAAAGGAAGGCGTGGAAATTGTTCGAAAAGGAAAAAAGCGGGGCGATAACATTCATGCGGAGGCAACCCCACATCATTTTACTTTGACGGAAGAAGCAGTCATAGAAAAGGGAACAATGGCCAAAATGAATCCTCCTCTCAGGGAAGAAGAAGACAGGATGGCCATTATAGAAGGACTGAAGGACGGTACCATTGATTTGATTGCAACAGATCATGCTCCTCATGCAAAAGAAGAAAAGGACAAGCCATTGACGGAAGCGCCAAGCGGAATTATCGGGCTGGAAACTGCTTTCGGGTTAGCAGTTACCAATTTGGTGCTGCCGGGACACCTTACCTTGACAGAGCTGTTTGAAAAGATGAGTTTAAACCCGGCAAAGCTTTATCACCTGCCGGCAGGAACTATAGAAGAAGGGGCAGAAGCAGACTTGATTATTTTTGATGAAAAAGAACAGTATGTCTTTCGGGAAGAGGACATTTGCTCCAAATCTCATAATACTCCTTTTATTGGTGCGACCCTTCAGGGAAAGATTGATGCTACTATTGTGAAAGGAGCTATCGTATATCAAGCAAATTAGTTCTATTGCAAAATCCGGATTGGATTTTGGAGGAATCAGAATCAGGAAAGATATGGACTATATGAAATAACAGGAGAAGAACATGGAAAAAAAGAAAAAAGAAACAGCAATCGTATATTCCCAAAAGGAAATCGCCAATGGGATTTTTGATATGTGGATAGAAACAGCTCTTGCCCAAAATGCTCACCCGGGTCAGTTTATCAGCATTTATCCAAAAAATGAAGCTACTCTTCTGCCAAGACCTATCAGTATTTGCGAAGTGGACGAAAAAAAGGAAAAGCTCCGAATCGTATACCGGATTGCGGGAACCGGTACAAAGGAGTTTTCCAAGTATAAAAAAGGAGACAGCATTTCTATTTTGGGTATTTTGGGAAATGGATTTCCTTTGGAAGCGGCAGATGGAAAGACAGTTTTTTTAATGGGAGGTGGCATTGGCATACCTCCGATGGTACAGCTGGCAAAAGAGTTAGCTGATGCAAACCAAAAGGCAGGGAGAGATAACAGTAATATAAAAATAATACTTGGTTATCGAAATGAATTGTTTTTACAGGAAGATTTAGAAAAGTATGGACAAGTATATATCGCTACCGAGGATGGCAGCAGGGGAAGCAGAGGAACGGTCATGAATGCCATAGAGGATAACTGCCTGAAGGGAGATGTTATTTTTTCATGCGGGCCAATGCCAATGCTAAGAGCCATTAAGGAATATGCAGCAGAAAATGGCATGGCAGCATATTTGTCCCTTGAAGAAAGAATGGCATGCGGCGTAGGCGCCTGCCTGGGTTGTGTATGCAAAACAAAGGAAGTGGATCAGCATTCCTTTGTACATAATGCAAGGATCTGTACAGACGGTCCTGTTTATCCGGCAGAGGAGGTGGACATTTCATGAAAGAGAAAAAAAATACAGCAGTAACTATCGCAGGAGTTAATTTTAAAAATCCGGTCATGACTGCTTCCGGTACCTTTGGTTCTGGAATGGAATATGGCGAATTTGTGGATTTAAATAAGCTTGGCGCAATAGTGACCAAAGGAGTTGCCAATGTACCATGGCCCGGCAATCCCACTCCAAGAGTTGCGGAAACCTATGGTGGGATGTTGAACGCCATTGGTCTGCAAAATCCGGGAATTGATGTTTTTATCAAGAGAGATTTGGAATTCTTAAAGAAATATGATACAAAAGTAATTGTAAACGTCTGCGGAAAATCCGTAGAGGATTATGTGGAAGTGGTAGAAAGGTTATCCGAACAGGCAGTTGACATGCTGGAAATCAATGTATCCTGTCCAAACGTAAAGGAAGGCGCCATTGCTTTTGGACAAAAAGCAGATGCCCTTTACTATATTACGGAAGAAATCAAGAAAAAAGCAAAGCAGCCGGTAATCATGAAATTAAGCCCTAATGTAACAAGCATTGGAGAAATGGCAAAAGCAGCAGAAGCGGCAGGAGCAGATGCCATATCTTTAATCAATACTATAACCGGAATGAAAATAGATATCCATAAGAGAAAGTTTGCCCTTGCAAACAAAACCGGAGGCTTATCCGGTCCTGCTATTAAGCCGGTAGCAATCCGCATGGTGTATGAAGCGGCACATGCAGTAAAAATTCCGATTATTGGCATGGGGGGCATTGCAAATGGTGAGGATGCCATTGAATTCCTTATGGCAGGAGCAACAGCGGTTTCTGTAGGTGCCATGAATTTTGTGAATCCTTATACAACGGAGGAAACCATACAGGGAATTCGGGATTATATGGAGCAATATAATATAGAAGACATTCAGGAAATAATTGGATGTGTGGAATAAGCGGAGTATTGAGTCCGATTGCAGCCCATCCTTCCGTAGAAATGTACTGGTCAAACTGTATCCCTTGAAATTGTCAGACAACAGATTGGACAGAGAATAAAATGTTTCTAAATTTCCAGATTTTCATTGCATATTCGGAAGTATTTCGCTATACTAGATAATTGGAGGGACATTTACAAGGTTTCTCAGACAATAATAATACTATTTTATATTTGGAGGGTTACATATGGCAAGATTTACATTACCGAGAGACGTTTATCATGGAAAAGGAAGTCTTGAGGAGCTGAAAAACTTAAAAGGAAAAAAAGCGATTTTAGTAGTGGGTGGCGGCTCCATGAAGCGGCAGGGATTTTTGGATAAAGCGGTAAATTATTTGAAGGAAGCCGGCATGGAGGTAGAGCTTTTTGAAGGCGTTGAGCCAGACCCGTCTGTTGAAACTGTGATGAAGGGTGCAGAAGCAATGTGTGCATTTGAGCCGGACTGGATTGTATCCATGGGCGGCGGCTCACCAATTGATGCGGCTAAGGCAATGTGGGCTTTTTATGAATATCCGGAAACAACCTTTGAGGATTTGATTACACCCTTTAACTTTCCAGAGCTTAGGCAGAAGGCAAAATTCTGTGCGATTCCCACAACCTCTGGAACTGCAACAGAGGTAACGGCATTCTCTGTTATTACAAATTATCAGACAGGTGTGAAATATCCGCTGGCAGATTTCAATATTACGCCGGATGTGGCAATTGTTGACCCTGACCTTGTAATGGGACTTCCGAAAAAACAGGTTGCATATACAGGCATGGATGCTTTGACACATGCCATTGAGGCATATGTTTCCACCTTGAATAGCCCATTCACAGACCCCCTTGCCCTTCAGGCAATTGAGATGGTGTTGGATTATCTGCCTGCTTCTTATAAGGAAGATATGGTGGCAAGGGAAGAGATGCATTATGCACAGTGTCTGGCAGGTATGGCATTCTCCAATGCTTTATTGGGAATCGTGCATTCCATGGCACACAAGACAGGGGCAGCTTTTTCTACAGGACATATCCCACACGGCTGTGCCAATGCCATTTATCTGCCATACGTTATCAAATACAATGCCAAGAATGCAGTAGCAGCAGCCAGATACGCAGAAATCGCCCGCAGGATGGGTCTGGAAGGTGTTTCTGAAAAGGCGCTTATCAATAGCCTCTGCGCAAAGATTGACGAATTTAACGTGAAGCTGAATATTCCAAGAACATTAAAGGAATTTGGCATTCTTGAGGATGAGTTTAAGGAAAAAGTAGCAGGAATCGCAGAACGTGCCGTAGAAGATGCCTGCACAGGCTCCAATCCAAGAGAAATAGATAAGACAGCTATGGAACAGTTGTTTAACTGTACGTATTACGGAACGGAAGTTGACTTCTAAAGAAACATAGCAGCCCGTTTTATATGACAATTAGGGCCACATGTATATAATGAAAAGTAAAAAGACTACCCCTTGCTCCTTCTAAGCACAGGAATACAAGTGAGCGAGGGGTATTACTATACACAAATACATATCCCTGTTCCGTTTATGGATATAGAAAAGCATAGCGCCCCCTATTAACAAAACAGAAAGCATGTCGATACACAGTGGGAGCAGGCAGAGCATATAGTAGTCTTTTGGACCTTGGCAAAGTCGCCGGCACTTGTGCCCTGTACTTTGGGGCATTAGTACCGCTGCGTCTTTGCAGAGCGAGAGCGTGTCCGAAAGACTACTATATGCTCTGCCTGTTCCCACGTCCTCCAGACCACACTCCCCCTTCTTTTTTTGATTTCATAATTTTTTTAGAATTTTATGGCAAAATAATGTTGACAATATAAATTCATAGTGCTACATTAGGTACAGAACATATTAGCACTCTGCTCTGGTGAGTGCTAACAATTCTAAAAAGGTTCTTCTAAGGTAGACAATAAGGAAGTGATTGGATGCAGCTAGATGAAAGAAAATTAAAAATTCTCCAGGCCGTTATTCGTAATTACTTGGAAACGGGAGAACCGGTAGGCAGCAGGACGATTTCCAAATATACGGATTTGAATTTAAGTTCTGCTACTATACGAAATGAAATGGCGGATTTAGAGGAGCTTGGTTATATCCTGCAGCCCCATACTTCGGCAGGTCGGATTCCTTCCGATAAAGGCTACAGGCTTTATGTAGATGAGCTTATGCAGAAGGAGCGGGAAGTAGATGAAATGAAGGGGATGCTTCTTGAAAAAGAAGAAAAGATGGATCAGCTTCTCAAGCAAGTGGCAAAGGTTCTGGCAGTAAATACCAATTATGCTACGATGATCTCGGCTCCCAGCTATCAGGGCAACAAACTGAAATTCATTCAACTCTCCCGTGTGGATGTGAATCAGATTCTGGCGGTTGTGGTAGTAGAAGGAAATATTATTAAAAATAATATTTTAAATCTGGAAGCGCCTTTGGATGATGAGACCATATTAAAGCTGAACATTCTTTTAAACACACATTTGTCCGGGCTGACTTTGGAAGAAATCAACCTTGGCATGATCGCACAGCTCAAGCAGCAGGCAGGCATACACAGCAAGATTGTGAGCGATGTGATGGATGCGGTAGCAGAGGCTATCCGTGAGGAGGAAGATTTGCAGATTTATACCTCCGGCGCCAACAACATTTTTAAATATCCCGAGTTAAGCAATGGAGAAAAAGCAAGTGAGATCATAAGTACCTTTGAAGAAAAACAACTGCTGACCAGTCTGGTGCAGGACACTTTGGAAAAGAGTCAGGAAAAGGGCATTCAGGTGTACATCGGTGCAGAGACGCCGGTACAGTCCATGAAAGATTGCAGTGTGGTGACAGCTACCTACGAGCTGGAAGAGGGAATGAAAGGTACCATCGGCATTATCGGACCGAAGCGTATGGATTACGAAAAGGTAGTGGGTACTTTACAGAATCTGATGAAGCAATTGGATTCCATATACAAAAAAACATAGAAAGGGATGAAATAAGTGGCAGAACAGGAAAAAGAAATCGTTTCAGAAGAGATGGAAGAAGATACGGTAGATACAGCAGAAGATACGAAAGAGAAAACCGATGAAAAGCCAGAAGCTTCCGGAGAAGAAAAGAAACCGGAAGAAGAGATAGAGGAAAACGGTCAGGAAAAGGATTCGCCAAAAGCGGAGAAAAAAATATTTAAGAAAAAGGATAAGGCAAAAGAAAAAATCGAAGAGCTGGAAGACCGGGTAAAGCGTCAGATGGCGGAATTCGATAATTTTAGAAAGCGTTCCGAAAAGGAAAAGTCAGCCATGTTTGAAACCGGAGCAAAAAGCGTCATCGAAAAAATCCTTCCGGTAGTTGACAACTTTGAAAGAGGTCTTCAATCAGTAGGGGAGGAAGAAAAAGGAAGCGCTTTTGCCGACGGAATGCAGATGATTTATAAGCAGCTTATGACAGAGCTGGAAAACCTTGGGGTAACACCCATTGAAGCAGTCGGAACGGAATTTGATCCGGACCTTCACAATGCAGTGATGCAGGTAGCCAGTGAAGAATATGAATCTGGCATAGTGGCACAAGAGCTGCAAAAAGGATATAAATACAGAGAAACAGTAGTAAGGCACAGCATGGTAGCTGTAGTGGAGTAGAAAAAATTTATCAAATCATTTTAGGAGGGCTTAGTTATGAGCAAAATTATTGGTATCGATCTTGGTACGACAAACAGTTGTGTAGCAGTTATGGAAGGCGGTAAGCCTACCGTTATAGCAAATACGGAAGGTGTCAGAACGACCCCGTCTGTAGTGGCATTTACGAAAACCGGAGAAAGACTGGTTGGTGAGCCTGCAAAGCGTCAGGCAGTAACCAATGCAGAAAAGACCATTTCTTCCATTAAGAGAGATATGGGTACGGATGTAAAGAAGACAATTGATGACAAGAAATATTCCCCACAGGAAATTTCTGCCATGATTTTACAGAAATTAAAAGCAGATGCAGAAAGCTATCTGGGTGAAAAGGTAACAGAAGCAGTTATTACCGTTCCTGCTTACTTTAATGATGCACAGCGTCAGGCAACAAAGGATGCAGGTAAGATTGCAGGACTGGATGTAAAGCGTATCATCAACGAGCCTACCGCAGCAGCGCTGGCTTACGGACTTGACAACGAAAAAGAACAGAAAATCATGGTATATGACTTGGGCGGTGGTACCTTTGACGTATCTATTATCGAAATCGGTGAAGGTGTCATTGAAGTATTATCTACAGCAGGTGATAACCGTCTTGGCGGTGACGACTTCGACCAGAAGGTTACAGATTAC
Source organism: Lachnospiraceae bacterium (assembly GCA_014804675.1). Taxonomy (GTDB): domain Bacteria; phylum Bacillota; class Clostridia; order Lachnospirales; family Lachnospiraceae; genus RGIG3040. The sequence goes on from JAAUZH010000001.1 coordinate 56,231, forward strand.
ATGCTGGCAGAATTCAAGAAAAATGAAGGCATTGACTTATCCAATGATAAGATGGCGCTTCAGAGATTAAAGGAAGCAGCAGAAAAAGCAAAGAAAGAGTTATCTTCTGCTACCACAACCAATATCAACCTGCCCTTCATCACTGCAACAGCAGAAGGTCCAAAGCACTTTGATATGAACCTGACAAGAGCAAAATTCGACGAACTGACTCATGACCTGGTAGAAAGAACCGCAGTTCCGGTAACCACCGCATTAAAGGATGCAGGCATTACCGCTTCCGAGCTTGGAAAGGTATTATTAGTAGGCGGTTCCACCCGTGTTCCGGCAGTTCAGGATAAAGTAAAACAATTAACCGGCCATGAGCCAAGTAAAACCCTGAATCCGGATGAATGTGTAGCGCTTGGCGCTTCCATCCAGGGCGGTAAGCTGGCAGGAGATGCAGGCGCAGGCGAAATCCTTCTGCTGGATGTAACACCTTTGTCACTTTCCATTGAGACAATGGGCGGTGTGGCAACAAGGCTGATTGAGAGAAATACAACCATTCCTACAAAGAAAAGCCAGGTATTCTCTACTGCAGCAGACAATCAGAGCGCAGTTGACATTAACGTAGTACAGGGTGAAAGACAGTTTGCAAAGGATAACAAGTCTCTGGGACAGTTCAGACTGGACGGCATTGCACCGGCACCAAGGGGAATCCCGCAGATCGAGGTTACCTTTGATATTGATGCAAACGGTATCGTAAACGTATCCGCAAAGGATTTAGGAACAGGAAAAGAACAACATATTACCATTACAGCAGGCTCCAATATGTCTGATGCGGATATTGAAAAAGCTGTAAAGGAAGCAGCAGAATACGAAGCACAGGATAAGGCAAGAAAAGAAGGAATTGATGCCAGAAATGATGCAGACTCCTTTGTATTCCAGACAGAAAAGGCATTATCCGAAGTTGGTGATAAATTATCCGATAGCGAAAAAGCACCGGTAGAAGCTGATCTTGCAGATTTAAAGGCATATTTAGAGTCCACAAAGGATTCTGAGCTGACACCGGATCAGGTGACGGAAATGAATGCCAAGAAAGAAAAGCTTATGAACAGCGCCCAGTCATTGTTTACAAAAATGTACGAGCAGGCTCAGGCAGCAGGCGGTCCTGCACCGGATATGGGCGGAGCAGAATCTACAGGTCCTGCACCGGAAGGCGATGTAGTGGACGGAGATTACAGAGAAGTATAAAAGAACTTATCAAGTACCATATGGGCAAAGCCATATGGTACTTCCCACTTCCTGTTATTTTAAAACTTTATCAATTGTTTAGAAATGAAATATTGATTTTTAGCGTGCTTTCTGATAAATTATATGACTGACACGAATTATATTTTAGTGTAGAAATGTTATAGTTATAGACATATCTTGATTATAGAAGTATTTTAGTATGGAAACGGCTGTTCAGAATGGCTTTACCGTATTTTTTATTTCAACATAAATGTAAGGATAGAGAGATAGAATAGAGGAGAACAACATGGCAGAACAAAAACGGGATTACTATGAAGTGCTTGGAGTGGATAAAAGTGCTGATGAAGCAGCAATCAAAAAAGCATATAGAGCCCTTGCGAAAAAGTATCATCCGGATATGAATCCGGGAGATGCGGAAGCGGAGAAAAAATTTAAGGAAGCTTCGGAAGCTTATGCCATCTTAAGTGATCCGGAGAAGAAAAGACAATATGATCAGTTTGGGCATGCCGCTTTTGAAAACGGCGGAGCAGGCGGATTTGGTGGATTTGATTTTAACAGCGCTGATTTTGGAGATATATTCGGAGATATATTTGGAGACTTGTTTGGAAGCGGCAGGAGCAGGCGCACAAGCAATGGTCCCATGAAGGGCGCCAATGTGCGTACCAGCATTCGGATCAGCTTTGAAGAAGCAGTATTTGGTGTGGAAAAGGAGATTGAGCTCACTTTAAAAGACCCCTGTCCAACCTGTAAGGGAAGCGGTGCAAAGCCGGGTACTACGAAAGAAACCTGTAGCAAGTGCGGCGGAAAAGGCCAGGTAGTCTTTACCCAGCAGTCCTTCTTCGGAACTATGCGGAATGTACAGACCTGTCCTGACTGTGGTGGTACAGGAAAGGTCATTAAGGAAAAGTGTGGAGACTGTCACGGTACAGGATATATTGCCAGCAAGAAAAAGATTCAGGTTTCCGTTCCGGCAGGTATCGATAACGGACAGAGCATTCGCATCCGGGATAAAGGTGAGCCGGGTACAAACGGCGGACCAAGAGGAGATTTGCTTGTGGAAGTGGTAGTGCAGAGACATCCTATCTTCCAAAGACAGGATTATAATATCTTTTCAACCGTTCCTGTCAGCTTTCCGGTGGCGGCTCTTGGCGGCGAGATTATGATTGATACTGTAGACGGCAAGGTCATTTATGATGTAAAGCCCGGAACTCAGACAGATACTAAGGTGCGATTAAAAGGAAAAGGTGTTCCTACTCTTCGGAATAAAGAAATCAGGGGCGACCACTATGTAACACTTGTATTGCAGGTGCCTGATAAGCTGTCCCATGAAGCCAAGGAACTGCTCAGACAGTATGATAAAGAAACAGGTAATACCTTGGAGGCGGTAAAAAATAATTCCAAGGATGAAGGGAATAAAGAAGGAAAAGAGAAAAAGAAGAAAGGGTTCTTTAAATAAAGATAAATACGAAGAAAGAGTGTCCTTTGAGTTTGAAATGACTTGAAGGGCATTTTTTAGTGTGCATGGAGTGATATTTGTTTGAAAATGATTAAATTGGAATAAAAAAATTACCATATTTTGCAAAATGAACAGATATCTTTACATAATAATGTTTCACATGATAAAATAAAATACTAGTATTTATTTTACACAACGTTATCAATACAGCATATGCCACAGTCAGCAGTAAGGGAAAGGTAACAGCCAAAAAGGCAAAAGTGAAAATTAAGATTCAATAATAAAGTATGATAACGTGCAATAGGAAATACGTTATTGGCTGTTTTCGTAGTTTTTTCCCATATATATTATCTCCTTGTAATATTAAAATATTTATAAATGATTGCACAAAAGAAACTTGTTCAGCAGAAGGAAGAAAACGTCATGGAAGATTTCTTCCCAAAGCAGGCATGATCCAGAAAGGTGAAATAGTATGAATAGGAATAGGAAACGAAGCATGAAATCCCTAACCGCCCTCCTGCTGTCCTTCCTCCTGCTATTCCAGGCAGACGTGGCATCTGCCACAACCGGAACAGTCAGCGGGAACCAGCCAGCAGGAGAAGAAGCCATTGCAGCAGTCAGCGAAAACCAGCCCTGTGAAAGCGGGGAGCCGGAAGCTGCCGAAGAAAGCGATCCAGAAGAAGAGGAAGCTGCCATGGAAGATATTGTTCCGGGGCAAAGCCTTCCCGAAATACAGACAGGAACGGAAAGCCCGGCAAATCCGGTTCATCACTGTACGAAGGAAGATGACGGCTCGGACTATACGGACTTCAGCTATGTATATTTTGGAAGCTATCCCCAAAGTGAAGTGACGGACAGTGCTACCATAGCTGCCATTGACAGAGCGATTAAAAAATATGGAACAGTGGCAGATGCCGGAATGGATGTATGGGTAAATGGAACAAAGTACCGCAGGATACGTAAGGACGATACAAATTATGGCGGACATTTTTATGATATGCCAACAAGCAACGGCTTCCGCTATTTCAAATGGGAACGGATCAAATGGAAGGTACTGGAAAACGATGGAAATACCCTGTTCGTAGTAGCAGATGGAGTCATTGACTGTGAGAAATACAATGAAGTATACAAAAACATTACATGGGAAACCAGCACCGTAAGGGACTGGCTGAATGCCAGCTTTTATAACACCGCTTTTAACGGCAGTGAACAGAGTGCTATCGTAACGCAAAATGTAGTTAATGAGGATAACCCATACTATGGTACAGAAGGTGGAAACGACACAAGTGATAAGATTTATCTGCTTTCCATCAGTGAAGTGACGAATGAGACATATGGATTCTGTAATGACTATAACGTTCATTCTATGAGCCGGAGAGTGAAAGCAAGTGATTATGCCAATACAAGAGGTGCAGGGAGCAATAGCTGGTGGTGGCTGCGTTCTACTGGAAGTCGTAGTAGTGGTGCTGCAGATGTCACCAACGATGGGAATGTCTATATACCTGGCTTTTACGTCAACTATTATTTTGAGGGCATTTGTCCAGCTTTGCATATAAATCTGTCATCTGACATCTGGCTTATGAAAGATGACGAAACCAGTGGCAATGGAGGGGATGAAAAAGCAGTCAGTCCAGTGGCCTCCATTCCTGCAGGAAGCAGCATTGCAAAAAATACGAAGCTGACCTTAAGCTGTGCCACTGTGGGTGCAGACATTTACTATACCACGGATGGAACGATACCTACGATGGAAAGCCCCCTCTATACAGGAGAAATCACAATAAACCCAGATATGTCTGTCAAGGCAGTGGCCATGTGCAAGGGCTGTCGGATAAGTGACGTGGCAGAGTTTTCCTACAAGGTACAGGAAACGAAAGAAAACAGTAATATCAAAGTCCAAAAGCTTACCATCAAGGCCCCTTCAGGAAAACTTGCAGCCGGAAAGAAAGTGCAGCTTACCCTGAACGTCACCCCGGCAAATGCTACCAACAAAGCCGTCCAATGGAAGAGCAGCAACCAAAAGTATGCCACCGTAAAGAATGGCAGGATAACCTTGAAAAAGCAAGGCATTGGTAAAACGGTAACCATAACAGCTACAGCGGCGGACGGAAGCGGAAAGAAAGCCACCATAAAGATCAAGATCATGCGCCATGCGGTAAAGAGCATAAAGCTGAGCACCTCGAAAAAGACCCTGAAAGCAGGAAAGAGCATGACCATAAAAGCAACTGTAGGGACTACCGGAAAGAATGCCAACAAGACACTGGAATGGACAAGCTCCAACTCCAAATATGCCACCGTCAGCAAGAAGGGCAAGGTAACAGCCAAAAAAGCCGGAAAAGGCAAAACCGTGACGATTACAGCCACATCTACGGATGGAAGCAATAAAAAGGCAAAAGTGAAGATAAAGATACAATAATAAAGTATCGAAGAATGATTGCACAAAAGAAGCCTGTTCAGCAGAAGGAAGAAAAAGCCATGGAAGATTTCTTCCCAAAGAAGGCATGATCCAGAAAGGTGAAATAGTATGAATATGAATAGGAATAGGAAACGAAGCATGAAATCCATAACCGCCCTCCTGCTGTCCTTCCTCCTGCTGTTCCAGGCAGACGTGGCATCTGCCACAACCGGAACAGTCAGCGGGAACCAGCCAGTAGGAGAAGAAGCCATTGCAGCAGTCAGCGAAAACCAGCCCTGTGAAAGCGGGGAGCCGGAAGCTGCCGAAGAAAGCGATTCAGAAGAAGAGGAAGCTGCCATGGAAGATGCAGTTTTAGGACAAAGCCTTCCTGAAATACAGGCAGGAACGGAAAGCCCGGCAAATCCGGTTCATCACTGTACGAAAGAAAATGACGGCTCGGACTATACGGACTTCAGCTATGTATACTTTGGAAGCTATCCCCAAAGTGAAGTGATGGACAGCGTTACCATAACGGCCATCGACAGAGCAATTGAAAAATACGGAACAGTGGCAGATGCCGGGATGGATGTATGGGTAAACGGGACAAAGTACCGCAGGATCGGCAAGGATGATACAAATGATGACGGCTATAATTTTGATAAGATGACAACAAGCAACGGCTACCGTTATTTCAAATGGGAACGGATGAAATGGAAGGTACTGGAAAATGATGGAAATACCCTGTTCGTAGTGGCGGATAGAGCCATTGAAAGTAAGGACTATAACGAAGAATGGAAAACAATCACATGGGAAACCAGCACCATAAGGGACTGGCTGAATGCCGGTTTTTATAACGCAGCTTTTAGCAATAATGAACAGAGTGCCATCATAACACAAAATGTAGTGAATGAGGATAATCCAGAGTATGATACGGAAGGCGGAAATGATACAAGTGATAAGATTTATCTGCTTTCTATCAGTGAAGTGGAAAATGAGACATATGGATTCTGTAGTGATTACAGCATTTATTCCATGAGCCGGAGAATGAAAGTAAGTGATTATGCCAATGCAAGGGGTACATGGAGACATGATAGTAGTGATTATAAAGATTGGGACAATTGTTGGTGGTGGCTGCGCTCCCCCGGCAGGGGCAGCAGCTATGCTGTGTATGTCACTCGGAATGGGGACGTCCCTCGTGTGGGCAATGCTGTCTACCTTGAATATGTAGGCGTCTGCCCAGCTTTGCATATAGATTTGTCATCTGACATCTGGTTTATAAAAGATGACCAGACCAGTGGCAATGGAGGGGATGAAAAAGCAGCCAATCCAGTGGCCTCCATTCCTGCAGGAAGCAGCATTGCAAAAAATACGAAGCTGACCTTAAGCTGTGCTACTGTGGGTGCAGACATTTATTATACCACGGATGGAACGATACCCACGATGGAAAGCACCCTCTATACAGGAGAAATCACCATAGACAGGGACATGACCGTCAAGGCAGTGGCCATGTGTAAGGGCTATCGGATAAGTGACGTGGCAGAGTTTTCCTATAAGGTTCAGGAAGGCAGCAGTGAGGAAACGAAAGAAAACAGCAATATCAAAGTCCAAAAGCTTACCATCAAGGCCCCTTCCAAAAAACTTGCAGCCGGAAAGAAAGTGCAGCTTACCCTGAATGTTACCCCGGCAAATGCAACTAACAAAGCTGTCCAATGGAGGAGCAGCAATCAAAAGTATGCCACCGTAAAGGATGGCAGGATAACCCTGAAAAAGCAAGGCATTGGTAAAACGGTAACCATAACAGCCGCAGCGGCGGACGGAAGCGGAAAGAAAGCCACCATAAAGATTAAGATCATGCGCCATGCGGTAAAGAGCATAAAGCTGGCCGCTCCAAACAAGACCTTGAAGGCAGGAAAGAGCATGACCATTAAGGCAGCCGTAAAGACTACCGGAAAGAATGCTAACAAGACGCTGAAATGGACAAGCTCCAATACCAAATATGCCACCGTCAACAGTAAGGGCAAGGTAACAGCCAAAAAAGCCGGAAAGGGCAAAACCGTGACGATTACAGCTACATCTACGGATGGGAGCAATAAAAAGGCAAAAATGAAAATCAAGATAAAGTAAAATGATGAAAATAAAGCTCCTGATGCAGATTGTGATAAAATCCATCGGGAGCTTTTATATGATATGAAATTCAACTATTAAATCAACCAATAAAGATTCCTTTTCCTTTGCGTATACGAAAGTTTTATGGTATCATGTACACGAAAGCCATATACGGTTTTGATTCAGACAATCAACATTTGGGAGAGCGGTTCATGGGAAAGAAAATTGCAAAAGGGTTTTACAGCCTTTCCTATATTCTTTTTTGTGTCTTCGCAGCAGCCATGCTTCTTTTCGGACTTGAAGTATGGAATGATGCGGAGTTTTTATTTGCGACGCAAAAAACTATAGTGCTTGCCTTTATCGTGGCAGCGGGGGCATTTTTTTTAGGAGCCTTTTTCTTGAAGTTAAGCCATACTCTTGAAAATATAAAAGAAAAAAAACTTTGGACATTCATAGCGCTAATAAGCATTTTCATGATGATTCTTCAGTTTCTTGTACTGAACATGCTGGAAATTTCTTACTTGTGGGACGGAGTAAACGTATTTTCCAGCGCTGTCTCCCGGTTGAAGGGCAATGACGTGGTAGAGCTGTATTTTTCCCGCTATACCAATCAGAACGGCTTTCTGGCAGTTACCTACAGCTTACTGAAAATAGGAAAGCTGTTTGGGTTGGCAGAGGCGGACTATGTATACTATTTAAACATCTGGAACCTGATTTTTATGGATGTGGCAATAGCTTTGGCAGCGGCTATTCTTTACAGGCTTCGTAAAGAAAAAAAAGCAGCCTCAGTTCTGTTGTTTCTGTTGATTACTGCCCTTAACCCGTTTATTTACCTGTGGACGGCTTTTTATTACACTTCCATTCTGGTAATGCCGGTTTTCCTTGGAATTGTCTATCTGGTGCTCTGCATGGAGGGACAGGAAAAATGGCAGATCAAAATGGGACAGACTGCCATTCTTGCAGTTCTATTTGTGCTTGGCACAAGATTGAGACAGACCACGGTAATACTGGCAATTGCTATTATATTGGCAAAGCTTGTGGCATTGGGATTTAAGACAAAAAAAGGTGATGCAGCCTTCAAGTCAAAGAGAGGATATATGGTAGCAGCCTATATCGCTGTATTCTGTCTTTGCTTATTTCTCACAAATTATGCCTGCAAATCCTATGAAACAAGAATCAATAATTTAGACACCAAAGATACCGCATTCCCGGCAATCCACTGGATTATGATGGGGCTGGACCATGGCGGCGAATACAACAACAGCGATGCGGATTATACCGCTTCCTTCCCTACCCATGAGGAAAAGGTGCAGGGCGATATGGAGCTGTTGACAGCCAGATTAAAGCATTTTGGCGTGAAGGGGATTTCCAAAACGTATCTTCAAAAGTTTATAAACACCTGGGTATCCGCCAGCAATGCCTATCCCTTCCGGTTATCCGTCTGCCAGAAGTATACGGCTGCCCATGACTTGATTTTTGGAGATAAAAAGGATTTCGTAATCTACTACCATCAAATATATCAGATATTTCTGCTGTTCTTTATTCTTTCAGGCGCCATAAGCCAATGGAGAGAGAAAAGGCCAGACAGCATTTATATCCTGCAGCTCAGCTTTCTTGGAACGATTTTATTTCATTTGCTCTGGGAAGCAGGACCCCTTTACAGCGTCAGCCTGCAGATTGTCTATTTTCTGTTAGGAACCTATGGCATTGTAAGCTTTTCCACGAAGGCAGGGGTTTTTGAAATACAAAAAATGAGAAGCTATCTGATAAATGCCCTCTTTTTAATAGGCATTTTTATAACCGCCCTGTTTTTCTTATGCAATGTGAACACCTTTACAAAGGAAACAAAGGAAAGAGAAAAAAGAGTGGTCAACCAGTATTTAGCAAGTGATAACCTGAAAATAGAAAACGGAGAACAGGTTTCCCAGACCTTTTTGGCCACACGGGATTTTAATTATCTCAATATCCATCTGTGCAACCATGAAAACGAAAAAAATACCTCCGTATACCAGTTGACCCTGTCAGGAGATAAGCATGGCACGGTTTATGAAGAAACCATATATGCAAAGGACATTCTGCTAGACAGCTTTCTCATGAGAACCTTTGACACAGTTTCCATTCAGGAGCCGGAGCAGTTTACCCTGTCCTTAAAGGCGCTGGAAAGCCAGGGGGAGGATTTTCTGGAAGTCATTTATTTTCAGATGAAGGATTACGATCCCTATACAAAGGGTACGTTTATAAAAGATGGAAATACCTTAAAGGGTGATATGTTTCTGATGATTAGCGAAAAAACCAATGCCCCTTATGTGGGAAGAAAGCTTTATGCCATTACGGCAGGCCTTTTCTTATTAGCGGAAATAGCAGTCTGGCTGTTTGTGAAAAGAAAGAAGCAGGTTAGATAATCATAATGGAATAAAAAAGCAACGTAATAAAATAGCAATGAAATGAGTACAGGGACAGGAAAGGAAATACAAGGCAATGAAATGGAAAAAACTGACGATTAAGACAATTACATCTGCGGAAGACATCATTATTTCCATCTTATATGATATCGGATTGGAAGGAGCCCAAATTGAAGATAACGTTCCTTTAACCCCATGGGAAAAGGAGCAGATGTTCGTGGACATTCCCCCAATGGAAAAAGAGGATGACGGCATTGCCTATTTGAATTTCTTTGTGGAAGTGCCGGAGGAACATGGAACAATGGAAGGAAGTTCAAAGCCAGAAGCGGAAAAAAAGGAGACTGGAGAGGCAGAAGATATTGTAACAGGAGAAATCAAACCGGGACTTTCGGAAGGCATGGATAACTCCTATATGCCGGTTAGCATTGGCAAACCTGTTGACATGGAGCAATTGATAAAACAGGTGGAAGAAGAGCTGAATGATTTGCGAAGCTTTATGGATATTGGTGAAGGCACCATAACAGTTTCGGAAACGGAAGACAAGGACTGGATCAATAACTGGAAGGAATATTTCCACCAGTTTGCCATAGACGATTTACTTGTGATTCCATCCTGGGAAGAGGTAAAGGAAGAATATAAAGGGAAAAAGCTTCTGCACATCGACCCGGGAACTGCTTTTGGTACCGGAATGCATGAGACCACGCAGCTATGTATCCGACAGATTAAGAAGTTTGTCACAAAGGATACAAGACTTTTGGATGTGGGAACCGGAAGCGGTATTTTGGGAATCGTTTCCCTGCTCTATGGAGGAAAAAGTGTGACAGGAACGGATTTAGACCCCTGCGCAGTAGAAGCAGTGGCGGAAAATCTGGAAGCGAACCGGATTCCAAAGGAAGCTTTTACTATGATGATTGGAAATATTATTACAGAAAAAGAGATTCAGGACAAAATTGGTTATGGATGTTATGATATAGTGGTGGCTAACATATTGGCAGAAGTGCTTGTTCCTCTCACACCGGTTGCTGTAAACCATTTGAAACAGGGCGGTATTTATATTACCTCCGGCATTATTGCCGAAAAGGAACAACTGGTTGTGGAAACGGTGAAACAGGCAGGACTTACGTTGGTGGAAGTGACCCGCCAAGGCGAATGGGTCAGTGTGACTGCAAGGAAAGAGTGAGAACATGTATCAATTTTTTGTATCCCCGGAGCAGATTCAGGGCAATCGGATCATCATCAGCGGAAAAGATGTAAACCACATCAAAAACGTGCTGCGTATGAAGACGGGCGAGGAAATAAATATAAAGACCGGCATGGACGGAAAGGAATACCGCTGTGGGATTTTAGAATTTACAGAGGATGAAGTCATCTGTGAGCTTTACTTTATAAAGGAAGAGGATGTGGAGCTTCCGGTAAAGGTCTATTTGTTTCAGGGGCTTCCAAAGTCTGACAAAATGGAATGGATCATACAAAAGGCGGTAGAGCTTGGAGTTTATGAGATCATTCCCGTGGCATCCAAACGTGCTGTGGTGAAGCTGGATGAAAAGAAGGCAAAAAGCAAGGTGGCAAGATGGCAGGGCATTTCCGAAGCGGCAGCCAAACAAAGTAAAAGAGCCGTCATCCCACAGGTCACTCTTCCCATGTCATTTCGGGAAGCGCTTGCTTACTGCAGGGACATGGATATAAAACTGATTCCCTACGAGCTTGCAAAGAATATGGAACAGACCAGAAAAGCCATAGAGGGCATTGGAAAAAATCAGTCCGTTGCGGTGTTCATCGGACCGGAGGGTGGCTTTGCAGAGGAGGAAATCGAAGAAGCAAAGGAAGCAGGGATGCTTCCGGTTACTTTAGGCAAAAGAATTCTCCGGACAGAAACTGCGGGCATGTGCGTACTGGCTTTCCTTTTGTATCAGTTGGAAGAATAATGGCATATATTATCATAAGGTGACGGAAAAAGGAAGAGGAAGGAAAAATAATGGAAGTATATTTAGATAATTCTGCTACCACGAAAGTATTAGATGAGGTGGCACATCTTGTAGCAGAAATATTTACGAAGGATTATGGAAACCCAGCCAGTATGCATAGGAAGGGTGTCAGTGCGGAACGTTATATCAAATATGCTAAGGAAACCCTTTCCAAGATCATGAAGGTAAAGGATAAGGAAATTTATTTTACTTCAGGAGGGACGGAATCCGATAACTGGGCGCTTATGGGAGCTGCCTATGCCAACATGAGGGCTGGACGGCATTTGATTACCACACAGATAGAGCATCCCGCTGTTTTACAGTCCATGGATTATCTGGAAAGACAAGGCTTTGAAGTGACGTATCTACCTGTAAGCAAGGAAGGAATTGTTTCGCTGGAAGCATTGAAAAAGGCGCTTAGGCCCGATACTATTTTAGTTTCCATCATGCAGGTGAATAATGAAGTGGGAGCGATACAGCCCATTGAAGAAGCTGCTGAGATTATAAAGAAACACAATCCGCAGACATTATTCCATGTAGATGCGGTGCAGGGGTTTGGAAAGCTGCCCATGTATCCGAAGAAATGGGGAGTGGATATGGTATCGGTCAGCGGCCATAAAATTCACGGACCAAAGGGCGTGGGGATTTTGTATATCAGAGAAGGGGTAAAGATCAGACCTCTTATCTATGGCGGAGGACAGCAGAAAAACTATCGCTCCGGTACGGAAAATGTTCCAGGAGCGGCAGGGCTTGCCAAAGCGGCGGAAATATTGTACAGACATTTGGAGCAGGACAGGGAAAGGCTTTATGAGCTGAGAAGCTATTTTATCCATGAGCTTTTGCAAATGGATGATGTGCGTATTAACGGCCCTCTTTCGGAAGGGGCGGCGCCTCATATTGTCAGTGCCTCTATAGAAGGAATCAGAAGCGAAGTGCTCCTTCACGCTTTAGAAGAAAGAAATATTTTTGTTTCTGCAGGCAGTGCCTGCGCTTCCAAGAAGCATACGATCAGTGCCACCTTGCAGGCAATGAGAATAGAACAGTCGCTTTTGGATTCCACCATTCGTTTCAGCTTTTCTGTTTTTACTACAAAGGAGGAACTGGATGATACGTTAAAGACGCTTCGGGAAGTGGTTCCCATGCTGCGTCGATATAAAAGATACTAAAAATATCAGCAAAATAGCTGATTTATCATACTCATGGAAAGGAATACACATATGTTCAAGGCATTTTTAATCAAATATGCAGAAATAGGAATTAAAGGAAAGAACCGATATTTATTTGAAGAAGCACTGGTTGATCAGATCCGCTTTGCCTTAAAAAAGGTGGAGGGAGAATTTAAGGTCCACAGGACCCAAGGAAGAATCTATGTAGATGCCCTATCGGAATTTGATTTTGATGAAACCGTACAGGGACTACAGAAGGTATTTGGCGTTTCCGGCATTTGCCCGGTAGTATATGTAGAGGATGAGGGCTTTGAAAAATTAGGAAAAGATGTAGTGGAATTTATTGACCGGGTATATCCGGAAAAAAATCAGACTTTTAAGGTACATGCAAGGCGTGCCAGAAAAAATTATCCTATGGATTCCATGGAGATAAATTGTGAGCTTGGGGGTGTGATTTTAGATGCCTACCCGGAAATGAAAGTGGATGTGCATCATCCTGAAATTGAACTGAATGTGGAAATTCGAGAAAAAATTTATATATATTCCCAGATTATTCCGGGACCGGGAGGAATGCCGGTAGGTACTAACGGTAAGGCAATGCTTCTCTTATCGGGAGGCATTGACTCTCCCGTTGCCGGATATATGATCAGCAAGCGAGGAGTAAAAATCGATGCGGTTTATTTTCATGCTCCTCCCTATACAAGTGAACGGGCAAAGGAAAAGGTAGTGGACCTGGCAGGATATGTGGCAGCATATTCCGGTCCTATGAAGCTCCATATCGTAAATTTTACGGATATCCAGCTTTATATTTATGAGAAGTGCCCCCATGATGAACTGACTATCATCATGCGCCGTTTTATGATGAAAATTGCCGAGAGGATTGCTTTGGAAAGCGGCTGCCTTGGGCTGATTACCGGGGAAAGCATTGGACAAGTTGCCTCCCAGACCATGCAGAGCCTGGCAGCCACCAATGAGGTTTGCACCCTTCCGGTGTACCGTCCTCTGATTGGCTTTGATAAACAGGAAATCGTGGAGATATCAGAAAAAATCGATACCTATGAAACTTCTGTGCTTCCTTATGAGGATTGCTGCACGATTTTTGTGGCAAAGCATCCCGTTACAAAGCCAAACGTAAAGGTAATCAAAGGACATGAAAAGAATCTGGCGGAAAAAATAGAGGAAATGGTGGAGGCTGCTTTAAGCAGCAGGGAGATTTTGGATATTGAATAGAGGCAGAAGGGCTGTCGGGATAGCTCTTGGGAAAACCGGCAGTAAAAGGTAATAAAAAAGCAGGGACGCCTGTCCCTGCTCCGGTTGATTATAATTACTCAATTATGTACGGTTTTAAAACTTCCAATACATCATCTACGTTATCCTCTGCATGGATGTTCAAATCAATGGATTTGGACAAATCCAGACTGAAAATACCCATGATGGATTTTGCATCGATAACGTATCTGCCTGAAACTAAGTCGAAATCATAATCAAATTTGGTAATATCATTTACGAATGATTTTACTTTGTCAATTGAATTTAATGAAATTTTAACTGTTTTCATTGGAATTACCTCCTTCATAATTTAAATACCTTCATTTCCTATACTAATGGTTCAGAGGGAAAAAGTCAATACGAAAACAGTACAAAAAAAAGAGAGGTTTCATATGAAAAGTGTGGCACTACATAACTTGGGCTGCAAAGTCAACTCCTACGAAATGGACGTTATGCAACAAATATTGCGGGAAAACGGGTATAAAATTGTACCATTTGATGAATTTGCGGATATTTATGTGATAAATACCTGTACCGTAACCAATATGGCGGACAGAAAAAGCAGACAGATGCTCCATCGTGCCAAAAAGCAGAATCCCGATGGAATCGTGGTAGCAACGGGCTGCTATGTCCAGACTGGAGAAGAGACTGTCTGTCTGGATGAATCCATAGACCTTGCAATTGGAAATAACCGGAAAAAAGATATTGCATCTCTTTTGGAGCGATTTTTTCGTCAGAGGGAAGCGCTTGCGGGAGAGAAGGATGTGATTCTCCAACCTAAGGAAGCGGCAGCAAAGCAAAAAACTTTAGATGACACTACCATTATTGATATTAATCATACAAGCGAGTATGAAAGAATGTTTTTAAAGGAAACCGCAGAACATACAAGAGCATATATTAAAATTCAGGATGGCTGTAATCAATTTTGTACCTATTGTATTATTCCTTATGCGAGAGGACGGGTACGTTCCAGAAGTGAGGAAGACATAATAAAGGAAATTACAGATTTGCAAAAAAGAGGGTATAAGGAAATCGTGCTGACCGGTATCCATTTAAGCTCCTATGGAGTGGACTTTGGGAAAGAGCCGCTTCTTCTTCCTTTGATTAAAAAAATCCATGAAATAGATGGAATAGAAAGAATCCGCTTAGGCTCCTTAGAGCCAAGGATCATTACGGAAGTGTTTGCCAAAGAATTGTCCTCTATGGAAAAAATCTGCCACCATTTCCATTTGTCCCTCCAAAGCGGCTGTGATGCCACTTTAAAAAGAATGAACCGCCGTTACGATACAAAGGAATTTAAAGAGAAGGTTCAAATTTTGAGAAGGACATTTTCTAATCCGGCAATCACGACAGATGTAATAACTGGATTTCCGGGCGAAACAGAAGAAGAATTTCAGGAAACAAAGGCATTTTTAGAAAACATCCGCTTTTTTGAAATGCATATTTTCCCATATTCTAAAAGAAAGGGAACAAAGGCTGCCCTCATGGAAAATCAAGTTCCGGAGCCGGTGAAAAAGGAGAGGAGCCGTGTGCTTCTGGAGCTGGAAAAGAAGCAGTCGGAAGCCTTTCGGCGAGAATATGTGGGAAAAGAGCTTTCCGTATTGTTTGAGGAGCGAAAGGAGATAGGGGGAAAGGAATATGAAATAGGGCATACAAAGGAATATGTGAAGGTTGCTGTTTTGGCTGAGGATAAAGAAGCGGTCTTTTCCAATGAAATCAGCACAGTGCTGGCGAAAAGTATGCTTACAGAGGAAATGATTCTTGGGGATTGGGTAAAATAGGGGGAGTGGATGAGGGGACGCAAAAGAGGGATGAGAGCGGACCTGCTGCGGTGTTTCGTCTCAGCCAGTACCTTTTGATAGGTGTTGCTAACCTTCTTCACATACCGAAAAAACTAAAATATACCGAGAAGCAACAGGTAGCTTTTCGATACCCAGCGGGAGCTGTCAGAGCCTGTCATAGCATATGGTAGTCTTCTGGGCCTTGCCAAAGTCGCCGGCACTTACGCACCGTACTTTGGTGCGTTAGTACCGCTGCGTCTTTGCAGAGCGAGAGCGTGCCCATAAGACTACCATATGCTATGACAGGCTCTGACAGTTCCCGCGTCCTCCATCCCCCCTCATTCGCCAAATATACTATTCTGTATATTCCCCAATACCCGCTCATATCCATAAGCAGCCAAAAGCACATAAAAAGGCAGATAGTTGATCAAATACCGGCTTCTGCCTTCAAAAATCAAGATAAACAAAAGACTTCCAAAAATGGCGCATCGTACCACGGTAAAAAACTCTTTTCCGGGATCAGTTTTTTGCAAAACAGGAGAAAGAGCCACTCCCAAAAATATCAGAATCCAAAGTCCCTGGAGCACATACGTATAAATCCGGTAATAAGCTCCATTGGGATAAATCAGTTCGGTAAGGAGATTTTCTCCCACTCTTGACCAGTCTGCAAAGCTTCCCTCATCTCCCCAGTAAAAATCCCCTTCTGAAGTGACCTGTCTTGCTTTTTTGTTGAGAAAGTCCAGATACCCGATGATGCCAAAGCGCTTCATGCGTTTTTTATATTCTTCCAGATTGGCTTTTTTTGCATCCTTTGGATTGGTATAGGACATAGTAATGTTGATATCATCCATGTTAAAGCCGCCATAAGAAAAACCGGTCTCTGTTTTTAATATATTTGTTCCCATCATAAGATAGTGAGTCATGGAAACGGATAAATTATGATTCAGATCAAGCATATCCAAAGTATCTGCATAGCTGTGGAATCCTTTAAAGCCAGCCAATAGGAAAAGCCCACAGCCCAGAAAATATCCAAGCCTTTTTAAAAATAATTTCTTCAAAACCTTCTCTGATAAAAACTGTTTGAAATGAAAGCAAAGAAAAATCAGGACAATGGCAATAAGCAAAATGGCAGCGGTGGGTTTGATCAGAAAGCCCAACAGAAGGAAGAAGGGAAAGCAAAGAAGGGGAAACAGTGCCTTTTTTTTCTGTTTCCAGCATAAGGAAATCCAGCAGTAAAAATAGAATGCCCCTGCAATAAACGGCATGGAAAGAGTATCTGTATAAGGTACGATTAAATAAGGAGTAAAGCCTAAAAACAATATGGCAGTCCACAGGGTGATGTAGGAAAATTTCTTAGTGCCTATGAGAAGCGCCGACTTTACAAGAAAAAGAATGGCAAAATCCACCATAACCGTATTAAAAACAGAATAGGCAAGCCACATATTATGAATCCCCAGAAAGCCAAAGCATTTACCAAGACCCTTTAAAATAAGCAGTAAAAACAAATTGTGGGGATATTGGGAAAAATAAGTATTATAGGAGCCGATTTCATCAGAAAGTGCAGGTGTAATCAGATTATTGCAATCCCATCCAATCTGTGTGCTTACAGAGCATACAAAGAAAAGCTGCAATAAAAACAGACCTGCCAGGATGCAATATACAATTGGCGTGTAATATTTTATAAAAAAAGCAGAATATTTCAGTTTAAGCAGATAAAAGAAAACGGCTCCCAAAGCCAGA
Organism: Lachnospiraceae bacterium; assembly: GCA_014804675.1. Taxonomy (GTDB): domain Bacteria; phylum Bacillota; class Clostridia; order Lachnospirales; family Lachnospiraceae; genus RGIG3040. The sequence goes on from JAAUZH010000001.1 coordinate 73,737, forward strand.
AACACAGTCCATAAGAAAGCAAAGCATATTTGCTTTAAAGGATGGAACTGGTTATTGCTATTGTTCAGAAACAGCATTTCCAGCCAAAGGAAGGAAAAGAATAAGAAAAAGCACGTATTAAAAAGGAATATGATTTTAGGGGTTGTTTTCATAAGATGCCCACCTTGGATAAGTTTATTTTTTTGTATGGTCAAAATCTGGCCCACTGTGATTATTTACATTATTTACATAGTTTACCACAAATCTCTTGACAAGCCAAATTTTAATGCGTATACTAATCAAGTGTGCACAAAAACCACATGATTTTTTTGCACGCATAAAAACAAAGGAAAGGAAACGAGGTGAAAAAGAATGCCAACATTTAACCAATTAGTTAGAAAAGGACGTCAAACATCTGTAAAGAAGTCTACTGCACCAGCTCTTCAAAAAGGTTACAACTCTTTAAGAAAGAAAGCAACAGATACTTCTTCTCCACAGAAGAGAGGTGTTTGTACAGCTGTTAAGACAGCTACTCCTAAGAAACCTAACTCAGCTCTTAGAAAAATCGCCAGAGTTCGTCTTTCTAACGGAATAGAAGTAACAAGCTACATTCCGGGTGAAGGCCACAACTTACAGGAGCATAGCGTTGTTTTAATCAGAGGCGGCAGGGTAAAAGACTTACCAGGTACAAGATATCACGTTATCAGAGGTACTCTTGATACTGCAGGTGTTGCAAACAGAAAGCAGGCCCGCTCTAAATACGGTGCTAAGAGACCAAAAGCTGGAAAATAACACATTTTCCTTGTACCACGTAATAGACTAATTAGTGTTGGAATTCAAATTTTCACGCAGTATATATTATATATAAAGCTGACAAAATGAAATGCCGCACGAACACATTAGTTGTGAGTACCGATGAATTAATGCAGTAAGAACAGTCCGAAAGGAAGTTCTTGCGGAAAAATCATGAATAAGATTCATGATTGATTGCAAATATTAAGGAGGGAAGAACCGTGCCACGTAAAGGACATATTCAAAAAAGAGATGTATTAGCAGATCCTTTATACAATAACAAGGTGGTAACCAAGCTTATCAACAACATTATGTTAGACGGTAAGAAGGGTGTTGCACAGAAAATTGTATACGGAGCATTTGCCAGAGTAGAAGAAAAGGCTGGAAAGCCGGCTCTTGAAGTATTTGATGAGGCAATGAACAATATCATGCCTGTATTGGAAGTTAAGGCAAGACGTATCGGTGGTGCTACTTATCAGGTGCCGATCGAAGTAAGACCGGACAGACGTCAGGCATTAGCGCTTCGCTGGTTGACCATGTTTTCTCGTAAGAGAGGCGAAAAGACCATGGAAGAAAGACTTGCCAATGAAATCATGGATGCTTCAAACAACACAGGCGCTGCTGTTAAGAGAAAAGAAGATATGCACAAGATGGCAGAAGCAAACAAAGCATTTGCTCACTACAGATTCTAGTGATGCTGCTTGGCTTCTGTTACAGTATTAAAATAAGGAGGAAAAACCCTTGGCTGGAAGAGAATATCCATTAGAGAGAACCAGAAATATCGGTATCATGGCTCATATTGATGCGGGTAAGACCACATTGACAGAGCGTATCTTATATTATACCGGTGTTAACTATAAGATTGGTGATACTCACGAAGGTACTGCTACCATGGACTGGATGGAACAGGAGCAGGAAAGAGGTATTACCATCACATCAGCCGCTACTACATGTCACTGGACATTACAGGAACAGTGTAAAGAGAAACCGGGCGCATCAGAGCATCGTATCAACATTATCGATACTCCTGGACACGTTGACTTTACGGTTGAAGTAGAACGTTCCCTGCGTGTACTGGATGGCGCTGTAGGTGTTTTCTGTGCAAAGGGTGGTGTAGAGCCACAATCAGAAAATGTTTGGCGTCAGGCTGATACCTACAACGTACCAAGAATGGCATTCATCAATAAGATGGACATTTTAGGTGCCAATTTCTATGGTGCTGTAGAACAGATTAAGACAAGATTAGGTAAAAATGCTATTTGTCTTCAATTGCCAATCGGCAAGGAAGATGATTTCAAAGGAATTATTGACTTGTTTGAAATGAAAGCCTACATCTATAACGATGAAAAAGGTGAAGACATTTCTATCCTTGATATTCCAGAAGAAATGGCAGATGAAGCTGAATTATATCATTCTGAATTAGTAGAGAAAATCTGCGAATTAGACGATGATTTAATGATGATGTATTTAGAGGGTGAAGAACCTTCTGTTGAGGAGTTAAAGGCTGTTCTTAGAAAGGCTACCTGCAACTGCGAAGCAATTCCGGTTTGCTGTGGTACTGCTTATAGAAATAAAGGTGTTCAGAAGCTGTTGGATGCAGTGATTGAATTTATGCCTGCTCCTACAGATATCCCTGCAATTAAGGGTGTGGACTTAGATGGCAACGAGATTGAAAAGCATTCTTCCGATGAAGAACCTTTTGCAGCTCTTGCATTTAAGATCATGGCTGACCCATTTGTTGGTAAGCTTGCATTCTTCAGAGTTTACTCCGGTACTATGAACTCCGGTTCCTATGTACTGAATGCAACAAAGAATAAAAAAGAACGTGTTGGACGTATCCTTCAGATGCATGCAAACAAGAGAGAAGAGCTTGATAAGGTTTACTCCGGTGATATTGCAGCGGCTGTAGGTTTTAAGTTCACTACAACAGGTGATACTATTTGTGACGAACAACATCCTGTTATCTTAGAGTCCATGGAATTCCCAGAGCCGGTTATCGAGCTTGCTATCGAGCCTAAGACAAAAGCCGGACAAGGAAAGCTTGGTGAATCTTTGGCAAAGCTTGCAGAAGAAGATCCTACCTTCCGTGCTCATACAGATCCGGAAACAGGACAGACCATTATTGCCGGTATGGGTGAGCTTCACCTTGAAATTATCGTAGACAGACTTTTACGTGAATTTAAGGTAGAGGCAAATGTAGGTGCACCTCAGGTTGCTTACAAGGAAGCCATTACCAAGGCAGTGGATATCGACAGCAAATATGCAAAGCAGTCCGGTGGTCGTGGACAATACGGACATTGTAAGGTTAAATTCGAGCCTATGGATGCCAATGGTGAAGAATTATTCAAATTTGATTCTACCGTTGTAGGCGGTGCTATTCCAAAGGAATACATCCCTGCTGTTGGCGAAGGTATCGAAGAAGCTACCAAGGCAGGTATCCTTGGCGGATTCCCGGTAGTAGGCGTTCATGCAACCGTATATGACGGTTCTTACCATGAAGTGGACTCCTCAGAAATGGCATTCCATATTGCAGGTTCTTTAGCATTTAAGGAAGCAATGCAGAAGGCAGCTCCACAGCTTCTTGAGCCTATTATGAAGGTAGAAGTTACTATGCCGGAAGAGTACATGGGTGATGTTATCGGTGATATCAACTCACGCCGTGGACGTATTGAAGGTATGGATGATATCGGAGGCGGAAAGATGGTCAGAGGCTTCGTACCTCTTGCAGAAATGTTTGGTTATTCCACAGACTTACGTTCCAGAACACAAGGACGTGGTAACTACTCAATGTTCTTTGAGAAATACGAACCAGTTCCAAAATCTGTCCAGGAAAAGGTTTTAGCTGCAAAATCTAAGTAAAGCGGCTAAAAATTTAGAAAATCTGCTTGAAAATCTTGGTATTATTTACTATAATCAAAGATAGCCGAGCAATGAAACAATAAATAAGGAAAAGAAAATTAAAGGAGGACTTTTGAAATGGCTAAAGCTAAATTCGAAAGAAATAAACCACACTGTAACATCGGTACCATCGGTCACGTAGACCATGGTAAAACAACTTTAACAGCTGCTATCACAAAGACACTGAATGCCAGATTAGGTACTGGTGAAGCTGTTGCATTTGAAAACATCGACAAGGCTCCAGAAGAAAGAGAACGTGGTATCACAATCTCTACAGCTCACGTTGAATACGAAACAGAAAAGAGACACTACGCACACGTTGACTGCCCAGGCCATGCTGACTATGTAAAGAACATGATTACTGGTGCTGCTCAGATGGATGGTGCTATCTTAGTAGTAGCTGCTACTGACGGTGTTATGGCTCAGACAAAAGAGCACATCTTACTTTCCCGTCAGGTAGGTGTACCTTATATCGTAGTATTCATGAACAAATGCGATATGGTAGACGATGCTGAATTACTTGAATTAGTAGAAATGGAAATCAGAGATTTATTATCCGAGTATGAATTCCCAGGCGATGACACTCCTGTAATCCAGGGTTCCGCTTTAAAAGCTCTTGAAGATCCTTCAAGCGAATGGGGAGACAAGATTCTTGAGTTAATGTCTGCAGTAGATGATTATATTCCAGATCCTGAAAGAGATACAGATAAGCCTTTCTTAATGCCTATCGAAGACGTATTCTCCATTACAGGACGTGGTACTGTTGCTACTGGTAGAGTAGAGCGTGGTGTTCTTCACTTATCTGACGAAGTTGAAATCGTTGGTGTTAAGGAAGAAACACAGAAGACTGTTGTAACTGGTATCGAAATGTTCCGTAAGTTATTAGACGAAGCTCAGGCTGGTGATAACATTGGTGCATTACTTCGTGGTATTCAGAGAACTGAAATCGAAAGAGGACAGGTTCTTGCAAAACCAGGCAGTGTTACATGCCACAAGAAATTCACAGCTCAGGTTTACGTTTTAACAAAAGATGAAGGTGGACGTCATACTCCTTTCTTCAACAACTATAGACCACAGTTCTACTTCAGAACAACTGATATCACAGGTGTTTGTAACTTACCAGATGGTACAGAAATGTGTATGCCTGGTGATAATGTAGAGATGACGATTGAACTGATTCATCCAATCGCTATGGAGCAGGGTTTGACTTTTGCTATTCGTGAGGGTGGTAGAACAGTTGGATCTGGAAGGGTTGCTACTATCATCGAGTAATCAATAGAATTACAGTAAATTCAAGGGTTTCGGAGATTTCTCCGGAACCCTTTTTACGTGGGAAGCTACTTTAGTGAACTAAAGTGGTTACAAAACGGCTACGATATATTATGTCATGGTATATGATATTACTATAAGGAATATAAAAATTAATTCAATTCTTGACAATAAGAGATAATCGGAGTATTATCAGACAAAAGCAGTAATAAGAAATAAGTTATGAATTTTAATTTGTGGTAGTACAGGGAGGAGAATATGTCATTTGATATATGGAAGCCTTTATATGTTGATGATTTTGATTGTGAAAAATATTTATATCATTATACTAACTTTGATACGGCAATAAAAATAATTCATTCAAACACTCTTTTATTTTCTTCCGTCAGTAAAACAAATGACACTTCTGAATCAAAGATAAAAATAGGATTTGAATATTCAAAAACTTGTAATCAAGATTTGTATAAAGATATGATTTATAAAATAACAGATTATTTGAAAAAATATACTCAAATTGTACAATTACTATGTTTAAGCATGGATACAAAAATTAGCGAGAGTGAAAGAAAAAAATATTTAGCAGTGATGAGCCATAAAGATGTGTATTATGATGTTTCAGGGAGGGGATTTGCCTTACCTAGAATGTGGGCACAATACGCTAATAATAATGAGGGAGTTTGCTTTGTTTTTAATAAAGCCAAATTATTAGAGCAGGTAAAAAGTAAAATTGCATTTTCAAAAAGCGCAACAGTAAAATATAAAAAATTTTATAATAAATATATTATTACTGTTGATAGGATGAAAAGTTTATATGATAAAATTTCTTTGCTAGAAAATGGAAGTTTGACATTATTGGATATGATACAAAAAGATAAAGATTTTCTCAATTACAATCTTTTTGAGAAATTAGACGATTGGAAAAATGAACATGAATATAGAATAATTGCATTGATTGATAAGAAAGATAGTCGCATGCCCGTAAGTCAAATGGCTTCATATTTAGAGGGGATAGTTGTAGGAGAGAAAATGGATAAAGCATATGAGCAGACAATCAAACTACTATCTTCTTCTATAAACCCTAAATGTGAAGTGAAAAGAATACAATTTGACAGCAGAATGTGTAAAGTTATATAACAGGATGGGGGGATTTTTATGTCATCAAATACTAAGAATATTATACGCCCTGAGTTTCTAAAGAATTTTACCCAAAAGATAAAAGTGAGATATATAGTCTTGGAAAGAGGTAATCAACAATTTAAAGATATTGATAAATTAATATCTTCCATAAACAGAGATTTAAACTTAATTATTCAAGAGTTAAATCTAAGGATAAGAGACAGACAGTTACCATATATAACACTAAAAAGCTGTTACGGCAATATTACATCAAATAAAAGAATTCGAGTTTTTCTTCATGATGATGATACGGATATCTTTTATGAACAGGAAATTCATAATCAACTTGAATCAGATACGGAAATATCACATATACTTGATTTGTTAGTTGCAGCAAGTTTTAAAAAGATAACGATAAGTGCATTATCATGTGATGCAGAACTAATCATAGATTACAAATTGTTAAAGCATGCTATTGTTGACATAATATTAGATATTGTAATGTTTAATTCATTTTCCTTTTTAAAAAATATGAAGATGGCAGATAAGAAAAAGCTTAGTGAAGAGAAATATTTATTTTTTCAAGAAAAAAATTTTGATTGCTTTTATGATTGTCCTAAGGAGAAAATAATGTATTTTTCATTAGCCTTTTTAGCAAGAAATGAAAGCGGATTTAATATGGATGATTATATTGATCTTTGGGACAAGTTTATTGAGACATATTATCCCAATTGTAAACATCAAGAAAAAAGTATTATAGAGCAATTAAAGCAACACGTTGATTACGAAGAATTGCCTAAGGGAATTACAAAAAAATTTGTAAACTTGTTACCAGGTGCTTATTTGCTCTTGCGGACAAATAAGGATAGGACGGAAGATTTACATCCTACAATCTATTCTGTGTTTGGGATTAAGAAATACAGAAAAGGAAAAATTAAAATAGTTCCTATTGATGAATTTGATACATATAAAGAATTATTGGAGCACTTAGATGTTTCAGCTTTTAAAATTGTTAAGCAATAAGTAGGTTTTGGGGTAATTTGTATATATATTTTGAGGCTTCCCAATATTTTCTAGGAAGCCCTCCACATGAGAAGCTGTATTAGAAAAATGAGCTGGAAAAAAAGTGCTATATGAATTGAGGTTTTATGCATATTTTTCAAAAAAGAATCAATCAAATTATCAAAATATTGATGAGTTTTGGAGTACAAAAATAGGAGGATGGATTATGTGTTTATTAAATTTCTACTTTGGTATCATCGTATAAAAGCAGTATATGATATAGTATGTTTGACAATATAGTTATTTCTATAATCAACTTTATAAAATGTAAAATATTATATCTATCAGTGTAAAGTAAGAAAAAGAATACGCATATTCTGCAATGTTATGGTGGATATCGGTTGGCATATTTGAGATGGCTAGAAAGGTAGGTTGGTGTAAAATGTCTAAAGATAATAGATTTAAAAGAATAACTAATTTTGAAAGAGAAGGTGCTAAAAGAAACATTGTTATAGATAATATTGAAAATTTTGTAGAAAAAAGAAACAGATATATACAAATAATATTACTTTTGTTTGCGGTAGCTTCAGGTGCCGCATATGAATTGGTTCCCGAACAAATGCAAGCGGCTGTTCGATATACATTAGTATTAAATATATTTATGGAGCTATATGTTTTACAAACTAAAGATTCTATTATGCAAAAGAAAATGAATTGGTTGTCTGTAGATGTCACAGCGCAAAATGGAGGTTTGCGTTTTGAAGATGAAATAGATATAGACGATTATAATTTTTTTGAAAATGCAAAAAGAGATTTTGTCTTAACTGGTATTGCACCTAATCGGTTCATGGAAAAATATCGAGCAAAACTAGAAATGCTTTTAAAAAATAACGGAAATTTTAAAGTGTATATATTAATTAGTAGCTTAGATGCTGTTTCTGAGAATTGTGCCGAATATTATGGATCAAGAACGGATAATGATGATAATTCATATAGATATGATTTGTTGTCAAAGTTGAATATGGTGGTACATACTATACGGACTAATGAAATTTTTCGCAATGCATTTAAGGAAAAGCGTCTTTTGTTGGCAACATCAGATTTTGTATTTACAACCTCTTTTGTAGCGTATGATTTATTTGACGATATTACATCTTTTAGTAATATTAAAGTCACTTTTTATCAACAAGGAGAGCATAACCCAGGTGAGTTGCCGAGTGTTATTCTTGACTCAGAAAAGAACATTAGAGATATGTATCCATACTTTCGGAAAATTATAGCAAATCAATGGGATGCTGCAAAGGAAATTGATGGATCAGAAAAATTGAAATCTCTGTCAAATGAAATATTGGATTCAATGAAAAAATGCAGAGGTAATCAATGAAATCACGTTGAATGGGTAAAAAATGAAAGGATATATTAGAATAAATGATGATTTAGTAAAATAGGAAGTATAAAGTTTTGTGTTTTCTAATTTATGTCCATTCAAAAAGAAATGAAATTTTCTTTGGCTACAAATTGGCTACAAAAATTTTGAAACTACAGAGAAAAACAATATTTTCAGAAAATATGGTTACAAAAAAACCGAAAACACGCCATTTATCACGCAAGACTCTCTAACCCTAATCCGTGAGGGTGGTAGAACAGTTGGTTCAGGTCGTGTGGCTACTATCATTGAGTAATTATAATTTATTCGGTAAATTTAAGGCTTCCAGAGAAATCTCCGGAAGCCTTTTTACATGAAAAGCCACTTTAGAAAGCTAACGTGGCTACTAAAATGACTGCAACATTTTATTTCTCTATTTTATATCTTTTAATTTAAAGAACTAAAATTCCCTTTTTCTTAATTGCTATCCATCGAGCAAGAAATTATAATAAATACTGACATAAAGTGTCAAGTTTTAAATGCTATTATAATGGCAAGGAGGAATTGCTAATGCAGGAAAGCAGATTATTTAAGATTGTGTATCATTTACTTGATAAAGGACAGGCTACTGCTCCACAATTAGCAGAAAAATTTGAAGTATCCGTAAGAACAATTTACAGAGATATTGATGCTCTAAGTGAAGCAGGTATCCCTATTTATGCAGAAGCAGGACGAAACGGCTGCATTCATTTGATGAATGATTTTGTTTTAGATAAAGCTGTATTGTCAGAAGAAGAAAAGCAGGAAATTCTTACAGCCTTACAAAGTATAAACTTTACAAAAAATATTAGCAGCAGTCAAACATTACAAAAGCTTTCTGCAATATTTAATCTCAGTTCGGAGAATTGGCTTGAAGTGGATTTTTCCAGATGGGGAAATAAAGGAATTGAAAATGAAAAATTTGAATTGCTGAAATCAGCGGTAATTCATCAGAAATGTGTAAAAATAACCTATGCAAATTCCTATGGAACAATTAGTGAAAGAATTGTCCAGCCGTTAAAAATGTCATATAAGTCTATGTCGTGGTACTTAAAGGCGTATTGTATGGAAAAACAGGATTATCGTATTTTTAAGCTGACCCGTATTATAGATTTGGAAGTTCTTGCAGATAGTTTTCGTAAAAGTTCCTTTCCAGAATTAGATGAAGCATTGGGGCAAACCTACAATACAATCATATTGGGTTTTCCACAAAATCTGTCATATCGCGTTTATGATGAATTTGACAAAACACAAGTAACCAGGCGGGAAAATGGAGATTTAATTGTTTCGGCACATATGCCAGAAGATGAATGGTTAATAGGGTATCTGTTATCATTCGGAACGCAGGTAGATATTATAGAGCCAGCGTATCTCAGAGAAATTGTAGCTGAACAGGCAAAGAAAATTTACGAGAAATATAAATCTTGACATGGGGTGTCAGTATATATGCGGTATCATTTAACTGTAGATTCTATTTGAGAAAGTGAGGACTGTAAATGAAATTTGAATGGAAAAAGCAGGAGAAAGAGATATACGGCGTAAATACAAAGCCTTGCGTGATTGATATTCCTGCCCAAAAATATATTATGATTTCTGGCAGTGGAAATCCTAATGGCGAAATTTTTTCAGATAAGGTTGCCGCCCTGTTTTCGATAGCTTATAAAATTAAAATGGCATATAAATCACTTGCCCCAAAAAGCCACGAAATAACTGATTATTCCGTATATCCCTTAGAGGGAATATGGAATAAGGCTTCTGGAAAAGAAAGTTTGGTAAAGGAAGAATTGCAATACTGCATTATGATACGGCAGCCAGATTTTATTACCAGAGAAATGTTTGATAATGCATTAGAGGTAGTTAAGAGCAAGAAAGATAATCCATATCTTGCAAATATTTCATTTGAAACAATCTGTGATGGTAAGTGTGTTCAAATATTACATAAAGGAGCGTTTGATGATGAGCCTTTGTCATTTGAGATTATGAATGACTATTGTTTGGAACACGGTTACAAGCCTATTGAAAAAGAACATCGTGAAATATATTTGAATAATGCCAATCGTACAGAAAAAGCCAACTTAAAAACAATCTTAAGATACAAAGTTACAGATATATAAAAATAGTAATATATTGTTGTAAAAGAAAGGAAAATAAATATGGGAAGACCAACAACAAAGACAGATTTATTAACAGCAGCAACCACTAATTATGAAAAGTTAAATGCTCTTATTTCTGGATTGACAGAAAAAGAGTTATCAACTTGTTTTGATTTTTCGAGTGATGAAAAAAAGAAAGAATCTCATTGGAAAAGAGATAAAAACCTGCGTGATATTTTAATTCATCTTTACGAATGGCATCAACTTTTGCTGAATTGGGTACATTCCAATCAGAATGGGGATAGTAAACCGTTTATTCCAGAGCCTTATAATTGGAAAACTTATGGAGATATGAATGTGGAACTTTGGAAAAAACATCAATCCACATCGTTAGAAGATGCAAAGAGTATGCTTCAAAGCTCTCATACTGAGGTCATAAAGTTAGCAGAAACTTTTTCAAATGAAGAATTGTTTACAAAAGGCGTTTACAAATGGGTTGGCGGAAGCACATTAGGTTCTTATTTTGTCAGCGTTACAGCAAGTCATTATGATTGGGCAATGAAAAAACTGAAAGCACATAAGAAAAAATGTGCTGCTATATGAGGTGGTAAAAATGCATTTTGTGAAAGAGGAGCTTTTTGAAAGACCTATGCCTTGTGCTGATGGCTTGGTCGTTTCGTTCTTGCCTACGCATCTTATAGCATATGCACTTGGCATTTTCAATTATAAATGCTATTATGTAAATATCATTTGAAGATTTCAAAGAGAGGATAAGTAAATATATGATACATCCAGCTAAAGTGAAAGAAGAAGCAAAGAAAAAGAAGATGAGAATTGTAAGTTTCGCAGTTATTTAAAAGGACATGCAAATGAGACAGAATTGGACAGGCAATTTTTCGGTTACACAGAGAATTATTTGCGGATTACGACTGTAGTAAATGCAGAAATTGTTGCAAGATGTATCAAGGGAGCATTCCTGAGGAAGATGTTGAAAGGGATGCAGAATATTTAGGAATTTCCCCAGAGCAGTTTATTGATATCTTTCTGGAGAAGGACGAGTATGGGACAGGATACTTCACAAAACATAAGCCATGCGATTTTCTGCAGGAAGACGGGACCTGTAAGCTGGGTAGCTGCAAACCGGATTCTTGCAAAAAATATCCCTATACAGATCAGCCGGAAAGGCTGTGGAGTCTGTTAAGTGTGCTGGAAACCATAGAGATATGTCCGGTAGCTTTTGAAATATTTGAACGACTTAAGAAGGAATATGGATTCAGAGGAAGATAGGAGAGTAATATGAGGAAAGAAGCATCGTTAGAACAGTGGAGAGTATTGTATGAAGCTGCAACCCGTATAAAAGAATTAAAGCCATGGGAAAAGTTTTGGGATATGGATTTGATTGGTGTCAGAAATGGCTCAGAAGAAGATACAGTTTTTTACAGTATACTTGGCCGGGGCGGAGAGTGCTATGGCATAGCTGTTTATGAAGGATATGAAGGGTTAAACAGTTTCTTGATGCTTACAATGCAGCAGAGTATGAATCTGACTTCGGAATATGCAATGTTTAATCAGAGAAATCTTACGTGTTATTGGGGAAATAGAGAGGAATTAACAGATAAACAAAGAAAAATCATAAAGGATTTGGGATATACATATCGTGGTAAAAACCAGTGGCTCTATTTTTTGTCTTTTGAGCCGGGGTATTATCCGTTTAATATGGATGAGGAAGAAGTGCTTCGAATGAGTGGTTATCTGCAGGATTTAGAACTGGCACTGCGATATTATAATGAAGCAAATGTACAAGTTGATTTTGAAAATGGAAAGATGTTTCTGTTTTCTTTTGGAAAAGGTAAGAAGACCTGGAATTTTGGTGAGGAACCATTACCATTTACCGCATTTCGATTTGGAAATTTGATTATTACAGATGAAGAATTGCTTTCGAATATGGTAAAAGTACCGAGATGTGATGCTGTTTTAGAAGCAGATGTATCAGTATTGGGTGCATCTGTAGCTGATAAAAAATATGATCGTCCTGCAAATCCGGCATTGACATTATTGGGAGATGCTGAGACTGGAACGATACTTAAATTTGAAATGCTGGAGCCGGATGATAATCCGGTGGCGGTACTTGCAGAGGTGCTGGTTGGGTTTATTTTTCAGCATGGCATCCCTAAAGAAATACGAGTATCAAATGTAATTGTGGAGGCTGGACTTGAACAGATATGCGATGTTTGCGAAATTAAACTCCGCAGAGTGAAGAGATTGCAAGGGCTGGAGCATTTTATGGGGAGCATGCAACGATTTAACCGGTAGTTTGTGTCTTGGTGCTTCCGATGGCATATCCGGGTCCGAAAGAAGTCAGGCATAAGCTGATGACTGCATGGGCGGACTATGAGGGAGTCATTCCGGAATTATCTGAGAACTGGCACATATATGCGCAAATATATAGTCAAAAGCACCTGCGAGAAGAGGTGAATATCTTCTTTAGGCCCAAGAGTGCAACTGTGCCTTAGCACTAATGAAAGGGAAGCTTTTTGAAAGATGTATGTATGATATCTGGTCAAAGCGAAAAAATAGAATAGAGGAGTAAGAAGAATAAATACTTTACTTTTCCAACTGCACTTGACAAAACAGAGAACAAAAAATAAAATTAAAATAATTTTAATAGAGAAAGATAAAAGTATGACAAAAAATGCGGAGGTATAAAAATGGATAAGAGTGCAATGTATCATCTCACATACGGTCTCTTTATTTTGACTGCCAAAGAAGGGGATAAAGACAATGGCTGTATTGTGAACACCGTGACACAGGTTACCACAGAACCAAATAGAATTACTGTGGCTGTAAATAAGAAAAACTATACCCATGATATGATTCAAAGAACGGGAGCATTTAATGTTTCTATACTTTCAACAGACTCTAAGTTTGATACCTATAAGCATTGGGGCTTTCAAAGCGGAGCAAATGTGGATAAGCTGGAGAAGATTGCTTTTCAAAGAGCGGAAAATGGAATTGTTTACATTGCAGAGGAATGTAATGCATATCTGTCCGCAAAAGTGGTATCATCCATTGATTTGGGAACCCATACGTTGTTTTTGGCAGATGTGACGGATGCTGCTGTTTTATCCGAACAGGAATCGGTAACCTATAGTTACTATCAAAAACATATAAAAACAGTACCTAAAGCGGATGAAAAGAAAAAGGGATTTATTTGTACAGTATGCGGATATATTTACGAAGGAGATATTTTGCCGGAGGATTTTATCTGCCCATTGTGCAAGCATCCGGCAAGCGATTTTAAACCAATATCAAATGAATCTTAAAGGAATAAAGAGAAAGCACGTATGAGCAAGTATGCAGGCAAAGAACTATTGATCTGGGGGTTCTATACAGGCATACATAGAAAGTACATGAGAAATGGATAGTCAAAAACGAAGGTGGTCAGGTGTAAAAAAGCTGGCTGCCTTTTTTTGATAGTTTAAAAGTCTTTGCTTTTGTTTCCAATAGCAATCAGGCATGTTTTCCATTTGCCGGAGCTGCATGTTATCTCAGAGAAGGAGAAGTGTATTTCCTGTAAAAAATGCAATCAATGCTGTTCAATGTGATTAAATGTGGTAGAATTAGTAGAGGATAATCGGTACTTTGGAATGGTGTCAAGAAGCAAAAGCGCTGATAGAGGGATGGGAAAAATAATTAACCGGAGGTATGAAGAATTATGCAAGCTATTGCAGAAACCCTATTTGATGCGATATATCTGATTACAGTTATTACCATTGGGATTAGAATGATTATAAAAAGCAACGGGAACAAGCAGTATCGCTTATTTGGTATCATGGCTGTAGTGCTGGGCCTGGGAGACTTTTTTCATCTGGTACCCCGTGTTCTGGCACTATGTACGACGGGACTTGAAAACTTTACCGCTGCCCTTGGTAGGGGAAAATTCATCACCTCCATTACCATGACGATTTTTTACATTCTTTTGTATTATGTATGGAGAATCCGGTATCATGTTAAGGGAAAGAATACAATAACGGCTGCTGTATATGTATTATCTGCCCTGCGTATCATCTTGTGCCTGTTTCCACAGAATCAATGGCTGAGTGATGCTTCTCCCCTGTCCTGGGGAATTTATCGCAACATTCCCTTTGCCCTGTTAGGCTTGCTGATTATTCTGTTATTTTATAAAACCGCAAAAGAGCAGAAGGACAAGGAATTTCGATGGATGTGGCTGACAATCGTACTTAGCTTTGGGTTTTACATTCCAGTTGTGCTTTGGGCTGATGTCTATCCGATGATTGGCATGTTGATGATACCCAAAACCTGTGCATATGTGTGGACTGTTTTCATTGGCTATCAGGCAATGCACGGGAAAAGGGAGTAAAAAGAATATAAAGGAGAAAAAATGTTTCATTCAAAAGCTCAAAAAATAGTATCTTATATCGTATTTGGAATTTACGTTATTTTATTGATATGGCTTATTTTATTTAAATTTTCCACGAATTTTCATGATTTACCTCGTATTAGGAACATAAATCTGATTCCCTATGGAGAGACCGTGGTAATAAACGGAAAAATATTTTTTGGGGAAATATTCTGGAATATACTGGTCTTTGTTCCTTTAGGGGTATACTTAAGCATTTTTAAATATAATTGGCCATTTGTTAAAAAAGCAGTGCCCTGTTTTCTTCTCAGCTTCCTGTTTGAAATCATACAATACGTATTTGCAATTGGTGCAAGCGACATAACAGATTTGATTGGAAACACATTAGGCGGAATTGCAGGAATAGCAATCTGGACTCTTTTCAAAAGGCTTTTTAAAGAAAGATTTATTACGATAATAAACAGTATTGGCCTGACGGTTGAAGTATTGGCTGTTCTCATGCTTGGAATATTGTTTGTGGCAAATAGATAATGAGAATTTTGGCTTTTCTGTTAATTTGGCAAATGAAAATAGAATGAAAAAAAGAAAGTACGGAGGAAGCATATGACTAAAAAAAGAAAAGCGGTCATTGCCGGAAATGAAATTTCAGAAATGTACACGTTTTTGCTTGGAGACTATGAGCAAAAGGTTTTAATAGAAGGAAAAAATAAGGAGCTTCCGATTGTGATTATATTGCATGGAGGTCCCGGCACGCCGATTCCGTTTTCGGCAGGCTGCAGAGGGATGTTTCCTGAATTCACCAATGCCTTTATTATGGTATATTGGGATCAGTTAGGCTGTGGAATCAATAATTATATCATTGATGAGCATTTTACGGTGGATTCCTTTGTGGATATGACAATGGATTTAATTGAGAAAGTAAAAGAACTTTTTCCCCAAAATCCTATATACCTTTTTGCCATGTCATGGGGAACCATATTAAGTGCAAAGGTTCTGGAAAGATCAGGCACTATAGTAAATGGGGTTGTGGCATGGGGACAGATTGTCAAAGATGTATTTTTTAATGAGGAAGTATTCCGTTCTCTGGAAACGTCAAAACTGCCGCCAAAGAAATTGGAGCTTATAAAAGGAATTGATAAAAAGAATATTTCTTCAAATGACATGGAGCTGATTTCCGGCAGTGTAGGAAAGTATACAAACGGATATCAAAACAAAAACGGAAAAAAAGCGCCTATGGGCAGCATGATATATGGATTGTTAACAAGCCCCGATTATACTTTCTGTGATTTTAAAGCTATGATATGGAACGGCTATCAGGGAAATATAGCTTTATGGAAAGAAATATTGTCAATGGATTTATCGGATGTGATAAGAAATATGCAGGTTCCTTATATGGTGATACAGGGTGATACGGATATAGTAACATCCACGAAAGAAGTACAAAGCCTGTTTGAACAGTCAGGGAATGATTTCTTAAAATGCCGGATTGTAAGCAATTCGGGACATATGCCCGGAAGTGAAGGGATGGAGGCTGTTTTTGAAGCGTTAAAGTTCTTGTGTGGAAATGGATGAAGTGGTTCATGAAGCAGTCAGATATGAAAAAAGCATTTTTGAGAAATAGAGGTGTTTTATGAAAGTATCATCCTTTTTCTATTTTGCGTCCTTCGGAATACGGACCATCTTATTCAAACAGAAAAAGCCCATATTAGGAACCATCATATTGACGGATAAATGCAATCTGTCCTGCAGGCATTGCTCCGTCAATAATCTGAAAGCAAAGATCTATCCCTATACGCAAATAAAAAGAGAAATGAATCAGTTGTATCAAAGGGGTGTCCGGATACTTTTTTTCTGCGGTGGTGAAACATTTTTATGGAAGGATGGGAAAAGAACACTGCGCCATCTGGTCATAGAAGCGAAGAAAATGGGATTTTTGATTGTGAACGTGGTTACAAATGGAACATTTCCCATTGATCTGCCAGAGGCTGACCTGATACTTCTAAGTTTAGACGGAGATGAAAAATGCCATAATGAAATCCGCGGCAATACATACAGGACAATCATGGAAAACATTGAACATGCCACTTCCGATAATATCTGTCTGTATATGGCGGTGAATCAAATCAATAAAGCTGCAATCAGTCACGTGTGCCATACTGCCAAAAAGAAAAAGAATATTCGTGCAGTATCCTTTAATTTCCATACCCCTTATCCGGAAACAGCAGATTTGGCATTATCCAGGAAGGAAAAACAAAAGTGCTGCCGCATCATATCGAAAATGATGGATGAGGGCTGCCCGATATTCAATTTGCGAAGCGCCTTTCCCTATATGGTCAATAACAGCTTTCCAACTCCCTGTTATCAGTGCGTGGTAATGGAAGAGGGGAAAATAAACACTTGCGGCCGGTGTATTGAAGTTCCGGGCTTGTGTGAAAAATGCGGCTACTTTTTCGTTGCCGAATACACCCTTTTATTTCATGGCAATGTGAAAATCATATTTGAAATGCTGAAAACCTATCTAAAGTACATTTAAAGAGGAAATCGCTATGAGTATCCTGACCACCATGACAAGAATGTGGCTGACCCGCACATGGAAGCCCTTTGTATTTACAAATGAGTATGATAAACGGTTGTCCTTTGAAGACACGGAAAACTTAGGGCTTTATGTTCACATCCCCTTTTGCAGAAGGATCTGTTCCTTTTGTCCATATTGCAAAGTGCCTTATGAGAAAGAAGCTTTAGACCGCTATGCGGACAGCCTGATAAAAGAAATTCATATGGTAGGACGGCAGAATGCAGGGAAAAAACAAGTATCCAGCCTGTATTTTGGCGGCGGAACCCCTGCCCTTGCTATAGAACGGCTTGGTGACATCATCCATGCCATAAACTGCCATTTCATTGTAACGGATGGTATCGGGCTGGAGCTTCATCCGGCGGATGTGGTGCCGGAAGTACTCTTAAAATTAAAAGAGCTGGGCATAACGAAAATCAGCATAGGAATACAATCCTTTCAGGATAAATTCTTAAAGATTCTGGGAAGAGGGAAAACGGACTATGGCAGGATGTTTGAAGCCTTAAAGCAGGTGGAATTTGAAACCGTTTCCATGGATTTTATTTTTGCACTGCCCGGGCAGCAGTTTAAGGACCTGCAGCGGGACATAGAAACCGCCTTTGAAAACGGCGCCAATCACATTGCCATTTATCCCTTTATTGATTTTACATTTACGGACAGCGGGATTCCGGCAATGGACAAAAGAAAGAAGCACAGACTTCTTGACCGCATTACGGCTTATTGTGATAAGAAAGGATATCATCGGGATTCCATCTGGACCTTTTCAAAGGAGAAGGCGGCAAGGTATTCTTCCATGACAAGAGATAACTTTCTTGGATTTGGCTGTTCTGCCACCACTCTGCTAAAAGACCAATTTAAAATCAATACCTTTTCCGTAGAACAATATCAGAAACGGGTAGAAAGGGGCAGGCTTCCCACTTCACTTACCTTGCGTTTTTCAAAAAGGCAGCGCATGGTATATTATCTTTTTTGGACTGCGTATACGACCAGAGTGTCAGCGGCGGATTTTCAGAAATTTTTCGGAGTGCCTTTGAAGGAAATGTATGGATTTGAATTATGGCTGGCAAAAAAGGTGGGATTTCTGACAGAACGAAACGGAATTTACAAAATGACCCCTAAAGGAGCGTTTTATTATCATCATTATGAGCAGTATTACACCCTTTCTTACATTGATAAAATGTGGGGGATTATGAGAAAGACAGCTTTTCCGGAGAATATCACTCTTTAGTCAGGGAATTGACACAATCTGAATAGATATAGATAGGCAATCAGCATTATGATATAATGGGTCCAGTCGGGCAGGTAAAGGATAGAGTTGGTGGAATTTATGAGTATGCTTAGAAAAAATAAGAAACAGCAAGCCAGCATTGATATTGTTTCAAGTATTGTTGGTATTATATTTACAATAGTATTTGTTTTGGGCTGGTTATATATAGTAAGCAGCCTGGATAAATATGTTGAATATGAACCTGTTGATAATCCATTAGAATCTCCATATACTATATATTTAGTATTAAAATGGTCAATCGTTATTATTGGAGCAATCGTTATTTTAATATGTATATGCAGAGTGATGAAAGCAGTTATTATATTAAGCAGCAAAGATAATACTGCAGATGATGGAAGGAATACCTATTATGCTAAAGAGGCTTTTCAAAAAGAATATACAGAGAAAATCACATTTATTGGCAGAGAAATCAAGAATTATGCCGGTAGAGATGTACAATTAAAAAAATTTTTTAGAAGACGCCAATATTATGTAAAAGGTGTAACAGGTTCAAACTATATAATAGAAACCAATGTGAGTGAATATATATATTTCAGGTGGATAAAAGGGCTTGAGGCAGATGTGACGTTTTCATACAAAAGAGATGCTGATAATAATCAAATATTCCATATAGAGGAAGTAAATATATTGGATAACCAATTAAATGATGTAATTTGCGACTATTTAGAAGATGAAAAAAGAAGACTGCATGAGTATATTCAAAAAAGTGAAAAAGGTATCATTAGCAAACTGGCTGATAACAGTGGATATTTTGTAACTTCCCATGTGAATGCTTTCAAAATCATAAATTGCATAAATACACCTGATGGAATGGAGGTCTATTTGTCAACTGTGGGGGATCATCTGGAACCAGTGGGATATCCTTACTTCAAATATAAAACTGTTGAATATACAAAATATAAAACAGGTGATATCGTAAAGATAGATATGAAAAAAATAACAAAATTAGATTTATGTTCAGCGAATTCCCAGTGTTGGTTTTATGACATTTCATATTTGAAGGAAGATGATATTGAGAAAGGAACAATTTTCGTAAATCTTGTTAATCAATATTTGTATTAAAGGGAATTGTTTTCCGTGTTCTTCAGTAAAATTCAATTTATCGGGCTGGAAAACGGGAGTTGCAAAGATGTGGCAATAGATGATGTTCAAGTTATTGATGGCGTGGGAATAGATAGAGAAAATAAATACTTATATATCTTATTTAGAATCGAAACAATATGAAGAACAGTATCCAGAAGACTCCCATATGCTCTGCCTTCTCCCACGTCCGCTTATCCAAATCCATCTCCCCCTGCAAAGCAAGCTGTACTGTTCCGATTTTCGGAGAAGATATTTCCGACATCTTCTCTTACTAAGGTTCCCAAAAACAATACAAAATGCTATAATAGGACGGTATCTGCAAACAAAAGAAGCTGCAACAGGGAGGATATTATGATAGAAGTAAAGCATGTTAGCAAGGAGTTTGTATCTCCAAAGAAATATCCGGGCTTAAAAGGTGCCGTAAAAGGGCTTTTTTCCAATGAAAAAGTGGTAAAAAAGGCGGTAGATGATATTTCCTTTTCCATTGCGGATGGAGAAATCGTAGGCTATATCGGAAGCAACGGCGCAGGAAAATCCACCACTATCAAAATGATGACGGGGATTTTAAAGCCAACTCAGGGACAATGCCTGATCAACGGCATTGATCCAAGCAGGGCAAGAAAGGACAATGCCCAGAACATCGGCGTTGTTTTTGGACAGAGGACCCAGCTGTGGTGGGATCTGCCTCTTAGCGAATCCTTTACGATCTTAAAGGAAGTTTATAACGTATCGGATGAAGAATATAAGGAGCGGATGAAGTTTTTGAATGAGGTGCTGGGGCTGCCGGAATTTTTTTCCAGTCCGGTCCGGACCTTGTCTTTAGGACAGCGGATGAGGGCGGATTTAGGAGCGGCGCTGTTACATAATCCAAAGGTATTGTATCTGGATGAGCCCACCATAGGACTGGACCTGGTGGTAAAGGATAATATCCGGAAGGCAATAAAAATAATTAATGAAAAATATCAGACTACCGTCATTCTGACCACACATGATATTGGGGATATTGAAGAGCTGTGCAGCCGGATCATTATCATAGATGAGGGAAAGAAAATATATGACGGTTCTTTGGAAGAATTAAAGGATACTTATGGTACAAGGCGGAAGGTGTCCATGGAAGTAAAGAAACAGGAAAAGCTCAAGGGGCTCAATCTGGCAGAAAAGCTGGGCGCTTCCCATGAGGAATGTCGGATGGAGTTTGATGAAGAGAACAAAATCCTGTCGGTTACCTTTGACAAACATAAGCTTCAGGTCCCACAGGTAATGAATGCCGTTATGGAAGTGACGGAGGTAAAGGATATTCAGATACAGGAAACGGAGCTTGCCGAAATCGTAAAGGAAATCTACAATCACGGGATTGACGGCAAAGCCGTGTAGACATGGGGAGGGCATATGAAAAAGAAATTACGGATTTATTTTCCCTTTGCGTCCAATGAGTTGAAACGGCAGATGGCATATAAAGGCGCATTTTATTTGTTTATTTTCATCAGCCTTTTCAGTTCTTTTATCCAATATTTTCTTTGGATGGCGATTTATGGAAGTTCAGGGGATGGGATATTAGGAAATCTCACAAGAAATGAAATGATCGTGTATGTATTTATGGTATATGTAACCAGCTCCGTGGTCATGATTACCATTTCGGACTGGGTCAGCGTGGATGTGGTAGAGGGCATGATAGCAATGAATCTGGTTAAGCCCATCGATTATCGGATCAGCCTGATTTCAAAGGCATTGGGACAGGCAATTTACCGCTTCCTTGTTCCAGGGGTGTTTATCTGGATCGGGCTGGAGATTTATAAGGTAAAAGTGCTTGGAATGCAGGTTACAGGTATTGTAAATGTTTTATTGTATTTGTTAAGCTGTATCATGAGTTTTCTGATTTGTGTGTTATTTGATTTCTGCTTTGGAATGGTTGCGTTTTTTACCACCTATATTTTCGGAATGCTTATGGCAAAGGAGGCGCTTATCAGCTTTCTAACCGGACAGTTGATACCTCTTAGCTTCTTTCCGGGAGCTGTTCAGAAGGTGTTTGATTTTCTGCCTTTTTCGTCCATGGTATATACACCGGTTATGATTTATCTTGGAAAGTACAATCAAAGCCAGCTTGCTTTCGTGCTGGCAAGGCAGGCGGCCTGGGTGGTGATCTTGTATGTTCTGGGCAGCATCATCTGGAAGCAGGTCACAAAGCGGCTTGTGGTGCTTGGCGGATAAGGAAGGAGGAGCTATGATAAATACAGCAAAAAGATATGTAAGATTATATAAGGTTTTGATTGGACAGTTTTTTAAAGTAGTCCTCCAGTCAAAGGTGGATTTCCTTATGGGGCTTTTTGGGTTCTTTTTGTCCCAGTTTATGGGAATTGCCTTTTTATATCTGGTATTTGAGCAGATTCCATCCTTACAGGGCTGGACCTTGGACCAGTTGATTTTTATTTATGGATTTGCCCAGATTCCAAGAGGAATTGACCATTTGTTGACGGATAATATATGGATGGTGGCATGGAGGATTGTGCTCAATGGGAATTTTGACAGATATATGCTGCGCCCCATGAATATTTTCTTTCAGGTAATTAGTGAAAAGCTGCAGCCAGATGCACTTGGTGAGCTATTAGTAGGAAGCATTCTGGTAATCCGGTGCCTGATGAAAGGAATCGTAGTGGTGGATGGAATTCATATAGTACTGTTTTTCGTTTCCATATTAGCAGGAGCAGTGATTTATACAGCCATCAAGCTGTTTTTTGCCTCTCTGGCATTCTGGCTGAAAACAAGCGGTCCTTTTTTACAGGTAGCATATGAGATGGCTAACTTTGCCAAGTACCCTACGGAAATTTATGCAAAGGGCATTCGTTTCATTATTACATGGATTATTCCCTTTGCTTTTGTGGCATACCTTCCAGCCAGCTATTTTCTTGGAGTAGGCGGAGCTTTTGGATTCGGTGGAAACGGTGGAGTCGTTGCAATTGAATGTATCATTGCGGCTGTGTTCTGGATTGTGGCATATGCTTTGTTTCAAAAGGGAACCAGCATTTATGAAAGCGCCGGGAATTGATGTGGCAGATGTTTTGTAAGGAAAAGAGGATGCAGTGTTTTGAGGAAGCGAACCGGGAACATTGTAGTAAATCAAAATATACAAAATACAATCACTAAGACGCATACCCACATTTCCTCTAAGCTATGGTTTAGGCTTTCGCACTTAAAGAAAGGACAAGTTTATTATGCCAGTATTCAGAGTAAAGAAAGTCAAAGATTTATCAACAAAGAGGAATTAGACGCTATTACAACGGTCATACATGAATTAGAACAGGCAGGATATATCACACGTGCCAGAGTACGGAACGAAAAGGGGCAACTTCGGAAAATGGAATATACAGTTTATTCTTCTCCAAAGCTAAATGATAATTATAGTGAAAATCTTGTCATGGAAAAACCTACACCGGATAATCCAACATAGGTATTTCCAATACAGGGAAAACCAACGCAATAAAATATAGATATATAAAATATTAAAGAATAAAATACAGAATGATAAAATATCTATTTCTTTCCTATCCGTTCTTTTAACGAATAATCCGATTTTCCCTATCGCATGAATGGAATGGAAAAGAATTTGCTGGGCTTGTGTTTCTGCCTGCTGAAGATACGTAATAATTGAAACGACAGTATATAAATTGTTATTTTTATACTTTACTTTTTTACAGAGCCACTTGACAAGTTCATGCACATTAACTATAATGGTTAATGTGCATGAACTATTTTATCTTGAGGTGATATAATGACTGATTTTTTTATGGCAAATGCAGTGCTATCAGTATTCAGCAAGAATTATATGGAACTAAAAAAAGGATTGCCAATCAGACCTAGTGAAATGGGAGTACTCAATATTATCACTAGAACATCGGGATATCATACTCCGGTACAGCTTGCTGAGTTGTTAAGGGTATCAAAGCCTATGATCACAGCACATCTTACAACATTATCAAAAAAAGGATATATCATAAAGCAGCAATCTGCTGATGATAAACGGGTTTTCTATATCCTGCCAACTGAAAAGGCATTAGCACTGGTAGAAAGTTCAAAAGCTGATTTGAACCAACATCTTGAAAAATTGGTAACAGAAATGGGACAAGATGAATTTGACAAATTAGTAAGCCTTGCCCAAAAAGCAAATGGCATTTTACAAAAGGAGGTTTTTAGTAATGGATATTGATGACAAGACATGGAACCCGTGGCATGGTTGCCACAAATGCAGTGAGGGGTGTCAAAACTGCTACGCATATTTTTTAGACAAAAGATATGGCAGGGACACAAACGAGGTTGTGAAAAATAAATCCAATTTTAACTTTCCTGTAAAGAAAGACAGAGCTGGACAATACAAATTAGAAAGCGGCTCTTTCGTTCGGGTATGTATGACGAGTGATTTTTTCCTTGAAGAAGCAGATGAATGGCGTAAAGAAGCATGGGATTATATACGTCAAAGACCAGATGTTACCTTTTCGCTTCTAACCAAAAGGGCACAAAGAATTAGAGAATGTCTGCCCGACGATTGGGCGGATGGGTGGGATAACGTCACCTTTTCCGTTTCTTGTGAAAATCAAAAGCGTTTAGACGAAAGAATACCGTATTTATTAGAGCTTCCGTCTAAACATAAATGGGTAAGCCTAAAACCATTTATTGGTGAGATTGATATAGAAGAATATCTTGCTACTGAGCAGATCGAAAGTGTACTTGCCGGTGGCGAAAATTATCTCGGTTCAAGACCGCTTCACTATGAATGGGTTAAAAAGGTACATGATGCCTGTGTAAAATACAATGTACAGCTCATTTTTGGTCAGACGGGCAATATTTTTATAAAGGACGGCAAAGAATACAAAATTCATAATCGTACAGAACAAATGGTACAGGCGTTGAGAAGTGGTCTGCATTATCCGCCAAAGGATATTGAAGCAGAAATTGACGCTATCTATGCAAGAAAAGCTACCATGAAAGAGATAATGGAAAACAAAAAAAGCAAAACTAAAAATAAATCCTACTGTTAAAATAAAATTTGTACCTAACAGGGTGTAATTGTTATTACTTACACTTAATGAACAGGAAGAAAAAGTAATTGATAAAATCATGGCGGCGGTATCTGATTACATATCACTTGAAACTGTACAAACCTTTTCTACTCCCGTCATATCTTTTTCGGGACTTGAAATAAGACAGCACCAACGGCGTGTGCTTCGGATTATGCCATTAAGCTTTCTGGAAGGAACTTTGGTTTTGAAGATGGAAAAAAGACGGTTCCCCTTTATGCCGCTTTCTGTATTTAATAAATCTGGGATATTATAAAGAAAGAACGGCTCCTGTTTAAGGAGCCAGATCCTTACTGCGATACCGCAGCAGTGCAGCCACAAAAGAAACAACCGTAATCATGGCGCCGATTGTCACCAGTGTTCCATTTAGCTTTCCGTCAGTAAAAATATCGGCAGCATTGGAATAATAGAAAGGGGTCACATATTTCAGGTTTTCAATTGCCGGAAGAATGCGGCACATCATATCGGCAGTAAAGAGCATAATGGATATTCCGAGCCCTGCTCCTAACAGATTTCGTTTTACAAAGGCGGAAATCAGAAAGCAGACAGTTCCGATTTCAATCTGCATAAGGCTTGTGGCCACATGAAAGAATGCCATTTCCTTTCCGCTTATCTCCTCTTTCATGTACAAAAATCCAAGAAGATACATTCCCGCACAAACCAGATTGAATATGAGGATGTTGCTTAAAAATGCCAGATATTTTTGAAAAACAATACTTTCTCTTTTAATTGGAGAAGTATGTAAAAATTCCGAAGTATGCCCGGCCTCTTCTTTGGATAAAATCCCGGTTCCAAGAATTGCCGCGAACATGGCCCCCAAAAGGTTGTGCATCATGGCGATTTCTGTGGCATAGTACCCTCTTAAGGTGGCAAGGCTCATTTTGTCCATGCCAAGAGCTGTGGACATGGAGCCCATATTGGAAAAGGAATCGGCCATGTCCTTTACGGAGTTTTCCAGACTGGTATACAAAAGAATGCAGCCAAAGCATGTGAAGCCTACGCATAGAGTCCAGAGTAAAAGGCTCTTTCTGTTCATTTTCATTTCATGTTTATATAATGTCATTTCTTATCCTCCTCATAATAGTGCATAAAGATTTCATCCAGCTCAGGCTCTTCGATTGCGATATCTTCAATGTGATGTCCCGCAAAGCCTGCAAATAATTCATCTAAATTCCCCTTATATACAAAATTTTCCTCTTTGCCGTCTTTGACTATGCGGATTCGTTTGGCATTGGTCTTTGTAAGATTTTCCACGGTGTCCGTGCAAATTAGCTGCCCGTCCTTGATGATGGCCGCATGTCTGCAGTATTTTTTGATTTCCGATAATACGTGGGAGGATAGAAAGCAGGTTGCCCCCTGTTTGTTATATTCCAAAATGAGCTTGAAAAACTCTGCCTGCATTAACGGGTCTAAACCGCTGGTAGGTTCGTCAAAAATAAAGAGCTTCGGCTTATGCTGCATGGCACAGACGATACTGACTTTCTTGCGGTTTCCAAGTGAAAGCTCGTCAATCCTTTTGTTCCGGTCTACTGCAAGGCGCTGACACAGCATAGAAGCCTCCTCTTCACAATCCAAACCCCGCATATCTGCGGCAAATCGGATAATATCCTTTACCTTCATGGAAGGATAGAACATAGCTTCTGATGGCATGTAGCCCACTTCCTGTAGTATTTCCTTCTGCCGGCTTTTTACATCCATGCCCAGAATTTCAGCGCTTCCATCCTGAAAAGTAATCAATCCCAACAGGCTTCGAATCGTGGTGGACTTACCTGCTCCGTTCGGACCTAAAAATCCGAAAATATCGCCTTTTTCCACCTGTAATGACAGATTGCTCACGCCCCTGTGCTTTCCGTATTTTTTTGTGAGATTCTCAATCGTTATTGCAAATTCCTGATTTCCCATTCTTATGAAACATCCTTTCTGCTCTTCAATCTCTTAAAATCCTCTAATTCCCGGTTTAACGCAGCCGTTTCTATGTCCCGTTTTATCTTATAAGCTAGAAATACAGACAAATAACCAACTATCATGTAGAAAAAGAACAATAGCGTTGCAAGAATGTTCTGGTCATACCAGTTTAGAAGATAGCTTACGGCTGTATACAATGCCGAACAAAGGAAAACTGCAAAGCATTCCTGGCTGCCAAGTTGCTCGGCTTCGTCAAAGTTCTTTAACAAATACACTTGAATATATCCGATCATATAAGCCGAAGCAATCATTTCCACCATTGTAATAATACTTGCCAAAAAACTGCCCTGAAATATTCTGTATAAACAATAAAAAAACAGAACCACAAAAAAATAAATACAGGTCTTAAAGTCGATTCCGATTTCAAAGGACAGATATTTTTTAAACCATTTCATTCTGCGTCCCTCCTTAATATGCTCCTGAATTCTTTGGCATAATGTCTGGAAATCACTACGTGCTCATCATTGTCCATAGTAACATCGATTCGGTTTCCGGATATGCTTTTCAGTTTTTTTATCCGGTAAATATTGATTACCATAGATTTACTGCAACGGAAAAACCCTTCCTCTCCATAAAGGCTTTCGAACAGTGCAAGAGTAAGATTTAAATGGTATAAGTCCTTTTCTGTATATAGATAGGTAACACCCTCCACACTTTCCAGATAAAGTATCTTTGGAATGCTGATTACAAACTGCTGTCCATCTTTACTGCCAAGCAATTGTCCGCTTTGTCCCTCAATATATTTTACAATGCCGTTAATGCGCTCTGTTATTTGGGCATATTTGATTATGATTTCTTCCTGTTCTTTGTTTACCTGCTGTAGCGTAATTTTCATATTCTGCCTTTCTTTTTTTTATTCCTAAAATGTTTTCCTAATACCTTTCTATCATTTTTAGTGTGTAAAAACAAGCGGATTTCTATAAGTTGCACTTTTGGGGGGATAAGAAGAGGGGGAAAATCGAAATCTAATAAAAAGCTTTTACAAAATAGCTGGATAGTGGCTAGATTGTAAAAGCTTTTTATATATAGAAAACAACTATTTATCAAAACTGAATTGTTTTACCTTTATTTATAATTTATATTTGAGGAATTAATACTTGAACCTGTTGTTTGCATTTTTATGCTTATATAATCTATGATTGTTATAACAACACTAATAGCTATTATCCCTACAATCATCTTATTTCTTAGACCATACGTTGCATATGAAATAATGGAATTATAGGAAGCAATCAGCATGAAAGCAACGGATAGTATTTCTATCAAAAAGAAGAATATACCATTCTTTATAATCTTTACTTTCAGTCTTTTCCCGTCCAAATGCATGCAGCCAGCTTCTTTTCCCGATTCCTTCAAAAATATCAATACTCCTGCTAACCATACAAGGAAGGCACAAAATAATAGTAGAAAGGCAATTTGTTCCGTTAGTCCAAACTGATACATTAAAAAATCAGAATCAAATCCTAAGTAATATTTGCATTGATAATTCGTTTCGGTTGCTATCTGTTCCAGCAGCCGGAGTTCGTGATACATTTCTTCCTCAGAAGTATAATGAATATATCCTGTACATTTTTCGGAATACAAAATTTTCTCAAATAATAGATTATCTTCTGTATCCTGCAGGGAATCAATATTTATGGCGGGAGAAATTATATAGCCGTTTAGCGCATATTCTTCTCCTTTTATCAGGCAGGTGGTATCCGGTTGCAAAAAACCTATAATTTTACATTTCACTATTTTGCTTCCAAGATAATATGCTTCAAATTCATCATTCAATTCCATAATTTGTTTATAATGACTTCCAAGAAGAACGGGTATGCTTCTTTCTCCATCATATATGAAATCTTCTTCTGTAAAGAAATTCCCCTCATCTAAATAAGAACTGAGATTTAAATCAATGAGAATATCATATGATAATTGGAATGATTTTAGTGGAGTGACTTGGCCTGTTTCCGTAGACTGATTCCGCAGCTCTTCACCACCATCTATTGCCTCACCATCACCTGAAAACCTGCCTATATATTCAAAATTCTGGTTCATGCATTCATAATAATCGATAGATTCATTTTCTACAAATCTTTTATATGTATTTTTTAAAATATCCAAAGAATTTTCCTGTTCAAAAAAGTCATATATATTTGTGTGTTCTGAATCATAATCATCATGAACTTGAATATATCCCTCTTTTATATCAACAAGCTCTTTGTATTCCTTTTGAAGCTGTATTGTTTTTAGCAGCCAGATAGTAGTTGTCAATGCTATGCTGCCAATGAATAAAATAATGCATTGCTTAAACTTTTTCATTTTTTCTATTTTTCAGATACCTATCGTAACATTTCCAGATAGCAAATCCTACTGTTCCTCCCATAGTATTCATGATAATATCATCAAATTCTGTCAACCTTCCGGCAAAGGCCTGTAAAAACTCAATAACTATTGTAAGCACCAGGCTAACCAAAAACACCATGTAAGCTTTTTGGCATTTCGGAAATAGAAGTGACAGTAGAAAGCCAAATGGAATAAATAATCCCATATTTAGAAATAGCATTAGCCAAGATGAATTTGCAAAGGGTAATTGTAAATTTTCAAACGCATGCTTAAAATATGAAAAGTTGAACGTCATTCCTAAGATCCCTGTAATGTTTAATATTGCAATGCAGTATGTGTAAAAAAGAGTCTTTAATAGAAATACTTGTTTGTTTATTTTTGTTCTTTTTATTAATAGTATAAGGATATTTATTGCTAATCCAAATGGAATTGCTCTTAATACATACCAAAATCCCATGTTTAGATATTGCATTACTTTGTTATACATATAATCTCCTTACAAATGCATTTATTCATGCTGATTATATCAAATGAATAGTATGGTGGCAAGCGCGAATATTAATTTCCCTGCTTTGTAATTTTCTTGCTAAGCTTCGCAACCAAATTGCAAAAAAATATTTTCCTAGACAAGTTTCTCTTTTTTTTATATGATAATCACATAAGAAGAAATAATTTTATGAAAGCAGTAGCAACGTAAAAAATCAAAGTTAAAATAAAGACGAAATAAACATAAACAGGCAATTTCTCATAGGATGCCCGGTTTGTGGCAAATTTAAGAGGAAAGGAACTGGATTAGGAAAAATGGAAAAATTTAATAGAAAATATCATGTTATATATGCTTTCATGCTGGCAGTGTTCATATGCATGATAGCATGGATGTGTATTCAGTATAAGGGTCCATCCTTTAAAGAAGAGTCTTTTACGGAAGCTTCTGATTTTCTTAAGGGTTGGAGGACAGAAGATGAAAGAGAGGTGGATATTGCCCATTTAAATAAGCTTGCAGGGGTAGAAACGAATAAGGAATTTAGTATATACAATACTTTGCCGGATGAATTGGAAGAGGGAGCGTCTCTTTATTATAGAAGTAAAAATATATTTTATAAAGTATACATAGATGGAAAGTTGGTTTATGAGCCATACGAACCTCAAAATATTTTTTATACAAAATCATTTGGAACCCGTTGGAACTGTATTCCTATTTCAAGCCAGGCTGCAGGAAAGCCTATAGAGATTCGGATTACGCTGGCATATAGTGATGCCAGGGCAGGTATGGATAATTTATATATTGGTCTGCCTGGGGGAATTATGTTTGACATCCTAGGAGGTAAGGTCACAGCATTTGTTAGCTGTGTCTTACTGTTATTTATAGGAATGCTTTTGATCGTTGCGGATATTCCCATCAATATGTCTAATCAAAAGAACCATGAATTGATGTACCTTGGAATGTTTGCAGTCAGCATTGCAATCTGGTGTATCACAGAGACGAATCTGCTTCAGTTTTTTGTTGGTGACAGCCGTATGCTACAGGTAATATCCTGTTATTCGCTCATACTGATTCCCATTCCCATGATTTTGTACTTGAACTCTGCCTATGGGTTTCGTAAAAGATTTGTAGTAAAGGCATTTGTCGCATTATCATTTTTGGAATTTATCTTATGTATGGCATTGCACTTATTGAATATTGCCGATTTGCATGAGACACTGCCCTTGTCCCATATTATGCTGGCATTATCAGCCAGCATCATGCTCTATATGATTATCCGCAATTCCTTTGTAAAGGGAAAGAATCAGACCAGAAATATTTATAGAGTGTTGCGGGGAATCGGACTCTGTGGCATTTCAGTAGCCACTGTTATAGACATAATCCGGTTTTACAGGGGAAACAGCAACGATTCTGCTATGTTCGTCCGCATCGGTCTTTTGATTTTTATCATATGCTATGGAAGCTCCAGTCTGGAGAAGACGATCAATGCCGTAAAGCTTGGGGTCCAGGCGGAATTTGTAAGCCAGCTGGCATATCGGGATGGATTGACCGGAATCGGGAATAGAACGGCATTTCAGGAGCATTTAGTGGATCTGGAAAAAAGAAAGGATGAAATCCCCGCAGTGGCAATTATAATGTTTGATGTCAATGACCTGAAATTTGTCAATGACAATCTGGGACATCATCTCGGTGACAGCATGCTCGTTCAAAGCGCCAATACGATTAAGACCGCTTTTGAAAGCCAGGAGGGCGAATGCTTCCGCATCGGCGGAGATGAATTTGCTGTCCTGATAAGTGGAAGCAATGTACAGATGCGCTGTGAACAGGGACTTATGAATTTTAAAGAGAAAATGGTGGAACATAACCGGAAGCCTGATAAATTGTTCCGTATCAGCATTGCCTATGGTTATGCTCTTTCTAATAAGGAAAATGCCGGCAAGAAACTGATGGACATTTATCAGCAGGCAGATATGCGTATGTACGAAAATAAAAAGATTATGAAAGCAAGCCAAAGTAAGCCGGAAGAGTATTATGGAGAAACATTGCTGGAAAAGAGGGCTTAGGCATATTGAGTGAAAGGATAACTTATGAAAAATAAAACTTTCTTACTGGCATCCCTTAAAGATAAACAGGAAATCCTGTCCCTGTATCATTCCATGATTGGAACAAAAGGCTGCACATGGACGATGGATTATCCAAATGAAGAAATTCTGGAAAATGATCTGAAAAGACAGGCAATTTTTGTCATGAAAAATGAAAAGGATGAGATTATTGGAACCATTTCCATAGATGACGACAAAGAAGTGGACGGGTTGACGTGTTGGTCTGACAGTTTGAAGCCGGCAGCGGAGGTTGCCAGACTGGCAATCAAAAGCACTTATCAGAATCAGGGACTTGCAAGGCTGATGCTTCAAAGGACTATGGAAGAATTGAAAAAAAGAAATTACAAAAGCATTCATTTTCTTGTAAGCAAAACCAATGAAAAAGCCCTTCGCTCTTATGCAAGACTGAACTTTGAGAAAAAAGGGGAATCTAATTTATATGGAGAGGACTGGTGGTGTTATGAAAAGGAATTAGTGTAAGCTGACTTTCCTGAATCTTCATTTCAAATTCATATGGCTGTGCTATACTGAAAAAACATAGGAAGACATGTGGACAGGAGAAAATATGGAAATTTTATTTTTGGAGGATGAGCCTACCATACAGGAGGTTCTTGCGGAATATATGAAAATGCAGGGGTATCAGGTGACTGCCGTAAGCGATGGGGAACAAGCCATTAAGCTTCTTGCAGAAAGGACATTTGATATGGCGGTTTTAGATATTATGGTTCCGAAAAAGAACGGGCTGGAAGTTCTTTCCTATATCAAAGAGAACCGGCTGGAAATGGCTACCATTATGCTGACTGCACTGGAGGATGAAAAGACCCAGGTGCAGGCATTTAATCTTTATGCGGATGATTACGTGATTAAGCCGGTTTCTCCTATCATTCTTCTAAAGCGGATGGAGACAATCCTAAGACGGGTAAAGGGGCAGGAGGGTAAGAAAGAAAAGGAAAAAGGGCTGCATATTCAGGAGGATTCCTATCAGGCATTTTATGACGGAGAGCTGCTTCCACTTACCTTAAGCGAATTTTTATTGCTGCAGACTTTGGAAAAAGAGCCCAATCGGGCATTTACAAGAGAGCAGCTCATACTGAGAATCTTTAACGAGGATTACATCGGAAATGACCGGATTATCGATGCCCATGTGAAGAACCTGAGGAAAAAGCTTCCGAAAAATTATATAAAAACCATTATTGGTATCGGGTATCAATTCAACAGGGAGGGATAACTATGGGATTATCCAAAAAAACATTCCTCTATAGCATAATGCTTGCAGTGCTGATGGTTTCCTTAGTGGCAGGATATTTTGCATTGATGCTTCCGTCTCTTTATGTGGACTATGTGAAAAAGGATAACTTAAACTCTATTACAGCTATTCAGGAAGGATACATGAAAACAAAAAGTTATAAAGAGCTTACCGTAAAAAATCCTTCCAGCACTTTCTCTCTGGAAATACCGGACCGGGGAGAAAGGATTTATGCAGCAAGTAAGTTCTTTCAGGTGTCCATGGAAATAAAGGACGAAGAATTAAAGGAAATTTTGGAGGCCTTCCGAAAGTATAGCAACCATCCGGAAAAGTGGAAGGAAACAGAAGGATACTTTTCTCAGGAAGAGCTGATGGATATATGGAATGTAATAAAGAAAAAATTGTTGATAGAAGGCTTAAAAACAGAGGAATCCATGCTGGAAGTAAAGATAGATACACAAGCCGATGGCGGTATATATAAGGAAGAGTACGGAAAGCTTCATATACTGTCTGATTCCCTGGTTGTTTACGAGAATGGCGTTTCGGATGGAAATAATGTTTATATCACCTATCTGGCAATGGGAAGAACAGAAGATTCCTTTGTGATTTCTGTTCTTCCGGTCATGTCTCCTGAAATGAATGAGCTTTTTCCGGTTCTTACGGGAAGCCTTCCCATGATTGTAGCGCTTGTGTTTTTTTTGGTACTGGTGGCATCCAGGGCATTCTCTAAAAAAATCGTGGTTCCCGTCATACGTCTTGCAGGCTATGCGGAACACGCAAAAGAAGCGGGAAGTTTTCCCATTGAGCCTTTTGTGCCAGAAAGCAATGATGAAATAGGAGCATTGGGAAGGACGTTAAATGAATTGTATGAAAAGCTTCGATATAATCTTGCGGAGCTGGAAGAAAAAAATCGCATGTTAGAGGAAGAAAATGAAAGACAGGAGGTCTTTTTAAGAGCTTCCTCCCATCAGCTAAAGACTCCCATTACGGCTACGCTGCTTTTAGTAGAAGGCATGATAAATGAGGTGGGGAAATATAAGAACACAAAGGAATATCTGCCGGAGGTAAAGAAGCAGCTTTGGTCTATGAGGAAAATCGTGGAGGACATTCTGTATTTAAACCATTGTGCAAATAATCTGCAGATAGAGCCCGTTTCCCTTAGAGAGCTTACGAAGGAGGCAGCAGAGGCTTATCGGGTCCAGACGTCAGAAAAAAGGCTTTCCATGAAAATAGAAGGCACAGGCATGGTGCATACGGACAAGGAAATCTTAAAAAAGATGATGGATAATCTGATTTCCAATGCGGTACAGTATACGCCGGAGGGAGAAAAAATCTGTATAAGCCTTGCAGATAATACATTTCGTATTGAAAATTACGGAGTGCTTATTGAAGAAGCGCTTCTTCCCAATATTTGCGAGCCTTTTGTAAGCAGCGATAGGAAGCAGAAAGGCAAGGGGCTGGGGCTCTATGTGGTTTCCTACTATAACAGGCTTCTGGGAGGAAAGCTGCAAATAGGGAATCTGGAAAAGGGAGTGGCTGCACAGCTGACATTTCCCGGTATGTAAAAAGGAGTCTTTTCCCATTTCTTTATCATACCTACATGGGATATTCATTTGAAATTCATATAGGGCTGTTAGGATGATGCTATCAGGAACAAAAAAGAATTTATGGAGAAAGGAAGCACAGAGCATGTTATTGACCATTGATTATTTGAAGGTACAATATGGAAAGCAGACAGCCCTGCAAATTGACAGTCCCCTTGTTTTTCAGGAGGGGGAACGTATCGGGGTAATCGGTTCAAATGGAGCTGGTAAGACCACCCTTGTAAAAGCTATTTTGGGTCTGGTTGATTATACGGGAAGTATCCGCACCCGGTTAAAGCCAGAGGAGATGGCGGCACATATGCAGTTTAATGAATACGTGTCCACCATGCCGGTAAAGTATATTATGGAGGCTATGTTGGATACCAAAATCAAAAGAAATCAGGAGCTTAAGGAACTGATTGCATTTTTTGATTTTGAAAAGTGCTTATCCAAAAGATACACAGCCTTATCGGGAGGACAGAAACAGAGATTTACCATCATTATGGTGATGTTTCAAAATGCAGCACTTACCTTTTATGATGAGGTAACCTCCGGGCTGGACTTTGAAACAAGGCAGAAGCTGATGGAAAAGCTGGGAGAATGGTATCAGAACAAAAATAATACACTGTTTATCGTATCCCATTATTATGAAGAGCTGGAGCAGCTTGCAGACAAGCTTTTGATTTTAGAACAGGGAAAGGTAGTGGCATTTGGGAAAAAGGAAGAATTGTTCCGGAAATTTTGCGGCAATGCTATTTTTATACTGGATAATAAGGAAGAAAATGAAAGGCTGACTGAAGGATTTTCCAGATTAAAGGCGCCAAATCATTTGATTGCCTTATACTGCCGCAATCAGGAGGAGGAAAAGAAACTGATTGCCTTACTGGTGGAACACAATGTGAACTTTAAAAGAAGCAGCAGCGACATTGAAATCATGTCCATAAATGCAAAGGAACATTTTTATGGAAGTCAAAGAGGAGGGCAGCAGTCATGAAAGAAAAGAAATGCAATTTAAATCTGGTATTATATGAAATCCGAAATATAAGCGGAAATTTCTTTGTTCACCTTTTTGGAATCGTATTTCCCATACTGATGTCTCTTATTCTTACTAAGTCAATAGGAAGTCAGGTGCCGGAAGCAATACGGCCGGAAGTGGTTACCTCCATCGTGATCAGCATGAGTCTTGTCTGCCCCATGGCAATTATTTTGATTGGATATCCGGCAAATTATTCTCAGGAGATAGAAAAAGGAGTTCCCTTAAGAATGAGCCTGTTTGGCTATCGGGAAAAAAGTGTGATTTTGGCAAAAGTCATTGCCCAGCTTGTTTTTCTTACGGCTGCATTGGGAATTTTTGGGATTGCGGAAGTAATGCTGATTGATATGCAAAAGCCGGCACTTTCCTCCCTGCTCTGTCTGATAGGCTGCCTGTATGTGCTGGCTGTCATCTTTTTTATCCTGTCACATGCCATAACCAATATTTTGAAAAAATTCGGGCCCACCTTTGCCGTTTTCATGACCTTGTATATTTTGATTATGCTTGTATGCGGCATGATGGGAGTGAGCACGGAACAGCTTCCAAAGGCCTTGCAGGTGGTGGCGGAGACCCTTCCCATGACTTATATCTGCAATGATTTTATTGACTTCTGGCAGGGAGGAAGCTATAATTTTGTGCCCCTTATACAGTCCTTTTTATTTCTTGGGGCTTTGTCCGGCATTTTATTGTTGTTTGCTTTTTATAAGAATAAAAGAGCTATCGGGTAATGGGATTTTCCAGAGTTTCCTTAAGTGTCGTATCAATAGGGACATTGTGAATGAAAAATAAAATGGTTTCCAGAGACAATAGGATAAAATTGAGGAAAGCTTTTCTTGAAAGAAAGAAAAGATTACCACCGCTTTCGATACTCTCTCGGCGTCATATTCTCCGCCCTCTTAAACACTTTTGTAAAATATCCTGCATCCGGAATTCCGCAGCTTGCCCCGATTTCTTCAATAGAAGCGCTGGTAAACCTAAGAAGCCTCTTGGCATTGGAAATTCTTTTCCCCAGCAGATAACTGCCCGGAGTAGAACCGGTAATCCGTTTAAATTCTCTGGCCAGATGATATTTGCTGATATAAAAGTTGGTAGAAAGGGCATCTAAAGTAATATCCTCCTGAAAATGAGTATCGATGTATTCCGATATCAGCCGGATTTTTTCATAAATGGACTGACTTGGATTGTTTTTCTGTTTCTTGCATTCCATGAAGCAAAGAGTAATGATATCGGTAATGTACTTATGGCAAAGCAGCTCCGTATAAGGAGTCTGTTCTTTTTGCGTTATGTATAAAAATGACAAACTTTCCAAAAATAAAGTTAGGTCGGCAGGATGAAATAAAAAAGGATTTCCCTGTTCGATATAATTTTTATAAAAGGATTCCGCATTTTTTCCATGAAAATGTACCCAGGAAAGCTCCCATGGGTCTTCCTTGCTGCTTTCATGGGCATATTCCTCCTGGCAGTCAATAAAAATACAGTCCCCGGTATGGATGGGGCAGATTTGTTTTTTGTATGACAGAAAACCGCTTCCCTTAGTTACGATGAAAAAAAGAAAGGAAGCAAGATTTTCACGTTTGCTTATGTGAGGTTCAATGCTTTGCAAAGTTCCGGTTTCCTGTACAAAGAGATAGTTTTCTCTGGCAAAGGCAGAAGGAGTTGCAATAATGCGGGTTGATTTGGAAATGGTCATAAAATACCCCCTTGAAAGTGGAAAAAACGATTTAGCAATATTTTACCATTTTCAGGCAAAATTGTCCATTGTATTCCATAAGTAAATAAGATAGGGTATTAGGCAGATGTGCAATCAAAAAAAGAAGGAGAAGAAACGATATGAAAAAAGTAGCGTTTATTACAGGCATAACAGGACAAGATGGTTCTTATCTGGCAGAATTTTTGTTGGAAAAGGGATATGAGGTTCATGGACTTATCCGCAGATTAAGCATTAGCAATACCGGAAGAATCGACCATCTGATTGAGTCCTCTTATTATAAAGTGAAATTTTTTCTGCATTTTGCAGATACGACAGATTCCAGCAATCTTATGCGCCTGATTGGAGAAATCAAGCCTACCGAGGTTTACAATCTGGCAGCACAGTCTCACGTGGGTGTTTCTTTTGAAGTGCCGGAGTACACGGCAGAAGCAACAGGGGTAAGTACCTTGAAGCTTTTGGAGGCAATCCGGGTAAACGGAGGGAACTGCCGCTTTTATCAGGCATCTACTTCTGAGCTTTTTGGCGGGCTTCCAGAGACAGCTCCCCAAAGTGAAAAGACCCCATTTTATCCAAAGAGCCCTTATGGAGCCGCAAAGCTTTATTCCTATTGGATTACGGTAAACTATAGAGAATCCTATAACTTGTTTGCCTGCAACGGGATTCTGTTCAATCACGAGTCTCCAAGACGAGGAGAAAATTTTGTTACAAGGAAAATTACGTTAGCGATTGCTAACATACTTGCAGGCAGACAGAAGGTTCTCTCCTTGGGAAATATGGATGCTAAACGTGACTGGGGATTTGCAGGAGATTATGTAAAGGGCATGTGGCTGATGCTTCAGAATGAAAAGCCAGGCGATTATGTGCTTGCAACCAATGATACCCATACGGTTCGTCAGTTCGTGGAGGAGGCATTCCGGGTTATGGGAATCCAAATCCGCTGGGAAGGCAAGGGCGTGGATGAGAAAGGGTATGATGCAAAAAGCGGAAAGCTGCTTGTAGATGTAAATCCGGAATTTTATCGTCCTGCAGAAGTAGAATTTTTGTGGGGAGATCCGGCAAAGGCGGAAAGTGAACTGGGATGGAAACGGGAAGTGGATTTTAAAGGTCTTGTTGATATGATGATGAGAGCGGATTTTGAAGATATTACCGGAATCAGCGTGGATGAATTTAAAGCAAAGAATGCATAAACAGAATAAAATAGAAAGAGTGAATACGGATATGGAAAAAACAGATAAAATTTATGTGGCAGGCCACAGGGGATTAGTGGGAAGTGCTATTGTCAGGAGCCTGAAAGAAAAAGGATATGAAAATGTAATCGGCAGAACCCATAAGGAGCTTGATTTAACGAATCAGGCAGCGGTCAGGGAGTTTTTTGAACAGGAAAAGCCGGATGTGGTAGTCCTGGCGGCTGCAAAGGTAGGCGGTATCAATGCAAATAATACGGCTCCAGCGGAATTTGCCTATGAAAATATGCAGATACAATGTAATGTAATTAAATGCTGCCATGACTTTAAAGTGAAGAAGCTTTTGTTTCTCGGAAGCACCTGTATTTATCCGAAGCTGGCTCCGCAGCCCATTCCGGAGGATGCGCTTCTGACCGGGCCCTTAGAGGAAACAAACGAGGCATATGCCATTGCCAAGATTTCCGGTCTGGAAATGTGTAAATTTTATAAGAGGCAGTATGGGGATGATTTCATTAGCTGTATGCCTACTAATCTGTATGGCCCGGAGGACAACTATGATTTACAGGGTTCCCATGTTATGCCTGCAATGATTCGGAAATTTCATGAGGCAAAAGTAAACAATGCGCCTTTCGTAGAGCTTTGGGGGACCGGAACGCCTCTTCGTGAATTTTTATATGTGGATGATATGGCGGATGCCTGTGTATTTTTGTTGGAACACTACAGCGGAGAGCAGCATGTGAATATTGGAACCGGAAAAGAAGTGTCCATTAAAGAGCTTGCGGAGACGGTACAAAAAGTAGTGGGTTACACAGGAGAAATCCTATGGAATAAAGAGATGCCGGATGGCACCCCAAGAAAGCTTACCAATGTGGACAAGCTTCATGGCCTTGGCTGGAAGCATAAGGTAGAGCTTTTGGAAGGAATCCAGCTGGCATACCAGTGGTTTCGTGAGAATGTGGATAAGGCCAGAATGTAATGGTTTAGTGTGAAAAGACATGGAGACAAGAAAATGGAAAGATATGGAGTGATTATGGCAGGCGGGGGCGGAACCCGCTTTTGGCCCATGAGCAGAAAAGAAAGACCCAAGCAGCTTTTGAATTTAAGCGGTAAGGACATTATGGTAAATGAGACTATTGACAGGCTTTTGCAGGTAGTGCGCCATGAAAATATGTTTATTGTTACCAATGTGACACAGGTTCCCCTGATGGCAGAGGAAACAAAGGGAAGAGTTAAAAAGGAGCATATTCTGGCGGAGCCGGCAGCAAGGAATACGGCTGCCTGCATTGGATATGCGGCTATGGAAATCATAAAGAAACAGGAAGATGGGATTATGTGTATCGTTCCCTCTGATGCATTTATTCAGGATGAAGAGGAGTATGCAAGGGTAATCCGGTGTGCTATGGAAGCGGCAGAAGAAACAGATATGCTGGTGACTATCGGCATTAAGCCCACCTTTCCGGCAACTGGATATGGCTATATAAAAGGAAAAACGAAGGAAGAGGGAAAGAACTATTCCCTGGTGGAAGAGTTTGTAGAAAAACCGGACCAGGAAACGGCCCGAACTTATTTTGAGGATGGAAGCTATCAATGGAACAGCGGTATGTTCATCTGGAAGGCATCTACTATTTTAAAGAAATTTAAGGAGCTTTTGCCGGATGTATATGACTGTCTTATGGAAATCGGAGAAGCCATGAATACAGAGCAGGAACAGGAAGTGATTCAGAGGGTTTATCCGGGTATTCCCAAAATTTCCATTGATTACGGAATCATGGAACGATGTAAGGATGTGCTGGTGGTAGAAGGCGATTTTGGATGGAATGATGTAGGAAGTCTGGATATGCTTCGTGTCATGAAGGAGGCGGATTCGGATGGAAATATCCTTTATGGGAAGCAGATCAATATAGATACAAAGGACTGCATTTCTTATGGACAGGACAAGCTTATAGCCACCATTGGAGTACAGGGTCTGATCATTGTCCAGACGGAGGATGCCCTTTTAGTATGTGATAAAAACAGGGCACAGGATGTAAAGAAAATTGTGGACCGGCTATCGGAAGAGGGAATGGAACAGTATTTATAGAGTTTATCAGAGCAGGCGGTAAGGCTTATGAAATGTTTGGTGTTGGCAGGAGGCAGTGGCGATGCGCTTTGGCCTTTGTCCAGAAAAAATTATCCAAAGCAATTTATATACATGAAGGAAGGCAGGTCGTTGTTTCAGGAGGCAATTGCAAGGAACCTGCCTTTTTGTGATGAGTTTTATATCGTCACAAATAAAAAATATAAATATATCGTATCAGGACAGCTGCAGGCATTCCAGGGATTGAAGTATCAGTGCTTTCTGGAAGAAACGGGACGTCAGACCGGTCCTGCTGCAGCGGTAGTCTGCATGTGCATGTCAAAAGAGGAGCAGGTGCTGGTGGTATCCACTGATCATATGATTGGCGAGGGAGATTATAATGGAACCATTTTAAAGGCATCCCAGCTATTAAATGAGTTTGCTATGGTTGTCATAGGATGCAGGGAAGGGATGGAAGGGGAAGCTGTGGATGGCGGCCACAATTACTTTTCCATGGAGAATCCTGCAGGCAGCAGCGGCAGGGCAATTGGATTCATGGAACAAAAACCGGATGATTTTACAGACCAGTACCTGATGGACAGCGGTATTTTCTGTATGCGGGCAGGCAGTTATCTGGAAGCAATCGAAGAAAACGAACCGTTGCTTTTTGAGCAATTGGAATCCAAAACGGAACGTCTGTATGTTTCGGGAAAGGACTTTATCATATCGGCAGGCTTCATGAAAGATATGCCTTCCATATCCATAGGGCAGGCAGTATTTAAAAAGTGGACAAAGAAAGGCAGAATCGGGCTGGTCAAAGCGGACTTTGTCTGGTCAAGGCTTTTAAATATGGAAGTGGTCACAAGAGTGGCGGAGGAAATCGACGTAGGTCCTTCTATTCTGGAAACATGTGAAAACGTATCCGTCATAAATCGGGAAAAGAGCAATCTGATTATAGGAAACGGTCTTTCAGATATGTTGATTGTAAATACAAAGGATGCCACCTACATTTCAAAAAAGGGAGAAAGCGCCTCCATCAAAGAAATCATGAGCCGGCACTATGAAGAACAAAAGGCTTCCTTTGATGAGGGGGACGTATTTTATACTACCTGGGGCATTAAGGAAACTTTAAACAGAAGCCAGGGCTATATGGTGAAAAAGCTGACTATTTTTCCGGGAAGGTCCCTGTCCATGCATAAGCATGAAAAGAGAAGCGAGCACTGGTCTGTAGTAAGCGGCAGGGCAACCATAACCATGTCCGGGGATACCAAAGAATATTCCAGAAACGAGAGTATCTATGTGCCAATCAATACGTATCATAAAATATCCAATGAAACAGCCAAGGATTTGATTGTCATTGAGGTGAGCATTGGAGAAAGTGCAGGAAGCATAGAGGAGGATCTGCTTCCCCAGGAGGAAGAGGTACTTCGCCTGTCACCTGCCTATAAAGACTATTTATGGGGCGGAAATCGGCTAAAAACGCAGTTTTATAAAGACTCTGAAAAGGAGATTCTGGCAGAAAGCTGGGAGCTTTCCACTCACAGTGCAGGGCAAAGCACAATCAGCCAGGGTACTTTTGCGGGATTGACATTAAAAGAATATATTGAAAAGGCCGGGAAAAAGGTTCTGGGGTGGAAGTGCGAGCCTTTTGCGGAATTTCCCCTCCTCATCAAATTTATTGATGCCAAAAAGAGGCTTTCCATACAAATTCATCCAGATGATGCTTATGCCCTTAGCGTAGAAGGGGAATATGGAAAAAATGAGATGTGGTATATCCTGGATGCAAAGGAAGATGCATT
Source organism: Lachnospiraceae bacterium (assembly GCA_014804675.1). Lineage (GTDB taxonomy): Bacteria > Bacillota > Clostridia > Lachnospirales > Lachnospiraceae > RGIG3040. Next base: position 116,175 of record JAAUZH010000001.1, read on the forward strand.
TGTATATCTGGGCTTTAACCGGGAAGTAACAGAAGCGGAATGCAGGCAGCGGATTTTGGAGGGGAACTTGGAGGAAGTGCTGAAAAAGGTGCCGGTAAAGCCGGGAGACGTGGTCTTTGTGGAAGCCGGGACGATTCATGCTATTAATGAAGGGATACTGGTACTTGAAATACAGCAAAGCTCTAATGCCACCTATCGCCTCTATGATTATAATAGAACCGACAAAAACGGAAGAAGGAGAGAACTGCATCTGGATAAGGCATTTGCCAATATGAAATGGACTCCGTACAATCAGGACACTTCACCGGCGGGAAAGTGGGAAGTCTTTAAAGGTTATAAAAAACTGCTGCTTGGTCAGTGCAAATACTTTTCTGCATTTTTATATGAGGTGGAAATAAGCGGCGAAATTAATTTTGATAATTCTTCCTTCTGTTCCGTTATTGTTCTAAAAGGATACGGAAAGTTAGTTGCGGCTAATCAAACTCTGGATTTCAAGCCCGGTGACAGCTTTTTTGTTCCAGCTGGGAAAAAAATCATACGGATAGAAGGAAATTCCAGTTTTGTTATAAGTCATGTATAGAAAAACGCATGAAAAAGACAAGGAGCGACAATAAACGTTAACAAATTTAAAAAAAGTTTCAAAAAATTAACTTTTTTTTCGCATATACTAATGACAAAATATGCGAAGAATGGTACTCTATTTTTATAACCGTACAAAATTATTAAATATTCAACGGCAAATAGGGAAAATTGCCAGAGGGGAGAAAGATGTAAGTATGAAACATCAAATGGAAATGGAGAAGTATGTGACAAAGATTATGCTGGAGCTTGGAGTACCGGCACACTTAAAGGGCTATCATTATTTAAGAAAAGCAATTCTGCTTTCTGAAAATGACATGGAAGTAGTCAGCAGTGTTACCAAGCTTTTGTATCCAGAAATTGCAAAATCCTTTCAGACCACGGACCAAAAAGTAGAAAGGGCTATCCGGAATGCAATTGAGGTATCCTGGACAAGAGGAAATATGAGAACAGTGGAGGAGTTGTTCGGCTATTCCGCAAGAACAGGAAAGGGGCGGCCTACGAACAGTGAATATATAGCAAGAATTGCTGATAAGATTCATTTAGATTTTAAACAATTGGAAATTGCATAAATTTATCACACTTAGAACTCTTAGGTTGCGGTTAGCCTGAGAGTTCTTTTTTTTGAAGAATATTCCAAATTTCTTTTCTGAATCCCAATATTCGCCAGTTGAAATAAGGAGAGGAATTGATATATAATTTAAAAGAATGAAAAAAAATGTAAAAAATGTAAAGGAGAATCTCATGAAAGCATTTTGGAAAAGAGGAATGGCAGTCTTTTTAGCAGCGCTTATGATGATACAGGTGCCTGCGATGCCTGCAGTGCAGGCCCAGACCATATCGGGAAATGATGTGGAAAGCATTCCGGAAGAAGCTGGAACGGAGCAGGAAGAGCAAGCGGATATCCTGCCGGTGGACATGCCTGAAGAAGAGGAAATGCCTGTTAGTGAGGATGGGGAGGAAGAACAGGCTGTGGTGCAAGCCGATACGATAAGTGAGAATTCGGCAGCAGACACCCTCTTAAATTGGATTTATGTGGAGAAGCCATATATCAAGACCCCTGATACCCAGAATATCCTAGTAAGCATTGGCAATGAAGAAACCGGTATTCTGAAGGGCTCCCTTATTTATGAAAATACAAAAACAAAAGAAAGGTTTGAATTGAGGGCATCCGTCGAGGAAGGAACTGTTTTTGGTGACAGCCTCCTGTTCTCAGAGGATTTCACTTCCACAGAGGAAAAAGGAATCTACCAGCTTTTGGAGGTTTCTTATGAGACGGCAGAAGGCAGGGAGACCATCGGCCTTGTAGCCGTGGCGGGAATCCAGGCATTTTTTGGAGTGGAAGAAGAAGTGCTTACCACAGAGGAGAAAATGGAGATTTCCACGGAAGTGGTCACCATAGACGAAAACGGACAGGAGACGGAAGCGAATTCTATCGAAGAAGCCATTGAAAGCGCCCAGGCGGGAATTACTGCATCCAGAAGCGATTCTCTTTATGCACGGGCAGGGGCAAAAAGCAATATGGTCATTGTGCTGGATCCGGGACATGATAGTACCCATTTGGGAGCAAGCGCAAATGGGCTGAAGGAAGAGGAGCTTACCTTAAAAATCGCCCAGTACTGTAAGGCGCAGCTGGAAACCTATTCCGGTGTAACAGTTTATCTTACCAGAACGGGAAGCGCCTGCCCATATCCGGGAACTACTTCCACGGTATGTAACTCCAACCGTGTGGCAAAAGCAAAGAGCCTGGGAGCAGATGTATTTGTCAGCATCCATTTAAATAGTGCGGCTTCTGCCAGTGCAAGCGGGGCAGAGGTTTATTATCCCAATTCCAATTATAACAGTGAAATCGGAAAAGAAGGAAACGGATTGGCAACGGAAATTCAGAAGAAGCTGGTTGCCATCGGGCTGAGCAACAGAGGGATCAAGATCAGGAATTCAGAAGATAATACTGTTTATCCGGACGGTTCCCTGGCAGACTACTACGGAGTCATTAAAAACAGTAAATTGAATGGCTTCCCGGGAATCATTATTGAGCATGCCTTTTTAACCAATAGCTCCGATGCCAGCCTGTTGTCTACAGAAGCAGGGCTGAAAAAGCTGGGAGTGGCAGACGCAGAGGGAATTGCGGCCTATTATAATCTGAGTACGTCAGCGGAGCCGGCGGTTGAATTTTCAAGCGGCAAGCTATCCATTTTGAACAAGGATTTGCTGGCCGGCACTTTTACTGCACGGATTGTGGACGTGTCACCATATGACAAGGTTAGCAAAGTAACATTTAAAGTATGGACCAAATCGGATAAAAGCGACTTAAAGTCCTATGTTGGGAAGGACTTGGGGAATGGCGCCTTTGAGGCATCGGTTAGTGCTGCAAAGCATAATAATGCAGAAGGGAAATACTATGTATACGCTTATGCGGTAGATGGAAATAATAAAGAGACTCTGCTTCAGACAACCAGTGTGACGCTGATACCTGCCTACACCAATGTGTCGGTAACAAGAACGGTTTATGGAAAGCAGTCCCAGTATTATCGTGTGTTAGTATCTGGAATGGAAAAAGCAGGCAAGGTAACCTTCACTTTATGGTACAGTAAATCCGGCTCTAAAACGGCAGTTACTTATAAGGCGAAAAAAGCTGCAAGCGGCAAATGGTATTATGATATACCTTTGAGCAAAATGCCAAAGGAGGGAACTTATAAGCTCCAAATTAAGGCAACGGCAGCTTATGGAACGGAAAAGACTGTTAAGAGCGTAACCTTCAGCTATAAGCGCACGGCAACGGTATCTGTAGCAAAGACAAGCAGCACCCAGAAAAAATTCAAGGTGCAGCTGGCGGGAATGGGCTATGCATCCAAAGTAAGCTTCCAGGTATGGAGCAAGACCGGCGGCAAGGATGATTTGAAGACATATAAGGGAAAGAAACGTGCTGATGGTACATGGGCTTATAATATTTCAATCAGCAAGCACAAGACAGCGGGAACCTATTATGTAGTGGCGGTTGCCAAGGTAGGAAATGAAACGGTAACCCTGCCAAAGAAGAGCTTCAAGGTCACCGGACCAAGTGTGGGAAGCATTAAAATACAGAATAAAAATACCCAGGCTGCCACTTTTGACGTGGCATTATCGGGAATCGCATCACCTTCCGGCTTTAGTCAAAAGGTAGAATATCAGGTTTGGTGTAAGTCAGATAAAAGCGATAAGAAGACGTATAAAGCAAAGGTAAAGAGCGATGGAACCAGCAAAATTACCGTAGATGTAAAAAATCATAACAGTAACTTTGGCACCTATAAGATTCAGGTAACTTTGACCGATAATAATGGAATTAAAGTCACCCTGCCCATTAAAAGGGTAGGGGTGACCAGACCAGCTGCAAATCTTTCTGTGGAAAAGACAAGCAGCGCCCAGACAAAATTTAAAGTGACGCTGGAGGGAATGAGCTATGCATCCAAGGTAAGCTTTCAGGTATGGAGCAAAACCGGCGGCAAGGATGATTTGAAAACCTATAAAGGAACAAAGCGGGCTGATGGCACATGGGCTTATAATATTCCAATCAGTAAGCACAAGACAGCTGGGACTTATTATGTAGTGGCAGTTGCCCAGGCAGGAAAAGAAACCATAACCCTGCCAAAGAAGAGCTTCAAGGTTACCGGACCAAGTGTGGAATCTATCAAGATACAGAATAAAAATACCCAGGCCATGACTTTTGATGTGGCATTATCAGGAATTTCATCGCCTTCCGGCTTTAGTCAAAAGGCAGAATATCTGGTTTGGTGTAAATCGGATAAAAGCGATAAAAAGACGTATAAGGCAAAGGTACAGAGTGATGGAAGCAGTGTGATTACTGTGGATGTAAGAAACCATAAAAATAACTTTGGTACTTATAAGGTTCAGGTAACCCTGACCGATAATAATGGAATTACAATCACGTTACCAATTAAACGGGTGGGTGTGACAAAGCCCGGCACTGCAAATTATTATCCTATTATGGGCACTTCCGAAACAAATGTAAATCAAATGGTGGCATACTATAATGCAAATGCGGTTTATCCGGCATTTTATAAGAATTCGGATGCACCTACTATCCAGAAGTTCTGTCAGCTGTACGTATCCGAAAGCAAGGCGGAAGGAGTAAAGGCAGAGGTTGCTTTTGTTCAGGCCATGAAAGAAACGAACTTCTTGAAATACGGAGGAGATGTGGATATTTCCCAATACAATTTTGCAGGTCTTGGAGCCACAGGAGGCGGAGCAAGCGGTGCTTCCTTTCCAAGCGTACAGATTGGCATCCGTGCCCAGATACAACATTTAAAGGCATATGCTACCACGGAAGGATTAAAAAATGCCTGTGTGGATAGTCGCTATTCTCTTGTGACAAAAGGATGTGCTCCCTATGTACAGTGGCTGGGTATCCAGGAAAATCCCACCGGAAAAGGCTGGGCAACGGACCCTGGGTATGGAAATGATATTGTAAACAGGATTGCAAAGCTAAAAACATATTAGTTATTTCCTAAGATTTCCTTAATTTCTTCCAATTTCAACATCAGATACTTGAAATTAGGAGAGTTACTCATGTATAATTTAAAGAAATGAAATTATATTTTTAACATTTTTTCATGTATTTTTATTGAAAGCATAAAGGAGAATCTCATGAAAGCATTTTGGAAAAGAGGAATGGCAGTCTTTTTAGCAGCGCTTATGATGATACAGGTGCCTGCGATGCCTGCAGTGCAGGCCCAGACCATATCGGGAAATGATGTGGAAAGCATTCAGGAAGAAACTGAAACAGAGCAGGAAGAACAAATGGACATCCTGCCAGAAGATGTGCCTGCGGAAGTGGAAATACCCATTAGTGAGGATGGGGAGGAAGAACAGGATGAAGTGCAGCAGGTCGATACGGTAAGCGAAAATCCCCCGATAGATACCCTTTTGAACTGGATTTATGTGGAGAAGCCATATATCAAGACCCCTGACACCCAGAATATTCTGGTAAGCATCGGCAATGAAGAAACCGGTATTCAGAAGGGCTCCCTTATTTATGAAAACACAAAAACAAAAGAAAGGTTTGAATTGAGGGCATCCGTCGAGGAAGGAACTGTTTTTGGTGACAGCCTCCTGTTTTCCGAGGATTTCACCTCCATAGAGGAAAAGGGAATCTACCAGCTTTTGGAGGTTTCTTATGAGACGGCAGAAGGCAGGGAGACCATCGACCTTGCAGCCGTAGCGGGAATCCAGGCATTTTTTGGAGTGGAAGAAGAAGTGCTTACCACAGGGGAGAAGATGGAGATTTCCACGGAAGTGGTCACTATAGACGAGAACGGACAGGAGACGGAAGCGAATTCTATCGAAGAAGCCATTGAAAGCGCCCAGGCGGGAATTACTGCATCCAGAAGCGATTCTCTTTATGCACGGGCAGGAGCAAAAAAGAATATGGTCATTGTACTGGATCCGGGACATGATAGTACCCATTTGGGAGCAAGCGCAAATGGGCTGAAGGAAGAGGAGCTTACCTTAAAAATAGCCCAGTACTGTAAGGCGAAGCTGGAAACCTATTCCGGCGTAACGGTTTACCTTACCAGAACGGGAAGCGCCTGTCCATATCCGGGAACTACTTCCACGGTATGTAATTCTAACCGTGTGGCAGCGGCAAAGAATGTAGGAGCAAATGTATTTGTCAGTATCCATTTAAATAGTTCGCCTTCTGCCAGTGCAAGCGGGGCAGAGGTTTATTATCCCAATTCCAATTATAACAGTGAAATTGGACAAGAAGGAAACGGATTGGCATCGGAAATCCAGAAAAAGCTGGCGGCGGTGGGATTGAGCAACAGGGGGATCAAGATTAGGAATTCCGAAGACAACACGCTCTATCCGGACGGTTCCCTGGCGGACTACTACGGAGTCATTAAAAACAGTAAATTAAATGGCTTTCCGGGAATCATTATTGAACATGCCTTTTTGACCAATAGCTCCGATGCCAGCCTGTTGTCTACAGAAGCAGGGCTGAAAAAGCTGGGAGTAGCAGATGCAGAGGGAATTGCAGAATATTATAATCTGGGTGCAGATGCAGAGCCGGATGTTGAGTTTTCAAGCGGGAAGTTATCCATTATCAATAAGGATTTATTAGCCGGTACTTTTACCGCTCGAATCGTAGACGTGGAGCCATATGATGAAATAAACAAAGTGGTATTTAAGGTTTGGACCAAATCGGATAAAAGTGATTTAAAGTCCTATAAGGCGAAAGATTTGGGAGACGGCAGCTTTGAGGCTTCCATTAGTGCCGCAAAGCATAATAAAGCAGAAGGAAAATACTATGTATATGCCTATGCAGTAGATGAAAATAATACAGAGACCTTACTGCAGAAAACCAGTGTAACACTGACACCTGCCTATACCAATGTGTCAGTAACGAGAACGGTTTATGGAAAGCAGTCCCAGTATTACCGGGTGTTAGTAACTGGAATGGAAAAAGCCAGCAAGGTAACCTTTAGCTTATGGTACAGTAAATCCGGTTCAAAAACGGCAGTTACCTACAAGGCAAAGAAAGCAGCCAGCGGTAAGTGGTATTATGATATACCTTTGAGCCAAATGCCCAAGGAAGGGACTTACAAGCTCCAAATCAAGGCAACGGCAGCTTATGGAACGGAAAAGACTGTTAAGAGCGTAACCTTCAGCTATAAGCGCACGGCAACGGTATCTGTAGCAAAGACAAGCAGCACCCAGAAAAAATTCAAAGTGCAGCTGGAGGGAATGGGCTATGCAAAGAAGGTAAGCTTTCAGGTATGGAGCAAGACCGGCGGTAAGGATGATTTGAAGACATATAAGGGAAAGAAACGTGCCGATGGCACATGGGCTTATAATGTTCCCATCAGCAAGCACAAAACAGCAGGAACCTATTATGTGGTGGCAGTGGCCCAGGTAGAAAAAGAAACCGTAACTCTGCCAAAGAAGAGCTTCAAGGTCACCGGGCCAAGTGTGGAAAGCCTTAAGATTCAAAACAAAAATACCCAGGCCATGACCTTTGATGTGGCATTATCAGGAATCGCATCACCTTCCGGCTTTAGTCAAAAGGTAGAATATCTGGTTTGGTGTAAGTCAGATAAAAGCGATAAGAAGACGTATAAAGCAAAGGTAAAGAGCGATGGAACCAGCAAGATTACCGTAGATGTAAAAAATCATAAGAATAACTTTGGCACTTATAAGGTTCAGGTAACCTTAACAGACAATAATGGAATTAAACTTACGCTGCCCATTAAAAGGGTAGGCGTAACAAAGCCTGACACTGCGGATTATTATCCGATTATGGGCACCACTGAAACAAACGTAAATCAAATGGTGGCATACTATAATGCCAATGCGGTTTATCCGGCATTTTATAAGGATTCGGATGCACCTACTATTAAGAAATTCTGCCAGCTGTATATATCTGAAAGCAAGGCAGAAGGAGTAAAGGCAGAGGTTGCTTTTGTTCAGGCCATGAAAGAAACGAATTTCTTAAAATACGGAGGAGATGTGGATATTTCCCAGTATAATTTTGCAGGTCTTGGAGCCACGGGAGGCGGAGCAAGCGGTGCTTCCTTTCCAAGCGTACAGATTGGCATCCGTGCCCAGATACAACATCTAAAGGCATATGCTACCACGGAGCCTTTGAATAATGACTGTGTGGATAGCCGGTATTCTCTTGTGACAAAGGGATGCGCTCCCTATGTACAGTGGCTGGGTATCCAGGAAAATCCCACCGGAAAAGGCTGGGCAACGGACCCTGGGTATGGAAATGATATTGTAAACAGGATTGTAAAATTAAAAACATATTGATTTTTCCCAGATGATTTCTGGATTTTCAGAAAGGGAAATATATGAGAAAATTTTAGACAGCTGATTGCGAAAGCAATGAGCTGTCTTTTTTTCTTTCTAAATATAAAAACTTCATTATATAGACAAAATAGGACAAAGATACAGAAAACAATGACGAAATTTTGCATAATGAAAGGAGGTTTGCTAAATTGATGTTCAAAATTGACAAAAGAGAGGGAAGCGCTCATGGAAATTGTTGTAATCTCAAAATTAAAACTGCTGAACGAAGAATTTATTCCGATGATAGACCAAATACTTTATGAGAAAAAAATAAAAAGGCTGAGCTTATACGATCAGGTAATCCGGTTTGAAGAAATCAAAAGGCTGCCTGTTTCTGAAAACTACTTATTTTTTGTAGACGTGCAAGAGGAATTGACGTCTAATGCAATTAAAATGATAGAAACAGTAATGAGTCAGTTTCCAAGAAGCTGCATGGTGCTTCTTATCGACAATGGCATCAATGTTTTGAATATAGTGAATTCCATTGGAACCATAAACGGTATTATAAATTTTCATTGGGAGTGGAAAAACCAGCTGACAGATATATTAAAAACAATTGGGGAAAAAATGGAAAAGATTTGCAAGGGAATACTGATTTTTCATTATAATATGGACCGGCTGATTCCTTATGAGGATATTTATTATATTGAAACGATTAAGTCCACGCATTGCTGTATGATCCGGCATAAGCATGGAGAAGAAAAGCTGCGGGCCAATATAAAGGATTTAATCGAGCAATTAGATGGCAGATTTGAAATCGTTCATGCATCCACTATTGCCAATTTGTCACTGGTAAAGAAAGTAGACAGGAAGAACAGATGCTTGCATTTTACCGATGAAGTAAATTGTGGTTATTCTAACGCATGTGCTAAGAAAATCAGAAACAGGATGCAGGAGTTCGTATAGGAAAAAAAACAAGGAAAATAGGACAACTTTTATCACTTGGCATTACTGGTGTGTATAGTATGGAGTACATACTGCAGGATGTAAAAAAGATATGGAAAAAGAAAGGAAGAAAAATTATGAGCAAAATGCTTTCAATTAACAAAGAAAAGGTTTTTGTACAACAGCAAGGGGCTTATGAATGCTGGTATGCATGTTACTTAATGGTAATTCAATACAAGGAAAATAAGCAACTGAATTATAACGAAGAAAAGAAGGTCGTTGAGAACAGTAATACCTATAAAACTTATTTGGCAATAGATCCTAATGCAAATCCATTTCGCGATGGTACAGGAGATGATTTTTTAATAGGAATATTAAGTGAGCGGGGATATCAGTATGAAAGATACAATGCCGGCAATACTGCCCAAATGGCAAAGCTGATAGAAGCGGATTTGAATAATGATAAGCCTGTAATCTTAGGTTTTAACAGAGGTATGCAGGGCGGTCATTTTGTGTTCGTATATGGCATTTCCGGTGACGCAGCCAATGGATATACATTGACTTATTTAGACCCTGAAGTGAGTATCAGCAATTGCGTAAAGACAGTGTCCCTGTCTGATAGCTCTATTGCAAGTATATTGTATTAATAAGAAAAGCAGGAGTGAAAAACACCCGGAAAACATGGAGCAAAAAGTATGAGTAAAGGATTTCGATTCCAGGGAACCGTCCTGATTGCCAATCAGGAATTTACGGCAGCAATTACAAAACTAAATAAGGACAATTTATTAAACCTATACTGGAAAAATACCACAGGAATTTCCATGAAGGATTTATTAAAAAGCCTGTCGCCCAAAATGGGAATAGAATCCATTGAAGCAATTCCCTTTGATTTTACTATCAGCAGGGTGGGGATTGCATGGAATATGAATGAAAAAGCTTTTTTATTTCATACAACGGTAACAAATAGGGAAAATGAGCAGATGGCTCTTTTGGACGTATTTGCAGGGAAAGGGCAGGGAACGGGTGTAATGATGCAGCTTACCACTCCTATCTGTTTTGGAAGTATTCCTATTTTAGGAAAGCTTCTGGAGAAAGAGGATGGTATTAAAAGCCTGAGCTTATCCGTAAGGAAACAGGCGGATAAGGATATGGAGTGGGGGCTGAAACTGCGCTACAGTTTTCAAAAGCAGGAAAATCTCATGGTTCTGGGAAATATGTATGACAGCAGTGTCATATATCAGTCCATATCAGAATCAAAGCAGGGTATTCCAGAAACAAAGGGGGAAAAACAGAATCCGGCATTAGAGCAAGCGGATATGACAGGCTCTGAGAATGATTCTTCAGCAAGCCAGAAGTCCCTGACGGATGATTCGGGAATCAAATGGATTACTTTAAACAAAGGGATTGGTTCTTTTACGATAAAACGCATTGGCGGAGCGGCAAAGCAGGAAGGAAATGAGTTTAAGGTATTTTTGTATGTGGATACGGCAATGAAATTTTCCGTAGTCAATATAGAATTGATGGGGCTTCATGTGGGAATTCCTGTCAGCGCTCTGACAGAGTTTAAGCTGGACAATCTGAAAAAGCTGGAATTTGGAATATCGGGATTGGGAATCAGCTATCAAAACGGCCCTTTGAGCATCAGCGGGACCTTTCTTCGGACAACAGGAGAGAGGGTCAGATATGACGGAGGCGTCGTAATCAAATACATGGAATTTCAGTTTGTGGGAATTGGTTCCTATACCACGACAGAAGACGGAAAGGCCTCTTTATTCCTTTATCTGATGGTTGGATATCCGATTGGAGGAGTGCCGGCATTTTTTGTTACCGGGCTTGCAGCAGGCTTTGGGGTGAATAGGGGCTTAAGGATTCCAGATGTAAAGCAGGTGAAGAATTTTCCTCTTGTATCTATGGTTATGAAGGGAAAAAATCTGGATATGAATCAGGCAATGGAGGAAATGAAAAGCTGTATTTATGAATCCAATGGAGAATACTTTATTGCCGCCGGTATTCGGTTCACTACCTTTGAGCTGCTGGATACCTTTGCCCTTGCCATCGTGACCTTTGGAAAAGAATTTCAGGTGCAGCTATTAGGTATGTCTACCATCAGCCTGCCTCCTAAGGCGCCTGCCCCCTTTTTATATGCAGAGCTTGCCATAAAGGCGGTAATAGCTCCGGCAAAAGGGCTTTTTACCTTTGAGGCAGTCCTTACATCGGCATCCTATTTGTTTTGTAAGGACTGTAAGCTGACAGGCGGATTTGCTTTTTACTTGTGGACGGCAGGGGAGCATAAGGGGGATTTTGTGATTACTCTTGGCGGGTATCATCCCAAGTTCCAGAAGCCTGCCCATTACCCTGCTGTTGACCGGGTAGGAGTGTCCTGGAAGATTGGAAATAATTTAAGCCTGCGGGGAGAAGGATATTTTGCTGTGACTTCTACAGCCATGATGGCAGGAGGAGCCCTTACCTTTTTGTTTGAAATGGGCAACCTAAGGGCATGGTTTTCCGCAAATGCGGATCTTCTCGTCAGCTGGGCGCCGTTTTATTATGATGTTGACATTGGCATCAGTATTGGAGTGTCCTACACAGTAAAGATTGTCTTTGTGAAGGTGAACTTAAAGGTGGAATTAGGAGCAAGACTGCATCTGTTTGGGCCGGAATTTGCGGGCAGTGTTTATATTTCATGGTACATAATTTCTTTTACCATTCAATTCGGCAATAAATCGCCTAAGCCGGCGCCTTTATCCTATGTGGAGTTTAAGGACAAATTTTTAAAGGACCCGCTGAAGCTTCAAATAGCGGACGGACTACAGGGAGAATACAAAAACGGTAATAATACCGTATCTTTGGTAAACATTAAGAAAGCGGCATTTCGTTTTGAATCTAAGCTTCCTTTGACGACTATTCTTTTAGGAAGTGGGGAAGGGGGAGGGAATGCTTCTGCAAAAAAGGTTCCTTTGCCGGATACTCCTATCGGTGTGCTTCCTATGGGAGCCGGAAAAAGATTATATACAGTCAATACGATACTTTTATATCGAAAAGAATCGGGAAAAACTGATTACAAGGAGCTGGGAGACATTTCCGGGCTGATGGAGGCGGAAGTGATAAAGGAAAAGCTTCCTTATGCCCTGTGGGGAACAGAGGAATGCTCGCAGTTAGAAGTAAAATTCATAAATAACGGGGTGACGGGATTAAAGCTGCGTTTCCGTTCACAGGCAGAAAACAGTACAAAAACCAGGTTTACCCAATTTTATGAATTAAAGGAGCTGTTGAAGAATGATGAGCTTTCAATTCCGGAGCAATGTGCGCCCTGCTATAAAAATAGCATGATTGAAGATGATTTCAGATTGAATCTGTCTCGGATTATGGACAGAATGAAAAATCGGAGGACGGAAGAAAACAATATGCGGATTATAGAAGAAAGTAAAAAAACAACTTTGGAGTATTTAAAGGAGCTTCAAATGGATATATGGAGCGGCAGGGAGTTAACGGATGCTGACATGTATCTGGAGCCGGAAAATCATTTTATGATACAGCCGGTAAAGAGATCTGTTTACATGCAAAAGTAATACCAGGAGGTGTGGAGGAATCATGGAGCAGGATGTAAATAAAAGAGTCCGGTATGGAGATAAATATTGCCCTGTGTTCAGGGAAGGGGATTACCGGCTGACATGGAACCAGCAGATTACTGTCAGTAATGAAAAAAAGGGAACGAAGGATGCCCTTGACCATAATGAAAGTAAGTTGGAATTTACGGTAGGATGTGACCGGTTCCGGATAAATCCGGGTTTGATACATTCCACTTACCCGCCTCCCTATGGGGAAGGAGAATTTGACACCCATATTCCCCAGATTACCTTCATGAACGATTCCCTTCCATGGGAAAGGACATGTGTAGAAGAGGAAAGCCCCTGGTGCCTGCTGTTTCTTTTTGATGAATTTGACGGAGTGGAAGTAAAGAATATGACAATCCGGGAGGCATTCATAGAAAAAAAGGATTGTGGGGGAAAGTGCTTTGTTCCTGCTATTTCCGTAAGAAATGGAGAAAAGGAAACGGACAGCTGTACTGTATTGGATATTCCCGGCAAGCTGTTTGAGGCGGTAATGCCAAAAAGGGAGGAGCTGCCCCTGCTTGCCCATATCAGGCAGGTGGACGTAGAGGATAAGGCCAGTCATTTATACATAACGGAAGGGAAGTTTGCTAATGTGATTGGGAACAGGCTTTCCAGGAAGTCGGCACAAAAGCTTCTTACCAATGTACATCTCATATCTTTAGAGGGTTATCGGGAGTTTTTCCTTTCGAACCGGGAAACATTTAAAAATTATGATACAGTGCGGGTCATTTCCCTTACGGACTGGAAATTTGTTTCTTATAACAAAAATGACGCAGGCTTTCGAAAGCTGGCAGAGACTATGGATGTGGGATATTTTGGACAAATGGAGCAGAGTGTGTTTCAGATGCCTTCCAAAAAAACGGCGGAAAAGCAGGAAGAAGCAGAAAAAGATAACAGGCAGCTGATACAGAGCATGCTGCAGCTTGGGTATCGCCCCTTGAACCATGAAACAAGAGAAGGGATGAAAACCGTATCCTGGTATAAGTCCCCACTGATGCCTTATATTCCTGAGTTTCATTCCGTAAATCAGGAAGGGAAAAAACAGAATGTTTATGAAGATTATAAATGTCTGAACCAGCCTGACGGGGCTCTGGGATACATTAGCAATCTTTACATGTTAGATGTGGCTTACGGTGCAGCATGGCAGTTAGGAAGGCTGCTGGCATTAAGAAACCAAGAGCTGCTAAGCGCCTTATATGATATCCGCAGGAAAAATTATGAAAAGGATTCTTATGAAAAAAGTATGCAGATGGTACGGGATATCCTTGAGGAAAAAAAAGAGCAGGAAGCAGTCATGGAAACACATGAAATCTATGAAAAAATCTCGGAAAGCTGCTTACATATGTTTTCCCGTATGGCAGAAGAAACCGGAAAGGAAAAAAGTGGGGAGTTGGAAAAGCAGCTATGCATGGAAGGAAAAAAACGGGATAAGGATAGGATGCTCCAATGCATGAAAAAAGGAGAGAAGATGTGAATAGTTTAATAAAAGATCAGAAGAAAGAAAACAGGACGGAATTTGAAGCATCTATTTCAGAGGATGAGTTTAAAAATGCGGAAAAAACCTTTGTGGATACATTATCCAAATACAGCCTGTTATATGAAATCCCTTTTATCTATCTGGTTCCGGATGAAAAGCTGCTTCCAAAAGAAACACTGAAGTTTTTTGAGCTGGACCCGTATTGGATTCAATCCTTGCTGGACGGGGCATGCAGCATTGGAAGAAATACGCTTTATGATTATTCCCATGATGAAGCAATGATTCAAGTGGCTTACCGGTGTGCTATGGAACACAATACCCAGGTAAGGAGGGAACTGGTTCCGGAACGCATCCATAAGGAAGAGGGGCGGAAGACCGGAAGCATCTATTCCGGATTTTTGCTGCATTCCCAGATGGTCAGCGATTATAACGGTTTGGAGGTCACCGGGGAGGATGAAAAGGGAAATGAGCTGTCTCTTGTAAGGCTGGAGCATTTATCTGATATGGTCATGTTCGGAATTTTTGGGGGCACTCTCCATAAAGTAAAAATTGCACAGCCCAAGGAATCCCTCCATCTTGGAATCAACAGCTCCTGCTTAAGAGATATCCAGACGGGACAACGGCGTCAGGATAAAAAAGTAGAAATCAAGCCGGATGAAAACAGAAAGATTCCTATTGGTGAAATTGCAAAGAATATGCAGGCTGTGCTTGCAGCGGATAAAATTACTTCAGCTGAGCTGGCACTGGAACTGATTCAGAATGCCTATACAGTTGTTTATACGAAAAATACAAAGGAGGTGAGTCCCTATGAAGTGTCCGGAACTGCCAGATGATAATATACTGCTGATACCTATGAAGATAGAAGGATTGATGGTTGGAAAGGAGGGAAGAGAGCTTCCTTACGGAGATGCTTCTGTAAATTTCAGAATGCTTGAGCATACAACCCTGGGAGATCAGATGCAGAGCCAGCCATTATCAGGGGGAAAGCCTCTGGAACCGGGTATCCACCTTCATTGGATTCTGCCCGACAGCTTTACCCATGGAATCAGAAATGCTCAGACCAGCGATGCTTCTTATCCATGTGTGCCGGATCGATGGCTGGTTACCCGGATTGTAACAAGGGAAGAAAACCAGATAGAAATTTTTACCAGCTCCAAAAGCTTTTTGGTGGAAAGCAATGCGCTGCTAAAAAGTATTACGGAGGAAAATGGCGGCAGCAGTACTTTTCCTGTGGAACAGCCGGGTTCGTTTGATTATGCCTATCTGGGAAGAAGCGGGGAACTGGAAAAAATGCAGGACATAGAGGAGCATTTGCCCATGCTGACCGCAGTGGGATATGGGGAACCTACATTCAGTGCATATTATCCGGGGTGCCGAAATGTATTTGGATTTTATGATGCCTTAGAGGACGTGGAAGAAGGACAGATTACTTATCAAATCAGCGGATGGTTTGACAATCCTGATCAGGACCCTCTGTTTGAAATAAGCTCTGAGGAGGAGTTTGAAAAAAAACTGGCAGAGCTTTATTGGAAGATAGAAAAAAATGTCAGGGCATCCAATATTTTGAAAGAGGAGCAGACAGAAGAAGGATTTTGCACAAGAATCTTGTGCCATGGAAGCATTTGCGGCATGGGTTGGAAGGGAAGGGATATAGAATATGATACTGGCATTCCAATGGAGAACCCAAAGGTAGCCATAGGAAATTCATCACAGGAAGCTTTTGCGGCCCTGCTTGCATCCACAGAGGATGAGGAAAGTATTGATGAAAGAATAACGAATATCTTTTTAAACAGTCAAATGGAAAAATGGCTGGAACAGGACGGTATTTTAGAGTCTGAGGAAAAGCTTCATGAAAATACCTTTGATACACTCTATTCGGAAGAAAAATGGGTGTTAAAGAGAAAGCCGGAACAGACAGAAGAAAAGGAAATCTGGGATTTGAGCTGGGAAGCGGCATGTCTTTTGGATGACTTGAATAAAAAGTGGCGGATGGGATATGAAATAGAAGCAGGCCTTCTGGAAAAAGAAAAGAACCTGTATGATATCTGGTACAAAGATACGGCAGATCAGGGAAAGGGACAAAAGCGCCGGATAGAAGAAATGAAGCAGGAAGCGGAAGCCATACAGGAGCTGTTGAAGAAAAGGCGGAAGCTGAAAAAAGAGCTGGAAAAGTTACGAAAAACGATACTGAATATGCCCCTGTATGAAAGGGAAACCGGAAAAGAAATTGGTACGATACAGGATAAATATGGACTTATGACCTGCCCGTCAGATTATTATTTTATGCCAAGTGAGCCGGTGCTTTTATTTGCAGGAGCTGGAATGGAAAATACCTATAATAAAAGCCGGGATATGGGGCTTACACAGGATGGAAAGCAGCTTTGCAGAATAACTGGACAATTGATACGGCAGTTTACAGTAAATATTGATCAATATCACATTCAGGAAACCATCACTGCGGAGTTTTTGAACCAATACATTGATAAAAGGCAGCAGCTGCCTTTCCTGATAAAAGAGCTTATTTTGGAAACTATGCTGTTGTCTACGGATTGGGCGGGAGTGATAACCGGTCATATTTTGAAAAAGCATGGAAGGCCTGTTATGGATTCTATGTTCCAGCAGGTAAAGGAAGCAGTCATACAGATGCAGCAGGGGCCATATCAGGCATTGCTTTTTGAAGATAATGTGCAGGAATGGGCAAAAGAATTGAATTTTCAAGGAGTTTTTCCAAGCAAGGCGGCTTTTCAATATTATGTGCCGCCCTGGAATCCATTGTATATGGAATGGGGCATTGATTATACACCGGATTCGGAAAGCATTGATAAGGAGAAGGACCTGCTGGGTAAATGGCAGCTTGAGGATCTGGATTATCAGTTGAAGAAAGAACTGGGATACTACAGGAAATCCGGAAAATACAGAGGAAGAATGCTGATTACACCCCATTTTATGGATGCTTTAGGGGAAGTGGTACAAAGATACATAGAGCAACTGGATGAACGGAAACTCCCCATAGTGGAAGAGCTGCTTGAGTTTCAAAAGAAAAGCATGGAAATTGATGTGATGTCCCAGCGGCTTTGCGGTCTTCATGAATACTTTTTAATGGAACATCTTTCCCTGCAGCTTCCTGTTTCCTGCTTATGGCAGCAGGATTCGGATATGGAGCAGGTATTTTCCGGATTTTCCCAAAAGCAGAAAGAAAAGTGTTTTGAAAATATAGAGGAACATGTTCCGGCAAATCCCTATATGGAAGGAATCTTTTCTCCTATACGTGCCGGATATGGTGTGATGACCCAGCTAAGGCTCATGGATACCTTTGGCAGGATCAAAGGTATCTGCGATGAATCCAATTATGAAATGCAGGCAAGGGTTATGGCATGTTCGGAATATTTCCGGGAAAAGAAAAAGGATGATAAACGGATTATATTTCCGCCCAGAATTATGCAGCCGGTTAAAATCAGCACAAGCTTTTTAAGCGCCAGGGATAAAAGGGTGGAAACAAATGAAGCTCTTTGCACTTCTCCCCTTATAGGCTGGTTCGTGCCTAATTACATGGACGGCAGCTTAATGGTGCTGAACGAAGAAGGCAGGCCTCTGGGAAATTTTATGACAGTAGTGGACAGACAGAGGAACTATGACGTTATTTGGATGAATGTACCCGGAGACCGGGAAAGGGTAACGGATAAAAGATATACACTTCCAAAAGAAGCAAAAGGCGAGCTTTTAACCTGTCTGCAGGAATTTTATGAAGTTATGAAGGAAGAAGTAAAAAAGGATTCCATGGTGCTTTATGATTTTGTGAATTATCTGTGCAATGAAATATGCGGTATGGATAAGCCAAAGGGAACATGGAAAAAGGATTTGCTTCACTTTACTGGAAGGCCTCTGGCCCTTGTGCAGATGGGATTTTGTCTGGAAACAAAGCACAAACTGTCCAAGCCCCAGACATGGGAGGCGGGTGCAGCAGCCTCTCAGGATAAGGCGGATGACTTGTGGAACAAAAGATTCCCGGTCCGTCTTGGAGAAGGAAGAAAAAAAGGGGACGGGCTGGCCGGTTTTTTTAAACATGGTGAAAAGACTTACCACCGATTTTATACCTACGATTATGACAGGATTAAGCAGAATGGGTTTATGGTGCAAAATAATGAGATTACTTTAAACTGCCTGGAGGGAATGGAAAAAAATATATACACGCTGCTGTTGGACCCTGCCCTTCCTTTGCATATCATATCCGGCATACTTCCGGTAAAAAAGGTGCAGCTTCCGTCAGAGCTTGTATCGGACGCTTTTAAAAGCCTGAAGCTGGAAATGCCGGTATATCCTGTGCTGACGCCAATGGAGCAGGTACAGGTGCCTTTTATGCAGCAGCCTGAGAGGACCTGGTCCTGGGTGGCGGTCAAGGAGGGACATTATGTGGAGAAAGAATTGGAAAAACAGCCTTCGGAAGTGGCATTTGAGACCGTCTATCCAGTCAGGCTTACAGAAGGCTGGCTGAAACTGTCAGAAGGATAAATTGGGAAAGAGCTATGAAGGGAGGAAGCATGAATATGGAAGGAATGGAAATCCCGCGAAAATATTTAATAAGCAAAAATACATTATATTTTGATGATTATGGAGAGGGAGAACAAAAGGAACAGTTTCTTCTTGCGATTTATCATCCGGATTTTCCGGATGGTTTCCGGCTTCAGTTTTCATTCGGCATGAAAAAACAGTGTCTCACCACTTTCAAAAATGGCAGGGAAATAGAATGCACTACCGGCTATGGATGGAGCATCCTTAAGACAGTGGACGAAGAAGGACAGAGAGTATATTGGGAGCTGGAAAAAAAACAGGAGGAAAGGGAATATTACGAACCCTGCTTATGGATTGCTTTTTCAAATATTCTCGTAAAAAAGGCAGGGATTGCCTATTTGGAGATTATGGATAAGGCGGAAGAAACTTGCGAATATGTTCCTATTATAAAGGCGCAGATGCCGCCTGAAATTGTCCGGTTTGCTCCGGTAACTGCTACAGTAAGAAAGGGGCAGAAGGCAATACTGAAATGGGAAACCTGCGGAGCTGAAAGCTGTGTGATAAATCCTGGAAATTACCAGGTGGCAGCCTCGGGCATTTTGGAGATAAAGCCGGAAGAAACCATGCTTTATACTTTGGATGCAAGCAGGGGGGAGGAAAAAGAAACAAAAAAGGCGAGAGTGTATTTATATGAAGATATTTTAGAGGATTATCTCATAGCAGAACCGGATGTTTACTACCGTGGCTGTAGTCTGAATGTTCACTATCTGATAGGGGATAACAAGGGAGTTGTTACTCTGAAGGCAGGAGGCACACCTGTAGAGATAAGAACAAATGAGAATGACACTATGAAAGCTTCTTTTATATCGGCGGAGAAAGTGGCTTTTTCTTATAAGGAGCAGGGAGTAGAAAAGAATCGTTATCTGGAGCTTTGCCCAGATGAAGAACAAGTAATCATGAAATATGTGGTAGCTGCAAAAAGGCAGGAGACGGACAAAAGCATTGTATTTGGAGTGGAATGGTGTACGAAGGGAGCTTTTGAAATACAGATATTTGTACGGGTATATCCCCTGGGAGAAGAGAAAACGGTAAATGACTTTCAAGAGTACTTGATTATGTCTTTGGAAGAGGAAGGAATTGCAGCATGGACGCCGGCACCGGACTTTTCAGGCCGTGGAATGTATTTCTTTTTTCTCAGGACAAAAAACAGCCAGGGTGAATTAAAAGAAGCTGTTTACGCATATGAGGACGATAAGGAGGTGGGATATTATGACAATCTCGGAAAATAAGCAGAACGATTTTTTCTGTGTGGTACATCCCCAGGTATTTGAGCTGTCGGGGGAGGCTGTAGATTCTGATTCCATGAAGATTAACCATAAGCTTACCTTGTGGATACAGCTTTCCAGGCCGGAGCTGACGGATATGATTTTTATTACATTTCCATGGGGAGAAGAAGAAACGGATTTTACAGGAAAGGAATGGGGACAAGCCATTACCGGGAAGATGTTTTCGGAATGGAATATCAATGCAGCAGATGATTCCTGCTTTGGAAGGTACTGGACGTTAAAGCCTGTAAAGCCTGTGGGAAGGCTGGAGGTAGTTTTTGAAAATATCAATTTTCTTCGGAAAGGAATCAGCTGTGTCATGATTCAGTATAGAAAAGAAATAGAAGGTGGGGAAAAGAAGGATTTCTCCTATCGGATTCCTGTGCTGAAAAAGCCTCAAAGTTTAAGGATACTTCAGTTTGATGCAAAAAAGCGAACCATAAAACCGGGAGAAGGTGTCAAAATCAGCTGGAAGACAGTAGGAGCGGAAAGCATCGTGTTAAATCCTGGAAACATTCCACTGCCTTTAGCGGGAACGAAAACAGTATATACCAATCATTCCCAGATATACAGTCTTTGTGCCAGAAACCGGAACAAGGCAGTGACGAAGGAATTGGAAATCTATATAGGAGGTGATGCCAATGATTTAGGATAGGACTGCATGTAAACAAGTGAAACAGAATTAACAGGAGGAATGGAAAATGGCAGATTTTCAAGCAATGATCAAAACAGAACTAATAGGTAAAGATTTAATGGCAGCAGTACAGAAAATGAATGGAGCTACCTGCTACGCCATTATGCCGAAAACATTAAAGGATGATTCCGGACTTGGGCTGGATGAAGCAATTGAGCAAATTGCAGAGTTTGTACAGGGGATTACCAAAAGTGATAAGCCGCCTTTTAATGCAGAGGATATTCAGGGGGAGCTAAAGGCATTTGTGGATATCAGTAAGGTAAGACTCGTATTAAGGCAGGCATATTTGTTTATTCAAAAGCATTCGGAAGAAACGGAAAAGGAAAAGGATGTTACGGAATACGCATTTAACATTGCAGTGCTTATGAATGATGGAGAATTTGAGCAGGCAGAAGCAAGCCTGTTTAAAGTAAAGGAATTGTCCTTTGCTGTGTGGAGCTGTGACCGTCAGATGATTTTGGACACCATGGACATTCTGGATTTGACGGATATTGATAAAGCAATTGAAAATGCAGCTAAATTAGAAGAAAAAAAGAAAGCGGCTGTTCTGATTGCCCAAAAGGATGAGCAGGATGAAAAAGCTGGGGAATCGGAAGAAGAGAAACCAAAAGAAGAGGAACCAGAAGAAGAGAAACCAAAAGAAGAGGAACCAGAAGAAGAGAAACCGGAAGAAACCGGGGATAAATAAAGAAATGAAAGAATTTCTAAAAGGGAGAAGCAACATACAATCTCAGAGAAGATAATAAAAGAAAGGAAGCGGATTATGAACATATTTTCACCTCAATATAAAGACAGCGTTATAATAGTAACAGAGAAAACGGAACCGAAAGGATTTCAGGATAATGATAGGGAGAAATATGCTTATAAACTGCTTCCTGATTTATCCGGAAGAGAAAAAGTCAATTTAGGAGAATTTTCCGGCTGCTTTTTAGAAAAAGCTGTAATACCATCCCATATAAAAGGTCTGGATACGGGCGCTTTCTTAAATTGTGCCTATTTGGAATATGTGGAAATTCCCGATGGAATCATAAACATTCCGGCAGGAGCATTTTCCGGCTGCAGCCGGCTGAAAAAGGTGCGTCTTCCAAAGTCGTTGGAGACGATTGGAGATTATGCATTTTATCAATGT
Organism: Lachnospiraceae bacterium; assembly: GCA_014804675.1. Taxonomy (GTDB): domain Bacteria; phylum Bacillota; class Clostridia; order Lachnospirales; family Lachnospiraceae; genus RGIG3040. The sequence goes on from JAAUZH010000001.1 coordinate 138,232, forward strand.
AAGAGTCTGGAACAGATTGCTTTTCCGGAAAGCTTAGAAAAAGTAGGAAAGCAGGCATTTTCCGGCTGTACCCATCTGGAATATGTGGTCAGCCAAGGCAATTATCAGGAGGGAGAAGGTGCTTTTGAAAACTGTTTCAGTCTAAAAGAGTCGAAGGACTTTGACGATTCCGGTAAGAGCAAATATACATATGAAATAATCAAAGAGCAGGGTTATGCAAAAATTACCAAGTATATAGGAAATGACACCAATGTCACAGTGCCCGAATGGATTGAGGGATATCCGGTAAGAAGTCTGGCAGACAGAGCCTTTGCAGAATGCAAGGGCTTAATATCCATAAGCCTTCCTAACAGCATTTTGTTATGGAGCGAGGAATTGTTTTCCGGATGCAGCTCATTAGAAACTATCAGCCTGCCGGAAGTATTTGGAACAAAAGAAATTCCCAAATGCAAGGGCTTGGAAAATATTCAGGCTTATCGGGTCTGTGCACAGGAAAATGAAGCAATTGATTTTCTGGATTTGACAGTGAGCATTGCCTATGGAAAAAACGGGAAGTTCGCATTCCGCCATGAATTAAGCGGAGAGGTTACCTTTAAAAACGCCGTGTTTTCAGACCCGTGCGTTAATGTTAAAAAAGAAGGAAGAGTCCTGCCGTACAGGGGAAAAAACATGATGCTTCCCAGAGGGATGTTCAAGGGTTGTGTCAAATTACAACAAATCGTGCTTTCTTCTTATGTGACTGCTATAGGAGAAGAAGCTTTTTCAGGTTGCAGGGGATTGAAAGAAATCATTCTGCCGGATGGGATGAAAAGTCTGCCGGACCGTATTTTTGAAGGATGCGAACAGTTAGCAAAAATACAGGGAATACAGGAGCTTGAGAGCATTGGAAGGGCAGCTTTTTTGGGATGCAGGGCATTTGATTATGCAAGTCTGCCCACTACAGTAAGGGAAATTGGAAACAATGCTTTTCAGGGCTGTGAAACCATACGGTTTTTAAAAATATTCCCGCAGGTGGAAAGAATAGGGGAACATGCTTTTGAAGGCTGTGTAAATATGAAAAGTCTGATGCTGTTTCCCGATAAGCTTCAGGTCATGGAAAAGGCATTTTCTGGCTGTACAAAGCTAAGCTGTGCAAAGGTTCCGATGGATTGCAGCATGATGGCAGAGAATGCTTTTGAAGGGTGTGGAGAATTAAAGGAAATTATTCTGCCTTCCAATAGTACTATAATTGGAAAAGAACATCTTTTGTTCCGGAAAAATCTGGATACTGTTGTTTTTAAAGGAGAATCGGTACCGGAATTTCAACCGGAAACCTTTGAGATTTTAGAGGGTACAAGACTGCTTTTAAAGTCACAGCTGCTGGCAGAGACGGAAGAGGCATATAAAGATAAGATTGCTTATGGAGCTTTGGTAGCCAGTGTTTACACTGATTTGTATTCTTATGAGCAGATTCCGGATAAGGAAGCCATGAAAATCCTGCAATATATAGGGACGGATTCACATGTTACAGTGCCGGAAATGATAGAAGGTCTTCCCGTTACAGTAATTGGAAAAGGTGCATTTGAAAATCATAAAGAGATAGAAGAAATAAGCCTTCCCGATTCCATAGAAGAAATTCAGGAAAAGACATTTTCGGGCTGTGAGAAGCTCCGCTATTTTATCCTGCCCCCCAAGGTTACTGTTTTTGGAAAAGAAGCATTTTGGATGTGTACCGGGCTTAGGGGAATTACCTTTTTAGCTCCGAAAGCTGTATATAATGAGGAGGAATTTTCTACCTGTTCACAGTTAAAGTATGTCACTGTCAATGGGAAAACGGAAGGAATGGATTCAAAATGGGAGCCAAGGGAAAAATTTAAAGTAAAAATAGAGGGAAGCCATGCAGTCATAACGGATTATGAAGGAATGGAAGAGGATGCGGTCATTACAGAATACCGTTCCGTCTTTATACCTGAAATTATTGACGGATATCCGGTATTGCAAATCGGAAAAGAAGTGAATGCTCAGGAAGAATACACGGCAAAAGGAGTATTTGCAGGCTGTGAGGAAATAGAAGCCGTACATTTTCCCCCATCAGTAAAAAAAATCGGAACAGGAGCTTTTTATCACTGTACATCTTTAATGAGCTTAAAGCTTCCAAAGGGAATCCGCCAGCTGGGCAGAGATTGCTTTCGGGAATGTACCGCTTTGGTTTCCGTCAATATGCAGGCAGAGGAAATAGAAATAGGGGAAAAAGCGTTTTGTGGATGCAGAAGGCTGAAGGCTGCAGCAATCTGGGCAGAACAAATCAAAGTCGCTCAGGGCTGTTTTGATGACTGTGAATTGCTGAAAGCTGTTTTTTTTCACGGAAGCGGCTTGAGCGGAATTCCGGAGGAAGCTAAGGAAGGGTTTGGAATGAGAAGGCTGATTCTGATGTCTTTAGGGGAAATGAACCGGGAAATTCCTTATGAGTATGAAATTCATGAAGAAGAGCAGACCATAAGTATTTTGCAATATACCGGGGATGAGGAAAAGCTGAATGTGCCCGGGTATCTGGCAGGGCTTCCGGTAGTGGAAATTAAAGAAGAAGCATTTTTAAATAAAACAGGACTGCTAAAAGTGGGAATAAGCAATATGGTACAGAAGATAGGCCAGAGAGCATTTAAAGGCTGCAGCAGCCTGAAACAAATCATTCTTCCGGAAGGCATGAAAAGGCTGGAAAAAGAGACTTTTTCCATGTGTGTCATGCTGGAACAGGTGATGCTGCCTTCCAAACTGGTTGAAATTGGAGAAAAAGCCTTTTTCGGATGCAGGATACAGGAGATGGAATTGCCAAAACAGCTGCATACGATAGAAAGCGGCGCTTTTGAACAGTGTCTGGAATTAAAAAAGGTGATTCTTCCAAAAGAATTGGAAACGATTGGAACGGAAGCTTTTTCCGGATGTGAAAAATTAAGGCATATTATGCTGCCTTCCGGTATTAAGACCCTGATGGAAAATACGTTTAAAAATTGTAAGGGCTTAAAAAGCGTGCTGTTTGAAAATCCGGACTGTGAAAAAAAGCAGAATGCTTTTTTGGGCTGCAGTCTGGAAAAAGAAACAAGCTTTAAAGAAATTCCTGGGGAAATAAAAGCAGAATTTCTTGCTGTGATTGACAAAAAATGCGGAGAGGCAATGATTGTTGGAATATCAGAGGAAAAGGAAGAAATCATGATTCCGGACTATTTGAATGGAATTCCGGTGACGGCCATTGCGGATATTGCCTTTGCATGGAAAAAACGAATAAAACGGGTAACGATACCGGAAAATATTCAGGTAATCGGAAGCATGGCATTTTATAGCTGTGAAAATATGGAAGAAATCATATTTTTGCATACTAAAGAAGGTCCCAGAATATATAAAGAAGCATTTTCTGCCATGAAAAAGGCAATTGTTTATCTAAATTCCCATGAGAGTTCTGCAGTATTTACAGAGGAAAACTGCACCTGTCCATTATTCTGGCTGGAGGGAAGCTCTTATGTTTTCCACAGGGAAAGTGGAGAACTTTGCATAAAGGAAGAAGGCCAATGGACAGCTTCTGAAGCAGAGGAGAAGGAACAGGATAATATGCAATATCCATGGAATCCTATTCGGGACAGAATTAAAAAAGTAACATTGGAAGAGAACATTGCCTATGTGGCAGACAATGCTTTTGAGGCATGCACAAATCTGCAGGAAGTTATTCTTCCGGATTCTCTTGTCCGGATCGAACAGGCTGCATTTAAACATTGTAGCAGATTATGTAAGATTTTGCTGCCGGAAAATCTGGAAAGTCTGGGAGCGGAAGCTTTTGAAGGCTGTATTGCGTTGATAGGCAAAAAGGATGCCCCATTCTTATTGCCGGATTCGCTGACTCAAATAGAAAGAAAGGCTTTTTATGGCTGCAGCGGACTGGAATATCTGGTTCTGCCGGAAAGTGTACAGAAAATCGGCATGTGGGCATTTCGAAAATGCAGTGGACTATGTGATATTTATATGGAGCATGAGGAAAGACCCAATCAAATTGGGAAAGAAGCTTTCTATGAAACTGCAGAGGAGTGTGAAATCAGCGTAAAATTCAGTAATGTTTCCATGCTGGAAACAAAATTTGATGGAAATGTAATGATTCATGTGCCCCTGGAAGGTGACTGCGGAAGAGAAGAGGAAGGGCAGGAAACTGACTGCATTACATGGAAGCTGTATTATGACGGACTGCTGGAAATAGTTGGAGATGGTGCCATGAAGGACTATAATGGAACTACTACGCCCTGGTATGAATATAGTGCAGAAATTCAAAGGGTGCTTATAAAAGGAAATGTTACCCATATTGGAGCCATGGCATTTCATAGCTGCAGCTTTCACAGTATAGAACTGCCAGAGGGATTAAAAAGCATAGGGATGGAAGCCTTTGCTTATTGTGTGAATCTGGCTTTTATAAAAATTCCGGCAAAAGTAACGGAGCTGGGGACAAACTGTTTCAGGGGCTGTAAAAATCTGGGTAAAGTATTATTTATGACAGGAGGAGAAGAATGTCAGATAGGTATTTCTGCATTTCGGGATGTGGGAAAAGAATGTGCATTTTACATAAGCAATGAGCTTTTTAGACAGAAAATCAAAAGAAGCTATGCTTCCTGCATGGTAAAACAGGTGCAGGATTATGAGAAGAAAACAGTTCCGTCAGAGGGGGATGACCAAAACTTTGTTGAGGCATGCCTTTATGAAGATGGATTTCTGGTAATCGGAAGCAATGAAAAAGCGGAAATCCTAAAAGAGCAGGCATGGTTCTGGGAAAGGGAAGCGTTCAAAGAGGACAGTGTACAATTACTGTTTCTGGATTCGGGAATCTGTTCGCTTGGAAAAGAAAGCTTCCGGAAACTTTCTGCCCTAAAGGAAGTGGTGGTAACCGGAACCATGGAAAAGATAGAAGATGGTGCATTCGGCATAAATCTTCCCGAAATTTCCTTTTATACCAAAGATGAAAAATCGGGAAGAGTGTTAAAATATGCCGGTGCAAGAAAGATTAGTCGAGAGAAATAGTAACCTCCCGCTCTGTAACCACATAGGAAGCCTTTATAATATAGTTTACGTTTAAGTTGACCGGTCTTGTTTCATTACCGCCGGCATCTCCAGTACGGTAATCATTGCCATCGCAATTTTTTATGGGTTTATCGTTAGCGTTAGCGCCCAAAAAGCTTCTTTTATGAAGATAACCCATAAAATGATTGTGACTCCTTAGCTGGTCGCCCTGCATACTGCCCACCTGATTTCCCGATGCACCGGTATAGCCGGAGTAGCTGCGGTTGTTTTTGTCAGGGTCCAGCCCTCTTGTGTAATCGGTCCCCCGTAAAAATACACCCCGTAGGTCAGGAAGTTTGAAAAGGGAAGTATTGGAAGGCTTTCCATAATAATTATGGATAATCTGATAAAGCGCCTGATAGTCCTTGACGGAAACCTCTGTTCCATCACAGGGTAAATACCCTTGGGATAACAGTGTTGCCCGATTCAGCCTTCCCTCGTCACTAGAGGCATCCGTAGAACCGGAATAAATAAAAATGGTGCCGATAGGTACATCCTGTACCAGATGTCTGATTTTTAGTGTTTGTGTTTTGCTCATATAATTTCCTCCTTGTAAAAACATGTATGTTTGAGACAGATAAAATATCTGTCCAGTCGTGTATATTATTAAGATAGAAAGAAGCTAATGCCAAAAGCTGTCACCAATGAAGAAAAAAAAGCCCTGTTTGTCACGGAAATCAATTTTCAATCAGAGGTTCTTGCCGCAGGCATCGGGACGGGCTTTACGCAGAGCATATTTTCTAAAGGAGCCCTTATAAAAACGCCAGTGCTTAGCACGAAAGTTTTCTTGCCTTGCGGGTATAATAAAAGTGTGTTAGAATAGCCATGTATTAGCAAACGACAATGAAGAATGTGAAATAAGCATGAAAAATGAAGATACGAGAAAAAGATTATATACTCTTGCAACTGCTTTTATAGGAATATTTGTGCAAACAATGATTGTGTTTGTAGTTTGGCAAGGCTATTACAACAGCACACATGTCATACGGAAAATTTTTGTTTTTCGTGGGCATTATTTTGTTATGGCCATTTATTGGATCGTGCTTTATTTATTTAATAAGAAGAACGGCAGCCTGAAGATAGGATACTTAAAAATAGGGGATTTGATTTTTTCCCAGCTTGTGTCAAATGTATGTGCAAATCTGATATTCTATTTAGAACTGTGTCTGCTTGCTTATGGATTCCCAAGTCCCGCAAAGCTCCTTCAGGCAATGCTCGCACAGAATCTGTTCCAGATTATATGGGTGATAATAGTTACAAAGGGCTATCAGCGGATTTTTCCACCCCATCAGGTGCTGCTGCTTTTCGGAAAGGATTCCGTAAAGGAGTTTCTGCCAAAGCTTGAGGCTAGGAAGGACAAGTTTACAATCTGTGAATCCATCAAGATCAATACAGAAAAAATAAAAAGCGACCCTAAGCTGTGCCGGGCCATTAAAGAGAAGATGAGCCACTATAATACGGTCATGTTCTGGGATCTGCCAACAGTTATGCGCAATGAATTTTTAAAGCATGCTTATGGAAAGGGAATACGGATTTATGTCATGCCGAAGATTTCCGATATTATTTTAAATGGATCGGAGCAGATGCACTTTTTTGATTCCCCTCTGCTTTTAACCAGAAGCAATCCTATGACCCTTGAGGAACGGGTTTTGAAAAGATGTATGGATATTCTGCTTTCCATACTGCTTTTGCTTGTGACTTCGCCAATTATGCTGTTGACGGCAATTGCCATTAAGATCAATGACGGCGGCAGGATTTTTTATAAACAAACCCGGTGCACCATGAGACAGAAGGAGTTTCGCATCTATAAGTTTAGAAGCATGGTGGAGAATGCGGAAAGAGATGGTGTTGCAAGGCTGGCAACGAAAAAGGATGACCGGATAACGGCTGTGGGAAGGTTTATTCGTGCTACCAGAATCGATGAGCTTCCGCAGCTTATCAATATACTTCGGGGAGATATGTCCTTTGTAGGTCCCCGTCCGGAAAGACCTGAAATCATGAAGAAATATATGAAAGAGATTCCGGAATTTGTATACAGGACAAAAGTAAAGGCAGGGCTTACGGGGTATGCCCAGATTTTTGGAAAGTATAACACAACTCCTTACGATAAGCTGAAGCTTGATATGTATTACGTGGAGCATTATTCTATAAGACTGGATATCTGGCTGTTGATCCAGACCATTAAGATCATATTCGTACCGGAAAGTACGGAGGGGGTTAAGGAAGGTAAGGAAAAGTAGGATGGATTATGCCGTTTTGATGTCTGTATATGAGAAAGAAAATCCGGACTTTTTAAAACAAAGCATAGAAAGCATATTCAGGCAGACCATATTACCGGGGCAATTTATACTGGTAAAGGACGGTCCCCTGACCAGGGAGCTGGAGGAAGTCATTGACTGTTATGGGGAAAGGATGAAAACAGAGCTTGGCATAGAATTTACACTTGTTTCCCTGGCGGAAAATAAAGGGCTGGGACCGGCATTAAATGCCGGATTGAAGGCTGCAGGATTTGATTATATTGCAAGAATGGACAGTGATGACATTGCCATTAAGCAAAGATGTGAGTGGCAGCTGCGTGCCATGGAAGAGCAGGATGCAGATATCGTAAGCGGGACTATCCTTGAATTCAGTGAGGACATCCACCACATTCAGGCAGTGAAAAAGCTGCCGGAAACCCAGGAAGAAATCCTAAAATATGCAAAAAGAAGGAATCCCTTTAATCATCCCTGCGTCATGTTTAAAAAACATATTATTGAACAGGCAGGCATGTATCAGAGCGTGCTGTGGTTTGAGGACTATGATTTGTGGGTCAGGGCGCTTATGCAGGGGGCAAAGGGGTATAATATGCAGGAACCGCTGTTGTATATGCGTGCAGGAGAGAAGATGTATTTAAGACGTGGGGGCATACAGTATGTAAGACAGGGTGTGAGGTTTCGTAGGAAGATGTGGAAAATGGGATTTTCCAGCGGCATGGATTTTTTTGTATCGGTCTGTGGGCAGATTCTGTTTGGAATGGCACCTAATAAATTGCGGAAAGGCTTTTATAAATACATCTTAAGAAAGTAAAAGGGAATTATGATCAGAGTATTGCAGGTAGTTGGGAAAATGCATTATGGCGGTATGGAAACGTTGATTATGAATTTGTACCGGAATATAGACAGAAGCAAGGTACAATTTGATTTTCTGGTGCATTATGAGGAACCGGGAGAATATGATGAAGAAATCCGCCGGCTTGGCGGCAGGATTTATGTTATGCCAAAAACGACCTTCCGCAATTACCTTATTTATAAAAAGGCCCTGGAACAATTCTTTAAAAACCATCCGGAATATAAGGTGATTCACGGACACCTTCAGTCGGTGGCATTTATGTACCATAAAATTGCAAAGAAATATGGCGATAGATACTGCATCACCCATGCCCACAATAACGGGGTAGAGCATTCCCTGAAGGGGAGGGTTTCTTACTTTACCGCATTATTGGCGCAGAGGCACACAGATGAATTTTGGGGCTGCAGTATGGAAGCCTGCAGATACTTTTTCCCAAGGGCAATGAAGCAGCACAAAGAAGTGAAAATCATACGAAATGGAATTGAGGCGGAAAAATATCAGTTTCGTGAAGAAGTACGCCAAAAGGTCAGAAAAGAGTTAGGACTGTCTGACCGGTTTGTCATAGGACATGTAGGACGGTTTTCAGAACAGAAGAACCAAAGTTTTCTAATAGATATTCTGGAAGAATTGAAAAAGAAAAAAGAAGATGCCGTATTGGTGCTGGTGGGAAAAGGACCGGATGAAAAGAAAATATTGGAGAAAGTAAAGCAAAAGGGGCTTTTGGGACAAGTCTTCTTTCTGGGAGCCAGAGAGGATGTAAATGAAGTGATGATGGCAATGGATGCCTTCGTGCTTCCGTCCTTGTTCGAGGGCTTTGGCATTGTTCTTGTGGAGGCCCAGTCTGTGGGGCTGCCCTGTTTTTGTACAAAAGGAAAAATTCCTTCCATTACCAGGATCAGCACTTCCTACTATCCCATTTCCCTAATGGAAAGTGCTGGATTCTGGGCAGACAGCATTTTAAAGCATTGCGCCAGTGAAGAAAGAACGGACTGGCAGGAACGATACAGACTGGCAATCGAGCAGGGCTTTGACATCAGGGAAATAGCAAAAGATGTGGAAAGCGAGTATATAGATTTTGCAAAAAAGCTGGACGGGGAACAAAAATGAGATTATGGAAGATAAGGTGTATTCGGCTGATTTTATGTATTTTTCGGATATTTCCGGTTGTAAATAACCGGATTGTATTTGTATGTAATTATGGAAAGTCCTATGCCTGCAATCCCAAGTATGTTTTTAAAGCATTGCGAGAAAAATATGGAGAGAAGCTTCAATATGTCTGGGTGCTGAATGAGAAGCATCCGGAGCTGGAAGGACAGGCTGTGCAAGTGAAAAATAAAAGTATGGCATTTTTTTATTATATGCTGACAGCCCGGGTGATTGTAGGAAATAATGCTTTGGGAAGCTATCTTCCCAAAAGAAGCTCCCAATGCTTTATCAATACGTGGCATGGGGGAGGCGCCTATAAAAAGGTCCACTTTGATGTGGCGGTAAGTGATACTGACCGGAAAATTTATGAGATTTTTGCAAGACAGACAGACTGCCATCTTTCCAGCTCCAAACTGTTTACGGAATGTATGGCGGTTTCTACAAAGGTGCCGAAAGAAAGGTTTCTGGAAGTGGGTATGCCCAGGAATGATTGTCTGCTTCAAAGCCTGTTGCAGAACGGTGAGACGGGCTCGGAAGAATCTGCCGGGGACAGGAGTCTCATTTTAAAAAGGCTGGGAGTGAAAGAGGAGCTTTGGCAGAAAAAGATTCTGTTGTATGCGCCTACGTTCCGGGGAGAAACAAATCATGGATACTTTGAAAATTCCATGGATATCCCTGCCGTATTGGAAAGTCTGGAAAAGAGATTTTCCGGGGAATGGATTCTGTTATTCAGAGGGCACCCCAAGATGCTGCGCATTGAGATGGAACAGTGCGTTTGTGTAACAGGATATGAGGATATGCAGGAAATCCTTTTGTGTGCGGATGCGCTGATTACGGACTTTTCCTCCGTCATGTGGGATTATATGTTTTTGCAAAGACCGGGCTTTCTTTATATTCCGGATTTGGAAGAGCTGGAAAAAGAGGACAGGTTTTATACAAAGGTAAAGGATTGGCCCTTTGAATATGCACGTTCCAATCATCAGCTTTGTGAAATCATAGAGCATTATGAAAAGCAGAAGGCCATGGATAAAATCGAAGCTCATAAACGCCTGCTTGGGAATGTAGAAACAGGGCAGGCATGTGAAAAAGTGTCTGACTATATTTACAAGAAAGTATGTTCATGATACAATCACAAAATAAACAGGAGAAGGAAGGTAGCATAAGCGGATGAATATAGCAATTGTTTTTGCAGGCGGTTCTGGACAGCGGATGAAACAGTCTGCAAAGCCGAAACAGTTTTTGGAATTATATGGAAAGCCGATTATTATTTTCACTCTGGAAATTTTTGAGAACCATCCGGATATCGATATGGTGGTGGTGCCCTGCATTGAAGGCTGGGAAGGCTATTTACAGAGAATGCTGGATAAATTCAATATAAAAAAGGTGAAAAAAATCGTAACCGGAGGAAAAGACACCCAGGAATCCAAAATGAATGCCTTGAATTACCTTGCTTCTATTTGTAAGCCGGATGATATTGTCATTCTTCATGATGCGGTAAGACCACTTATTACGGAAAAGCTGATTACCGACACCTTGGAAAGCGTAAAGGAATTCGGCTCGGCAGTGTCTTATGTGCCTTTTACAGAAACCGGTATTATAAGTAAGGACAAGGTTACTACAAGGGAAACCATTGTCCGTAACACACTCTGCATTGCAAAAGCGCCTCAGGGATTCTGGTTTCAGGATGTTTATGATGCCCATAAGGAGGGGGAGCATATGGACCCAAGCATTACCATTGATACTTGTTCCCTTATGACAGAGCTTGGCAGGCCGCTGCATTTAGTGCCCTGTGAACCAACCAACATTAAGATTACTACGCCGGATGATTTTTTTATTTTCAAGGCATTGGTGGATCTGCAGGAAAGCAAAGATATTTTCGGCATGTAAGGGCTGGGAAACCGGAGGGGAAACATGGAGCTTCATCCTATTATTTTAGAAGACTTAGAGCGTATTACAAGGGAAAAAATAGATTTTGAAAAGCTAAGGGATGCAACGGTGCTGATTACAGGCATAAACGGCATGATTGCTTCTTATATTACGTATACCCTGCTTTATTTGAACGAGACAAGGCAATTGAATATTAAGGTGCTGGGACTGGCACGCAATGAAGAAAAGGCAAAGAAAAGATTTGGCAGACTGCTGGAACGAAAAGACTTTGCCTTGTTGATACAGGATATTACCACACCGATCCAGACAGAGGAAAAGGCGGATTTTATCATACATGCTGCAAGCCAGACAGGACCCAGGCAGTTTGTAAATGATCCGGTAGGAACCATAGCGGCTAATACGACAGGAACCAAAAACCTGCTGGACTTTGCTGTAGAGAAAAAGAGCAGAGGCGTCTTGTTTTTGTCTACAAGGGAAATTTACGGAAAGAGCCTGACCGGACAGGAATTGGTGACAGAAGAGGAATATGGAGCAGTGGACCCTACCTTAGTGCGTTCCTGCTATCCGGAAAGCAAAAGAATGTCGGAAACCATGTGCGCCGCTTATAAAAAACAGTACGGACTGAATACAAAAGTAATCCGCATTGCCCACACCTATGGACCTGGAATGCTGATTGGTGATGGACGGGTAGTAGGTGACTTTTTAAAAAATGTGATTCAGAGTCAGGATATTGTCATGAACAGTGATGGAAGTGCAGTTCTTGGGCTCACTTATATTTCGGATCTGATTACAGGACTGTTTTTCAGCTTCTTGAATTTTGACGAATTTGTTTATAATGTTTCTGCCGACAATGGCATCGTAACCGTAAAAGAACTGGCCAATATGCTGGCAGATATGTATCCGGAAAAACAAATAAAGACAGTATTCAAAGAGGCTTCACCGGAAGTAAAAGCCGGATATCTGGCCAATAAAATTCCTCTTCTGCATTCCAAAAAAGCAATGGAAAGCGGCTGGGAGCCAAAAGTAAGCCTGGAAGAGGGATTTAGAAGGACAGTAGCTTATGGAGAATGGAATGAACAAAAATAAGATTGCCATGATTGGCCTTAACAATGCAAAGAATTTAGGCGATCCTTTGATATGTGCATGCACCGGGCATTTGCTTGAGCAGGCAATGAAGGAGCAGGGAATAGACGGAGAGGTTCAGATTATAGACCTGCTTCCTGACTGCTTAAAGAAAAAGAAGAAGCAAAAAAAGCAAGGAAAAAATCTGTTAAAAACATGTCTTTCCAGATTCAGAAAGCTGTTTCAATTTGCAAAAGAATTGCAGATCCGTCAAAGTGATTTACGGGATTCCTATCTTGCCTATTACCGGGAGAAGCTGGAAGGCTGCAGCCTGATTGTATTTGCAGGAGGCGGATTGATTAAGTATGCCCAGCAGGAGAATCTGAATGTAAGCATCAGCGGGGCGATACAGGCGGCGAAAGAGAAACAGATTCCGGTTGCTTTTCACGCCTGCGGAGTGGAAGGATATAACAAAAACAATCCGGGATGTAAACGGCTGAAGGAAGCAATCAATGACGAGACAGTCAGAATCGTTACTACAAGAGATGATTTCAAAACACTGTCGGAATGTTATAAAGAAAGAGACGGCTTGTATATTGCAAAGGCAGCGGACTCGGCTGTGCTTGCAGGAGAAATCCTTGGCATTCAGAAGAAGGAAGCAAGCCGGATAATCGGAATTGGCGTCATAAGGGGCAATATTTTTGAAAACTACGGGACCTGCTTAAGCGAAAGCAGGCTGGTGGAGCTGTATGGAGATGTGTTAAAAGCATTAAAAGAAGAGGGCAGGGAATTCCGCCTGTTCTGCAACGGCTATAAGCCGGACTATCTATTTGCCCAAAAAGTGCTTGAGTATGCAGGATTAGAAGAAACTTATCTATTAAAAAGAGCGGAAAGCTATGAGGAACTTGTAAGGCAGATAAGCGGTTTTGGAGGAGTGTTAGCTGCAAGGCTTCATGCCTGCATCATATCCTACTCGTTGGGAATTCCTGTAGTTGGATTATGCTGGAATGACAAACTGAAATATTTTGGAGAAGGAATCGGACATCCGGAGCGGTTTTTAAGTCCTGAGGATTTTTCCACGAAAACGATAGTGGAACGTGTTTTGAAAGCAATTGAGGAAGGATATGAAGAGGAAGCGGTAAAACGCTATAAGGAAACTTCAAAGGAGTCTGTTTCAAGGATCATAGCCTTAATGAAATAGAAAGTGGAGAGAGCATAGTTTATATGAAGCAGTCAAAAGAGTTGGAAGAATTATTTCAGAGCGACGAAGCAGCCGGATTTTCAGAGGAAAAAGCAGCAGAGTTATTAGAGTCAGTAAGCCTGCAGGAAATATATTCATGGAAGCTGTCAGCAGAACAGAAGTATATATTAGGTTCCCTGAAATGTAAAACGGATATTTTGAAGGAAGCATCTGTTGAGAAGACAAGCCTTGTATATAAGGGACAAAAAATATATTATTTTTCCAATAGCAACTTCCTCAAGCTGTTTTTTATGGAAGCAGGAGAGGGCTGTGTGATATTAAAAGGCGTGACAAAGGTATTGTTTTCGGAGGAATGTTCTCTTTATCTGGAAGATCAGAAGGGATCGCAATATACGATTTGCCTGACCCATGAAGAGGTGGAGCAAAAGCGGTTTCTGGGAAGAGAATTAAAAGGCGAACAATGGTTTTTTGTGGAAATACCTTATGATGGCAAAGAAGAGCTGAAGCTGAAAGCCTTTTTGCAGTTTAGAGAAACCCAGAAAATATTGCTGAATCCTTCCTATAAGCTGTTTTTCCCGGTGTCAAACAGTTTGCAGAGCAATTATGGTATTTTTGAAAATAGTTTGCTGCAGGTAAAAGGGAAAACACTGGTATTTACTCCTTATACGAAAAAACAGCATAAGGAGCTGGAAAAGAAATACAGAAGGGAACTGTTTGGGAAAAAGGAATTTGAAGTCTTAAGGTATCGGATTGCCTATTTTATTTTAAAGCCTTTTGTAAAGAAAGAAATCTGGCTTATTTTGGACAGGGCAGCCAGAGCCGATGACAATGGAGAGCACTTTTTCAAATATGTGATGAATCACTATCCAAAGGGAAAAAAGATTTATTATGTGATTGAAAAAAGCTGCCCTGATTATAAAAGAATGAAAGCAATTGGAAATGTATTGCCTCTGGGTTCTTTTTGCCACAAATTATGCTTTTTGCTTTCCGGTAAAGTCATTTCCTCACAGTTCGATCCTTACGTGTTTAAGCCTTTTCAAGAAAAGGGAGTTTTATTACAGGATTTATTTGCTTACCAATCTGTATTTTTACAGCATGGAGTGACCCAGAATGACCTTTCCAGGTTCCTGAGCAGGCAGACAAAGAACTTCAAGCTGCTTGTTTCCGTAAGCGAAAGAGAGAAGCAGTCTTTTTTGCAGAATTGTTATGGGTATACGGAAAAAGAAGTAAGGGTTACAGGATTTCCCAGATTTGATTATTTAAAGGAGCACGAAAAGGAGCAAACCAAAAAGATACTGATTATGCCCTCCTGGAGAAAAAGCATTAAAGGCAGCTATGATGTGAATACAGGAGCAAGCGTCTATTTTGACGGATTTAAAAACACCCCATATTTCCGGTTTTATAATTCCCTCATCAATGATAAGCGGTTATTGGCATGTATGAGAGAACAGGGCTATCAGGGGGTATTTGCACTGCATCCGGGACACTATAAGCAATATGTGGATTTTGAGCAAAACGATTGCTTCACTATTTTAGGGGAAGAGTTTAGTTATCAGGAACAGTTTATTGAGTGTGCCCTGATGGTCACCGATTATTCTTCCGTTGCTTTTGATTTTGCATATTTGAAAAAGCCTGTTATCTATGCAAGGTTTGATGAAGAAGAGTTTTATGCCGGACAAAAATACGGGCATGGATATTTTGACTTTGGCAAAGACGGCTTTGGTCCGGTATGCAGGAATCTGGAAGACACGGTCAACGAGCTGATTTGCCGCATGGAAAATGGATGCGCATTGGAAAAAACATACGAGGAGCGCATTAACCGGTTTTATTCCTATCAGGATGGGGATAACTGTAAGCGAGTTTTAGAAGCTGTACTTAACTTATAGGGTTCTTGTTAAGAACGTACTTTTTTGATATAATTGATAAGCTTGCGAAAAGAGTATGAAAAGAGGACAGAGATGAAAAGATTTTTTATAGATACGAAAAAGTTTAGTCAATACTTGATTTATGCAACCAAATCAGAGTTAAAGTCGGAGGTTGCCAGTTCCAGATTAAGCTGGCTGTGGTGGGTCTTAGACCCATTGCTGTTCATGATGGTATATACTTTTATTTCTCTTGTTGTTTTTCAAAAAGGAATGCCCTATTTCCCCGTATTTGTCTTTATCGGACTGACGATTTGGAATTTTTTCAACAAAACCGTACAGACCAGTGTAAAACTGGTAAAGATTAACAGCGCTATCGTCAGTAAGATATATGTTCCCAAGTATATTTTTATTATGAAGCAAATGCTGATCAACGGGTTTAAAATGTGTATATCTTTTGTATTGATATTTTTACTGATGATTATTTACCGGGTACCATTAACATGGAAAATCGTTTATGTCATTCCTTTACTTGTTACCTTGTTTGTAGTTACATTTGGAGTCAGTACGATTATGCTTCATATCGGTGTTTTTATAGATGATTTATCAAATGTCATAGCTGTACTGCTTAGACTGATGTTTTATATGTCAGGAGTATTTTATTCCATTGAAAACAGTGTTCCGGAACCATATGGAACGTTGATTCAATCTTTAAACCCCATTGCCTGTATCATGCAGGGGATGCGAAACGCATTGCTGTATGGAAAGAACTTTCAGTTTGTGGCAATTGGAGCCTGGTTTGTGGGAGGGATTCTGATAGCCTTGATCGGGGTAAATATTATTTACAAAAATGAGAACAGTTATGTAAAGGTGATGTAAAATGAAATATGCAATTGATGTAGAAAATGTGAGCATTACTTATAAATGTGTAAAGTCAAGATCCATAAAGAAAAGCCTTTTTTCCTTTAAAAAGAGCGATGTGCAATTGGTGGAGGCAGTAAGAGGCGTGAGCTTTCGGATACCCCAGGGAGAAATCGTAGGCATAGTAGGGAAAAACGGAAGCGGAAAATCTACTATGTTGAGGGCCATTGCAGGAATTTTCACGCCAGATTCAGGTACCATAGACCTGCATGGACATTCCATTTCCCTTTTGGCAATCGGAGTTGGCTTTCAAAAGGCATTAACAGGTCGGGAGAACATTATGTTAACCGGAACCCTGCTTGGATTTTCAGAAAAATATATGTTAGAGAAAATGGATGAAATTATTGAATTTGCAGAGCTGGGGAAATTTATTGATATGCCGGTGAAGACTTACAGCAGCGGTATGTTCTCTAAGCTGTCATTTTCCATTACTGCCAACCTGAAGACGGATATCATGCTTGTGGATGAAGTGCTCAGTGTAGGAGATGTGAAGTTTAAAAAGAAGAGCTATGAAAAAATGAGGGAATTGATTTCTGATGAGAAGCGGACTGTTGTAATCGTTTCTCATAATATGGATACCTTAAAAAAATTATGCAGCCGGATTATCTGGCTGCATGATGGTGAGTTGAAAATGTATGGAGATGTAGATGAGGTATTGGATGCCTACATGGAATTTATGGATTAAATATTCTTGTATTTTAAAATATGATAAATCTTTTTATAAAGAGGCAGCTTGTTAAAATCATTTAATCTCTTGGAGATTTTGAATAATTGTTTGCGCTGCTTCTTTATAATTCTAAGTTCAATAATCAGGGGCTTTGTTACGGCGCTCACTTCGGTATCCAGCTTATAAGCCGTATACGCTGGAATGTTCTGCTGAAGTGTTTCGTAATAAAAGCTCCATATTTCATCCGGGTGCTCTCCCGCCAATTCCTGTCCGGAACATAAAGCAGCTTCTTCAATCCTGGCAAAAGTAGGGGCAATGCCATAGGAATAAGTGAACAGGGAAGAAGCATAAATTCTGACAGTGTCCTGATAACAGCTGATAAAACGGTTTTTAAAATCCGTTTCAATGGAGGGCTCATAGATAAGTCCTTGTTTTTTTAAGAGACAGTCTGACAAAATTTCCTGAAAGGTAATCTTAGGATTCCCGGCAACAGAGGCTTCTATGGCATCAATCAAGTCCTGCATGACAGTGTGTGATGCTGTGGAAGCATAAAAGCAGGGGTTGATGGTTTCCGGTGTCATAAAAGAAAAGATGGCCATGCTTTTTGCAAGAAGGGGAGTCATATTTTTCATTCCCACCAGGAACGGTGATATGCCGATACCACCCTGTTCTAAAATTGAACGACATTTAAAGTAATGCCCTACCAGGCTGTAATTGCCGGCATCATAGGCCTGCTTGATCACAGGGAAATCTTTCGGATTGCAATTGGATTCATCCAGACAGGTAAAGGTGGCAGTAGGGGAAAAGAGCAGGTCTTCCCAGCTTTCTTTATTGGGTAATGTGCTTTCCGCCTGCTTATCTGTTCCAAAGTTATCATAAAAAATATGATAGGGGATAAAATTCAGTTCATCCGTTACAAATGCCTGAGTCTGTTTTTGTAATAATAAATCCTCCTGATAATAAGGCGAGGAAACCAATGCCTCTCGCATCTCATGAATCAGCTTGTAATACTCGGTGGCATACATGGGTCTTCTTTTTGCCTGAAAAATCAACAACTTTGCATAGGAATAAACTACTACCGGCAGGTTTTCGGGAAGGGAATCCTTCAAAGCAATCCGGGTAGCCTGAAGGCTGTCCTCTAAAGTTTTCAAATTGCGGACGCTGCTGACGGTAGAGCCTTCCTTGCGGATATAATGATAGAAAGGCTTGTCCATATAACAGAGAGTAGGATTATGGCTCATGATAATGCCTGTCCATGCCACATCCTCAAACCAGATAGAAGGAAAAGAAAAAGTTTCTATAAAAGACTTTTTGTACAATTTATTCCAGATGGCAAACATGCCTCCGCAGTCTTTTAAGTAATCTGTGCCTGAGTAAATGGTTTCCGTAGTAAAAGGAAGGCGGCAGTGTATGGTTTCCTTGCCATCCTTGGAAACTTTATAATATTGAGCGGCAACAATATCGCAATCCAATTTCTTAGCTTCATTGTACATGCGCTCATAAGTATTTAGCTCCACATAGTCGTCAGAGTCTACAAAGCCGATATACGTGCCACAGGCTTTGCTGATTCCAAGATTTCTGGCAGCTCCCTGACCCTGATTTTCCTGAGAAAATATTTTGATTTTATCGGGATACTGTTTTTGATAGCGTTCTAAGACCTTTAAGCTGTTATCGGAAGAACCATCATTGATGAATAAGAGTTCTATATCTTCAAGAGTCTGGTTTACCAGACTGTCAATACAGGCTGGCAGGCTGTCTTCACTATTGAATACGGGAACAATAATAGAAACTTTTATGGGCATAGAAATGTCTCACTTTCCTGGTAGTTTGTTTGTAACAGTTCAGTCCACAGTCGCCAGAGCGGGTTTCACACAGAGAATGTTTTCTGCGTCGCCACGCTTTCGCTCTATAAAAATGCAACAGTGCTAAGCTCGAAAATACCTCGCTAAGCGCTGGCGTTTTTATAAGGGCTCCTTTAAGAAAACATTCTCTGTGTGAAACCCGCTCTGGCGACTGTGGGCTGAACTGCTACGTTTGTTTTGACCACATTATAGCACATGAGGTTTTATTTGGAAATACAAATATTTACAAGCATTGTTTAGTGTGATAAACTTAAGGATATGATATGAATGGAGGAAATCAAACAGATATGCTATTACTGGGAATTCACGTTGTATGGAAAGCATTTTTATATCGTTTATCAAGAAAGTGGAGCGAATACAAGCAGGATGCCGCTTTATTTTATAAATACAGAACCTATAACAATACGTGGAAAAATAGAAAAAAACTGAAAAAGTATTATAAGATGCCGATTGTCAACAATCGGATTTTATTTATGTGTTTTGAAGCCGGCAAATATGCCTGTAATCCAAAATGTGTTTCAGAATACCTGCTTCAAAAGTATGGGGAGCAATTAGAAATCATCTGGGCATTTACGGAGCCGGAGCAATTTTCTGACCTTGCGGAAAAAGGATATAAACTAGTAAAATATCAGTCAAAAGAGTTTTATCAGGCAGCTTTAACTGCCAAGGTATTCTTATACAATATGAGGATTCCGGGAGAGATTCCATTCAGAAAAGAGCAGGTCGTGATTTCAACAGGGCATGGCGGCGGAGCATACAAGAAACTGCTTCTGGATACGCCGAACATTCTGGATATCGATAAAAAAATGATTGAATTTTCCACAAACAATACTACCATCTTTATTTCCAGCTGTAAAAAGTATACAAAATGTGTCATTCGGGGAGCTTATAATTATAAGGGAGAAGTGTTGGAAACCGGTATGCCGAGAAATGATGATTTGGTGAACCGTAACTATGAGGAAGGCAAAAAGATCAGGGAGTATTATAACATTCCGAAAGAAAATAAAATCATTATTTATGCTCCCACATACCGGAAAGGAACAAGAACAGCCAATGATTATGGGATAGATGTGGAAGGCATCGTACAGGCTGCAAAAGAGCGGTTTGGGGGCCAGTGGACATTTATGTACCGGATGCACTATTTTATCAAAACAGAGTTGCCGGAGGTTACAAAAGATTATCATGTTGTAGATGCCACCCATTATGACGATATGCAGGACTTGATTAAGGCAGCTGACATATTGATTACAGACTATTCTTCCTGTGTGTGGGACTTTTCCCTGATGGATAAGCCTTGTTTCTTATATGCCACAGATATTGATGAGTATTTGGAAAAACAGGGATTTTATACAGATGTGTATGACTGGCATTTCCCCATTGGAAAAAATAATAGAGAGCTTATGGAGCTGATTCGTAACTTTAATGAGGAGGAGTATCTGGAAGGAATCCATAAGCATCATGAAGAAATGGGAATCTTGGAAAGCGGAAAGGCTACAGAGCTGATAGGCGAGAGGATTTATAAGGAATGCAGCAGCTTGTGATATAGAATAGGAGCGGATATGGAAGCAACGAAAAGGAAGCAATGCGGGGAATATGTGAAATTTTATCTGCTTTATACAGCAGTATTTGTATGTACTGCCGCACTGGTATTTACGGCATTCATGAAAGGCGGCAAGTCCTTTATCTGGCGGCCTGATGGATTAAAGCAGCACTACCTTTCTCTGGCATATTATGGGGAATATTTAAGGGAAATTATCCATAATCTGTTTGTGGAACACAAATTTCTGATTCCCATGTGGGACATGAACATCGGATATGGGGCAGATATCCTGCTCACCCTGCATTATTATGTGCTGGGGGATCCGCTGAATCTTCTTTCTGTATTTGTACCAGCTGAGAAAACGGAATATTTATACGAAGCGTTGATTCTGCTGCGTATTTATTTATCAGGCATTGCCTTTTCTGCATATGCCTTTTCCCATAAGAAAAACAAAAGCGGCACGCTGATTGGTATGCTGTTATACTGTTTTTCGGGATATGTTTTATATGCAGGAGTAAAGCATCCGTATTTTACAAATCCAATGATTTATCTGCCGTTTCTGTTAATTGGAATTGATCGGATTTTTAAGAAGAAAAGGCCATATCTTTTTATTGCGGCAGTTACGGTATCGGCAGTGAGCAATTTCTATTTTTTTTATATGCTGTGTATTTTCATGTTTCTATATGCGGTTTTCCGATACTTTATGACGGAGAAAGGCTTTCGTATAAGTGCAATGCTTATGTGGTTGGGAAAATTTATCGGCTTTTTTGCAATAGGAATCATGTTAGCTGCTCCGATATTTTTACCGATTGTTTTAAAAATGCTGGGAGCTCAAAGACTGGGAGTAGACAATGAGATACCAATTCTGTTTTCTGCGTTATATTATGAAAAAGCATGGTTTGGATTTGCGGGATATGTGAGTCCCAGCTCATGGAATGTAATGGGATATACACCGATTGCATTATTTTCTGTATTTGTGCTTTGGCTCAAAAAGAAGAAGCATACAGAATTAAAGCTTGGCTTTCTTTTATTATCTGTTTTTATTTGCATTCCCTATATCGGACATGTTTTCAATGGATTTTCTTATGTGACAGTCAGGTGGATATGGGGATATAGTATGCTGGTTGCTTATATAGTAACCTGTACTTTTCCATATATTTCCAGTTTAGGCAAAAAAGAAAAGCTCTGGATAACAGCAGGGATGCTTCTTTGGATGGTAATAAGCGCCCTTATAGTCATAGTCGGTCTTGAGAAGTATTGGCTGCCTGCCATGGGCATCTTTGTTTTATCGGTCTGTCTGATGGGATGGTGCTTTTTTCCTGTACGAAAAAGCATGATTTTCAGACTGGGCGTGTTAGGCATTGCTGTAGGAGGCATATTTTTAAATAGTATTACCTGTTATTATAACTATGTGAAGCAGTTTGTGGACAGCGGCAGTGGCTGGACAACGATAACGGAGGTGCCGGATAATGCCATACAGGAAGAGGACAATGAATTTTACCGTTATGACCAGTATGAGGCAACGGATATAACAAATGCAGCTATGATTCAAAAAAAATGCACCCCACAGTTTTACTTTAGTATGAGCGATAATAATATCAGCAGCTTTATGAGGGAAATGTATTTGAATTTTTCCAGTGACTATAACTACAACAATCTGGATGGGCGCAGTGTTCTGGAAGCATTGGCGGCAGTCCGGTATTTTGTGATTCAGGAAGACGGGCAGGGATATTTACCATATGCTTATACAAAGCAGAATGGAGATGTTGTGCTTGATGGAATGAGGTATATAGCATATGAAGATGAAAACGCACTTCCTATGGGAGTTACCTTTGAACATTATCTTTCAAGACAGGAATATGAAAAGCTGGACGTGCTAAAGAAACAGGAGGCTTTATTGCAGGCAGTCGTAGTAGAAGAAGCAGAAATTGACTGGTGCAGTCCTGAGTTTACCTGTGAAGAGGTGCCTTATACAGTTACTTTGGGGGAAGGGGTAATTCAGACTGAAGAAAATACCTTTAAAGTAAGTAAGAAAAATGCGGAGATTGTCCTGAACTTTCAGGGAAAAGGAGAAAGTGAGACTTATCTCATACTGGAAGGACTGCATTATGAGGGGAAGGGCACACTGTTCAATATTTGTGTGACTGGTGAAGGTGTAGCAAAAAATATTCGATATCGGACAGAAAGTGAACGAAGTTATTGCGGCATGCATGATTTCCTGTGCAATTTGGGCTTTAGGAAAGAGGCACAGAATGAAGTAAGGCTTACCTTTCCGGAAAAAGGAATTTATACAATGGAACAGCTTCGGGTAGCATGTCAGCCGGTGGTGCCCCTTGCTTCTTACAGTTCAAAATTAAAGGAAAAAACCTTAGAGCAGATAACCTTTGGTACAAATAGCATGAAGGGAAAGATAAGGCTGGCAGAACCTAAAATACTATTTCTATCCATTCCTTACAGCAAAGGATTTAAGGCATATGTAGATGGAGAGGAATGGGAAATCAAGCAGGCAGATACTATGTATATGGCTTTAGAGCTTGAGGCAGGTGAACATCAAGTTGAGTTAACCTATACGACGCCTTATTTAAAGCTTGGAATTTTGGTGATGATTCTTGGAATCTTTTCTGTTGCAGTACTGATTGTCTGGGAGAGAAAAAGAAAGAAAAAAGAAGCAGCATGAGCTGCTTAAGGAGAACGGTATGGAAGAGAAAAGAAAAGTAAGCTTTGTAGTGCCTTGTTATAATGAAGAGGAAGCAATTCCCATTTATTACGATACAATGGAAGGGAAAATACAGGAAGGAATTTTAAAAGACCTGGAGTATGAATATGTATTTGTAGATGACGGCAGCAGGGACAAGTCTTTGGAAATCATGCAGAAGCTGAAAGAAAAGGACGAACATGTCCATTATGTTTCCTTTTCCCGGAACTTTGGAAAGGAAGCAGCGCTTTTGGCAGGACTGCAAAATGCAACTGGAAATTATGTGGTGACTATGGATGTGGACTTACAGGACTCACCGGCATTGCTGGAGGAAATGTATCAGGCTGTGGTGATGGAAGGATATGACCAGGCTGCCGCAAGAAGAATCAGCCGTAAGGGAGAAGGGAAAATAAGGTCCTTTTTGTCGGAAATGTTCTATAAGGTAATTAATCGGCTGTCAGATATTGAAATCGCTTCCGGGGCAAGAGATTATCGTTTTATGAAGCGAAGCGTGGTCAATGCCATTCTTTCTATGAGCGAATACAATCGTTTTTCCAAGGGAATATTCAGTTGGGTTGGATTTAAGACCAAATGGGTGGAATATGAAAATGTGGAGAGAAGCGCCGGAGCTACCAAATGGTCCATATGGAAGCTGTTTTCCTATGCCATGGAGGGAATCGTCGCTTTTTCAACCAAGCTTTTAACCATTGCCTCTTCCTTGGGAATCGTCTGCTGCGTACTATCTTTTTTCAGCCTGATATTTATTGTAGTGCGTGCCCTGATTTATGGGGACCCGGTAGCAGGCTGGCCTTCCATGATGTGCGTGATTATTTTAATGGGCGGGTTGCAGCTTTTGTGCATGGGAATCTTAGGCACTTATTTATCGAAAATATATCTGGAAACGAAGAAACGGCCTATTTATATTATTAGAGAGAAGGATGGCATGGAGATTTAAGATAGAATTGCCAATCTGGCAAATATTTCAAAACATTGTAGTAGAAAGTATAATAAAAAGAACCGAAAAGCTTTTCGGTTCTTTTTTTAATGGAATATTAGTCAAAGAAATGTTCCGCACGGTTATTAGTATCAATCAAATTATTATACTGCAGCAGCCGGTATTTCTGCAGGATTTCATCGTAGGGGGAATCTTCCTGAGAGCTGTAGAACGTTCCGTCTTTTCCCCAAAATCCGTTTACGGTAATGGCAGGCACTTCTTTTTGGAGCTCGCTTAAAAATCTAAAATATGGAGGAGTTTCAAGATGGCAGGCATCAAGCATACGGGCAGCCAGATAATTCAGACTGATTATTTCATTTTCACTTTCCTCAATGTCATAATTTGCCCAGATAACAAAGGGTACCTGATAAAGCTCCATATTCTCTTCCGGTGTTAGCTTATTGATAGATTTTCCAAATACTTTTTCATAAAAGCTGTTATCAAATTTTGGCTGATGGTCGCCAAAAAATACAATGACCGTATCTTCCTCTGCCTGACTGAAATAGTCCACCAGAGTTTTTAAAGAAGCATCAGACAAATGAGCCAGATTTAAATAACGCTCCACATCTGCATCATAGTAATCAGGGTCGGTAATTTTGATAGTAATTGGCAGGTTTTCGTAATCTGTATCGTAAGGGGTATGATTCTGCATGGTCACATTAAACATATAAAAAGGAGAATCATAAGCCAGCTTGTGCGCTTCGTACTCGGAAATAATCCGTTTTACATCTGCGTCGTCAGAAATACGGTTTCGTACATAAACACTTTCATCATCAGGAAAATCCAGTTTTGAAATAAACTTTTCAAATCCCAAAAGAGGATATACCTGACTTCTGTTATAGCCGTTAGGAAGATGAGGATGCATAGCCATCGTATCTACATAGCCTTGATTCACCAAAGCAGAAGTGATTCCGGAAGTAGGTTCTTTTATCAAAAGCTGATATGGAATGACACTTGGTAAAAAGAACATGGACTCTCCTGTTAAAAATTCAAATTCACTGTTGGCTGTCTTTCCTCCATAAACGGATACATAAGTCTTTCCCTTAACTGTATTTTCAGAAAGACTGTTGATAAAGGGCAGAACCTCTTGGCTGGTGGGAATAGGGCCAAGAGACTGCATATCGGAAAATGCCTCATTCATAATTACAATCACATTAGGAGTTTTGTATTCCCCATTTGAAGAAGTGGAAGCAGACAGCCCGGCATTTATTTCATCAGCCAGTGCATTCACTGTCTCAAGGGAATAGCCTTCCGGTTTTTCGATTTTAGACAGCTGGGCGCTGCGGATAAAGGTCACTATATGACCGTTTGCCTCGTAAGATTTTTGGGGCATGTACTGACGGATGCCGACTTTCCACTTTGCCAGGGAATTACTGAAAACAAATATATATAAAAAGAGACAAAGGCAGATAAAATAAAGAACAAAACAGGGGATGCGGAATTTTAATTTCAACCGTTGTTTTTCTTTTAAAAGAATTGCGAAAACAATCAATAGAAGGGAAACGACCAGCTGCAGAATCAATTGGGGAGTAAAAGTATAGTCATATTCATCTGCAACTACCATGGCGGTTCCGATTGTGGATAAATCAGTAAAATATAAAGGAACGCCTCGAAATGCATAGGTAAAATAGCAGCCCGCACTAAATATAAAGGAAAGCAGGGTAATGACAATAATGGAAATTTTCATGCGGTTGGTCAGGATATAAACGGTAACCATGAAAAAGCCGATAATTAGAATATTCAGAAAACCAATTAAGCGTCTCAGGGAATCAAAGTTCCCATTTACATTTTCAATCAGGAAAAAATTGATAAACGGAGTAAAAATAAATAATAGAAATAAAAGTATTGTCTGGGGCATGATTTTCTTTATAGAGGAAAAAAATTTATCTTTAATAGTTGAAAAAAAATTTGACATGGAAAGCTCCTTTGCATTGAAATGTGATAAAATATAAATTTGTTATAGTTTCTGCATTATTTCTCAAATATAGTACAAAAAGTGAAAAAAGGCAAGAGGGCATTTGACGCAGCCGCTCAACCAACCGGCAAGGGAGTGGAGCCGGGCAGTCAGGGAGCCGGCAGAACATATAGTAGTCTGTCAGGCACGCTTTCGCTCTGCAAAGACGCAACAGTACTAACGCACCAAAATACGGTGCGTAAGTGCTGGCGACTTTGCCAAGGCCTGAAAAACTACTATATGTTCTGCCGGCTTCCTGCCTGTCCGGCTCCACTCCCTTGCCGGTTTGTTGAACGGTTACCGTTTGCCAGATATAGAACTGTTGGGCGAAAATTGATTTTCGTGAAATTGATTTTAGTGGCATGATTTCAGTGGCATGGAGAAAAAAATTGCGCAATTGTCCATATAATGATATACTTATTATAATTTGGGCTTGGCAGACCAAAGAGAATATGGGTGCGAAAACGAAGCAATAGGAAACAGGTAAAGCAATGAAGAAAAAAATTATTCTGCCGATAGTTCTGCTTTTGGTGCTTTTAGCAGCAGGAATTATCTGGCTGATAAAGGATAAAAATATATTAGAATATGTTGAAAGAAATGCTGCTAACAGGCAGGAAACATGGTGTGAGGATTATAAGGTGATTTCTCATGCATTAGGCGGCATTGATGGAATAGATTATACCAATTCCTATGAAGCGTTGGAGTTTTCCTATGAAAAGGGACAAAGAGTGGTAGAAGCAGATTTTCTTTTTACCTCAGATGGCGCTCTGGTATTACGCCATTATTGGGAGGATGATCTGGGACAGGAAAATTTTGACGGAAGCGCTCCTACGTTGGAGGAATTTAAGGCGATGCCCATTTTTTCCGTCTATACCCCTATGACCGCAGAGGAGTTAGCAGCATACATGTCTTCCCATGGGGATTTGTATCTTGTGACAGATGTAAAGCATAAAATGAAATCCACTACCTTTGAAGATACTATGAAGGAATTCGTAAAAATAGCCAAAGAAACAGATGCCTCTATTTTAAAGCGTGTTATTGTCCAGATTTATTGTGAAGACGATTACAAAAAAATGGAGAAAATCTATCCCTTTGAAAGCTATATCTTTACTTTGTATAAATTGCCGAAAGAGTATAAGGATCAATATGGAAAGATAGCTGAGTTTTGTAAGAAAAACGGAATTTCAGTGGTAACCATGCCTGCCAAATGGGTAAAGGAAAAGTCTGATATTGAAGAATTGACAGGAAATGATATTAAGGTGTACGTTCATACTGTGAATGAGTATGAAGAGGCTGTAAAATTGCTTGAAATGGGTGTAAGCGGTATTTATACAGATTATTTGTATGAAAGCGACTTTCAGGATATGGATGTAGATGAGCAGAATTAGCAGCTATTCAAGTTTTGCAGTAAGGCGAAAATTAAAATGGTGATATCATTGTGGAGGAGTGAAAGCAACATTGGCTAAAAATCAAGAGAAAGTAGTTTCTATTTTTATTATATTCATAATGGTAACAACTATTTTCTTTCCTATTAGGGATCAATATATTAAAAAAAATATCTACTATACCACTTTTTCACTTCCCACCCTATTGACTTGGGGATTGATTTTTTATTTGGGTTTCATAGGAAAAGTGGCAAAGGAAAAGTCTAAATTTATGTGGGTTTATTTGGGAATATTGGCACTTTATTTAGGAACTGATATTTTCTTTAATTTCTTTTATCATCACTATTATTGGGAATTATTCCATAAGGCGGCTGCATTTTTGCTGCTTCCGATTTTGTGGTATATGCTTCCTGAAGGCTTTTTTGAAAGAAATAAAGTACTGCCCATTTTGCTGGGGATAATTGTTTTTTCATGTATTGTCAGTATTATACTGTATTATATTGGAATAGACCGGATTTTATTTGGTAAAGCATCGCTGATTCCACAGATTGTACGTCATGGCGAGGCAACCACATACTGGGACAAGCGCCTGACATTTACCTATCCTCATAAAAGCGAATATGGTGTATTTCTAGTATTATACACTGGTTTGTGTCTGAAATTTAAGGATTCTTTTAAAAAGAAGTTCCTGTGTTACGGTTCTGTTTTTATAATGGTGTTTACCGCCTATCTGACTAATTCCGTTGCTACATTGGTATGTGTGGCAGTGGTGATAGTTGGGTATATATTGTCCAGGCTTCCATGGAAGAGACTGCAATTAAAATACAAGATTTCCCTTGCAGTGGTCAGCCTTGTAATGGCAGGCTTGCTGGCAGCATATGGATATCATTATGTGGCAGCAAAAAGGGATTTGGAAAGTATGGGTTCCAGATTTCCAATCTGGAAGGCGAGCATTGCCGCTATTTTGGACAATCCTGCTGGAATTGGCATGAATTTTAATAAGTTAGTGATTTGGGACGTAGTAACAAACTGTCATAATGTATTTTTGGTAGAGATGCTGCGATATTCTATACCAGTGGGAATATTGTTGATTGTGTTGTTTCTCACCATGATATTAAGAAGCTTTTGGAAATATTTCACTTTTTCAGCAGCCATATGGGTTGGGCTTTTAGGAATGTTGTGCATCGATTATTCTTTAAAAGAATTTGATTTTCCGATGGTGATGATTTGTCTGTTTTTACTGTTTTTTATGAAAGAAGAAAAAGAGAAACAAGGGAATATAGAAACAAGGAGGAAGAGAAATGCAGCAAATTCACAGGAAAAGCAAATTGATAGAGACTTACTGTGTTCTTGTAATTGACTTTGCGAGCATTGTAATTTCCTATCTGCTTGCCATGCTTATCAGGTATCGTACTATCCGGAATGCAGACAGATTGTCGCTGCATTATAATGTCTGTATGTATATGATGTTGTTCTGTCTTTTGTACAGTGTATTGATTGACTGGAACAGGCATTTTTTTGGCAGAGGATATTATACAGAATTTGTTGCAGTTTTGAAATACGATATAACAATGACGGTTGCAATAGGATTCCTGTTGTTCCTGACGAAAGATGCCGAAAATTTATCTCGTCTGACCTTTGGCTATTTTGGCATATTTAATCTGATATTGACTTATCTGTTGCATATTGCATTTAAGCGGTTTATGGTAAATTACTATAAAAGAAGCAATGCCAGTGATAAGATTATGGTAGTCACTGATTCGGAATATGCCGAAAAGGTATTAAAAAGAATTAAAAAGGAAAAGGCATGGAACTATGAGATTACCTCCCTTGCCATTGTGGATAGAAGCATGGTGGGAGAAGAAATTATGGGAATACCGGTCATTGCAGATAAAGAGACGCTTTATGATGTGTCCATACAGATGACGCTGGATGAGGTGTTTTTGTTCTTGCCTTCTATGATTACAAAAGAAGCGAAGCAGATGATTATTGATTTTGAAAGTATGGGAGTCATCTGTCATTATAGCGTAGATGCCCTTGACCTTGATATGAAAGGGAAAAGCGTAGGGAATTTTGCCGGGTATGCCGTTATTACTTTCGCGTTACAATATATGGATTACAGACGGTTGTTTATCAAACGTGCCATGGATATTCTGGGAGGATTTGTGGGGATTATATTCGTAACTATACTTACGCCTTTTGTGGCCCTTGCCATCAAGCTGAATTCCAGAGGACCCATATTCTTTGCACAGACAAGAGTGGGTAAAAACGGCAGAAGGTTTCAAATATACAAATTCCGCTCCATGTATATAGATGCAGAAGAACGAAAAAAAGAATTGGAAGCCCAAAATGAAATGAAGGGGCTTATGTTTAAAATGGAAAATGATCCAAGGATAACTCCGGTAGGAAAATTTCTAAGAAAAACAAGCATTGATGAGCTTCCTCAATTTTTTAATGTATTAAAGGGAGATATGAGTCTGGTAGGAACAAGGCCTCCTACAGAAGACGAATTTGAGCAGTATAATATGCATTACCGAAGAAGGCTCAGTATTACACCGGGGCTTACTGGTATGTGGCAGGTAAAAGGCAGGGGAAAGACCATCGACTTTGATGAAGTAGTGAAAATGGACTTAGAGTATATCGATAACTGGTCATTGAGCCTGGATGTAAAAATTCTGTTGCAGACGGTGTTGGTGGTTCTGTTTGGAATAGGGGCCAAATAGGAGAAAAGAGGAAGCGCATTGGAAGTGGAAATACGCAAAAGCAGCCGGAGAACCATGGCGCTGGAAGTAACGGCGGATGGAAGAGTCATCCTTCGGGCACCATATCGGATGCCGGATGTCCGGATAGAGCAATTTCTAAAAGAAAAGGCATCATGGATTGAAAAGAGTCTGGATAAAGTAAGCAAAAGGCGGGAAGAAGAGTCCGGGCTGGAAAAACTGTCAGCAGATGACATCCGAAGACTGGCAGATCAGGCGCTTACGGTAATCCCATCAAAGGCAGCTTATTATGCAGAGCAGATAGGGGTTTCCTATGGCAGGATTACCATTCGTAATCAGAAAAGCAGATGGGGCAGCTGTTCCGCAAAGGGTAATTTGAATTTCAATTGCTTGTTGATGCTGACACCGGAGAAGGTGCAGGATTATGTAGTGGTGCATGAGCTGTGCCATCGTAAGGAGATGAATCATTCCCAAAGGTTTTGGAGTGAGGTGGAGAGAATCCTGCCGGATTATAAAGAGCGCAGAAGGTGGCTGAAGGAACATGGAGGAAGTATTATCAGGAGTATGGGCTGAAGAGGCATAAGCTTATGTGAAAGGGCTTTTCGGGGAGCATGATAAAAGAAAATTGCATAATGAAAGTCTTAATGCTATACTATTTATATTTAAATGATTATGAATCTTGACAGAACAATAAATAAAATGCAATCGGATTTATAATTTTCTCAAGCGCCTTACCAATATGATACTATAGAAGGATGCAATTATGACAAAATTAGTAAAGGAAACAAAAAAGAAAGCAAATGAGAAAGATACCATTACCGTACTTCTGGAATACATGGTAGCTCTTTTTTCGTTTGTACTGGTAATCTTTTTACCAATTTACTTAAAAGAGGGATTTTATAAAATCGGAAATGCAAAATATACGTTATATGCTAATATTACAAAACCAGTATTGCCCATTTTGACTGGAATGGTAATCCTGTATTTTATATGTAATTATAAGAAGTGGAATGTGCAAAGAGTGTTGAAAAATCTTTCTTTATTGGATTATATGGTAATTATTTATCTGCTCTTTGTTTTACTCTCATCTGCTCTTAGCGAATATCCTGATAAAATATGGGCAGGATATTCGGGTTGGTTCATGGGATTATAC
Organism: Lachnospiraceae bacterium; assembly: GCA_014804675.1. Taxonomy (GTDB): domain Bacteria; phylum Bacillota; class Clostridia; order Lachnospirales; family Lachnospiraceae; genus RGIG3040. The sequence goes on from JAAUZH010000001.1 coordinate 169,459, forward strand.
TCTCAAATCAGTTTTGCCTGCATATACTTTCTGGTTTCAAGATATGCCCGGAATGCCATGGCCATTATGTTCTGCCTTTGCGGGACAGCGGGATATGTGTATCTCATGGGGATATTGAATCGGTTCTTAATTGACCCATTAGGAGTGTATGAAGGCTTAGATGAGTATTATAAGTTACAGTTTTTATCTACGTTGGGGCAGGCAAGCTGGTATTCTGCTTTTGTCTGCACGGTGCTTCCGATTGGGCTTTATTTCTTTTGGAGCAGTAAAAAGAGATGGGTTCGTATTGCGAGCGGTATCTTTTCTTTTTTGGGCTTTTCCACTCTTGTGACCCAGAACAGTGACAGTGCCTACATAGCCCTTCTCTGTTTTATGGGTGCATTTTTATGGTTTGCAGTGGAGGACATTTGGCATTTGCAGCGATTCTTCCAGTTGGTTATGTTATTTTTGCTATCTGTGAAAGTTATGTATATTGGTACCATCATCCGACCTGAAAATATGATAGGATCACTGGATACCTTGAGCCAGTTCCTGATAGGTGGCAGTCTGACATGGGTTTTACTGATTGTTTGTGCCTTTATCTGGGGGATATTGCTTTTGTGCCAGAAGAAAGGAATTTATAATCGAAAGGTTATGAAAATAATTAGAAATCTGATTTATATGGTGGTGGGCATTGCAATTGTCCTGGCTGTTGTGCTTTTAGTTCTTGGAGCAAACGGGCTGCTTTCGGAAAATGTGATGGTAATTTTAAGACAGATTCCATATTTGACCTGGTCTGATTATTGGGGGAGTGGCAGAGGATTTACCTGGCGGTTCACAGGAAATATGTTTAAAAATATGAGCCTGGGTAAAAAAATATTTGGTGTAGGTCCTGAATGCTATTCTTATTATGGATATGAATTTGCAGCGGCGGATTTAAATGCAAAATGGGGGAATAATATATTGACCAATGCCCATAATGAATGGTTGACTGCGGTTATTAATTATGGGGTTTTAGGAGGCATTGCTTATCTTGGCATTTTTGTTTCTGCTGTAGCAGGATTTGCTAAGAAGGCAGCAAAAAGTCCTGTTTTAATAGGCATAATTGCCTGCATATTTTCCTATGGAGGGCATAACTTGTTTTGCTATCAGACAGTGCTTTGTACACCGTTTATTTTTATCTTAATGGGGATTGGAGAATGGTACGCAAGGCAGGAGAATGAAGCTATTTAGAGAAGACGATGTGTGAAAATGGTTATTTTGAGGTGATTTAAATAATAGAAGCGAACAAGGACTTGAAAAAAAAATGCAGGAATTGTATAATAAAATGATTTATCGATTTTGTAGGAAGGATAACCGGATGAATGGAAAAGAATTTTGAGGAAAGAGAAATCAATTTAATGGACATGTTTTGGGCTGCCTGCCTGAAATGGCGGCAAATAGTATTGTGGGCTGTAATTTTTGCGTTGCTGGCAGGAGGTTTTAGCTATTTAAAGAGCGCAAAGGCGGTAAGGGCTGCAGTACAGCCTGAAGAAGAGATTGCGTTAGAAGATATTAAGCTGGAGAAGGATTCGAAAAGGAATGCAATGGCTTTTTTGCAATATAAGCAAATGTATGAGGAGCAAATTCGCTATAATGAAAAGGCTCCTCTTATGCAGCTTAATGCAAACGGCTTTTATAGGGAAGTGATATCTTACTATGTTGACAATCATTTTTTAGTAGAATATCCGGTAATGAGTAAGAATAATTACATCAATGCTATGGTGGAAACATATCAGGCAACGCTTAGAAGCGAAGAGTTCATGACAAGACTGATAGAAGTAACTGGAATAGATGAAAAGGATATTTCCTATGAGACCGAAAGGATTGATTGTGTCAATAAATACGGGACAATTAATATGCCAGTCAATGATCCGGGTATTATGATGATTTCGATTTATAGTGATGACGAACAGGAATGTCTGGAATTGGCAGAGCTGGTAAAGGAATTTATAATTTCAGAAAAGGCAACTGTAACCGAAAAATTTGGAGAGCATGATATTATATTGATTGAAGAGAGCTGTAGCTGTATTTCGGATGCAGATTTGTTTAAATATCAGCAGGATAATATCAGCAGGTTATCCACATATGCAACCAGCCTTGAAACTATGAAGGGTAAGTTGACAGATGAAGAGCTTTCTTATGTAAATGCCGCTGGAAAAGAACAGGAAGTGGAAGAAGAACAGGAAGTAGATGTTCCGGCAGTCACGGTTAGCAAAAAGCTGATAGTTGTTGGCTTTGTAGGCGGTGCCGTACTTGCTTTTCTGGTCATTGTGCTATTATATCTGCTTAACAGCAGATTGCGTCTGGAAGACAACTTTGAAAGAATTTATGAAATTAAGCTGCTGGGAAATGTGATTGTACATGATGACGAGAAAAAGAAATGGTTTGCTTTTATTGACCGTATCTTTTATCGGCTGCGTCACTTAAATAAGCGTTATTTCCAGAAAGAAGAGGCAGTTTCCATGATAGCAGCAGGAATCCGGATTGGTGCTAAAAAGCAGGGCGCTTCAAAAGTCTATGTTACCGGCACTGCTTTAGAAAAGGAAGAAAAATCAATAATTGAGCAGTTGAAAAAGGAATTAAAGAAAAGTGGAATTGAGCTGGTGTCAGGTGGATCTATTTTGTATGATGCGGAAGCATTAGAAAAATTAGCGGAAACCGGATTCACAGTATTGGTTGAGCGGGCAGGTGTTGCACTTTATAGTCAGATTGCCGAGGAGATTGACATCTGTGGGCATCAGGGAGTGAAGGTACTTGGAGCCGTAGTGGTTGCGAAACAGCCTTTATAATGGAGTTGTATTAAGGAAGAAAAAGTGAGATTGACAATATGCAACATGTATTTATCATAGGTTCCAAAGGAATACCGGCCAATTATGGTGGTTTTGAAACGTTTGTGGAGAGATTAACCGAAGGTAAGCAAAGCAAAGATATAAAGTATCATGTGGCCTGCATGGAAAATGAAAGCAATGAGAAAAAGGGCGGAAGATTTACCTGCAATCAGGCAGACTGCTTTGTCATCAAGGTTCCCAATATTGGGCCTGCAAAAGCGGTTTATTACGATTTGGCAGCTTTGAAATATTGTATTAAAAGAATGAAACAGGAGGAAATCTCCAATGCTATTGTTTATGTGCTTGCCTGCAGGATTGGTCCTTTTATCGGTCATTACAAAAAACAGCTGAAAAGGCTTTCTGGAAAGCTGTATGTGAACCCGGATGGACATGAATGGCTGCGAGATAAATGGAATGGCGCAATTAAAAAGTATTGGAAGCTTTCGGAGCGATTGATGGTAAAGCATGGGGATTTGCTTATCTGTGATTCCCAAAATATTGAGAAGTATATTCAGACAGCTTATAAGAAATATGCACCAAAGACTACTTTTATTGCCTATGGTGCTGATATAGAAAAATCGTCTCTTTCCAATCAGGATAAAAAGCTTACGGCATGGTATGAGGAAAAGGATGTAAAGCCTTTGGAATATTATCTGGTAGTAGGCCGGTTCGTCCCGGAAAACAACTACGAAACCATGGTCCGGGAGTTTATGAAATCAGATACTAAGAAGGATTTTGTTCTGATTACCAATGTGGAGGCAAATAAGTTCTATGAGCAGTTAAAGGAAAGAACGGGCTTTGACAAGGATAAAAGGATTAAATTCGTGGGAACCGTTTATGATAAAGAGCTGTTAAAAAAAATCAGGGAACAGGCATTTGCCTATTTTCATGGACATGAGGTGGGCGGGACTAATCCAAGCTTGTTAGAAGCATTGGGCAGTACAGATTTAAATCTTCTGCTGGATGTTGGCTTTAACAGGGAAGTGGCAGAAGACGGAGCGGTTTATTGGAGCAAGGAAGAGGGGAATCTTGCCGGGTTGATTCACCAGGCAGACTGCATGGAGGAATCGGAAAAAAAGGAATTTGGTCAGAGAGCCAGAAAAAGGATTTCTGAAGGATACAGTTGGAAATCTATTGTGGATGCATATGAAAAATTATTCTGTTAGAAATGGAAATGAAAAAGTATATGAGCCAAAATAGTGTGAAAAAGAATTATTTATTAAATTTATCATATCAGATTCTGGCATTGCTCACACCTTTGGTTACGGCACCCTATATTTCCAGGGTGTTAGGAGCAGAAGCAATAGGAAAGTACAGCTATACGTATGCGACTATTACCTACTTTGTAATATTATCTGCTATGGGAACTGCTACCTATGCACAAAGAGAAATTGCTTACAGGCAAAATGATGTATATAAAAGAAGCCGGATTTTTTGGGAAGTGTTTTTGCTCCGCCTGCTTTGTACATGTATAAGTCTTGCAGTTTTATATTGTATTGTTTTCAATAGTGCAGACAGAAATGTATATTTGGCTCAGTCATTATATGTTATTTCTGTAATATTTGACATCTCGTGGTTTTTTCAGGGGATGGAAGAATTTGGAAAAGTTGTATTTCGGAATACAATTGTAAAATTAATCAGTGTAGTGCTGATATTTACGCTTGTAAAAAGTGAAGAAGATCTCATTTTATATATTGTGATTTTATGGGGCTTAACAGCACTTGGAAATTTGCTGATTATGCCTTATTTAGTAAAATATGTTGTGCTGGTTCCCTTTAGGGAACTGAATATTTTCCGTAATTTTAAACTGATTCTCCAGCTTTTTATTCCGCAAATTGCAATTCAGAGCTATACGGTACTAGATAAAATCATGCTGGGAATCATTGTTAACTCTGATGCGGAAAATGGTTATTATGAACAGGCTGAAAAGATAGTCAGGCTTTCACTGACGATTATTACTGCATTGGGGACAGTTATGCTGCCCAGGTTCGCCAAGGTGTATGCAGAAGGAAAAAATGATGAAATAAAGCGATATTTATATAAATCGTATCGTTTTATATGGCTGTTGGCATGTCCCATGGTAATTGGATTGATTCTAATTAGTGATGGGTTTGTTCCCTGGTTTTTTGGAGAAGGATATGATAAAGTCATTCCGTTGCTTAGAATTTTCAGTTTGTTGATTCTTGTAATCGGTATCAGTAATGTGACAGGAGTGCAATATTTAGTTGCTACAAAAAGACAGGTTTTTTATACAATTTCGGTCTTCGTGGGAGCATTTATAAATATAGTATTAAACAGCATACTAATTGTGAAGCTACAGTCTTTTGGTGCAGCAATTGCTTCTATAGTAGCGGAAACATCCATTGCTATTATGCAATTGATTTATATACGGAAAGAAATTGAAATGAAGAAGGTTTTTGCTTCGGTATGGAAATATGCACTGTGCGCATTTTGCATGGGCGGTATTATGTGGGGAATCGGGAGGAATTTAAGTTCCTCACCGTTTCATACAGCACTTCTGGCAGGAAGCGGTGGAGGTGCCTACCTTTTGCTTCTGTTACTATTACGGGATGAAATGGTATGCGAAGTATTGCAAAAAATAAAAGAAAGAGTTAGAAAAGGAAATTAGAATGGGAAAGGGCACTGTCAACAATAGGACAATAACTATATTTTTGCTATCGATAACTATTTTGGTAGATTATTTGAATGGGTTGATAGTGAAGGCTCAGATAGGTATGCTGTTTCGGCTTGTCTGTATTGGATTCTTTTTGTACGTGACAGCAGTAAACAGTAGAAAAATTTTTATTTTTTCCGTGAGCCTTATAAGTTTTTTTCTGGCAAATTCTTTCTTTTCTTTCCTGGCACATCAGAATACTGCCGGATTGATCTATGACATAAAAATGGGTTTAAAAATGTCAATGTCAATGATTGTATTTGGTGCGTTAATTGCATTGGCGAAGTCGAAGCAGCTTGACAGGAAGGATATTTTAAAGATTTTAAGAAATAATTTATTATATGCCCCCATTTTGATTATAGGTTCCAGAATATTAAACATTGGACAGGCAAGCTATGTGCACAATTCATCTGGATTTAAAGCTACATTTTTATCCTTAAATTCCATTAACATAGCATTGCTGGTTTTGTTTTCTTATGTATTTTATAATCTTTGCATAAGGGTTGAGAAAACGAAATGGTTTGTTTTGCTTATTTATCTTGTTATACCAATGTTTATGCTGGGAACTAAGTCAAATTTAATTTTCCTTGTATTTGTACCAATATTGTATATCTGCCTGAATATAAAGAAAAGAAGTACGTTTTTCTTTATTTGTATAGGTGCTATTGTAGTCGTCTGTGTGGTGGCTATTATGATAAGGATAGATTTCTTTTCTCTGCCCTTTGTTACCTTGATTTTAGAAAGACAGATTTTCCTGTTCAAACAAAGGGATTTAATAACCTATCTGCTCAGTGGAAGAAACTGGGTATTGGAAACAGCATTTAAAGATGTAATCTCCTACATGGGGATTTTCACAATGATATTCGGAAAAGGATATTTTGCCCCCCATAATGAGATTGCCCTTATAATGGATGGATTTGGCAATGATGTGCGGCCTATAGAAATGGATTGGGCTGATATTTTCATGTCCTATGGTCTTGTAGGTTTTGTCTTTACTTATGGGATTGCCCTTTTCCTATTATATGTTACTTTTAAAAATCGGAAAAACAAGGAAACTCAATTTTATTTTATTGCTCTTTGTATTTTGGTTATTTTTGCCTCTACAGGAGGTCATGTGTACGGTGAGGCGATATCGGCTACGTTTCTGGGAATAATATTGGCAGGAAGTTATATGAAGGAGTGAGGCAATGAATTGTGAAGAAATTTGTCTGGATGACCGGTTCCGGGTTTTTCAAGTGAATCATTTAAAAATACCCTTTGTAAAAAGGGTGGGACTGGATCTTGCAGCAAAATATATGCTTTTGCTTATGAATTCTTTTGGAAAAAGAAGCAAAAACAGTAATGTATTTGTAGATGAGGTAAAGAATAATTCCATGGTTACCAATATGCGGAACACAATGAAGCATTTTGGGGAAAGAGAGGAAAGTTTTTGCGTATGTAACTTTAGAGAGAGAGAAAAGGAATTTCCTCATGTGAAAATCGGATATACAAATGCGGCTATGCTCTTTCTTGCCTTTTCCATTCAGTATTGCATTGTGCTTGCTTTTTCTCTTCTGTTTGCCAGAAGGAAAGTAAAAAGAAAAATGGCAGAGCTTCTTGTAAATTATATGAGAAAGTACGTAAGAGTTGTGGAGCAGGGAAAGGCAAATGTGCAGTTTTATATGATGACGGACCACAATTTTTTTTCTACGATTGTTGCGCTGTCTGCAAAGGGAAAGACATTAGTCATACAGCACGGGCTGATTCTGGACCGGTCCTATTACTATCCTATATTAGCAGATGAATTTCTGGCATGGGGAGAGGAATCCAAAAAAAAGCTGGAAGGGGACTCGAAGGTAAAGGTAACGGGAACTTACAAATTCGACTTATATGCCAAAGCACCGGAAAATGATGACGGAAGCATTCTGTATTGCGTTTCTATACTGGATAATAAGCTGGTAAAGAAAAAAATAGATAATCTTCTTAAAATAACAAAGGAGGCTGGGCTTGGCTTTAAGGTGAAGACCCATCCGGGCAGCTTTTATAATGTTCAGGTATGGAAGGATATGTATGCAGGGGAAAACATACAGTTTTTTCAGGAAGAAAGCCTGTTAGATATTCCCTTTCATACGGCAGTCATTGAAAATTCAACTATATTGCTGGACATGCTGTATTTAAAGAAAAATATCATAATATATGACAGTGCTGATGGCTACTTCGGGCAATATGCGGGTATTGTTCCCTGCAGTGAATCCTATGAAGGAATAAAGGAAGCATTGTCTAAGGGAAGGTGTGAAGATTTTGAAAGCACAGAGCAGATAATCATGGAAAAAGAATTGTTTGGTGGTCAATGCACTATTTAACAAGATAGAAAATATAAGTTTATGATAAAGGAGAAAAGATATGTTAAACAACAAAACAATTTTAATCACAGGTGGAACAGGATCGTTTGGAAATCATTTTACGGAATATGTATTAAAACATTATAAACCCAAAAAAATCATTATTTATTCCAGAGATGAGTTCAAGCAGTTTATTATGGCAAATAAGTTTAAAGAATATGCGGACGTGCTTCGTTTCTTTATTGGCGATGTAAGGGATAAAGAAAGATTTTCAAGAGCCTTACATGGAGTGGACTATGTAATCCATGCAGCAGCGCTGAAGCAGGTTCCGGCTTGCGAATACAATCCAATCGAAGCGGTTAAGACCAATATTGATGGCGCTATCAATATTGTAAATGCAGTGCTGGATTCTGACAGTGTAAAGAGACTGGTAGCATTATCAACAGATAAGGCGGTAAATCCAATCAACCTTTATGGAGGTACTAAATTAGTTTCGGATAAATTGTTTATTGCAGCAAATTCCTATGCAGGAGCAAGAGACGTGCGTTTTTCTGTAGTAAGATACGGAAATGTGGCAGGAAGCCGTGGCTCCGTTATTCCTTTCTTTCAAAATATTATTGATAATGGCGGAAAGGAGCTTCCCATTACCGATTACCGTATGACTCGTTTCTGGATCAGCTTAGAGGAAGGAGTGCAGTTGGTGATTAAGGCATTGGAGGAATCCAATGGAGGAGAGACATTTATTTCTAAAATCCCGTCCTTTAAGATTACCGACCTTGCCCAAGCAATGTTGCCGGGATGTGAGATGCCAGAAGTGGGCATCCGTGAAGGAGAAAAGCTTCATGAGATTATGGTAACCAGGGAAGACTCTGCATTAACTTATGAATATGAAAGGCATTATATTATTTATCCACACTTTAACTGGTGGGGACCTGAAAAAATCATTCCGGGCGGCAAAAAGGTAGAAGAGGGCTTTGAGTACAGCTCAGGCATCAATAAGGAATGGCTCAGTGTAGATCAGTTAAAAGAATTGGTTAGTACAATGGATTTCAATCACTAATGTGAGGATGTGGTCTTATGGGTAAAACGATTGCAATTATTACGGCAAGAGGCGGCAGCAAGCGCATACCAAAAAAAAATATCAGGGATTTTTGCGGGAAACCGATTCTTTCCTATTCCATAGAGGCAGCTTTGAAAAGCGGGGTCTTTGATGAAGTCATGGTTTCTACAGATAGTGAAGAAATTGCAGAAATCGCAAGAAAGGAGGGGGCGGCAGTCCCCTTTTTTAGAAGTGAGAAAACAGCAAATGATTTTGCAACTACTACAGATGTGCTGTTGGAAGTAATCGAAGAGTATAAGCAAAGAGGCATGGAGTTTGAATACGGATGCTGTATTTATCCTACGGCTCCTTTTGTAACACCGGAGAAATTAAAAACTGCCATGAGCCTTTTAAAGAATCAGGAAGCGGATTCCGTTATGCCCATCGTGCAGTATTCCTTTCCGCCCCAGCGGGGAGTGGAAGTAGAGGAAGGTCTGATTAAGGTAAAATGGCCGGAATACTATCAAATGCGCTCTCAGGATTTAAGTCCTATTTACCATGATGTGGGACAATTCTACTGCTTTCGGGCAGATAGGTTCATAGCATCCAAAAAGGTGGTGGGAGAGCATTGTGTGCCCATAATTGTATCGGATTTGGAAGTGCAGGATATTGATAATGAAGAGGACTGGAAGATAGCGGAAATGAAATATAAGCTGATGCAGTCAGAAAAGGAGCAGGAATATGCAGATAAACGGTAGGAACATTGGAGACGGAAATCCCTGTTATGTGATAGCGGAAATGTCAGCCAATCATGCGGGAAGCATAGAAAATGCAAAGGAAATCATTCATGCGGCAAAGGAAAGCGGGGCGGATTGCATTAAAATACAGACCTATACGCCGGATACCATAACCATGAACTGCCATAATCAGTATTTCCAGATCGAAGGCGGCACGTGGGAAGGGGAAAACCTGTATTCCCTGTACGGAAGGGCATATACCCCATGGGAATGGCAGGCAGAGCTTTTTGAGACGGCAACAAAAGTGGGACTTGACTTTTTTTCCACTCCCTTTGACCATACTGCCGTAGATTTTCTGGAAGAAATAGGAATGCAGTTTTATAAGATTGCTTCCTTTGAACTGGTAGATATTCCTTTGATTCAGTATGTGGCAAGTAAGGGAAAACCTATTATTATGTCAACCGGAATGGGAAGTCTGGGGGAAATTGAAGAAGCGGTGAATGTAATCAAAGAGAAAAACTGTACTTTGGCATTGTTAAAATGCTCCAGCGCTTATCCGGCAATTCCTGATTCCATGAATTTAAAGACCATTCCCAATATGAAGGAAGTGTTCCAGGTGCCTGTGGGCCTGTCGGATCATTCCATGGGAGGGGTGGCTGCTGTTACTGCAGTGGCATTGGGTGCCAATATTATAGAAAAACATTTTTGCTTAAGCAGGGAAATCGAAAATCCGGATTCTTCTTTCTCTATGGAACCGGAGGAATTTAAAAATATGGTCAGGGATATCCGGGATGCGGAAAGAGCCATGGGAAAAGTATGTTACACTGTTACGGAAAGTGAAATGCAGAATCGGTCTTTTAGGAAGTCTATTTTTGTAAGCAAAGATATTAAAAAGGGAGAAAAGCTTACAAAAGAAAATATCCGGGTCATCCGTCCGGGACAGGGAATGAAACCGAAATATTATGAGCAGGTGCTTGGAATGACGGCGCTGAAGGACTTAGAGGCAGGTATGCCCCTTGATTTTAAGATTATAGGATGAAATGATATGAAAGAAAGAAGCTTCTTAAGAAATGCAGTGCCTGATGATATGGAATTAATATACGAATGGGCAAATGATGATGAAGTTCGTAAAAACTCTTTTCATACGGATAAAATTGCCTTTCAGGAGCATAGGGCATGGTATGAACATAAAATGAAATCGGAAAGCACCTTGTTTTATATTTTAATGTTTGAAGATAAGCCTGCCGGACAGATCAGGCTGGAGCTGGAAGGGGATTTTGCACAAATAAACTATAGCATTGCAAAGGAATTCAGGGGAAGAGGATTGGGAAGGGCAATGATTGAATTGTCGGAAGAAAAATTAAAATCGGAATATCCCCATATAAAGAAAATGACAGCAGAGGTAAAGACGGAAAACAGTTCATCACAAAAAATATTTGAAAAATCAGGATACGAAAAGGCTTATATTGCATATGAAAAAGTGTTTAATTAGAGTGGACAGCAACGGAACCATCGGCACAGGGCATCTGATGCGCTGCCTTGCCATGGCAGGGGAGCTTAAAAAATCCTGTCAGGTTGTCTTTGTCCTGGCTGACAAAATGGGAACCGAACTGCTGGAAAAGGAAGGATTTTCCTACAGGTGTCTGGAAAGCCAGTGGAATCAAATGGAAGACGAAATAGAGGCCGTCTGTCAGGTCATTAAAGAAGAAAATGCGCAGGTGCTTCTTATCGATTCCTATCAGGTGACAAAGCACTATCTGGAATGTGTAAGAAGGCTGATAAAGACCGTTTATGTAGATGATTTGCATGAATTTCTTTATCCCTGTGATTTGCTGGTCAATTATGCTGTCTATGCAAAAGATTATGATTATGAAAACAAATATCAGAACAGGGATACAAAACTGTTAATTGGCTGCAGCTATGCTCCCTTAAGGCAGGAATTTGCAGCCCTGCCGGAAAAAGAAATAAATGAACAGATAAAAAATGTACTTGTTTTGACCGGCGGAACGGATTCCTGTCATTTTGCCCTTCAGTTTATGCAGCAGATTGTTGATAGTCAAGAGTATAAGAATTTGAAGTTCCACATAATCTGCGGCAAATATAATCAGGATATGGAGCAATTATGCGAATTAGAAAAAGAGAAGAATAATGTCCAGGTATATTGTAATTTATTTGAATTGGTCCGGTTCATGAGAAATGTAGATATAGCAATTTCTGCAGGAGGAACCACCCTCTATGAGCTGGCAGCCTGTGGCACTCCCACTATAGGTTATTCTTTGGCAGATAATCAATTGGAAAATCTAAAATCCTTTGCGGACAAAGGGTGCCTGCTTTCTGTAGGAGACATCAGGCAGGGATTTCCAAAAGAGGAACTATTGAAAAGGCTTGGCGAGTTAACGGGCAGTAAAATGCGGCAGGAATTGAGCCATAGGATGAAGATGCTTGTAGATGGAAACGGTTGCAGGCGGCTGGCTGAGGAAATTATGAAGCTATAATAATTTAGAAACGTTAAATGATATTGAAAATAAAGGAGTATAGAAAGATGTATATACCATATGGAAGGCAGACAATTGAAGAAGATGACATTCAGGCAGTAGTGGATGTGCTGAAATCAGATTATTTAACTACAGGACCAGCCATAACGGAATTTGAAAAGGCTGTTGCGGATTACACGGGAGCAAAATATGCAGTGGCAATTGCCAACGGAACCGCTGCTCTGCATGCGGCCTGCTTTGCAGCGGGAATCGGTGAGGGCGATGAAGTAATCACCACTCCCATTACCTTTGCGGCTTCTGCCAACTGCGCATTATACTGCGGGGCAAAGCCGGTTTTTGCAGATGTTAAGGCGGATTCCTATAATATTGACCCTGCGGATATCGAAAGAAAGATTACAGAACGTACAAAAGCCATTATTGCGGTTCATTTTACAGGACAACCCTGTGAAATGGATGAAATCCATGAAATTGCGGGGAAGCATAACCTGATTGTGATTGAGGATGCAGCGCATGCCCTTGGAGCAGACTATAAAGGGAAAAAAATCGGCGCGCTTTCGGATATGACTACCTTCAGCTTCCATCCGGTAAAGCATATTACTACCGGAGAGGGCGGTATGATTCTTACAAACGACGACCATTTATATGAACGACTTGTGCTGTTTCGGAGCCATGGAATTACCAGGGATGAAAAGCTGATGCATAAAAATGAAGGCGGCTGGTACTATGAGCAGTTGGATTTAGGATATAATTATAGAATAACGGATTTACAGTGTGCGCTGGGAATTTCCCAAATGAAAAAGCTGGATCGGTTTGTTGCGAAGCGTAGAGAGCTTGTTGCAAGATATAATGAGGCATTTGAACAGGTAGAGGGAATCATTTGTCCAAAGCAGATAGAGGGCTGCAATAACAGCTATCATTTGTATGTGATTCAAGTGCCGGAGGGAAGACGAAAAGAAATATTTGACAAGCTCCGGGCAGCGGGAATCGGAGTGAACGTACATTATATTCCGGTTTATAAGCATCCGTATTATCAGGAAAACGGGTACAAGGATGTGTACTGCAAGAATGCGGAAGCGGTTTACGAGAACTTTATCAGTCTGCCGCTGTATTATGGGTTGACTTTTGAAGAACAGGATTATGTAATCGAGCAAGTGAAAAAGATTGTATGAAATAATAAGTTGCCTAGCTCCATGCTCTTGTGATTCTATTGATACAAAATGGCTTTGGATAGCTGTTTTGTTCTATATTCTTCAAATATATTATGATTTTTCGGGCTATTCAGATATGGCAATTGCTCTCGGAAGATGTTTGGATGAAATATTTCAGAGATTTCAGAAAAAATAATTTTTCTGGAATCTCTGTTTTTTTATATAATAGGAAATTTCTCCTGTCGGAGGAATACTGAATTAAAATAGCCCGCCAGAGGCGGGCATAAAGACAAGACGAATACTTTTAGAAGATATAAAACCCTTCTTCCAATTCGTCACCATCAAGGTCATCATCCTCAGTGAGAAAGTAATGCATGTCGAGCAGATCAGAGCCAGTCATGCTCCTGACCAGCCCTGCAGTCATGCCTTCCGGAGCTTTCCATCGGATTTCCGGTGCATGGCATAGAGCCCGTAATAACGTATCATCTTGAAGTGCTTTTCTGGGATATGTTGGATGAGAATAGAAATGAAATCCAGAACAGGGACGGTTTTTTCCACATAAGAATCATCCTCGTGCTTATTGTAGTGGAAAGTCACATTTTCCCCATCGTAGGAATCAATGCGGGAGGTGGCAATGACAGGCCGCCCAAGGTAGCGGCTGATACATTTGACAACAGTATCGGTATCACAGAGATTTGGTTTGGCATAGACATAGAAACCGTTTTTATCCTTTTTGTAAATGGCGGCTTTGTAAAAACAAGGTGTTTGTGGGTGCAGTCAATGAGTTTAAAGGACATTTTAGCAGAGCGGTCGATGCAGTATTTACTGCCGCAGGTGGGGCAAAACTTGGAATGGCAGCGGAAAGGGACAAATTTAAGTTTGTCACAGTGGGAACAGGCATACATCGCACCACCATAAGAAGGGTCCCCGCAGTAAATCATTTTCTCAATGTTTTCCATAACAACGGGACGGGGATGAAGGATATATTCAATTTCTTCATAGTGCTCTTTAAAAATCTTTTTTAGGATATTCATAAGGGTATTATGAAGGAATGAAAGGCAGAAAGCAACCCACCCGAGTTTGTCAAGTAAAGTGTGTAAATTTTATTTTATTTTTTTGGCGGTCATTTTTGACCGCCATTTTGCATCTGATAATCAGCTAATTAAATGGTAGTTCCTCTCCATTGCGATAAGC
>JAAUZH010000002.1 GCA_014804675.1 Lachnospiraceae bacterium
CACCTTTCTTCAAAGGTATAACGATACAGCCCTTTGCCAAATGGATCAAATGTACAGATAAAGATGACATAACCGGGCTTTAGGTCGTTGAAGTCGTCTCCCGGCTTCAGGGATGCCACATCCATCTCTGCCTGGTGGTAACGGCTCCGCTTTGCCAGATTCTTCCGGTCATCGTTCTGTGCCTCTACGTTGTAGCTTACCTGCATTTCATCGCTGGCATAGATGTCCAGCCGGATGCTCTTGAAATCCGAGCTTACCAGAATGCTCCGTTCTGCATGTGCCTTTACTTTCGGAAGCTTCGTACCAAGGATAATTTCCAGCACAAGCTGGCAGATCTCCGGATCTTCTAAGGCTGCCAAAAATAAAAATGCGTTGCTTAGGTTCAATTGCTAAAATGTTTTCTTCATAGGTTCCTCCTGTGTGGGAGTACAGGAAAAACTTATCTATGGATTTATATTAACTGATTTTTAGTCTATATTCAAGTGTTAAATCGAATCCTCTCCATTTTTGTATATTTGATAAAATAAATTCATAGATTTTATTTAAACTAATGCAATTTCAATTTACACCCTTTGAACCACTATCTTATATCCCATCTTCAAAATCCCATTCTTTCACAGGGACATATTCATAGAATTCCATCCCCAATAATTCTCCTTTCAACCATATCTCAATGCTTGAGTTTCCAATATCATTCCACTCTTTCAACAACCGAAATATTTGATGTAAATTAGCAAGATTCCTTAAATCCTCATACGTTTTGTCTTTCTTTGCTTTTATTAGCAAGGCTTCTTCTCGTATTATAGAAATATCTGCCAAATAGCTTTTTCCACAAATCAGGAAATCAACTGGATGTTCTAATTTTTGGCTTATTCCATTCACAAATGTAAGATTTTGTTCACTATATATTTCATATATTTTTTCATATAATGCATCCAAATCTTTATAATTATTAACTAACATATCAATTTTATAATTTACTAAATTATGTGCAAATAGATTCCTAACTTTCCTAAAATTATTACAACATTTTTTGAATTCATTTAATCTCTGAAAATTCATCAAATGCTTCATTTCTTTAAGCCTGATATAGTATTTTTTACTAATCGTTTCATTATAATCTACATTTTTATATACTACCCGCTTCCATAAAATATCTTGAATATAAAGGCTGTTAACCATTTGCTCAATTATTTGTTCGTAACAAAACGCTTTAGCTATTATCGCACATAAATTATTTTCACTGGACTTTATTTCGTCTTGTAGCTCTATAACGTTTTGCAGGTTTTCAAAGCCTTCGTACATAAAAATATCCGTCATCATAAACAATAACTGCACTTCTTTCGATAAGTCTTCAACTTGCACCATCATCTCTCCTATGTTTTTTCCTAAGCATATATTTTTTCTATGTCTGCTAAACCAAATTTACACCACTCCAGTTTTACCGATATTTTACTGCATGCTGCAATAAGCGAACCTTCTGGAATTCCTCCACGAAACAGAATGTTGCAAGCTGCCAGTGCCAACTGCAAATAGACTAAATCTACAAGTATAAAAAATAGTCCGTCTATGTCATCTGCCAGATAAGAAATTACTGCGCTATAAGAAAACGTTGTAATTTCTACACCGTGGCTTTTCATTTCAAGTGCAAAGGATACATTCTCATTATCCAGTTTGAGCTGGAATATTCGTTTCAGGGCAGTATGAAGTTTCTCTGCAATCTTCTTCGAAGTAAGGCGGGCCCCTACCTTTGTTTTAAAGCCCAGAATGGCTACGAAGACTATAATAGTTTTTCCTATACCCTTTTCTAAATGTTAATTGTGAATCGTTTACGAATCGTATTCCGACTGATGCGGCCACAGGCCGCATCAATAGAATGTTTTGATACTGTATTTAGATTTTCATATAAGTTTCTTATGCAAATTTTTACATTTCCTTCTCGAACTGCTCCATAGAGCCTGCTCTGGCTACAAGCTTATGCCATCTTTTCAACACTTCCAAATCACATTGTGCCAAAATGACTTCCCTGACATGCTTTGGAATGTGACCATATTTCGCCAAAGCTCCATAAATATTTTCCTATTTTGTTTTGCCTTTGTCATTTATCCCCTCATATTTACATAATTTCATTTTTATCCCATCCGTAAGTATAAAAATCTCTTTCAACGAATAGTCCTCGCACGTTTCTACAATACTTTTATAATATTTGATAAATTCCTTTGTGCAACTACCTATATTTCCAAATCTCTTAATCTCTGTTCCAGCAGCCCGAATACTCAAGTTAAAATCTTTCACTGCATGTATATGTTTTTGAAAATCACTATAAAATCTATCGCAGGCGATTTGGTTGAAAAATGTCCAAAGAACACTTTCCATTCTCGTCCGTACATCCGCTTCATGTTCAATTTTCAATTCCCAGCTTTCCTCTACATTCTCGCAAAAGTTCATCTAAAAATTGTCCATCAGAAACACCGTCATTTTCTAGTTTTTCTTCCGTTTGTATCAGAACCAATCCACCCCTATGCTCCTGATAATAATTTTCTTTTTCGCTATGGTCATCACTTATCATCTCTTTTACCATTTTCGATAAACTTTTCAAATCATTTTTTTCTTTTTCTGAATATACATTCCATTCTTTTTGTTCCATAAGCATTGTCCTCTAACATTCCTTAAACTTGTTCATACCATGTATATTTTCTTTACTTCTCAATATTTTAACACTAGTCAGCAACCACCAGTGCAACTGGTGGTTTGCTATTAGCCCTCTAAAGGGCTATATTACTGCTCGCCCCAAAGGGCGGTGTCGCAAGCATTGTTACTGGTCCGCTTATAAAGCGGTACTTCTTGAATCTTCTTTTCTTGATTCCTCTGCTTGCTCTTTTATATATTTCTGTACTGCTTCATCAGTGATATTACCAATTGTTTCCACGTAATATCCCCTTGCCCAAAACGCTTTATCCCACTTACTCTGCAATTCTGGATGCCTGTCATAAATCATCAGCGTACTTTTCCCTTTTAGGTATCCCATAAAATTAGATATGCTGAGTTTTGGCGGAATTGCCACGCTCAGGTGTACATGGTCTGTGCATACTGCACCTGCAATAATATCCACATTTTTGTACTTACACAATGTGCTGAGAATCTCCCTTACGTCTTCTCTAATTTTTCCATACAATACCTTCTTCCGATACTTTGGAATGAAAACTATATGATACTGGCATTTCCAACGAGTATGTGATAAACTTCTATTGTCCATTTGGACCTCCTATGTTTGAAATTTGGCTTGCGACACCAATTTCATTGTAGCATAGGAGGATTTTCATTTATATCCTCATCGATTCCAACTACCCTATTCTCCCCAGCATAGCTGGGGGATTGGACTTTTCATTTAACAAATTCACTCCAATAATCAATACAAAAAACTACCTATAAAATATGAATAACAGCTAATTCTCAATTCTATTCAACACCTCATATTTTTTCTCATCTGCCAATTCCACCCTGACTTCCACAAAGTCTCCTATTTTTTCTAAAAAGTTAATATACTGTATTTTCTGATATTGCATTATCTCTTGTCCATTTTTCACTTGGCAGATAAGCTTTTTGGCTTCATGGATATTATCTACGGAAATTACTTCTGCCAAAACAATCTTACTATCTGGGATAGAAATGTCTTCTTTTTCCTCTAGTTTTTTTGCCAATTGCACAATAGCAAGAATAAACAGAACTATGTATACTATGCTTTTAAATGCAAGTTCTACATCTCTACATATTATTATTGCTGCAGCCATGAATAAACTGTATACCAACGACAACATACTAAAGAAAGCAATAAGTCCCTTTCGCCATTCATTTTCATCTACCTTCATCCCTCCTGTATCCTTCTTCCACATGAAATTTCTTATCCCAATCATCTGTTTTAAAAATACATAAGAAAGTATGGCAACCAAAATATAAATCAGATACATCTTTGCTAACCTAAAATCATGTTGAATACATCCAACCATAAGACTAATCAGTGCTATTACCTGTAAGATTGCATAAATGCAAATGTAATAATTACATAAAGCAGTCCCTCTTTCATTTATTCCATTATGATGCCTATTTCCAATATAGCAATTACATTTTTCATATCTTGCAGCCACCTTTCCACTTACTGCTAACACTATTTTTCTATCAAACTGGTCGTCCACACTTCTGGATATTTTTCCTATATACTCCTGATTCCCTATAGAATAACTGACTATCGTATAATGTTCCAGCGCAGCTCTTGAGCCAAATGCAAATTTGCATTTTCCAAACCCTTCTATACGTGCTGTTCGCATTTCACCTCTAAACCATGGCTGTCTGGCAAATAGGAATTCCTGATAATAGGTTAGAACCATGAAATGTGCAACATATATAAAGAGAATAAGCAGATAACTGTATTTGTCCATTTCAATCTCCTTTATTGTTTTATTTGCTTTATCATTTCTTTTATTGCTTTATCATTTCTTTTATTACGTTATAAACTTTCTTTTTCACAAACTCAAATGTAGAAATGCCCACAGAGGTATTGTTGTTTATTATTGCTATCTCTTCACTCAATATTCCAAATCCACCTGCTGAGGCTATCATACCCACACCAAAAAAAGCTAGATTAGTTACTATACTTTTCATCCCCTCATCTACCACTTTACCATCAAATCCCGATGTGACAAAATCGTTGAGATAAACTCCCGCATCAAAGAAAATTGCAGCTTCTCCAATAAAAAATCCTGCCTGTGGGAAAAAACCACTAATAGCGCCACCCGCTATAGATGCCATTGTTGCAAAATCATGCAAGTCCTCCGTCAATAACGGTTCTAACCCAAACGGATCAAAATAGCTAACCGGATTTCCTTCCACATACGCATACCGGTTCAAGCTTTGGCTCTCTGCGATACTTCCAGTTACCACATCCTGATTGATAAACCGCTTGATGGACACATTATAGTACCTTGCCCGCATATAATACAGCCCGTTATCATCTGAAGCAACTCCATACTGCCCGTTGAACAGGAACATGACCTGTCCATAGCTTCCCTGTGTCAACTCTCCATATGGATTATAGGCATATGTATATTTCACGTTTCCTTTTTCATCCGTTACTGCATTGGTACTTCCTACATTATTGAAATGATAGGTCAGATATCCTTCCTGTTCATTTTCCTGTGCTGATAGCCCATTGCCATAGTAGAAATAAGTAGTCTGAATTACTGTTTTATCAGTCGCATCTTCCATGCCGCTTCCTGTAACTGTATTCCCCGACTTCTTCTCAACTGCCATCAACACCCTGCTAAGCTCTTCTACAGAATCCACTACATATTCTGTCCTTAATTCTTCTTTCGTTCCTGCGTTCTTAATGACTGCTGTCCGGTTATCTTCAGCATCATACTCATATTTCGTATTTCCTGCCTGCACCAGCCGGTTGCGGCAGTCATAGGTGAAGCTGGTCAGCACTCCGTTAAGAGGACCGTATATCATATTTCCCTCTTTATCATACTTCACTTCTTTTCCATTGTATTTAATCAAACGGTTGGTCTTGTCATACTCCATGCTGGTATTGGAAATATCGCTGCTGTTCTGCAGCTCTCCCGTCTGACTGGACTTTACTGCCGTGATATTCCCGCTTACGTCATATGCGTATTCCTGACTGTTGATGACCTGGCTTCCCTTTTTGTCAAGAATGGTTAAAAGCTGTCCTGCTTCATCATATGTCCTTGTCTCCTCTGTGCCGTTTGGACGGGTGGTTTTTACCAGCCTTGAGTTTTTGTCATACTCATAGATAGTAACCCTGCCTTCCCAGTCCGTTACTGTTTCTACGTTACCATTCTTATCATATGTATAAGTAACCTGCTTCCCATTCGGATAGATGAGTGCTGTCAAATTCCCAAACTCATCATACCCATAACGGATGGTATTCCCTCTGGCATCCGTATAGGATGTCACTCTGTTCAAGGCATCGTATTCCCTTATGATCGTTCCTTTTGAATCTGTTACAGTCAGTACATTTCCATTCTTATCATATGTATAGCTGACAGTCCCCAGCTGATCAGTAAAGCTTGTGAGCCTGCCTGCTTTGTCATAGGCATATTCCGTCACCTGCCCCTTGGAATTGGTCTTCTTTACCACCTGTCCATTGGCATTGTATTTCATAGGTATGCTTGTATTCACTTCCTATGCTCTCGCTGGTAATCTGATTATTCAGGTCGTAGGTGTATTTTGTCACGCCGCCGTTGGGATTGGTGAAGCTCTCCACATTTCCCATGGCATCATATTCTGCTGTCACCCTGCCTCCAAGGGCATCCGTGGAGGAGCTTAGGAGCTGTCTGCCTACATAGGAATAAGTAGTTGCGCTTCCTGTTCCCTTATTCAGCATCTTTACCAGATTGCCCAGGGAATCGTAGGACATTACAGTTTCATTTCCTTTAACATCCTTCATGGAAGTCTGGTTATAGACTTTGTCATAGCTGTAGCTTTCCACTGCCGTTCCATAGGCATCATAAATTGCCTTTAGGTTCCCAACCTTGTCATAGTCCATCCGGTAGGAATTCCCTTCTCCATCTGTAATAGATGTCACGTTCCCGAGGTGGTCATAGGCATAGGTAAAGATGATATCACTGTTGCCATTTTCACCCTTCCTTGTGACTTTTACGATTTCATTGTTGCCGTTGTATTCATATTCTGTTACATGTCCTAAGGCATCTGTCATACAGATGCAGTTGCCCATGCCATCATAGGCATACCGGGTGGTATTCCCTTTGGCATCCGTGATAGCCACTGCCTGCCGGTACTGGTTATAGGTGATGGTGACGGTCTCTCCTTCCGGATTAGTGACGGTAGCCGCATTTCCTGCCTCGTCATAGCCATAGGATGTAGTATTTCCCATCTTATCTGTAATTCCGGTCACCCTTCCAGCTCCATCATAGCTATAGGTAATGGTATTCCCCATGGCATCTGTCTCACTTTTCAAAAGCCCGTTTTCGTAATAGCGGTACGTAATCTGTCCGCCGTTTGCCAGTGTTGTTCCTGTCAGCTGGCTTCCGCTGTTGAAGCTTTGTACCATAGTGGATTTCAGGGCATCCTTTAAGGTCAGCAGGTTCTCGGCTGTGTCATAGGCTGCCTCTATGGTGGTGGCGCCGTCCTGATAGATTCCTTCCACAATAGAATCCATAGTATTTTTGTTTGCAAAGGTAGCGTAGATAAAGAAGTGTATTATTTCAACTGCCATATACTATTTCTGAGTTGAATACTCCAAGGCATAAGCAAATAATGAATGCACATCAATGTAATTAAAATTAGGCATACTTCTTTCATTCCTCCAAACCAAATATCTATTACAATTAATGAAATCAAAACAAATGCACAAAACATGCCTCTCCTCTTCCCATTATATTCATATTCATATTCATGTTCATTATATATTCTGCACTTTTTATATCTGACAGCACAATTATTCTTCCTATTTACTGCTATTATAATCGAATTCCCAATTGTATCTTCTATATCCCTTAATATTTTTGCTGTATACATTTCAGTGCCCAGCCTATAGTCTACAATGCTATAAAACTCCCTAGCTGCTTTTGCATTATAATGTATTTTAGATTTACCGAAGCTCCTTATCTTTCCTGTAACCAAATTAGTTTGAAAAAATATATGCCTTGCAAATATATATTCCTCATAATAACTCATCGTCGCTAAATATAGTATAAAATAAGTAAATATTTTTAAATATATATTCATGTGAAATCCTCCTAAATTAAAACAAAATGCGTAATATATCTTATTTCTTACTTTTTCCACTTTCTCTGTCTTCTTTTATTATCTGTTGCATTTTATCAATGCAGTATGAAATTATTGATGTCCACGTTGCCATGTCTCCTACACTCGCATTTATGGCTGCTTCAAACTTATGCGCATAGGACATAAATCCAATTCCTAAATAGTATCCATTATAAATCAGATTACAAATTGCATTACAAATAACACCAAGGTCATATCCGGATGTTACAATATCATTAATATAAACTCCTAAGTCAAAAAAATATGCCGCTATACCAATCAATAGTCCCAAAGTTGGTTCAAAAAAGCTCACTATACTTCCTATAAAAGACATGGTAGCTGCAAAATCATGCAATCCATCCGTCAGCAACGGTTCCAACCCAAATGGATCTAAATAACTAACTGGATTCCCTTCCACATACGCATACCTGTTCAAACTCTGGCTTTCTGCTATGCTTCCAGTCACCACATCCTGATTGATGAACCGCTTGATGGACACATTATAGTACCTTGCCCGCATGTAATACAGCCCATTGTCATCTGAAGTAACTCCATACTGTCCATTGAACAGGAACAGGAACATGACCTGTGCATAACTTCCTTTCGTCAGCTCTCCGTATGGATTGTAGGCATATATATATTTCACCACTCCTTTTTCATCCGTCACTGCGTTGGTGCTTCCTACGTTGTTGAAATGGTAGGTCAGGTAGCCTTCCTTTTCATTTTCCTGTTCTGATAGTCCGTTTCCATAGTAGAAGTAGGTGAAGTAGGTGGTCTGTGCTGCCGAATCGCCCGCTTTGTTTTTTTCCGGCTTCTTCTCCACAGCCATCAGTACCTTGCTAAGTTCTTCCACGGAATCCACCACATATTCTGTCTGCACTTCCCCGTGGTTCCTGCATTTTTAATGACTACACTACTGTCCGGTTGTCCTCCGCATCATACTCATATTTGGTAGTCCCCGCCTGTACCAGCCGATTGCTCTTTTCGTACTCCATATTGGTATTTGTAATGTCGCAGTAATCCTGCCTTCTCAGTCTGTTGCGTTACACACATAGCCGTAGAACCCCTCGCCAGTCCCACAACTATTTATTGCCTCTTCGTCAAAAATATAATCTCCCAGTTTTCCTTATCTAAAAAGTAAATAAAGCACATATTCCAAAATCAGTATAATTAAAATCCCCTTACTATACTTCTCATTTGCATAAAGATTCTTTTGTATCTCTTCTATTTCATTTACCATCATATAATAATCCTTATAATTATTTGGATTGACTAATACATTTACATACCTTTCCTGTCTAATGCTTTCCGCACTACAAAGAAAAGTGGTTGCTATATCCGCATAATCCCTACAAAACACAAAGCGATTACCTTCTTCATCAACATATGTACTCTGTATTCTTATTGCAGATAGATCGTCACCCATAAAAGTTTTATAAGTTCCTTTTTCATCAATCTTTGTTTTTAATACGACTCCTATTTTAGAGAGACGGTTAAATTTATAATCCGAAAAACGAAATATTGTCACTAACCCAAATGCAACCAATAGTTCTGCGCAAATAAAAAGAAATTTTATTAAAACTTCATCCATCCTTGCAATAATAAGAAAAAGTATATTAATAGCTTCTATAAAAAAGAATATATATTGAAACGTATAACTTTTTAACAACGTAATCTTTTCATAGTTATTTTCTGTTGCACTTTGATAATTATATTTGTTTAATTGCATATTTCCTCAATCACCTCCTTAATATTCTTATAAATAGATTTTAATAACCAGTTTGTGGCTTTTATTGTAGCTTCTTTTTGCGTATGATCAGTTTTTGCCATATATGATGCAGGGTCAATCTTGTCTATAGCCACTCCTTCTAAACTAGAAATAACATTTCCAAGTATTCCATACAGTCCCTCAAACCACTGTTCATTATAATCTCCTGCCACACACATTTCAATTGAATATACCATTATATCTACTATAGTTAAAGCAACTGAAAAGGCACTCAAACATTCCAAAAGTACACCAGTAATAGGTGCAATTTCTGGTGCCAAAAGAGTTGCTGCGAGCAATAAACCTGTCCCAATAGTAATATATCCTTTGATTTCCGATATAGTTTCATGAATTTCGTCAAATGCTGCCTTCTCCAACCCAAACGGATCCAAATAACTAACCGGATTCCCTTCCACATATGCATACCTATTCAAACTCTGGCTTTCTGCAATGCTTCCAGTTACCACATCCTGATTGATGAACCGCTTGATGGAAATGTTGTAGTACCTTGCACGCATGTAATACAGCCCGTTATCATCTGAAGCAACCCCATACTGACCATTGAACAAGAACCTGACCGGTCCATAGCTTCCTTTCGTCAGCTCTCCGTATGGATTGTAGGCATATATATATTTCACTGCTCCTTTTTCATTCGTCACTGCATTAGTGCTTCCTACGTTGTTAAAATGATAGGTCAGGTAGCCTTCCTTTTCATTCTCCTGCGCTGATAGCCCATTTCCATAGTAGAAGTAAGTGGTCTGTGCCGCCGAATCGCCCGCTGTATTTTCCTGCTTCTTCTCCACAGCCATCAACACCCTGCTAAGCTCCTCTACGGAATCCACCACATACTCTGTCCGCACCTCTTCTTTCGTTCCTGCATTCTTAATGACTGCTGTCCGGTTGTCCTCCGAATCATACTCATATCTGGTAGTTCCCGCCTGTACCAGCCGGTTGCGGCAGTCATAGGTAAAGTTGGTCATCACTCCGTTAAGAGGTCCGTATACCATATTTCCCTCTTTATCATACTTCACTTCTTTTCCATTGTATTTAATCAGCCGGTTAGTCTTATCATACTCCATGCTGGTATTGGAGATGTCACTGCTGTTCTGCAGCTCTCCCAACTGTCCAGACTTCACTGCCGTGATATTGCCGCTTACGTCATAGGCATACTCCTGACTGTTGATGGTCTGGCTTCCCTTTTTGTCAAGGATTGTTAAAAGCTGTCCTGCTTTATCATATGTCCTTGTCTCCTCCGTGCCGTTTGGACGGGTGGTCTTTACCAGTCTTGAGTTCTTGTCATACTTATAGGTGGTTGTCCTGCCTTTCCAATCCGTTGCCGTTTTTATGTTTCCATTTTTATCATAGGTATATGCGACCTGCTTTCCATTCGGATAGGTAATATCCGTCAGGTTCCCAAACTCATCATACCCGTAACGGATATTATTCCCTCTGGTGTCCGTATAGGAAGTCACTCTGTTCAGGGCATCGTATTCCCTTGTGATGGTTCCATTTGAATCTGTTACTGTCAGCAGGTTCCCGTTTTTGTCATAGGTATAGCTGATAGTGCCCAGTTGGTCTTTCAGGCTTGTGACCCTGCCCGCTTTGTCATAGGTATATTCCGTCACCTGCCCCTTGGAATTGGTCTTCTTTACCACCTGTCCATTGGCATTGTATTCATATGCATGCTTGTATTCGCTCCCTATGCTCTCTCCGGTAATCCGGTTGTTTAAGTCATAGGTGTATTCCGTCACGCCGCCGTTTGGATTTGTGAAACTCTTTACGTTCCCCATGGCATCATATTCCGCCGTCACCCTGCCTCCAAGGGCATCCGTGGAGGAATTTAGGAGCTTCCCGCCTACATAGGTATAGGTAGTGGCGCTGCCTGTTGCCTTGTTTAGCATGCTTACCATGTTGCCGAGGGAATCATAGGTCATCGCAGTTTCATTTCCCTTGGCATCCTTAATGGCAGTCTGGTTATAGACTTTGTCATAGCTATAGCTTTCCACTGCCGTTCCATAGGCATCATAAATTGCCTTCAGGTTCCCGACCTTGTCATAGTCCATCCGGTAAGAATTTCCTTCCCCGTCTGTGATAAGGGTCACGTTCCCCAGGTGGTCATAGGCATAGGTAAGGATGATGTCGCCATGTCCGTTTTCGCCTTTCCGGATGACCTTTACGATTTCATTGTTGCCGTTGTATTCATATTCCGTCACATGGCCTAATGCATCTGTAATACGGACACAGTTGCCCATCCCGTCATAAGCATACCGGGTGGTATTGCCTTTGGCATCCGTAATGGAGACTGCCTGCCGGTACTGGTTATAGGTGATGGTGACGGTCTCTCCCTCCGGATTGGTGACGGTGGCGGCATTTCCTACCTGGTCATAGCCATAGGATGTGGTGTTGCCCATCTTGTCAGTGATCCCTGTTACCCTTCCTGCACCGTCATAGGTATAGGTAATGGTATTCCCCATGGCATCCGTCTCACTTTTCAAAAGCCCGTTGTCGTAATAGCGGTACGTAATCTGTCCGCCGTTTGCCAGTGTTGTTCCTGTCAGCTGGCTTCCGCTGTTGAAGCTTTGTACCATAGTGGATTTCAAAGCATCCTTTAATGTCAGCAAGTTCCCGGCTGTGTCATAGGCTGCCTCTATAGTGGTAATGCCGTCTGGATAGGTAATCTTCGTAATGTTCCCGTCTACGTCCCGGTCATAGGTGATAGTGCTGCCATCTGCCCGGGTTTCTTTTACAAGGCGGTCATTCCTGTCATAAGTATAGGTTGTAGTATTGCCGTTGGCATCCGTCTTTTGGGTTTGGTTTCCATAGGCATCATAGTCATAGGAATTCACTGCTTTGCTTCCATCCGCAAGGATGACAGTCTCCTTTAACACCTTTCCATTTGATGCGATTTCATAGTCGGTGACAGTTCCTTTCCCATTGGTATATTGTACTATATTTCCTATGGAATCGTAAAGGTACTTGCTTACATTTCCATTCACATCTGTTACCTTGGTAAGCATCCCTCCCGAATACTGATAGGAAGTCTCTCCAAGGCCTTCCACGTTTTCTTTTGTGACCTGTCCCTGTTCGTTATATTCGTAACGGACTGTCACTCCATTTCCGGAAGTGATGGAAGTAAGCCAGTTCCCCTCATCGTAAGCATAAGTCAGGCTGGTGCCGTCATTACAGTTCTGGGACAGGAGCTGGTTGTTTTCGTTATAAGTATAGACCGTTGTCCTTCCGCTTGTCTCCACCAGCTTTGTAATATTCCCATTTTCATCATAGGCATAATCTTCTCCGGTTCCGTCTGCATTTCGATAGGACACCATATCTCCCTTTTCATTGTATGCATAGGTAAAAATTCCTCCGATTCCGTCCTGATAGTAAAGTCCTTTTCCAAAGCTGTCTGCAGTAATGGTTTTTATAGCGCCATTCATATCATTCATGGTAATCACCGTATTGCCGTTTGCTTCATTATCTTCATACTGAAGCACAACGGGCTTTGTTGCCCTATCTCCGTCATCCTGAGTAATCACCCTTCCTTTTTCATCATATGTGTTTTGGACGAACAGGGTATGATTGGTGTCTTTTCCTTCTACAATCCGATGTTCATCATCATAGCTGTAATAGTTGCTTGCACCTCCTTTACTTGTTACAGAGCTTAGGTTCTTTTCTGCATCATAAACAAAAGCAACCTGGTTTCCACCGTTATCCCTAAGACTTACAATGTGACCGTCCTGATCCAGGACTGCTGTGATAGATTGCTCTGTATAAGGCTCTGAAACCACAAGCTGTCCCTCTTGATGGGCAATATTCAGGACCTGCCCCTTTTCATTGATTCTCTGTATGAGCTGCCCATCTTCGTCATAATGATACTCTATCATATCCGGAGTCCGGAAAATATAGCCTCCATCCGTTTTTTCCACAGAGTAGCCATTCATATTTTCACTGATTGGAACATAACTTTCATTTCCGGATTCTTCCGATGATTTTGCATTTCTTGGCTGGAAATCTTCCGGCAGATTATTTCCCGAAATTGCATTCCCTGACACTGTGTTTTCCGATATAGTGCTCTTAGAAACTCCTCTTTGCACATCAATAGTTTCCGGCTCCATATCGCCAAGCCAGATTTCTCCATCCCTATAAGTACCCTCTACTTTATTGTTCATCAAATCTTCATCTACAAAAAGCAGTGAATCATAAGGGGTAAGCCAGACTTTTAATAAACCATTCTGATCTTCTACTCTAGATTCATAATTGTGATACCATCCATACCCAAGATTTCCCTCCCAATCTGTTTCCGTGGAATTATAAGACAATTGGAACCGGATATCATTGACTCCTGATACAGCCATGACGCACTGCTTTGATTCAAAGGCGCCTGTCATCACATTAATCGGATCTCTTTCCGAACTTGTCCCTGTAGGGGTAGTGGGCTTTTCCACAGAAGGTGTATGATTCTTATTGTTAGGGCTCTTATTGCTCCGCTGCCGGTATTTCCGTTGGAATCTTCCCCTGTCTCTTCGTACGTATCATCTTCTACCGGCATGGTTACTTTTATATTTGCTTTCGTCATATGACCTTGAATAGGCATTATCGTGACCTTTATATCCTCATTGGAATCACTTAATTTTTTTACAACTGCCTCAGATAGTTCATAATATATACATGACGGGTCGCCCCCAACCGAAAAATATTCGCAATAGGTTCCATAAATGCTCTGTTCAGGCCCCAGAGATTCTACCGTAATCGAATCTCCTTCACAAAGTATCGGTATGTGGGCACCCTCGGTAGATGCTGTATAGTACTTAATTCCAGTGCTGTTTCGTACGGATTGGGTCAATTCTCCATTTGTGTAGGTATCTACCACCTGAACAAAATCAGTGGTTCGATATGCGCCAAATTTTGCGGTCACGTAATAAACCGGATTTTTAGATTCGTTCTTTAATTGGTATTGGAAATAGTATTTCTCACCAATATACGCTGTTTTCTCCGGATAGATGTAAAGATGCAGTCCTGCTCCGCTGTCTGCACCAAAACTGATTGTATTTTCAATTTGGGCCGTAATCTCTTTCTCAAAGGGCTGCATCCTTCCCTTAAAATCAGCCGATACTTGATATTCTCCTGTTTCATCTGCTTTTATAATCCAGGAAACCGTTGCACTGGAATTTCCTTCAATGCTTCCCATTGCCTGAGAAAGTTTTTGTTCTTCCGCTAATTTTGCAAGGGATATTCCTTTTGGCAGATTCAATATTACATTGCTGTCTTCTATTACATATTTTTTATCTGCATAGTTCTGTATTGTGACAGTGACCACATACATATCCTGAAGCCATTTCACAGAAGCCGGAGCCGTGGTACAGTAAGCGATTACAGGTTGATCACCTGCGCAGACTACTTTTGCTGTAGTTGAGTCTGCACTGTCGTCTTTACTTCCACCACCACCGCTGTTTCCACCACCTATAAGGAGAATCCTATTTCCGGTGCTTGCTTTTTCCTTTGACCCCTGAAACTGGAATTCAAAACTGGGAACTGCCTCATTTTTAAAAGATGCCTGTATTTTATAGGAATACTCAAAGAAATTTCCCGCATCCGTCATATCAATATGATAATTTTTTATCTCTTCCAAAGTTAACTTCTCGGCAGTAATCTCACCTCCCACCAGACTTCCTTCCCGCAGGATTATTGTGGTGGATAAGTCTTCGTATATACTGATTGCAAATTTCTCTTCTTCAATCAAATACCCGGATACAAAGGCAGCTGCCTCGTGTTCGCCTGCTGCTCCGGAAATAACCACCTTTCCTTCTGCATCCGTTTCCATTTCTTTTACTGTCCCATCTGCAAAACAGATATAGACAGCAGCTCCTTCCATAAGCTGATCCATTGAGTTCTTTACATATATTGTATGGATTCCACATTTTGTTTTATCCTTCACACTTGCCGTAGCGGCAGCTGTCGCCTGATTTCCCTTTTCATCCGTTACTGTCAGAACAACACTGTATTCTCCCGCTGTTTGATAAGTATGCTTTGGATTTTTCCCATAAAGTATGGTTCCGTCTCCCATATCCCATCGATAACTTTTAATCTTAACATTATCCGTCGATTTCTCTCCACTAAAAGAAATCTCCCTTCCTTCAATGCCCATAACATCTAAGAGCTTTGCATCAGGAGGTATCAAATCCGTATCACTTGTCAGAATATAAACTTCTGAAGACTTAGCAGCATTTCCAGCCTTGTCCCATGCCTCTACATAATAGTAATATCTTGTTTCCGGCAATATCTCTGAATCCTCATATTGATTGTCCGTTATCTGCTTTATCAGGCTAAAGCTTTCCTCTCCCCGGGTCATCTTATAGATGTTGTAATGGGAAAAGTCCTGTTCTTCATTTTTAGAGATGGTTAATAGGACTTTTCCTTCTTTCTCTGTTACCGATATTTCCGGCGCTTTTGGTGCACTCAAATCCAATGTAAACTGTTTTTGATAGATAATGCTTCCATTTCCGTTTGTGTCCACCACCATTGCTTGAAACTCATATTGACCGGACTCGAGCCCCGCCGTATCCCAAACAGTCTCCAGTCGATAAATATCTCCGTTCACATTAAAGTCGCCAATTTTCTCCCAAGTGAAGTCTCCTGCTTCTCGATATTTAAGATTGATTTCCTTTAGGGAAACATTGTCACTTGCCATCAATTGAATAGTGGGATTTCCGCTGACAACTTGATTTTCTTTTATGGTGCAAGCGTGAATCACTGGGGCTTCTGTATCTTCTTCCGCAGTCCATATGACAGGCTCTGAAAGCTCACTACGGTTCCCTGCCCGGTCAATTGCTACAATTTGATACATATATGTTTTTTTATAAGAGCAGCTTTTATCCACAAAATAATCAGATGTCGTTCCGCCCACTAAATTATAAAGATTCGTTCCTTCTCCTGCGCGATATATTTCATATCTTTCAACATCCTCTGCCTGTTCCCACTGAAGTTTTATAGCACCTCCATCACCAGATATCTGTATATGTCCGACTGCTTTAGGGGCCGTTTTATCAATGATATATTCCGCTATGATTTCTTCTCTGTTTCCATTTCGGTTTCCTGCTTTATCATATGCCTCAAATTTTACATAAACAGTTCCTTCTTTTACGTCACTTACATCCCACAAATAGGATATGACTTCTTTTCTCTGACTGCCCATACTATAAACAGTAGCAATCTCTTCGTAATTGATTTTGTCATATGAATAGGAAAATACCACCTGCCCTACGGCAGAATTGTCTTCAATCTCCGCTTCCAGCTTTAACCTACTATTATATTCGGATATATCCGGCCCAATTCTCCTTATAATAGGCGCTACTATATCTTCTGTTGTGGAAATTGCATACCAGTCCGATGGTTCTCCTCTGTTTCCAAGTAAATCATAGCCAACTACTCTTAATACATATTCCGTATTTGGAGATAAATCCGATATTTTACATCCTGTTGCTTTTATATTCGTATTCAAAGTTAAGACATTTTGATCTATTTTTCTTTCCACTGCAAAATAAGATATATCTTCCTCCATTGCCTGGCTCCATACCAATTGTACTTCTGTGCTTGTAGCGCTCCCTTCCAATATTTCTACTTTTGCTATACCAGTATTATCCACTTCACACTCTTTTGTTACAGCAGAAGAAAGATTACCTGTGGCATCTTTTGCAACAGCTTTTACCTCATACTGTCCATCGCTTACCGTATTTGTATCCCAGGCAAATTGAACGGTTCCCTGCTCCTGCAGACCTAATCCTACTTTTTCCTCTCCTAAAGAATACCATGTATTCTGTCCTGACATTCGATAATACAGCAGCACGCTTTTTACCGATTTATTGTCACTTGCTTCTACTAATATGGAAGCCTTCTGGTTGATTTGTGCATGTAAATCCATTTTTATGATCTTTGGTGCTTCCTTATCTGGTTCCACCTCAACAAAAGCAGACGAAGATGAAATGCTCTTTTGCTCATATTTATCCACTGCCACAAGCCAATATTCATATTCTTTTCCTTCTACTACTTTTTTATCTACATAAGTTTCCGTATAATTTCCAGCAACTTGTTCCACTTTCTCACAGATATTATTCTCAATATCCTTCCGGAAGATTATATAACTGGTACAATCCACACTGACAGATGGATTCCATGATAATTCCACATTCCCCTGATTGCTTATAGCCTTTATATGTGTTGGCGCCTTGGGCGGTGTTCGGTTGACCTCATAACAAACCTGTTTTGTATCGGAGTTTCCATCCACATCCGTAACACTATAACGAATATCCACCTGCTGTGAGCCGGTAAATTCCGAAATATCCCATGTATATCTTGCCACATAATATTGATTGGATGCCAACAGTTCTCCTTCCAGCCCGGAAGCTATAGAAATCCATTCCTTTCTATTTTCATCATAATATTCAATCGTTACCTTATTCCCTAATGTGCTGCTCCTGTACTTGTATAAGACTGTCAGCTTTGTCGTTTCTCCCCCTATGGTACTTCCATCTGCCGGATAAATTGTATCTATTTTCGGAAATATGACAGTCCCACTCACCTGTTCACTTTTCTCCGACTCATTTCCGCTCTCATCCAAAGCAGCCACTTGATACGTATACACTTTCCCTTCTGAAAGATCCGTATCCTTATACACCAGTTCTCCGTTAGTATAAGCTAACTCTTTGCCGTCGCAATATACTTTATAATCCGTTACTCCCACATTGTCCGAAGCCTTTCTCCATGCAATGGTTATAGAAGACCCGGTAACTTCTTTTACATACAATCCGCTTACTACTTCCGGTGTTTCCTCATCCGCCAATGTCCTTCCCACACATTCCGGTGAATCCTTGGCCACATTACGATACTCATCAAAAGCAAATACCTGATAGGTATACTTCTGATTTGCCTTCAGTCCCGTATCCCGAAAACTTTTCGCACTTGTCTCCCCAATTTTTACTCCATCCCTGTAAATCTCATAGCCAAGAATCTTCTCATTGTCCACAGCTCCCACATATTCTATGGTAATGGAGCTGCATTCTACCCCTGTTACAAAAATCTCCGTCACAGCGCTTGGCGCCTCTTCATCACAATACTCATAAAGAATCTCATCACTAATAAGGGATAGGTCGTTTTTAAACACATACCCCGTTTCATACAGCTTAGTCAGCACCACCTTATGAAATTTTGCAGTCCCCGGATTTTTTTCAAAAAATACAGTCTGCACATAAGCATTCCCATTTTCATCCAGCTTCCTGCCTAAAATAACCGTATGTTCGTCCGTTGCAATGAAATTGCTTGCCACACTTTGGCGGAAGTCTCCTTGCACTTCCATTGTGCCGTTTGTCAGAAATCCCTCCATGTTTTTTGTGGTACTGCAATAAAAGTCACCGCAAATCAGAATCCGGTCTTTTTCCCCTGTCATGACCAGTCTGCCCATGCTGTTTCTGTATTGATAGTTTCCCTCTAATCCGGTACGGTATTGTATGCGATAGCTTCCTTTTACAATTAAGGTCCCACCGTTTATATTCATATCCCCGGAAGCCTGAATCAAGTCTCCCTCCACTATCATGGTATGCCCGTTCAAATCCATCTTTCCGTCCATCAGATACAAATCACCTTCCGCAGTATAATCTTTCTGCAAGGTAAATCCTGTTACGGCATATTCCTGATCATTTTCTTCTCCATACACAATCCGACAGCCATTTGTCTCCAAAGAGGAGTAATTCAAAGGCATATTAGCAATAATCCCTTCCTCACTATTATTGGAAAGCACTATATTTTCAAATAAAGCGGCGCCAGCACCGATTGTCTGTTTTTTCTCTCCGCTGAATATTACCTGACAGCCGGATGAGCGGAAGTTTTGATTCATAACAGCATCTCCCTTTACTTCAAGGGTTCCTGCGTTCAAATATCCTTCTTTATAGGTGCCTGGCCGATAATCCAGATTACCATTTACGACTACCATTCCATAGCTGGAAAAATACAATCCATAAGAAGTATTAGCAATAGATAGATTTCCCCCTATGCTTATGCAATGGCTGCCCGGATTCATGCTGCCCTCTATAACAACACAATTTCCTTCAATCTCCAAATCCTTTGACGTAGAAAGACCGGAATGAATTTGTACATCACCTGCTATATGCAGACTTTCCCTCATATCCAAATAGTTGCACCAAAGCTCCACATCCCCGCCATAATATCCGTCCTCAAATACAATATCATTACTTCTCACAACAGAAATGGTACCTGTAATTTGATTGTGATGATCATTTATTCTTCCACCTACAACCGGCTCGTTAAGAAATACAATCCCTTCTTTACTCGAATTCGTAATTTCCAGATTTGCGATACAGGACATTTTCTGGTAATATAATTTATCCTTCTCCAATTTTACCGGCAAAAAGCTCATAATCTGCTTCCCTGTCCCGCTTAGCAAAAGCAGATGGTCCTTACTGAATACAAGATTGCATTCGTTTCCTCCTGTTTCCTGAATCAGATCTCCCGTTATTTCCAAAGTCCCGTTAGTAAAATTATTTGTATGATCTATGGTGGAAGCGGTATGAAAATCCCCATTTACCAAAACCCTGCCGCCTTCTTTTGCCATCTGCAAAATCCCATTGCAGGCATCATAGCTATAAGCGCCCTCCTGCCCGCTGCGCTTCTGTATCCGGTAATCCCCTTCCACTATCAGACTGCCGTTTTCCACCTGTATGGTTCCGCCCTGCTGAATCAGACTGCCTTTTATCGTAATATTTCCGCCTGTCATTTGAACAGTTCCCTCTGACAGGATAAAATCCCCTTCTACCACCAGCTTTCCTTTATTCAGCTTCAAAATCCCCTGACTCTGCAGGAAATCGCCTTTGACAGTCAAAAGCTTTCCATTTAAATTAAGGCTTTCTGCATTTAGCGCATAATCCCCATTTACTGTTTCATCCTTAGAGAGCATTCCGGAAAAATAAGTGATATTGCAGCCATTCTCTTTGATAGACTCAAAAAGAATATCCGTTAAGATATGAATCCCTTCTTCACTGTAATTTTCCACCCACAGCTCATAAAAGGCATTTCCCTCCTTCATGCTCACTTCCTGTCTTTTATCGCCGCTTAACAAAAACACATGGGAACCTTCTGCTGCAAATCCCTTTACAATCTCTACATTTCCCTTTACCTCAACGGTTCCTGCCGATTTGCTCATGGAACCGGCTGCCTCATAATAGAAGTCGCCATAGACCAAAAGGTGGTCTGTCTCATTGGTCATCTTGATGCCATAATTCCCGCTTCCTCCGGGCACAGTAAAATTCTTTTTTGCAATCAGCTCTCCGCCCATAAAGGTAACGTAATTTTTCTGTACTGTTATATTGCCCTCTACCGTCATACAATCATAAAGGGTCAGATAGCTGGCAACCGTTACATCCCCTCCAAAGGTGACAGGTTCTCTTACGGCAAAATTACTAAGAAAATAAACATCTCCTCCGTAGTATTGATCCGGATAAGCAGTCTTGCTTCCTACCGATATTTCTCCTTCTATCCGGCTTTGATTTCCACATACTTCTCCTGCTACATAGGGACGGTTCACAAACAGGATGCCTTCCTCACTTGTATTTGTCAGTTCCAGATTGGCAAATCTTGATGTGGATGCCCGGTTCGTCCCGAAGCTTACAGTTTGTTTCCTTTCTCCTGACAGGAGCACCTTGTGCTCATCCGTGGCAATAAAATTTACAAGGGAAGAATCTGCATACTCATAAAAGTCGCCTTTCACTTCCATTGTCCCTTTTGTGAGAAATCCCTGATGTTCCATACAGGAATTGGTATAAAATCCGCCTTTAACAAGCACCTCATCTCCATCCATGGTCATATTCAGAATGCCGGTGCTTTTTCCGTATTCATATTCTTCTAATGGGTCTTCCTCTTCATTGTATGCTCTGGACTGAATCCGATAGTCCTTCTCTATGATAAGGCTGCCTCCATTTACAAATACGGTGCCTCCAGTCTGTATCAGGTTTCCCTGAATGGTCAGGGTATGCCCTGCAAGATCCAATATGCCTCCTCCAAGGCAGAAATCTCCTTCCAATACCATGTCCTCTTCCAGCTCAAAACCGCTTATCACCTCATCGGCTCCCACTACCAGTCTGGTATCATTTTGTATCAGCTCGCTACAGGCAAAGGACTCCTTTGTATAAACTCCTTCCTCACTGGTATTAGCAAGCTCCACCCGTCCAAGGACAGCATCTTCCCCATAAAGCTCTATAGTTTGCTTTTCTTCACCGCTAAATATAATATAAAAATCCTCAAAAGCTGAAAGAGTATTTGTTTCACCTGCTAAGAAATCCCCCTTGATTTCCATAGTTCCTTTCTGCAGTTCAATATTGTAATCATAGTATGATTGCAGATTCCATTCCAAATTCCCACCTACATACAGATAGTCTTCTTCTGCTGTCATTTTATACTCATAACAGCTTATCTGTACGTCATGATTCACAAACAGGGAACCGCCATGAAAAGATACGGAACCGCTGTACAAGTCTGCATGATTCAGCACCGTCAGGCTGTGCCCGTTTAAATCCAATTTTCCAGAAAGATTCAGGTCGTACACGATCATGTCTTCCTTCAAGACTAACGAATTATTATAGCTTATCTGATAATTATCCGGAAGTTCTATTTTATCACTATAGTCCTGTGCAATTTCCTGTCCTTCTCCATCCAGCGCCACAATCTTATAGGTATAGGCTGCCGCTTTTTCCAGTTCCCTGTCCTGAAACTCCGTTTCTTTTGTCTCTGCAAGAAGCTGTTCATTTCGATATATCCGATAGCCAGCCGCACCTTCTCCAGCTTCCTGCCAG
Source organism: Lachnospiraceae bacterium (assembly GCA_014804675.1). Lineage (GTDB taxonomy): Bacteria > Bacillota > Clostridia > Lachnospirales > Lachnospiraceae > RGIG3040. Next base: position 22,423 of record JAAUZH010000002.1, read on the forward strand.
CTTAATGCCACAAATCCCTTTTTATCGATTTCAGCCTGAATCTCCATAGGGCAGTCCACGCACTCCCCAGTCCATTCCGCTTCCACTGCTTCAGGCAGTATTTCATCCTCTTCCCCATTGTTTTCTGACACGGTAACCGGCTCCACATTACTATCTTCCCAAGGCTCTATAGATATATCCGCTTCCGATGTGACTTTGTCTTCATCCATTTCTGCCGCCTCATCCATACGTCCAGCTGCCAATGCCGTAGAATAATCCGCAAAAGGCAGCAGGCATATAATCAGACAAACTGCCACTAGTCGTTTTCCAATTCCTCTCATGTATTTTTCCTCCAAAACATATCTTCCTCTGTTGTATTTCTGTCTTCCTATTTTTTCTTTATCTTCATGGTGCTCTTTAAGCCTTTTCCTTTCAGGAGCTTTACATATTTTTTATAATATTTCTTTGGCACATTGATAACCGCCTTTTTGTAAATGCCCAAAAAGGCTTTTTTCCCAATTGCATTTATTTTCTTTGAGTTAATGGTAATGGAAGTCAGCTTCCGGCATCCATAAAAAGCCTTTGTTCCGATTTTCTGTACGTTTTCCCCGATGATTACGTTTTTCAGCTTCTTATTATTTTTAAAGGCATTATCTCCGATTCCCATAACTTTAAAGGTCTTTCCGTTTATTTTTATGCTTTTCGGTACTTTTACCGTACTCAGAGCCTTCTTACTTCCTGTCAGATAAACCTGGCCGCTTCCGCTTTTTTCTATTTTTACCACCTTGTATTTGTAATTTCCGGATTGTACTGTTGCTCCTACCATGATTTTTGGTGAACTCACAACTGTTTCCGGCTGTTTAGCAGCTTCTGACTTACCAGCATCACCGGACTGCCCGCCAGCTTCTTTCTTGTCACCATTATCTGTCCCTTTCGGATTCTCGCTGCCCGGCTGTTTATCTGCTTCTTCCGGATTCTCGTCGCCCGGCTGCTTGTCTGATTCCTCCTGATTTCCATCGCCCGGCTGCTTGTCCGATTCCTCCTGATTGCCATCGTCCGGCTGCTTATCCGATTCTTCCTGACTTTCATCGCCCGGCTGTTTGTCCGATTCTTCCTGATTGCCATCATCCGGCTGTTTATCCGATTCTTCCTGATTGCCATCATCCGGCTGCTTATCCGATTCTTCCTGATTGCCATCACCCGGCTGTTTATCTGATTCTTCCTGATTGCCATCACCCGGCTGTTTATCTGATTCTTCCTGATTCCCGCCTGGTTGTTTGCTGCCCTCTTCCTTGTCGTCTTCAGGGGTTTTATTTCCTTCCTCTTTCTCCGTTTCCTGCTCTTGGTTTTCCGAATTTTCACCGGACACTTTAATAGTGACCTTCGCTTCCTTCCTTACTCCCCCATCTTCATAGACAATGCGCACATAGCTATCTTCTGTAGTCAGAGCTTCCTTTGGACTGTAATCATAATCCGCTATAAATTTGCTGCTTCCATCATTGTAGACAGCCTCCACCAGCATCCCCTTTGTGTCAAACTGCTCCCCTGCCTTATAAGAAAGCTTACTGGGTTTTCTTGTAATCTGGAGGGAATCCAGCTTCTTTCGTTCAAATACGGCAGTAAAGCTCTTATCCTCCCTGATCCCTGAAAGGATAATGGATTCCTCCCTGCTATAAAAGGCGCCATTTTCCTGCCATTCTACGAAGTAATATCCCAGATTTGCCTTTGCTGTAAGCAGCATATTTTCATTTTCTGCCATGCTGCCTCCGCCGGTAACCCTTCCCCCATGTTCATCACTGGAAGCTACGGTTATCTGATAGGTTTTTGGATTTTTTATCACTAATATGACAGCGGTACAAATGCAGGATTCGTCCATGCTGTCATACCCCTGGACATACAGGATATTTTCCTCTTCCCTTTCTCCTATTATGACTTGTACCTGTTTCCCTTCTTCATACCATAAATCCTTTATGGCAGAATTTGAGCCATTCAAGAGCCTCCACTGATAGCTGTGGTATCCTTCTTCCTCCTTTTTTGCCAGCCTTAATACGACCTCTTCTCCTCTGGCTGCCGATACCTCCTTTTGCTCAAAAGATATACCCTGATCCGGCACTGGTTCAAATACCGGCAGGATTTCCCGGTCCTTTTGAATCTCACTTAAGAGCAGTTCCCTGTCCCTTGCAATTTCCACATCCTCTTCCTTCCAACAGACAAACTGAAAGCCTTCTTTTGGAACAGCAGTTAAAACCGCGCTTCCCCCTTCTTCCACATAAGCGGCTCCCGTAGCATATCCTCCCACTGCCTCTTTTACGGATACTCTATATTGGGGAGCCCTTACCACCGTCAGATAATAGGTTTTTGCTGCCATTTTGTCCTCAGCAAGTACCGTTATTTCAAATACCGTATCTTCTTCTTTCAGCCTAAGGGAAATGCTGCCGCCATTAGCAAGCTTCTTTTCCATCTGATTTGCTTCTTTTATCGTAATGGAAGCCTGTTCCTCCATTGCCTTTGCAGATAGGTCGATGGAATCCAGAGACTCGCTGACCACTGCCTTGTAAGATGTCTTATCCGGTTGAAATTCACAATCCAGATTCCCCTGTTTTATACTTAAATAAGACAGGCAAAACTCCGGCGACTCTGTGCCTTCGTATATGACCACTCCTTTGCTTGTGACAATTACGACTTTTCCGTTTCCACAGGCTATATCCTTTAACTCATCATATTGCATTCCATCCAGTTCCTGTATCCATTCCCCAGAACCGCTGTCCCTGCAGTCTCTTACATACAGGCAGTTTCCATAATAGATGGACGGATCCCATACATAAAAACAGGAATTATAGTAAACGATTTTTCTTCCATAGCATCCCGTTTCCTGTTTCCAATCCACTCCATCCACAGAGGTAAAGAATCCATTATACTTCGTAGTTGCTACAAATACTCCATTTCCATAAGCAATTCCTTCCAATGTTGTTACTTCTAATATTCCTTCTCCCACAGACTGCTTTTCCCAGAAGCCTTCCTTTCCTCTCCTATAGATTGTTCCCTTTTCGCCCACTGCCACAAAGCAACCGTTCCCATAAGCAATGTCTTTCATCCCGTCATTTATGGTGGATTCAGAAAACTTCCAGTTTATCCCATTATCTGATTCATACAGTCCAAAACCGCCATATTCCCATATGCTGCCTGATATAATATCATAACGTCCTACGTTTGCCACATATTTTCCGTCCCCATAGACAATTTTTAAAATACAGCCTCTGCCTACGGAAACCTTACTCCAATTGCTTCCATCCCTGGACAGATAGACTTCTCCCATTGAGCCATATACGAAAAAATATTCTCCGCAATAATCTAAACCGCCTATCATGCTTTCAGCAGCTATGCTTCCCTTCTGCTGCCATGTATACCCGTTTTGGGATATCCATACCCTTCCGCTGTCCGCAACACTTACAAAGCTGCCGTTTCCATATGCTACAAAAGTGCCAATGCTCTGTTTTTTGTATTGCCAATCATCCTCCGAAGCCTTCACATCCATAACCGGTATCTGCAGCCCTGCAATCCACACCGCCAATGCCAGTAATATGCAGCCAACACGTTTCAATATTCCTCTCATGTACTTTTCCTCTCTTTCAAAACCGCTTTTCCTTTGTACCAGACAACCATTCCAACTGCCATGATTGTTATAATCTGTGCCCTGTATGTAAAAAAATAATGTTCCATGGAATGCCCGCTTAATATAAGAAACCGTAAATATGGTACCATTCCCAGGCATAACAGAAGCCGCTGGAATGTTCCTCCTTTCCAAATCAGGACTGCCATAGCTGCCAGGCAGGCGCTTATTATCCAAACAGAAATCTCTCCATCCCCAAACAAACAGGAAATGTTATAAGCTGCTGCATGATAAAGCCGCAGGAATATCCCATCGCCTTCCCCATGTGCAATTCGATAGCCTGCCGTATCCGCAACCTCTCCAAGTACCCGTTTTCCCATCATTGCCGCTGCAAGCAGCCACTTGCCAAAAAACATTCCTCCATAAGAAAGTCCCCAAAAGAAACAAGAAGCTGTCGCAAAACCAATCTCTTTTTTCCATGAGGCAAGCCTTCCTTCATTCTGCTTCATCACAGCCAGAAACAACAGTGGAACTGTTATGGTAACCGTCTCCACCGTCAGAAAATCAAAAAAGCAAGTTAGCACCCCGCTTATGATACTAAGTTGAAAGATTTTCCAATTCTCCGCCTTCTCACAGAATATAAAACAAATTATCATTGCGGTCATCAGGATAAATGCCATAATATATTCAATGGAAAATGCCACTATCCATATTTTCACACATAACAGACTTAAAAAATATATACAAAAGAGCCCCTTTTGCCCCTTTTTCCATAGTAAAATTCCCAATGCCACATTTAGCAAAAGCAGGCAAACACCCAGTGCCTTTCGTATTCCCCACACACTCCAAATACAAAGCAATGGCCTTAATAGGCAGACGGCGCCGTGCCAGTACCGGAAATAAGTAGTATTTGCTTTTTTTCCTTCAAATACAGCAGCATGAAAATCCTCATTTACCTGCCCTTGAGGATAATCGTAGTAGACCGCTTTTATCATGGATGGAAAGGGCTTTTTTGCATCCATCTGATAGGCAATATGAAACAGGAGGCAATCTGCATAATTGTCATATTTTGTATTTTGCATTCCTTTTTTCAGGCAGGGAAATAATTCCTGCTCCATGAAATATTCCGCCGACTTTTCGCTTCCGTCCTGTATATATTTTTGCGGCAGGCACGAAGCAAGAAACAGAAAAACCATACAGATAGCGCCTGTACACAAAAAAGTAAGGATATACTTAAGCAGCAGCCTGTTTTTGCGTTCTTTCTTTTTCATATGGCATTACCCGTGTGCTTTTTTCAACACTTTATTCCATTTCTTTGCAAGCTTATAAGCAGTTGTCTTTTTCAGCTTTACCTTGGAATTTTTTCCTTTTTTGGCTACCACCCTTGTCAACTGCCCCAGTTTATTATATTTACATGTAAGATAGCTCTTATCCTTATAAACTACTTTCTTTAATTTCTTTTTCTTGTTTACTTTCCCATAAGTTCTCTTGCTAATCTTTTTTTTGATTTTTTTCTCCTGGCTGATTGCTTTTAAAACTTTCTGCTCCGCCTTCTGTATCTTTGCCAGCTGCTTTTTTTTCCGTGCTGCTTCCGCTGCCTTTTTTGCTTCTTCCGCCTTTTTTGCCGCTTCTGCTTGTTTTACCGCTTCCGCCTTCTTCGCTGCTTCCGCTTGCTTTGCTGCTTCCGCCTTTTTCGCTGCTTCTTCCTGTTGCTTTTTCGCTTCCTCCTGTTGTTTCTTCTCCTCAGCCTTTTTCTTTTCTTCCTCAGCCTTTTTCCTGGCCTCTTCCTCCGCTTTTTTCTTGTCATAGACCTTGGATTCTTTCATATTTCCGTTGGCATCGTATTCATATTCTACATAACTTCCGTCCTCATAGGTCACACTCTTTAACCGGTTCAATTCATCATAAGTATAAGTATCCGCCTGAACCTGTAAACAGGTTTCCATTAGAATCGCTGCCGCCATCCCGTACACCATCATTTTTTTCCATTTGTACATTTTCTTTTCTCCTTTGTAACTGTATAAAATATAAAAAAAGCACAAAAATCCAACGGGCATCAGTCATGCCTGTTTTTTGTGCTTATCATTCTTATGAAACAAATAGTCCCCCGCTTTCTCATAGTATTCCTTTCGTTCACACTGCAATGATAATTTGTGTAAGCAACGTAATCCGTGTAACAACAATAATACTATAACAATTATTGGAAGTATTTGTCAACATTTATATATAGAACTAACTTTTCATGTTTTGTTCCTATGGCTCACCATATGTACTATAGTCTGTGGTCAAACCACTATTATATAAGGTTCGCCATCTGTCACTGGTGTCATCCTGATACTTAAATTCTGCCCAGCTGTGGGATACGGCAGAATTGTGCCATTGACTAAGTATCAATTTTCCGCAATCCATGTATTGACCGTCATTTCTCCCGGGCAATCAATCCGTGAATAAATATCGTCTAAAAATAGTATGTCATAATATTCTTTATTTGCCAGACTTCCATCTTTATTCAGCAGGGCAATTCCTGCAAACAGGCTCTGGTCATCCAGAGCATTCCATATTTCAAGCGCCCCTGTAGCCTTTTGCAGCTTCCAGCTGCGGACCTCCTCTACACATTCCTTCTCATGGTTAATCTGATAAATCTTTTTTATCTGATATGTATTTTCCTCTTCTATGGTGAGCATAGCCTTCTGCCGGATTTCCGTATATTTCGGTATTTCAAATTGCATTTTCTGAAAACCGCTGGCCATCCCATCCAAAAACAGCCCTGTGGAACTTTCAGCAGGAAAAATCTCTAAATCTGACCATCCCCATAAAGCATCAAAAGAAAATCAATGGGGATTTCTTTTACTTTTCCTCTCATATTTTTTTACCTATAAAATGGCTATAGATTTATCGTATTCTCATTTATGATATGGCTCCCCATTCATAATTCGATATCCTCTATAAACCTGTTCCAGTAAAATTACCCTCATAAGCTGATGGGGAAAGGTCATATCCGAAAAGCTCAGCTCATAATCCGCTCTTCCTAAAACAGAGTTATGTAAACCCAAAGAGCCTCCAATAACAAACTGCACATGGCTGTTGCCCTGAATTCCAAGCATTTCCAGTTTTTGGGACAGCTTCACCGAATCCAGCTTTTTCCCGGTAATGGAAAGAGCTATCATATAGGCATCTTCCTTTAAATGCTTTAGAATCCGTTCCCCTTCTTTTTCCTTTACCAGGCTTTCTTCCGCCATACTGGCATGTTCCTTTGTCTTTTCATCGGGAACCTCGATGATTTCCAGCCTGCAATATTTGGACAATCTTTTTTTATATTCCTCAATGGCATCCCTGAAATAGCTTTCCTTTACTTTGCCCACCGCAACAATGGTAATTTTCATGAAGCTCCCTTTCTCGTCCCTTTCTCATGCGCCTGTGATTCCATAACCGGAATTATTCATACAGCCTTGTATAATGGTCCTCTGTCAGCTTTGCTATAAGAGCATCCTCCAAATCCGGAAAGGCCTTTTCAATTTCTGCTTCAATCCTTTCCGTAATCTCAAAATACATATCTTCCGGATTTTCATTTTCTATCTCTTTTTCATTGAAAGAAGCCTTGATTGCTTCTTTTGTAAGGGTTTTGTTTAAGTATTCTTCTACTTTCTTAATAAGTTTTTCTTCTTCCAGGATTTCCAATGACATATTCTTATATGCTTTCATGGAATACATGCCAAATCCCAGAAATACTACAAACAATGCCCCAAGCACCACGTACATCATAATTTTAGTGCTTGTGCCCAAATGTTGGAAAAGGGGCAGTATGCCAAATCCCATGCAGACCAGGCATGCAATTCCCAATGTACCTACGAAAAGTAACGTATAGGCGCTTGTTTTATATTCATCAGCCCTGTACTTTTTATCCACATAAACCGCTGCCGGCTCCTGTTTCTTTTTTTCCGGCTCCATCCTTTCCGACTGTTCCTCTTCTGCATGCTTGTCCTCATTCTTTTCTTCTTCCCTTAGGAAAATCCCCAGAACCCGCACTGCCTTCTGCCGCTCGGACTCTAAAACAGACAGCTCATATACCTGTTCTTCCTGCTCAAAGGTAATATTTCCGCTTTCAATTCCATTTTCTTTCAAAAAAGCATCGATTGTTTCCAGCTTACTTCGTTCTCCAAAATATATGGCTTTTGTTTCTTCTGCTAATTGCTCCACCAGATCCACGTTACAATCTGCACAGCGTAAGATTCCTTCCTTATATTCATTTTTACATACCGGACACCATGGCATACGATTTTCCTCCTTTTTCTTTCCCACACAAAAAGGACTGCCTCCTATTACAGAAGCAATCCTTTTTTCTTTTAATCCTGATAATCAAAGCAGGCCCTGTCACATACTACGCTTCTAATATAGGTTCCAGCCTCCACATGCTCCGGAGATATCTGGTAGGCATTCAATGCCTCCAACGTCTCAAAGCTTGAAATCAAAGCCACATCCTTATTGCTGGAAGGCAGCTCATTGATTTGCACCTGGATGGAAATAACGCCTTCCACACAGTTTCGTATGGATTCCAGTTTTTCCTTTATGTTTTTTCCTGCAATCATTCTTTCTTCTTCTGAAAGCTCTTCTTTAAAATTCCAGCACACAATATGATGTACCATAAAAAGCCTCCTCCTTTGACTTTAGCGATTTGACAGATATTCGTGTATGCCCTGTGCAGCAGCCTTTCCGGCGCCCATTGCAAGAATAACCGTTGCAGCGCCTGTTACCGCATCGCCACCGGCATATACACCCTCTTTTGTTGTCTTTCCATTATTGTCATCTGCTACGATACATTTCCACTTATTTACTTCCAGGCCTTTTGTAGTAGAAGAAATCAGAGGATTCGGCGAAGTACCAAGGGACATGATGACCATATCCACATCCAGTACGAATTCAGAGCCTTCCTTTACAACCGGTCTTCTTCTGCCTGATTCATCCGGCTCTCCAAGCTCCATTTTCACGCACTTCATTCCTTTTACCCAGCCTTTTTCATCTGCAAGAATTTCTACCGGGTTGGTCAGTAGGTCAAAAATAATGCCTTCTTCCTTTGCATGATGCACTTCTTCCACTCTGGCAGGAAGCTCTTCTTCGCTTCTTCTGTACACGATATGTACCTCAGAGCCCAAGCGCAGTGCAGTTCTTGCCGCATCCATTGCCACGTTTCCACCGCCAATTACTGCAACCTTTTTTCCATGCATGATTGGAGTGTTGGAATTCTCATCAAAGGATTTCATCAGATTGCTTCTTGTTAAATATTCGTTAGCGGAAAATACTCCGTTTGACTGTTCTCCCGGAATTCCCATGAATTTTGGAAGTCCCGCACCGGAACCGATAAATACCGCATCAAAGCCTTCTTCATCTATCAATTCATCAATGGTAGTAGACTTACCGATTACCACGTTTGTTTCAATCTGAACACCTAATGCTTTTACATTTTCAATTTCCGCCTTCACCACCGCTTCTTTTGGAAGACGGAATTCCGGAATACCATAAACCAAAACGCCGCCGGTTTCGTGGAGGGCTTCAAAAATGGTTACATCATAGCCAAGCTTTGCCAGATCTCCCGCACAGGTAAGTCCTGCAGGACCGGAACCGATTACCGCTACTTTTTTCCCTAATTTCTCTTTTGCACCAGCAGGTTTAATGCCATTTTCCCTTGCCCAGTCAGCTACGAAACGTTCCAGCTTACCAATGGAGATAGGATCGCCTTTGATTCCTCTGATACATTTTCCTTCGCATTGGCTTTCCTGTGGACATACACGTCCGCAGACAGCAGGAAGCGCAGAGGACTCACTGATTGTCTGATAAGCCTGCTCAATATTACCATCCTTTACTTCACTGATGAATTTGGGAATGTTGATAGATACCGGACATCCCTTGACACATTGGGCATTTTTACAGTTGATGCATCTTTCTGCCTCACACATTGCTTCTTCTTTATTATATCCTAAACATACTTCTTCAAAGTTCTTTGCTCTTGCTGCCGGGTCTTGTTCCCTGACAGGCACTTTCTTTAATACGTCCATGTTTTCATCCTTTCCTTCCATTTCATTATGGCTGTACTTATATAGCGTCATTATGGCATTTCTTTCTTATTTTTTCTTTTTCCATAATGCCTTTATTAACTACACTGTCCGCATCCGCCGTGGTGGGTATCGCCTTCCTGTACCTTTAACAAATCCCTGCCTTCTTTTGTCTTGTACATCTGCTGACGGGTCATTGCCTGATCGAAATCTACTAAATGTCCGTCAAATTCCGGTCCGTCCACACAGGCAAATTTTACTTCTCCTCCAACCGTCAGACGGCATGCGCCGCACATACCGGTTCCGTCCACCATAATGGGGTTCATGGAAACAATGGTTGGAATATTCAGTTCCTTAGTTGTCAGGCAGACGAATTTCATCATGATCATTGGTCCGATTGCCACACAGGTATCGTAACTCTTTCCTTCTTTTTCCACCAAATCTTTTAAGGTCTGGGTAACCATTCCGCTTCTGCCATAAGAGCCGTCATCTGTGGTTATGTAAAGATTTCCTGCAACCTTTCCCATTGCCTCTTCATAAATCAACAAATCCTTTGTTTTGGCGCCAATGATCACATCCGCATCCACTCCATGCTCATGCAGCCATTTTACCTGTGGATAGACAGGCGCAGTACCAAGACCGCCTGCAACAAAAATGATTTTCTTCTTTTTTAAGGATTCTATATCTTCTTCCACAAATTCGGAAGGTCTTCCCAGAGGACCTACAAAATCCTGAAAGCTGTCTCCTGCCTTCAAGCTTCTCATTTTCCAGGTTCCGGCTCCAACTGTCTGTACCACTATGGTAATGGTACCTTTTTCCCTGTCATAATCGCTGATGGTAAGGGGAATCCTTTCATCCTCTTCTCCAAGTCTTACAATGACAAACTGACCCGGTTCACAGGATTTTGCCACTCTTTTTGCTTCTACCTCAAATAAATAAATATTCGTGGTAAGTTCTTCTGCTTTTAAAATCTGGTACATGGTACTCCTCCTAAAGATAATATAATTCGTATCTAAATGATATTTTTTCTCACACTGTAATTTACTATAAAGGAAAATGGAGAAAAAGGCAAGTGAATCTGGTATTTGTTTTTTGCAGTTTGTGGGAAAATGCTTGTAACTGGGCTTGTTGTAGGGATAAAGTGGGGGTGTTTGTTAGGGGGACGTGGGAGATTTCCTGGCATCTGGTAGTCTTCCGGGCACGCTCCCGCTCTGCAAAGACGCAGCGGTACTAGTGCACCAAAGTACGGTGCACAAGGACCGGCGACTTTGCCAAGGCCCTGAATACTACCAGATGCCAGGAAATCTCCCACTGTGTACCGGCAAACCGCAAGCTTGTCTGCTTTTTTGGCTTTGAAAGTCTTTAAGGAAGGACATCGCAAAAGCCCTCATCAAACAAGTCAGACGAACCTTGGCTTTCCGATGCACAGTAGGAGGCGGCATATGGTATAGTAGTCTTAGCGGCCTTGGCAAAGGCGCCGGTCCTTACGTACCGTACTTTGGTACGTTAGTACCGCTGCGTCTTTGCAGAGCGGAAGCGTGCCGCTAAGACTACTATACCATATGCCGCCTCCTACGTCCTCTCAACCAACACCCCTGTCTTATTACAATCCTCTTTTTTTCAAAATGCCTCCACCATATAATACCCCATATAATTAGCAGATGTCCGGTACAGCTCCCTTGTATGTACATTGACCGCAAATACATTTCCGGATTTGGAGCGGCTGCCGCCCGGCTCCACATAATACTCGATAATCAGATAAAATATCTGGTCATTTTCGGTAAATGCCGAATCACACACATATTCCTTTGTCCCTTCCATATTCGGCATATGTCCCTGTATATCCAGAATATCACCTCTTCCAATCAAAGCCTGTTTTAATATAATATAGGCCTCATCCACTGTAACAGCCGCATTCAATACCAAATGATATTCCCGTCTTGCTATTTCACTGGCAACTCCATTTTCATCGTACATGATAAACTGGAATACACTATTTCCCAAAGGCATTGGAATGGGCACCAGATAGGGGATGCTGTCCCTTGTGGGCGTGGAACCGTCCATCGTATAGAACATTTCATAGCCTTCAATCAAATCGCTGGCAATCATCCGGGGGCTTGTATATTCTCCTGAATCCACGCTGATTTCCGGTTCATCCGGAATGGAAATATCTATGGTATATTTTTTTTGGACCACATCACTGACCAGATTATATTGATTGACACAAAGTGCAGACACCTGATATTCTCCATTTTCTAAACGTATGGGAACAGAATATATTTCACTGCTTTCCGTAGGAACGGAGCCATCCAGCGTATAATAAATGGTGCAATTACTGCCTGCCAGAAGCTTTAGGGAAACCACTGCATCATATTCCCCCTCTTCTTCACTGAACTCCGGAGTCTGTACTACATATTCCTGAAACTGCTCCACCACGGAAAAGTCCGTGCAGACCTTTAAAATCCGATTGATGTCCTCATACCTTTTTTGTTCCTCATAAATTCTAATCAGACTTTTATAAGCTTCTATGTAAGAATGATCTGCTTTCACAATTTCTTCCAGCATCTTTACGGCTTCCGCCTGCTGTTCCAGCTTCAGGTAAGCACTGGACAACAGCATTTTCGCATCCGAGGAATTGGGGGCAATTTCAATGGCTCTTTTTGCATATTTCACTGCCGTTTCATATCCTTCCGGCGAATCCATGGCATAAGCGGTTCCCGCCTTCTTTATCTGGTATTCGTAAGAATTATAATTTATGGCATATGGAATTCCAAAAATCAGGCACAAGAAAAGAAGCACTCCTCCGATTCCCAATCCGGCAAAAATAGCTTTGGCATGCTTACTTTGGGAAATTCTGACAACAAGTCCTTTTTTTTCTGTTTTGCTATTTTGTTCCTCTTCCTGTTTTTCCTCATCTTTTTCCTGTGAACCCTCTGAGTCTTCTTCCACCCGGTCTATCAGACCGCTTAAGCTTTCCCTTATGCTTTCTTCTATTTCCGGCTCAAAAACCGGCACAAATTGCATTTCTTTTCCACAGTGTTCACAAAAGACTTGTCCTTCCTTCATTTGTCCGCCGCAAAATGGACATTCCATAAAAACACCTCTGCACTCTACTATCCCGGTTTGAAAAACCAGGAACCTTCACTTTCTTACTGCGCACTTTCCACACAGTTGTTCATTAACATGGCAATGGTCATAGGTCCCACGCCTCCTGGTACGGGCGTAATGGCGCTGCAATGTGGAAATACCTCTTCATAATCCACATCCCCGCACAGCTTGTTATTTTCATTTCGATGGATGCCCACATCAATTACCACTGCGCCTTCCTTTACATATTCACTTGTAATCATTTTGGGCTTCCCAACTGCTACGATTAAAATATCAGCCCGTTTGCATACTTCCTTTAAATTTTGTGTTTTGGAATGGGCAATGGTAACAGTAGCGTTTTCTCTTAACATTAAAATGCCCATTGGCTTTCCTACAATATTGCTTCTGCCGATAATCACACATTCCTTCCCTGCAATTTCAATGCCGGAACGCTTTAACAGCTGTATAATGCCTGCAGGCGTACAGGAAACAAAGCCCTTTTGCCCGATACAAAGGGCGCCTACGCTTTGAGGATGGAAGCCGTCCACATCCTTAGCTGGTGAAATGGTCTTTATAATCTTATCCTCCTCAATATGCTTTGGCAGGGGAAGCTGAACTAAAATTCCATGAACATCTTCTTTTTCATTTAATTGCTGAATCAATTCCACCAGTTCCTTTTCCGAAACCGTTTCCTCTAATTCATATGCCAAAGACCGGATTCCGATAAATTCACAGGCTTTCTTTTTATTATTCACATACACGCTGGACGCAGGGTCCCTGCCTACCTGAATGACTGCAAGGGAAATTTCCTTTCCTTCTGCCTTAAGCTTTGCAACCTTTTCTTTTAATTCTTCTTTAATTTGCGTAGAAATCGCCTTTCCATCAATTACCTGTGCCATATTGCTCTCCTTTTCTTACTATTTGCTGCAAAATCTTTCCTTCTTTTCTCCCATTTCACTTGTATTAAAACAGCCCGGTAATCATGCCGTCTTCATTTACATCAATGGAAAATGCAGCAGGCTTCTTTGGAAGTCCCGGCATAGTCATGACTGCTCCGGTCAATACAACCACGAATCCCGCACCTGCGGAAACGTATACTTCCCGGATATTGATTTCAAAATCCGTAGGTCTGCCTAGCAGTGTAGGATCGTCTGACAGGGAGTACTGGTTTTTTGCCATACAGACCGGAAGATTTCCAAATCCCAGTTCTTCTATTTTGGCCAGCTGCTTCAAAGCCAAAGGCGCATAATTTACCGCCCTAGCCCCGTAAATCTCCTTTGCCACCGTCTCAATTTTTTCCTTTAAGGACAGGCTGTCCTCATAAAGAAGCCGGAAATTGCTCTCCTTTGTCTCCAATGTCTGTAATACCTTTTGGGCTAAAGGAATGCCGCCTTCGCCGCCCTTTTCCCAAACCTTGGAAAGAGCGAACTCACAGCCTCTTTCTTCGCAGAAGTTCTTTACGAATTCCATTTCCGCTTCCGTATCGGTCAGAAAGGCATTTAAGGTAACAACAATGGGAACACCGTATTTTTGTATATTTTCTATATGCTTTTCCAGATTGCCGATTCCCTTTTTTAAAGCCTCCAGATTTTCTTTATTTAAATCTGCCTTTAACACTCCACCGTTATATTTTAACGCCCGGATCGTAGCAACCAATACTACCGCATCCGGCTTTAAGCCCGACAGACGGCATTTGATATCAAAGAATTTTTCCGCACCTAAATCTGCCCCAAAGCCTGCTTCCGTTATGACATAATCCGCCATTTTCAAAGCCGCCTTTGTAGCCCTTACACTATTGCATCCATGGGCAATGTTGGCAAAAGGACCTCCATGCACAAGAGCCGGAGTATGTTCCAGTGTCTGGATCAGGTTTGGCAGCATGGCATCCTTTAACAATGCGGCCATGGCTCCTACCCCGTTTAAATCCTTTGCAGTAACCGGCTCTCCGGTCACCTTGTATGCCACGATAATTTTCCCTAAACGCTCCTTTAAATCCTCCATGTCCTTTGCAAGACAAAGTACAGCCATGATTTCCGATGCCACAGTAATGACAAAATGGTCTTCTCTTACTACACCATCCGTTTTATTTCCAAGACCGACTACGATATTCCGAAGCACTCTATCGTTCATATCCAGACAGCGCTTCCACACAATCTGCCTTGTATCAATATTCAATTCATTTCCCTGCTGAATATGATTATCCAGCAAGGCGGCAAGCAGATTATTTGCAGAGGTAATGGCATGGAAATCCCCGGTAAAATGCAGGTTCAAGTCTTCCATGGGAACTACCTGGGCATAGCCTCCTCCTGCCGCTCCTCCTTTTATGCCAAAGCATGGCCCTAAAGAGGGCTCTCTTAAGGCAATGATTGCATTCTTTCCAAGCTTTCCAAATGCCTGCCCAAGCCCAACGCTAGTTGTAGTCTTTCCTTCACCGGCAGGGGTAGGATTGATTGCCGTTACCAAAATCAGCTTTCCATCCGTTTTCCCTTCTAATTTTTTTAAATATTCCTTGTTCAGTTTTGCCTTATACGTTCCGTATAGTTCTAAATCCTCCGGGGTTATTCCGACCTGGGCAGCCACCTCCGTAATGGGCTTCATCACTGCTTCCTGTGCGATTTGAATATCTGTTTTCATTTCCACTTATAGCTCCTCTAATAATTGCTCAAACTGTTCCATGCTCATAAGCACCTTTCTGGGCTTGGTTCCTTCCTCTTCTCCTACGACTCCAACCTCCGATAACTGGTCCATGATCCGCGCCGCCCGGTTAAATCCTATCTTAAACACTCTCTGCAGCATACCAATGGATGCTTTTTCTTTTTCAATAATAAATTTTCCTGCTTCTTCAAAGTATGTATCCCGCTCGTTTCCTCCATCTGCCCCCGCTGCTGCAGCGCCGCTTCCGGTAAGGCCGATATTGGTTATTTTTTCTTCCACTTCCTCAGCATAAGCTCCCGTATCCACGCACTGTTCTTTTAAGAAATCAACCACATCGGAAACCTCCTGGTCGGAAACAAAGGCACCCTGTACACGGGATGGCTTGGTCAGACCCTGGGGATAAAACAACATATCTCCTTTTCCAAGGAGCTTTTCCGCTCCATTCATATCCAGAATCGTTCTGGAATCCACGCCGGAAGAAACCGAAAACGCAATACGGCTTGGCATATTTGCCTTAATCAGACCGGTAATGACATCCACCGAAGGTCTCTGGGTAGCAATGATCAAATGAATGCCCGCTGCTCTTGCAAGCTGGGCAAGACGGCAGATAGACTCTTCCACCTCTCCCGGCGACACCATCATAAGGTCTGCAAGCTCATCTACGATAATGATAATCTGCGGCATTTTTTCAGGCAGCTCCTGTCCGCCGTTGTCTTCCATTTCTTCTACTTTTTTATTATATCCCTTTAAGTCCCTTACATTAAAATCGGCAAACCTCTTATATCGTTCCTCCATTTCCACAACTCCCCAGTGAAGGGCTGCAGAAGCTTTTTTCGGGTCCGTCACCACCGGTATCATAAGATGGGGAATTCCATTATATACACTTAATTCCACCACCTTAGGGTCCACCATGATCAGCTTTACGTCATCCGGATGGGCCTTATATAAAATACTCATGATCAGCGTATTGATACAGACGCTTTTTCCGGAACCGGTTGCGCCTGCAATCAAAAGATGAGGCATTTTGGCAATATCCGTAACTACCGTTTTTCCCGCAATATCCTTTCCTACCGCAAAGGCAATTGGCGATGGAAACTCTTTGAATTCCTTGGATTCCAGCAAATCCCGAAAAGCAACCATAGAATTTTCCTTATTGGGCACTTCAATTCCCACTGCTGCTTTTCCCGGAATGGGCGCTTCAATCCGAATATCCGTTGCCGCCAGATTCAGCTTGATATCATCCGAAAGATTTACAATCTTGCTTACCTTTACTCCCTGCTCCGGCTGCAGCTCATAACGGGTAACCGACGGGCCCTGGCTGATATCGGTAACGGTAACCTTCACGCCAAAGGTCTGTAACGTCTGTTGAAGGTGCAGGGCGGTTTCCTTTAACTGCCTTTCCGTATCCTTTGCACCGTTATTTTCTCCCTTTTTCAGCAGTTTTAAAGGAGGAAATTCATATTTTTTATTGGGCTTTACAGGCGATTTCATCCTATCCTTTGAAATCTCTCCGCTTTGCTCCTCCTGTTTTTTCACAGGGGCGCTGTCAGTAAACTGTTTGCCGGACAAAGACTGTCTCTCTCCAGCCTGGCTTTTTTCGGAAAACACCTGCATATCTGCAATTTTCGGTTTTGCTTCTGTGTTTTCCGGCTTCACCTCTGGTTTTTCCGGCTTTTCCACACTCTCTTTTCTATCGGTTTTTTCCAAAGCTTTGCTTCCCAGAATATGAGCTTCTCCCATGGGCGCTTCCACTTCTTCCATAGTGGGCTGGTTTTCAAAGCCAATACCTTTTATTTTAATGTTATTCAAAGCATCCAATGCTATCTGTTCTTCCTCTTTTATGGTGATTTCATGGATGTTCTGCGAAGGTTCGGCTTCCTTTTTGATCCTGGTATCCATTGCAACTCCGGATACCTTTTTATTCATGCGAAACTCTTTTTCCTTCTTTTCTTTCCTCTCCTGCTGCTGTTGTTCCCTTCTAAGCCTTGCCTGCTCCAAACGCCTGTCTGCATCGTCTCTGGCAGTTTCATATACTCTCTGGCTGCTTTTCTTCACTGCCCTCATAAAGGATTTTTCCGTTAAAATTACAAGGCACATAATAAAAAGAATCAGCACCACTACGATAGTTCCCACCATTCCCAATATGGAATGCATTCCGTTTCCAAGGGCGCCTCCTATGACTCCGCCGCCCTTTCCCAGCTTGGAAAATTCGTAATACTCTGCTGCTGTTTCGCCACAGTTATCCAGTCCGCTTATAAGAGCTGCTACTATGGTACATAAAAAAAACAGAACAGTTCCTGCCCCCAGCTTGAACATTGCCGTAGTTTTTCCTTTATTGGATATGCCAAATAAAATGCCCACAAACAATAACAGCGGCGCTATGTATGCCATAATGCCGAAAATACCGCACATCACATGGCTCAGCACATTGCCGAAGCCGCCGATAATGCTTGTCTTTTCTCCAAGCTCGCTGGTAATTTTAAAGTTGCATAAAAACAATAATATAGTAAATGCCAGAGAAAACAAAAACAGCATTTCCTGTGCAAGCTTGATATTGCTTTGGTCTTTTTGGTTTTTCTTTGTTGTTCTCTTTCCTTTCGGCCCAGGCTTTCTTCCTGATTTTGTTGCCATTATAAAGTCACTCCGTTCAAAAAATAATGCACTTTTACAAGTATAGCATTTTTTGTGGAAATTGTCATTATTTTATGAATTGATTTTTTTTCGTTTTTTGGGAACGTTTTTTTGATAATTTTAGTGGAGGGTTTTAGGGGGATGATTGAGGGGGAGGGGGTTTTGGAATGAGGACGCAGGAGCAGGCAGGATATAGAGCAAGTCTTAGGGGCACGCTCTCGCTCTACAAAGACGCAGCGGTACTAACGCACCAGAGTATGGTGCGTAAGGACCGGCGACTTTGTAAAGGACCCTAATACTTGCTCTATATCCTGCCTGCTCCTGCTGTGTATTGGCGAAAGTGTTCTTGTTCATGATTCATAGGTTTATAATATTGTTTTGAACTTATAATATGTCGATTTATAAATAATATGTCCGTATGCAGTAACTAGTTATAATAATCCAATTCTAATATGAAATGCCTAAATATAAAAATTATTAAGAGGAATAGCACCGGCTTATAATTTTAGTAAATAATGAGATATGCTTCTTTCCTTGAAGCAAAATGTGCCTGTAGCAAAATCACAGCCAAGCGTAAAGCCTGTCAAGAAACAGCGGAAGAGGGAGATGTAGGGATGGATTGGGGCATTGTTTTGGATGGCGTTTTTACGAAACACAGCCCCAATCCCATCCCTCCATCTCCCTCTTCCGCGTCCTCCCCACCGTCAAACTTTTCCTCCCTATTTCGCCCACACACAAAAAAAGAATCCTGCCCATGCCAATTCCGCACAGACAGGATTCCATCTTTCACTTTTTATACTCACTATTAGTCAAGCACTGACAAATCAATATTCAATGTTGCTGCTGTTTCTTCATTTGCGGACAATTCACACTGCTCCGCTGCCAGGTATCCAATAGGAGTTTCGGAAACCTGTGCTTCTCCTTTCAGAATTGCAATTGCCTGCTGGCCTGCCAGATAACCTAACTGGTAGTAATCAATGCCATAGGTAGCAAGACCGCCTGCCTCTACCATACCTGATTCACCGCAAATTGTTGGAAGATTGTTGTCATTGGCAACCATAGCTACTGTAGCCATACCTGCTGCAATCGTATTATCTGTAGGTGCATAAATCGCATCTACTTTTCCTACCATAGATTCCACTACTGTCTGAATTTCGTTAGAGCTTGCTACTGTAAATACTTCATAAGCAAGACCTGCATCTTCACAGGCAGTTTTTGCTAACTCAGCCTGAAATTCAGAATTGGATTCTGCGGAACAATACAGGATACCAACTGTCTTTGCTTCCGGAAGAAGCTTTTGCAGTAATTCAATCTGCTCTTTTACAGGAGTTAAATCCGATGTACCGGTTACATTAGTTCCCGGTGCTGCATTGTCATTTACCAGACCTGCATCTGCAAAGTCTGTAATTGCAGTACCGATAATAGGAATTTCTGTTGTCTCTGCTGCTGCAGCCTGTGCTGCCGGAGTTCCGATTGCTAGAATCAAATCATCTCCATCTGCTACTAACTTGGAAGCGATGGTCTGACATGCAGACTGGTCATTCTGTGCATTCTGCTGGTCGATTTCATATTGAATGCCGGAATCGTTTAATGCATCTACAAAGCCTTCATTAGCAGCATCCAATGCCGCATGCTCTGTCAACTGGAGCACACCGATTTTGTAAACAGTGTCATCTCCTTCTGCTGTGTCCTGCGCATCTGCATCCTCTGCTGCATCCTCGTCTTCCTCATCTGCATCTGCATCTGTGTCCTCATTTACTTCATCTGTTGTTTCCACATCAGAGTTTACATCTGTTGTTTCATTAGAGCCGCATCCCACTAAAAGAGTGGCAGTCATAGCAAGCACTAATGCTAATACTGTTAATCTTTTCATAACATTTCCTCCATTTTTTTCGTGATTTTCTTTTCACGTAATATATCCTTTGACAACAACTGAAAATATACACTATATTCAAAAAAAAGTCAATGCTATTCCTTTTCCAGAATTTCCATATTTTTTCCGCCGGTCTTATAAATAGTGTTTTCTTTTACAAAGCCTCTTATGGAGCTTAACGGATAAACGCTTACATTCCTGCCAAGCACTGTGCCCGGATTGAGCACGCTGTTGCAGCCCACCTGAGTAAAATCCCCTATTATGGCGCCAAATTTCCGAAGTCCTGTTTCCAGCCTGCTTTCCTCGAATCTTACCGTTACATTGGTCTTATCATTTTTCACGTTGGAGGTAATGGCTCCTGCTCCCAAATGGGCTTTAAAGCCAAGTATGCTGTCTCCCACATAGTTATAATGGGGAACTTCTACTTTATCAAACAATACTACATTTTTCAACTCCGTAGAATTTCCTACCGTTGCCCCTTTTCCCACGATGGCATTTCCCCTGATAAAAGCACAATGGCGTATTTCCGCCTCCTCGTCAATGATACAGGGACCATTTATATAGGCAGTAGGCGCTACTTTTGCGGATTTTGCGATCCAGATGTTCTCTCCTCTTTTTTCAAACAGCTCCTCCGGCAGGGTATTTCCCAACTCTATAATAAAATCACTGATTTTGGGCAGTACCTGCCAGATTGCTTCCACTCCTTCAAAAAGGCTGCCTGCAATGGTCTTTGTCAAATCTACCAGATTTTCCGGTGCTGTTTCCCTCATATTCTCTTTCCTTCCTTTCCTTGCTTCCCAATATTTTATACTTATTTTCTACATTTTATAATAGAGCTTTCCTTTATTTTTCATAGGCCTTTGCCACCTGGTCAAACTGTCTGTACAGCATTCCCTGGTTGGACAGCCCTTTTACATAATTGGTACGCCTTCGTACAAAATCATCCAGCTTTCCCATATACTCCCCTTCTGTAATAGTACCTTCCGCTACCATGGTAAGCCCTTTTTCCCAGCTTGCCGTCAGCTTTGGGTCCAAAAGCGGCCGGATTGCCGCATTTACCACTTCATAGATCATTTCCCCAAGCTTTGTAGGCGTAATAATCTGAGTCTTTTTTGCCAGCTTTAAATACTGATTGTTCACCAGCTTCTTTAAAATCTCCGCCCTTGTGGCAGATGTTCCGATTCCGCTTCCCTTAATCTGTGCCCGAAGCTCCTCATCCTCTATGAGCTGCCCGGCATTTTCCATGGCAAGAATCAGGGAACCGGAATTATACCGTTTTGGAGGGGAGGTTTCTCCCTCCTTCACAAAATATTCATTGACTTCTACGGTCATTCCTTTTTTCAACTTAGATACGGCTTCCAAAAAGGAGGCATCACATTTCACATCCTCTTCCTCACCGGCTTTATTTTTCTCTGCTCCTTCTTTGTCTCCTTCCTTTTTCTTTCCAAAGGAAAATTCCATGACCTTTAAATATCCTTCCTCCGCCAGCACCTTAAAGGAAGTAAAAAACTTCTCCGGCGCCTGCTTCGTCTGGTTTACCGTTATCAGGCTGACCTTCTGATAGACAGCCGGCTTATAAAAAATCCCCAAAAATCTTCTGGCAATAATCTCATAAACCTTTACGGCAGTAGATGCCAGCCCATTTAAATTATTCAAGCCCTGTCCGGTAGGAATGATGGCATAGTGGTCTGTAATCTGTTTATCGTTTACATAACGGGTCTTTGCAATGGTCTTATACCGTTCCCCCCTAAGCACCTCTTCTGCAAAGCTGCCTACCAGCGGATGATTTTTCAGCCCGTTTATATTTTTATAAATTTCCTTGCTGACTGCTGTGGACAACACTCTTGCATCTGTTCTGGGATAGGTGACCATCTTTTTTTCATACAATTCCTGCACGATTCTAAGCGTCTCATCGGGACTGATTTTAAAATACTTGGAACAGTCATTCTGCAGCTCCGCCAGATTGTATAAAAGAGGGGGATTTTTCGTTTCCTTTTTCTTTTCCACAGAGAATATCTCCATGGCGCCTTCCTTGCAAAGGGCGATCAGCTCCTTGGCATCCTTTTCCTCTTTAAAGCCGTTTTCCTTATAAAGCATGGGAGACTGGAAATAGGCAGAGCCTTCCACGCTTTTCCACTCTGCTTCAAAGTCCTTTCCTTCTACGGAAAGCCCTGCCATTACCCGGTAAAAAGGCGTCTTCACAAAGCTTCGGATTTCCCGCTCCCTGTTCACTACCATTCCAAGCACACAGGTCATCACCCGGCCTACCGAAACCACTACGTTTTTCTCCTGTTTCAGATAATTCTTAATGGAAAACCCATATTTTAAGGTCAGCGCCCTGGAAAAATTGATTCCCATCAAATAATCTTCCTTGGCTCTTAAGTATGCCGAAGCACAGAGATTGTCGTAGCAGGACAAATCCTTTGCTTCCTTGATCCCCCTCCGGATTTCCTCCTCTGTCTGGGAATCGATCCACACTCGTTTCCGTTCCTTTCCGGTCACATGTGCCTGAGTCTCCACAAGGCGATAAATGTATTCCCCTTCCCGTCCTGAGTCGGTGCACACGTAAATGGTGGAAACATCCTCTCTTGTCAGCAGGCTGCTTACGATGGCAAACTGCTTTTTCACGCTTTCTATGACTTCATATTTAAAGGTTTCCGGAATAAAGGGAATGGTATCTAGGGACCAGCGCTTTAAGCTGTCATCATACGCATCCGGATAGCTCATGGTAACCAAATGACCCACGCACCATGTAATGATGGTGTTCTCCCCTTCTATATATCCGTCCTTGTTTTTTGCATTCAACTTCAGAGCCTTTGCAAATTCTCTGGCAACACTGGGTTTTTCTGCAATAAATATACTTTTACTCATACTGTTTCCTAACTTTGTATTTTTGTAGCAGTTCAGCCCGCAAAAACAGAGCGGGCTTCACACAGAGCATGTTTTCTTAAGGAGCCCTTATAAAAACGCCAGCGCTTGGCAAGGTTTTTTCAAGCTTAGCACTATTGCGTTTTTATAGAGCGAAAGCGTGATGACGCAGAAAACATGCTCTGTGTGAAATCCGCTCTGCTTTAGTGGACTGAACTGTTACATATTCTTTAAGAAAAACAAATTGGTTCTTCTTTCACATTTTTTAAATAGAGATGGAGCTTTACCTTTGCCTCCAGCCTAAGCCTCTCATCAAAGCCGCCCATGGAAAACAGATAACAGTCATCCGGCATAACTCTTGCCTGCTCCAGATGATACAAATACCTTTGATAATCCTCATAGGTCATTCCGCCCTTATCGTATTTGGTAAACACTGCAAGAACCTTTCCCTGTCCATTGGAAGCAAGCATATCAATGCTGCCATCCTTCCCTGCCCAAATGCCGCTTTTTTCATAATGAAAAGGAAGCTTTCTTTCTTCATTTAAATAATCCATATATTCCCTGCAGATTTTGGAAAAGTAAAATCCACAGTACTCTTTAAAGCCCGGTGCAATATAAGCTTGATAAAATTCCTCCGGCTTTCTCATGGAAAGGCTGCTTAAATTGGGGAAAATAAACCGAAACCAGAAATCCATATAGGGATAGCGGATCTGATACAGCCCCTTTTGTACATGCTCCCTGCCTTTCGTATCATAAGAAAATACTTTTTCCACAAATTCCAGCTCCATCAGGTTTTTTAAATAAACACTGATTTTAGCTCTGGAAAATCCCGTATGCTTATACAAATCATTCAGCTTCTTTTTTCCAGATGCCAAAGCAGCTAATATGGAATGATAAACTGCCGGCTCTCGCAGCACCTCTTCTAAAAGCCGGTTTCCTTCCAGCTGCAGAAAAGTACCTTCCTTTAAGATGAATTCACAAATATTTTCCCTGGTTGAGCGGGTCTTGTCAAAGTAAGGCAGGTATCCGGTTATTCCTCCCAAAATACTATAGGTCTCAATTAACTGCTCCAGGGTATAGGCTTTGTAATAGCGGGAGATTTCCCGAAAGGTAAGCTCCTTTATTTTCAGAAAGCCGGAAATGGAATAAGCCGCCCTTCCGATTTTTTTCACCATGCTGTTTTCTATGAACCCTACAAAAGAACTTACCAATAGAACCAAAGCATTGGTTTTCTGTAAAAATTCTACCAATGCTTCCATAAAGGCGCTCTGACCTTTGATTAGATATTGAAATTCATCAAAAACAAGAACGGGTTTTTCCCTGTTCCTGTTTTTGATTCCTATTTTTCCAAATACTTCTTGATAATCCGGAAACTCAGAAGAAAACTCATAGCCAGCCTGTGACAGTTCCCTTGCCATCTGGAAAAGCTGTTCCCGTTCCGAGGCTTCCCTTGCCAGATAATAAACAGGATTTTTATCCTTTATGAATTCCTTCAGCATAGTGGTTTTTCCAGTTCCCTTTTGTCCGTAGACAACCAACAGCCCCGGCTGCTTTTTTTCATAAAAGCCTGTTAAATATTCTAATTCACTCTGACGCTCCATTTTCATAGCTTTTCCTCATGCCGGTTATAGGGAACCGGCAATTATCTTTTCGATTTCCGAAGCGGGCATGGGCCTGCCCAACAAAAATCCCTGTATATTATCGCAATCAATGTCCTTTAAATACTCAAACTGTTCCTCTGTTTCCACGCCTTCCGCCACTGTTTCGCAGCCTAACCTCTTTACCATGGAAACTATAGATTCCGTAATGACTCTGGTGCTGTCATCGCAGATTACTGTATCAATAAAGGATTTGTCTATTTTCAACGTATCGATTGGAAGCCCCTTTAAATAGGAAAGAGACGAAAATCCCGTTCCAAAATCATCCAGGGATATTTTGATGCCGTATTCCTTTAAGATATGCAGCTTTTCCAACACGCTTTCAAAATCATCAATTAACACGCTTTCGGTAATTTCCAATTCAATTTCGCATGGGTTTACCTGATACTTCTTTAAAATATTCAAAAGATTGTATACAAAATCCGGACGTTTGTACTGGATAGCGGAAATATTTAAGGAAATCACCAAAGGCACATCATACTTTTCCTTCCACTTTGCAAACCGGCTGATGCCTTCTTCCAATACCCATGTTCCAATTTGCACAATCATGCCGCTTTGCTCCGCAATAGGAATGAATACTCCGGGACTGATCATTTTTCCAAGATCATCCCGCCAGCGTATCAGCGCCTCCACGCCCCTTAACTTTTTCGTTTTAGAGTCATATTGAGGCTGATAATACAGCTCAAATTCATTACCGCTTAAGGCATTTTCCAGCTTGTTTTCCAATTGGATGGTTTCTTTGAAATTGGTTAAAATAGGCGCTTCAAAATATTGAATATTGTCTTTTCCTAAAGACTTCGCCTTAAACATGACGATTTCCGCACAATTCATAAGCTCCAGTGAATTTCTGCTGGCTTCCGGATATTCCGCCACCCCTATACATACGGTTATCTTTATGGATAACGTACTGGATAGCACAAATGGCTCCTTTAACTTTTCCCTGATGGTCTTACAAATATTTTCCACGCTGCGAAGTCCCATTGGATCATAAACAGCCATATAAAACAAGTCGTCATTGACATGGGCAATCAAGGTATTTTCATTTTTAAATTCTGATTTCAAGAACAGTCCAAAGCTTTGAATCAGTTCATCTCCCGCAATCATTCCAAGTCCGTCATTGACCTTTTTAAAACCATCAATATCAATACACAGAACCGATACTACCGTCTGCTCTTCTTCCGCCTTTCGCAGCCATTCGCTTAACATGCGAACGAAATAATTGCGGTTATATAAACCGGTAATCGTGTCATAATAAGCCATGTAAAGCAATTCTTCTTTCTGCATTTTCAGCTTGCTGACATCTCTTATGCGGATTACTTTTTCCAAGGGCTTTTCCTGTTCGTCATAAGTGATGCTCACCTCAAACTTTAACCATGTCTTTCCATCTAACAGGCAGCATTCACATTCTCCATATTCCACGCCATTTTTTTCATCAAAAATAATTTCTCTTAAGGAAGCCTGGAACTCATCTTTGACACTTTCAACCAAATGGGACAAGTC
Source organism: Lachnospiraceae bacterium (assembly GCA_014804675.1). Lineage (GTDB taxonomy): Bacteria > Bacillota > Clostridia > Lachnospirales > Lachnospiraceae > RGIG3040. The sequence goes on from JAAUZH010000002.1 coordinate 48,331, forward strand.
CATAAGGGAATGCACTTGAAAAGAAAAAAAGTTTTCAAAACAGCCTAGCACTTCAATTCTTTTTTCCCGAAAATGATAATAGATGAAGGCATTGGAGGACATACCGCATATCATACGGTACATTCTCTCATTGCCTGCTAATTTTTTATTCATTGCCAAAAGCAAATCCATTTGGTATTGCGCTTCGTTCATAATCAAGCTCACCTGTCCCTTAAAAATCTATTACTTTGTTTCCATTTACTTTTTATTGATAAAGCCCTTTGCCTTTAACAGCTCCGCACACAATACTGCACCTCCTGCAGCGCCCCGGACCGTATTATGGGAAAGTCCCACGAATTTATAATCATAAATAGAGTCTTCCCGGATTCTTCCGATGGAAACGCCCATTCCGTTTTCAAAATCCACATCCAGAGATACCTGAGGTCTGTTGTCCTCTTCCATATACTGTATAAACTGCTTTGGAGCGCTTGGAAGCTGTAATTCCTGCGGCACGCCCTGGAAGGATACCAACTTTTCAATCAGCTGCTCTTTGGCAGGCTTCTTTCTGAATTTTACAAATACAGCAGCAGTATGGCCGTTTAATACCGGAACACGGATACACTGGCAGCTGATAGCAGGCTCGCTTGCCTTTACGATTTCACCGTTTTCCACCTTGCCGTAAATACGAAGCGGCTCCTGTTCGCTCTTTTCCTCTTCCCCGCCGATATAAGGAATGATATTCTCCACCATTTCCGGCCAGTCCTTAAAGGTTTTTCCTGCACCGGAAATCGCCTGATACGTAGTTGCAATGACTTCGTAAGGCTCAAATTCCCTCCATGCATATAAAGCAGGTGCATAGCTTTGTATAGAACAGTTTGGCTTTACTGCTACAAATCCTCTTTCTGTACCAAGCCGTTTTTTCTGTGCCTCGATTACATCTGTATGCTCCGGATTGATTTCCGGAATGATCATGGGCACATCCGGTGTCCAGCGATGAGCGGAATTATTAGAAACTACAGGCGTCTCTGTCCTTGCATAGTCTTCCTCGATTTTTTTGATTTCTTCCTTTGTCATATCTACAGCAGAAAATACAAAATCCACTTCAGAAGCTACCTTTTCCACTTCGTTTACATTCATTACTACAATCTTCTTTACCGCTTCCGGCATGGGCGTGGTCATTTTCCATCTGCCGCCAACCGCTTCTTCATATGTCTTGCCTGCCGAACGGGGGCTTGCTGCAATGGTAGTCACCTCAAACCATGGGTGATTCTCCAGCAAAGAGATAAATCTTTGTCCCACCATTCCGGTTCCGCCTAAAATTCCAACTCTTAATTTTTCACTCATAACTAATCTCCTCGTTTTTGTTCTTTTCTATGATAAACAGTACACACTGCCTATTCCGTAGGTTCATCATCCTGCCACTCGTCATCCAGATATTCTCTGTTTCTCTTTAGCACTTCCTTCATGGCATCCATGCCTGGTGCACCAATGGTAAGCCGCTTTTTCACACAGGTTTCCAGACTGACAGCATCATACACATCCGGCTCGAACACTTCACTGATTTCCTTTAATTCCTCTATGGAAAGGGCATCGATGGATGTATTCCTGTCAATGCAGTAAAGCACCAGCCTGCCGATAATCCCATGGGCATCCCGGAAGGGCACGCCCTTATTTACCAGATAATCTGCAGCATCTGTGGCATTAGTAAAGCCCATCATGGCGCTTTTTTCCATCACATCCTTTTTAAAGGTCATGGTCCGCAGCATACCGGTAAATAAAACAAGACATCCTTTTACAGTATCAATGGCATCAAAGGTAAGCTCCTTATCCTCCTGCATATCTTTATTATATGCTAAAGGAAGTCCTTTCATGGTAGTAAGTATGGCAGTAAGGGCACCGTATACCCGTCCTGTCTTGCCCCTTACCAGCTCTGCAATATCCGGATTTTTCTTTTGGGGCATAATACTGCTTCCAGTGGAATAAGCATCATCGATTTCCACAAATCCATACTCATTGGAATTCCAAATGATGATTTCCTCTGAAAAACGGCTAAGGTGCATCATAATCGTGCTCAGGGCGCTTAGAAACTCAATGACATAATCCCTGTCCGCCACTGAATCCATACTGTTTAAGGTAGGCCCCTCAAAGCCCAGCAGGGAAGCCGTATAATTCCGGTCAAGGGGATAAGTAGTGCCGGCTAAAGCTCCTGAGCCTAACGGACAGTAATTCATTCGGAAATAAATATCCTTTAGCCGGAGCCTGTCTCTTTTAAACATTTCAAAATAAGCTCCCATATGATGGGCCAATGTAATAGGCTGTGCCTTCTGCAGATGGGTAAAGCCCGGCATATAAGTATCCAGATGACTTTCCATAATATCCTGCAGCACAAGTAAAAGTTCTTTTACAAGTAAATCTGTCTGCAGCACCTCCAACCGGGTGTAAAGCTTCATGTCCAGTGCAACCTGATCATTTCTGCTTCGTCCCGTATGGAGCTTCTTTCCTGCATCCCCGATCCGCTCTATCAAATTTGCCTCCACAAAGCTGTGAATATCCTCATATTCCTCTGTAATGGCCAACGTTCCGGCTTCTACCTCTTCCCGGATTTCCGTCAATCCCTTTACGATGGCATTTTTTTCATCCTTTGTTAAAATCCCCTGCTTTTCCAGCATTACTACATGGGCAATGCTTCCTTCTATATCCTGTTTGAAAAAACGCTTGTCAAACAAAATAGACGCATTGAATTCATATACTAATTTATCTGTATTTTTCGTAAAACGTCCGCCCCATAACTGAGCCATGTTGTTTCCTCCAATAGATTGTAAAATTTTATTAAGTCTAAATTTGATATTAGCATAAAATTAGTGTATTTACAAGAAAATAGGAGAGATTTTCCTTTATTTTTGTGATGGATTGGGCAGGGGTGGAAAGAAAAGGGGGGTGGAGAAGCGGACGCAAGAGAGGGATGTGGGAGGATTCTGTACATTGTTTTTCATGGAGAGTTTTCTAAACAGCCCAGAAAAGTGATTGGTAACGGATGGGTCGTCATACAGCGCCGTCCATGGCGCAGTATGACTAAAATTGCCGTCCATGGCAATTTTTCCCTGGGTAGAGAACGGGCTGTTAAGAAAACTCTCCACGAAAAACAATGTACAGAATCCTCCCACATCCCTCTCTTGCTGTTTCGTCTCAGGCTGTAGTCTTTGATTAGATATTACCGCTTTTTGATTCTCTGAAATCTTTAGGTATTTCAGATTATTCTAAATATAAAGTCTCTGGCAAAATATTTCTAAGGCATTCCAAAATATTCTGCTACATTCTAACGCAATAAACTTTTGGAGCAACGGACGGCCTTTCGATACACAGTGGGAGCCGGCAGAGCATAGGATAGTCTTCCGGGCCTTGGCAAAGTCGCCGGCACTTATGCCCCGTACTTTGGGGCATTAGTACCGCTGCGTCTTTGCAGAGCGAAAGCGTGCCCGGAAGACTATCCTATGCTCTGCCGGCTCCCACGTCCTCTTAATCCACCCCCTCCCCTTCAAACTCATTTTTTCTTCCCATTCCACAAAAAACAGTAGAGTTCTGCCCTCTTTTACATATTATAATAAAAAAAGCACCGGAAGTTTTTTATGGAAGCCTTATTAAAATTATCCAATATTAAATATTCCTATCATACTCTACAGGGAGAAATCCCTGCCATCATGGATATATCCTTTCACGTAAATCCCGGAGAATTTCTGGCAATTGTAGGTCCAAGCGGATGTGGAAAATCCACGCTTCTATCCATTATCGCCAGAATGCTGGAGCCGGAGGAAGGAACCATTCTGGTTCATAATCCAAACGGCTCCCTCTCCTATCCGAAAATGGGCTATATGCTCCAAAAGGATCATCTCCTTCCCTGGCGTACTATTTGGGAAAACGTGACGCTTGGTCCTGAGATCAATCATACTCTTACAAAAGAACGGGAAGAAAAATTGCTTATGTATCTGGAAAAATACGGACTTTCCGTTTTCAAGGACAGAAAGCCAAATGAATTGTCCGGAGGCATGCGCCAGCGGGCTGCCTTAGTGCGGACCCTTGCCCTGGACCCGGAGGTGCTTTTGCTGGATGAACCCTTTAGCGCATTGGATTATCAGACCAGACTGTCTGTAGCCGATGATATTGGAAAAATCATAAAAGAGGAGAAAAAGACAGCTATCCTGGTCACTCATGACTTATCGGAAGCCATCAGTCTGTCAGACCGGATCGTAGTGCTGAGCAGGCGTCCCTCCACCGTTTCCACGATTATGGAGATTCACCTGACAAAAGACCCAAAAGAACCTCTTTCTTCCAGAAAAGCAAAAGAATTTCCCATGTATTTCGATTTATTATGGAAGGAGCTGAATCAATGACAGACTTACGAGATTATGACTTATATGCCTGTGACATTCCTACTGCCCAGCTGGAAGCCAGCGAATTCCAGCGAAAATATATCAATAAAATAAAAGCTTATAAAAGACATATTATTTTTGCCCGAATCCTGATTCTGGCAGCCTTTTTATTTTTATGGGAATATGCCGTTTCCGTTAAATGGATCGATGCTTTTTTCTTTAGCTCACCTTCCAGGATTGTGGGCTGCTTTCTTTCCATGGCAAAGGATTTTACCATCTTCCGCCACATCGGCATTACTTTATTTGAAACCATTGCAAGCTTCCTGCTTGTAATACTTATCAGCTTATTGGTTACAATCGTTCTCTGGTATTTCAAAAAGCTTTCGGAAATCGTGGAGCCTTTTTTAGTTGTTTTAAACTCCCTGCCAAAATCAGCTCTGGCGCCACTTTTCATTGTATGGCTTGGTTCCGGCATCCCAACGATTATCGTTGCAGGCATTTCCGTGGCAATTTTCGGTTCCATCATCAACCTGTATACCGGCTTTCATCAAGTGGACGAGGAGAAAATCAAGCTGATTCACACTCTTGGCGGAAACAAATGGCATGTGCTCACAAAAGTAGTGATTCCCTCCAATCTGCCCACTATATTAAGCAATATGAAGGTAAATATCGGTCTTTCTTTAGTTGGTGTAGTTATCGGGGAATTTATTGGTGCCAGAAAAGGACTTGGCTATCTGATCATTTATGGCAGCCAGGTGTTTAAATTAGACTGGGTGATTATGAGCATCGTCATCCTCTGTCTGGTTGCCGTTTCCCTTTATCAGGGAATTACTTTAATAGAAAAATGGTATAAAAAAAATATTTAAGAAAAAGCTGAAGATGGGACTCGAACCCACGACCCCTTCATTACGAGTGATATGGGATTGCCTCAAAGCCCGCATAAATACTGCCTTTTTTAATGACACAATCTGTTTTGACGATAATTTGACGATAATTATTTATACACATAACACATAAAAATGACATATCGAAAAGTTGTATAAACTATTTTTCCAATAAGTAAGGGGCAGATTATAAAACTGCCCCTTACTTATCAATATTAAAATTTCGTTAGCTCTTCTTGTACCCCAAGTACATAAGCTGTATTAAGCAATACCACTAAGGCTTTTACAAATTCCTTATGTTGCTTAAGTCTTTCGTTGTCCGGGAAATAACTCTCATATTCTTCCAATATTGTTTTTTCACTAATTGGGTACTGCATATTTCTTCCTCCTTTGTTTGTGAAATCATTATTCCACCTAAAAAAAGAGAAATCAAGTAGCATGTATAATTTTGTCACTTATATGTACAAATTTGATACCCTATGTAAACTTTTGCACGTTATTCAGAAAATTTTCTTTGTATTTCGAGGATACTTTAAAGGCCTGCCCATCAATCTCCACTGTCCACAAAGATATGTATTGTATATATCTCATATTGATTATTGTACTTTGGTTAATCCTGACAAACATCCCGTCTTTCTTTTTAATTTCCTTTTCCACATCATCTAACTTCCCGTAAAAGTATCTGGGTTCCCCGTTACCTACAAAATATATCTTCCTGTGCCGGGAATAGATGTATCTAATTTCTGTCAGATCAAGCATATAATCCTTTCCCGAAAACCTGCAGAAATAATATTTGCTTTGGAGCCTTTCCAGCGCCTCATCCAAAGTCTTTAATACGTCCTGTTCATTATAGGTTTCTTCTTTTTTGATATACCGGAATGGGGCCGTCTGGAGTGCATCATAATAATAATCTTCGTATGCTGATATGTATATGATCAATATATCTTTATTTATAAGTTCAAGTGTTTTTGCCACATCCAGCCGTTCCCCTTTCCTATCTGGATATCCAGGTAGGCTATGTCAGGTTTGTGTGTCTTGCTGTATTCCAGCAAGTCTTCCACACGGGGGAACAGCTTCACTTCATATATATCTTTTTCTTCCTTATTATAGTTATTTAAGGTTTCGCCAATTCTTTTTAACCATACAGGGTTATCTTCACATACCACAATCAACATAACACATCCGCCTCCGGATATATTATACTATGTGATTACGGGTATTTTTGCTGGTAATAATTTGTAATTATTGTTATCATATCAAAATGAAAAAGTCTGTGAAATTGGATTCACAGACTTTTTCCATATACTGCGTATTATATTCTACCATTCTTTTATAAATACATACACTATTACTATTACAAATATAAATGTCAGAATAAGAGCCATAAGGCTTTTTAACGCAATCCTATTTGCAATTGCCGTAATTATTGTAAGTATGCCATTTGCAAAAAATAAAATTTTTTTCCTTTTTATGTACACATCATCAGTATAATCATCGCTATAATCTGTGACTATATTTAAGACGCTTCCTAAGCTCATGCCTAGAAACAGGAATGGTATTATGCTTATTAACATTCCAGCTATAATGGCTGTTGCGTAATCTCCTGGCTGCTTGATGTAGAAATTTACCACTTCTATCATACCTGCTGGTTTTACTAAATCACTAATACTTACCAGATACACAATTATTAGTACAATATAAAGGCCTATTAAGGTTCCTGTATATATCCAATTTGATGTTTTTCGTAGCTTATATATTACTTGATTCATGATCTTTTCTCCTCTTTATACATTATTTATTTTTCCTTATCACCACAGAATGTAAGAACATAAAAGGCTTATGAATTATTTTCACAAGCCTTTTAACAACTATTCTACTATCCAATTTTATATTAGTTCGGTGTAGATCTTCTATGGCTTCTTACTTTTGTACCGTTAGAGGTTGTATATCCATGAACAGTAACAATTTTTTTATGCTGCAATCCATGTGTGCTGCTTTTTGTTTTTGCCATGTTATGTGCTCCTTTCTTTATATATTGCAGAAAAGATAAGCACCAACTAGTAAGTGCATTCTTTTTTATCACTTATAGATAGACTAAACTGCTATTTGTCCACCCATATCTTGAATGCTCGCTTACCGTAATCCCTGGCATAAAGTTTCTCACCATTTTTAGTAATGCATGCCCTAAATATATACATAGGCATCCTCCTTTCATTCAAAAATCACTTGCCAAAAGGAATGCCACGTTGTATAATTGAATTGTCTAGAAACAATTATACACTAGTTGAACGTGGTAAACACTTTCAACAGGGACCAAGTACCTTGTGTGCTTGGTTTTTTATGTAAAGGCACAATCCTGTACCATCACATCAATCCATATTCCTAGAATTATTATGCTACTTTAAATAGTTCAAGCAAGCATAATTCATAATCTGTATAATCTAATTCGCCAAATCTCAGCCAATTATTATAGTACCTATAAGCATATTCTGCTGCTTGGTAACTCAAATCAAATATACCCATTATGCTCTCAACATTTACATCTTGACAAATATTGTGTACAAGCGGCGGCGGTGCAAGGGCATATTTTGCAAAAAATTTAGCTTCTGCCTCTTCTTCCTCTCCTTCTTTTATATGTCCTAACGCATAATGGCCAATTTCATGCATTATTGTTTGGTTAATCCTTCCATAACTTTCACAAGAATCATTATAATAAATAGTCCATTCATGGGCTTTATTTTCCATTGAATACCCATCTAAACTAAATTTCAAGGAAGCCTTCTTTTGTTCGTTATTTAATGCCGAGTATGGGACAACCCTGATTCCCATTTTAACGGCCATTTCAAACGCACTAATAGGAACACTTTTTATCTCGTACCCAAGAAATGTATCAATTACTACACGCTTAATTTCTTCATATTGTTCATTTTTAAGCCGCATACTACCTCCTATTTCTCGTCAATTAAAATACTAAACAATTCCATTTTTTCAGCCTTTGTCATTTTTTCAGCATTTCTTGCAATCAATGTTTTAACAACTTTCATGTCTGTATCTTTATCATTTTCTTCCTGTTTCAAAAGATAATCTACCGTAGTATCTAACGCCTCTGCTATTTTAATAAGATTTACACCTCTGGGAATGCGATCTCCCTTTATATAATGCGATATCGCCGATTCTGTAATTCCAGAAGCTTGTGCTAATTCTTTCTGCGTCATGCTTTTTGTTGAAAGTAACTCAGTTATCCTATTCGCCATACTTCTTTCCATTCCATTTCCTCCCATAGTTGTTTACCTATCACTTACTATATATCAAAATTATCACTTCGTCAAGTATTTTCTCGAAAAATTATAACTTATCGTTCATATTCTTTTCAATCAAATATTATAGGGTTTAAAAAATGTAAAATTACTTGTACAAATACAACAGTTGTTAACATAGTACATCCTTCTCTGGATATATTGTACTATGCGTCTTTGGTTTGTTTTGCTGGTAATATTTGGTAGTCTCTGTTTATATATCAAAGAGCCTGCAAATTTAGATTCACAAGCTCTTTAATATACTACCTTCCACCGGCATTCGTTTATGAAGTACCTGAGTTGAACGGTCTTTTCGATTCCAAGCACTTCAATCTTACAGTCGTATTCTAACATATTGGGGATTTGGAATGTCCCTCCTATGTCGTGATATGCCCTGTGGGCTTCCAACTGCTTTTTGGCCGGTTTATATTTTTGTACGGTAAAAGTCTGCCATTCTTTGAATTCATCCTCTACCCGGAAGCGGATTGGGATGATCTCCCCGTTTTTAAACTGGCAAATTACTTCTGCTGGCTTTGTCATGGTATCACTCCCTAATGCTATTATGACAGAACATTTGTTTCGTTACATTAGGGAGTTGTTGGAAGATAACTTATATCATGCCTTTATCAATTTGCCTTGCTTTAATAGCTCCAACATTTTAGTATTCTGGCCATACGTTCCCTTATAATCTGCCTCGCTTTTCGTTATGCCGTTCTTGACGGCAATCTTCGCCCTAAAAGGCTTGGATGTATCTGTGCACCCGCAAGCCTTTAATGCAACAAGGAGTGTAGCTTTGCCAGTATATTTCGGATAATAGCTTGTCCTACTGCCAGACTGCACCTTTGTGTCTGCCGCTGCACACGGCTTCAAAAACAAATCCCTCTCCGCTTTCCTGCGCCGTGTCAGTCCGTCCAGTACCTTTCCGCCCGCTTTGTTGTATAACAGCATCTTTTCGGCTATAATGGATTTGCTTCTGCTGCCGCTTGCGGTCAATTGGTCAATGTTGCCCAGATTATACGAAAAGCTGACCATGGCATCAAATTCGTTTTGGTTCCATTGGTATCTGGAATCGTATTTTTCCACGTTTTTCTCATACTTTGCCAAATCCTGCCGCAAGTATTCCTCCGCTTGTTCCTGCGTAATCTTCTGCCCCATTTTTACTCCTGTAGTGTGCCCGTAGCCAATAGTGGGCACTCCCGCCGGACACTGATAGGCTGTCAGCCTGCAGCCCTCAAAAATTTTGATTAAATCTACACCTGCTTGTCCTGTTTTCATACTATTCTCCTTTCTCCCCTTCTGCTAACAAGTTCCGCATCGTTTCATACAGACCGGTGGAAGCCAAACCGCTGATCATTCCGCCAAGTACTACTTCCGCATTGATTCTTCCCATATGTGTAAGCAATCCAATAATGCATCCCAATACCAGCATGGTTATAGGTATGTACTGGTTCCCGAACCGTTCAAATACCTTTGCATATTTCAGGGCAAAGCCCACGCATAGGCAAATCCCAAGGTTTACCAAGTCAATGTACTGCAGCAAAAAATTCAATTCATTCATGTTTCGTTCCTCTCCTTCTCTTCTTTTGGGTCTTCCGGCATGTCCAGAAGTGTGTGGTATAGTTTCGTGGCGACATCATTACCGCCTAGGTTATGGTAAGCCTCATATACTTTTTTTATGGATTCTTTTGCGTATATTGGGCAATACTCCCGCTCCTGGTACTTATTATAATTTGCAACGATGCTTTCACGAAGAAGTGACTGCACTCCTTCCGCTATGGCATTGCTCTTTTTTTGTGCGCATATCAGTTTTTTTGTTATGTAGGCATATAGCAGACTTAAAACAAATGACACTAAGGCAAATAGCCACTCCGTCCAGTTTGATTGCAAATATTCTAATAACATATTCCTTCCTCTCTTCCTTTACATATCCAGCTTATTCTTGATTTTTTCCAGTACAGATTCAATGTTGCTGATTTTTGCTTTTAATTCGGCATTTTCTTTTTCAAGTGCGCCGTTCTTTTCCCATAATATTTGTAGCATTTTTATAATGTCAGCTTCAAACTCTTCATATCTTAGCCCTCGTGTATATTCGCCTTCAATAGCCTCCTCTACGAATTCCCCATCCTTTTCCACCATCCTTGTTTTTGGGGATTTGATAAATCCAGCAAAGTCCAATGTGCTCATGCCAAGATTTTCAAGCAGTTCCTCAACGTCATCTGACAACATACCGTGGTGTGTTCTCCCCGAACTACCATCAATAAATTTAAACGATTTTGGTTGCAACCCCATTATAAAATCTATCGTCTTGGTTTCATCCAAATCCTTTATATCTCTCTTTTCACTTTTATCGGACGTTGTAATTGTGCTTGTTGCTGCATATATGTTTTTCCATTTATAATTAGCACTTCCAAGGTCTACCGTTGCACCAACAGTTAAATTTTTTACGCCAAAAAACTCAGCGCCATCAACCTTGTTACTAAACAAAAAATCTAATCGCCCGTTCGGTCCGATTGTGCGTAATCGTGCGCCGTTGTAAAGTTCTGCGCCAAGAAATAGTTCATAGGCTCCATTTGAATCTTTTAGAAAATTTGCTATCTCTGAATGGTAAACTCTGTCTGCCCAATCTTTCCATTCACCATTCAACATTATGCGCTGATATTGTTTTACCGTAAACGAAGTTCCCGAATAATCGCCAAAAGAATAAACAATCTGCATCTTCCAGCTAGTGCCCTGTGCTATTACAATACCATAATGCCAACTACCTGACGGCGGAGAATTAAGCGCATTTGCATCACCATAATACCAACCATTTGTTAATGCAGAATTCCAATCTGTTATTTTCGTACAATAATCTGCAAGTCTAAAAACTGTACCAGACAACGCAAGCTGTGCACCTGCGGAATAAGTAGTATTATTGTCAGTAGTCTTATATCCACTATCATTTAATAATTCACTAAGTTTAGAGGGAATTGCAGGTTTATTTTTAATATACGCATCATTCGCAGCATCTGTAACATTCCAGTTAGGTTGTACATTTACCTCGGCACCTTCGGCGATTCCTTCCAGCTTGTTTTTTTCTTCGTTCGTGTAGTCATTGGTGGACAAGTCTTTGCCCGAAACCTTGTCAACCTTCTCATCATCTATTTTTTTCAGTTCTTCATCTATTATCTCTGTATTTTTGTTCATGTCCTCCACATTATAGAACTCCGTTTTCTCTGGAAGATACATATTATAATTTTTACTTCTTTTCATTTAAACACCTCGGTTCTTATCTGTTCATAAGTCCTGTTAGCCAATTCACCATGAGTCTTCCCACTCATCATTTCATAGGTATTAAACAATATCGTTGCATCTATCAAAAGATTCAGTGGGATGATCTCATCCAGCATTTTACATACCGTTTCAAACATTGCTTTTCTGCCAAGTGCAATTTTTACTGTAATTTTTTCTTGCTCCGCCTTCAAATAAAATCCATTTTCACCACATAACGTTTCTAATTTTTTTCTCAATGTTCTAATCGTATACGGAAGCCTGCCATTTTCCTTTTCCATAATGCGGAATCTTCTATCCTCTACATCATCCGTATCCTTCGGCACTATTCCATATTCCTTCTCCCTTCTCCCGATTCCGTCTAATGTAGCTGTCCCAATAAATAAATCCTGCTCCAGATTTTCCGCATCTTTGGCAGGATTTATTTTATCGTTCATATTATAAATTGCTGGAAATTCTTTGGTGCTTTTCAATACCTCTGGATACTCAAACACTGTTTACCACTCCCCTCTTCGGAATACAGGAATAACCTAACAAGATATTTTCTGCATTTCCATTTAATTTTGTATCTTTCACATCCAAAATCCCTTCTATAGCTAACAACCTGCTTTCTATGTGTGAGATCCTTACCAATAACTGCTCTGATTTATGCCACTCTTTTGCTAATTCCATAAAATATTCATCCACTGCATTATCCATATAAGAGTGCAATGCTTGATAACTATATCCCGTATCATAGACTATCTCACTTTCTATATCTATTATGACAGTTTCCACTGCCTTAACTATTACTTTATGTCCAATTGGCGCTATTCCATCTCCCTGGCCGTGATTCTGCTCTGGATCCACAAGCGATTGTACCTTTTCAAGCAGCTCCTGACTCGGAGCTGTATAATCCGCTGCTAAAATTACCGGATATATAAATTCCTCTCCTTCCGCTCTTCTTGGTGTCTTAACCGCTCCCACTCCATCTATTTGCCCTATAAATCCATCATAGTCTGCACGATTCCCGCCGAAATACTTGGAATCATAAAGCTGTAGCAGCCTTTCCCTGTACACTTCGATATCTTCCCTGTCATTTCCCGGTTCTAGCACTTCTACAAGCACTCCTCCCTGATAATCCTCTACAAAATCAATAGGTATCAATTCCCCACCAATTTTGTTTCCAACAGTGCCTGCTTCCTCACATTCCATTACATATGCAAATTCCGATATCCATTCTGTGCATATATAATTGAAATCCCCGCTGCTGAACCTGGTTCCAATTTCGATTTCCTGTGAAAATTTTCCCTTTAGATTTGCCTTTGTTGCCTGCTTTATTGGTAATCCCTTGTCCTCGCCATTTTGTATTAAATGCTCTTCATCCTGTGTTGATGTGTACATATTGTCATAAACGGTTTCCATGGCAAGATATGCCTGCTCAAGCTGCAATGCCTGCTTCACACAGGCATTATATATAAGGCTCCCTTCCCTTGTATCCACATCATCCGGGAGCTCTGCCATCATTTCCGCCATAATGTTATCAAATGTCTTGTTTTCAAACATCTATTTCCGCCTCCCCATAATCTGTCACAACGGTAAATGACAAATACATTTTTTCGTCCTTGATCGTACACTTAAAATTATCAATATCCAAAATATGCTCATTGACCGAAAGACAATCCTCCACCATCCTTTTAGCTTCCATCTGCAGGTATTCCCCATGATTGGATGCCCCGACAAGTGTGTTTAATTCAAAATAGGAAAATCTGATTTATTAGATGACAAATCTTCTTTGCTAGGAAAACAATCAAAAAAAGGGATTGTTATTAACGTTCTCGGTCGTGTTGCTGCTGGAATTCCAATAGAAGCCGTTGAGGACATTATTGACACAGAAGAAATTTCAGAAGATTTAACCAAAACCGGTAAATTCTTCGGATTACAAATACACGGTGACAGCATGGAACCCAGAATGTACGAAGGGGATGTTGTTATTGTCAGGCAACAGGAAGATGCAGAAAGTGGCGATATTGTAATAGCACTTGTAAACGGGAATGATGCAACCTGCAAACGGATCATGAAATATGCAGGTGGAATCAGTCTTCTATCCCTTAATTCCAAATATGAGCCTATGATGTTTACTGACAAAGATATTATCGAAAAGCCAGTAAAAATCATTGGGAAAGTCATAGAATTGAGAGGAAAACTGAAATTTTAATATACTTCATATTATTCAATTTTTATAAAGTAAACCTAGTAATACATTGAAAAGTACATTACATATTGTTTTTTTCTTCATGAAATGATAAAATTTTACAAAAACTAAAAGAAAAGAGGATTATTTCTATGAAAGAAAAAAATTCTAAAACAGGTGGCGGATGCCTAATGACATCTTTGAAAATAATGGGATTCTTTTTACTATTTTCACTAATATTGGTTTTCGGATGGATTGCCGGCATTATTTGGCTTATCTTTTTCAGAAAGAAAATGGATTCTGAACCAAAGAAGCAAATGAAATACACAATAGCCATTTCTACTGCCTCTATTATTTCTTTTGCTATTTTTATTGTTTATGTGGTATTTGCTCCTCCAACACCAACAAAGCTAGAACTTGTGTCTGAATACAAAGAAAGCGAATTAGATGTAGATACTGATTATGTTATCAATGTAAATTTTGAACCGAAAGATGCTTCATTAAGATTGGTTACATACGAAATAGACAACCCTCTTTTAGCTACAATAACATCGAGCGAAGACAATCCTGCGCAACTTACATTACACACAAAGCAAGCAGGTACCGTTAATATTGTTGCGAAATATTCAGACGTAGAAAGCAACACTTTAACTTTTCATATTATTGCTCCAGAACCTGCCCCAGAACCTGTTGTTAAAGAGGAAGAAAATACCGTTCAGGAAGATGATACAACATATCCGGACAGCATAAATGGAATTGATGTATCATTTAGCGAAAGTGTCAACAATGATGTCACAGGAAGTTGGAGACTCGCAAGGGTTGCTACCACCACTTCAACAGAAGAATACGCACTTGATTACTACAAGGCATTCTTCAAAGATGACGATGAAGTTCATGTAATTGTTAATTTTACTCTTAATACAACAGCAATCCTAAATGTATTTGGGGATACCATTTCTTTGGACATTCATGAGTATGTAGATAAAGAAGAGCATGATGCTTCTGCTCTTGGTGGTGGACTGTTACTCGCTTCCTATGGAATAAATAAGGAAACCGGCACAATCGAGGAATTAGTGGATGATGATACTGAACAGGAAATCGAAGCCAACTCACAGCCAGTAGACACTAATGAACAATCCTCTGATGTTCAAGAGACTGCTGAAACATCTAGCCAAGCCACAGAATCTTCTACAAACGAAACCAATACAGCGCAGATGGTTTGGATTGATGACACTGGTAAAAAGTATCATAGAAAATCCACTTGTAGCAATATGAGCGACCCATATCAGGTAGAAATATCAACAGCAGAAGGTAGAGGATACGGACCTTGTAAAAAGTGTTACAGATAGTAAAAACAAGATTAGCTTTAAAATAGAAAGATAAAAGACATAAAAAAATTGCGATATCGCAACCATACTAACACCAAAACGAATTTGTTGAAGTCAACAAATTCGCACAACGGAAACCGTGACAAATTGTCACAGTTTAAAAATCTTCGGGGAGCATATTGCAATCAAAATCCGCATATGCTATAATGTCGCTAGACAAAAAGCTATGACAGTTCCATACGGACAAAGAACGAGCCCCCGGTTGTACTGCGAATACTTCCGGGGGCTCTTCTTTTCTTTTTATAGTGGCAAAGCACCCACTAGGCTATTCGTTGTCCTTTCGGTCACTGTCTAACCATTTGATGATGTAGTGACAAGCTACACCAGCCGCAACAGCGACTAAAAAAGCTGTGACTATTTCCATTCGGACACCTCCTCCCGTTGTCGGGTATCGGTTGGACAACAAAAGCATTATATCACGGAATTTCATATTTCGACAAGTTTGAAAACAAAACCGCCCCAGTGCCACCAACTCAGAAAGGAGAAAAAGCCTTATGCAAAAAGCATTCTTAACCCAATGTGAACTCTGCGCTGGCAAAATGGCAAGCACTGCTGCCTGCTGCCCTCATTGTGGACACCCCAACCAATTAAATACCATTCAAGCTCCTGTCGCCCCATACAGCCCGTTAAAAGGGGTCCATCCAAAGAAGGGACGGACGATACGAAACAACCCTCTTAACGGGGCAATATGACCCACTGACAGGGAAGCCGGTAACAATCCATGTGTATGGAAAGACAAAGGCTGAATTTGAAGCAAATAAATCCATGGCAAAAAGCGACCTAATGCGGGGAACCTATGCCAATGACAAAGGATTTACTGTAAGGCAATATGCTAAACATTGGTACGATACCTATAAAGCAGGCAAGAGCGGGTATGAAAACATCATAAAGAACCATTTCGGAACGATTGGACAAATACGGTTGAAAGACTTGACAAAAACAGACGTGCAAAAACAACTTAATGCCCTGGATGGACATTACGACCTACAGCGCCGCCTGCTCATGACATTAAATCAAATGATCGAATGCGCTATTGATGATAACTTAGTATACCGGAATGTGTGTAGGACTGTAAAACTACCTCCAAAACCCCGTAGCAAAAAAAGAGCATTATACGAACATGAAATCAATGCTATTCGTGCTGCTCTGTCTCAAAAAGAAAAGGCCTTTGTTGATACCTTATATTATCTTGGAGTCAGGAGGGGTGAAGCACTTTCACTAAAAAAATCCAATTTTGATTTTAAGAATAATATTGTGAGAATCACAAATGCGGTTTCCTATGAAAAGGAAAAACCCGTCTTTGCTGATACAAAAACTGAAGCTGGAGAAAGGTCCATTGTCCTGATCGAGCCATATCGCACTACTATAAAAAAATATGTAGATGAATGCGGCACACTATTCCTTTTCCCAAATCGAAGCGGCAACTTAATGAGCAAGACATCCTTCCGGCAATTCTGGAAAGGCATCATGCGAAAAATAAATACTGCTGCCGGAGGCATCCAAAAATATAATCCTGCAACCAACAAATACGATATGATTATAGATGCTGTCCCAGGACTTACTCCACATATCTTTAGACACAATTATGCTACCAACCTATATTATGCCGGAGTCGATTTGAAAGAGGCCCAGCGCCTGCTTGGACATGCAGATGCAAAAACCGTAATTGAAATTTATACACACCTTGACAAAGAAAAATCAAACTCTGCCCCAAAAATTGAAGAATATTTCAAAAAAATCTGTTTGTAGACATGAATAGTTTTGACGATAATCTGACGACAATTTTTTAGAAAAACACCTGTTATTTGCCTCTGACGATTATTTGACGATAATTATTATCGTCAAAAACGGTCTAAAACGACATAGAACAGCAACCAAGTAAAATAGCCGCAAACCAAGTATTTACAAGGGTTTACGGCTATTTTCAATGAAAGCTGAAGATGGGACTCGAACCCACGACCCCTTCATTACGAGTGAAGTGCTCTACCAACTGAGCTACTTCAGCCTGGTTCTTACCAGAGCACAGAATATAATCATGCTCTGGTAAGCTACCGAGGATTATTATATATAATTTTGAAGTATTTGGCAAGTGGGAAAATCAAAGATTATGAAATCCTTTGCCGGCTCCCACGTCCTCTTAATCTAAATCCCTCATCTACTGAACAGAACTTCCCCCCTGCAAATGCACATCCATCTGAGGATAAGGAATCGAAATTCCATTTTCATCCATAGCAAGCTTTACATTCTCCGTAATACGCCACTTTGCCTGAAAATAATCTTCATTCTTCACATGGCATCTTCCGCCGATGACTACCTCTGAGCTTCCAAGGGATTCTACAAAAGAAATAAGCTCCATATCCTTTAGAGTGCTTTCATCCTCCTTTAAGACTTCCAGCACGCATTCCTTTGCCTTTTTCAAATCCGCCTCATAGGATATGCCCACAAAGACGTCCAGTCTTCTGTCTGCTGCGGCAGTTACGTTAGTCAGGCTGGTGTTTGCCAGAGTGCCATTTGGCAGCACTACGATTTTCCCGTCAGCCGTAGTAAGCTTTGTAAAAAAGAGCTGGATTTCCGTCACAGTTCCTTCATGGTTCTTACTGTCTTCAATGATATAGTCGCCGATGCGGAACGGCTTTAGCAAAAGAATCAGCACACCTCCTGCCAGATTGGAAAGGCTTCCCTGCAGGGCAAGACCAATTGCAACTCCTGCAGAGCCTACCACTGCTACCACGCTGGCAGCATCCAGACCAAAGCCGGAGGCAATCATAAATGCCAAAAGCACATACAGCACCATTTTGATAAAAGAATCCAGAAACTGTACCACGCCCTGCTCGGCATTTGCCCTTCTACAGGAACGCTTTACAATCTTACGGATAATCTTAATAACCTGTATTCCAAGAAACAGAAAGAACAGTGCAAAAAGCACTCTTAAGCCTAAATCCAATGCTTTTTCCGGCAGCTGCTTTAAATAGTTCTGTAACAGTCCGATATTCTCTTCGATATTTTCTACCACGACTTCATCTCCGGATTGATTCATTACATCTTATGCTCCTTTCCGTTTCTTATGAATATTCTTTTTCTGATACATGGTACTATCGGCTTTTAAGACTGATCCGCCAGCTTTTTCAATTCCTCCGCTTTCTTCATCAAAGCTTCCGCTTCTTTTTCTTCTTTTAAGGCAGCCGCCTTTGCTTCCTTTGCTTTTGCTGCTGCTTCCTTTGCAATACGCATAGCTTCTTTTGCTGCATTTCTTGCCGCATCCCTTGCTTCCTTTTCTGCCTTGCGCCTTGCCTCCTCTATTGCCTTTCTTCTTGCCTCTTCCTTCTTTGCGGCAATTTCCTCCTGTTCCTTTTTCGTAAAAGGTGTATAGGTGAAAATTTGAACAGAAAGCGCCGGCATCTTAATCAGGATGGAATTTTCCCGGTCATCGCATTCAGACTCTTCACTCTTTAATATTCTGCTGTTGATATAGTCCTTTCCGCCAAACTCTTTGCTGTCACTATTGAGCACTTCCTTATATTTTCCCGGATAAGGCACGCCGATTTTATAATTCTTTCTTTCCTCATTGGCAAAATTGCAAACGATTAAAAGAGTCTCCTCTTCTTTTCCCGTTTTCCTTAAAAAAACGATGACGTTTTCATTTGCTGAAATATTATTGATCCATTCAAACCCTTCGCTGTCAAAATCTGTTGCATATAACGCAGGGTGATTTTTATAAAAATAATTGCATTCCCTTACAAAACGATTCAGGCCCTGATGAGTGTCGTGTTCCAGCAGATTCCATTCCACTTCCCGTTCCTCATTCCATTCATCAAATTCACCCAGGTCCTGTCCCATGAACAATAGCTTTTTCCCCGGATGGGTCATCATATAGCCATAAGCAGCCTTTAAATTATTGAACTTATCCGGAATTTCTCCCGGCATCTTTCCTATCATGGATGCCTTTCCATGAACCACTTCATCATGGGAAAGCACAAGCATGAACTTCTCACTATAGGCATAGATCATGCTGAATGTAAGCTCTCCGTGATGCTGTCCTCTAAAAAATGGATCGTATTTCATGTAATTGGTAAAGTCATTCATCCAGCCCATATTCCATTTTAAATCAAACCCAAGTCCGTCCTCTTCCAAATCCCCTGTAATCTTTGGCCATGCAGTGGATTCCTCTGCAATGACAAGAGCTCCGGATTTTTCCTTGTGGACAATGCTGTTTAAATGCTTCAAAAATTCAATGGCCTCTAAATTTTCCTTTCCGCCATATATATTCGGTATCCATTCTCCATCCTGTTTTCCGTAATCTAAATAAAGCATGGAAGCAACCGCATCCATACGGATACCATCCGCATGGAATTCCTTCAACCAGTAAAGCGCATTGGCGATTAAGTAATTTTTTACTTCCGGCCTTCCATAATTGAAAATCAAAGTGCCCCAATGAGGATGGAAGCCCTGCCTTGGGTCTCCATGCTCATAAAGGCAGGTGCCGTCAAAATTGGAAAGGCCATGGGTGTCCCTTGGAAAATGAGCCGGAACCCAGTCCAGAATCACGCCGATTTTGTTTTTGTGCATTTCATTCATAAAATACTTAAAATCCGCAGGCGTTCCATAGCGGGAAGTAGGTGAATAATACCCAATGACCTGATATCCCCAGGATGCATCAAAAGGATGCTCCATAATGGGCATAAGCTCAATATGGGTATAGCCCATTTCTTTTACGTATTCTATAATCATAGGGGCAAGTTCCCTATAGTTATAAAAAATCCTGTCTTCTTCCTCCGGCTTTCGGAAGGAACCTAAATGGAGCTCGTAAACACTCACAGGCGCCTTGCCTATATCCGTTTTCTTTCTTTCTGACAGCCATTCTTCGTCCTCCCAGACAAATCCCTCCAGATTTGCCACTACAGATGCATTGTCCGGGCGAAGCTGTGAAAAAGAGGCATAAGGATCTGCCTTTAAATAAGTCAGCCCCCCTCTGATCTTAATTTCAAATTTGTAATTGTCCCCTTCCTTTGCAGCAGGAATAAATATTTCAAAAATACCGGAATCCCACAGTCTCCGCATCTGATGTATCCTGCCGTCCCAGTCATTGAAATCTCCTACCACGCTGACACGCATGGCATTTGGCGCCCATACTGCAAAATGGACACCTGAAATCCCATTTATTTTCATGGGATGCGCCCCCAGAATTTTGTATACGCTGTAATGAATCCCATGATTGAATTTTTCCGTATCCTTTTTGGTAATGATTGGATCGAATTGATAGGGATCTATAATCTCTTTTTTTGTTCCATCCTGGAATTCTACGGAAAAATGATATTCCGGTTTTTGGATTTTAGGAAGCAGCACTGCAAAATATCCCTCTTCATCCACCTGCTCCATTTTGACAGAGGAACTTTTTGTAACCAGATTTACCTGTTTAGCATTGGGATAAAAGAACTGAACAAGAGTCCCTCCAGTCACCTGAGTAATGCCAAGCAGCTTATGTGGATTATCCTCTTCCGAATATACGATTCCTTCAATTTCCGCCCAATTCATCAATTTATATAACTTCTTCGTCATTCCTGCTCCTTCCTGCCTCCCTATTTTATGGGAGTTCTTATTATATTCTTGTGCAGTTTCCTTTTTCTAGTTAAATGCTGTGTATAAATAACCCGCTTCTGAGCTTTGGCTCAAACCATGTGGATTTAGGCGGCATCAGGCGGCCTTCATCCGCTACACGAAATAACTCTTCAATGGATGTGGGATACAGGGCAAATGCCACCTTGCAATCAGTTGCAACTCTCTTCTCCAGCTCTGCCAGCCCCCTGATTCCTCCTATAAAGTCAATCCGTTTATCTGTTTTTGGATCATCAATTCCCAAAATCGGCTTTAGCAGATATTTCTGCAAAACAGATACATCCAGCCCGTCCACTGCATCCTCGGAATGCAGCTCTTCCTTTTCAATCAACTTATACCAAGTATTCCCAAGGTACATGGAAAAAACTCCTTTATGGGAAGGAGAGGTCCTTTCAAAAGGCTCTATGATAAAATTTTCCTTTACCTTTTCCAAAAACTCCTCTTCATTATATCCATTTAAATCCTTTACTACCCGGTTATAATCCATAATCATCAGTTGATCATCCGGAAACAATACGGAGAGAAAGTAATTGAACTCTTCTTCTCCTGTAAAATCGGGATTTGCCTTTCTTCGTTTCAACGATACCTTTACTGCCGAAGCACAGCGATGATGTCCGTCTGCAATATAGATGGAATTCATGGAAGAAAAAGCCTTTTCAATTGTCTCCATATCCTCTTTTTCGTCAATTACCCATACTCTGTGCCTTACTCCGTCATCCGCCACGAAATCATAAAGCATTTCACGCTTCTTTGCTTTATCCACAACCTGATTGATGATTTCATTGGAGCGGTAGGCAAGAAAAATCGGACCGGTCTGCGCACCGCACACATCTACATGGCAGATTCTGTCAAGCTCCTTATCCTCTCTTGTATTTTCATGCTTTTTAATCGTTTCATTCATGTAGTCATCCACACTGGCACAGGCTGCTATTCCGGTCTGGCTCCTGCCATTCATAGTCAGCTCATAAATATAATAGTATGGAGCTTTATCCGTGATAAACTGTTCTTCCCTTACCATGTCCCATAAGATATCCCTGGCTTTTTCATACACACAGTCCGCATATGTATTCACGCTGTCATCAAACTGGGTTTCCGCCCTGTCGATTCTTAAAAAAGAAAGCGGTTCCCTTTTTACCACCTCTTTTGCTTCCTCCCTGCTGTACACATCGTAAGGTAATGCTGCAATTTTACTTTCCAGTCCCTTTTTCGGTCTGATTGCCTTAAATGGTATTATTTTTGCCATTGTTTAACCCCCCTCGTTCGTATTTCCATTTTTATACTGTATCTATATCCCCGTATTTTGTCATATTCCCAACAGTGCTTTGGAACTTTCTCTCCGTTTCCACAGCGGCTTCACTTGCAAGATCCATATACTTAATAAAGATTTCTTCCATTTCCACGCCCTTTTCCCTTGCAATTTCCTCCATAATGGGCTGCAGTTTCTGAAGCTGGAAAGAAACCCTTGTTTTCTGCGGATCGATATCGCCAAGCACCTTGTCCGCATATGCGTTGATTTTATCCAACATTGCCTTATCTTCTGCTGTCATGCTGCACACTCCTGTCCTTATAAAAAATTTCTTCTTCTATTTTACCATTGTACTACAGGTATGTCAAAAGACATTTTTTATCTTTGAGGAGGGAGATGGGGGATTGGGGGAGGACGTGGGAGGCGGCAGGGCATAGGGCAGTCTTTTGGACACGCTCTCGCTCTGCAAAGACTGCCCTATGCCCTGCCACCTCCCACTGTGTATCGAAATGCCTTCTGCTCTTAAAAGAAAGGGGGGCCTGGAAGTAAAGCCGGAAAGTTTTGATATTAAGTATAAGTTTATTTAAGTTTAAATAAAAAAGCACACACCATCTTTTTTGAGCAGATACGGGATGCGAAAACCAGCAAAAGAGGGATGTGGGCGGATTCCATGCATTGTTTTTGACAGCGATTTTCCTTAACAGCCTGCCCAAAACCCAGGGGAAAATTGCCATGGACGGCAATTTTAGGCATATTGCGGCATGGACGCCGCTATATGCCGACCCGGACGGTACCAACACCGGAAATCAGGCTGTTTAGGAAAATCACTGCCAAAAACGCAGCATGGAATCCGCCCACATCCCTCTTTTGCGTCCGCCACCAACTACTTCCTCCCTACAAAAAAAGAAAGCCCTCTGATTTGCTTCAGAAGGCTTTCCCACCACATCTTTTTTCTATTTAATAACCCTGACTCTGAATACACCCTGAATGTCCGACAGCTTCTTCACAATCTCCTCTGTCACAGGAGCTTCCAGGTCCAGCATGGTATATGCTACCGTGCCCTTTGACTTATTTGCCATGTCGGTTATATTGATTCCAAGATCACCAAAATTTGCAGTAAACTTCGTTATCATATTGGCCTTGTTCTCGTGGAAGATTCCGATACGGCTTGCCTGGCTGCAAATGCCCATGTCCACATTTGGATAATTCACGCTGTTTTTAATATTTCCATTTTCCAGATAGTCCATCATTTCTTTTACTGCCATTTTTGCACAGTTGTCTTCTGATTCTTCGGTAGAAGCTCCTAAATGAGGGATTACGATACAGCCTTCTTTTCCTGCTGTTGTGGTGTTTGGAAAATCCGTTACGTATTTGCGGATTTTACCCTGCTTGATTCCTTCCAGTATATCTTCTTCATTTGCAAGCAGATCCCTTGCAAAATTCAAGATGATTACGCCGTCCTTCATCTTTTCGATTGCTTCTTTGTTCAACATGCCTTTGGTGCTGTCTAACAGAGGAACATGAATGGTAATGATATCACAGTTCTCGTAGATTTCTTCCACATTTAATACATGCTTTACGTCTCTGCTTAAGTTCCATGCAGCATCTACGGATACATAAGGATCATATCCGTATACTTCCATTCCCAAATGCTTTGCAACATTGGCAACCTTTACGCCAATAGCGCCCAAACCGATAATACCAAGCTTTTTGTCCTGGATTTCCGTTCCTGCAAATTTCTTTTTCTCTTTTTCTGTTGCTTTTGCAATATTTTCATCATCTTTGGCGGATTCCACCCAATTGATGCCTCCCACGATATCACGGGAAGCAAGCAGCATGCCTGCAATTACCATTTCCTTTACGCCATTTGCATTTGCCCCCGGAGTGTTAAATACAACGATTCCTTTTTTGGCGCATTCCTCTAAAGGAATGTTATTTACCCCTGCTCCTGCTCTTGCAACCGTCAACAGCTTGTCAGATAATTCCATATCGTGCATGGAAGCGCTGCGTACTAAAATACCTTCCGCTTCGTTTATATCTTCTGTTTTTTCAAAATCTGCTTTAAACTTATCCAGACCTACCCTGGCAATTGGATTTAAGCAATAATATTTAAACATGATCTGCCTTCTTTCTGTTTCTTTTTTATTCTATGTTAGCAGTTTTCTGCCTCAAACTTTTTCATGAATTCCACCAGCTTTTCAACACCTTCGATAGGCATTGCATTATAAATGCTGGCACGCATGCCGCCAACAGTTCTGTGGCCTTTCAAATTCTCCAGACCCGCTTCCTTTGCTTCCTTTACGAATTTTGCATCCAGTTCTGCATCTCCTGTTACAAAAGGAACGTTCATCAGGGAACGGTCTTCTTTTCTTACCGTTCCTTTAAACAGCTTGCTTTCATCTAAGAAGTTATATAAAATAGCAGCTTTTTTCTCATTATGCTCTTTCATGGCTTCCAAGCCGCCCTGTTTCTTAATCCACTTGAACACCTTGCCGCATATATATATGCCGTATGCCGGAGGCGTATTATACAGGGAATCATTGTCTGCATGGATTTTATATTTTAACATAGTTGGCGTGCCGGGCAGCGTATCTTCCGTAATCAGATCTTCACGGATAATGACGATTACTACACCTGCAGGCCCGATATTTTTTTGAACGCCGCCATAAATGATTCCATACTTGCTCACATCTACAGGCTCTGATAAAAAGCAGGAGGAAACATCAGAAACCAATGTTTTTCCTTTTGTGTTTGGCAGAGTATGGAACTTGGTGCCATAAATCGTATTGTTCTCACATATGTAAACATAGTCCGCATCCTCTGAAACAGGTAAATCGGAGCAGTCCGGTATATAGGAAAAGGTCTCATCCTCGCTGGAAGCAATCTTATTTGCCTTTCCGTAAATGGAAGCCTCCTGAAAAGCTTTCTTCGCCCATTGGCCGGTTACGATATAATCAGCCACCTTATTTTTCATAAGATTCATAGGAATCATGGCAAACTGCTGGCTTGCGCCCCCCTGCAAAAATAATACCTTATAATTATCCGGTATATTCATAAGCTCTCTCAAATCCGCTTCCGCCTCTTTGATAATGGTATCATAAGCCTTGGAACGATGGCTCATTTCCATAACCGACATTCCGGTTCCTTTATAATCTAACATCTCATCTGCAGCTTCTTTTAAAACTTCCTCAGGTAAAACTGCCGGACCTGCTGAAAAGTTGTACACTCTGGACACTTTTTTCTCCTCCTATTTCCTTTTCTGTATTGGAAACTTTCTTTTATCACTTTTCCATACTAAAACATAACCTATATTTTACATAGTCTTATAAAACAAGTCAACCATTTAATAAAAAATCATCACCGGGGTACCTTCTTCCGCCATTTCATAAAGCTTCTGCACTTCCTTATAGGGAGTATTGATACAGCCATGGGAACCGTTGGATTTATAAATGGTTCCTCCGAATTTTCCCCTCCATTTTGCATCGTGGATTCCAATATTTCCATAAACTGCCATCCAATAATCCACGGGAGTTTCATAATCTTCTCCCCTAAGCACACGGTTTCTTTGCTTATAGTAAATATAACATGCTTTGGCAGGGGTGCCGTTTCCTTTTCCGGTACAGCCGGTTACTACTGATGCGGACAAGACCTGTCGTCCCTGGACATAATAATATAGCTTCTGTTCCGTCATATCCACTTCGATGTAGGTATCGCCAATATCATCTTCCCCTTCGCCCCATGCCCTCTGGGAATAAGCGGGGGTATGAACCTCTTCCTTCTTTTGCGCAAATGCTTCCATCAGGTACTCAATTTCTGCCTTCTTATCGATTTTATTGCCATAAGTACCTGCTGGAACTACAACCACATCTCCTCTTGTAGTCTGAAACTGTCTGTCTTTTTTGGTTGTATCATATTTATCGCAAAGCCCTTCTACAAATTCCTGCAATTTTTCCTGGTCTAACTGAAGCTCTCCCTTTTCATCCAGAAGAAATTCGCCTTCTTCATCCTGAAGAATCCAGTTGCTTGTAACAGAAGCATCCAGAATTTCCTGCTGTTCCCCCTCCATCTGATAAGTAATCTTTCCAGACTGGAACCGTTCTATTTTTTCCCAAAGCGCCATGTTGTCTTTCATCTCTTTTGTAAGCTCCACCTCATCATAGCACTCTTTTTCTTTTAAATTAATCCGGCCCTCACCTTTTTTCAAAACCTCTGAAACGGCTTCCAGGGCCCGTTCCTTATTCAGCAGATTTTTGGTAGTGTCTACAAGCTGATAGCCTTCGCTTGTTTTTTCTATCTCCACCTTGATTTTGTTCTTATCTCCTGCATTTTTGATAAAAGAGGTTTCAAACAGCTTATTTTTCAGCTTTTCTTCATCAAATATCCCTTCCGGTTCTATGGAATAATTGGAATATTCACCGGAAAGCCCTTTAAACCAAAGAAACGGATTCTGCTTTTTATGTATTTCCTTTAAACCCGTCAGATAAGTTACCTGATAGCCAATCTGCTTCAAATCAAAGGATATGGATTCGTCAAATTTATCCACAATAATAAGAGGCTCCGACTTTTCCTGCTCCAAAAGCTTTTCATTGATTTCCTCAGGCGTCTTTCCGGTAGCATATATGCCGTTTATGAACACACCAAACATAAAGCCGTCCGCATAATATGCAGTCAGCCCTATGTAAATCAATCCAAACATTATAATAGGTGTTATACAAAAAATAAATAGTATTCGTTTCAGCCTTTTCTTCATGTTTCTTCTGAATTCCTACTTCATCTCTAAAGTATATTGCTGTTTGTCTAAAAATATGGTAACTATTTTCTTACTGCTCCAATGGCTTCTTTTTTAAATCGTCCCCATCGAACACTTCCTCAATAGGCGCTCCCGGAGAAACCATGGGGAATACCTTGTCGTCGCTTTGAATCATACATTCAATTACAACCGGCTCTTTGCATTCAATTGCCTTTTTGATGGCAGGAAGCACTTCTTCCTTTTTCGTAACCCGAAATGCCTTACAGCCCAAGCCTTCCGCCACCTTGCAATAATCCACCTTATCGGTAAGAATGGTCTGGGAATATCTTTTTCCGTAAAATAAGGTCTGCCACTGCCTTACCATCCCAAGCACCTGATTGTTTATGATGATCTGGATAATAGGAATGTTGTAGCGGCTGGCAGTTGCAAGCTCATTCATATTCATGCGGAAGCAGCCGTCTCCACCGATATTGACGCAAATTTTTTCCGGCCTTCCCACCTTTGCACCGATACATGCTCCAAGACCGTATCCCATAGTGCCAAGACCGCCGGAGGAAATAAATGTCCTTGGCTCTGTATATTTGTAAAACTGAGAAGCCCACATCTGATGCTGTCCCACATCCGTTGTAACAATCGCCTTCCCTTCCGTAGCAAGGTCAAGCTGTTCTATTACATAAGGACAGGTAAGTCCCTCTTCTTCGTATTTTAAGGGGAATTGTTCCTTTAAGCCCTTTACATAATCTGTCCATTCCTTATGCTCCTGCTGCTCCAGCTTCTGGTTGATTTCCGAAAGCACATCTTTTAAATCCCCTATCAGGGAAGCATCTGTCTTGATATTCTTGTTGATTTCCGCCGCATCAATATCAATCTGTATGATTCTGGCATTTTCTGCAAACTTATTGGGATTTCCGGTTACACGGTCGGAAAATCTTGCTCCAAGTGCAATGAGCAGATCGCATTTTGCCACACCTAAATTAGAAGCTTTCGTTCCATGCATACCAATCATGCCTGTATACAGCTCATCTTTTCCGTCAAAAGCGCCTTTTCCCATAAGTGTATCACATACCGGGCAGTCTACCAGCTTTGCAAAGGTTCTTACCTCCTTTGACGCTCCTGAATGAATGGCGCCTCCTCCTAAGTAGATATAAGGCTTTTTTGCTTCCCTGATATAAGAAAGCACCTGCTCCACTTCCTCGGATGTAAACTTGTTAATCCGCTCCATTTCCAAAGGCTTCTTTGGCTCATATTCACAAAGATTTGCCGTTACATCCTTTGTAATATCCACCAAAACAGGTCCCGGCCTGCCGCTTCTTGCAATATGGAAAGCCTTTCTTAACGTATCTGCTAACACCGTTACATCCTTTACAATATAATTGTGCTTGGTAATGGGCATGGTAACCCCTGCAATGTCCACCTCCTGGAAGGTATCCTTTCCAAGAAGAGGCAGGTTTACATTGGCCGTAATGGCAACCATGGGAACGGAATCCATATAAGCGGTTGCAATACCCGTTACCAGATTGGTAGCTCCCGGGCCGCTTGTGGCAAGGCAAACTCCTACCTTTCCCGTTGCCCTTGCATAACCGTCTGCCGCATGGGAAGCCCCCTGTTCGTGAGAAGTCAAAATATGGGTAATCTCATCCTGATGTTTATATAAAGCATCGTATACATTTAAAATCGTGCCGCCCGGATAGCCGAATACCGTATCCACGCCCTGCTCCTTTAAGCACTCAATTACTATTTCCGCACCTGTCAACTGCATGTCTTACTATCATCCCTTCTGTATTTACATTTTCCACAATTCCAACAATGCTGTTACACCAACAGTTCCTGTCCTTCGTTTACTTTTCTGCTGGAACCTCCAGCACTGCCCCTCTGTTTCCACTTGTAACCAGAGAACGATACCGGTTCAGATATCCGGTAGTTACCTTTGGCTCCCTTGGTGTCCAGTTTGCTTTTCTTCTTTCCATTTCTTCCTCAGATACTTTTACATTTAAAGTATTTTCCGGAATATTGATGGAAATGATATCTCCTTCTTCCACAAAAGCAATGGGACCGCCTACTGCCGCTTCCGGTGAAACATGGCCGATGGAAGCGCCTCTGGATGCGCCGGAAAAACGTCCGTCAGTAATCAGTGCAACCGAGGAACCAAGACCCATGCCTGCAATGGCGGAGGTTGGATTGAGCATTTCACGCATGCCCGGTCCTCCCTTTGGTCCTTCATAACGGATTACCACTACATCTCCTGCTACGATCTTTCCGCCTTTGATTGCCTCAATGGCATCCTCTTCACAGTCAAAGACTCTGGCAGGTCCTTCATGAACCATCATTTCCGGCACTACTGCAGAACGTTTTACCACACCGGAATCTGGAGCCAGATTTCCCTTTAGTACGGCTATTCCGCCTGTTTCACTATAGGGGTTTTCGATGTGACGGATAACCTCTGGATTTTTGTTCACTGCATTTGCAATGTTTTCTCCTACGGTCTTTCCGGTTACTGTCAATAAATCTGTGTATAATAAATTCTTTTTGGTAAGTTCTTTCATAACCGCATAAACGCCGCCGGCTTCATTCAAATCCTCCATATAAGTAGGACCTGCCGGAGCCAGATGGCATAAGTTCGGAGTCTTTGCAGATAATTCATTGGCAATGTCCACGTTCAATTCCACTCCTGCTTCATGGGCGATGGCAGGCAAATGGAGCATGGAGTTTGTGGAACAGCCCAGCGCCATATCTATGGTAAGGGCATTTAAAAATGCTTTTTCCGTCATGATATCACGAGGCTTGATGTCCTTTTCCACCAGCTCCATGATTTTCATGCCCGCATGTTTTGCAAGGCGGATTCTTTCGGAATAAACAGCCGGAATAGTGCCGTTTCCTCTAAGTCCCATTCCCAAAGCTTCTGTTAAGCAGTTCATGGAGTTAGCCGTATACATACCAGAACAGGAACCGCAGGTAGGACATACCTTTTCCTCAAATTCCGCCAGATCCTCCATGGTCATGGTTCCTGCCGCAACGCTTCCTACCGCTTCAAACATGGATGACAGACTCTTCTTTTCTCCTTTTACACGACCTGCAAGCATAGGACCACCGGAGACGAATATAGTGGGTATGTTTACTCTGGCAGCTGCCATTAAAAGCCCCGGCACGTTCTTGTCACAGTTTGGAACCATCACAAGCCCGTCAAAGCCATGAGCCATTGCCATACATTCGGTGCTGTCCGCAATCAGATCCCTTGTTACAAGGGAATATTTCATGCCGATATGTCCCATGGCAATTCCGTCACATACGGCAATTGCCGGAAATACTACCGGAGTGCCCCCTGCCATTGCCACTCCCATTTTTACCGCTTCTACGATTTTATCCAGGTTCATATGTCCCGGCACGATTTCATTATATGAGCTTACGATACCGATTAACGGTCTCTGCCTTTCTTCTTCTGTGTAGCCTAATGCGTTGAATAAGCTTCTGTGGGGTGCCTGCTGCACTCCTTTTGTTACGGAATCACTTCTCATCTTTCTTCTCTCCTTTTACAATGCGTTTTGCTGCTTCATCCAATAGCTTCTTCATCTCTTGTTCTTCACCAAACATCTGATCAAAAGCCTCATTTACCTGTGGGTTATCAGTGTTCTTAATTGTATGGCAAATTCTGATTTCATCCAAAATCGCCAGCAAGAACCATAAACCCAAAATTACAATTCCTACCTGTGACAATCTGTTTCTCATAATCAGCCCGCAAAGGGAACATATCAGCCCAAGTGCCCCAATGAATACGATTCTTATCATACACATTATGACACCTATTACAAAATATGAAAATGGTATCTTTCTATGATTCATATTTATACCCTTTCGCAAATCAGATCGCCCATCTTCTCCGTTCCAACCTGTGTGCATCCTTCCCACATAATATCCCCAGTGCGATACCCCTCTTTAAGCACTTGCTTTACCGCATGGTCAATGGCATCCGCTTCTTTATCCAGATCAAACGTATAGCGCAGCATCATGGAGGCGCTTAAAATCGTGGCAATGGGATTTGCAATGCCTTTTCCTGCAATATCCGGCGCGGAACCGTGGCTTGGCTCATATAAGCCAAACTTACTGTCATTTAAGCTTGCCGAAGCAAGCATACCGATAGAACCTGTCACCATGCTGGCTTCATCCGATAAAATATCGCCAAACATATTTTCCGTTAAGATCACATCAAACTGTGCCGGGTCCTTCACAAGCTGCATGGCACAGTTATCCACCAGCATATGCTCTAAAGTCACCTCTGGATAATCCTTTGCCACTTCATTGACCACCGCTCTCCAAAGCCTTGAGGAATCCAGTACATTTGCCTTGTCCACACTTGTTACCTTTTTGCTCCTTTTCATTGCAATGTCAAATGCTTTTATGGCAATGCGGCGGATTTCATTTTCATCATAGGTCAACGTATCAATGGCCTTTTTCACACCGTTTTCTTCTATGGTCTTTCTCTCTCCGAAATAAAGGCCTCCCGTAAGCTCCCGCATGATCATCATGTCAAAGCCCTTTGCGCTGATTTCCTCTTTTAAAGGACAAGCCCCCGCTAACTCTTCATATAAGACGGCAGGTCTTAAGTTGGCAAACAGATTCAGTGCCTTTCTGATTGCTAAAAGCCCGGCCTCCGGTCTTTTAGAAGGCTCTAACTGGTACCAGGGCGAGGTATTGGTATCCCCTCCAATGGAACCCATTAAAACCGCATCAGAAGCTTTTGCCTGGGCAATCGCTTCGTCAGTAAGGGGGATTCCGTGAACGTCAATGGAAGCTCCTCCCATTAAAATATCTGTATATGTAATGCTGTGCCCGTATTTGGAAGCCACCTTGTCCAGCACCTTTCTGGCTTCTCCTACGATTTCCGGCCCGATGCCGTCTCCTGCAATACATCCAATGTTTAAATTCATGTTGTTACTTCCTTTCCTTCTAAAACTTATAAAGCACCTTTCTTATCATATCTCAAATGGAGGGAAATGGCAACTGTTTTCATGGATTGATTTATAAGGGGGATTTGGATAAGAGGACGTGTGAGCCGGCAGAGCATAGGATAGGATAGTCTTCCGGGCACGCTTTCGCTCTGCAAAGACGCAGCGGTACTAACGCACCAAAATACGGTGCGTAAGTGCCGGCGACTTTGCCAAGGCCCGGAAGACTATCCTATCCTATGCTCTGCCGGCTCACACTGTGTATCGAAAAGCCTTCAGGGGGGCTATGTGAGGATTTCGGAGATTCCGAATAATATGGCTTTGCCGGAAATTTTTACTCTGTCGTTTTTAAGTTCTCCGTAAAGCACTCCTGTTCTTTCTGAGGCCTGGAAGGCAGTGATTGATTTCTTATTTAATTCCTTTGCCCAATAAGGGATGATCATGCAATGGGTAGAACCTGTTACGGGGTCTTCCAGTACATTTAAATCAGGGGCAAATACTCTGGAAACACAATCATAGTCTTTGCCTTTTGCCGTTACTGCCACACAGAGTCCCTCTAAATCTTTCATGAGGATGTGATTGGGATTCAGTCCTCTGACTGTCTCCTCTGAATCAACGACCAAAAGCAAGTCTCTATCCATGTAGGCTGCAATGGGGCGTGCACCAATAGCTTGCGTCATCTTATCCGTAACGGCCACTTCGTTAAGATGATAGCCTGGGAAATCCATTTCAAATAAATCTCCCACTACATCTACGGTCATTTTTCCCGACATGGTATGAAATTGGATTGTTTTACATTCCGGTTCCATAAAGTTTGCGATGACATAAGAGGTTCCGAGAGTTGCATGGCCGCAAAAATCGATCTCCCCGTTAGGAGTAAACCAACGCAGATGATACCCTTCATCTTCCTTTACCGCAAATGCTGTTTCGGACAGGTTGTTTTCTTTTGCGATGTTCTGCATTAACCCATCGCTTATCCATGCCTCAAGTATGCAAACGGCGGCAGGATTGCCTTTAAAAACTTTATCCGTAAATGCATCTACAATATACTGCTTCATCTTACTTCTCCTTTTAAAATTTATTTACCGCCTCTAAAACCTTTTCCGCATATCCCTGTTTAAAGCCATCTTTTCGAACCAACCCCATTTGCGTTTTTCCATCTGCACCCTCTGCCATGAAAAAGACAAGGAGATTCTCTGTCGATTGCACATGTGCTATATTCCTATATTCAAAAGTCTGGCTTCCCCCCTGTACTTTTTTCTCCATTTTATCTGTATAAAAAATCTTTCTATCCCCATTTTCATTTGCTTCCCTATAGCTTTGAAATAATTTTTCTGCCCATTTTTCCGCATTTTGCCGATTCACTGCATAAAACATATATATGATAAATACAACATATGCCATAAGGACAAGCTTCACTAAAAATGTCCAACCCGCTACGAAAGAAGTCAGACATGTCAATATTCCTACGATTCCAAAAACAATCAAGGAAACATTTGCCTTTTTCCGCTTCTTCCGATTCCATTCCCAGAATACCCCGTAAGCTTCCACGAAATCCTGTTTCGTCAATGTTTGAATATGTTCTGCTATGACCTCTCCCACTCTTATTTCCTCCTCTTTATACCAAAGTCTTTTCCTGTCCTATCCCTCTGTATCCTTTTTCATTTTATAAAAAATTATAGCATATGCCAAAAACTGCTTCAATATTACAAAACAAAGTTTTGATTTCCTTCCCTATACTCTATAAATAAAAAAATCCCGCCAAAGCAGGATTCTTCTACATACAACATTTATTCTCCATTTGCCTTTTCCACCTGGGCAATGGCAGTCTTATTCATTGGAATACGACAGTTCTTATTGCTTCCAAATTCTACAATCACCGTATCATCCGTATCATCAATGTCAATGACCACTCCATAAAATCCACTTGTAGTCAGCACACTGTCGCCTGTTTCCAGCTTGGAAAGCATGGCGCTCATTTTTGCCTGCTCCTTTTTCTGGGGACGAATCATCATAAAATAGAAAAATGCAACGATTGCAACAAGATATACTACTAAAATCACTCCTGAAAAACCGCCTGCCGCCTGTGCCGTATCTGCTGTACCTGACAAAATCATATTGGTTACCTCCTAGTCTGTTCGTAATTGCACTAAAGGACATCATACACAAAAGTCCCGATTACTTCAAGTATTTTTATAAAATTTTCATGCTTTCCAGCATTTGCTTTTTGTATGCTGCAAATCTTCCCTCTTCCAGCGCTTTGCGGATATCTTCCATCATGTGATTGTAAAAATACAGATTGTGCAAAACGCAAAGCCGCATTCCAAGCATTTCCTTTGCTTTTAACAAATGCCTGATATAAGCCCTGGAATAAGTCCTGCATGCCGGACAGCCGCAGCCCTCTTCTATAGGTCCGTCATCCAGCTCATATTTGGCATTGAATAAATTTATCTTTCCGAATCTGGTATATAAATGTCCATGCCGCCCGTTTCTGGTAGGATAAACGCAGTCAAAAAAGTCAACTCCCCGTTCCACGCCTTCCAATATATTAGCAGGCGTTCCGACTCCCATCAGATAGGTGGGCTTATCCACCGGAAGATAGGGAACTGTCTCTTCCAGTATATAATACATTTCCTGATGGGTTTCCCCTACTGCAAGCCCTCCAATGGCATAACCGTCTAACTGAAATTCACTGATTTGCTTTGCATGTTCCTTCCGGATGTCCGCAAACACAGCCCCCTGATTGATTCCAAACAGCAATTGCTTTTTATTGATGGTGTCCTCTGATTCATTCAGTTTTTTCATTTCATTTTTGCAGCGGGCAAGCCATCTGGTAGTACGATTCACAGAAGCCGTCACATAATCCCTGTCAGCCTTGCTGGAAGGACACTCATCAAAAGCCATGGCAATTGTAGAGGCAAGATTGGACTGAATCCGCATGCTTTCCTCCGGACCCATAAAAATCTTACGTCCATCCACATGGGACTGGAAATAAACGCCCTCTTCCTTAATCTTTCTAAGCCCTGCCAGAGAAAATACCTGAAAACCTCCCGAATCGGTAAGGATGGGCCTGTCCCATACCATGAACCTGTGCAGACCGCCTAATTTCTTTACAACCTCATCTCCCGGGCGCACATGAAGATGGTACGTGTTGGACAGCTCCACCTGGGTCCCGATCTGTTTCAGGTCTTCCGTGGAAACAGCTCCTTTGATTGCCGCTATCGTTCCCACATTCATAAAAACAGGGGTCTGAATGACCCCATGTACTGTTTGAAATTCACCTCGTTTAGCTCTGCCTTCCTGCTTTAATATCCGATACATATTTCCCTCTGATTATTCACTAAGTTCTTCTATAAATTCTTCCAATGTCAGTCCTCGTTCCGTCATAATGGCTGCCGCTTCCTTGCCTACATAGCGATAATGCCACGGTTCGTATTCAATGCCGGTAATATATTCCTTTCCTTTCGGATATCTTAAGACAAAGCCATATTCATGACCGTGGGCTGCCAGCCATCTTCCTCCTTCCGTATCCGCAAAGCCTTCATTTAAAGAGGAATAGCCTTTGCACAGAAAATCTATGGCAAGTCCTATCTGATGCTCGCTGGCACCCGGTACGGTAACGGTCTGTGAGCTGATCTGATAAGCCTCCAGATAAGAATAACCCTGTCTCATGTAAGCTTTAATCTTTCGTTCAAATAATACCTGCTGACGATTCATATCCCGATAGGGTGAACAGACAATCAGGCTGACACCGTCCTCCTTGGCTGCCTGAAGCATTTCCATCAGTTCTGGAATGATCCGCTCGTCACACTGCATTCCGCCTCTAATAGTTCCAAGGGTAAACGTATAATCATCCGGAATGGAATGATGCTTATTGATCAACACAAGCTGCCAGTCATCACTGCTTAACTGTCCTTTCACAGAATTTTCGGAAACGCCTTCTAAATATGCTTCTCCGGCTGTAAGGATTTCATCAATGCTGAATTTATCTTCTTCCGTTACATACTCCAGTTCGGAATTTTCATAGCCCTCCATTACATCCTTGTCCTCAAGGATTTCCACCTCTTCCATGGAATTGCCGCCATTTTCCATTTTTTCATGCTTATTGTATTCAGCGGTTATTCCGTCTTCGGAAACCGTTTCCTGCATGTCCTTTCCGTCAAAAGAAAAGCTGGAACTAATGGCAAATACCATGCAGGTGCAAAAAATACAAGCATACCTTTTCTTATTGTGAATACAATATTGTTTTATATAATACCCAAATAAATAAACGGTCAGCAATACAAGAGATATGATTTTAAAAACACTGTTCTTTTTTCCAAATGCCATCAATCTGGCAGTTATTTTTCTCTTTTTCAATTCCCTTATGCCCCATTTCAATTGACAATCATTTCTGTTTTCAAATAAATTGACATAATCCTATTAATTATCAATTTTATAATAACATAATTTTCGGATTTGTACAGCATTTTTTTGATTTTATTCTTGTTCTTATCCTCTCTTCAAAAAGTTTTGGTTGTAACAAAAGCATTTCTCCGCTATAATTTCCATGTACCAAAATCTTCCGGCACATAAATACCACTTGCCAAAGAAGGGTACATAACATTTTATCTTAGGAGGCATAAAATGGCTGGTTCAACATTTGGAAGACATTTTACCATACAGACCTGGGGAGAATCCCACGGAAAGGCAATCGGCGTAGTCATTGACGGATGCCCTGCCGGGCTTCCTCTCTGTGAGGAAGATATTCAGAAACAATTAGACCGAAGGAAACCGGGACAGTCTAAGTTCGCCACTCCCAGAAGGGAGGCGGATCAGGTAGAGATTTTATCCGGTGTATTTGAAGGAAAGACTACCGGCACCCCCATTTCCCTTCTGGTACAAAATACCTCCCAGCGCTCCCATGATTACAGCGAAATTTCTACTTATTACAGACCGGGGCATGCGGATTTTACTTTTGATGAAAAATATGGATTCCGAGATTATCGGGGCGGCGGACGTTCCTCCGGGCGGGAAACAATCGGCCGGGCAGCCGCCGGCGCCGTAGCAAAAAAAATTCTAAAACAGCTTGGCATTGACGTAATGGCATACACGAAATCCATTGGTCCCATTTCCATTGACATGGATCATTTTGATAAAGCTGCCATCACTGAGACTCCAACCGGAATGCCTGATCTGGAAGCCGCTAAAAAGGCGGAAGCTTATCTGGAAGCATGTATGAAAGAAACCGACTCTGCCGGGGGAGTTGTTGAATGCACAGTAGTCGGCTGTCCTGCCGGCATTGGGGAGCCGGTTTTTGATAAGCTGGATGCAGTCCTTGGAAAAGCCGTTTTATCCATCGGCGCCGTAAAAGCTTTTGAAATAGGAGACGGCTGCTCCGTTGCCCGTTCAAAAGGAAGTGAAAATAATGATGCTTTTCGGGTCAAGGATGGTTCTGTCACAAAAGAAACCAATCATGCAGGTGGTATCTTAGGTGGTATCAGTGACGGCTCTCCCATCATCCTGCGGGCATACATCAAGCCAACTCCTTCCATTCACAGAACCCAGCAGACAGTCAATAAAGCCGGTCAGGAAATATCCGTCAATATCAAAGGACGGCACGACCCCATCATTGTCCCAAGAGCTGTTGTGGTAGTGGAATCCATGACTGCCATTGCACTTTTGGATCTGCTGCTGGAAAACATGAAATCCAAAATGGACTATTTGGAACGCATCTACCTGGCTTAAAAGAAACAAAAAACAATGCCATGTACTTTTTAACAACATGGCATTGTTTTTTTGATGTGTGGCAAAAGAAGCTTTTATACTTCCTTTCCTGTCTTCTTTTCTCCCTCCAGCTTATGGAAAATAATACAGTTAGGCTGGTCTATCTTCATTTCCTTCCCGTTCATAACCAAAAGCCCCTTTTCCAAATCTACATGGAAGAAGGTCATGGTATTTGTTTCGTGATTTAAGGATACCAGATGCTTATTATCCGGGAACAAAGCCGCATCTTTCGGGTAATCTCCGCTGATGGGAAGACAGAAGTTCTTGGTCAATTCCCCGTTTTCTTTATTGATATTATAAACAATCACGCTGTTATCCCCTGCATTGGAGCTGACAAGATACTGCTCATCTGTGGAAAAATTCAAAGCACTTGCTGCCGAGCCCCCGGCATGATATTTATTTAATGTGGAAATCGTCTGGAGCTTGTTAAACTCCGGAGCATTTCCCAAGTCTTCATAGCTATATACGTCAATATAATTCTTTAATTCATGCACAATATAGACGAATTTGCCATCCTTTGACATTTTAATATGCCTTGGAGCCGATTCAATCTCACTACGAATCACGTCAATTGGCTTTAATTTTCCTGTTTTATGGTCAAGCTTATAAACATCTGTATGGTCCATGCCTAAATCGGCAGCCATCAGATACTTATTATCTCTGGTCATCTTTACACAGTTTACATGAGGCCTGAAATTCCGTTCCGCTATGCTTCCTAAGCCCTTATGGTAAATTTCATCCACAATCTTCCCGATTCCGCCATCCTCTTTCAAACGAAGCACCGTAATCTTTCCATCATGATAACCTGCCACGAATAAATATCTATCTTCATAATCGGTAGACAGATAACAGCCTCTCATACCGTTAATGGAACCGTGATTGACCACCTTCAGCGTTCCGTCTTCCAAAATCCGGTATGCTTCCACTCCGAAATCCGTTATGGAATATAAGTATCTGCCATTGTGGGATATGGTCACATAAGAAGAATTAGTAATCTCAACCTGATCCTTTTCTATCAGCCTGCCCTGCTTCATATCCACGTCATATATTTTAATCCCGTAATTATCTCCCATCGTATAGGTAGACACATAAGCAACATACTTTTCTTTTCTCATAAAGAGCCTCCTGCTTTTTCTTTCCTTTGTCCTTTCCGGAACTTGTTTTATTATAACATATTTGAAGAGGATTTGTTAATAGATTTTGGGGATGGAGATAATACTTCCAAATTCTTTATTGAAAAAAGGGGATTTTGATATGAGGACGCAGGAGCCATAAACCCATAGAGAAGTCTTACGGGCACGCTCTCGCTCTATGAAAACGCAGCGGTACTAACGCACCAAAATACGTTGCGTAAGGACCGGCGCCTTCATCAAGGCCCACAAGACTTCTCTATGGGTTTCCGGCTCCTACTGGTTATCGAAATGGCTTTGTTCAGAAGATATTTCGCAAAATATTTCCGGATGGCACTTTGGAATAGGTCTTCACTACACCCAAATCCCATGCTATAATAGCCACAATAAAGAAAAAGGACCAGACAATCATGCACCGAACCTTCAACTTCCAAATTGAAACAGCCTGCCATGCTTCCACCATATACAACTACTTACGCTCCAAAAGCTTTTCCAGGCAGTCCATTATCGCCTTAAAGAAAATTCCGGAAAGCATCCTTCTAAACGGGAAATGGTGTTATGTAAACGAAAAACTGTCTGCCGGTGACTGTCTTACAATTCATCTCATAGAAAAGGAATCCTCTGAAAATATCGTCCCCTGTGAAATCCCACTGGATATTGTTTATGAGGATGAAGATATTTTAATCCTCAATAAGCCTGCCAATATGCCCGTCCATCCTTCCTTAAACCATTATGAAGGAACTCTCGCCAATGGAGTGGTGTATTACTATGAAAAACAAGGCATTCCTTATGTATTCCGCTGTACGAACCGGTTAGACAAGGACACCTCCGGCCTGATTCTGCTTTCCAAGCATATGGTAGCTGCCGGGATTCTATCCACTATGATTGCAGCGGGGCACATCAAAAGAGAATATCTGGCACTTGTTTCACAGGGGAAGGAGCCTCTTCCCAAGGAAGGTACGGTAAATGCTCCCATTGCCCGTATGTCAGATTCGCTGATTACCAGATGTGTGGATTTTCAAAAGGGGGAACGGGCTGTTACCCATTACAGAAAACTGCAGGAAAAAAATGGATACGACCTGATTTCCTTACATTTGGAAACAGGACGCACCCATCAAATCCGCGTTCATATGAGCTATCTGGGGCACCCTCTTTTAGGGGATTCCCTTTACTATGGAAATATGGAGCTTATAAAAAGACAGGCCTTACATTCCTATAGGCTGTCCTTTCCACATCCTATTACAAAGGAGCCTATGACCTTTACCGCTCCGGTTCCTCCCGATATGGAAAAGCTTATCTGATTCTTTCCGGGAAGCCCACCTTTTTCTGTACCTTGCGCAGCGTCTTTAAAGCATAATAATTGGCCTTTTCACCGTTTTCTTTAATCACACCGTCAATATATGCCTTATCCTTTAAAAGCTGTGCAAACCGTTCCTGAATGGGCTTTAAGACACTGACCACAGACTCTCCTACCGCCATCTTGAAATCTCCATAGCCCTTCCCGTCAAATTCCTTTTCTACCTCATCCGGTGTCTTATTAGTGCAGGCACAGTATATATCAATCAGATTCTTTACTCCCGGCTGTTCATCCCGATAGCGGACAGAAGCTTCCGAATCCGTTACCGCACGTTTGCATTTGCGCATAATCGTATCGGGATCATCCATCAAATAAATGCTTCCGTTTGGATTTTCATCCGACTTTGACATTTTTCTGGCAGGGTCCTGCAAGGACATGATTTTTGCACCCTGTTTTCCTACATAT
Organism: Lachnospiraceae bacterium; assembly: GCA_014804675.1. GTDB lineage: Bacteria > Bacillota > Clostridia > Lachnospirales > Lachnospiraceae > RGIG3040. The sequence continues at coordinate 88,895 of JAAUZH010000002.1, forward strand.
GGCTCCGGCATGGTAAATACATCTCCATAAATACCGTTGAACCTTCCTGCAATGTCTCTGGTAATCTCCAAATGCTGCAGCTGATCCTTTCCTACTGGAACCACATCAGCCTGAAACAGCAGAATATCCGCCGCCATCAAAACGGGATATGTATAAAGCCCGGCATTGATGTTATCCGCATGCTTTGCCGCCTTATCCTTAAACTGGGTCATACGGTTTAATTCGCCCATATAAGTAAAGCAGTTTAAAATCCAGGCAAGCTCTGCATGTCCCGATACATGAGACTGATAGTAAATGCAGTTCTTTTCCGGGTCCAAGCCTGCTGCAATATAAAGGGTCAGCAGATTTCTCGCTCTTTTCCGAAGCTCTGCCGGGTCCTGGCGAATGGTAATGGAATGCAGATCCACCACGGAATAAAAGCATTCATATTCCTCCGACAGGGTTACCCAGTTCTTTAAGGCTCCAAGATAATTGCCAAGTGTAAGATTCCCGGTTGCCTGCATACCGCTAAAGAGTACTTTTTTATCATTGATCATGTTTTTTTCGTCCTTTCAAGTCATTAGGAAAAGTGTATCAAATTCATATCTGTTCGTCAAGAAAAGCCTGCCAAAATCAGCAGGCCTTTCAAAGCAATGTTTTATTACTCCTGTATTTCACAGCCACAGGTACCCCGTTGGAAATTGGAAGGAACTCTTCCTGCTTCCCCGCCCCTTGGCATATCAAATAATCCGTTATCTTCAGTAAATCGTCTTGCGGAACCGCCTCCACAATCATCATTTGATGAGTTTGACCTGTCACGTCCGCAATCACAATCATCATCTCTGTCGTGTCTGTCATGCCGTTCGTGTCTGTCACTGCATCTTCCATTGTTGCACAGGAAAAGCAATACTAAAATCCATAAACAATTCATATTTTCAACTCCTTTATACCATAACATATGGAATTTGCAAGGAGTTGGTGCCTGTTTGATTTTATATTACAAAAAATATAGCGGTTTTCTTTCTTTTTTTCTTTTGTAATACTACTTTTTTAATATAAGCAAAGGTATAATCTTCTCCTTTTTCAGAAAGCATGGTCAAAAGCTTTAACAACTGTTTTCTCGTTTTCGGATGCATCATAGGTTCCCCTTTCCCGCTTTTAAAATACATAAGGGGATGGGAATCCGTATATTTCTCCTTATTATAAGTTTTAGAGGCGGCAACCCGGTCCATGAACATTTCCACCACATATTTTTTTGGCATGGGCGCTGGCGCCATCCCGCCCTCTATTGCTTTTGTGCTGTAATCAATCCAATATTCATAATGATGCTTATTCCTGCCCTTGTGATGAAGCCATGCGCTGGAATAGCCGATTTGCTCCCTTTCTGCATTGTTGGGGCTTCTGTCTCCCTGATAATACTTTGCTCCCACCCAAAATTCCGTTGGGGAAAATTTGGACAAGTCATGCAGGATTCCCTGTCTGTACAGCCCTACCCGAAAACAGCCTTTCCTTACAAGTCTTTTATGAGTGGTAATGGTTTTCAAATGTCCTATGATATTTTTTATTTTCATGCTACACTGCCCGCTTTCCAATTAGTACAAGTATGCTTCTTTCTGGAACTATAACTTTCGTCTGTTTTCTGGAGGGTATATGAGCTTCCGGAAAATATTCTCCTTTTTCAGAAGCTATCAGGATATACCATTTAAAGCCGTTTGGAAGCTTTGGCAGAGCAAATTCATGATCCGCCCAATGCATATTGTATGCCAGATAAAAAAAGTCATCATCCCTTCTTTTCTTTATCTTTGCATACTTGCCGCACAGCATGACTCCCAAGTGTCTGTTGTAATTTTCAAACTGAGGATACCATGCCATATTTCCATGATAGGATAAGTCCGGATAACCGCATGCAATATAATCCATAATCCGAAGCTGTTCTTCCTTGTGCAAAATTGGATGGTTCTTCCTTGTCTGTATCAAAAACTTTACAAAATCCACCATTTCTCTATTGGTTTCTACCTGCTTCCAGTTCAGCCAGTTGATGCGATTATCCTGACAATAAGGGTTATTATTTCCCTCTCCGCTGTTTAGAAATTCATCTCCGCTTAAAAGCACAGGAGTCCCCTGTGCCAGCAGGAGCATAAGCCAGGCATTCCGCATCTGTTTTTTTCTAAGCTCCAGCACTTGCTTTTTTCTGCTTTTTCCTTCCACACCGCAATTCCAACTATAATTATAGTCGCTTCCATCTTTGTTGTTTTCCCCGTTTTCTTCATTATGCTTTTTATCATAGCTGACCAAATCATGCAATGTAAATCCCTGATAACAGGTCAGATAGTTGACCACAGCAGTTTTTTCCGGATTTTTCCGAAACAGCTCTGCCATTTTTGAAAGCATATCACCGTCACCCTTTAAATATTTTCTTGTTTCATACATGAATTCTTCATGAAACAATGCCGTATTTTTAAATTCGGGCTTTTCCTCCTCCCGATACAGGCTGGATAAATCCATACGCTCTCCAATGAGCTTCGTCTTTCCAAACAGAGGGTCCTTTGCCAATAACTTCATGGGAATGTCCTGCCCCATTAAGTGAAATCCATCTATATGATATTCTCTTACCCAGAACTTCAGCACCTCATACATATGGCTCCAGGAAACCGAATCTGGAAAATAAATCTGCATCAGGACTTCTATCCCGTTTTTATGAAGCTCCCTTATCATGGTCTTGCATTCCTTTACCGGGTCATCCGTGTAAGCATAAGATGCCTTCGGTGCAAAATAATCTCCCTTGGTAAATCCCCAATAGTTGATTTTATATTCCCATGTGGCATGGGCCTTGTCCATATGAGGAGCCAGCATTTCATCCATATGGGTATATCCGGCATTTCTAATAATCTCGTCAAATTCATAAATGGGCATCAATTCAACTCCGGTAATTCCAAGTTCCGTTAAATAGGGAATCTTTTCCATAAGCCCGGTAAAAGTGCCCTTTCCTTTTACCCTGGAAGAACTGTGCTTTGTAAAGCCTCTTACATGAAGGTTATACAAAATGCTGTCGCAATAAGGAATATTCAAAGGCTTGTCCCCCTGCCAGCAAAATTCCTCCTGCAGCGTACGATAATATAACTCTTTCCGTTTTTCCTGCCACTCTCCCCATACTTCTCTGCCCAGAATTCTTTTTCCATAAGGATCCGGCAGCCTTTCCTCATCCTTATAAAACTGATAGAAATATTTCTTGATGTCGATTCCTTCCACAAATATAGTATACAGATCACCCACCAAGTATTTATTGGAAAAGGGAATCTGAATTACATTCTGATTTTCTCTGTAAAGCAGCATGCCGCATTCTTTTCTTGCCTGAATGGAAATGGCAATATTAAACCCATCCGAATATGGCGTCACTCCCAGCGGATATGGCTGCCCTGTTCTTATCTTGTAATTTACCACGTTTCATTTCTCCTGCTTTTATTCATAGCTGACATTACATTTTTGTCAAATAACATATGTATCGGTTCTTTCACTCCGCAGTAAACAGTATAGCATAATTTTCCTTACCACACAATCTTCGGCAACACCTTATTTACCTCATCATGTATAACAATATCGGCTTTTTTATCCGTAAAATGTTCATGCTTCGTAATCAGCACCAGCTTACTGCCACTGTAATATTTTAACGCATTCTTTACCATGCTGTCATAAAGATTGGTTCCAAGGACAAGTAATACATCCGCATACTGGCATGCGTTGGCACACCTTGTCATCACGTCATTCCGCACCAGTTCCCCATAAAGCCGCACTCCTGGCCTGATTGGGCTTCCGCATGCATCGCAGACCGGCACGCCCACACTGTTTTTCAAATAATCCGCATCAAAATGCTTGCCGCATTTAGTGCACCAGTTTTCATGTATATTCCCATACAGATTGATTACATTGGAAATGCCTGCCCGTTCAGCCAGCCCATACATATTTCTTGTAACACAGGCTTTCAGCTTCCCCCAGTTATCCAACTCCTTGATGGCATATAAGCTTTGCCCTACTGTCAGCTCCAAAGAAAGCAGCTCCTGTTTATAAAATTCAAAAAACTTTTCCTTTCTTGCACTGTAAAAGCCTGTTGAAAATATTTCCTCCGGGCTGTAATGATAAATATCTTCAATCCGATAGCTTTCCCTTTCATGAAGAAAATTCACACCGCCGCACTCCATAGCCACACCGATGCCAAGCAAGCATACAATATTCTGTGTGTTATAAATCATCTGCTTTACTCTTGCTATTTTTTCCTCCTTGGTCTGGAACATAAAATCACCTGCTTTCTTTTCACCGATCCATACTTTTGTCCTATATGTATATTTTAAAAATTTGTCTGATAATTGTCAATATCAGCCATTCATTTTCTTGCAATTTCACTAATAATTCAGCCCGTCTGGAAGGGAGAGTGCATTTGGAAGGTGGGGAGCTGGCAGAGCATATAGTAGTCTGTCAGGCCTTGGCAAAGCCGCCAGCACTTACGCACCGTATTTTGGTGCGTTAGTACTGTTGCGTCTTTGCAGAGCGAAAGCGTGCCTGACAGACTACTATATGCTCTGCCAGCTCCCCACCTTCCAAATGCACTCTCCCTTCCAGACGGGCTGAACTGTTACCAATTTCAATCCATGATTTCATTCTTGTCTTTTCTCCATTCCAATGATACAATCCCTTTATGAAATCAAAATAAAAAGGAGATTCTTATTATGGGAAATCAAGATAATCAAGACGGGATTTTTGATGAAGAAATGTCCGTAACTTTAGAACTGGATGACGGAACTACGGTTAACTGTGCCGTTATTACTATTCTTACTGTGGAAAAGCAGGACTATATCGTTCTTCTTCCTTTGGATGAAAACGGTGAAAATGAAGATGGCGAGGTATGGATTTACCGCTATTTTGAAGACGAAAATGATGAAAATGCAGAGCCTGTGCTAGAGTGCATTCAGGATGACGATGAATTTGAAAGAGCATCGGAGGCTTACGATGAATATCTGGACGCAGCAGAATTTGATGAAATTATAAGCGATTCCGATTTAGAGGATAATATTGACAAAATGATGGATGAGCTTGGGATTTAAATTTCAGGAACCGTTCAGCCCGCCTAAAAGGGAGTATATATTTGGAGGGTGTGAAGCCGGCAGAGAGGCTGTAAAAAATCTTGTGTCTATGAAATTTAGACTTTCTTGATAAGAGTTAGATATGTAAGAGTTTTTTTGTCGGTTTTATGTTTTTGGGGCTGTCGAATTACTTCTTCTATACTATAGTATAACCAATGGGAAACAGTTTATACATTTTTTTCTATTTTTTTGTATGGCAAACAGGCATTGTATCTTATTGCTCTTTCCGTGGGCTCTGCCCACACCCGGCCTCTGGAAT
>JAAUZH010000003.1 GCA_014804675.1 Lachnospiraceae bacterium
GCTCTGCTCTGCTCTGCTCTGCTCTGCTCTGCTCTGCTCTGCTCTGCTCTGCTCTGCTCTGCTCTGCTCTGCTCTGCTCTGCTCTGCTCTGCTCAAATTGTCCCTTCTTTTCATATTTTTTGCAATCCCTATTGAAAATATTTTTCGATTTATAGCTGTAAATTTATTTTATTATACCATCTTCATTATTAAAAAGAAAGGCTTTTTTGTAATTTATTGTCACAATTTGGCATGGCCTTTCAATATACAATAGGAGACCGTATCTTGCTTCAGCTTCCCTTCAAAAAACAAGCTGAACCAAACCAATAAATATGCTATACTATTGAAAGAATCGAATCTATCCTATCCAAAAAGAAAGGAACAAAAACACCATGAAAAGAACAGCTTTCCTCACAGGCGCCTCCAGAGGAATCGGAAGAGCCATTGCAATCGCTTTAGCCAAAGAAGGATATGACCTTTATCTCGTATGCCACACACAAAAAGAACTTCTCTTATCTCTTATGGAAGCGCTTGAAAGGGAATATCAGATTTCCTGCACCGGATTTGTGGGGGATATATCCGATTACCAGTTCGTTGAGCAATGCTTTCTAAACATCAAACGGCTGGACGTACTGATCAATAATGCAGGAGTCTCTTATGTGGGACTGTTTCAGGACATGACGCCGGAAGAATGGAAACAGATACTGGACACCAATCTTTCTTCTGCCTTTTATACAAGCAAGTTAGCTGTCACTAACATGATACAGCAAAAAAGCGGAAAGATCATCAACATTTCCTCCGTATGGGGAAATGCGGGCGCTTCCACAGAAGCGGCCTACTCTGCTTCCAAGGGCGGGCTCAACAGCTTTACGAAAGCGCTTGCCAAAGAATTAGCTCCAAGCAACATTCAAGTAAATGCCATTGCCCTTGGCATGATGGACACGGACATGAACAATTGTTTTTCCATGGAAGAAAAAGCTTCTATTATAGAAGATATTCCTGCAGGACGAATGGGAAATCCCAAAGAAGCCGCAGAGCTTGTCATAAACCTAATAAAAAGTCCGGCCTATCTGACCGGACAAATCATCACTCTGGACGGGGGCTGGCTGTAGCCTCATCTTTGGCAGGCAAAGCCCTTTTGGTGTTCTGCTCTGTGACAGGTTCATTGATTTTTTCAATGAACCGCTCTACCTCGATCCATGCTTTTCTGGACTCCGGCAAAAGCAGCATGGCTCGCTGAAATACATGAAACATTCCTTCATACCGGCCTAAACGCACCTTAACACCTGCCTGTCTTGCTTTTTTCACCACTGTAATTGAATCGCTTAACAACATTTCATGGGTCCCTACCTGCACAAGCATGGGAGGGAAATCCTCAAAACTGCCAAACATAGGGGAAATATAAGGATTTTCAGGGTTCTCTTCTCCTGGATATGCATTGTTATAAATAAGGCTCTCCCTTGTCTTGCCAAAAAGAGGGTCGATTTCAAAATTATCATCATAAGATGTGCCGCTGGCAGTCAAATCCGTCCATGGAGACATAGCCACGATTCCCTTTGGCAGCTCCTGTCCGTGATCCCTTAAATACATGGTCATTGCCATGGCAAGGCCGCCTCCTGCCGAGTCTCCTCCCAAAAGAATCTTGTCTCCCGTATATCCCTGTTCCAAAAGCCAGTAATAGGCGGCTAACCCATCCTCCAGCGCTGCCGGGTAAGGGTGCTCTGGAGCAACCCGGTAATCGATAGTCAGCACATTACAGCCCTTTCCTGCCCTGCTGTACAGGACCGCCGTTGCGCGATGGGAATTTCGGAGCTTTCCTACATATCCGCCACCATGAAGCTGAAGCACTACCAGCTCCCCTTTATCCTCTTCCGACTGGAGCAGTTCCATTTCAAAGTTCTCCATGGAAACCGGAAGCACTTCATAGCCCTCAGGACTTTTCCACGGGGCCTCTTCCAGTCTCTTACGGATTCCCCCACCCATAATGTCCTGTTCTGTCATCTGGTCCGAATGAAAATGGGCAATGATTTCTCTTAGGATACGTCCTCTGATGCTCACTTCATTTTCTCCCATTCTATCTGTTTGTTTCTTTATCATTTTGTCTCCCTCTCAAATCCTGGTGTACTGTACCGTTGATATCTGGCATGATTCCTTGTCTATTTTTCCATTAGACTGCGTTGTCGTCAGTACTTAGGTGCCTGTTTTTGGTACCTTATGCACTATTACCAGCCGCATATAGCGAAAGCACGGCCCGCCAACATGCTTATGCGAAATCAAACATGAAATCGTCTCTTCAGCTCCGTTTTCGCCCTTTTGTCACCAATCAGTACCGTACCCAGAAATAACAGGAGAGAAAGCAGGACGCTGATAAAAGTAAGCAGCGGCTTTTCTATGAGTCCTGCAAAAAAAAGCACAATCCCTACAATGCTGAATACAATCATAGTAAGCTGTAAAGACAGATAACTCTGCCAGTTCAGATTATTGGCAATCATCAAAATAATGATGGCTATATCCACCAATATAATAACGGAAGGCATGGCATAGGTCAAAGACCAGCCCCGATACCCGGTGATCACATCCACTAACAGGGTAAACAACACTATGATTACTGCCTCCACAGCAATTTTCAGCATATGCCCATAATTATGATTGGAAACGGAAAAGCTTAACGTAAAAAACAAAACCAGAAATGCTGCTCCGCATATGACAGACCACCATGTTCCGGAAAATGTCAGGCTGTTGATGACTACCAGAGCGATTTCCAGTAAAATGGCTGCCACGAAATAAACCCTTACCACAATCTGAAACATTCTGGTACGAAGCCTTACATCCGGATACATATCCTGTCCTTTTTCTTCTCCTTCCTCTATTTCAAGCACACTGTTACAAAGAGGGCAGACCATAGTATGATCCGCAACCTGAATTTTACACTGTTTACATCTACTCATAATACACCCCGTTGCTTTCTATGGTTACATGGATTCCTTCTTCCGCCAGCTTTCTGAAAAATGCCTTTTGAATGGACACATCCTTTAACCGGGAGCTGAAATTAAATACAAGGGTATCCTCATAGGAACAAATGGCGCTTTTCATATTCTGCCCCTTTGTCATGGACAACACCACATGGAACTTGTCCACATAAGGCTTATATTCCTCTTCCATGGAGATGGCGCCTATATTGGTAACAGTAGTTGTATTTGCTCTTGCAGAGCTTTTATAGACCATTTTTACCGCCAGATTTTTTAAAAACAGCGGAACCGCCCTTACAATCAGCTTCTTTTCCCTGGAAACATTATAAGAAATCAGATTTTCCAGATTTTCCCTGTTGATCTGCTCCACAAGGCTTTGCTTTACAATGCCAAGCACCTCTTCAAATGTATAATGCTCTTTTTCGGAACGAAATACCGCCGTTACTACTGTAAAAAAGTTTTTCGTTGTAATGGAATCAAAGTAAGGCCGCAGATTGACCGGCACACAGACCGCAACAGGCCTTTTATCAGGCGCTTCGTGAAGCCATTCCTTATAAATGCTGTAAACCAGAATACCTACCAGATACTGGTTTATGCTCATGTCCCTCCTTTTAGCCGCTGCCTTCACCTCTTCGATAGGCAGATAGCCATGGATAACGCCCAATTGTCCCTGCTGTAAATACTCTCCTTTTAAAAGAAATGCCTTTTCCGTTTTATACCCTTTGGCATGGCTTCTTTTATAATTTTTGATATAGCTGTCCTCTTTATTTAAGGAAGTATTGCTGGATAAATAATCTCCCAGCTTCTTTCCCAGTTCCGGATGGGAAAGGCGGAGATACTGATAGATCAGCTCTCTTAAAAAGGTGATGGCGCCCATCCCATCAGTGAGCACATGAAATACCTCCAGATTGATCCTCTTTTCATAATAAGTAACGCGAAACAAATAATTATGATTCTTATACGGCTCCATATAAAGGCAGGGATAGGTTCTCTCTTCCACCACCTTAGGTGCACTTTTCCGGTTTGTTTCAAAATAATACCAGAAAAACCCCTTTTTCATTCTGGAGTTAAATGTATCGAACCAGGGCAGCACCATTTCCAATGCTTCCTGCAAAAGCTCCTGTCTTATTTCTTCCCGCAGGGTCACACTGATACGATATACGCTGCTCATAGTTTCATTTGCGATAACCGGAAACAAGTGGGCTGTATTGTCCAGCTTGTCCCATTTTATCTGATTGCTTCTTTTCCCCTTTGCCATGATAAAACCCTCTTTCCTGTTTGCTTAGTATAGCATACTCAAAATACGCTGGCAAATAAGAAAGAGGGCTTTTGCACCAAACTTTTCTACAAAATATCGTCTTTTTCTTTTTTAAAGCAATGACAGGAGTTGGATACGTCCCCGCACCTGACCTTATTTTCGCCTATGTCGGTCATTGCGCAATACTCAATCGGAATCTTTACACAAATCGTCTGTGCTATTTCCAGTTCACATACTCCGTCACAATCACAGTCTCCCTTTTTGTGATCCGTGATTACCGGATTTCCGCAGCACTGTGTTTCAATTCTTCCAACCCTTGCAAAAGGCTTTACCTTAACCGGAACACTTACTTCCGCATACTGATAAGTTACCTTTGTGCAGGCATGATGTTCTTTCTTACAGCCTCCGCACTTTTCAAACCTTTCCGGCATATCCGGTTTGTCAAAATATTCTTCTACCATATTCTCATCCATATTAGAAGATTCCTTTTTATTTCTTTCTAATAAGATATGCAAAAGGCAAAAAAGGTTTCCCCCAGATTCTATATTCAGGCAAAAGGATTTCCTAATGATGAAATAATCTTATCCATTTCTTCCTTGGATTTGGCATCTTTACATTTGAAGATAATCTGTTCCTTTTCCGCCTCCGTCATATTGGAAAACCTCTCCATTGCCCGTCCGTTCATGGCAAGACCCATTCCCAAACCAATTGGTATTTGTTGAAAATCCATACTTTTTCTCCCTCCCCACGCTAATGCTGATTTCATTGTTTCAGTCCAAATGCCTTGAAAACCATTCGGACTTTATGATTAGTATGGGCGAAAAAAAGGTATTTTATGATAATAATTTATTTCCATTTTTTTATAAACATGCTATAATCATTTCAGAAACAGGAAAGGATGATACTATGTTCATTTTATTAGCAGGCGGATTACTGGTGGTTATCATTGCTGTAGTCGTTGCAGTTGTTGCTTCCGTTGTTTCTGCGGTTGCGGCAGATCAGGATTTGGAGGACTGATTCGGGGAATCGGTTCTCTTTTGCTTTGTTTATCCTATTATACGAAGTTTTCTTAAAAACAACTGCTTTCTCCAAACTAAAAACAACCATACAAAAATATCTCTATAAATTTATTTTTAACGAATTTTTTTTATAACTCCAACATCAATTCCATATACTTCATCACACAGGATATCAATATCATCCCGTATATGACTTGCAATTATGATAAGCTTGCCCTGTTCTTTCATTTTCACGAATACATTTCGCATCTCCTCTACCCCCGCATTATCCAATGCATTCATTGGCTCATCCAAAATAAGAATATCCGGCTCTTCCATAAGTGCCTGAGCAATTCCTAAACGTTGACGCATTCCCAGAGAATACTTTCCCACAGGCTTCTTATCATCTGGATTCAAGCCAACTAATTGCATGTATTTTCTGATACCTTCCTCTTTTACTTTTCCTCTTATGGATGCCAAGTACTTCAAATTCTTTAATCCCGAATAATGATGTAAAAATCCTGGATTTTCTATGATAAAACCAATATTCTGCGGAAAATCTATATCTCTTCCCACAATCTTTTGATTTACCTTTACAACACCAGACGACGGATACAGCAGTCCGCAAATGCATTTCAGCAAAACTGTTTTCCCCGAACCATTTCTACCTATTATTCCATAAATCTTTCCCATTTGAAAATCTATATTTATATCTTTTAATACCGTTTGATTTTTAAACTCCTTTTTTACATTCTGTACTGTTACTGCCAATTCCTGTTCCAATATCAGCCCTCCTTAACTTCTTAATTTTACTTAAGTCCCTGCAAATCCTATCCTTATCATTTGAAAGGATACACAACGCAATCAACAGAATAATTCCAACCACAAAGAATTTCACTCCATAGTTCAAGTCAATGCCATATTTTAACGCATATCCGGAATATGTCTCAACCTGCGCCAAACTGACTGGTGAAAATCCATATGCCCAATCAACCCAATCATTTGCTACACATACATCCAGAAGTGTCACAAACGCTCCTGCAATAATACCCATAGATTTATTGGTGATTTTATTTCCAAAGTATATCAAAAGGCCTATCCAGACTATACATGCCCATTCCAGCAATAAGCTTACTGCCAATGCCTTCATAGGACTATAATGACTTAATAGATATTTTGAAACAGAGAAATTTAATCCAAATTGACTGCCTGCATCGGTCTTGCCAAGAGTACCCCATATTTTTCCCCAGCCTGTACCAAACTGCATATGTCCAATAAACGGAATAACAGTCGCTGCTATTAAAACAAGGATATACAGTAATGAAACTTTAAAAATATATATTACCTGCCCCACTGCCCAGGATACTCTTCCTGTGCGTGGAAGCATATACTGATAGCCTTCATCTTCAAACGGAGCGTTACAAAATAATACCACCGCCCCTGCAATGATTACAAACTGGCAAATATAATCATTAACCAGAAAAGGAAATGCATAGGGCATCACCGGTATATTTACTGCCTTACTAAACAATAATACGGAAGAAAGATTTTGTACTATGAACAAAAAAACAATGCACATCACCATTGGAATTCTCAGATTTTCAGAAATCATTTTCATATTGTATCTTGATATTCGGTTTGCCCTAATAATAAATCCCATCTCTCAATTCTCCTGATAATTTTTTTACGAACACAATTCCAATGAAAATAGTTATTATTGCTGAACAAACCATTCCAATCACAACTGTATTCCAACTGGATTTAATTACTGTCCGACCTATTAAAATCATATCTATGCGATATGTATTATTTATTTGCAACAGCCTGCCAAGCTGTACAAAAACATAGCTGAATAAATAGGGTGATGCTGTTACAACAAACGAGTCATTTACGTATAAAGATATCAATAGCGCTACACTTGACCAGATAATCCCCCTGCAGAAGCCCAAAACAATTTCAACAATACAATACTGCATAGGACTGTTAACGGCGGCCCATGCGTGAAACATATCTGCAGTCGTAACATCCTGATAATCGGAACCTGTCATCGGAAACATCAGCAGTAACATAAACAATAATATGGCTGTACCTATTGCAACAACAAAACCTCCGCTTAACATATTTACCAGGTATTTCACCAGACAATATTTTTTTCTTCCTTCCCGTGAAACAATAAAAGCTATCGCATTATTTTTACGCTCCTTGCAAAAACTGGCAGCAAACGGAAGCGTTGCAAAAACTGGCAGCAAATATGTTCTGCACATTCCGCCAAAAGCGGAATTCCAGAAAAAATAATGAACATATCCATTGCTATTTTTTATTTGTTGAATCAAATCATTCCAAGAGTCAAAGCATATGGAAAAAATGATGCCAATAATTCCGATTATCCAGCCAAGATTAACTGCTCTTTGTATTTCTGCTTTTAATACCTTTCTCATGATATCTCTTCCCCGGTAATTGCATGAAAGCGTATCGTATAATTTACGGCTTCTCCATTAATCTCAAAATCACAGCACCATACAGGAATCAATTCCACCTGTGTAAAGGAGCTGTCTTTAATTAACGGAAAATATTCCATCCAAATATTTACCACTTCATACTTTTCCGTTAAAATAACATCTCCAAACTTTTTTTCTAAAGCAGCCTTAATTCCTTCATAGCCAATTATTTCTGCTTCGTCAGGATTATCCCCTGTCTTATCTACTGCTCCTTGCAAAACAAGCTCTTCCACGCCTGAGCCTGATATCATAATAATCGCTCTCATGTTCTGCGCCAATAACGGATTGTCTCCGCTCTGCTGAACAGTCGGGTCATCATATCCAAAAACGGGAATATCATGAAGCATGAAAGAATATTCAAAATAGTATATTTCCGTATCAGAATCAAAAGAAGTAGCGCCCAGATTTTTTGCGGATAAAGTGGCGCTGTCCTCGTCCTTCATGATTTCTTCCTGAATTTTATTTAAATCCTCATCATTTACAGCAACAATATATGGTTTTCCCAACTCACATCCGATATCAAATTGGGAAATAAATGCTTCTGCCTCACTCATTGCCTCTTCCATCGTTTTAAATCCTAATTCTTTTTCAGGAAACAGGTTCTTTTCTCTGGCATAGCTGCACAACGTATCAATATAGCTTACTTTACTACTTTTCTTATAATTTAAAAAAGCTTTTTCTCCTCCTAAAGATTCCTCTTTGTAATGTCGTTTGCCAAATTCATCTATAGTGATTTCCTCTGCACCGGCATTTGGCCAGAATACAGACTGCACCTTATCAAAGTCAAATGTTTTCAACTCCGTTGAATAGGTATAAAGTTTAGTGGCAGGCAGTTGAAATTCTGTTTCTACATATAAATTATCATCCAATTCCTCACTCACATTCATGATTGGCACAGCTTCGGAGCCTGCAGCGCTGCTGCCTGTATCATTATCATCATTATTCAATTCCTGATCAGCATCCACTTCCGAATCAAACTCTGTGCTTACAGGACTGCTGCCTGTATCATTATCGCCATTATGGGGCTCTTCCTTTGCACATCCGGCTATACATGCGCAAAGAAAAATCATTGCCAGATAACTCCATCTTTTCATGTTCATTAATTCCTTTCCCTTTATTAAAAAGAATACCCATCAAATATGAATTCAATGGGTATTCTTTTTTGTCTTAATAAGTCACTCTGCCAGACACTTCTAATGCTGTACTTGTGGTACTGCTTGTATCCTTCTTCCCTCTCATATAATACAAGGTGTCCGTATCAACCTTTGAAGTATATGCATATGCCTTAGATTGCTTTTTGGCCTTGTGCAATACATAATTGCTTACAAATGCATTATCGGAACTTCTTCTGATTCTTGTTCCAAAAACATTTGCTGATGAAAGATTGCCACCGCTAATCGTTATATAATAGTTTTGTTCTGTATCATTCTTATATCCTGAATTAACAGGCAATGCACCATCTGTACTCTTAAAAACAAAATGATAAGACTCAGTTGCGGCGGATACCGGAATAACACTTAACATTGCACAAGTCGCTACAATAGTTGCTGTTTTTAAAAATTTACTTTTCATTTAGTCTAATCTCCTTTTCTCTTAATGCTTTGTGAATAAATCATCTCTACCAAAATAGAAACTGCTACACAAATATGACCTATTAGAATTCCTTCAAAACATTTTGTAAACTTCAAACCGTACATTACAGCCATTGTAATTGCCTCAATCGTCCATGTAATAATCGCTCTGTTTCTATAAACCAATTCTTCCACTTCGTCCAGTTTCTTGTTCATGTTTTGCATCGGTACAAAGAGAATAATTACTACACTGGAGATTAACCACACTATCAGTTGTACCATCAATGGAATATCCTTTATTTTAATCATAATCATCATACATAATGCACTGGCTAAAGTTATGAAATAACAACCCAGCACAGTTTTTGCATGATATCCTCCTGCATATTTTCGTAACATGCAGAAAGCAATTAAATAGCAACAGGTCGCTGGTACCTCATGAAAAAGCAGTGCCAATGTTAAAATAGAAAACGTATCAATAGCATTCATCAATAGTTGAAAAATACCATACTCATATATTTCCTTTTCTTCCATTGCTATTACTTTTTTGGTTATAAGCCAGTTTGTTAGTTGTCTTGATATCATTTCCATGGCTAAAACTTTCTAAGTTTCTTTATCTTTTTTGGCTCTTCGGGCTGATAATAATATAATGTACATGCTGAATTTGCACTCTTGATTGCAGTACTCTTTGCAACCTTTGCAACTGCAGCAGCTACAAGCTTCTTCATAACTCATTTCCTCCTTTCCTTAATAGTTCAAGACTCAGCTTATACCTTTTGGTGAAATCCACATATTTGCAAAGCTGACAAGATACTTCCTTATGGTTCTACACATGCATATGTAACGTCTCAGTCGTATTGGTTTCAACTAAGATACAGGAAGTTTACCACAGAAAAAAAGGCAAATTTTCAAGTTGTAAAAATTCATATAGATTTTTGTAATATATTACATTTTTGGAAGTTTTTGTCTTAAAAAAAGTTTGCTTCTATTAATCGATAAAAACAAACTTTCCTCAAGATTTTCATTTATTTACACATATAGCATTATATTAACAGCAAACAATCCATCATCCGTTGTGATTTCCATGACACCATTATATTTATTGATGGTATTATTAACACTTTTTAGCCCAATACCATGTAAATCCTTATTCTCTTTTCTGGTAACATATTCTTCTCCGCTTATATTAATTATCTGATCAAAAGAATTCCTGATGCAGAGTATCAAGCATCCTTCTTCATAATTAAGTAAAATATCAATGCTTCTTGATGCCTCAAGTCTCTCACAAGCTTCTATCGAATTATCTAAAAGATTTCCCAGAATGACAACCATATCATCTGTATTAATCTCAAATCCGGCAGGTAACATGATGCTGCTGGTTACAGCAATATTTCTTGATATCGCCTCCTGCAATTTACTGTTGATGATACTGTCGATTATCAGATTTCCAGTATTGCTGTAAATCTGATGCTCCTCATTTTTTTCTTCAATTTCTTTCACATATTTCTTTAACTGCTGTGCATTTTCTTCTTCCGCGAGCTGTCTTAATATCTGAACACGATTTTTCCAATCATGTCTGAATTGGCGTTCTAACTCTTGCTTTTGCAGAATAATTACCGCTTCCCTTTGATAATATTCTTTTTCTTTTTCAATAAGACCAGCCTGCTCCCTGCTTTGAAATAACTCTACCAGGCAGTCCTGCAAATAAATCATAAGATACACTGTCACTTCGGAACCAAACAAAATTGCAGATTCAATAAGAATACTTTTCTGAGTTCCTGTGCATAAAAGCAATAGCTCACATATCATGGTTGCAAACACGATTATCTCCAGAATGACAATCTTTCCAGAAAACTTTACAGCATTATCCCTAAGTATAAAGCTCTGCATACTTATTATAATAATCCAAAATACTATGCGGCTTAAGAATAGTGCAATGCTCTGCTCATTCTCCGCCTTTGCAAGCACTCCAAAATCATCTCTTCCTATAATCACCGCCATGATTGTTTCTGCCAGGGCCAGAAGGATATTTATTGTTGTTGTAATTATAATTTTTTTCCATATAGTCGTTCTATAACAACAGGTAAGTACAAATATTGACAGGATGCTCATTGCTAAATTAATCCATACATATGGTACATAATAATCAACTAAAAATGTGGATGCCGCATTTATTAATACAGCTACAGCAAGCCCTCTCTTATTAATTAATTCATTTTTAAATAGGCTCCTTAATAATCTCAAGATTATATATATTTCAAATGCTTTCACCGCAAACTTATTACAAACTCCTAAAACCTCGACCATCTACTGCCTCTCTCTCTTTTTGATTTCCAGAAACTGCTTTCTAATTGCGCTTCTTCTGGATTGGCTTATAGGGATAATAGTTCCATCTATCAAAGTAACCTGCTCATATTCCATTTTCTGTATGCATTGGTAATTAATAATAAATGATTTATGTACATACAGAAATTGTTTTCCTTTCACTTGATTATATATTTGCTCCAGCGAACCATAAAACTCTGAGGTTCCACTTCTCCC
This sequence comes from Lachnospiraceae bacterium, assembly GCA_014804675.1. Lineage (GTDB taxonomy): Bacteria > Bacillota > Clostridia > Lachnospirales > Lachnospiraceae > RGIG3040. The sequence continues at coordinate 11,815 of JAAUZH010000003.1, forward strand.
ATGCAGTGTAATCTTTCTTGCCCGGCTTGAAAAATATACGATATCCGAAAGTGACACGTACAGAATACTTTTACCTATCTTATATTGAAATTTCTCGATTTTCTGATTGCTTAATATCAAGTATTTGTCAATTACTCTTCTAATCTCCTGTTGTGATATGGGCTTTACCAAAAAATTAATGGGTCTATATTCAAACAATTCCATGGCATATCCGGTATTTCCAGATACATATGCAATCTGAACTGTTTCATCTCCAATTGTTTCTCTTATGTATTTACCAACAGCGACACCATTCCTGCCTTTATATTCAATATCAAGAAAAATCAAGTCCATTTTTCCCTTTTTATAAGCATCACATAGCTTATCCCCACTATCAAAGCATTCTATTTCTGCTTCTATTGCATATTCTTTGAATATATTCTGTAAATACTTTTCTATGGTAAACTGGATGTTTATCTCATCATCGCATATTGCTGCCTTTATATGCACAATTACACCACTCCATTATCACATATTTTAAATACTGCAACCCGGCATTTTAAAATCACAGTACCTTTTTATTATATCAAAATAATCATTTTTTTCAAACAGTAATATAGTTTATTTCTCTTTTACTTGATTAAAACAGCAAAAAGACTCTGAAACACCATTCCAAGGTATTTCAGAGCCAAATTCCGCTTCTGATTCTTTAAAGACTTCCGGCTGAAGGGAAACAGCAAAAGCCGGAAAAACTACCCCACTCTGGCAATCTGCTCAATCCCCAAAGAACAAATCACCCCGCCTGCCTCCGTCTTCAGACCATGCTTCATGTTGATCATTTCCATAATGGCATTTCGGTTATCCCCGGAAGCCACAATAGCGATAATTTCTTTTTCCGCCTGCAGGGTAATCCCATAAAACTGCCCCAGATCCTGTTCCCCTGCAAAACGGGAACGGATAATGGTGCCCCCTCTTGCTCCTGCTCCTCTTGCAGTATCCATTACATCATCGGAATGTCCCTGATTTACCACTACCAGTATGAGACTGTGCGCTTTTGCTTCCATTTTATTTCCTCCTGTCAGGTCTTCGCTTTGTTTCTGATTGATCAGTATTGTTGCTAAAATATTATTCAATCCTGTTAAGGGCATTTGAAATATAATCCCCTTTAAAGGTATCTGACTGTAAAATCCTTCTTCTTCCTTTAACCTATAAAAAAAGTTATCCGCATTCGTATCTGCAGCAAGGCTCAATAAAATATCCCGTTCCCCAGTACCCACTCCCAGCACATCTAAAAGCTCCGAGGAAGCGGTTCCATGACCGGAGCATTGATAGTGGCAGCCTATGCCGTTTTTTCTGCAAAGCTTTACTAAGCCTTTTCCCTGCCCTCTTTCCAAAATGGCAACGATCAGCTTTATGCCTTCTTTTTTATCACTCATATCATGCTCCTTCCTTTCCGTCAAAAAATACAATGATATCCTCTATAGGACCCGGATGCATCTGGGCAAGTCTCCTCTTTTCCAACCGCTTCTTTATATTTACACTTAGTCCCAGCAGCTGAATCGTGCAAAGAGGCGTCATGGCAACCATGGCAACGATACCAAAGGCATCTGTTAAAATATTTCCCCCAAGAGCTTCACAGGCGCCCATGGCTAATGGCAGCAAAAAGGTTGCCGTCATGGGACCGCTTGCCACTCCGCCGGAGTCAAAAGCAATACCGGTAAAAATCTGTGGAACAAAAAATGTCATGACCAAAGAAATAACATATCCCGGAATCAAAAACCACATAATATTGATTCCCGTTAAAATACGTACCATGGCAAGCCCTACTGACAGAGCGATACCAGCTGATAGGCTAAGCTGCATAGAGCTTCTTGTAATGGAACCGCTGGATATTTCCTCTACCTGCTTGGTAAGCACTGCCACTGCCGGCTCAGCTTTTACGATATAATATCCAATCAGGGTGCCAATAGGCACCAGCAGCCATTTATGACTGCCTCCTGCAATGGAGGCGCCAATAAACTGTCCCGCCGGCATAAAGCCTACATTCACTCCGGTAAGGAACAGGACAAGTCCCATATAGGTATAAACAAGCCCTGCCACGATTTTCATCATCTGCCTGTGATGAAATCTCTTAAAGAGTAATTGAAAGCCCAAAAACAACAGAGCTATCGGAATGATGGCAACCGCCACCTCCTTTGCATACACAGGCAGCGCCTTTGCAAACTGTATCGCCCCATCCCTGGTAGTGACCAGATCCGGCAGGGATACCGGCTCATAAGAAGCATCCTCCGGCCTGTAGCAAATGCTTAAGATCAGTACGGATAAAACAGGTCCAATGCTGCAAAGGGAAATGAGACCAAAGCTGTCACTGTTGGAATTTTTATCGCTTCGTACGGAAGCCATGCCGATTCCCAATGCCATAATAAAGGGCACCGTTATGGGTCCTGTGGTCACTCCTCCCGAATCAAAGGAAACCGGGATAAAATAATTGGGTGCAAAAATGGATAAGATAAAAATAATGGAATAAAAAAATACAAGAGTATAGGATAAAGGAATCTTTAAAAGCATACGAAGCTCTGCAATTACCAGAAAAATACCAACCCCTGACGCAACCGTCAGAATCAAAACCAGATTGGGAATAGAACTGACCTGCTGTGCCAGCACCTGTAAATCCGGTTCCGCCACTGTAATCAGAATGCCTAAGACCAGACATACGCTTAAAGGAATCAGAATTTTTTTTGCCTTGCTCATCTTTATGCCGATTCCTTCTCCCATGGGAATCATGGACATATCCACTCCAAGGGTAAAAAAGCCCATGCCGAAAATCAGCATTAGGGCGCCAAATAAAAATAAAACAAGCGTCCCCGGAGTCAGGGGCGCAATGGTAATGCTTAAGACCAGGACAATGGCTGTAATGGGGATAACCGCTGTAATGGACTCAAATACCTTTTCTGTAAAGGGATTTTCTCTCTTCAAATAGGATACTCCTTCCGTGTGCTTATCATTTTTTGCTGTGACAATTAGTATAGCATAAAAAGCTTGCTGTGCAAAATAATAATTTGGAAGAGTTTGTGGAAAACGTAAAGGCTTTTGGAATAGAGGATGGGAGAACCGAGAGGCATGGGATAGTCTTACCAGTTCCCACTATGTATCGAAAGAGCCATAGTTATCTGGCTTGAAAAGGGCTAGATATACTGGCATGGTATACGAATAAAATTTTTATCATATCTTTTATATCCCTTCATAAGCCTTCAAGCCCTGATTTTCTATTTTCCCCTTGCATATCAGCTTCTTTGCACGCAGAATTCTCCTGCGTTGTCCGGCACTCGTCAAACACACTTGCGAGCAATGTGCTTTCCATGTTTCTCGCTCAAATCTAAAATTTTCGCCATCTGCTCCGCCGCACGGTCATAGCTGGCATGAGTATACACATTCAGCATGACACCTACATCGGAATGCCACGGGCAGCCTCTATGCTGCCGATGTAAAGCAGGTAAAAGAACTAATGAAACAAGTATTGGATACTCATAAATCCATGCTCACAAAACAGCCTTACATGAAGCAGTAAACGGAAACGGAATTCCTGCTGAAGAACTGGGCAGTGTCAGTCAAATTTCTCAAAGCTGCCGTTTCTAAGGTGCATGGAAAACTCTTCTCTTTATACATTCCTTTTTCGCCGTTTAGAGATTGACAAATAAAGCAGAAACCAAACAATGCAATGCGCCATAAGAATAAGCATATCTTTTGCTAGTGTCGGATCAGTGCTGCTTGCTAAATTCATAACCCCCTCAAAAGTTGCATTGGACGGCACAAAATAGCAAAGTATTAAAACCAAACCATTTGCCCCCAGCAGATAGGATAATAATGGTACTGCCATAAATACAATCATTACCACCTTAACATAGACCACACCTACCATAAGGTTCTCGGAAAATTTACCGATAAACAACCCAATCAATGCAGCTACAAAAGCTGACAGAATAATCAGCACCAACATAAGAAATGTACTCGTGGGGGAAAGCTGAAAGCAGATACAGGCTGTCATGACAGCGGACAGGCATCCAAAGACAAAACCAACAAAGATTTTTTGAATGACATATTGGCTGTATGTCATAGGCAATATCTGATTAACCAAATCAACACCATTTTCTTTTTCAGATATCATATTCATAGCGTTAAAAGTACACCCCATGAACATAGCAACAATTAGCGTCATTGCTATAAAAATATTTTGCATTCCTGCTAATACATCAGGACGCTCTAAAATACTGACATTTATCTGCTCTGCGTTTTCCCGCTCCGCATATAATGCTGGAAGCGTGTCAGCCACTTGGCGATATATCTCCAGCTCATCGCCAGCTACCATTGTTTTGATGCCATTGCCATCGGTTTCTACTCCAATCAAATCTGTAGAGGGTTCATTGATTGAAGCAGTTAATTCTTCCAGTGTTTTATATATGGTTACTGAACCATACCGTTCCAGCCACGACATTGTTCCAGCGGACAAATTATTTTCTAATGTCCCAAAATGAAGTTCACCCAGTGAAGAAAGGTCAATCGTCCCGACAAAACGCAAAACAACAGCAACTATGATTGGCAGAAGAAAAGACATGATACAAAATTTGTCTTTCCAGACACTTTTGAGCTGGTAAATCAATCCCCGCATAATCAGCCCTCCTTTCCCATTTCTTTACGGAATGCCGTTTGAACAACCACAAACAGAACAGCAATTCCACAAGCGGTGCAAATATAATAAACAGGGCTTGTGACAGGTGTCCCAAAATAGGCATTTTTAAGTCCCATATAAACCTGATAGAAAGGGTGCCAGCCGATCCATGTCATTTTTATGGAAGTATTTGCTGACAAAAATATGGGCGTTGCCACAAAAAGAGCAATTACCAAATAGGCAAGCGAAAACTGCTTGAAGTCATTTAACAGCATAGTGCATCCAAATCCCGTAAGCGCCATAATCAGTGATAAAATTGCGGTCTGCACCAATACGGCGGGCAAAATACGGATTGTACCGGAAAAGCCTACATTGAACAACGTCAATAGCGCCGCAAAAACTAAATCAGACAGTAGGAAAACAGCTAGTTTTGACAGAACAAATAAGCTCCTTTTAAGCGGCAGGACTGCATGGACACGGATAACCCCCATCTGCTTTTCTTTGAAAAGCACTGAAGCAATCCCCAAAAATCCAACGGCAACAATTTCGATAAACAATAATTCGCAGGACATTTCTTTCCTCTGTTTTTGCTCTGTTGTATTTGTTCCTACTATCTGCGCAGCGTACTCATCACCGGAACGAAGAAGCGATAACGCATAGTCAGCCCTGTGATTATCAACCTTTTCGCTTCCGAAATACAAAATAATGTTTGGCGTACCGGAACTGGCGTCAATTCCGACACCGTTTGTATCAGCGAAAAGAGCGTCATCCAGTTCTTCTAACGATGCCACCGGACGAATCAGTTCGGACGCTTCCTGCTGCGTCCCTTGCGGGTCATAGAGGTACACATTGTATAATTGCATATCCATAAAATTGATGTAGCCAAAGTTAATAAACAATGTATAAATAAGCAGTGAGCCAAAAGCAACAAAGATGAATTTTCCGGCTATCATCATCTGACAGTCTTTTTTGAACAGGGAGTAGAAATTTTTCATCAGGACAGCCCCCTTCCTGTATACTGGATAAACATATCCTCTAAGGTTGGTTCTTCTGAATGAATGCTGATGATTTCATCATGCGGGAAGGGAATGCCCGCTTCCAATTCCGGAATCTCAATTGTCTTTTTCTCCCGTCTGCCCTGATACAGATAGGTTGTCACGACACGGTGGCTGCTGTTTTGCTCCTTCAGCCTTTTCGGAGTGTCAAGCGCAACAATATTTCCATTTGTAATGAAAGCCACCCTGTCACACAGCAGATCCGCATCCAGCATATTGTGAGTGGTTAAAAATACCGTTGTCCCTTTCCTGCGTTCTTCTTCTATAATCTTGCGGAACAAGACCGCACCCGTCGGATCAAGACCGCTGGTTGGTTCGTCTAAAAATAACAGTTTCGGATTGCTGATAAGCGCCCTTGCCATGCTTACACGCTGCCGCATACCTTTTGAGTAGGAAGAAACAGGCTTTTTAAGGAAATCGGTCTTAAACTCCAATTCTTCCAGAACTTCCCCAATATCCCGCAACTGTTCTGCCGGATAGAACGAAGAAAAATATTTGAGATTGTCAATAGCACTCAGATTTGCATATAAATAGGGAAATTCAAATAAAACACCTATCTTCTGAAAAAAATCCTGCGTGTGCGCTGTAGCAATATCCTGCCCAAACAGTGAGACTTTGCCTCCATGCCCCTTCAAAATTCCAGTGAGAATTTTCTGTGTTGTTGACTTGCCGGAACCATTCGGTCCTAAAAATCCAAAAATTTCACCATCCCCTACCGTAAAATTTAAGCCATGAAGAGCCTGCTTATCCTTTCCGTAAGAAAAAGTCAGATTTTTGACTTCAATCATTCATCATCCCCCCATTTTCCCCTCTGGCTGTTTTTCTTTTCCTGCTGGCGTTTGCCCCACCATTTCATAAATTTGATTTTAAAAGGAATGGAGATAACCAATATTACTGCAATCACCAGCCACCAATACCATTCCAAACCTAATAATGTCATATATGCTCCTCCTTTTTTCCGGGCTTTTCGCCCTTTCGTATTATGAATTTAAGAAAATGAGGTGAAGTCGGTGTGAGATTGATGTGAAGTTGGTGTGAAATAAAAATGGTATCTTATTTAACTGTGGGTATGGAAAAATAGAACTGAACACCATCCACAAGATTTTTTACGCCATAACTTAATTCCTGCATAGATAAAATTTGTGCAACAATTGCAAGCCCCAATCCGGAGCCGCTGTACTTTGAGCGGTTATCCCGATAAAACTTTGTCCAAATCTTTTTCAGCTTTTCATTTGGAATCGTATCGCCCTGATTATATACAGAAAAATGTAATAGCCCATTTTCGTCTGAAAGGCATAGTCTTAAAATGCCTTCCGGTCTTACATTCTTTTTTGCATTGATAATGAGGTTGTTTAAGACCTGCTCCATCCGGGTCTTATCTGTATAAACATAAACTTTATAATCAGGAAGCTCATACTGCAATTCAAAATCAGCATCCGGCGTGTCGATCAGAAGCCGCCCGGCAACTGTTTCTAAAAGTTCGACAAAATCAAAGCGTTCGGAGGTAAGCTGCACAGCCCCGGTTTCCAATGCAGATAAATCCAGTAAAGCAGTAATCAGATGATTCATCCGCTCTGTTTCCGATATGATTATTTCTGCATATTTTTGTTTTTTCAGTTCATCATCTTCATCCTGACAGCCCTCTGCATAGGCTCTGATAATCCCTAAAGGTGTTTTCATTTCATGGGATAAACTATCTACCAGTTCTTTACGCTCTGATAACAGCAGGCGTTCCTGCTCAACATCTTTTTCAAGCTGCTTATTTGCTGCCTCCAACTTCATAAGAGCATTTTGCAAATTTTCAGCCATAGCATTAAGATTTGTGGAAAGCCGCCCAAACTCATCATCTGTCATAACGTCACATGGAGAAGAAAAATCTAAATCAGCCATTCTTTTTGCCGCCTGTTCCAATTTAGCAATAGGTTTTGAGATAAAACAGCTCATCAGAAAATCAACGGCAAGAATCAACAGCACCACAAAAACAGTCCAAATAGAAAGTGAAATGTTTGACGAAAACGGTAGCTTGGTTGAAAGGATATAGGAAATAACAAGGACAGCGCCTATCACTTTAGACATTAAAAGTATTTTCTTCCTTATCGAATAAATGCTTAAATTATCGCTGTTTTTCATACTGTCACCTCTAATTTATATCCGGAACGGATAAGCGTTACTATATGCTTTCCTTCACTTCCCAGCTTTTGCCGCAGTGTTTTGATATGGGTATCTACAGTACGGGTAGTCCCCTCAAAATCATAGCCCCAGATTCTATTTAGCAACTGTTCACGGGTAAAAATCTGTCCGGGATTCATCATAAAAAAATAAAGCAATTCGTATTCTTTGTGGGTAAGAGTGATTTCCTGTCCATCTAAAAATACTTTATGTGAGGACGGCATAACAGAAATTTTTCCAATACTCAATGCATCTAACGGTTCCGAGGAAGAACGGCGGAGCAGGGCGTTCACTTTTGCCAACAGGACTTTAGGGCTGAAAGGTTTTGTTGTGTAATCATCTGCACCATATTCATAACCTTTTAGCTTGTCACTTTCTTCACTTTTGGCTGTCAGCATGATAATAGGCATATTACTCATTTCCCGTGCCATTTTACAGACAGTGAAACCGTCAATGTGGGGCATCATGATATCCAATATCATTAAATCCATAGGATTGCTTTTCAATATCATCAAAGCATCTATACCGTCATCCGCAGTAAAGCAGGTATGTCCTCCCTTTTTCATATATTCGGCAATAATATCCTGCATATTCTTTTCATCTTCGACAATCAAAATGTTCGCCATGAAATCATTCCTTTCGATTACTGTTATGTTTACATCTTTTCTCTGTATCTTTTGTTATCAGTCATAAACTGCTGAATTTTATCATGCCAGATATACGATTTTCTTCACATAGTATTTCTGCCTGTCTTTATGAAATGCCCCAACTTGCTGTTCCCCAAATTCATCTCTTCTTTTTATCCTTTTATTTCAAAAATAAAATTCTATATCAACAAGGAAGAAAAGTCCTGTTGTCGGCAGAACTTTTCAAATCTTTCTTCATTAAATATCTTTTTTGTTATACAATATATTTACAGACTAATTCCCGTCGCTTTTATCATATAATTGATTATTAATTTCCATCTTGAATTAAAGCTTCAATCCCTTGTAAAGTCCTCTCTTTATTCATTGTTTTTTACCGCCTTTGTTTTTGTCAAAATAGTGTTTCCTTTTTATCATCTTAAGGCATTATATTGAGGTCGCAACCAACAATCAGCCTTCATTGCATCAATTATTACTACACCATATTTTCCCGATTCTGTCCATTGTAAAAAAACCTTCTAACTTCCATAATCAAATCATTCGGATTATCATCTATTACCACATAGTAAATAATATAATTATCCACATAAAAAAGTGGCAAATATCTCAACCTGTATTTTTTACTGAGCATTTATCTTCCTCCGCAGATTTCCAAATACTTCCTCATGGCTCATTGGGGCAGCGCCTTCTGCCGCAAGCCTATCTGCTTTATCCAATGCCGCTTCCACACCATCTGTCAGCTTTGAATACTCTTCAAGACTAAGTACCACCATTGCTCCATATCCGTTTTTTGTTAAATATACCGGCTCACCCGCATTTACAATTCTCTCAATATCAGGAAACTTATTTCTTAAATCTGAAACAGGTCTAATCTGTAACATTTGCATTCACTCCTTATCAATATTTTATCTTAATTTTATCATTATCCATATTGTACTCTACTATTCTAAAAAAAACAACCACTGTTAAAAATCTTTCTTCATTATCACTATGCATTATATAAAAATGTAGTTGAATTATTTTAAGACAAATGGCAGTTCCCCTTCCATGAAGAAAACTGCCAACTTGTAAACTGATTTATTTAGCTGTAAACAATGTCATTTCAAAGCTCTTTCAAAAATGATGTAGTAATGGTGTAGTAAGCGCCTTGCCTCGATGTAAAACCATTGATTTTACCGGCTTTTCCAGAACATTTCAAAATACTGCCGTGGCAGCCGAAAAGTATTTCTATCATATCTTTTAAATCCATTCATAAGCCTTTAAATCTTGATATTTCAATCTTTCTGCCACTTTTTTCATTTTTTTGTTTTTATCCTTTAGTAACCATTGTGATAATTAACCCGATTTTCTCCTGCCTATCAGATTCTTTGAAATCAAAAATTTTCGCCATCTACTCCACTGCACAATCATAGCTGGCATGAGTATATACATTCAATGCACCCCCTACATCAGAATGTCCCATTACATACTGCAAGGTCTTAATGTCCATACCTGCCTTTGCCATATTGATGCAGAATGTCCGACGGAATACATGGGCATAATATGCGGCAACGGTTTCTCCGTATAAGTCTTATAGAATAAGTAAAACTACATGAATTACATTTCGCAAATCCTTTTTCGTACTTTTCTTGCAGTTCTTTAGGAAGTTTCTTATAATTCCCACCCCATACTTCAATATAATAGACTGTCGGCATCATAATCATATTCACATCAACCTCCACCTACCCGTCTCCTAAATCATCCAAACCGGCACAATATAATTATCCCTATCAATCGCACCTAATCCCGGCTTCATACAAATAACCGCTCCCTTGGAACGAGGCGTAGACGACTTATCTAACAAATCAAATACTCTTATCAACTCGGTTCCCGGATTGGAAGTCTTTTTAATCTCAATTGGGTTAAGCACACCGTCATGCTCAAGCACGATGTCAATTTCCTTGGCATCTTTATCCCGATAATAGTACAAATACGGCTCCTTGCCACAATTTAAGTAAGTCTTCATAATCTCGGCAACCACATAGTTTTCCAAGATAGCACCATTCATCGCACCACTCTCCAAGGTTTCTGCACTGCTCCACTTCGTTAGGTAACAAACCAAGCCAGTATCATAAAAATACAGCTTCGGTGTTTTTACAAGACGTTTTAACAGGTTATTGGAATAAGGGTGCAAATAGAAAATAATTCCCAATGTCTCTAAAAGCCCCAGCCAATTCTTTGCCTGTGTCTGATTAATATCTGCGTCTCTTGCAATGTCTGCAACATTCAGCATCTGCCCGCATCTTGCTGCTACCGCAGTGATAAATCTAAAGAATTTCAACGAGTCAATGGCATCGGACAATTCCTTTACATCACGTTCAATATAGGTGGTTAAATAACTGCTATAGAAAATCTGACTATTACTGTTGGCACCACTTACAATTGCCGGCATAGAGCCTTTATAGATTCGCTCAAAAATATCTCTTGTATCTGCTTCTTCCCTGCCGTCTTTTCTTGCCAATAGAGCTTCCATGTCAATGGTAAAAGGTTCCATTGCTCCACCACAGATTTCTGCCTGTGACAAGGAGGTAAGCGAAAGCACTGCCACTCTTCCGGCCAGAGACTCCTGTACACCGCTCATCAATTTAAACACCTGTGAACCAGTTAGCCAAAATGCACCCGGCTCATGATTTTTATCCACATGCATTTTGATATAAGTGAAAAGCTCCGGTGCATACTGAACCTCATCAATCAACACAGGCGGCTTATGCAGCTGCAAAAATAATTCCGGATCAGTCTTGGCAATGTTTCGCTCATTCAAATCATCTAAAGTAACATATCCTCTTCCTGTGCCTTCCATTAACTTCTGAAGCATCGTGGTCTTTCCAACCTGTCTCGGACCAGTTACCAAAACAACCGGATATTCTTTTGTAACCTGATTTACTACATTTTCCAAATTTCTTGTTATATACTTCATATCCCTAACCTTCTTCCGGCTATTATTCACTACAATTAAATTTTAGCCGAATTCACAACAAAAAACAAGCATATTTCGGCTATAATATATTATGATTTAATTTTAGCCGAAACATGCATCTTAAATACAGCTTTTTAATGGATTTCATAACACAAACTCTTCACTTTCCAGAGTTTATGTTATGAATGTTCAAAAACTTTCCAGTTCCATTATTTTTTTATAGTTTTACCAATTGGATGAAACAGTCGTATTTCATGAAATGAAAATAGCTCAACCCCAAATCACCCAATTCTAACTTGCATCATCATTGTATATACAGATATGCGAAATAATCAACCTAAGCTGTTACAAAATTTATCTTTCTCCTCTTCAATTTCCTGCAAGGCCTTCTGCGCCTTGGCATCCTTAGACAGCGCCCTTAAAATCCGGTTGATATCCTCCGGACAGAACATGCTGATGGCTTTTGACAAATCATCAATATTGTCCCGGTTCACTTTCAGACATCCTCCTCCTGACAGCGGAATCGTAATCACATTCTTTGGATTGCTCACGTCGCCTAAACTGATGGTATTACGTTCATCGTCACAAAAAAAGACAACACCTTTATATTCTATCATTCCTGAATCATCTGCCAGATAAGAATAAGGAGCGCCTTTTTTCCCGGTAAGTCTGTCTTCAAATTTTGACATGGTCTCATATGGCTTTGCCGGTTCTTCTCCTGTTACTCTGGATGACAGGGTTTCATTCAGGCAGTTTTTAAACTCCTTCTTCCCCTCAGATTTTCCCCCATTCTGATAAACTGTCTCACTTCTATTTTGTGCTACATATGAAATTCCTGAAAGCCTCATGCTTTATTCCTCCGATTTTTCCAGTAACCCTTTAGCCCTCCCGAATCGGGCTAAACGGTTACATTTTTCTAAAACAAAAAAGACATTTAAAATCCATGTAATCACTCCATTGATTTTAAATGTCTTCCTGACATATTTGTTATCGGCGCCAAGAAGAAAAAAGTTTAGCTACCTTAACACCTTTTTTTGAAAAGCCCTTACAGATACCAGATAAATGGCAGAAAACAACAGGATAATGGCCACTGCGCTATATACATTTACTAATGTCAATTCCGTTTTCATCACATTTCCAAGGGCACGGATGGAAAAATAGGAGGTTACCACCATTAAAACAAAGGGGCAGTAATAAGTAAATCTGATTTCATGCTTCATGGCTCTTTTCAATACATCTTCCGATATGCCCAGCTTCTGCAGGATTTTGTAACGCTCTGTATCCTCGTAAGTATCGTTATTCAACTTGATAAAGATAATACTTCCCGCTGCCAGAATCAACGTTACGAACATAAACACACAAAGCGAATACATAATGGGAATCCATGCCGTTTCTCCCCGGTCCGGCAAAATCATATTATATCCTACCGTAAAATTTCCATCCTCCTTCTCAATCAAAGTATCCAGATAAGGTTTGGAGGCTTCTGCATTTTCCGGAGCCGCAATCTTAAAACTATAAATAAAGCATTCCAAACCGAGTGGACTTAATTTTTCATAGGCCTCATCACTGACTACATAAATCTCTAGGGATTCCTGAATCCTGCCCAGATAGGCCGTATCATCCAGTGTCAGAACATGATAGCTGTCCTCCCCGATTTCTACCATGGTATTTGGATCGAACTCTAGAAAGCTCATTAAATGTACATGGGAAAGAGAAACTGCCTCATCCTCCTTCATGTCCTCATAAGGGAAATCCAAATCTGCCTGCTTTGCCGCTTCCTTCAAAACCGAAAAGGAAACGATTCCGTAACCTCCCCTCTCTTTGTGAAATACAGCCGGATCCAGCATAGTCAGAGCTATTTCATTCCCATATAGCACCTGATTTTTCTCTGAAATGCCTTTTTCAATCTGTTCTTTATCCAGCCTGTGCATGGCGGTAACCTGATAGGAATAATGCTCCTGAAAATGAATCATCTTTTCATATCTTTGCTTCAATGCTATGGAGGTTGCCAGAACCGTTACAGAACAGATCATTAAAACAGTAACCATTCCATAGGTGCGGTAATTTCTACGAATCCGGTATGCCAGATTATTTACCCATAGATTCCTCTCCTTTTCATATAAGAACTTTTTGTTTTCCGTAAGCTTTCCTATGAAAAAGGGAATGGCTCCGCCATATAACAGATAGGTTCCCGCCACGACCAGTATCACTGCCAAAAGTCCGTACTCCAGGGAGTGAAATCCTCCCGTTTCTATGGCAAACACATATCCGGTCACAAGTACGGCAAGTCCTAACACCACCTTGATGAAGGTAAGAAAAAGATTCTCCTTTTTCATCTCCTGCTTTTTTGCATCAGACAGCATATTTAACACACTGCTTCTTACAATGGAAACATATCCTTTTATAATCATGATTCCATAAATAATGCCGAACACAACTGAGGTAATAAGCACCGGCGGCAGGGAAAAGGAAAACCGGATGTCCACGCTGATATCCGAAATCTTTAACAGCAGCATTTGGAACAGCTTTGAGAACAAAATGCCAAAGATCAGTCCCGCTCCCAGAGAAAACAGCCCGATCAGGAAAGCTTCTATGGCATACATCTTTCCAATTCTTGTATTGTCTAACCCCATAAAGGTATAAATTCCGATTTCCCTTTTTCTCTGACTTAAAAAGACGTTAGTAGCATACCAGATAAAGAAAAACAGAAACACTCCGAATACAAAAGAAGCCGCCTGGGTAATCATGTCAATATAATCCTTGTTGAAATTTTCCAGCACATCCATGGAATCGGAAAATACCACATTTTGAAAATTAAAGAAAATAAAAACGGAAAATGCAAGGGATATAATCAACGAAGTATATTCCTTTACGCTCCTTCTAAAGTTTGAACACGCAAGACCAAATAAACTCATTATCTGTCACCTCCCATAGACGCCAATAGCTGCAGAATTTCCTCGTAAAAAAACTTTCTGTCCCCTTTGCTGTTCAACCTGCTTTGAATCTGTCCGTCCACCAGCATATAGACCTGCTTTGCATAGCTTGCCGTATAAGCATCATGAGTCACCATTAGAATCGTGGCATTTTCCTCCTCATTTGCCAGCTTGAGACTGGTTAGCAAATCCTTACTAGACTTGGAGTCAAGGGCCCCGGTAGGCTCATCCGCAAAGATAATCTTAGGCTGCGTGATCAATGCCCTTGCGCTGGCTCCTCTCTGCTTTTGCCCGCCCGACAGCTGATAGGGATATTTTTTCAAATGAGGCTTTAGCTGAAACAGCTCTGCCATCCGCTCCACCTTTTCCAAAATCACCTTGCTCTTTTCTCCGTTTAAGGAAAGAGGAAGGACAATATTATCCTGCAAAGTCATATTGTCAAGCAAATTGTATTCCTGAAAGATAAATCCAATCTTATCCCTTCTTAAAATGGACAACAGCCTGTTGTCCGCCCTTGTAACATCCTTTCCGTCTAACATGATCTGCCCCCTTGTAGGCTTATCCAATGTAGAGAGCATGTTTAACAGAGTGGACTTCCCTGCCCCGCTGGGTCCCATAACAGCAATGAAATCCTTCTCATAAATATCCAGACTGATTCCCTTTAATACAGCAGTTTCATATTCCCTTCTGCCAAAGCCCTTTACCAGATCCTTTACTTCTACTATTTTTTTCATAAAGTTCCTCCTTGCTTAGCCTGCCAATACAGGCATTATCTTTCTTTATAACAGACACTTCGACCCGGACGGTACAAACAGCCAAAAATCAAGCTGTTTAGGAAAACCGACAGCAAACTCACAGCAGTACATCCGTCAATATCCTTCTGCTGCTTCGGCTCTGCCGGCTCCCATGCCCATGCAAATACACTCCCTCTTCCGAGGCGGACCAAATTGTTTACCTTGTTATAAAAAGCTTAGCAGAAACCCCATAAAAAATCCTTACATCTATGTTACAGTCTCTTCTTTTATGTAACAAAAATGCAAGGTTTTTCATTCCATCATAAAGTAATCCGTATTTTTTTGAAAATACAGTTCGAACCGGGTTCCTTCTCCCCTTTTGGATTCCACCCGAATCTCAATGTTCAGAAAACGGGCAATTTTCTGAACAAAGTAAAGTCCCATTCCCGTAGAACGATAGTCCCCTTTTCTTAAATTGGTTCCCACATAGCCCTTATCAAAAATATAAGGGATTTCTTCCGGGTCTATGCCAATGCCCCTGTCCTCCATCCAGAAAAGTGTTTCCTCCTCCGACAACTTTTTTCCTCCAAAAAACAATGCCGGCTCTTCTTTTTTATATTTTATGGAATTCCCAATCAACTGGTCCAACAGATATACAAGCCATCTTTTGTCACTATATACAAAAAGCTCCTCCAACTCCATTTCAATTTGGAAATGCTCCTTAATGAGAAAATAGGACTGGTTTTTCATGGACTCTGTTACCACATCCTGAAGCAATATCTTTTCAAATTTCATGTCGTACTGTGGGCTGCTTAATTTTCCATTCATGACGATTCTGTTTAAAAGCTGTCCAAGCCGTTCCAACTGCTCCTGCATTTCTTCTCTAAGCTCGCTGTCTGAATTTCTTTCATTCATAAGCTTTAAGGCGGAAAGGGGAAGCTTTGTTTCATGAACCCATCTGGTCATATAATCTGTCTGTTCCCTGATTTCATCCTGTAAAGCGGCTATTTCCTCTTCCTTCTCCTGCTGCCTTTTTTGAAAGAACAGGAAAAGCTGATTTCCCATCAGCTCCTTTTGCTCCTCATCCGTTTCCGATTCTTCTCTTTCTATGATTTCTCCTAACCGCTTCCATTTCTCATAATCATTTTTCATCCAAATGCCTGCTGCCAGCAGATAAATCACATCAAAATAAAGCAGATCCATCACATACACATTGGTTCCGCAAATATAACCGAAATAAAGATTGATAAATAAAAAAAGTCCCGCCTGCAGAAAAAAAACTGCTTTTCTTTCCTTTATATAACCCATCATTTGATATAATACCCCATTCCCCTTTTGGTCCGTATCACATCTTCACCGTCACAGATACCGGAAAGCTTTGCCCTAAGCCTTGAAATCAGAACAGTCAGGGAGGCGTCCGTAACAAATTCATCCGTGTTCCATAAATGCTGCATAAGCTTTTCCCTGCTTACCACGCTGCCCCTTTGTCCTAACAGCGCCGTCATGATTTTTCCTTCTGATTTGGTCAGCTCTGCAGATTTCTTTCCCGATACAAATAAGCCTTTTCCATTGTCATAATACATATCCTCGCCTATATAATCCCTGTCCTGGGATTTATATTCATAGGTCCTTCTTAACATGGACCGGATTTTCACCAGTAACAGCTCCGGATCAAAAGGCTTTTCCATATAATCATCCCCACCTGAAGCCATTGCCATGACCTTATCCCCATTCTGGTCCCTGCTGGATAAGAATAAAACAGGAACCGTAGAGCTTTCCCTGATTTTCTCACACCAGTAAAACCCATCATAATAAGGCAGGTTGATATCCATTAAAACAAGAGCCGGTTCATATTCCCTGCATTCCTTATCAATTTTGGAAAAATCCAAAGGCGCCTTTGCCGGAAAGCCCCATCTTTCACACAATAAAATAAGCTCCTTTGCAAGCGCCTGATCGTCTTCTACAACAAATAACTTCACATGATCACTTCCTATGTTTATGGGTATGGGTATGGAAATCAATTGTCAGCCAGCGGCTCTCCCCATAGGCAAAAGGCACCGGGACGGACGGGCTCCACACGGAGAATATTTCTACGTCGCCACGCTTTCGCTCTATAAAAACGCAGCAGTGCTAAGCTCGAAAATACCTCGCTAAGCGCTGGCGTTTTTATAAGGGCTCCTTTAGAAAATATTCTCCGTGTGGAGCCCGTCCGTCCCGGTGCCTTTTGCCTATGGGGAGAGCCGCTGGCTGAAAATTGATTTCCGTGGCTTATAGGAATTATTATAGCGGATTCTTTCTTTTTCTTGCACCCCTTTGGGGATATGTTACAAAAATGTTAGAAACCTGATATAGCGACACATTGATATTTGACAGGTAGATTTGCCTGATTATCAACGTGTCAGTACACTAAACTGCCCAGAACTGATACATGTTCCAGTACAGAATCACCACAAGGAATACGAACAGGAAAAAGGTGGTAACCCCATATTTTACTTTCCGTCTTACAGGCTGTTCCATTTTTTTCAGATGATAAATCATACTGCCCGCCATTGACAACATCATAATCCCCATCACTGCACTTAAGGCAAACTGCCAGATATAATGGCTGCTGGGGGCATAGGTGGAAATCTGTAAGGAAATTACTCCAAAATTAACCAGCCAAAGCAACATAAGAGCGCAGGCGGCATAATTCCAACCGGCAAAAGGAATTTTCTCCAATGGGATTCCCTGTTTCTTTTTCCGAAGCCGGAGCAGGGGGCTTACGATACATCCTCCTGCCAGACAGGTAGACAGTGCATACAAAGCGCCTGCCGCCAAAAGCAAGGGCAGCACTATGATGGGGATATACTCATCTGGCGACAGTTTCAGCGTATCTCCATAGGAGGATACGATTTTTTCCACTCCCTGACTGTCATCATATACCCAGAAATCATCCAAGTCGCTTTCCTCCATCACATAAAAACCCATGCTGTAAACAGATAAAGGCCCTGTCAAAATAGTGCGGGCGCTTCTGAAAAATCCTTTTGGCACCTGTTGATTGTACCCTGCCAGCTTAGAATCTGCAAAGCTTCCGAAAATTAGTTCCAGCATATCATAATTGAATATTTCTTCATTTTGCTGATTGGTCATGACCACTACTCCAATGCCGCTTTCTTTGTGAAACATCAGATTGGAAGAGCAGCCGGCGGTATTTCCTCCATGTCCCATTACCGATACTCCAAACTCTTGTGTCCAGAAACCATGGCAGTTTAAGGGAATATCCGTATCCCCATAATAGGAAGTGGCTGAAAACATTTCCGTTAAGGTTTCCTCTTTGTCAAACAAATGACATTTTTCTCCTTCTGCCATAACCAGCGACTGGGCAAATAAAGAAAAATCCCCTAAGGTAGAAGTACACATGCCCGCCGGATAGAGAGAAATAGCATAAGAGCAGTCTCCCATTGCTTTTCCATCAGCACTATAGCACATAAGCTCCTGACGCTTCTCTTTTACCCATTCATTATCGGAAAGGTCTGGTCTGATTGCCGTATGCTCCATGCCAAGCTTCTCAAAAATATGCTCTCTTGCATATTCATCAAAGGACTGGCCGCTTATAAACTCCACTATGTAGGCAGCCAGGGCTACGCCCCAGTTGGAATAGGCGGTTACTGTACCCGGCTCATAAATCTGTTTCGGTTCATGGAGCTTTAGCTGCTCTGCCAGAGGCAGAACGTTTTTGTAATCCTTCACGAATAAGTCCGTCAGCATTTCCTGAAAACCGGCATTATGATTCATCAGATTTATCATTGTGACGGGTTTGTCATAATTTAAGTTGGTTAAAAAGCGGTCCGGCAGATAGGTACGGATATCCTCCTTAAGATCAAGACGTCCTTGTTCCACCAACTGCATGACGCTTATCCATACCAGGGTCTTTGTGGCGGACCCCCATTCAAATACGCTTTCTTCCTCTATGGGCTTTTGATTTTCTAAATCTATATAGCCGAAGTGGTTTTGATAGATTGTGCCCTCTCTGTCAAAAATCGTTACCGCCATGGCAGCGCTGGTATCTTTATGCTCTTTGACATATGCTTCTATTTGACTGCCAATTTCATCATAGGCTATACCTGACGGCAGTGTCTTTTTTTCATCGGCGGCGTAAACAGGTTTTTTGCTTCCTAGGAAAAGTACAATGACGAGCAGCCAGACGGAAATTTGTTTTATTGTGCCTGCTGAAAAAATTGCTTTGTTTTTTCGTTCTTTTGTCTTTATCGCTTTCATTTTTATTTTTCCCTTCATTCCTTTGTTATATTATGTAAGAGATGGTTTTATTTCTATTCTCTACTATCTATAACGAATGTATATCGTAAAATACTTCATAATAATTTATTTGTGTTATCTAAAAAAATATCATCTTTTAAATTGAATGAACTTGTTATCCTCATATCGATTCTTAATGTCATTATATGATTCATCCAGATTTCAATTATAGGAGTAAATATATCCTTAACAATATTAAATTACTTTTACTTGAATAGATAGTTTTCCCTATACCCTTTTCTAAATGTTGATTGTGAATCGTTTACGAATTGTACTCCGACTGATGCGGTCATAGACCGCATCACTTGAATGTTTTGATGTTGCATTTAGATTTTTATGTAAACTTTTTATATTGGTTCACATGTAACTCCTTACATTTCCTTCTCGAACTGCTCGATAGAACCTGCTTTGGCTGCAAGCTTATGCCATCTTTTCAGCACTTCCAAGTCACATTGTTCTAAAACGGCTTCCCTGACATGCTCCGGAATGGCACCATATTCCTCTAAAAGTTCAAAGACAGCTTCCTGTTTTGCTTTTTGTTTCACTTTTTCGTTGCTCGCAGCCTCCCGGTCCTTTAACCATTCCTCAACGGTCATGTATCTCGCCTCCAGTCTTCGCCATTTTTTCAGCTCCGTCACTTTTTCATGCAGCTTTATGATAGATTCCTCAGTAAGTTCCGACACGTATTCATCTGTACTCTGCTCCATGTACTTTAAGAAATGCACCAGTTCTTTTGGAACATCCCCATCATCTCTACCTTTGGAGTTCAGAAAGATTTTTCTGGTTCCATCTCCAAGGCTCATGTCACATTCTAAGCACCTTTCTTCAAAGGTATAGCGGTACAGTCCCTTTCCAAATGGATCGAATGTGCAGATAAAGATTACATATCCGGGCTTTAGGTCATTGAAATCGTCTCCCGGTTTCAGAGAAGCTACATCCATTTCTGCCTGATGGTAACGGCTTCGCTTGGCAAGATTCTTTCTGTCGTCGTTCTGTGCTTCTACATTGTAGCTTACCTGCATTTCATCGCTGGCATAAATGTCAAGCCTGATGCTTCTGAAATCTGAGCTTACCAGAATGCTCTGTTCCGCATGTACATTTACCTTAGGCAGCTTGGTGTCAAGAATGATTTCAAGCACAAGCCGGCAAGTTTCCGGATCCTCTAGAGCAGCTGCAAATAAAAATGCGTTGCTTAAGTTTAATTCCTGAAATGTTTTCTTCATAGGTCCTCCTGTGTGCAGGTACAGGAAAAACTTATCTATGTTTTATTATAACCGTTTTTTAGTAAATGTACAAGTGCTAAATCGAATTAGTTTGTGCCAAATAATCGTTGGCAATTTTCCTGTTTTCTTTATAACACCTACATTCGGAGGTGCTTTTTTCCATTAATTTTTTATTTTCTTAATTGTTGAAAGCCATATAGCCGAAGTGGACTTCATAAAAAGTGATTATTCTTCCCTATTCTGTCAAAGCCAGATGAAACTGGCAAGATTGGCAAGGTAAACGTTTAACTTATAAATAAACAGTGAAACATAAGAAAAGTTGGAAAAGCCTTATTTTCTTTGCTATACTGTGAAAAAAATATGCGAGGTGAATTCAAAATGAAAAAACTGATTACGAATCTGTTATTAACCGTAATAATCATTCTGGCTGTAGAAGCAGCCCTGCCAGCAGGCAACCGGGTTGTTGTGGCAAAAGAAGCCGTCAACATAGGTACTCTTTCTTCAAAGGGCAGCACGGAAGTACGCTGGAAGGAGGGAGAAAGCGACGAGTGGGCCTATATCCAGTTTAAAGCGAAAAAGGATGGCTATGTTACTTTTACTGCCGCTAATTTACCGGAAAATGCCGGGCAACTGACTAGAGGAACATGGCTATTGTGCAATTCCGCCAAAAAGGAAATTTCAAGCACTGATTGGTGTGGATTTTATGTAGAAGACAACATTACTTTTGCTGTTAAGCGTAATACTACATATTTTTTTAAGGTCAAGCTATATGGAAGTAACGGATTAATAATTAATTATGAGTATAAATCTATAACGGATAAAAGCGGAAACAAAAAGGCAAACGCATATAAATTAAAAAAGAAAAAATCTGTACCAGGTCTATTAATGGCAGGAGAAAACAAGGCTGACTGGTATATGATTACTCTTACCCAAAAGCAGGTTTTGAAAATCACGTTTACTACCAAGTCTTACCGTGGCATTCAAATGGATGTTTTTGACAAAAAAGGGAAGAAAATAGACGGGCCTTCCGTGTTTCAGCCTACGGGTGCGAATGAAAAGGTTACTGTAACATCAAAAAAAAAGCTATCCAAGGGGACTTATTATGTGAAGGTTTATTGCTTAAAAGGGGCTAAAGCTTGTGGATACTATTCACTGAGTTGGAAGTAGTGTTAAAGAAGGGTAAAATCACAGGAGCCATCGCATGAAAGGCTAAATAAGTCTTACATGCGACGGCTCCTTCCTAGCACTTCCGGAATAAGTCTGCTATCCGTTTAGTCAGAACATCCTCTTTATATTTTCATTTTCCAGTTTCTCTTTCCTTTATTCTTGATTTAGTCAATATCTTTATATCTGAAACCAGGTTAATGTCAGGCAGATCCTTTAAGTCAATATTAAAAATATCTGGTAAATCTTTATAATGTATTATAATATTATCAATATTAAATTTTTGAACATTAGTATAAAATTCTTTCGATATATAACCTGCAATATTGATTTCAATGTCTGGTCTGATTTTCCGTATTTTTGCAACTGCATCTTGAATTAACCTTAAAACTGTACTGTGATTAGGATTATGATAATCCGAACCGCGATATGTCCCTAATAGCAACATTGTTAAATCATTGATTCCGAATGTAATATTACATATATCTCTCTTTAATAATTCATCCAGGCAAAAAAAGAGAGAAGGTATTTCGAACATAATTCCTATTTTGCACTTACATCCAATATGATTTATTATTGATAAAGATTCATCCAATTCATCAACATCTTTAACATACGGAAGTAGTATATTTAAATTGCTATTATTTACAGATACTTCTCTTACAACTCTCAATTCCTCTTGAAATGCCTCTTGAAATTTTAATGAACGTCTTATGCCACGCATTCCCAAAATATAATGCTTTTCATCAAAGATATGGTCTGCACCCTCTAAAACATTTATTTCCTGTGGTACAAATTCACTTGTTCTATACCATACTTCATTGTCTGCATAATATTGGCAAACATTTGTGAGATAATTTTTTACAAACTCTTTTGCTTCTGGGAGCAGAATATACTTTTCAATTTTTCTAAATAAATATTCTCCTCTTATCATTCCTACTCCGGAAATCTTTTCTTTTACTTGGGGTGGTTTCTCCCCGTTTAGTGCTATCATTGTATCCATTTGATTTTATCCTTTCCCGCTCCAATCCACACTATTTATCATCCTGATCTTCTGGCTCCCCTTCTCTATCCGCCCAATCTCATAACAATCATAATACCGGGAAATATGCCGGATTGCCATGTCTTTCTTTTCCTCTTTTACTACCATACAAAGCCCCACGCCGCAATTAAAGGTACGCAGCATTTCCTCATCACTGACATTTCCCATCCGCTTTATATAGGAAAAGATTTCTAACGTCCGTATTTTGGATAAATCTATTTCTGCTGTCATGCCCATTGGAATGATCCTGCACAGATTGCCTTCGATTCCTCCTCCGGTAATATGTGCCATGCCATGAATCAGATTCTTGTCAAATAAATCTTTTATTGCCCTGTAATATGGTGTATGAGGCTTCATAATCTGCTCTATAAAGGTCATGCCCTCAATCCGCTCCAGCTTGATTCCGGGCAGCCTGTCCATAAGCAGGCGGACCAGGGAATATCCATTAGTATGCAGTCCATTGGAAGCAATGGCAAGCACCCTGTCCCCTTCCTCAATATGTGAGCCGTCAATGATGCGGCTCTTTTCCACAATTCCCGCAATGCTGGAGGTCAATACATAAACTCCCCCTTCCACCACCAGAGGCTGTATGGAGGTCTCCCCTCCTACTAAAGAGCATTCATTTTCCCTGCAGGCATCCGCTATGCCCTTTATCAAGGTTTTCATCGTATCCTTTTCCGCATTTCCACATACGATAGTGTCCAATACCGCAAGGGGCTTTGCTCCCATTACTACAATATCATTGACTAAATGATTGATCATATCATGGCATATAGACTCTGTGTAGCCATATTCCATTGCAAGCTTCTGCTTGGAGCCGTGTTCTTCGGACTTTAATACAAGAACCGGATTTTTCATATCCGGAAAATGGATATCATATAGAGAAGCAAACGGTCCAAGACCGTTTAGCACCCGTCCATCCGCTGTTTCCAAATATTCCGCCATTTCTTTTTTCATGCTGTCGGTATAGGCAATATCCACTCCTGCTTTGCTGTAGGAAAGTCCCTCTTTTTCTTTTTCCGTTCCCGATAATATTTCGTCCACGGTTACCTGCAGGAGGGCAGCTAAATCGGTAAGAACTTCAATGTTGGGAAATGCCGTTCCCGTCTCCCACTTTGACACCGCCTGAAAGGAAAGGTTCAGCTTATCCGCTAACTGTTGCTGGGTAAGCCCCGCCTCTTTTCTTTTATTCATGATAAAATGTCCAACCTTTATACTGTCAAGCATCTGCTTTGACCTCCGTTTTTTCTTTTATCATATCCTGTTTTCCTTTCCGGCTTCAATAACCGCAAAATAGAACTTCCCTTGTGTTTTTCAACTGTTAGTGGAATATAAGCAGTTAATATATTTCTGCCGCATCCTTGGGCAGAACTCTTACGTGCTCTAAAAATCCCCTTGCATTTTTCCCTTCCGTATGGTCATACTCATAGCCCAGCTTTTCCCCAACGTACTCCGCCGTCTTTTCAAACAAGTCACACATTATCATAACCGACTTCCAACACTCTTCCACATTGCCGGAAGCATAAGTGGCAAGAAAGTCATTCCACTCTTCTTTTGAAAGCCAGCGGTACATATATTTACCTGATTTCCCGATACTGACAGAAAAATCCGTCAAAATCCCTATCTTCCAGGAAAGCAGCTTTTCCAACTGCTTTCGCACACAGAAAGAAAGCATATCCTGGACATATGGGATTTCTTCCCTCCAAAGTCCCTTTGCAACGTTATCCAGGCACCACCAGAATTCATTACAGGCACAAGAGTATTGCATCTGTGTAGGCTTTTTCACTCTGTAATCCTCATCTGTAGCCGGCGGAATATCCGGAAAGATATGATCCTTGTCCAATAATATGTTGCACAATTTATCCTGCAGGATATTTTCTTTTGCATGTTCCACAGTCTCCACATGCAAGTCCATTCTATTTCCATCTGCAAACTGCATAAGCCAGCCATAGAAATTTTCTTTATCATTTGGAAAGTCTGGATTTTCATCCGGGTATTGCATAAACAGCCTGTCTCCAAACCGGTCGATCCAGCTCTTGTCCCGGATAAAACTTCCCGTTTCCTTTACTACATAGACAATGTCATAGTCCTGAAAGATGTCCTTTTGCACATTCACATTGGTGCGGGAGCCATTCATATATACTCCCCGGATACGTTCATCCTCCTTTGCCGTATTGATGATCAGTTCAAACATTTCTTTCTCATTTCTCATTCTTTTCTACCTCCACAACTGCATCCATGGCCAGTTCCAAGGCCATTGCAAATGTTTCCCTTCCCCAGTTTCTAATATTGTGCATATTCACATCTGCCAGAGAATCCGCTGTAAACAATAGCTGTCCAAAAAGAACACCCCGCCGTTTTGCACATGCTGCCAAAGAAGCACATTCCATTTCCACCACGGAATATCCTTCTTCTCTTCTATACAGCACCATTTCTTTTGTCTCACGATAAAATCCGTCTGTAGACCAGGTCTTACATTTCCGGTATTTACAGCCTTTTTTCTCTAATGCAGATTCAATTGCCCTAACAGCCCTTTCATCTAATTCCACTTCTCTTGATGGAGGCAGATACTGATAAGAGGTTCCCTCCTGTCTCAATGCGGCAGTAGGAACAAAAAATTCTCCTTCCACATCCTCTAACAATGCTCCACAGCAGCCCGCTGCTATGATTTCCATGGCACCGCCCGCTATGATTTGTTCCATGATCTGCACTGCTCCGGCTCCTCCCAGCGGAACCTGGCAAAATGCGATTTCCATCCCTTTATGTATGGATGTATACACGATAAATGGCTTTGTCACACATTCAAATTCCCCTATTTTTTTGCAATCATGACTATGTACATAATCTTCAATTTCCGTTCCCATAAACAACAAAACGGCTTTTTTCGGAAATTGATAATCCGCTATTTGCCCCGGCATGATTACCGCTGCTTCTTCCGTATCGTATTCCAGAATGGGAATTTCATTTTTTATTAGTGTCATAAACATTTCTCCTTTTTTAAAAAAACTATTCCCCCAAATCCGAGTCTAAATATTCTCCAATATAGACTGAATCATCAATATACGGTTCGCTTCTAGTTGTTTCCTCTGTACCAGTATTTTCTAATACAGGTTTGGTATTCATCTCTGCAGATTTTGTCGTTATAGCTTTCATATAGCATAGTATAACACAAAATATATTTGAAACAGATAAAATTCTACTGCTTTCCATCAAATCATATCATCCCGAAGCGCATCAATAATATTTTCTTTTTTAATCTTGCTAACAGCATACAGCATAGTGATGAACACAATAAAGAATACGCTAAACACACTGATTACGATACTATTCCAGGGCAGCACAAACTCAATTTCCTCGGCGCCCCCTGCGCACATACCTTTGTAAATCAGCCATGAAAAAAGGATTGCTGTGGGAACTCCCACTAACAGCGCTTTCATTCCATAAAAGACACACTCGAAATTCATCATCTTTTGAAAATCCCCTTCAGCCATCCCTACAGAACGTAACATGGCAAGCTCACGCCTGCGCATCTTAATATTGGTGGAAATGGTGTTGAACACATTTGCCACCGCAATCAGTGAAATCATAATAACGAAGGTATANGCAAACACATNNGCAACAAATANCATANNGTTGTTCGTATCAAGCATTTTAGCCAAATTGTACAAACGATAATTTCCTGTAATATGCTCACCTGAAATAATTTCCTGCATTGCCTTTACCGATTGTGCCGGGGTCTTTGANCGGAAANCCAATCCCTTACCTNTGGACTTCACATNGACACTTNAGGCTTNCAGACTTTCCNTAAGAGAATAAGGGGNCGCTGCTACAAAATGNTATGGCGCTTCCTGCTCCGTCTGCTCTAAACTCGGAANGGAATCNGGAAATACAGTCTCNACAAAAGTAAGANCCACATTNTTCTCATGACCGGATTTTTCCTGCCCTTCTGCCTTTGGAACGATTTGAACATTCATGGANGAGCTTGNAAACATNTCAACATATTCNCTGACCNCTCTTACCCGGTTCGTATCCATATTTATTTTTGCCTGCGNAATCAGCTTTGCATTTTGACCGGTATACTCCTCCTTAGGCAAACCTGTTTTTGACAGCAGCTTNTCATAGGCGCNCTCATTNAAAAACTGAATGTCTATGGATAGTTCCTCTGTTCCCTCTGGCATNGAAAGACCCATTATTTCCTGAAACTCTGGAGAAAGCTCACTTGCATTCACAGTACATGAGTANGTGACAAGCTCNTGGTAAGAACTTTCATATACCCCTTTCACTGTTTTTAGCTTTTCATACAGTGCCAGCATTTCNTCCTCTTCCATCTCATGTGCGTCAAGAGCTATNTCAATATCCGTAAACACCACTGCCATCTCCGATGCCATTTTCAGATACAGTATAAAGGCATTGGTGGATATAAACAGCACAATACTCAAAACAAGGGACNATATAATGCTGCGGTAGCGCTTTTTATTTCTTTTAAAATTTTTTAAAGCAAGCATTCCCTCTAATCCATAAATTCCCCATGCAAATTTGGATGTCTTCACGGTCTTTGCTTCTACCTTNATCTCATTTGTCTGNCTGATACATTCCATGACNGGNANAGCGGCGGCTTTCCTTGCCGGAATATANGCCGAAATCAAAATGGTAATCATGCTGACTGCAGCCGCAGCNATTATGGCAGGAANCGACAANGTCAAAGTTAAAGGTANCGTATCATATAGAAAACCTGCNAAATTTTTNGTTACAACCCTGATCACGATTTCAATACCNCCAAGACCTATGATNANGCCTATCGGTATNCTTACTGCACTGATACATAANCCTTCAAACAGCACCGAATTCCGCAGTTGCTTTTCTGTTGCCCCCACTGANAACAAAATTCCAAACTGGTGAGTGCGCTCATTTAATGAAATATAAAATGTGTTCCGAATCAAAAAAATGGAGCCTAACATGATAATGAAAATTACAATNCCGCCCACTGACAACAAAAGGGATGTAAAAATCCGGTCGCCGGGACTGTCGGAAAGTCCCATAAAACGAAGCACATCATTATTCAAGGTATACTCCTGNTTCTCCCCTATACGTTTCACATACTGATGNANCACACGGGGATTTTTCAGGGTGACAAACAGCATATAGCTTTCAGCCNAATTCTGNGCTTCTGCTTTCGTTATGCANGTATATCCGGGATCGGANTGGTCTTCAAAGCTTGGTCTTTGGCATGTGCCCACTACCGTATANGTCTTCTCCTCCTGTTTTACAAAGGTTTCCTGNTCCGGATCATANGCCTCATGCCATCCGGACTCTCTNNGNTNCTTCATACGGCTTCCTACTGTAAGGGAAAGTGTGTCNCCTGCCGAAANTTTCATTCCTCCCGATGCTATGGCTCCCTCTGAAACNACNATTTCATTNCTGTTTTCCGGAAGCCTGCCGGACATCAGATTGATTGGAAGCGCCTGCATTGCTTCNTCACTATAGCCTGCTATAAAAAGATATGGCTTTTTCGGNTTTTGTCCNTNCTCAATCATTGCATAGCCNATATTTTCNGCTGTGACAGTACGNGAAACNCCTTTTTCTTCTTTTTGTTCCTGCACGAANNCAGAGGNAACGTTAAAAAAAGCAACCTGCCAGTCCCCGGTTTCTGCNGCTTTCCCATTTACCATATAATTGATNAGNGAAATTCCAAANGTAGTGACTCCCGTGAGCATGGCTGCAGATAAAATCGCTCCGATGATTGTTACAAGAGTTCTTGTACGACTTTTTTTCANTCCCTCTAAAGCAACTTTATGNAAAATNTTCATGACCGTGCCACCTGCCTCTCATCCCGNACCACTTTTCCGTCCGCAATGGTAATGATACGGTCTGCCTGTAAAGCNATATTTTCATCATGGGTGACCATAATCAGGGTCTGATGATATTTTTCATGACTTTCCTTTAACAGACGGATGATTTCATGNCCGTTNCGGCTGTCCAGGCTTCCAGTAGGTTCATCCGCCAGCATGACCGCCGGCGCATTCATCAAAGCCCGGCCAATAGCCACACGCTGCTGCTGACCTCCNGAAAGCTGATTNGGCAGATGAGTCCTGCGTTCCTTTAAGCCCAGCATATCCAATAGTGCATTCAGNCGTTCTTCATTNACCTTCCGCTTATCCATCAANATCGGCAGNGTAATGTTTTCTTCCACATTCAAAGTGGGAATCAGATTATGAAACTGGTATATCAGCCCCACCTGTCTCCTTCGGAAGATGGCAAGNTTTTCATTGCTNCCNGCATATACATCCTGTCCATCCAGATAAATTTTCCCGCTTGTAGGCACATCCACTCCTGCAATGGCATGTAACAATGTGGACTTCCCGGAACCGGAGGAACCGATGATTGCGGTAAAATCCCCTTTTTCAATGGTCAGTGAAACATGGTCTAATGCAGTAACCTGATTTTCATCTCTTCCATAAACCTTACATAAATTTTCAACTTTTAAAAACTCCATTCTATGAGCCTCCTTTTTATGGTTTACCCATATAATAGAACTTCAAGCTTACATTTTCGTGACTTTTCAGTGAGAGATTCGTCACTTTGGAAAACGGATCGAAAAGATTGCGCCGCCCTGAGGATGGTTTTTGGCAGTAATGGTCCCGCCCTGGCGAATGATAATCGTTTTGCAGAGGGCCAGTCCGATTCCATACCCGGAAACACTGGAGCTTTTTCCACGATAGAATCGGTCGAACAGACAGTGTAACTCTTCTTTTGCAAAGCCTTTTCCACTGTCATGTATGGTGATTTGGGTAAATAACAAGGTATCCTCACAGCCAATTTCAATCTGCCCGTTATCGCCGGAGCTTTCTATACAATTTTTCAGAATATTTTGAATGGCTTCTGAAAGCCAGCCCGAATCACCCTGAATACGGATTCCTTTCGGCAGGCTTACCTGCAATTCAATGTTGTGCAATTCCATTGAGATTCGAAGAGGACGAAGGGCAGCGCCAATCAGGCTTTCCACCTCTATCCACTCATTTTGGAAAACCACAATGCCAGCATCCAGACGGGACAATTTCAACAGAGAAGTAAGCAGCCAGTCCATCTGCCCGAACAATTCCTCTGTTTCCCTAAGCAAAGCCTTCCTCCTGCTTTTATCCGGATTCTTTTCCAGCAAAGACAGAATCAGGTTTGCGGAGGTAAGGGGCGTGCGGAGTTGGTGGGCGATGTCCGCAAGAGAATCTGCCAGGTGCTGTTTCTCCTGCTTCAATGCCTCATTCTGCTCCCGGATACGCAGGGTCATTTTGGTTATCTCGCTTTCTAGAATGGAAAGCTCTCCTTCCTCCGATTCACTGATATACAAATGCTCAGCATTATGAAGCACACAATCAATTTGTTCTGAAATCCGGGCAATCCTGTTATATCTGGACTTGGTAAACACCCAAAATGCCCCGCCAAAAGCAACGTCGGAAACAAGCGCTAATACCCCTGCCGCCGGATGAATGGCAAATCCAGCCAAAACAGAAATAACCGTTATTACAACCAGCAAAAAGGAAAACCGCCGAATCTCTCTATTTCGAAACATGGCTGCCTCCCAGTCGATACCCGGTTCCCCGAACAGTCAATATAATCTGTGGAAGAGCCGGGTCGTTTTCAATCTTTTCCCGCAGGCGTTTGATATATACCGTCAATGTATTGTCATTCACAAACTCACCTGCCGCATCCCACAATTCATCCAGCAGCCGCTCTCTTGTAATAATGCTGTTTGGGTTATTGATGAACACAAGCAGAAGGCGGTATTCCAGAGCAGAAAGAAATACTTCCCTTCCGTCTTTTTTCACGGTGCCGTTGGCAATATCCACACACAGACCGCAGATTTCAAAAACAGAAGGAAAACGGCCGTTTTTCCTTAAAGCAGTTCCAATCCGGGCAATTAATTCCCGTGGTCTGAAAGGCTTGGTGATATAATCATCCGCTCCCATGTTCAACCCGGTAACCACACTTGCCTCATCACCGGAAGCGGTGAGAAAAATAACCGGAATGTCCTGCGCTTCCTTTATTTCTGTGCAGGCTACAAAGCCATTTCCATCCGGCAGGGAAATATCCACCAGCGCCAGATCAAATTTATTTTCATCAAGCACGGAAACAACCTCCCCCTGTGTACGGACATGGGTAACTGAAAATCCTTCTGTCTGAAGCAAAAGGGTAAGATTCTTGGCAATTTCTTTGTCATCTTCCACCAGAAATATCTGTTTCATAGTTTCACCATCCTGTTTTCGATTTTATGTTGATTTTGGATTTGTTTGATGATTTGTTGTATATCATCCACTTTGTGCATTTATCCAATAAAAAATTCAACAGCTTCCTGTTCTTCTGTTCATAATCATAGCATTTCTCTTTTCATCCGACAACTTCATTTCTGTTCTTTTTGAATTATCGAAAAAACATAAATATTTAATTGTAATATCAAGATTGTTATGCTAGAATATCGTCATGGAACAATCGTGTTGCAGGGTGCGTTGACCTCATTCTAAAAAGAATGGGGGTGATGCCTATGAAAAATCATTTTGATTTTATGGATTTAATGACCTTTGGTCTTTTCCTATTGGCATTGCTTACATTCGTGTTTGCGTTTTGTAAGTAATCATACATAGCAAA
>JAAUZH010000004.1 GCA_014804675.1 Lachnospiraceae bacterium
GAAGCAGTACAGAAATATATAAAAGAGCAAGCAGAGGAATCAAGAAAAGAAGATTCAAGAAGTACCGCTTTATAAGCGGACCAGTAACAATGCTTGCGACACCGCCCTTTGGGGCGAGCGGTAATATAGCCCTTTAGAGGGCTAATAGCAAACCACCAGTTGCACTGGTGGTTGCTGACTAGGTATGCGTATGTGGAAGGGAATCCGGTTAGTTATTTTGATCCGTTTGGGTTGGAGAAGGTTAATAGAGATAAGCTTCATGGTGTATTAGCAGGAATAGGAACAGTTGCTTTTTTTGTAGGTTTATTCTTTGGTGACAGTTAAATTGTTTCTGTAGTTGCATATGCGGTATCAGCAGTTAGTGGCGGATTGAATGGGGGCTATATTTGGATGAGGCAATAGATGTAGAAACAGATGAAGTAAGATATGAAAGTATTGGAAATTTTTGGTTGAATATACTTGGAATAGGAACAGGAGCAAACGCAAATGCAACCATTCACTCTGAATTTGATGTTTGCTTTGATAGAGCGGTAGGTGGAGTAAATTCAACGGGTATGGTATTAGACCTTATCAAATGGATTAAGAAAATAATGGAAGTAATTGGCAAAGAAATTAAAAAAAGTATAGGGAGAGATTAGTGTATGAGTGGCATTTTGTTTTCGGCCTTAGTAGGATTAGTACTGGTATATTGCACTTTGATAATATTCCAAGATTATTTTATAGCCAGGCATTTTAGAGTTCGTGGTTCATTTAAGATAGCTAAAATTGTGGATTTGCAAATATTTCATGTGGGTAGAGCTAATACCTATTTGACCTTTGTTGAATATCCGGAAGAAGGAAAAATTATAAAATCTGTGGTACAAATGGCAAAGGGGGATAAGGTTGGTGATGACATTGCAATATTGGTATCTGCTGGAAATTATACGGTTAGATATGACCGATATATTCCATATCATTTATTGGGAAAAGTAGTTATTTCGATATTTGGATATTTGATTTTGGGAGGAGGACTGATGGTGCTGGCGACAGAACTACTGGGAGGAATAAGGTGGTTGAATATATTAGCTGTTATTTTGGGAGGTGTTCTGGAATATTTGTATTATCCTAATCTTGTATATAATTCATTTTTCAAAAAAGATTGTACATTACAAAAAATGTTAAATAAAAGTTTTAACCAAAAATTTTACGAAGGGTTCATCTCTTTAGTATCAATAGAAGAAGTAAATAAAGAGATAAGTATAATCAATCTAATTGAAATTGGTGCAATTATATTAGTGATTATAGTTAAAATATTTGAGTTGTGATAAAGATGATTTATAAGGTGATAGAAAGGGTATGATGTGAAATATTTGAGCAAAGTGATAATTTGAAAACAGAAACTGATGTGGTGGTCGTTTACGAATATAATGAAAACTGGCAGGCTGCAAAAGAGGTCATGGAAAGCCTTGGAGCGACGGTCTTCGGTATTTTGGCGGACAGGTCATAATGAAGACAAACTCCAGGGGACAGGTGACGAAATACACTTATGACAAAGCAGGAAGGCTCACAAGCCTTGCAGACCAGCTTGGAACAATCCGCTATACTTATGATAAAAATGGAAACATGAAAACAGCAACAGACTGGGAAGGCAGAACCACCACCTATGAGTATGACAAGAACTCAAGGCTGGTAAAGGCCACACGTCCAAACGGCACGGTGGAGACAAGGATATATGATGAAGCAGGACAGCTTTTAGCAATCCTTGACAAAAAGGGAATCCAGACCATCAACAGTCAGGAATATGCCTATGACGTAAGCGGCAACATCACGGCAGTGAAGTCCGGACAGGCGGGAGAGTTGCAGAACAGCAGTGACATCTCCAATACCAGCATGGAGTATGATAAGAGTAACCGGCTGATTAAATACAATGAAAAAGAAGTGAAGTATGATAAAGAGGGAAATATGGTGTATGGCCCTCTTAACGGAGTGATGACCAGCTTCACTTATGACTGCCGCAATCGGCTGGTGCAGGCAGGAAATACGAAATATGAGTATGATGCAGAGGATAACCGGACAGCAGTCATTAAGAATGCAGGAACGAAAGAGAAAGTGCGGACAGAGTATGTGGTGGATTCTGTAGAGGAATTGAGCAGGGTATTGATGGCTGTTGAGAAGACGACAGGAAATGCAGTATCAGAAAGTGGCATAGAAGGTACAACAGGCAATGAAGCGATTCAGACAACCTACTTCTACTATGGCAATGGGCTATCCGCACAGGAGAATGAAAAGGAAGGTTATCTGGCTTATCATTTCAACAACGTGGGAAGCATTAATGCAGTGACGGATGAAAAGGGAGCGGTGAAATACTCTTATACATACAATCCATACGGAGAGCTGACGAAAGGAAGCTATGGACAGGTCATGTTCCTGTTCAATGGACAGTATGGAGTTGCTTCGGATGATAGCGATCTGTATTACATGCGGGCGAGGTACTATAACGTGTCCATCAAGCGGTTCGTCAATCAGGATGTGGTAACTGGAAGCATAGCAGAAAGCCAGAGTCTGAATCAATATGCGTATGTGGAAGGAAATCCAGTTAGTTATTTGGAACCTCTTGGATTGGAGAGAGCATTTGTAGAATATGAAAGAGAGTGGCATCCTTTAAAATTAGGTTATTTCTTTAGCGATACAAAGTATGGTGGTGAATATATGATTTGGTAAGGGAGGATGGAAATGAAATATTTATTACAAAAATATTTTCCTAGGTGGCTCAGGATATTAAGTATTATATTGATAACTATATTTTCCTTATATGCCTTGTTTATTTACAAATGCAATAAGGAATGCGTTGCCTATTATCTTTTGGATAAGTTTGCAATAGCCCCCATTTTATTTGAGGATACTATTTATTTCCAAGATTATTCTTATGTACCAGTTTATGATCGGAGAAATGAAAGTGAGATTTTGGGAAATATAGAATTTTGGTCCATGTGTCCCTATCGAAAAGGTAATACATATATCAGCTCATATCTCAGTTATATATTGCTAAATAAAATAGCGGTTGACCTGGAGGATACAGAACGGAATATTGTCTTTGTAACAGGATTTGATAATCGGAGATATGCGAAAGCAAGTCTATTAGAGGATGAAAATAGAATGAAAGCATTGTTTGAGGAATATGATGACTATATTTTGCTGGATACACATAGTCCAAGGAAAAGCTATATCATTCCGAAACAACTCGTAGTAGACTTAGAAAAGGAATATGGAAAATGTGATTACGATATACAGGACTTTGAAAACATGTCTCCACAATATTATATAAATGCGGATTTTTATGCAAAAGAGCAATCAGGACCTGCATTGGAGCCTTCCATGATATATGTTGCCATCCTATTTTATAAGGACGGAGATTATTATTATTGCAACAGTAACAATAAAATACAAGGTGAGCTATTGGAACGATTAAGCAGTGTCTGGGAGGAAGCGCATTATGAAAAAACACCATAAAATATTTTAAGCCTAATTATCCTATATTTAATTTTCTGCATATGGGAAAACAACAACATAGTAATAACAGAATATACCTATTCTTCAGAAATAATCACAAGAGAAATAGATGGCTATCGGATTGTGCAGATTTTCGACTTGCACGATAAGCGCTTTGGGAAAAAGCAAAGTCGGATTTTACTTCAGGAAATATTAAAAATTATAAAAAGTCATCTAGGCAATTAAGTGATTGGAGAGGAAAAGAATAAATGAAAATAGAAACAACTCTAACCTATGAGCAGTTTAAAGAAAGATTTGAACAGCATGTGATGCCTGAAAATAGCTATAAGTATAAATATCGAAAGCAAATATATTTTTTAGGAACTCTTTCCGATGGAGATATGTCAATTAGATGCTTTATGCCACACCAAAGCTGTACTGGTAATGGAATAACAGGTAAAGTTGTGGAAGAAATGGGAAAATGTACGATTACATATAAGATGAATCGGCCTGATTGGGTACATCAGTTGGGGGTGATAATGATGTGGATTCCACCTGTTTCTGCAGTTCATTTGCTTGCTGCATTTGGAGTTACAATGGGAATTTTCCCAAGTATATATAGGAATGACACTTTCATAAATGCATTAGCAACACTTTTCATAATTGTGGGTATAGGTGGAATATTCTTACCGTGTTTGGGTTATGTGCTTGGAATACTGAGCAAAAAGGAGGGGGAATGTTGCAGAGCAGAATTAGAAGATATCATTAACAATGGCCCTGTAAAAAATGATTTTAAGCGTCCAGACAAAAAAGATATGTTTCAAGAAAGAATATTAGAAATTATATTTAGTATAATAGTTTTTGCTATAATTATATTGTTCGAAATATTTTTTTAGTGATATTATGCAAGACTCTTCTTAGGAATAGGAAATGAAGAGGCAACATATTATAAGCTTTGCTATGCCATGGTTCATGAAATCAAATCAGAAACAAATGCAGGCCTGAAAGTAACCGTCCAAATCAGAAACGGACATCTGGAAAAAAAATGAATGCTTTATAGAGATGATTGGCAATTTTGTCACTGTAGAAATTGATGAAGCAGATGAAAGCAAGTACAGAATTTTGGAGGGAAAATAAGGTGCGGAGAATTTATATTATTCTACTAACAATCATGCTATCTGTTCTGACAGGTTGTGGGACAAGTCTTTTAAAAGCTGAAAAATGCGATGCATATCTGGAGCAATCTATAGAGGCAATTGTAGTGGGGATAAGAAAACATTTCAAGGATTATTTTGGAAAGAAGTTATGGAAAGCAGTGAAATAAATTGGGATGAAGCATAAGAAGGGGAGCGGAAATGTATTTAAAAGATATATATGAAGGTGTAATTGGTCCTGGAACCACATCATATGGTTATAGGTTTAGTGATAAATATGGACAGGCGAAGTCCAGATAAACGGATAAAAAGAAGAGATTAATATGAAAAGAATAATTATGATGAGTATGTTATTATTTAATGGTTGTGGTATTTCTTTGGAAGATGAAAAGTGTGATGAATATTTAGAAAAAGGTGTTTCAGCATTAGAAAATAAGGATAAGGAAGAATTTACCAGCTTGTTTTGGGAGAAGGCGCTGGAAGACTATAGTGAAAGTAATTGGGAAATTGTTATAGGCGATATGATGGCGATATGGCAAGGAAGTTTGGAAAGTTATGAGATGCAAAGTAAGGAAGTTAAAACGGATATTAGCCAAACAACATATATTCGGTGCGTTTATAACAACTACGGAGACAAAATACGTTATAACTCTTATCAGAGTGGAAGATAATAATGGACTGGACGAATTATCGTGGTTTAATATAAGCAGAGTTCTACGCAATGAATAGTTAAATGCCTGCGAAAAGATAAGAGCCGGAGTATCAGAGCAACAAAACATAAGGTGGTAAATATAGCAAGTTATTGAAATCGGAAAATAATGCTTATGACAACTTTTCTCAAAACCATGGGCCGGACTTTAAACAGGATGGAAATCTGTTCGTGGAAAAATGTAATTTGCCATTATATAAAATTTATAGGAGGAACGTCATGGAATTATCAACTGCATTGAATATTTCTTTAATAGCCTTTTATTATTTAATGCTTACATATTTTGAGGAATTCCTGACAGCTAGACATCCATTCTTTAAAAAGAATTTAAGGATAGGCATCATACAGGAATTTGGAAGATCAAAGATTTATTATAGGTCAAAAGCCATCAGAGAATTTTATACGATAGTAAAGTATCGTGATAATAATGTGGATCATATTGTAAAAATATCAAGATGTCTAGATGACTGTGTCGGTAAGGAAATAATTTTGGCAGTAGGAAAGAATAATACTGCCGTAAGATATGAAAAATGCAAATGGTATGCTGAAGAAGAGGAAAGCTCCCCCAAAATTATTTTAGGGCTTATTGCATTTGTACTTATAATCTTTAATATTATGATTGTATGTTTCGGTAAAATTAAGCAAGTGTATCCTATTTTTTTATCATTTATGATTATCCATTATTTGTGTCTTCCAGTCATTATCAGGCTAAGAAATTCTTTATGGAATATGTGATTTATTTTTTCTTAAGATAAGGAAGGGTTGGGGGTATATTTTGCTATACAGTTATATGGCAAACTCGGAAGAAAAATAGCCAGAGTG
Organism: Lachnospiraceae bacterium; assembly: GCA_014804675.1. GTDB lineage: Bacteria > Bacillota > Clostridia > Lachnospirales > Lachnospiraceae > RGIG3040. Next base: position 6,154 of record JAAUZH010000004.1, read on the forward strand.
CCAATCTATATGATTTTTGTAATGGGAGTAGTTTTAATCGTAGTGGGAGTAGGGCAAATAAGAAGAAAAGACAAAATCAAAGAACAGGAAAGGAAGATTTTTGGAAAAATTTCAGAGGAAAAATGTAAAGTATTATTTAGACTAAAAGAAGGGATTTTGGAAGTGCTAGGGATTCAATCAATTCTCATTAAAGGAATTCCACTTATCTTAATGGCTGCTGTATTGGTGATTGTAGGAGCACTTGCGATATTGCAATATTGCATATATTAGGCATAGGGCAAACATTATAAAGTAAAGAAAGCTGTTGGGAGAATAATACCTATAACGAGTATAGTCAGTTCCAGTCAAGCAATGACGGCACCAGTCTCACTGTCAGTAGTCGGGAGGATGCTCACACAGATGACAGATTCTAGCAGAAATGTAAGTAAATATGTTTGCAACTCTACAGGTAATGTAGCACAATGTATTAACATAAAAGAGACTGTTACGGATTATGAAATTGCACTAAACGGAGGACAATTACTTACGGCTATTATGACAACAGACTGTATTACATGTGTGCAAGGGGATTGATGTAGAAAATGGATAGTTGGATTTTAGCAAAAGACAAGGTAAGAAAAAGGACAGTATTTGATTTCAGAAATGCATTAGATGCAGGGATTATATATGAGATTTTGGACAAGCCTATGATGTAAGAGGAATATCACGGCAGTGTAGTATGCAGAGTGATATTGACAAATACAGTTATCTGATTACTTTTTATATATGTAGTATATTTTGGCGGGCGATTCCGCGACACAGACTATTTACTTCTACTATGGCAATGGACTATCAGTGCAGGAGAATGAAAAGGAAGTGGTAAACTTATACATAAACTTGCAGAAGTATATGCAAAAAAGTACATGAACAAATAGAAAATATAATATTGGAGGGTACATTTTGAATTATTCAATTATCGAAACGAATTTATCATATGAACAATTTAGGAACAGGTACGAAAAGCATGTGGAGATTAGCCCATTTAGAGGCAGGAAAAACCTGGATAAAGAGATATACTTAGGCAGTATAAGTAAGAATAGTTTTATGCTTGGGTGCGGATTGCCGCCATGGCGCAGTGGAACAAATTGGCTGACAGGAGATATAGTTGAAGAAGATGGAAAATGCATTTTGATTTATAAAATGACATTTCAAGACGGTTTCCATAAATGGGGCAAAAAAATTCTTTTAGCAGTATTTTTGTTTAATGTTAGTATTCTGTTAATTTCTTTATATTGGAAAGGAATGTTTGAAAGATGTTATATGGGCTGTTTTATGATATCCCTATTTGCCATAGTGGCTGCCATACCGATTAGCAATACAAAGAAAGAGGGGGAATATTGTAAGAAAAAACTAAACGAAATCATTGCTGATGACACGGATAAATGTGAAGAAAATCTTTTTGAAAGAACTAGGAAAATTCAAGCAGAAGTAATTATGCTGGATAATTTTCACAATCCCAAATTGTTAGTCTGTCAAGAAACAAGAACTGATGGAGTACAGGTTCAGTACTATAAAGATAAAGAAAATGAATGCTTTATGGAGAAGATTGGCGATTTTGTTACTGTAGAAATTGATGAAGCAGATGAAAGCAAGTACAGAATTTTGGAGGGAAAATAAGGTGCGGAGAATTTATATTATTCTACTAATAATCATACTATGTGTTCTGACTGGTTGTGGGACAAGTCTTTTAAAAGATGAAAAATGCGATGCATATCTGGAGCAATCTATAGAGGCAATTGTAGCGGGGGATAAGGAAACATTTCAAGGATTATTTTGGAAAGAAGTTATGGAAAGTAGTGAAATAAATTGGGATGAAGCCGTCAGTGACGTTATTCAAAATTGGAAAGGGAGCTTGGAAAGTTATGAAATGACAGGAAAAAATGTCAGTGTAAACAGTAAGAATTTTGACACAAAAACATATATTCAATGTACATACCGGGTTGTTACTACGGAAGAGACTTATAATGTCTTGATAGTCAGAGTAGAGGATAAAGAGGGACTTGATGCAATGAGTAGGTTTTATTTTGAAAAGAATTATGAAAAATAGTAAGCTTTAATCAAATTATACCTATAGAATATCAGCCATTATTTTTGGAGGCGGCTTAAGTTATTTATATTATCCCAAGTGGGTTTATAATTCATTTTTTAAAGAAAGTAGCACATTACAAAAGATATTGACTGAAATATAGTTATGAAGAAAAGAGGCACAGATGAGTAAAGAATTATGGTTAATATTATTTCTAATGATAACGATGCATTTTGCTGTATTCAGTTATTTTGATGAATTTTTAGTGGCAAGACATCCTTTATTTAAATGTAAAATGAGGATGTCAAAAGTTGTTGGATTTGGAAGATCAAAAGTGTTTTATCGTGCAAGAACCGGCGCAATCGAATTTTATACCATAATCAGTTATTATGAACAAAATAAGGAGCATACGGCTAAAATTTCCCGTGGCATGGGTGATGAGATAGATAAAAAAGTATTAGTGGCGGTTGAGGAAAATGATAAATTGGCTGTAAGATATGAAAAATACGATTGGTATGATGAGAATTATTCGGAAGAGTCGATAAAAGGAATTGAAGGGTTGAAGCTTAGTATATTTATGTATGTATTTTCCCATATTTCTATGATTTGTTGGTTTATGTATAAACCAGACGGTGTATGGAAATTGTATCAAATCTATATTTTGACTGCTATAATGCATTATTTGTTTTTGCCACAATTGGTCAAGATAAGAAATTATATATGGGGAAAAAGTATGGGAAGAATGCAGATAAATGACAATGAAATTACAAAGGGCATGATTGCATTTTTTAGTATATTAGTAATTGGTCCTTGGAGCTTTTTTCTGTACGTAGCAATGGTGATTAAGAGAGAAGTAGGACTTACCATTATTGTAATGGGAGTGATAGTTTTTTATATTTTTCTTATTATACTATGTGCAAGAAAAATGAAAGAAAAAGAACAAGAGGAGAACTTTTGTCAAGATAGTAAGATTATTTTGGCAGAAGTGATTTTAGTAGACAATGTTCAAGAGCCGAAAAAGCTTATCTGCCAAGTGAAAAATGGACAAGAGGTAATGCAATATCAAAAAATACAGTATATCAACTTCCTGGAAAAAATCGGGGATTTTGTGGAAGTCAGGGTGGAATTGGCGGATGCGAGAAACTATGAGGTGCTGAATAGGATTGAGAATTAGCTGTCTATCAGCCATAGTATGACGAAAAGGAGTTATAAAAGATGAATCCACTTTTATTGTTATTAGAACTCATAATCATAACCTTTATCTGGAATGAAAAACTCATCAGGCATCATCCCTTATTTAAAGGCTGTTCCTGCAAGGGAAAAATCGAAAAAGTGGATATGGAGCATTTAACCAGGGATGGAAAGCCTTATTATGTTGAAGTTTCATATGAGAGAGAAGCAGAAAAGAGACGAGCTAAAATAAAAAAAGAGTGGAATGATGCTGTGAACAAGGAAGTGCCACTTGTTGTTTCCGATAAATACAAGGGACATGTCATCAGAGGGAAGTCTTCTCTGGATGTTTCCACGATTCTAGGCACGATTATGGTTTGCATAAGTTCTATCTTTATTATCAAAAGGACAGATTTTCATTTGCAAACAGGGATATTTCTGATTATGATAACGGCAGTTTGGCTGATATTCTTTCCGGAGATCTATTTTGTGTTTTTGGATTTGATAAAGAATGATGAGGGAGCAGAGTATTGTTTAGAAATAGAAAACAGTAAGGAAAAAATGGTGCTTTACAAAAAAGCTCTGAAAAAATATATTGGAACGAGTCTGCTGTTTTCCACGGTATTTTGTTTGTTGATATGGTTCACATGTAACAATCTTTTAGGAAATGCAATGACCATAACAGCCGGGATGATTGCTGGTATAGGAATATTTTGTTTTCGTGGACTCCCCAAAATGTTATATGTCAGAAAATTTAACAGGTTGTTGGAGGAAGGAAAGGTAATCTATGCTACAGTAACATCAATCAGGAAAAAAGCGGTTACCGGAATTGATAAGGAAGTGGTTTTTCAATGTGTGTATAAATGTCCGGATGGAAAAGAACTTGCATTTAAAAAGTCCTTTGAAATGCAGCAGGGCAGTTGTAAAATAGTAGGGGAAAAAGTACCTGTTCTGGTTAGCCGCACGAATTGGAAGGATTTTCTGATTTTGTATTCACAGATTGGGATTCGTGACCATTTGGAGACATCATTTTCACAGATATGGTTAAGGCAATGAGCAAGGTAAGTTATGAAAAGAACAACATAGCATTTAGGAGAGATAACAAAATGAAAAAACACCACAAAATTTTAATAACCCTAATCATCTTGTTCCTAATTTTCAGCATATGGCAAAACAATGATCTGGTAATAACCGAATATACCTACTCCACAGAAAAAATCACAAAAGAAATGGAGGGCTATAGAATTGTCCAGATTTCAGACCTGCACAATAAGCGCTTTGGGAAAAAGCAAAGCCGGCTTTTAAAAGCCATATCTAAAGAAAAGCCGGATATTATTGTGGTAACCGGGGATTTGGTGGATTCCAATCACACGAATATAGATATTGCAATGGAATTTATGGAAGGTGCCTCAAAAATCGCACCAGTTTACTATGTAACGGGCAATCATGAGAACTGGCTGAAGGATGAGGACAAGCAGAAGCTTATGGGAGGGCTTTCGGAGAGAGGAATCGTTATTTTGAACAACGAAATAACGAAAATTTCCTGTGGAGAAGAAAGCTTTCTGTTAGCAGGGCTTGCAGATGAAAATCTGAGTGATGCCACCTTACATGAGCTGGTCAACGAGGCAGGCGATGAATTTGTTCTTTTACTGGCTCATGAACCGCAATATCTGGAACGCTACAGCAACGAAAAGGTGGACCTGGTTCTTGCAGGACATGCTCATGGAGGGCAGATTCGTATTCCCTTTGTGGGAGGGCTTGTAGCGCCTGATCAGGGATTTCTGCCCCAATATACTTCTGGACGCCATGAGATGTCCGATACTACCATGTTTATAAGCCGTGGTCTTGGCAATAGCATTATTCCGGTCAGGGTATTCAACCGGCCGGAGATTGTGTGTGTCGAGTTCAGAAAAAATAGTAAGTGATATACTGTTTGCCCGTTATCCGTTCCAGGCTCTGCTTTGAAGAAGCCCACGTCCCTTACAGGGAATCCGGCATGGCTTTGCGAGCCTCTGTATCCTTGCTGTGGATTTCGCCTGTTACGGCATTGATTTCATATTCATACTCATATTCTGCCGTATTAAATTCAATGTCATATACGGCAATCCCATCTTCATAATCAAGTGTTTCTTTTGTGTAGGTGATTTCGGAAGAAGATACTCCTGCATCGGAAAGCGCCATGTTTTTTGCGGCATCAAGGCTGATTTGGACATCATTGTCCTTGGGAGACTGTTCATTGGTTTGCGGTTTTGCATTCTGCTCTGCTTTCCCGGTTGAAACAGTCCCCTTATTGTTATCCTCCCCATGCTTTTGGGCTAAGGAAACAATTTCGGTTTCCTTTTTTATGATTGTGCCGTCAGAAGCCTTGATGTCATATTCATATGCCGTACCATCAGCAACAAATTCAATTTCATACACAAATGTTCCATGCTCGAAATCAAACTGCGTATGGACGGCTTCGGCAGAAACCGATTCAACCCCCGCATCTTCAAATGCAAGATATTGTGCTTTTTTTTCTCCGATGGAAGTATTCCTTGCAATGATATTTACTGCAAAGACAGTTCCACCGCCTATGAGGATTAGCAACGCTGCTATGCAAATGATAGATATTGCCGTTTTCTTTGGTGTTCCAAATAATTTTTCAGTAATTTTCATAATGAATTTTCCTTTCCTTTTGTTTAAATCTCTATAAATGCCAAAAATCAAGGCAGTATTAGAAAAAGTCCTTGTTTCGTCAAACGATACCATACGGAAACGGTAACATCACTACGCAATTTCCAAGTATTTATAGTATGGCATAAATCAATGTTCTTATTACACCGGTTCCCCAAAATAATCTGGATTGCATCAGGCTTTTGGAGAGGAAGATTTCCATATATTACTTCTATCAATTTTGCTTGTTTTATGTTAAGATTCTATTTGTAACAAAAATGTAACAAAATTGAAATTATTTTGAAATATTTTTAAAATGCGATTTTTCAAATAATTTCAAAGAACAGGAGGATAACATGAAAAAACTGGCATTATCTGCAATTATTGCAGCAACAATTATGACAACGGCAGGTTCCCCACTTTTGGTTCAGGCAAGTGCCGGAAATTCTGTTTGTCAAAAGTTACAAAAGAATGGTTATGTAATCGTTGGAGGAAAAGTCAGCAGTAAAAGCGAGCTGAATGAGATACTATCTAAATTGGAGAAGGAGCTGAAAAACGGAAAGTGGAACTGCATTCCGGAAACAGAATTACCTGAAAATTGTAAGCCGGAAACGAAGCCAGAGACGGATAAACCGGAAACGAATAAACCTGAGGCGGATAAACCGGAGACAAATGAACCGGAAACAAATAAACCGGAAACAAATAAACCAGAGACGGATAAACCAGAGACAAATAAACCAGAAACGAATAAACCCGAAAACGGAACAGAAGCTCCTGATCAGTCCGAGGAGGATTCTACCGAAGCTTCATTTGCAGAGCAGGTAGTAAAACTGGTAAATGAAGAAAGAGCAAAAGCCGGACTAAATCCGGTGACCTTAGACAAAGAAATAGAAGCGGCGGCTTTGATACGGGCAAAAGAAATCCAAAGCTCGTTTTCCCATACAAGACCGAACGGAAGCAGTTTCAGTACTGTCTTGAAGGAGCAGGGCATTCGCTATAGCGGGGCTGGTGAGAACATTGCATGGGGACAGATTTCTCCGGAAGCTGTCATGGAAGCATGGATGAACAGCGATGGTCATAGAGCCAATATATTAAATCCAAAATTTACCAAGCTGGGGGTAGGATATGACCAAAGCGCGAAAGGAAGAAACTATTGGGTGCAGCTGTTTACCTATTAAAATCAAAGAACCAAGAGAATGCGGCCACATTGCTGGCTGCATTTCTTTTTGGGGACATTATTTTTTATAAGATTCCGGTAGTGTATTGATAAATCCACAAGACTGTAGTAGTCTACAACTAGAGAAAGGGGTTATGATAAAAATGGAAAGCTGACAGGCTTGGAAAAGCATTGAAAAACCGCTAATGTAACATGCAAAGCAACCAAAATGTGTCATATGGAAATCAAAGGTTGATGGAACTTTTATAAAAAAAGGCTATTATGAAGACACAAAAAAACAGGAGAGGAGAAATCCGGTAACTCGGTTGCTGTATGGTGCAAAGGGAAAGAAAGTAAAACTAAAATTTTATGAGGATTTTCTGGATATGGAGCTTTTAGATGCAGTCTGTGTCATTACGGATTTTGACGGTCAGTGGATGAGTGTAGAATACAAAAAAGGAAAGAATACCGAACAGAAATTAATCCAGGTGTCCTCCCTTCTTTCCATTCAGTATATAAAGGAGGGAAAATAACCAATGGAAACAGTAGCATATATGGCGGCTTTTTTGGCTTTTATCTGGTGTATTAGTTTGTCGGAAAAAGTATCTAAGCTGGAACGGAAGCTTAAGGATGCCGGAATTGGAAATGAGGAAAAAAGCACTTTAAAAGAGATATTGGAAAAGAATAAAGGAAAGCTGGCAAAGTTTAGATTTGAAAGCAATTGGTGCGATTATGAGATTGGGGATAAATACAGCCTGATAGAGGATGTGGATGAAAAATGGCTGTTGATAAAGGTGGAAAAAAGCGGAATAGAAAAGCTGATCAGGATTGATTCCATAAAAAATGTGCAGTTTAGAAATTAGCAAAAGATTGTGAAGGTGAAAAATTTTCTCTGTTAAGGAGGATGCAGCAAAAATGCTGTCCTATGAAATAAACAAAAGTTTGTTTATTTCATAAAGACAGCCTTCTTATTTTTTTACGAAAACAATGGATTCCACAACGGAATCCTGCATATTATTCTTCCTTTTTTGCAGCATCCTTGTCTACGACCTGAATGATTCCTTTTTTCCACATGATACGGGAAGAAATCAAAGCAACCGGCAGCATAAAGAGAATCAAAAAGCCAACCATGCCAAATAAAGAACCGCCGCTTGTAAAACGTACAACAAGCGCCAAAACAGATATGATGATCAATACTGGAAGGACACCCATGATTCCGTTTTTTACTACCTTGCTTCCCGAATTGGTACTGGAAAACAATCCTAAGGTAAGAGAACCAAATAATGCCGGAATAATATAGTTAGATGCTGTTTTCACAGCAGGCAGTTCAAAAAACGGGCTGATCCATGTGCTAAAAAATGCAGCCAATGCTAAGATGATAACCGTCATTATGGAGGAAACCGCAACTGCAACTGAGGCAACTGCTTCACCTTCCGGAGTATTTGGCTCTTTTTTTGCAATTTTCATGGCATTTACCGCACATGGAAGCTTCAGGTTCATAATATTGCCGGTAATAAAAGTAAGGTAACTGGAAGAGCCAAGAATCGGTGTATAACTCAGTGCTTCGGAGATTCCTACCGGTATGTAAATCATGAGAATGCTGATAGTTGACAAGTTGATGACTTCTCCTAAGGATGGGATACATCCATAATAGCCAAGTACGATAAAGGGAAGGACAATCATATAGATTAACGCAATCAATGTACCGATGCGTCCCCATTTATGTCCCCATGCCTGAAAAGGATCCATAGGCTGTGTGCCTGCATTTTCTTTTTTCATTTTCAATTCCTCCTAATCCTATTTTTATTTGCCGAACAGACCTGTCCAGAAAATAGAAGATATCATGCCGCCAATCATGGAAAAAGCCATGATAAATTCCCCAAGCCAACGAAGCTTTGGACTTTTAGAAGCAAGGATGCCAAGCACAACGGCAATTGCTAATCCGGTAAGCATAACAGCCGCCTGGATGGAATCGCCAAACAGTAATACAGGTACATAAACTGCAAACAGGCAAAGCATGAAGGTTCCGCTTAATACATATTTCCAGGTACTTGCAGTTTCCGTCTTATTAACGCTCATGGAAAGCTTCTTACCAAATGGAATCAGGATTAAGAAGCCGCTTAGCATACCAATGCTCATAAGGATCATGACCACGCCAAATTGCCTTCCGGTTGCAGCTTCAAGCATTTCTGCACTGCTGGAAAAGCCCACTGACGAAGATACACTGCTGGCAATCAGAGTCTCATAGGAGAGGGAACCGATTACGGAAAGCCTCCACCAGGACCATACAGTGCCAAGTACGGAAATCAATGCAAACAGTCCTACGACGATGGACAAACTCGGAACAATGGAAAAAACAAGGCTGGACTTGATAACGGTCTTTAAGTCTTCTTTGGAAATGCCCATTTCCAAACAGCGTTTATAGGATTTTTTCAAATAAATCAGGGAAAAACACAAAATATAAAGAAGACCCACTACAACTAAAATAAGTAACAAGGGGCTTGAAATAATCTGTTTCATAAACAACTTCCTTTCATAAAATAAATATTTGATAGATGAATGATATTGTCTTAAGGATGCTCCTCAAGCCAGCGCATTGCGGTATAGGCATAAACAGCGCTGCCCTTTGCTAAAGCAGCTTCGTCAAATTTTGCCTTGGGATTATGCTGTGGATAGCAGTAGCCCTGCTCCGGATGGCCTGCAGCAAAGGCAAGCATAATGGAAGGGACCTTCTGGCTGACATAAGCAAAGTCCTCGGAGCCGGCTGTCTTAGGTGCCTTTTGCGCTCCGGACATGGCATTCAGCTGTCCTGTGGTGAATACCTTACCTGGTTCCAATAATTCCTTCAGATATTGAAAGGTGCATGTGGACAAGTCCCCGTCATTTACCAGGGTAGGACATCCGCTTCCAAAAGAAACCTGTGCAGTGGCACGGAAAGAAGCAGCAATACCCTGTGCGATTTCGGTCATTCTCGTCTTTAAACATTCTCTTACTTCTTCATCATAGGTGCGAATGGAACCGCCCATTTCTACCTTATCCGGAATAGCATTGAAAGCTTCTCCACCATGAATGGAGCCAATCGTAAGGACTGCTTCATCCGAAAGTGCAAGTTCTCTTGCATGGATTTCCTGAAGAGCCGTGACAATATGCGCCGCAACCGTAATGGGGTCAATGCCGTTATTGGGCATGGAACCATGACAGCCCTTTCCCTGTATCTGAATGGTGAAATAGTCTGCAGCAGGAGCGCTGACACCTCCCTCAGAAACAATTACGGTTCCGATGGGCAATGGCATTCCTGCCATAACATGAATCATCATGGCTGCATCCACATCCGGGTTTTTCAATAATCCGTCCTGAATCATATCATGAGAGCCTTCAAAGATTTCTTCTGCAGGCTGGAACATGAGCTTTATGGTTCCGTTGATTTCCTCTTCATGGGCCTTTAATAGTTTTGCGGCCCCAAGCAGCATGGAAGTATGCATATCATGTCCGCAGGCATGCATGTTTCCATTGGTAGATGGAAATGCAACCTCTGCCTCTTCCCGTATTGGAAGAGCATCCATGTCCGCCCGGAGCATAAAGACTTTGCCGCTTTTTTTTCCGCCGGCAAGAGCCACCAGACCGGCTTTGCCGCATTCCCTTGGTTCATATCCCATTTCAATAAGCTTATCCTTTACAAAATCAACCGTATCCTGAATATCAAACCCTGTTCCGGGATAGCACTTGACTTCTATATTTGTCAAGTGAAAGAAAAGTATTGTTCACGGAAATCAATTTCCAGTCACAGGCTCTTCCCACAGGCATCCTGCACCGGGAGAGGCTTCAAGACTGAGCATGTTTCTTCGCCGCCACGCTTTCGCTCTATAAAAACGCAGCAGTGCTAAGCTCGAAAGTACCTCGCTAAGCGCTGGCGTTTTTATAAGGGCTCCTAAGAAAATATGCTCAGTCCTGCAGCACCTCCCGGTGCAGAATGCCTTATGGGAAGAGCCTGTGACGAAAAATTGATTTCCGGCAAGCATTGCATATTGTCAAAATAAATACACCTGTTAAAATAAAAGTACATCCATGTAAGAGCACAAAGAGCAGGAAGAAATTGTGAAAGGCACAGAAAAAGAATGAGTACGAGAAACACGATGTTATATGACAAAGATATCAGAGAGCCGTTATTTGATTATTTAGAAGAACGTTTTGGGAAAACCCGGATGTTTGAGGAAAAAATAATCGGAAGATCCAGGGCGGATATTCTGATGCTGACGGAAACACAGATTATCGGACTGGAAATTAAAAGCGATGCGGATACTTATGAAAGGCTGAAACGGCAGATCAGGGACTATAATAAATACTGTGATGAAAATTATGTGGTCATTGGAAAATCCCATGAGAAGCACATTGAGGAGCATATTCCCCAGGAGTGGGGAGTGCTGACAGTGGCGGTAGAAGGAGACAGGATTCGGATAGAAGAAAAAAGACCGTCCATGGCAAATCCCAAAATGAAAAAGGAGCTTCAGATTACCCTTATGTGGAGACCGGAGCTGCAAAGGCTGTTGGAAATCAACCATCTTCCAAAATACAAACAGAAAAGTAAAAGATTCGTCCAGCAGAAGCTTTTGGAAAAAATGGATTATGAAAGGCTAAAGCCCCAGATGTGTCAGGAATTATTTGAACGGGATTATACCCTGTGGGGAGAAGAAGACAGGGAAGGGAAAGAGTTGTAATGTGGAAGAATGGCATGGAGGCAGTGGATGGAGACAGGAAGGAATGTGCTTGCACAAAATACCTGTAACGCTTATAATTAGAAAGAAATACCAATCAGGAAATGAGAAAGATATAAAGGAGAAGAAAATGAGTATAAAAATCGGAATTTTAGGTTATGGAAATTTAGGACGGGGTGTGGAATGTGCTGTCAGGCAAAATCCGGACATGGAGTTAGCAGCAGTATTTACCCGCCGAAACCCGGAACAGGTATCCATTCTTACAAAGACAGCAAAAGTCTGCCATGTAGATGATGCGGCAGACTGGAAGGATAAAATCGATGTGATGATTTTATGCGGCGGAAGCGCTACAGACCTGCCAAAGCAGTCGCCGGAATATGCAAAAATGTTTAATATCGTGGACAGCTTTGATACCCATGCCAATATCCCGGAGCATTTTGCAAAGGTGGATGAATCTGCAAAAGAAGCGGGCAAGGTAGGGATTATTTCCGTTGGCTGGGACCCGGGAATGTTTTCCTTAAACAGAATGTATGCCAATGCCATCCTGCCAAATGGAAAGGACTATACTTTTTGGGGAAAAGGCGTCAGTCAGGGACATTCTGATGCTGTGCGCCGGATTGAGGGAGTCAAAAATGCAAAGCAGTATACCATTCCGGTAGAGTCTGCCTTAGAGGCAGTGAGAAAAGGAGAAAATCCAGAGCTTTCCACCCGTCAAAAGCACACAAGAGAATGCTTTGTCGTATTGGAGGAAGGCGCAGATGCTGCCAAAGTGGAGCAGGAAATCAAAACCATGCCAAATTACTTTGCAGATTATGATACAACCGTACATTTCATCAGTGAGGAAGAGCTGTTGAAAAACCACAGCGGCATTCCACACGGCGGCTTTGTGCTAAGAAGCGGCAGAACCGGCTGGGAAGAAGAAAACAGCCATTTGATTGAATACAGCTTGAAGCTGGATTCCAATCCGGAGTTTACCTCCTGTGTCATTGTTGCTTATGCAAGGGCAGCATACCGCCTCTGCAAAGAGGGACAGACAGGCTGCAAGACCGTTTTTGATATTGCACCAGCTTACTTAAGCGCAAAAGATGGAGCAGAGCTTCGGGCGACTATGCTTTGATGATGTGAACTTAATAAATAAAACAGAAATCTTTTTTCGCCACACAGTTGCTGTATGCAATTGTGTGGCTTTTATCATGAAGCTATGCGGACGATTGCTGGTATGCCATTATTCTTAAGAGCATTTTGGGATTATCTGATTTATGGAATGGATTGTAAGAAACAATAGACTTTCTTTAGTAGCATTTTTGACGGCGGCATGTTACAATATTCATAGTGGGATTTCCAAAATGCGGCAATACGGGGAGAAAAGGGCATGAAACGAAACATTGACTTAAAGGAAATATCCGATGGAAAGCTTTATAGCTTAAATGACATGGTAAAGGCAGGCTGCAGTGATTGTAAGGGGTGCTTTTCCTGCTGTGAGGGCATGGGAAGCTCTATTGTTTTGGACCCTCTTGATATCCACAGACTGACTACGAACCTTGGAGTTACCTTTGAGCAGCTATTGGAGGAAAGTCCGGGAAGGATTGAATTAACCGTAGTGGATGGCATGATTCTGCCCAATTTGAAAATGACAGGAAAGGCTGAAAGGTGTGCATTTTTAAATCAGGAAGGAAGGTGCAGCATTCATTCCTTCCGCCCAGGCATCTGCCGGATATTTCCTTTGGGAAGGTATTATGAAAATGGTTCCTTTCAATATTTTTTGCAGATTCACGAGTGCAGAAATCAAAACAGAGTAAAAATCAAGGTGCGCAACTGGGTGGATACGCCGGATATAAGGAAATATGAACAGTTTGTGGCGGACTGGCATTATTTTTTGAATGATCTGGAGGATATCATCCAGCATTCAGACAGGGATGAAGTGATAAAGGCAATCAATTTGTATATATTAAATACCTTTTACATAATGCCCTATTGTGAGAAGGACGCTTTTTATTCCAAGTTTCAGGAAAGACTCATAGAAGCAAAAGCATGGATGGAACAGTACAGGAAATAAAGGATTGAAAGAGATAAGAAAAGGAGGAAAGAATGGAAGAAAAAAGATTTGCATTGTTAATTGATTCCGATAATATTTCTGCAAAGTATGTGAAGAATATTCTGGATGAACTGACAAAATACGGAGTGGTAACCAATAAAAGAATTTACGGGGACTGGACGAAATCAGAGACAAGCTCATGGAAGGATGTATTGTTAAAGAATTCCATCCAGCCCATGCAGCAGTTTGCTTATACAAAAGGGAAAAATGCCACAGATTCCTTTATGATTATCGATGCCATGGATATTTTGTATTCCAATACGGTGGAAGGCTTCTGTCTGGTAACAAGCGACAGCGATTTTACAAGGCTGGCGGCAAGGCTCAGAGAAGCCGGGAAAATGGTAGTCGGCATGGGGGAAAGCAAGACGCCGGAGGCTTTTATTTCCGCTTGTGATAAATTTACTTATCTTGGAAATATCAGTGGAGAAGACGAACTGGAAGGAAACAGCAAGAAAGAAAAGAAGCATACGAGAAAAGTGGGAGAGATTGAAAATGCAATTCTGACCATATTAGATGAAAAAGAAAGTGTGGATGGAAAGACAAAGACCGATATGGGAGAGGTGGGAAGCAGGCTTGTAAAAATGTATCCGGATTTTGATGTGCGTAACTACGGATACACGAAGTTTTCCACTTTTTGCGAAGGCTTAAAATCCCTTAAGCTTTACAAAACCGATAAAAGCATTCTCATTTCTGCAGTAAACAAGGATGAAGCGGAAGTGTTAAAGCTTTTACGGGAAATTGTCAGTCAGTCAGGACCTAACGGGATTGATCTTGGAACCCTTGGACAGAAGCTGAAAGAGGCGGATCCAACATTCAATGTAAAAAATTATGGGTTTTCCCAGTTTAAAAAGTTTATTAAAAGTGTTCCGTTTTTGAAGATTACGGTGGATGATAAAAAGAATAGTAATATGGTTATTTTGAAGTAGGGGGAGATAGGTTGTGGAGGGATACTTGGAGGGGATTGTCTTCTGATGGACACGCTTTCGCTCTGCTTAACACGTAGCGGTACTAAGCTTGCAAAGAACGCAAGCTAAGTGCCGACGTGTACGCCAAGGTCCAGCAGAAGACAATCCCCTCCAAGTATCCTGCGAAACGTTATCGAATGGCTTCAAAATAAACTTAGGCGGACAGGGGGATATCGGTTGTCTTAAGATAAGCTTGTGTGGATAGGGTTCTTGAGTTGCGTTAAAAGAAGTCTGTGTTGCCGGGAAGGGGATGATAAAGAAATGCGGATGTATGATTTGATTTTGAAAAAGAGAAATGGTGGAACCCTGTCGGGGGATGAGATTGGGTTTATGGTTCGGGGGTATGTGAATGGAGAGATTCCGGATTATCAGATGGCGGCTATGATGATGGCGGTTTATTTTCGGGGAATGAATGAAGAGGAAACGCTGGCGCTTACTATGGAGATGGCTCATAGCGGGGATATGCTGGATTTGTCGGGGATTCATGGGATTAAGGTGGATAAGCACAGTACCGGAGGAGTGGGGGATAAGACTTCTCTGGCACTGGCGCCTATGGTGGCGGCCTGTGGGATTCCGGTGGCGAAGATGAGCGGCAGGGGGCTTGGACATACGGGAGGAACGATTGATAAGCTGGAAAGCTTTGAAGGGTTTTGTACTGCTATGGACACAAAGCGGTTTAAGGAGCAGGTGAACCGGATCGGGATTGCCATTATGGGGCAGACGGCCTCTTTGGCGCCGGCGGATAAGCTGCTTTATGCCCTGAGGGATGTGACGGCAACGGTGGATAATATGTCTTTGATTGCCAGCTCCATTATGAGCAAGAAGCTGGCTGCAGGTGCGGATGCTATCGTTTTGGATGTGAAAACCGGAAGCGGGGCGTTTATGAAGAAAGAGGAGGATGCGTTTGCCCTGGCGAAGGAAATGGTGGCAATCGGAAACGGCGCCGGAAGAAAAACGGTGGGCATCGTCACGAATATGGATGAGCCCTTAGGATATGCGGTTGGAAATGCGTTAGAGGTCATAGAGGCAATTGAAACCTTAAAGGGAAATGGGCCAGAGGATTTTCTTACCCTTTGTCTGACGCTTGGCTCCCATATGATCGTAAAGGGAGGAAAGGTGGAAACCTTAAAGGAAGCGGAGGATATGCTGAAAAAGGCAATTGCAAGCGGCAGGGCCCTTGAGAAGATGGCGGAATTCATAGAAGCTCAGGGCGGCAGTCAGGAGTGGATATATGATACCTCTCATTTTCAGAAGGCGGAATATACGGAAGAGATTCTTTCCGAAGAAGAAGGCTATGTGTCCCGCATTGTCTGTGATGAAATCGGTATTTGTTCCCTTATATTAGGCGGTGGACGGGAAACCAAGGAAAGCGTCATTGATTTATCGGTGGGGCTCATCCTCCACAAAAAGATTGGCGATCCGGTAAGGAAGGGAGAAAGCCTTGCTACCATGTACGGCAATGACAAGGCAAAAATGCTGGCGGCAAAGGAACGGTTCTTAAAGGCATATGCCTTTTCTAAGAAGGAAGTGGAAAAACCGCTTATGATAAAGGGCGTGGTAGGGGCATAAAGAGGGGACACCTTTCATACAATACAGTATGAGTAAAAAGAAAAACCGCGTATTCAAAACTGCAAAAGAACAAATGGTGGATTCCTTAAAGCTGCCAAAGGATCTGGTGATGGGAGTTTCCATGCTGTCCATTACAGGCTGTGAGGAGGCATTTATCGAAAATTACAAAGGGATTATTGAATGCAATCCCTGTTCCATTATTGTGCAGACAAAAAACTGCCGCATGAATTTCACAGGCTGTAATTTATCCGTAGATTATTACACCAATGAAGAAATGAAAATTTCAGGAAAAATCAGACAAATCTGTTTTTTGGATTAAGGAGGAAGTATGCTTTCTTTTTTTCGTTTCCTAAAAGGCTATCTATGGATACGGGTGTCCGGCTTTTCCACGGAACGGTTCATGAATTTATGCAGCAATCATGGAATCATGCTCTGGAATATCACACCGGGAAAGGATTATTATGAAATGTATATCAGCCTTTCCGGTTTTTACAGGCTGAAACCCATCGTAAAAAAAACAGGTACAAGGGTCCATGTGAAAAAAAGGGCAGGCTTTCCTTTTCTATGGGTAAAATGGAAAAAGAGGAAAGTGTTCCTCATAGGTCTTTTTGCCTGTATGATTTCCCTTATCATCCTGTCCAGATTTGTGTGGGCAATTGAATTAAATGGCAATCAGATGCTTACGGGGGATATGTTTTCAGATTTTCTCGTAAAAAATCATATCGAACAGGGAATGCTCAGGAAGGATGTGGATATTGACAGCTTTGAAAAAGCGCTCCGAAACGAGTACAATTTCATTACATGGACTTCTGCAAAAATTGAAGGAACAAAGCTGGTAGTATCCGTAAAAGAAAACTCCGCCTACATTGAGTTTGACAGGGAAACCCGGAAAGAGGAGGAAGTGGATGAGGCCTGGGATTATGTGTCCAGAGTAGACGGAGTGGTGGAAAGCATTATTACCAGACAGGGAGTGCCTTTAGTTTCAAAGGGAAGTGAAGTAAAAGCAGGGGATATTCTGATTTCCGGTACTATTCCAATAATGGGTGATGACGGACTGGCTAAAAATTATCATTATGTAGGAGCGGACGGGGATGTTTATATTTCCTATAGTTATCCTTACTCCGATAAAATAGCCTATGCTTACGAGGAAAAGCATTATACGGGAGAAGAAAAAAATACGTATTATTTATCCTTGTTTCATATGACTCTGCAATTATTCAGAAAACCGGAAAATGGTTCTTATACGGTATATAAATCATCAAATCAGGTGAAACTTATGGATGATTTCTATCTTCCCATTTATTATGGAACCAATCAGTACAAAGAGTATGAAATATATGAAAAAACCTATTCCAATCAAATGAGTCAGGAGATTCTTAAGGAAAATTTAAATAAATTTTGTCAAACTTTGGAAGAAAAAGGGGTTCAAATAATAGAAAAAAATGTTAAAATAGAACAGGGAAAAAAGGAAATGAAGCTGACAGGTACATTGCAGGTGGTGGAAAGAGCCATAAAGAAATCACCTGTGGAAATCCAGGAAATCCCCCCGGACTCTGAAGAGGCAGAGCAATAGGAAGGAACTGAAAGAGATACATGAGTGAATTTTCAAAAGCGCTGGAACTCACCATGGAGCACATGCAGAATATTTTCGGACAGCAGGATTTGTTCTTAAAGAAAATGGAACAGGATTTTTCCGTTACGATTGTAGACAGGGATGGCGCCGTGCGCATCCGGGGAGAAAAAGAAAATGTGGAAAAAGCCTATAAGCTGCTGGAAGAATTTTTGCAAATGTCTATGCGAGGAACTATGATAGAAGAACAAAATGTAAATTATGCCATTGAAATGAGTCTGGAAAATAAAGAGGACGGACTTCTCCAAATGGATTCAGAGGTCATCTGCCATAGCATAAACGGCAAGCCTATCAAACCAAAAACATTAGGACAGAAGCAGTACGTGGATGCCATGAAAGAAAAGATGATCGTATTTGGACTGGGGCCTGCGGGAACCGGTAAGACCTATCTGGCCATGGCCATGGCCATTACTGCCTTTAAAAATGATGAGGTGGGCAGGATCATCCTTACCAGGCCGGCTATTGAAGCCGGAGAAAAGCTGGGCTTTCTGCCAGGAGACCTGCAAAGCAAGATCGATCCTTATTTAAGACCCTTATATGATGCTCTTTATCAGATCATGGGAGCAGAAAGTTTTAATAAAAACATGGAAAAGGGACTGATCGAGGTGGCGCCCCTTGCCTATATGCGGGGACGGACTTTGGACAATGCCTATATCATATTGGACGAGGCGCAAAATACAACAGAATCCCAGATGAAGATGTTTTTGACCCGTATCGGCTTTGGTTCCAAGGTAGTCATTACCGGAGATATCTCCCAAAAGGATCTGCCAAAGGGAACAAGCTCCGGGCTGGACGTGGCAATTAAGGTGTTAGGCAAAGTAGAAGAGATTGGATTCTGCCGATTGTCCAGCAAGGATGTGGTAAGACATCCTCTTGTGCAAAAAATTGTAAAGGCATATGAAAGTTACGAAAACAGACAAAAGGACAGAGGAAGCAATCGTGGAAGAGCAAAAGCAAAGCGGACTTAAAAATTTTCTCATATATACAGCTATTATACTTCTTGGTCCTGCCGTTGCTTTTGGCGGCTGTTATTTGCTGGAAAAGCCCATGGATGAAATCATCCGCAACATGGTGGTAGTCATTGTCTGCTGCCTTTTGATTGTGTTGTCGTTAGCGGCTTCGGGAGAAAAGAAGACTTTATTTTTTAATAACTTTGAGCATTTAAGCAGGTTTTTTTTCAGCTTTCTGCTGGGACTTGTTTTTTCGGTATGCTCTGTTTTCCTTCCCCTGAAGGTGCTTCCCATTTTGGCGCTGGCTGTTTTTCTTTCCCTGACCAGCAATACCATTACCGGCAGCCTGGCTTACTTCACCTTTTTGTTTATGATGGAATTTTTTACGGATATGAGCTCTCATGGCTTTTTCATGTGTGCTTTTGTGGGGATGGCAGGCATTGCCCTGTTCCAGAACCTGGATCAGGAGTATCTGGTAAATGGCGCCCTGTTTGCTTCCCTTGTTTTACTATTTGTGGGAGAAACGGCTTTCCTGATTTTATTTGAAGGACAAAAGATATCCTTAGATACTTTTGTGCTGCCCATGATCAATGTGTTCATCAGCTTTTTGGCAATTCTCCTTTTTTTACGGAGCTACAGCACATCGGTGGTGCACAAGTACAGGGACCGGTATCAGGAAATCAACGATCCGGACTTTGAGCTTCTTGTCCGATTAAAGGAAGAATCTGCGAAAGATTATTTTCATGCAATCCATACCGCTTATTTTTGTGATAAAATAGCAAGGAAGATTGGAGCCAATCATTATCTGGCAAAGGCAGGAGGATATTATCACAAAATCGGACGGGCAGAGGGAAAAGGGAACACACTGGATGATACGGTTGCCCTTGCCAGACGATATAAATTTCCGCCGGAATTGGTAGAGCTGTTAGAGGAATATGGGGATAGGAGCAAGACAATTGCAAAAAAAGAAACGGCAATCGTAATTCTTGCAGATGGCGTAATTTCCTCGATTTCCTATCTTTTGGAAAAGGACAAAACTGCATCTCTTGATTATAAGCAGGTGGTAGATATTGTATTTCGGAAGAAACTGGAGAGCAATCTGCTTTATCAATGTGATATTACATTGAATGAATTGACCGTTATGAGGAAATTGCTTGTGGAGGAAAAACTGTATTATGACTTTTTACGTTGAAAATGAAACGGATGGCGGATTTCCTTTTTCTCTGGAGGAAGCTGCAAAAAAGGTAATACTGGGAGTCTTGGAATGGGAAGCATGTCCCTATGAGGTTCAGGTAAACGTGCTGCTTACCGATAAAGAAGGAATCAAGGAGTATAACAGCCGATATCGGAACATTGAAAAAGAAACAGATGTCTTATCTTTTCCCAATGTGGATTATGAGGCCCCTGGTGATTTTTCCATGGTGGAAAAAAATGAAATGGCATATGCCGATCCGGATACGGGAGAGATTTATTTAGGGGATATTATACTTTGCAGGGAGCGCATTGTTTCCCAGGCAGTAGAATATGGACATAGTGAACTTAGAGAATTCTCTTTTCTTATAGCTCATAGTATGTTACACTTACTAGGGTATGACCATATGGAAGAAGCAGAAGAAAAAATCATGATAGAAAAACAAGAAAAAATATTAGATAAGCTGGGTATCACAAGAAACTGATACATAAGCGAAGGAGTCACATGAAAAGAAAAATTATAATGTTAGCTGTTGTATTGGCAGTGGCCGTATCTCTTTGGGGATGTAAAAAAGAGACAGGAACAGAAACGGGAACGGACAGCCAGAAGGCAGGAACAAAAGAAGGAAGCGAAACAGACGTAACCTATGAAAGGGAATACAATGAAGACGGGCAGGTGCGCAGCTTTTTAACCGGAAAATGGGTGGATGCCAAAATCGGCGAGAGACGGCCGGTAGCGGTTATGCTAAGCAACATAGAAGAAGCAAATCCTATGAGCGGCGTCAGTAAGGCAGATGTAGTATTTGAAGCTCCTGTGGAGGGAGAAATCACCCGTTTGATGGGGATTTTCGAAGACTATGATGATTTGGAAAAAATAGGCTCTGTCAGAAGCTGCCGGGAATATTTTTTGTTCTGGGCATTGGAATTTGATGCGGTTTATGCCCATTATGGACAGTCTTCCTATGCAGTGGAATATCTGGAACGGGATTATGTGGATAATTTATCGGGACTTGGCTCCATTGGAAGCACAGTATTTTATCGTACCGATGACAGGCCTTCCCCGCACAATGCCTATGCCAGCGCAAAAGGGATACAGGAAGGGATTAAAAAGCTGAAATACCGGACAGATTACAGAGATAGCTACAGCGGTAAATTCAAATTTGCCAAGGATGGTGAAATCATATCCCTTACAGGAGCTGACGGACAAACAGGCAAGGCTACTTATATTGCACCGGGCTACTATATCAATAAGCCCTGGTTTGAGTACAATGAAGAAGACAGGCTATACTATCGTTTCCAGTATGGGGATAAGCATATTGATGAAATGACAGGAGAGCAGCTTGCATTTACTAATGTGATCATCCAATATGCGGACTGGGAAAAAAGAGACGAAGGAGGCTATCTGGCATTTGATTGCCATGGTGAGGGCTATGCCCTGATCTTTACGAATGGCACCTGCATGGAAGCCCATTGGATGCGGGAAGGAGATCAGGACGACGGAGTCATCCGCTACTATGATATCGGACTGGAGCATGAGATTACCCTGAACCAGGGAAAGACAATGGTTTGTGTGGTAGAAGACAGGATTAATGGACAGATGAACAGCAATGTAACATTCCATTGAGATAAAGGAACAGAGTATGGGAGAGAAAAGAAGAAGGAACGGAACTTTAATTACACAGGGAGGCTTGATTTCGGCATTTTCCATTGGCATTGCATTACTTGCATTGATCAGGCAGATTCCCATTACTAATATGATTGGCGATGAGGGAAGCGGTTACTATTGCGGAGCTTATGAGCTTTATATGGTTCTTTTATTCCTTACTGCTTATAGTTTGCCGGATGCCTTGGGAAAGCTCATTGGAGTCCGGATAAATAGAGGACAATATAAAAATGCCAATCAGGTGTTTCGGGCGGGACTTTTCCTGTGCCTCATTGCAGGTATCCTGTTGGGTGGCATTCTGTTTCTTTTGGGTAACGGTATTGCGGAGCATATGTTGTATTTGCCATTGAGCAGACTTGCGCTGCAATGTCTTGCACCTGCCCTTTTCTTTGCTCTTTTGGCAAGCGCCTTTCGGGGATATTTTCAGGGAATGGGTTCCATGATGCCTACCAGTGCATCCAGACTATTGGGAACCGTGATTCAGTTTGTTATGTGCCTCGTGATTGGGTATATGGTATTTTCTTATGGGGAAAAAGCGGCAGTAATATTGAATGATGCATCTTATGGACCGGCATTTGGGGCAGCTGGCGCATCTTTGGGGATTGCAGCGGGAGAGCTCTTTGCACTGGCATTTCTCCTGTTGCTTTATAGCGCCTATAACAGAACCTTTAAAAAACAGATGATAAGGGATACTACGAAAAATTCAGAGGAGTTTTCCCAGCTTTTCGGTCTTGTGGGAATTACGATGCTTCCCTTTCTCATAAATGGTTTTTTACTGCATTGCAATGTGCTTTTGAACCAGATGATATACAATCATGGGCTCATATCAAAAGGACAGGCGGTTCTGGCAGAGGAATTTGGCATTTATTATGGTAAGTATCACATTCTTACCGGAATCCCCATTGCTCTTCTTACCGTAATGGCAGGAAATTTCTTAACAGTTTACAGCAGGCTGATTACAAGAGAAAATTATCATCATGCAAGAAGGCTTTTTGTGGACGGACTGAAGGAAATACTGGTGGTTTCCGGTATCGGAACATTGGCGCTTATGCTTCTGGCAGGTCCCCTTGTTGAGCTTTTCTATAAAGGAGATTCGGTCATGGCAATTAAGATGCTGCGCATGGGCAGCATTGCCATTGTGTTTTACGGGCTTGCCCTGTTAACGGCTGCAGCCTTACAGGGCCATGGAAAGATTTGGTTTTCCACCATTACCATTTTAGCAGGGCTTGTAATACAGGCGGTTCTGTTAAAGGTGCTGTTAGGAGTTACAGAGCTTGGAATTTATAGTGTGGTAATTGCAAATATTGTATTTCCTCTTGTGATTTTTGTGGGAAATCTGCTGTTTTTAAAGAAATGTCAGGAATAAAATAAAAAAAATAAGCTGATACTATATAAAAAGGAGTGGACTTATGAAACATTTATATAGAATCAGCTTGTTTTTAAATGCATGTTTTTTGGTTTTTGCAGCCTATAATTATGGAAAGAGCTTATTTTATCATGAATCGGTAAAGGAAGAACAGACGCCTATCATTCAAAATATCACTATGGTAGAAGAGGCAGAGGAAGCGGAAGAAACTGTGGATACAGCAAAGCAGGAAATTCCGGTTTCCAGCCAGAAGGCAACGACTACTGCCGATACGATTTATGTGATAGAAAGCTATGATCATGGAACGGAAGAGACAACGGAAAAGGAAGAAACGATTCCGGATCAGTATATTGGAAAGACAAGGGAAGAATTAGAAGATATTATTGCAGCCTATTCCGATGCACCGTCTCTATCCGATTTAGAAAAAGGATTTGCCAGCATGGAATTGAAATCTTTTTCCCCAAATCGTCTGGTAGTTACCAAAAATTATTATTCGGATTTGAAAAATGAGAATTTTTATCTATTGGTTGAAAACGAATACATTAACGTATATTATAGTGATTTAAAAACAGTATATCTGTATACGGACATTTTATTGTCGGATTTGCCAGAAGATATCCAACAGGATATTCTGAATAAAAAATATATTGAATCGGAAGAAGAACTTTATAATTTTCTTGAGTCTTATTCCAGTTAGTGTTATGATATTGCTTATGAAAAAGATTGTAATAATAGGCGGCGGAGCGTCCGGAATGTTTGGCGCCATTTGTGCAAAAAGAGCCGGGGCGGATGTGGTTTTGTTAGAACATACCAGCCGCATTGGAAAAAAACTGTTGGTCACAGGAAATGGAAAATGCAACTTGACGAATCTAATCATAGAGCCGGGTGATTATCGTGGAAATCACCCGTCTTTTGTGACTCCTGTTTTAAACAGATGTTCCCAAAAGAAGACCCTTAGGATGTTTGAGGAAATGGGACTTGTCTGGAAGGAGAAAAACGGCATGGTCTATCCGTACAGCAATCAGGCATCTACGGTTTTGGACCTGCTTAGAGGGGAGCTGGAAAGACTTCAGGTAAAGGTTCTGACGGAAATCCAGGTAAAAGAAATTCGACCTGCTTTATCCAAAGCTTCTAACGAAAGCAGTGTGCCGAAAGGATTTCTGATTTTAACCAATCAGGGGGAGTATCGTGCTGATCGTGTGATTTTATCATGCGGCAGCAAGGCATCGCCTAAGACCGGTTCGGATGGTTCGGGCTATGAGCTTGCAAAAAAGCTGGGACATTCTGTCATAGAACCCCTTCCGGCATTGGTGCAGCTGAAAGCGGAAGGAAATTATTTCAAAATGATTGCGGGAGTCCGTTCAGACTGCAGGCTGCGTCTGTTTATAGAAGAAAAGCGGGAAAGGAAAAAAACAGGGCAGTACCATGTCCATAAGGAGCTGGAGAAAAAGAAGCAGTTGTGTTTAGAAGAAACTGGTGAAGTGCAGTTTACAGACTATGGCATTTCCGGCATTCCGGTATTTCAACTCAGCAGATTTGCAGTAAAAGCATTATGGGAAAAGAAAAATGCAGTTGTTTTCTGTGACTTTCTACCGGATATGGAGGAAAGCGCTTTATATGAATATTTATGCCAAAAGAAGCGGCGGCTTTCCAGTTTGGGAAACTGTCAGGACTTGCTTTTGGGCATGCTTCATAAAAAACTGAATCTTATGATTTTAAAGGAAAGCGGTTTTTCAGAGCAGACAAAAGCAGCCGTACTGTCGGAAAGTCAGTTGAAAGGCTTGTGCAGGCTTATAAAAAACTGGAAAATTCCGCTAAAGGGCTATCAGTCATTTGAACAGGGACAAATCTGCCAGGGCGGCGTGGCTACGGAGGAATTAACGGAATATTTGGAATCCAAAATACATAAGGGTCTGTACTTTGCCGGAGAAATTATAGATATTGACGGAAGATGCGGCGGATATAATCTGCAATGGGCATGGTCTTCCGCTTATGTGGCGGCAACCGGGGCTGCTAAGAACCCCGGCGCCCAAAAAGGAAAAAAGAAATGATTCGAATAAATCAATTAAAGGTTCCTTTGGATTATACAAAGGAAGAAATAGAAAAAAAACTGAATAAAAAGTTATTTTTAAAGCCGGGACAATTACTGGATGCAACGATTATCAGGGAATCTCTGGATGCAAGGAAAAAGCCGGATTTGTACTATAATCTGGTAGTGGATATCCGGGTAGAGCATGAGGAGTCCGTTTTTGCCCTTTGCAAAAAGAAAAAACAAAAGGATATTATCCGGATTCCCCATGAGACTTATACATTTCCAGCAGGAGGAACTGTGCAAATGAAATATCCTCCCGTAATCGTAGGCACAGGACCAGCCGGATTGTTTTGCGGATATTATTTGGCAAAGGCTGGTTACAGACCGATTATAATTGAGCAGGGAGAGCCGGTGGAAAGACGTGCAAAAGCGGTAGAAGATTTTTGGGAAAAGGGAATATTGAATCCCTATTCCAATGTGCAGTTTGGAGAAGGAGGAGCAGGAACCTTTTCTGACGGGAAATTAAATACCTCTATTAAGGATAAGGCCCATAGAAGCCGGGAAATCCTAAAGGTTTTTGTGGAAATGGGAGCCGACCCGGAAATCTTATATAAGCAGAAGCCTCATGTAGGGACAGATGTTTTAAGGGAAATTGTGAAGAATATCCGTACCGCCATTTTATCCTACGGAGGACAGGTGCGGTTTTGCACAAGGCTGGAAGGGCTTGTGCTGAAAGGGCAGCAATTAACAGGAATCCGGATACGCAGTTTGGAGGAAGCGGATAAAAAAGAGGAGATTTTGCCATGTGAGCAGCTGGTGCTTGCAATCGGCCATAGCTCCAGGGAGACTTTTTCCATGCTTCATGACAGTCATGTGCCTATGGAAGCCAAGTCTTTTGCTGTTGGATTTCGTGTGGAGCACCCTCAGTCAATCATAAACGAGAGTCAGTTAGCAAAAGCTGATTTACGGGGAACCGGAATCAAGGCTGCTGATTATAAGCTGACTGCAGCTACGTCTAAGGGACGGGGGGTTTATTCCTTTTGCATGTGTCCGGGAGGCTATGTGATCAATGCCTCTTCGGAAGAAGGCGGCTTAACGGTAAACGGCATGAGCTACCGCAGCCGGAACGGAAAAAATGCCAACAGCGCCATTATCGTGTCGGTGACTCCTGCTGATTTTCCAGATGACACACCCCTTGGAGGAGTGGAATTTCAAAGAAGACTGGAAAAGAAAGCATATGAGCTTGGAAAGGGGAAGATTCCCCTGCAGCTTTACGGGGATTTTAAAGCCCACAGGATAACGGAACAATTAGGAGATATCCTGCCGGAAGTAAAAGGAGCGTATTCCTTTGCAAATGTAAGGGATATTCTGCCGGAAGAGCTGAATCTTGCTTTTATGGAAGGAATGGAAGCTTTTCAGAAAAAGATTCCGGGCTTTTCTAAAGAGGATGTTCCCATTTTGGGCATAGAGGCAAGAACTTCTTCGCCCCTTCGTATTTTACGGAATGCAGAGCTTGAGTCCGACATAAAAGGAATCTACCCCTGCGGAGAGGGAGCAGGCTATGCTGGAGGAATCACCTCCGCGGCCATTGACGGGCTGAAGGTGGCGGAAGCCATTGTCAGCAAATATGAACCGTTTTGAGCCGTAGGAAGCGTTAAGATTTGTTTACATACTTATTATGGAAAGGCAGCAAGGAGGAACCGTTGTGAATATCAGAGATACGTTAAAGGATAAAAATAGAATCGTGATTAAAATAGGCTCTTCATCCCTGACCCATAAGGAAACCGGAGGTCTTGATTATGTAAAGCTGGAAGTGCTTGTAAGGGAGATTTCCAATTTGCGCAATCAGGGAAAAGATGTTATTTTAGTATCGTCAGGCGCCATTGCAGTAGGGAAGAGAGCCATACGGCTGACCGATACTACAGGCCATAAGCCCTTGGCAGTCAAACAGGCATGTGCGGCAATCGGACAGGCAAAGCTTATGATGGTTTATCAAAAGCTGTTTGCAGAGTACAACCAGACCATGGCTCAGATTTTGTTGACGAAAAATACCATATTGGACAATCTGAACCGTTATAATGCCCAGAATACTTTTTCAGAGCTGTTAAAGCTGGGAGTGATTCCGGTTGTTAATGAAAATGATACGATTGCAACCTATGAAATTCAAGTAGATGACAATGATGTGCTGATTGGGGACAATGATACGTTATCGGCCATTATCACAGCATTAGTGGATGCGGATTTGCTTCTCTTGCTTTCGGATATTGACGGGCTTTATACGGATGATCCCAGGAAAAATCCCGATGCCCGGTTTATTGAAGAGGTGGAGGAGTTGACGGAAGAATATATCCGTATGGGAAAGGCATCTACCGGAAGCAATGTAGGCACCGGAGGCATGAATACCAAAATGACTGCAGCCCAGATTGCTACCTATTCAGGGGCGGATATGGTAATTGCCAATAGCCGGGATATCAGCATCATACATAGGATTATGGACGGCAAAAATGTGGGGACCATATTTCGGGCAAATAAGAATGAAGATTTCGATTTACAGGATTTTGTGGAAAAACTGCACCAATAAAGGAAAGGAAACAGCATGAATCAGGAAAGCATCCAGCGTATCAATGAATTATATAGAAAGTCTAAAGCGGAAGGCCTGACGGAGGAGGAAAGAAAGGAACAGGCGCTGTTAAGAGAAGAATATATCGCCAATGTGCGTGCGAATTTAAGAGGACAATTGAACAATATTTCCATCCAAAATGCAGATGGGACGATTACGGACTTAGGAGAAAAATACGGAAAAAAGAATCTGCATAAAGAAAGTTAAAAGGGAAAAGGCAGGTATCCAAATATGCAGGAAGAAAAAAGGCTTCTTAGGAAAAGCATACTGAAAAAACGGGAAGAAATGTCTTTGGAAGAGCAGCTTACCTATAGCCATGACATTATGGAAAAAGCAGTGTCCCATTTTGAGTTTTTGCAGGCAGAGGAAATACTGATTTATGTAAACTCCCAAAGTGAAGTGAATACGAAAGGGATTATAGAATACGCCTTCCTTCTGGGCAAGGCAGTATATTGTCCGAAGGTTCTTTCAGAGGGAGAAATGGAGTTTTTCAGAATTTCCTCCATGAAAGATTTAGCAAAAGGCTATAAAGGGATTTTAGAGCCGGAAGCAGCGCCAAATGAGCAATGGAAGCCTGCCGGGAAAAAAACTCTGCTTTTTTTGCCGGGAGCGGTTTTTGACAGGCAGGGACATAGAATCGGCTATGGAAAAGGATTTTATGACCGCTTTTTAGAAAGGATGCGGGACTGTCTGGAAGCAAAAGCTGCACTGGCCTATGGAATGCAGGTAAAAGAAACCATTCCCTTTGAAGCCCATGATCAGCGTGCGGATATGATCATTACGGAAAAAGAAATCATAGATTGTTTGTAGAATAAACATGGACAGGGGAAACAGAACGAAGCAGGAAAGGAGAAAAAATGGTAAATTTAGAAAAAATGGGGCAAAATGCGGTAAATGCAAAGTATCAGCTTCAGATGCTTACTACAGAAGCAAAAAATGCGGCTTTAAGGCTGACGGCAGAGAAGCTCCTTAAAAAAAAGGATGAGATTATAAAGGAAAATGAACGGGATATCCGGGCAGGAGAGGAAAAAGGCATGCATCCCGGCCTTTTAGACCGGCTGAAGCTGACGGAAGACCGGATTCAGGCAATGGCAGAGGGAATCTTGCAGATCGTAGAGCTTCCGGATCCGATTGGAGAAGTGATGGAACGGTTTCAAAGACCAAATGGGCTGAATATGGAAAAACGAAGAGTGCCTCTTGGCGTCATTGGCATTATTTATGAATCCAGGCCAAATGTGACGGCAGATGCCTTTGGACTTTGCTTTAAGGCAGGAAATGCAGTGATTTTAAAGGGAGGCTCCGATGCCATTCATTCCAACATTGCCATTGCAAATGCTTTGCGGGAAGGCCTGACGGAGGCTGGAATTACGGCAGATGCCATTCAGCTTATTGAAGATACGGACAGAGAAGTCACAAAGGCATTCATGGGATTAAAGGAATATGTAGATGTATTGATACCAAGGGGAAGCGCAGGATTGATTCGTACTGTTACGGAAAACAGTACTATTCCTGTGATCGAAACCGGAACAGGCAACTGTCATATTTATGTGGATGAATCCGCAGATCTTGCCATGGCTGCCGCAATCCTGAAAAATGCAAAGATCCAGCGGATTGGTGTCTGCAATGCCTGTGAATCCTTAGTGGTACATAAAAATGTGGCAGAACGCTTTCTGCCTATGGCAAAGGAAGCCTTATCCGAATCCAGAGTGGAAATCAGAGGAGATGAAAAGACCCTTTCCATTCTCCCGGACTGTACTAAGGCAGTGGAAGCGGATTTTGGAACGGAATATCTGGATTATATTCTTTCCTGCAAAATCGTGGACAGCGTGGAGGAAGCAATTGCCCACATCAACAAGTATAATACAAAACATTCGGAAGCAATTATTACGGAAAATAAAGAAAATGCGGAAATATTTCTCCAGATGGTAGATGCTGCCTGTGTATATGTCAATGCTTCCACCCGTTATACCGATGGCTTTGAATTCGGCTTTGGTGCGGAAATCGGTATCAGCACCCAGATGCTCCATGCAAGAGGACCTATGGGATTGAAGGAGCTGACCTCATACAAATATGCCATTCGAGGGAACGGGCAGGTAAGACCTTAGGAGCGAAGAAAAGCAAATACAGAAAGTTGGGAAATAAAAATGAAGATTTCAGAAATATACAGCAAAAACAAGAGGAGCCTGTCCTTTGAGATTTTTCCGCCTAAAAAGGACAGCGAGCTTAAAAATATTGATGAGACATTAAAAGTACTATGTGAGTTAAAGCCTGATTTTATCAGCGTTACATTTGGGGCAGGAGGCAGCTCCAACTGCAACCGCACCATAGAGCTTGCAAAAAAAATCAAATATGAGTATCAGGTGGAACCGGTAGTACACCTGACCTGTCTTAGCTATGACAAAGCGGAAATAGATGAATTTTCAAAGGTTTTAACAGAGGAAGGCATTCAAAATGTGCTTGCTCTCAGAGGGGATAAAAATCCCAACATTCAGGAAAAGGAAGATTTTAAACATGCTTCTGATTTGATGGAATATCTGAGGCAGAAAGGAAATTTCTGCATGGCGGGAGCATGCTATCCGGAATGTCATCCTGAATCGGAAAACAGAGTCAGTGAAATCAGACATTTAAAGAAAAAAGTGGATGCGGGAGCACAAGTGCTATTGTCCCAGTTGTTTTTTGACAATGAGTACTTTTTCCGTTTTGTGGAAGACTGCAGGATTGGCGGCATCGATGTGCCAATCATTCCGGGAATCATGCCGGTAATCAACGCAGCCCAGATAAAAAGAATGGTAACCATGTGTGGAGCTTCTTTTCCGGCACGCTTTCAAAAAATCATTCATAAGTTTGAAGATAACAAAGAAGCCCTTTTCGATGCGGGAATGTCCTATGCCCTGAGTCAGATCATAGATTTATTAGTCAATGACATTGATGGAATTCATTTATACACTATGAATAACCCGGTTGTGGCAAGGAAAATATGTGAGGGGATACGGAATATTATATAGATATTTGTTGCATAGTACGAAAAGTAATATAGG
This sequence comes from Lachnospiraceae bacterium, assembly GCA_014804675.1. Lineage (GTDB taxonomy): Bacteria > Bacillota > Clostridia > Lachnospirales > Lachnospiraceae > RGIG3040. The sequence goes on from JAAUZH010000004.1 coordinate 37,028, forward strand.
AATGTATCAAAATGGAGCAGTCTAAAATAGATACATTCCTTTTTATATTGTGTGCTTTCGTAAAAAATTTCACATTGACGATTAGTATCATATATAGTATTATATTTGTGAGAGGTGATAAAATTTGCCAAGTGCAGAAAAAATAATAGAAAAAATGAAGTGTCAACCAAATGGAATTAGACCGGAAGAGGCAGAAAAAGTATTAAAAGCATATGGCTATGAGCCGGTAAGACAAAAAGGAAGCCATAAGCATTATTTAAACAGCGAAACAGGAGACTTAACTACAATAAAGCAGGAAAATCCTCTAAAAAAAGCATACATAGTAGATATTTTAAATCGAATAGGGGAATAAGTATATTGTAAATGAATAGTTATATAAAAGGATGGTCCGATTAAGGACACATAGTAAATATAGAGCAAACAGGAGTGTAATAAAGTAGAATTTAAGAGAATACAGGTTTTACTTTAATTTGAAAGAGGGAAAAAGATATGAAAGCAGGAGAATATTTGAAATTACCCTATACAAAGGTGATTCGGGAATTAAATGATGAAAGTGGGCATTATTTTTATGGCGCAATTTTGGAATTAGATGGATGTCAAAGTACCGGAGAAACTATTGAAGAATTAAATGAAAATTTGAATGAAGCAATGTTGGGATATTTTGAGGTGAAAATTGAAAATAATTTACCAATTCCAGTTCCAGAACGTGCAGAAGATTACAGTGGAAAATTTGTGGTTAGAATACCAAAGACTTTGCATAAGAGGCTTGCCATGGAAGCGAAAAATGAAGGAGTAAGTTTAAATCAATATGCTGTCTATAAACTGGCAAGGTAGGAATTCATAAAGGGGAGTAGAAAAATTCTATTCCTCTTTTCTTGTTTTTAGACATTTTCTGAGAGAATCTAAATGACAATTTGGAGGTTTTGTAGTAAAATCAATTTTGAAAATTGTGTAAGAAGGTTGTCTGATGATTGATAACAAAAAAGAATAAGAGCTGGATGAGCTTCACCAACGTACTATATGGTGCTTGTTCATGTGAGAGAGTGTGATGAAATATATGCCAAGATGAAAGTTTTTTTATCTATAATATAATGTAAAAAAAGATGCAAGAATGGAGATGGTAAGATGAATGAAGTAAAGAAATTGTCTTTAGGTGGATGGATTTTTTATTTAAGTGAAAAGAAAGAGTGTTTAGATAAACATAAATGCGGAAAGTGGATGCATTTCTTTAATAACGAGAAATTTGCTGCACATATATGTGAAGAAGCAGTGGCAAAGGGCATCTGCGTAGAATCGAAACATACAGATGCGGAGGAAGGGGTATGTTGTTTTTATCTGAATTGTGATGATATGGAAGGACATAAAAGAGCGATAGGATATTTTATTGAAAATGGCCTGATAAGGAAAACGAAGACAGGAAAACTTTATAATATTTCCTTTAAATTGGATGATCAAACAAGGGCAGGGGAGTATGGGCCCGACTTTTATTCAGAAATTAAATTAGATCAATTTGTGGATTTACATACAGGGGAGTTTATTTAGACGGTATATTTTATGAGAGATGAAATCCGTTTTGTGATTCCTTGCTAAAAAATATCATATAAGTTATAATAAGCAACAGCAACTTTACATAAAACCCAGTAAGTAACGAACGGTCATTTCATACCATGCAATGGTATTTAAGAGAAACAGGGGCTGTAATACAATACATTTGTATGGCGGCTCCTTTGTGCGGAAAAGGAGCAGAAGATGTCACAAAACATAGAACTTGAAAAATTTGACAAAATGGAAGAAGCACCAAACAGCGAACCGGACAGACAGTACTATTTTATTGCAAAAGCAAAGAAGCTTACCGAGGAGCTTGAAAAACAGCTGCAACGAAAGCCTACCTATTGCGTGACGACCTTTGGCTGTCAGATGAATGCAAGGGACTCGGAGAAGCTGACAGGTATTTTAGAGCTTGCAGGCTATGAAGCAGCAGAAGAAGAGACGGCGGATTTTGTGATTTACAATACCTGTACCGTAAGGGATAATGCCAATCAAAGAGTATACGGAAGACTGGGCAATTTAAATAGTATGAAAAAGAAAAATCCCCATAAAAAAATAGCTCTTTGCGGCTGTATGATGCAGGAGCCATCCGTCATAGAGAAAATACAAAAAAGTTATTCTTTTGTGGATTTGATTTTCGGAACCCATAACATATACAAATTTCCGGAGCTTTTGGTGACAATGCTTACACAAGAAGACATGATCATTGACATCTGGAAGGATACGGACCGGATTGTGGAGGATTTGCCGGTAGAACGGAAATATGCTTTTAAATCCGGCATCAATATTATGTTTGGCTGCAATAATTTTTGCAGCTATTGTATCGTGCCTTATGTAAGGGGCAGGGAGAGAAGCCGTAATCCAAAAGATATTGTAAGGGAAATTGAAGGGCTTGTGTCAGAAGGGGTTGTGGAGATCATGCTGCTTGGACAGAATGTAAATTCCTATGGCAAAAATTTAGAAGAGCCTATGACTTTTGCAGAATTGTTAAGAGAGATTGAAAAGATTGAAGGACTGAAACGCATCCGGTTTATGACATCCCATCCAAAGGACTTGTCGGATGAGCTGATACAGGTCATGAAGGAATCCAAAAAAATATGCCGTCATCTTCATCTTCCCCTGCAATCCGGTTCCACAAAAATCTTAAAAGCAATGAACCGGGTATATACGAAGGAAAGCTATCTGGAGCTTGCCGACAAATTAAGAAAGGAAATTCCTGATTTGTCCATTACCACAGACATTATTGTAGGATTTCCCGGAGAAACAAGGGAAGATGTAGATGAGACCATTGATGTGGTAAGAAAGGTGCAGTACGATAATGCTTTTACCTTTATTTATTCCAAAAGAACGGGAACCCCTGCGGCGGCAATGGAAAATCAAGTATCGGAAGAAGAGGTAAAGGAAAATTTTGACCGGCTGCTAAAGGTTGTTCAGGAAACGGCAAGAGAGCGGGTAAAACTGTTGGAGGGGCAGGCTGCAGAAGCACTGGTAGAAGAAATCAATGAGCAAGATGGGACATTTGTAACCGGAAGGCTTTCCAACAATACACTGGTTCACTTTAAGGGAGAGGCTTCTTTGATTGGAAAGCTGGTTCCTGTCAGATTAAAAGAGTGCAAGGGGTTTTATTATTTGGGTGAGATGATATGACATTTTATTACATATCGTGAAAAAGCCTCCCAAAAGTGCTATAATTCTTAAAGTACAAACCAAAGTGGACAATCCCCATATGGAAATGGGAAAAGCATAAGAACAGGAGAATTATATAAGTGGCTGATTTAACACCAATGATGAAGCAGTACATGGAAACAAAGGAACAGTATAAGGACTGTATTCTTTTCTACCGTCTGGGGGACTTCTACGAAATGTTCTTCGAGGATGCCATTACTGCTTCTAAGGAACTGGAAATTACATTAACCGGAAAAAGCTGCGGCTTGGAGGAAAGAGCCCCTATGTGCGGCATTCCCTATCATGCAGCGGACGGTTATTTAAATAAGCTTGTCTCCAAAGGCTATAAAGTAGCTATTTGTGAGCAGCTGGAGGATCCGAAGCTTGCAAAAGGAATCGTAAAGAGAGATGTGGTGCGCATCGTTACGCCGGGTACCAATCTGAATATGCAGGCATTGGAAGAAACCAAAAACAATTATCTGATGTGTGTCGTATATCTTTCCAATAAAATCGGCATATCGGTCATAGACATTACCACTGGAGATTTTTATGTGACAGAGGTGGATGATAATAAAAAACTGTTGGATGAAATCAACAAATTCATGCCTACGGAGATTGTGTGCAACGATGGCTTCCTGGTCAGCGGCATAGAGATTGATGATTTAAAAGGAAGATTGAATATTACCATCTATCATCTGGATTCCTGGTATTTTGATGATGAGACATGTCAAAAGCTGCTGTTGAAGCACTTTAAGATAAGCACTATGACGGCCCTGGGCATAGATGATTTTCCGGCAGGTCTTATCAGCGCCGGAGCGGTGCTGCAATATTTATACGAAACCCAGAAAAGCTCCTTAAGCCATATTACTCATTTAAATCCTTATATTTCCAGCAAATATATGCTGTTAGACAGCTCCACAAGAAGGAATCTGGAGCTGGTGGAAACTTTGCGGGAAAAACAGAAAAGAGGTTCTCTGTTATGGGTTTTGGACAAAACCAAGACCGCCATGGGAGCAAGAATGCTCCGTACCTATGTGGAGCAGCCCCTTGTGGAAAGAGAAGAAATCGAAAAACGGCTGGATGCCATAGAAGAATTAAACCAGAACATGGTCTGCCGGGACGAGCTTCGGGAATATTTGAATGCCATTTACGATTTGGAGAGGCTTCTGGGGAAAATCAGCTATAAAACAGCCAATCCAAGAGATTTGATTGCCTTTCGCAATTCTCTGGAAATGCTTCCCCATATAAGAACCGTTTTGGAGACATTTGATAAGCCTTTGCTAACTGATATCCGGCAGGGAATTGATGAACTGTCAGATATTTATACCTTGATTCAAAGGGCTATTGTGGAGGAGCCGCCCATAGCCATCAAAGAAGGCGGTATTATCAAAGAGGGCTTCCATGAGACGGTAGACAGTTTGAAACAGGCAAAGACCCAGGGGAAGACCTGGCTTGCCCAGCTTGAAAACGAAGACAGAGAGCGAACAGGCATTAAGAACTTAAAAGTGAAATACAATAAAGTATTCGGTTACTATTTTGAAGTGACCAATTCCTATAAGGCTCTGGTGCCGGAGGATTATATCCGAAAGCAGACATTAGCCAATGCGGAGCGGTATACTACGCCCAAACTAAAAGAGCTTGAGGATACGATTTTAAATGCGGAGGACAAGCTGTATGGGCTGGAATATGAGCTTTATTGCAGCATTCGTGACCAGATTGGCGATGCGGTAGAACGAATCCAGAAAACGGCCAAGGCTATTGCCCGGCTGGATGTATTTGCTTCCCTTGCCTATGTGGCAGAGCGGAATAATTATGTGCGTCCAAAACTGAATGAAAAAGGAACGATTCAAATCAAAGGCGGAAGGCATCCGGTAGTGGAAAAAATGATTGTAAACGATATGTTTATTGCCAACGATACCTTTTTGGACAGCGGAAAGAACTTGATTTCCGTTATTACCGGTCCCAATATGGCAGGAAAATCCACTTATATGCGTCAAAGCGCCCTGATTGTTTTAATGACACAGATAGGAAGTTTTGTTCCGGCAGCAAGTGCCGATATCGGTATTGTGGATCGGATATTTACAAGGGTTGGCGCTTCCGATGATTTGGCCAGCGGACAAAGTACCTTTATGGTGGAAATGAATGAAGTAGCCAATATTTTAAGGAATGCAACCGCAAACAGTCTTCTGATACTGGATGAAATCGGAAGAGGAACCTCTACCTTTGACGGGCTTTCCATTGCCTGGGCGGTTATTGAGCATATCAGCAATAAAAGGCTGTTAGGGGCAAAAACCCTGTTTGCCACCCATTACCATGAGCTTACGGAACTGGAAGGCAAGATGCATAATGTAAATAACTACTGCATTGCCGTAAAAGAAAAGGGAGACGATATTGTATTCCTCCGCCGGATTGTAAAGGGCGGCGCAGATAAAAGCTATGGTATTCAAGTGGCAAAGCTGGCAGGAGTGCCGGATGTGGTCATAGACCGGGCAAAGGAAATCGCAGAACAGATAAACGATAACGATATTACCCAAAAGGTTCAGATGATTTCGGTAGATACAAAGCAGGATAAGAAAAAGGTAAAATCCTATGATCAGGTGGATTTGGACCAGATGACCCTGTTTGATACGGTAAAGGATGAGGACATCATCAGGGAGCTTTCCCAGGTGGATATTTCAAATCTGACTCCTTTGGATGCTTTGAATACCTTATACAAGCTGCAGAATCTGGTGAAAAACCGTTGGTAGGATGGCAAAAATTATAAGCATAAGTGGAAAAATAGGAGAAAATCATGGCAGTCATTCATGTATTAGATGAAATAACCGTAGACAAAATAGCGGCTGGAGAAGTTGTGGAACGTCCCTCCAGCGTAGTAAAGGAGCTGGTAGAAAATTCCATAGATGCAGGGGCTGACATTATCACGGTGGAAATAAAGGATGGAGGCACCAGCTTAATCCGGGTAACCGATAACGGTTCCGGCATTGAAAAGGGTCAGATAACAAAGGCATTTTTAAGACATGCTACAAGCAAGATTCAGACAGAAGAGGATTTAGAGACGATTCATAGCCTTGGGTTTCGGGGAGAAGCTCTTTCCAGCATCAGCGCAGTCTGTCAGGTGGAGCTGATTACAAAGATTTCCGCTGCTTTTGTAGGCACCCGGATTCAATGCAACGGCGGCAGAATGGAGGAGCCGGAGGATGTAGGCGCTCCGGACGGCACTACAGTGGTTGCCAGAAATATATTTTTTAACACGCCTGCCAGAAGAAAGTTTTTAAAGACAAATATGACAGAAGCCGGATATATCGGTGACCTGATGCAAAGAATAGCTTTATCAAAACCAGATATTTCCTTTAAATTCATAAGCAACGGACAGACGAAATTCTATACATCAGGAAACGGGGATGTGGCGGAAATCATTTACCGCCTGTATGGAAAGGAAGCTGCTGCTAACTTAATTCCCATAGAAGCGGAAATGGAAGGAATCCAGATAAAGGGATACTTAGGAAAGCCTGTGCTGAACAGAGCCTCCAGAACTTTTGAAATTTTTTTCGTCAATGGAAGATATGTAAAGAGCCGTCTGTTTTCCGCAGCCTTAGAGGAAGGCTGCAGGCAGTATGTCATGCAGCATAAATATCCCTTTGCAGTGCTTTATTTTACCATTGATACCAGACGGATTGATGTAAATGTCCATCCAACCAAAATGGAAATCCGGATTACCGGACCGGAAACTATAGGAAAGTTTTTTTCGGAAGCAGTAAAGGATGCCATGTCCCATAAGGATTTCATTCCCCGGATTATGGAGGAAGAAAAAGAGACAAGGAAAGAAGCTGCTGCAAGAGAGCGGCTTTTAACGAAAGAAATTCCGGAGCCCTTTGAAACCAAACGGGCTGGAAGGGTGGCAGAAGCACCGTCCTATCAGACCGTTGCCGGAACTCAGAAAGAGTATTATAAGGAAACAGATAATAAAGAGATAGATGCTAAAGAGACAGGGGATAAGACAGGGACACCTAAAACAAATGCAGAATTGTTTTTTGAAGACTTTCAACCAGAACAGCCCATACAGAATACGGCTTCAACAAAAGTATTTGGTATGGAGGAGCCCTCTAAGCTGGGAAAGGAAGAAAATATCCATTCCAATATTATTAAGCAGAAGGATCAGATCCTTGTGGATACAAGCGAACAGCTGAATCTGTTTGACGATTCCTTTTTTAACGATGAGGCAAAGGAGGAATACAGGATTCTTGGGCAGATTTTTAAAACCTATTGGCTTGTGACCTTAAAGGATAAGCTGTATATCATTGACCAGCATGCCGCTCATGAAAAAGTTATGTATGAGATATTCATGAAGAAATTGAAAGAAGGAACAGTGGAAGCCCAGCTATTGAATCCTCCTGTCATAGTTACCTTATCGGACAAGGAGAAGGTTGTTTTAAAAGACTATGAGGAGCATTTTTCTTCCATGGGATTTGAAATAGAGGAGTTTGGCGGAGATGAATTTGCCCTCCGTGCAGTTCCTTCTAATTTGTACGGATATGGAGAAAAGGAGCTGTTTCTTGAGACCATTGATGAATTGTTGGAATTTCCGGTAAAAGGGGATAATCATCTGATTTTACAAAAGCTTGCCAGCATGTCCTGCAAGGCTGCCGTAAAAGGAGGACAGGATTTGTCCATGGAGGAAGCAAAGGAACTGGTGGATACGTTGTTTACGTTGGAGAACCCATATCACTGTCCTCATGGCAGGCCTACCATTATTTCCATGTCCAAATATGAGATAGAGAAAAAATTTAAAAGGATCGTATCATGAAAAAGAAGCTGATTATATTAGCCGGGCCTACCGGTGTGGGAAAAACAGAATTATCCATAACATTAGCAAAGCAAATCGGCGGAGAAATCATCTCCGCCGATTCTATGCAGGTGTACCGGCATATGGATATCGGTTCTGCAAAAATAAAAAAAGAGGAAATGAAAGGAATTCCCCATTACCTGATAGACTGCTTAAGTCCTTTTGAGGAATTTTCGGTGCGGGTATTTCAGGATTTGGCAAAGGAAGCCTTGGAGGCTGTTTATGCAAAGGGGAAGGTTCCCATTGTAGTAGGCGGAACCGGCTTTTATATTCAGGCACTGCTATATGACATTGATTTTACGGAAAATGATGACAATATGGAAGTCCGCATGGAATTAGAGCGTATAGCACAGGAAAAAGGCGCTCATTTCCTTCATGAAATGCTTGGGGAAATCGATTCTAAGGCAGCGGAAGAAATTCATGAAAATAACGTAAAGCGGGTCATTCGCGCCATTGAATATTACAGGCTGACAAATGAGAAGATTTCAGAGCACAATGAGCTTCAAAGACAAAAAGAATCTCCTTATGATGCGTCATTTTTCGTGTTGACGGATGAAAGAGAAAGACTGTATAAGAACATTGACAAGCGTGTGGACCATATGCTTGCGGCTGGGCTTGTGGATGAGGTAAAAAGACTTAAGGATATGGGATGCCATCGGAATATGGTTTCCATGCAGGGGCTTGGGTATAAAGAGATACTGGGTTATCTGGATGGAGAATACGACTTGGATCAGGCGGTCTATCTGATTAAAAGGGATACCCGGCATTTTGCAAAAAGGCAGCTTACCTGGTTTCGGCGGGAGAAGAATGTGATTTGGATGGATAAAAGGATGTTTCAATATGATGAGGAGAAAATGATTGGGTTTATGGTGGAGAGGATTTTAGAGGGAAGCGGTTAGTTCTACTTAAAATAATATCTTAAGGAAAAAAACAAAAATATATGATATAATATTGCAGGACATGAAAAATGAACCAAAAAACAGTAACACATTCTATAAACGATAGATGATAAAAATAAAACGGAGACAATCATGAAAGAATCCATTCACACCAAAGACTTATACAAATCTATGGGCATTGACCAGGATGTTTATGCATATGGAGAAAAAATAGAAGGAGACTTGGTACAACGCTTTCAAGCCATTGACGAAACAGCAGAATACAACCAGCTAAAGGTCATAAAAGCCATGCAGGAAGCCAAGGTAAGTGAAGCCTGCCTCCTTGGCACTACCGGATACGGTTACAATGATTTAGGAAGAGATACGTTAGAACAGGTATATGCAAAGCTGTTCCATTGCGAAGATGCTCTTGTGCGCCCACAGATTACCTGCGGCACTCATGCCCTGACCCTGGCTCTCATGTCAAACCTGCGTCCGGAGGATGAACTGCTTTCTCCTGTGGGAAAGCCTTACGATACATTAGAGGAAGTCATTGGCATACGTCCTTCCAAGGGCTCCTTAGCAGAGTACGGCATCACTTACCGCCAGGTAGATTTACTGGAGGATGGCGGCTTTGACTATGAAAGAATCCGTCATGCCATAAATGAACGCACAAGGCTTGTTACCATTCAGCGTTCCAAAGGCTACCAAACAAGGAAAACCTTATCGGTGGAACGGATAGGAGAGCTGATTTCCTTTATCAAATCCATTAAGCCGGATGTGATCTGCATGGTGGATAACTGCTATGGAGAATTTGTGCAGCGGATAGAGCCTACAGATGTGGGAGCGGATATGATCGTAGGCTCCCTTATTAAAAATCCAGGCGGGGGACTTGCACCTATTGGCGGGTATATTGCAGGAAAGAAGGAATGTGTGGAAAATGCAGCATTCCGTCTGACTTCTCCGGGGCTTGGAAAAGAGGTTGGCGCTTCCCTTGGGGTGACGGCTTCTTTTTATCAGGGACTGTTTCTGGCTCCTACCGTAACGGCAAGCGCTTTAAAAAGCGCCATTTTTGCAGCTAATATTTACGAGAAGCTGGGATTTTTCGTAGTTCCCGGTTCTAAAGAGGAGCGATTTGATATTATACAGGCAATTACCTTTGGAAAGGAGGAAGGCGTTACCGCTTTTTGCAGAGGCATACAGGCAGGTGCACCGGTAGACGGTTTTGTGACGCCGGAGCCTTGGGACATGCCAGGCTATGACAGCCCGGTAATTATGGCGGCTGGCGCTTTTGTATCCGGTTCTTCCATTGAGCTGAGCGCAGACGGACCCATTAAGCCGCCCTACAATGTATATTTTCAAGGAGGTCTTACCTGGCAGCATGGAAAATTCGGAATTCTAAAAACTCTACAGGAAATGAAAAATTGTGGCTTAATCCGCCTTTAGCTGTCGAAAAAAAAACAACAAAGTTTATATACAGAACTTTTTTCTTGTGCTAAAATAAGGAAGTAGCTTTTGGAAAGCTGCATACAAAAGATTGTGACAGTGAAAGAATAAGGCACAAGATATATTGAGAAATCCAGGCGCCTGTTGGCATCTGGAATGTTGGAGGTACCATGAAAGGAAAAAATAACTGGGCCTGCTTTCTGATGATTTTGTCTGGTATTGTCATAGGCGGATTTATCGGAAGCCTGTTCCCTGATACATTCTTAAATTACGGTCAGACCTTTGGTATGGATACACCCTTTGTATTGAATCTGGGAATACTGGTTCTTACCTTTGGATTAAATGTAAAAATCACAATGGCAAGCATTATCGGCATTGTGATTGCCATTATTATTTATCGGTTTTTATAATTCCCGGCTTTTACGGAGAGCATAAAAGGGAATGGAAATGGATAAGAACAAAGAAACGGTTTGTAAAATGGACATGCCTTATGAGCGCTTTATAAAGCTGGGGCCTGAAAGCTTGTCAGACAGAGAGCTGTTGGCCATTATCCTAAGGACTGGCTCAAAGGGAGAAAACGCTATGGAGCTGGCAGGGCATGTGCTGGAGCTTGCCGGAGCGGATATGGGGCTTTTAGGGCTGCACCATATTGATATCAGGCAGCTGCAAAGCATAAAGGGAATCGGAATTGTAAAAGCTGTTAAGATAAAGTGTATGGCAGAAGTGTCCAATCGGATTTCCATGACGAAGGCCAAAAAGAATATTTGTTTTCAGTCGCCGGATACAGTGGCGGATTATTACATGGAAAAATTAAGGCATAAGGAAAAAGAACATGCCATGTTTTTGTATCTGGACACAAAGGGACATCTGATCGAAGAGGTCTGTATGACCATTGGCAGCGCAAGAGAATCCGTAGTGTGCGTCAGGGATATTATGAGAAAGGCATTGTTAGTAAATGCAACTTCTTTTATTATGCTTCACAACCATCCCAGCGGCGATTGTCATCCCAGCAGCGAGGATAAGCTGATTACACAAAAGCTGTTGAAGGCTTCTGCTTTGATGGATATGGATTTTTTAGACCATATTATTATCGGGGATAAAACATATTTAAGCTTTAAAGAGCAAAAACTTTTATAACAAAGGAAATAGAAAAGGAACCAAAAGGAAAGGAGAAGTACAATGGCTTCAAGTGCATATGGTATCGATTTAGGTACTTGCAATATTAAAATTTTCGGAAAGGGAGAGGATTCGATTTTTACATCCAAAAATATGATAGCAATCGAAAATAAAAATTATTTGTTTGCTTATGGCGATGATGCTTTTGATATGTATGAGAAAGCGCCAAGCAACATCCACATTTCCTATCCTCTTTCCAACGGGGTGATTGCGGATATTAAGAATATGCAGACACTGATTAAATGTTATATTACAGATTTATGTAAGGGAAATGTAAAACCGGCAGATTATTTTATTGCAGTGCCTACCGATGTGACGGAAGTAGAGAAAAGGGCATTTTACGATTTGGTAAAAAATGCAAATGTGAAAGCAAAAAAAGTCATGGTAGTGGAAAAGGCGGTGGCAGACGGCCTTGGACTTGATATTGACGTAAAGAATTCCCAGGGCGTTTTAGTAGTGGATATCGGTTTTGACACTACGGAAATTTCCATCTTATCCCTGGGAGGAATCGTGCTGAGCAAGCTGATTAAGGTTGGCGGACAGAAATTCGATGATGCCATCCGCAATATTGTAAGACGGGAATACAATCTGATTATAGGAGGGAAGACAGCGGAAAAGGTAAAGATTTCCCTTGGCGAGATGGAAGAAAAAAATGCCGGCGCCATCGTGTATGGCAGGGACATTGTAACTGGCCTTCCGGTTGAGCGGGAAATTCCGGCAGATCTGGTTCATGAAGCTTTAAGAGAACACTTTGATGTAATCATAGACAATATCAAGGTTATACTGGAAAGGACTCCGCCAGAGCTTGCGGCAGATATTTACAGACACGGTCTTTATGTAACCGGAGGCGCCTGTCAGGTAAACGGCCTGGCGGAGCTTTTGAGCAAAGGAACCGGCTTAAAGGTAAATATGGCGGAAAATCCAATTGAAAGTGTGGCAATCGGACTTTCCAAAATAATCAAGGACGAAAATTATCGTTCGGTAGCTTATTCCATTCAGGGCATGGGTAACGGAGGAAAGTAATGAGACGGCGAAAAGCAAAGTTTACCATACCAAGTAAATATTTATTATTGCTTTTAACCGCTTTTTGTGTCATTGTCATGGCAATTACCTTTACTACTGATTTTTTTGCAGGTCCCTTAAGCAGTCTGGCAGGATTTGTGATAGTGCCTTTTCAGAAAGGAATCAGCAGCGTAGGTTCATGGCTGACGGACCGCTCTGATGAGCTTGGACAGCTTAAGGATGTATTAAAGGAAAATAAAGAGCTTCAGGCTGAAATTGACAGACTTACCATTGAAATCAATGGTCTGCAGCAGGACCGGTATGAATTAAGCAATTTAAGAGATTTGTACAGTCTGGATAATCAATACAGCGATTATGAAAAGATTGGAGCAAGAGTCATTGGAAAGGATGCCGGAAACTGGTTCAATACCTTTGTTCTGGACAAAGGAGAAAAAGACGGCATAGAAGTGGATATGAACGTCATGGCAGGAAGCGGACTGGTAGGAAGAGTCATTGACGTAGGTCCCAACTGGTGTAAGGTCATTTCCATCATAGATGACAAATCCAATGTGAGCGGTATGATTCTTTCCACCTCGGACCGGATGATCGTTTCCGGAGACTTAGAACTTATGAACAGCGGAATGATTCGTTTTTCACAGCTTTTAAACTCGGAAGGAACGGTAAAGGAAGGGGATAAAGTAGTTACCTCCTATATCAGCAATAAATTTCTTCCGGGTATCTTAATTGGATACATAGGAGAAATCAATTCGGATGAGAATAATCTGACTTGTTCGGGAACCATCATTCCAGCAGCGGATTTTGAGCATTTGGAAGAAGTTTTGATTATTTTAACAAAAAAGGATCAGATAGATGAAGAATAATATCGTAATAGGAATTTTTGTCCTTGTTTGTTTCATTTTACAAAGTACAGTATTTCAGGCGCTATCCTTTGGCGGCATTGCACCAAATTTGTTAATCGTATTGACCGCAGCCTTTGGATTCATGCGTGGGAAGAAATGCGGTCTGTTAGTAGGCTTTTTTTCCGGACTGCTGGTGGATTTGTTTTTCGGGGAAGTGCTTTGCTTTTATGCACTGATTTATATGTATATCGGCTATGGGAATGGCATGTTTCGGCGCATTTTCTTTAAGGAGGATGTAAAGCTTCCTATGGTGCTGATTACGGTTAGCGACCTTTTATATTGTATGGTCTGCTATCTGTTATTATTCCTATTGCGTACCAGATTTCATTTTCCCTATTATTTTATACATATTATCATTCCGGAAATTGTTTATACCATTGTTGTCACCATTGTACTGTATCCCCTGATTCTGTATGTAAACGGCAGGTTAGAGGGGAAAGACCAAAGGAGCGAACGAAGCTTTGTTTAGAAATTTCAGAGAAGCATTTATTAATATGGTAACCTCCCGGTTATTTGTGCTCGTACTATTGTTTTTTGCTTTGGCGGGCATATTGATTCAGCGTATTTTTGTTCTGCAGATCGTGGAGGGAGAAGAAAAACAGGAGCAATTTCAGTTAAAAACAGACAAGACCATTTCCATTCCGGCTACCAGAGGAAATATTTATGATCGAAATGGAGAGCTGCTTGCTTACAATGAGCTTGCCTATTCAGTTACTTTTACGGACACACTGGAATCCAAAACCGGGAAAAATACCAGGCTGAACGAAACACTGTTAAAGCTCATCCGGATCATTGAAGAGAATGGAGACAGTATTGTAAATGACTTTAATATTATCGTAAATAGTGAAGGGGAATTTGAATTTGCTGTTTCCGGCACGAAGCTCTTGCGATTTTTGGGGGATGTATTTGGAAAGGCAGACACCTCCAAGCTGGAATACGCACAAAAAACCGCAACTGCCAAAGAAGTAATCGACTATCTGGCAGGTTCTAAAAAATATGAAATCGGAGAATATGCAGATAAAGAGAAAAAGGATTTTCAGGTTGGGAAAGGATATACCAATGAAGAGCTGTTAAAGCTGGTGACCCTTCGCTATGCTCTTGGACTGAATGTATATACCCAGTTCATTCCCACACTGGTGGCAGAGGATGTGTCCGATGAAACTGTGGCAGCGGTTATGGAAAATGAAGATTTGTTAGAAGGTGTGGAAATTGAAGAAACTACAATCCGGCGCTATGTGGACAGCGTATATTTTTCCCACATCCTGGGCTATACCGGAAAAATTTCGGAAGATGAGTATCAGGAGCTTTCCGCCCAAAACGAAGAATATACAAGGAATGATGTAGTAGGAAAAGCTGGAATCGAACAGGTTATGGAGCTTTCCCTCCAGGGAAAGAGCGGTAAGCGGAATGTCTGTGTAGACAATCTTGGAAAAATTGTAGAGGTAAAAAGCCAGACAAATCCGGTAGCGGGCAATGACCTGTATCTGACCATAGATAAAAACCTTCAAAAGGTAGTTTATTGTCTGCTGGAACAAAAGATAGCAGGTATCCTGGTGGATAAAATTGCCAATGTGAAAGAATACATACCAAAAGAAAATGCCTCCGCTTCCGATATCATCATTCCAATAGATGACGTCTATTATGCCCTGATCAACAACAGCATTATTGATATCAGTCATTTTTCAGAAGAGAATGCCAAGGAAACAGAACAATCCGTTTATCAGGCATTTTTAACGAAACAGGAGCAGGTGATTGCCGGCATCAGGGAAGAGCTTACGAGTCTTTCCACCATATATGAAAGCCTGCCAACAGAGCAGCAGGCCTACCAGCTTTATATTGTTTCCATGTTGGAAGAAAACGGTGTTTTGATAAAGGAGGAAATTGACAAGGAAAATGAAGTTTATCTGGGGTGGAAAAAAGAAAAGGTCAGCTTAAAGGAATATTTAACAGAATCCATTGCAAGAAACTGGATTGACATTACAAAGCTGAAGCTGGAATCCAAATATTCTGATGCGGACGAAGTCTATGAAAAGCTTCTTGATTATATCGAAGAGGACTTAAAAACCAATATGAAGTTCTTTAAGAAAGTATATAAATATATGATTCAGGAAAATTCCTTATCCGGAAGAGACGTATGTCTGCTTTTATTTGAGCAGAAGATCATTGACGGTACCGATGAGGACAAAGAAGCAGTAAGCACCGGAAGGATTTCCCCTTACACTTTTATGCTGGATAAAATTAAAAATCTGGATATCACTCCGGCACAGTTAGCTTTGGATCCTTGTTCCGGTTCCATGGTAGTCACAAATGTAAATACCGGCCAGGTGCTTGCCCTTGTTTCTTACCCCAGCTATGATAATAACCGCCTTGCCAATACGATAGATGCAGAGTATTATGCACAGATTTATAATGACTTGTCCAATCCCATGTGGGATTATGCAACCCAGCAGCTTTCTGCTCCCGGTTCTACCTATAAGATGATTACCTCCGTAGCAGCTTTAGAGGAGGGCGTTGTGGGAAGAGGGGAGACTGTCAATTGCCTTGGCACATGGGATACCCTTTCCAGTACAAGGCCGCCCAAATGCTGGATTTCTCCCGGAAGGCATGGGGCTTTGAATATAGAAGGCGCAATTGAAAATTCCTGCAACTATTTCTTTTATGAAATGGGATACAGGCTCAGCCGGCTAAATGGCAATTATGACAGCGATACAGGACTGTTGAAGCTTAGGAAATATTCAGAGATGTTCGGGCTGTCCGACAAATCCGGTGTGGAAATTCCGGAAGAGGCTCCAAGCATTTCCAATCAGGATTCCGTTCGTTCCGCTATCGGGCAGGGGAATAACAACTATTCCACCGCAGGGCTTGTCCGTTATGTAACAACAGTAGCCAATAGCGGCACCTGTTATAATTTAAGCCTGTTGGACAAGCTGACGGATTCCAACGGAAATCTCATTGAAGATTTTTCACCGGAAATCAGAAATAAAGTGGATATTTCCCAGAGTACCTGGAATGCAGTTCATACGGGCATGAGAAAGGTAATTGAAGCTAAGAGCTACTTTCAGGATATGACTGTTTCTGTGGCAGGAAAAACCGGTACGGCGCAGTTTATTACTTCCCGTCCGAACCATGCGTTGTTTGTATGCTATGCGCCCTATGAAAATCCGGAAATTGCAATTGCCACCCGTATTGTTTACGGCTATGCTGCAGATAATGCAGGTCAGGTAACCGCCGATGTGATTAAATATTACTTCGGACTGGAAAAGGAAGAAGATCTCCTGACTGGTACGGCAGAGGAAAATACGGCAGTGAATTCCAGAGAGCAATAAGAAAAAGAAGAAGGTGCATCAATGACCAATTATGTAAATATCAAAAGCTTTCCCCATGGCTTGAAGGTGTTTTTGGACGAACAGGCAGCGTTTGATGACCTGTTAAAGGAAATCGGGGCAAAGTTTAAGGATTCGGAAAAATTTTTTAAAAATATGAAAATAGCCATTACCTTTGAAGGCAGAGCCCTTTCTGACCAGGAAGAACGGCAGATCATTGAGGCAATCGTCAGTGTCTGCGATATCCAGATTGCCTGTATAGTAGGAAAGGATCAGGAAACAGAGCACACCTTTTTAAAGGCTGTTACTCAGATGGAATATGAAGAGGCTGAAAATACAGGACAGTTTTATAAAGGCACTTTAAAGGACGGGCAACTGCTGGAAACAGAAAAGAGCATAGTGATTCTGGGAGATGTTTATCCCAATGCTTCCATTATTTCCAAAAAAAATATTGTTATATTAGGCGGTTTATACGGTAAGGCCTATGCAGGTGCAAACGGAGCAAATCACTTCGTGGCAGCGCTGGATATGGCGCCTCAGCAGCTCCGTATCGGGGACTTGAAGGGGCAGATTACCGAAAAACAAAATAGATGGCTGATCAAGCCGAAACACATACCAAAGATTGCATATGTAAAAGAAAACCGGATTGTGTTTGAAGACATAAAATTTACGGAAGAATTACTAAATGCTTTGGTTTTTTAAAACAGAATAAGAAAACCGGATTTAGGGGACAAATATTTCATCATCATTTTAAGGTTCCGGCAGGAAGCGGAACAGTAAGGAGGAAAAACATGAGTGAAGTAATTGTCATCACATCAGGAAAAGGCGGTGTAGGAAAAACTACTACAAGCGCAAACATCGGTACGGGACTGGCCTATTTGGACCAAAAGGTAGTATTGATCGACACGGATATAGGGCTTCGGAACCTGGACGTGGTCATGGGACTGGAGAACCGAATCGTCTACAATCTGGTAGACGTAGTGGAAGGTAACTGTCGGTTAAAGCAGGCATTGATTCGTGACAAACGATATCCCAATCTGTATTTGCTGCCATCTGCCCAGACAAGAGATAAGACAGCGGTAAATCCGGAACAAATGAGAAAGCTTACGGCACTGCTTAGAGAGCAGTTTGATTATGTCATCCTAGACTGTCCGGCAGGAATCGAAAGAGGATTCCAAAATGCCATTGCAGGAGCGGACAGAGCAATTGTAGTAACCACACCGGAAGTATCTGCTATCCGGGATGCAGACCGGATTATCGGTTTGCTAAATGCCTATGAATTTGGCAAGATTGATTTAGTAGTAAACAGGCTCCGCCAGGATATGATCCGAAGGGGCGATATGATGAGCATGGAAGATGTGGAGGATATTTTATCTGTTTCACTGCTGGGAGCGGTATACGATGATGAAAATGTAGTCATTGCCACCAATCATGGCGAGCCGTTAGTCTGCGGCACGACTTTGGCAGGAAGGGCTTATATGAACATCTGCCGGCGCATATTAGGTGAAGAGGTTCCTATCATTGATTTGGAAAGAGAAAAATCCATCTGGTTTCGTTTTGGTGGAATATTTCAAAAAAATTAGGAGGGAGCCGTCATGAAAAGTTTGTTACATATATTTAAAAAGAAAAGTTCCGGTGATATAGCAAAGGATCGGCTGAAAATCCTTCTGATTTCTGACAGAATCAACTGTACGCCGGAAACTATGGAGTATATTAAAAGGGATATTGCAAGGGTGATTTCCAAATATATGCAGATTGATATCAATAAAATGGAAGTACAGGTCAGCAAACGAAAAATAAACGTATTTTGGTGATAACATGTTAAAAAGATACCGGGTTAGAGATTATGATTTTAAATTAGTGATCCTGATGGCTGCCATTACCATTCTTGGAATTCTGGTAATCGGCAGCGCCCAGGAAAGTGTACAGAGCAAGCAGATTATGGGATTTGTGGTAGGATTGTTCCTAATGGTGGTAATATCCTTATTTGACTATAGTTTTTTCCTGCAGTTTTATTGGATATTATATGGATTTAATCTGCTGCTTCTGGTTTTGGTCCGCTATATGGGGAATAAAGCCGGGGGCGCTACCAGATGGGTCACCATAGCCGGAATCAAATTTCAACCTTCGGAAATGACAAAAATACTATTGATTTTATTTTTTGCACAGTATATCATGAAATATAGGGAAAAGCTGAATACCTTTAAGATTTTGATAAGTACTGTGGTGCTGGTGGTTGTGCCGTTATATTTGGTCTATAAACAGCCGGACATGTCTACAACTATCATGATAGCTGTATTGTTTTGCATTTTGCTGTTTATTGGCGGATTAAGCTATAAGATCATTGGGGGCATACTGGCAGTAGTAGTTCCCCTTGCCGTTATTTTTCTGGTCATCATATTGCAGCCGGAGCAGAATCTGATTGAGGATTATCAACAGACCCGTATTCTTGCATGGCTGCAGCCGGATGAATATAAAAATGACGAAGGATATCAGCAGGAAAATTCCAAAATGGCAATCGGCTCAGGCCAGCTTTTTGGAAAGGGTTATAAAAACAATGAAGTGGGTTCCGTCAAAAATGGCAATTTTATTTCTGAGCCTCAGACAGATTTTATTTTTGCCATAGTGGGAGAAGAGCTTGGTTTTCTGGGGGGCTGCACCGTTATCGTGCTGCTGACTCTGATTGCCATTGAATGCGTGTTAATTGCTAAAAAGGCAAAGGATCTGGCCGGTACGTTGATATGCACCGGTATGGCTACCATTGTGGGAATTCAAAGCTTTATGAATATTGCCGTTGCAACGGGCCTTATGCCCAATACGGGAATTCCACTTCCTTTCGTAAGCTATGGTTTGACCTCTTTAGTCAGTCTCTATATCGGAATGGGATTTGTCCTGAATGTAGGATTACAGGGAATTCGAAAATACAGTTAGTTGAGGAGAGAGGTATATGAATATTGCATTGATTGCACATGATGCAAAAAAGAAATTGATGCAGAATTTCTGCATTGCTTACCGGGGAATTTTGAGCAAAAACGATTTGTATGCAACAGGAACCACCGGAAGATTGATTGAAGAGGTAACCAATTTAAATGTCCACAAATATCTGGCAGGACATTTAGGGGGAGAACAGCAGATTGGAGCACAGATCGAGCATAATCAGATCGATCTGGTTATTTTCCTGAGAGATCCGCTGACATCCAAGAGTCATGAACCGGACGTGAATAACGTAGTTAGATTATGCGACGTGCATAACATTCCCCTTGCGACCAATTTAGCATCGGCAGAACTTCTGATTAAATCACTTGACAGAGGAGATTTAGAGTGGCGTGAAATGTACAAATAGAAAAATAATAAACTACATAATGATAACTTTAATTTGTTTTGTCATAACCGGCTGTGGAGCGGACCAATATGACATGGCATATAACCGGAATTCCTCTATATCCAGTTTCCGTTTTTCGGAGGAACCGGCAGAAGAAGCGGCAAGCGGCTTTGCAACGGATTTATGCGTCACCTTAAAGGGATCGGTTTCCGAAAACGATGTGCAGATTGAAGAGGCTGCAGCAGCCTTGCTATGTGACTTAAATAAGAAAGACATCATTTATGGGAAAAACCAATATGAGCAGATGGAACCAGCCAGCCTTACAAAGGTGATGACTGCACTGGTTGCTTTAAAATATGGAAACCTGGATGATGTGTATACGGCAAGCTCCAATGTGGTGATTACAGAATCCGGAGCAACCTTAATCGGATTAAAAGAAGGGGATACTATGACATTGGAGCAGGCTCTTCATGGATTATTGATGTCCTCCGGCAATGATGCGGCTGTTTTGATTGCAGAAGGGATTTCCGGCAGCGTGGACCAATTTTGTGATTTGATGAATGAGGAAGCCAAGGCTCTTGGCGCTACTAGATGTTCCTTTAAGAATCCACACGGGCTTACGGAAGAAGGACATTATGTCACTGCTTATGATTTATACTTGATTTTTAAGGAAGCCATTCAATATGATGAGTTTAATGAAATCATAAATCTTCCTACTTACAGCACAGTTTACAAAGATAAAGAAGGAAATTCAAAAGAACTATCCTGTGAAAGCACCAATCTGTATATCAAAGGCACCTATAATCCACCGGAGCATGTAAAGGTCATCGGCGGCAAGACAGGGACTACATCTTCTGCAAGAAATTGTCTGATCTTATATGCAAAGGACACGGCAGGAAATCCTTATGTAGCGGTAATCCTAAAGTGTTCCGAGCGGGGAATCCTGTACGAAGAGATGACAGGCCTGTTGTCGGAAATAGGAGAATGAGCAGAGTAAGAACTTACGAAAATGGAAGAAGCGGTGATAAGATAATTTCAGGTTGTATTTTTAGCAGGAATCTACTATAATAAACATATCGGAGAGCAATGCAAAAATGAAATACAGGAGGGACTGCATATGGTACAGTTAATTGTTGGAAATAAAGGAAAAGGTAAGACAAAACATCTGCTGGACAAGGTAAATAATCAGGTAAAGGAAGCAGCAGGGAATATCGTATATCTGGATAAAAGCACAAAGCACATGTTTGAACTGAACAATAAGGTTCGTTTAATTGATGTATCCCAGTATATGATTGAAGAAAGCGCTGAATTTGTCGGATTCATCTCCGGAATTATTTCTCAGGATCATGACTTACAGCAAATGTATCTGGACAGTTTCTTAAAAATTGCATGTCTGGAAGGACAGGATATTACAGATACTGTGGAAAAGCTGGAAAAACTGGGGGATACATATAAGGTTGATTTTGTATTGAGTGTTGGAATGGATAAAGAAGAACTTCCAGAAGGCATGAAGGAAAAAGTAATCGTATCTTTATAAAGAAAACAGGAAACAGGTCATAAAAGCCTCGGATGCTTTCCGGGGTTTTTTTATAAGAATATGGCAAATCTCCATATAAATCGGGAAACAGCCAGGAGAGGAGGGCCTTTTTGTGTCCCGCCAAAAAAAGAAGCCTATAAAGATAGCCAAGTACAGGCGTCCATTAAATATAAATATCGGAATGATTATTTTCGGGATTATTTTCATCTATATTATCATTTGCGTTTATATGTATTTTACTTCCAAGCATATCATCGGTTATGAAGTGATCACCGGATCTTTAAGTGTATCCAATGTCTATAAGGGGCTTGCCATAAGGCAGGAAGAACCGGTTACCAGTACCCAGTCCGGCTATATCAATTATTTCGCCAGGGAAGGGGAGCATGTAGGTGTAGGAAATCTGGTATGCACCATTGATGAAAGCGGAAAGATTGCGGATTTAATCGATACAGATGATGCCAGCGTGCAGCTTTCCAAGGAAGATTTGTCCCAGATGAAAACCGATATTGCAAATTTCAGCCATAATTTTTCTGACAAAGAATTTCATTCCGTATATGATTTTAAATATGAGATAAAAGGAACAGCTTTAAAGCTTTCCAATCATAATATGATGAATAATTTAGAACAGATAAGAGGGGAGGCAGCGGGGCTTGTAAATCTGTGCAATGCGCCAAAAAGCGGCGTGGTAGTCTATTCCATAGACGGTTATGAAGCTCTAGAACCTTCTGCTATAACAAAAGACATTCTGAATGAAAAGGAATATGAAAAAAATAAGCTAAGTTCCAATGAGCTTGTAAGCAACGGAGATATCCTGTATAAACTGATTACGGATGAAAACTGGTCCATAGTTATTGAGACTACTCCGGAAAGAGCCGAAGAATTGCTGGAAAAAGATTATGTGAATGTGAAGTTCTTAAAGAATCAAATGACCTCCTGGGGAAAAGTAAATGTACTTCAAAATGAAGACGGCACTTATGTGAAGCTGGATTTTAATAATTCCATGATTACTTTTGCCGCTGACCGCTTTATTGATATTGAGATTTTAGAGGATGAGGAAGAGGGACTGAAAATTCCAAACAGTGCGATTGTAGAAAAAGAATTTTATCTGATTCCAAAGGATTATATCATTAAAGGAGGAAATAGCTCAAGCAGCGGTTTTATGAGAGAGACCTATGGAGAAGACGGAACGGTTACCACGGAATTCATAGAGACTACGATATATTCCGAGTCTGAAACGGATTACTATGTGGACACCAGTACTCTCCGTATTGGAGACTATATATGTATGCCGGATTCCACGGAAAAATATCCCATCAGCAAGGTAGGCACTTTAGTAGGGGTTTACAATATCAACAAAGGCTATGCGGATTTTAAGGAAATCACAGTGCTTTACTCCAATGAGGAATATTCCATTGTAAAATCCAATACTGCTTACGGCTTAAGCGTGTATGATCACATCGTATTGGAAGCCGAAAGTGTAAAGGATGATGATTTCATTCATTAGCAGAAAGAAAAGGAGGCAAAGATGTTAACTCAGAATTATGACCGGACAGTCCGGAATATTCAGGCTGCCTGCAAAAGAACAAAAAGAAAACCGGAAGAGGTAACGCTGATTGCAGTGAGCAAAACAAAGCCGATTCCCATGCTGTTAGAAATATACAATCATGGCTGCCGCCATTTCGGAGAAAACAAGGTGCAGGAGCTGGTAGATAAATACGAAGCGCTGCCAAAAGATATAAAATGGCATATGATTGGACATTTGCAGAGAAATAAAGTAAAATATATCGTAGATAAGGTATATTTGATCCATAGCGTGGATTCTTTCAGGCTGGCAGAAGAAATCAGCCGGGAAGCTATAAAGAAACAGGTGCAGGTAAATATTTTGATTGAAGTGAATGTGGCGGGAGAAGAAAGCAAATTTGGATGTGCTCCTGAAGAAGCCTGTGAATTGACTATGGAAATCGCAAAATTGCCCAATATTTCTGTAAAAGGCTATATGACTATCGCCCCTTATGTGGAAAATCCGGAAGAAAATCGAAAACATTTTACTCATCTAAAGCAAATAGCTGTTGACATAATGCAGAAAAACATTGATAATGTATCTATAGAGTATCTTTCCATGGGTATGACAGGTGATTATGAAATAGCCGTAGAAGAGGGTGCAGATTTTGTAAGAGTGGGCACCGGTATTTTTGGAGAAAGAAACTATACAATGTAAACAAAAAGCTGCCTTGTGGGCAGAAGGTATAAGGAGAGCATGAAATGGGTGTAATGGACAAGTTTCTAAATGCAATGAAATTAAACGATGAAGACGATGATGATTTATATGATGACTATTATGATGATGAAATTGAAGAAAGGCCGAAACGCAAGGCGGTAAAGGAAGAGGATGATTTTGATGATTTCATGGAGGACAAGCCGAAAGCAAAGCCATCCCCAAAGGTAACGCCTATGCGGCAGAGCAGACGGGCAGGGGTGAATGGCATGGAAGTATGTGTAATTAAGCCAACTACAGTAGAGGATGCAAGGGAAATTACAGAAACATTGTTGGCAAACCGGACAGTAGTACTGAATTTAGAAGGTCTGGATGTGGATGTGGCACAGAGGATTATTGACTTTACTTCCGGTTCCTGTTTTGCAATTGCGGGAAATTTACAGAAGATTTCCCACTACATTTTCATCATTACTCCGGCAAGTGTAGATATTTCCGGAGACTTTCAGGAAATATTATCCGGCTCCTTTGACGTGCCGTCTTTTAACAGTACATTATAACAACATTTACATATTACATAGACAGATAAAGGGTGTGGTGGACACCCTTTTTTCTTGAGAAAGGAAAAGGTATGAGCCAGACAATGGAACAGACAAACCGATTAACAATCAATAAAGAGAAAAAGCCCTGCTATGATATAGTTTTTGAACGTGATTTTCATAATCTGGAAAGAGAATTGGAAGCGCTTGGCTCTTTGGAGAAAAGAATAGGTATTATAACAGATTCCAATGTGGAAAAGCTATATGGGGAACAGATACGGGAACGACTGGCAAAGGTCAGTAAAAAATGCGTCCTTTTTTCATTTCCTGCCGGGGAGGAGCAGAAAAATTTAACGATTGTGCAGAGCGTTTATGAATTCCTTATTCAAGAAGGCTTTGACCGAAAGGATATGCTGGCTGCTCTTGGAGGAGGCGTCGTTGGAGATTTAACAGGATTTTGTGCTGCCACTTATTTAAGAGGGATTGATTTTATCCAGATTCCAACAACCTTGCTTGCTCAGGTAGACAGCAGCATTGGCGGCAAGACAGGGGTTGATTTTTCTTCCTACAAAAATATGGTAGGGGCATTTCATATGCCAAAGCTTGTCTACATGAATCTGTCCGCATTAAAGACTCTGGATGACAGGCAGTATTATGCCGGAATGGCTGAAGTGCTAAAGGCAGGGCTTATTAAAGATAGGATTTTTTATGAATGGCTGATTTCCAGTATGTATGAGATTTTTGACAGAAATCTGGATACTTTGGAAGAGGTGGTGAAAAAAAGCTGCCAAATCAAGAAAATGGTAGTGGAAAAGGATCCTACCGAGCAGGGCGAACGGGCGCTTTTAAATCTTGGACATACCATTGGACATGCTATTGAAAAGTATATGGATTTTAAGCTGGTACATGGAGAATGTGTGGCCCTTGGAATTGTGGCTGCTGCATTTATTTCCTGGAAAAAGGAAATGCTTTCCATGGAGGAATATTATGAAATCAGGGATATGTTCGTTCCCTTTAACCTTCCTATTTCCATTAGCGGGATTGAACCGGAAAAAGTGCTGGAGCTAACAAAAAGCGATAAAAAAATGAAGGCAGGAAAAATTCAATTCATTCTGTTAAAAAAGGTTGGAAAGGCTGTTATCGACACCACTGTTACCGAAGAAGAAATGCTGGCGGCTATTCGGGAAATATATTTTAACGAAGAGGAGATGTAGGTTCCTGCCAACAGGAACCCGTATAGGTAATGAAGAAAGGAAAAAAGATTCTACAGCTCTTTTTGGATATGTTCTTCGTGGCCTTGCTGATAGGCTGCGATCAGATGACAAAAATATTGGCTGTAAAATATTTAAAAGGAAAATCAAATTTTATACTGATCAAAGATGTATTTGTACTGCATTATCTGGAAAATAAAGGGGCTGCATTCGGAATGCTTCAGAATCAGAAAATGTTTTTTATTTTCAGTGCAGTGGTGATTTTGACATTATTTTTGTTTATACTTATAAAAACACCTATGGAAAAGAAGTACCGATATACCCATATATGCCTTGTGCTGATATCGGCAGGCGCCTGTGGAAATATGATTGACCGGCTTCGTTACAATTATGTAGTGGATTTTTTCTATTTTGTATTGATTGACTTTCCGGTGTTCAATGTGGCGGATATTTGTGTAACCATTGGTACGATATTCCTTATTATATTGTATTTGTTTTATTACAAAGAAGAGGACTTGCAGTTTTTGAAAATCCGTATGGATAATAGTAAATTAAAATTTTAAAATCGGGAAATGTTCATGGAAAAGATATGTATTATAGCCACAATGGAACAGGAAGAAGAGCGGGTGGATAAGGTGATTTCCGAAGAGATTGCTTTTTTATCCCGCACTTTTATCCAAAAGCTGATTAAAGAGAAGCAGCTTTTCGTAAATGGATTGGCGGTAAAAGCCAGCTGCAGGTTAAAAGAAGGGGATCGCATTGAATTTTCTATTCCTGAGGCAGTGGAGCCTGATATTGAACCGGAAAATATAAAGCTGGACATTCTTTACGAAGATGATGCGCTGCTTGTTGTAAATAAGCCTAAAAATATGGTAGTGCATCCGGCTCCGGGCCATTACAGCGGCACATTGGTAAATGGCATATTATATCACTGCAAAGGAAATTTATCTGGGATTAACGGTATTTTACGGCCTGGAATCGTGCATCGGATTGATAAAGACACCACAGGAGCTTTGATTGTATGCAAAAACGATATGGCTCATAATCATATAGCAGCCCAGTTGAAGGTTCATTCCATTCAGCGAAAATATCTTGCCATTGTCCATGGTATCATAAAGGAAGAGGAAGGAACTATAGAAGGAGCCATTGGCAGGGACCCTTTTGAACGAAAGAAAATGTGTATAAACGAAAAGAACGGGAAGCCTGCCATTACTCATTATAAGGTGTTGGAACGTTTTATTGGATATACTTATATTTCCTGTCAGTTAGAAACCGGGCGTACCCATCAAATTCGTGTGCATATGGCCAGCATTGGGCATCCTTTGCTGGGAGATGAGGTATATGGCAGGAAAACTTCTAAATTCCGGCTGCAGGGGCAGACGCTCCATGCAGCAAGCATTGGCTTTATCCACCCGGTTACAGAAGCGTATATGGAATTTCATGCGCCTTTGCCGGAATATTTTTCTCATTTATTGCAGATTCTTGAAAAGGACTGAACATTTTCATGAAAGATTCAAGAATGAAAAATTAAATGTAAGTTTCCTTTGGAAAAGTGTTGTACTTTTTGCACAAATTTTATATAATAATATATATATTATTTGAACAATATGAATTGGGGGGTGCTTGTATGAATACGATTATTACCATTGGAAGACAATTTGGATCGGGCGGCCGGGAAATCGGCAATAAGCTTGCAGATGAGCTTGGAATTCCTTTTTTTGATAAAGAATTGCTGACAAGGGCTGCAAAGGAAAGCGGATTTTGTGAAGAAATGATTCATGCTCATGATGAGAGACCTACCAACAGCTTTTTATATAACTTGGTGATGGACACTTATTCTTTTGGGTACAATTCGGCAGCATTAGTGGATATGCCCATTAGTCAGAAGATTTTTCTTGCCCAGTATGATACGATAAAAAAAATAGCCCAGGAGGGAAGCTGCGTTATCGTAGGAAGATGTGCGGATTATGCTTTGTCAGATTATAAAAATGTCCTAAGTATTTTTATCCAGGGCGATATGGATGTTAAAATCAAGCGCATTATGGAAAAGTATGATTTGCCAGAGGCAAAGGCTAAAGACATGATTTTAAAAAAGGATAAGCAGCGACAGAGCTATTATAATTATTACAGCTCCAAAAAGTGGGGGATGGCAGCCAGTTATGATTTAACTGTCAATAGTTCTGTGTTAGGAGTAGATGGTACAGTGAAGCTGATCAAACAATTTATTCAGGACTTTGAAGAATTAAGAAAGGATTGAATGTATATGCATTCAATCCTTTCTTAATTTTACAGCTCCGGCAGCTTTCCTTCTTCGATCTTCTTCTAAAGCTGCATAATGCTTTTTCGTTGTATTAACATCCTTATGTCCTAATACATCTGCCACCAGATAAATATCCCCGGTTTCCCGGTACAGACTTGTTCCATATGTACTTCTTAGCTTGTGAGGGGTAATTTTTTTCAAGCCGGTAATACGGCCTGCATATTTTTTTACCAGCTTTTCCACGCTGCGGACGCTGATCCGTCTGTTCTGCATGGAAAGAAACAATGCATCCTCATGGCCTTCTGATGGAATGATATGCTCTCTTTGCTCTAAGTATGGCAAAAGAGCCTCCTCCACCTCATCTCCAAAGTAAACTACGGCTTCATAGCCTCCCTTCCGGCGAATTTTAATGCCCCCGTTTTTCAAATCCACGTCTTTTCTGTCAAGTCCAACACATTCCGAAACACGGATGCCGGTACCCAATAAAAGGGTCAGCAGCGCCAAATCACGTACCTTTGTTTTGTTATGATATTTTCTTTCGCTGGCAGTAAGGTTTTCCCCTTTTTCCACAGCATCCAGCAAAGCGGCTACTTCATCGGGATCAAGGCGAATGATTTCTTTTTGGTGGAGCTTTGGCATGGGTACCAGGGCAGCTACATTTTTTTCTATCAATTCGCCGGTAAAATAGTAATTGTAAAAGCTTCTTAAGCTGGCCAGCTTTCTGGACTTTCCACGTTCATCATTGGTATATTCCTTTCCATCCTTTGTATAATAGGATAAGTATTCTAAATACTCTTCAATATCTTCCCGGGTCAGGGAATCCAAAATAGAAAGAGGAAATTTGGAAATATCCGTATGTTTCAAGGCGGAATTATTTTCTTTTAGGAAATCAAAAAATATACGCAGATCCAAAGCATATCCCAATCGTGTTTTGGAAGAAGTATTATTTTCGATTCCTCTGAAGAATTGTTTGCAAAAGCCGGGAAGCTCAGCCGTTACCTCTCTTAGCTTTATTAAATTTGAAATATTTTGCTGATCATGATAACTTTTATTTTCCATTTTATTTCTTCCTTTTCTGAAAAATAGGACTTTTTGTGCTTAATTCCCAAATATATTTCCTTTTACGATTGCGGTAAACATTCTTTCCTTTACGCCTGGATTTTCAGAAGTTAACTGCTTTAATAACTGTTTTACGTATTCGCGTTTTGTATGACCGTCTGCGGGACAGGGACTTTTTGCTACTGGAAGCTGGTTTTGCTTTACATAACCAAGCACGTCCATTTCATTCACATACATCAAAGGCCTGATAACTGTCAAATCCATCCGGTCCAAATATGTTTTGGGAGAAAATGTATGAAATCTTCCTTCGTAAATCAAGGACAGCAGCATGGTTTCCACCACGTCATCCTTATGATGGGCATAGGCAACTTTATTGCAGCCCAGCTTTTTGATTTCTTCATTTAAGGCTCCTTTTCTCATTTTTGCGCAAAGAGAGCAGGGATTTGTTTCCTTTCGGTCTTCAAATACGATTTTGGCGATTTCTGTCTTTACAATGCTATAAGGGACGTCCAAATCCTGGCACAGTTTTATGATTTTTTCCAGATGCAGGTTATCAAATCCTAAATCCACCGTAATAGCATGTATTTCAAAGGGTTTGGGATAAAAACGCATAAGTCCCTTCATAGCGCATAGAAGAGTAAGGCTGTCTTTTCCCCCTGATATGCCGATGGCTATTTTGTCTCCCTCCTCAATCATTTCATAATCATCTATGGCTCTCCTTGTATAGCTTAACAGCTGTTGTTGTTTCATGCTCTGATATAAATTCCTTTCCGTTATTCTTTTCCGGCTATTTAGATAGCACCATAAAAAAGATACTTCTTTATTATACCTTTTTTTTTAAAAGTTTACAGTAGTTTTTCAATTAGGATTGCTATTTTTTTCACAGTTCTTTATAATAAAAAGGTAAAAGACTTCTATTGAGAATAGCATAACACAACTGGAGGCAAGATTCATGAGATATCGTTGGGATAAAAAATACTTATATTGGGGAATTACCGCATTTTTAACGATTTGTGCCTGCATTATCTTTTATTATTTTTTGTTTCATGGCACAAATATCAAAACGGCATTTTCGAAACTGATTAATGTTCTTATGCCTTTTGTGGACGGGCTGATTCTGGCATATCTGCTGACTCCCATTATGAATGCCTTTGAAAAAAAGTTGTTTATTCCTATTTATAACAGTTTTGACGTTCGGATAGGAATTAAGGAAAAGAAAAGAATCCGAACCTTTTCCATTATTCTTACGATGCTATTTTTTATCTGTATTTTATATGGATTCTTTTTAATGGTGATTCCGCAAATAATTAAAAGCATCCAAAGCATTGTTCTGCAGTTCCCGGTTTATATCAATAACCTGGAACTTTGGATAGAAGAAACCCTTGCCAATAATACGAAGATAGAAACCTTTGTGACGGATTTGATTACCAAATATTCAGGCGAAGTGGAAATATGGCTGAATCAAAAGGTAATGCCTCAGATAAATGTAGTGCTTCGGGAAATCTCCCTTAGCGTGATTGGCGTTGCGAAGTTTTTTTGGAATTTTATCCTGGGATTCATTATTTCCATTTATGTATTGGGAAGCAAAGAATTATTTGCCGGACAGGGGAAAAAGCTGGTATATGCTTTGCTGCGGGAAGAAAATGCCAATAATGTTATACAGGATGTACGATTTATAAACCGTACATTTGGAGGATTTATTATCGGAAAAATCATAGATTCCATTATAATTGGAATCCTATGCTTTCTGGGAATGGCGCTTTTTCATTTCCCATATCCGGCTCTTATCAGCGTAATCGTGGGGATTACCAATGTGATTCCGTTTTTCGGACCTTATTTGGGAGCCATACCAAGCGCCATACTGATTTTAATGGTAAATCCATCCCGAACAATTTATTTTTTGATTTTCATCCTTGTTTTGCAACAGATTGATGGTAATTTCATAGGGCCGAAGATTCTGGGAAATTCAACTGGTTTATCTTCCTTCTGGGTCATTTTCTCCATTACCATATTCGGAGGATTTTTCGGAATTTTGGGAATGGCAGTAGGAGTACCAACCTTTGCGGTTATTTATGCGGCTCTGAAGCGTCATATCAATAAGCTTTTGGCTGAAAAAAAGCTTCCTACAAATACGAAGGAATATTTGCTGGTGGAGGAAATTAAAAATAAAGAATTTATTCTGTTATCCAATAATTCTGCCGTAAAAAATGAGCCATTGGCAAAAATGAAAAAAAATACAAAGAAATTGGAAAAAGAAACATAATAGAGTCATTCAGAATAAAATTAGGAGATAAAAATGAAGTTTGTAATACAACGTGTGAACCATGCCTCCGTAACGGTAAATGATAATATAATAGGAAGCATTCAGAAAGGCTTCCTTGTCCTTGTGGGAATCTCTAATCAGGATACGGAAGAAATTGCGGATAAAATGATAAGCAAATTATTGAATCTGCGGATTTTTCAGGATCAACAGGGAAAAACCAATTTGTCCTTAAAGGATGTTTCAGGTGAGCTTTTAATCGTGTCACAATTTACTTTATATGCGGACTGCCGCAAAGGAAATCGTCCTTCCTTTACCCATGCAGGTGCACCGGAAAAGGCAAAGCAATTGTATGAATATATTTTGAAAAAGGCCCGGGAAGGCTGTCCGGTTGTTGAAAAAGGTGAATTTGGCGCAGATATGAAAATCCAGCTTCAGAATGATGGTCCCTTTACCATTGTACTGGATTCGGTGGATTTTGCATAAACTATTCGATAAACTTTTCTTTTGCGAATAGTTACCCCTCCCTCTGTTTCATGGGATAAACACCTTTTTGGAATCATTTTCTGCCTTTTCCTGGATTAGTCCATGGCTGTATTTATGGGATATATTCAGCCGAATAATACGGAATGATTAAATACTGGCCGCTAAGTAAAGTATCATCTGACAAATTATTTATTTTCCGGATTTCATCCATGTAGGCCTTTTGGGATGAAAAATGTTCATCCCGATTTTCTTCAGCAAGACTCCAGAGAGAATCTCCATCCTGAATGAGAATGCTTGTATAATATTTGTAATAGGTCTCATTTGTTGAATCAGAAGCCTTTGCAGAAAGGCCGAAAAATATAGTGCTGATTATAAGTATCGATGCAAGGCTGAATAACAGGATGATTCCTTTTCTTTTTAATTCTTGCTGTCTTTTTCTTCTGTTATTGCGTATTCTTCTTTCTGACATATTAAATTCTCTCCAATCTGGGAATATACCGATTATGAGTATCCTCAATTTCAGCATATTCTTTTTCTTATAAATCCGAACAGATGTTGCGAACAATTGTTTGTTTTGTACAATTATATCGAACAAATTTTCTGATGTCAATAGAAAAAAGCAAAAAAATCGAACAAATTTTTGGAATATATGTTTGCTTTTTCAGAAATCTTATGCTATACTAATTATCAAATCAAGTCAGGGAGGAATTTTACATGAAGCAAGGCAAGATTTCAGCAAAACAGAAAGAGGTTTTAGAATATATTAAGGATTGTATATTGGAAAAGGGTTATCCCCCAGCCGTTCGGGAAATTTGTGAAGCAGTTCATTTAAAGTCTACTTCTTCCGTACATGCCCATTTGGAAACTCTGGAAAAGAATGGGTATATCCGCAGGGATCCTACCAAGCCAAGGGCTATTGAGATTACAGACGACAGCTTTCAGATGGTACGACATGAAATGACAAGCCTGCCTATTATTGGCACAGTTGCTGCAGGTCAGCCTATTTTAGCTGTTGAGAATATTGAAGGTTACTTTCCTCTTCCGGTTGAATTCGTCCCTAAGGGAGCCGAATCTTTTGTATTAAAGGTTAAGGGAGAAAGCATGATCAATGCGGGAGTCTTTGACGGAGATCAGATTTTTGTGGAATGTACTGATAATGCCCGTAATGGGGATATGGTAGTTGCTCTGGTGGAGGATTCTGCCACGGTAAAGACACTTTATAGAGAAGACGGACATATCCGGCTTCAGCCGGAAAACGATACGATGGATCCGATTATTGTTGAGGATTGTCAGATATTAGGAAAAGTATTTGGTGTCTTTCGGGTATTTCATTGATGAATGTTAATTGTCCAACTGCTTTTCTGTTTTTGCATTTGAATTTTGCTTGATAAGATATTGATAAAACCCGCCAAAGCATAATCTTTGACGGGTTTTTATTTCTGGTTCTGTTTTTATGAGCACAGCTCTTTTAGAGGGATTTGCTTTCCATCTCTCCAAATCCGTTCCAAATCATAAAATAAGCGGTTTTCTTTATCAAACACATGTATAATGATATCTTTAAAGTCCATTAGTATCCAGTTCGCAGTGTCATAACCTTCAATCTGCTTTTTTTCATAACCAAGACGGCCTAATTTTTCATCCACATGATCGATCATTGCCTGAATCTGGCTTTTATTTGAGCCGCTTGCAATGATGAAATAATCTGCTAAAACGGAAATCTCACTGATATCAATGACCTTGATATCTTCTGCTTTTTTGTCTTCTAACGCTTCAATGGCAGCCTTTGCCATAGCTTTTGATATATTTTGGTCCATTATTTACTTCCTTTCTTATAATAGTCATAGGTCTTTTGCGTCATAGGGTCAATGTCCGTTTCTCTGTCTTTTTTCTTAATATAAGATAACGTATTTTCCAGTATGAGCAATAAGGCATTGTCTAAATTCTGAAATGCCATGGAACGAATCTGATCAAGCCCGGGAATGATTTTTCTGTTTGGTTCCATATAATCTGCAACAAAAATAATTTTTTCCAGCAAAGACATATTGGGCCTGCCGGTAGTATGATAACAGATTGCATTTAAAATATCCGAATCTTCTATGTGGAATTTTTGTTTTGCCAGATAGCTTCCTACCTTGGAATGAAGCAGCTCCGGATTCTTTTCTTCGATTTTGCTGATAGAAAGCCCTGCCTTTTGGCAAATAGCCATTTTTTTCTTTGTGCTGATACATTTGGCATTATCGTGCAGCAAGCCGGCTAAATAAGCCTTATTCACATCAGAACTATATCTCATTGCCAGACATGCTGCTGTGTTGGCGACTCCTAATGTATGGGTATATCGCTTTTTATCCAGAGTTTT
The DNA here is from genome assembly GCA_014804675.1 of Lachnospiraceae bacterium. GTDB lineage: Bacteria > Bacillota > Clostridia > Lachnospirales > Lachnospiraceae > RGIG3040. The sequence goes on from JAAUZH010000004.1 coordinate 71,071, forward strand.
TCTTAAATACCGGTCAATTTCATGAAACTGGAAAGATGCTGCCATGAACTACTTCCCTTCCTTCTTGTCCAAATAAATATGATTTTTTTCAATAAATTCCATAATCTGATCAGGAAGCAGATAACGGATGGATTTTCCCACTCGTATCCTCTGCCTGATATCGGTAGAAGAAATGTCAATCCGTTTCGTTGGAAGGATTTCTATGGAAGCATTATATTTATCGGTTAAATAATCTATCTGCTTTTTTAGCGCAGCCATATCACAGTCATCTCTTACTGCTGTCAGTAAAGTGCAGCTTTTCATCAATCTGTCCGGATGCTTCCATTTTTCGATTTCCAAAAGAGAATCGGCGCCCAGAATAAAATAATAGCAGGTAAGAGGGTGCTTTTCCCGTAATATTTCCAAGGTTTCGTAAGAATAGGAATTTCCCTCCCTGTCAATTTCAATAGTGGATAAGGCAAATTTCGGATTATCCTCTATGGCGATTCCGGTCATGGAAACCCGGGTTTTCTTATTTAGCACCTGGGAGCTGTCCTTTAGCCAGGGAGTTCCGCTTGGAATAAATAGTACTTCATCCAGATTTTCTGCTTCGATGGCAGCCTGTGCAAGCAGTAAATGTCCATAGTGAATTGGATCAAAGGTGCCGCCCATAATGCCTACTCTTTTCTCATAGTTTTCCACTTCCATTATTTTTATCCTTCCTTTAGCATTTTGTGCTTCTTATTTTGGCAATTCAATTTTTTTATGGTCTTTGGATTCCTTGTACAAAACAATTTTCTTCCCGATTACATGAACCACCTGGGATTTGGTACGTTCAGCCAGAGTTTCGGCAATTGCTTTTGGATCATCCAGACAATTTTTCAGTACTGCAATTTTAATCAATTCTCTTTTATTGAAGGCTTCGCTAACTGCTTCCGTTACTTCCGGAGTAAGGCCGCCTTTTCCTATTTGAAAAATGGGATCTAAATTGCTGGCAAGACTTTTTAAATAAGCTCTTTGTTTACTTGTCATTTGTGAATCCTTTCTATTTATAATAATCAAAGGATAACCCATACATACGTACCGTATCCCCTTCTTTAATATCCAGTTTCTCCAGTTCCTCCAATATGCCCTGCTCTCTTAAAAAATTCTGAAAGAACGCAAAGCCCTTTTCGGATTCTAAGTTGGTATATCCAAGCATTTTTTCGATTCTTGGTCCTTCTACAACAAATTCTTTTTCTTCCTGGTCATAGATTACCGTGTATGGCTCTTTGGAGGTGAAATTTGAAAAATCAGGTACATATTCCGGCTCAAATACGATTGGAGCATCATCTAATTGAGAAAGCATGTGATTTACCTGATAAAGAAGCTCCTTTAAGCCCTCTCCGCTTACTGCAGAAATCGGAAATACTTTGATTCCTTTTGGTTCAAATTCCGCTTTGATCCGGTCAATGGGATTTACTGCTTCCGAATCATCCGGATCAATATAAATGGCATCGGTCTTATTGGCAGCAATGACCTGGGGTCTTTTGGCAATTTCCTCGTTGTATGCCAAAAGCTCTTTATTGATGGCATAAATATCCGCAATGGGGTCTCTGCCTTCCGTTCCGGCGGCATCTACCATATGAATAATCACCTTGGTACGTTCAATATGCCGTAAAAACTCATGGCCCAGCCCTACTCCTTCCGAAGCTCCTTCAATCAGTCCGGGAATGTCTGCAATGACAAAGCTGTTTCCGTCTCCTAAATCCACTACACCTAAATTGGGATTGATTGTAGTAAAATGATAATTGGCAATTTTCGGTTTCGCATTGGTAACTCTGGAAAGCAATGTGGATTTTCCTACATTTGGAAAACCAACCAGTCCCACATCTGCAATGACCTTTAATTCCAGCAAAAGCTCTAATTCCTTTGCGGGCTGTCCGGGCTGGGCATATTTAGGCGCCTGCATAGTGCTTGTGGCATAATGCTGGTTGCCGTTTCCGCCTTTTCCTCCGGTCAGTAATATCTGGGTTTTATTATCTCCCGACATATCCGCAATGACCCTGCCGCTTTCCGCATCTTTAATGACGGTTCCGGCAGGAACCTTGATAATCATATCCTCTCCGTTTTTTCCACGGCAGTTACGTTTGCCGCCAACAGCTCCGTCCTGAGCACAATATTTCCGGATATGGCGAAAATCGGTTAATGTATTCAAACCTTCATCCACTGTGAAAACTACATTGCCGCCATGTCCCCCGTCTCCGCCGTCAGGACCGCCGTTTGGCACATATTTTTCACGCCGGAAGGAAACGTGCCCGTCTCCGCCTTTTCCGCTTCTTACATAGATTTTTGCTCTGTCTGCAAACATAATCCGCCTCCTGTTTTTTGAAAAAAAAGAGCTTCAAACAGTGTTGTTTGAAGCCCCACAATGTATTTCGTCATGCTGCCCGTGAAACGGGACTTACAACGTATTATTGCTCTTCTACTGGATAAACGGAAGCCTGCTTTTTGTCTCTTCCTTTTCTTTCAAATCTTAATACACCGTCAACTAAAGCAAATAATGTATCATCGCCGCCGCGGCCTACATTAATGCCCGGATGAATCTTTGTTCCCCGTTGTCTGTATAAGATATTTCCAGCCTTTACAAATTGTCCGTCAGCTCTCTTTGCACCTAATCTCTTAGATTCAGAGTCTCTGCCGTTCTTTGTAGAACCTACACCTTTTTTATGAGCGAAAAATTGAAGGTTTAATTGCATCATGGTATTACACCTCCTTAAATGTTAATTTCAAATACTTTTTGTACTGCTTAGCTAACTGGGATAAGCCAAGAGTCATGGAATTTAAAAGCAATTTGGACTCTTTGCATGCATGTTCATTTAACATGCACTTCATATAGGCCTCTTCTTCCTTTTCTTCATATCCAAAGGTATCGTCCGTATATGTCTCGATGGAATTACAGGCAGTACATGCTAAAATGGAAATAGCTGCACAAACAATATCGCTGCCACTTTCCCCATAGCCGGCATGTCCTTTCATTTCAAATCCAACCGCATCTTTTTGCTTATCCTGATAAATGGTTATCTTAGTCATACTTATGCGTTAATCTTGTCAATCTTAACTTCAGTGTATGCTTGTCTATGACCATTTTTCTTGTGGTATCCGGATTTTCTCTTATACTTATAAACGATAACCTTTTTACCTCTTCCCTGATTGGTAACTGTTCCGGTAACCGTTGCATTTGCTACGTCAGAACCAACCTTTAAGCTATTATCGCTTACTGCAAGAACCTGGTCAAATGTTACAGTGTTTCCGGCTTCTACGTCTAATTTTTCAACGCGTACTACATCGCCTTCGGAAACCTTGTATTGTTTTCCACCTGTTGCAATAATTGCGTACATAAGGCACCTCCTGTTTCTTTACTCGCTGAGATTGGTGGCGGCTGCTGCTATAATAAATAGGAAATTATTTAAGAAGAACAGACACACTTCTACCTGCTCATGCGGCATACCGTTGTATGATAGCATGGAAATAGCTGGATGTCAAGGATTTTCCGTTGAAAATCGTATATTTTAATGTTCCCCCTCCTTTATCGTTATGATAACAGTTGCTTTTTCCCCATCGTCCGAATAAGTACTCATCATATATTGCTGTTCTCCAAAAGGATATATTTGCGAAGCGGCAGTTTTGGCTTTCTTTTTCAGTCTGAATAACAGATGGGCTTTTCCATTTTCAAAATCATATCCATATAGGCAATTGTCATCTTCATAGTTAAAATCATAATCGATGCCGGATTTGAAATTTCCGGTATAGGTTCCGGTTAGCTTTAGTTTCTTTTCCTTTAAAGGCTGAAAGGTTTCTTCATCAATTTCTTTTACAAGATAATTGGCATCGGAATGGATTATGCATGCAACTCTTCCGTTTTTCAATACTACAAGCCCTTCTGTAGATTCCTCCAAATTTGAAATTTCATTTAAATCCTGATCCATTACATAAAGCCTGTTGCCTGCTCCAAAATAATAGTTGCCGTTTTTATCTACCTGCATATTGAAAATTGCCCGGATGTCGCTTCGATATTCTATGGGAAAATCTTCGTATAGCTTTTCGACGTCATCTAACTTGGTATAAAAAATATATTTTTGTCCAAGAAGTGTCAATGCATAGATATCATTGTTTTCCGACACCACAAAATCAATGATAGTACAGTCTTCCAGTAAGACCTCTAAGGACTCTTTTTTGATTTCATATCCGTCCAGTTGATAGGATATCAGTCTTTCTCCATGATTACTTTCTTCCAAATAATTATCTACTGCATATAAGACTCCGTTTTTTACGATTACCTTACTGCAGCCATTTAATAAATATCCATTTTTCAGTTTCATGATTTCGTAGGAAGAATTCCCGGTATGGTCAATCACACTGCTACAGCCGGACAGGGAAATAAATGCTGTAAGAAAAAATAACAGCATAAAAATAGCTTTTCTTTTTTTTCTATAACCTGTCATCCGAAACAATCCTTCCATCTTCCAGACGAATAATCCGGTCTGTCATATTTGCAATATGTTCATCATGGGTAACTACCAGAATGGTCTTGCCCTTTTGATTCATCTCCTTTAAAAGCTTCATGATGTCCTGACCAGTGGTCTGATCTAAGGATCCGGTAGGCTCATCTGCCAAAATCAAGTCGTTATCGGATGCCATGGCGCGGGCTATGGCACATCTTTGCTGCTCTCCTCCGGAAATATGTCCGGGAAATTTTTTCTTTAAATGTCCGATTCCAAGCTGGTCTAAAAGCGCCTCTGCCGTTTCCTTCCGCTCCTTCTTTTTTATGTTTTTGGCACGCATGGGCAGTTCCACGTTTTCCCTGACTGTATAGCCTTGAATTAGCTCAAACTTTTGAAAGACAAAAGCGATATTGTTTTTACGGAATTCATTTAACTGTTTGCTGCCGTATTGGGAAACCTCACAGTCCTTAAACTGATAAGTTCCTTCCGTGGGAACGTCCATTGCACCTAAAATGTTAAGTAGTGTGGTCTTGCCTGAGCCGGAAGGCCCCATAATGGCAGTGATTTCTCCCTGTTCGATATGTAGGTTTATATGATCCAATACTCTCGTCTTTGCTTCTCCCATGCCGTAATCCATACAGATGTCTTTTAAATCTATCATAATGTTTCACCTCTTATATAGTCGATTGGTTTCCGGTTTCTTACCTGTACTGCTTTTACCCAGGTCAGCATAAGGCAGAGGAAGAGAACCACTGCTGCTAAAAGACAGTAGCTTTTGCTGTATATGCCTATCAGGTCGCTGATGCGCTGTTTTCCTATGTATTCCACCCATTGATTGTATTGAGTCTGTAAAGCAAAATAACTAAAAAAGATAGCAAGCCCGGCAGAAAACAGGATTGGTAAAATGCTGTCCAAAGCCTCGATTAAGAAAATGTCTTTCTGCCCAAATCCATTGGCATACCAGATGCCGATAACGTTTCTGTTGTTCATTTTTTCCGCTAATGTATTGCAAAGAAGCACACTGATGCAAATTAGTATGGTAATTACGAGAAAATAGCTTATATTTTTAATCAATATCCAATTCTCTTCTTTTTGTTCTTTCAATACTTCCTTCCAATCGGATTTTTCAATTTCCACTCCGGTTTCCTTGGAGATTTCATCTAATATGGCATTTACTTCATCGTTTGATTTACCATTTGTAAGAAAGCAAGTGTCATAAGCAATTGGGTGAGTATCAAACATAATTACCTTGTCGTCCAAGACTTCTCCATAATGAAGATTAAACAAGTCTCTGCTTGTTAATATTTTATCACTTAAAATCTTGCTACCCTCTGCCAAATAGCCTTTTACAATGTATTTTATACCTTTTTCATCACTGCTGTATGCCACAAAGTTTCTATTAAAATAAACTGTACCAATTGGAATATCCTGAAACTCAGACCCTAGATAGAGATATCTTTCGTCCTCTTTGGGATTCGTTTCCCATGACCCCTCTGATAGCTCCACACCACATAGCTGGGGAAAATCTCCATAAAAAGGAACACATATGATAGAGGTACTGTCATCTTCAATATGATCATTTTTTATCAATGTCTTCTTGATGGCAAATTCATTTTGCTGGGCTGCCAGTTCCTCAAAACCGCTCATAATTATTTCGATATAATACCGCTGTCCAATATAGGAAAAACCTTTCTTCTTCATTTCCTCAATAAAGTTTATCCCCTCATCATCAGTATCATTAAGAATCCGAACGGTTCCTAAATTGCCATTGCCACCTACTATAATCCGATTCGCCGCACATTCCCGTTCATTTACGATAAAATAGGCAAAGCTTACAAGGATAATCATTAAAAAGGAAGTACAAAGGAGCAGGAAGTTGATAAAACGCTTTAATAAATTGGTTCTACAGTTTAAATATACGTAATAGATATGATTTTTCCCTTTCATTTAAATTACCTCAAACAGATTCGTTCCGATTTTCCTTATGGAACGATTTCTCAATATATTGATGATTGGCACTATGGTAGTCAGCATGAACAAAAGGAACAACCCCACTGCCGGCAAAAGGAACTGTGGTTTCCGAAATACCAGCAAGGCTCCCATGATTCCGATTCCGTAGCACAGCCAAACCTTATGATAAAAATACCAGATAATCTTTCTGTTGCCGAATCCAAAGACACGCATGATAATCAAATCCCTTTTATATCGTTCAAATAACAGCTTTGCTATAATACAGGAATTATAAAGGGAAAAGATGATTAATCCCAATATAAAATATTTTAATAATTTCAAAAAGTATCCAAACTCCCATTCATTTGGGGCATCCATCGTCACAATTTCAAAATTGGGATAGTATTGTTTGCCCCATTCCGTTATTGCCATAAGTTCCTTATCTATATCCGAATAATCAGAAACCATACGCCAACATGTTATATTATATGGATTATTAGAACCCCCATACGAAAGCTTATTCTTCAGTGCACCGTCAATCCATTGATAATTTGCAAAAATCCGGAAATCTGATTTATTCCCAGTCAAATCTTCTAAAATACCGATTACTTCATAAGGCTCATTATCAATGAGCAAGTATCTCTTTTCTCCATCTAAATAAGTGCTTTTTAATACTCCAGTTCCGATGATTACAGTATTTTGATTATCACTGCCATATTCCCAGTACCTTCCGCTTTTTAGAGGATATTTCAGAGGCTCATTCTGGATTAACAAGACGGTTACAGCCTCGCTCAGCCCAGCTTTTCCCAAATATACTTCTATGTACATAAACAAATTACCGGTCTTTATTTTTCGCAGTGTCTCTAGATATCCGAAAGGATCAGACATGATGCTTTGTTCCTCATATTCCATAGCAGATTCTGTTTCAGCAGATATATCCTCGTTCCTGTCAAAGCGAATATCTTTCTGAACGGTATATATGCTCTGATTCCTAAGTTCTTGAATATGGTATATTTTATATGCCCCCTGAAATGCAAAACAGATAAATGCCAAGGTTAGTATTAAGGATATACCTATCATAATATCAAAATAGAATTGTTCTTTTTTTCTAACGATTGTTTTCTTCATAGAATTTCCTTATGTGCCAGCTCTCTATAATCAGAGAGCCGGCTCTTTAATTTTAAATCTATTAGTTTGTGGTAGCTTTTGACTTAAAGCACCTTTTTGTTGTTTTTACGGGGCGGTGGCTGTTGCCTTTATAGTGTTGCCATCATAAAGATAAATTGTACTGCTACTGTCTTCTGCCTTAAAACTTATTCCTCTATATGAATCATCTGGATAAGTCAATTTTGTTTTTGCACGCACATCTGTTTTGCTAGCTCCATTTCCCACCGAGAAATAGGCTTGTGTAACTGCACCTGCATTTGAACCAGCTAACCATGCACTGTAAACTCCAGCTGAACCAGTTCGATTGATTACTCCAAAAGAATATGCAGAGCTATCAAATGCCCATGAAGTGGATGCTGCTTTCACAGGAACAGCACCAGCTACAAGCACCATAGCTCCCGCCAAGGCGATTCCTAATATTTTTTTGTTTTTCTTCATTTCTTTTTCTCCTTTCCAATATTCTATTTTGTGCATACAGCCATAACCCGGGGTTGTAGAAGCTGTTTATGCCTATACTTATTTCACCATTAGTTTGATTATAGACCTGCCCATGAAATTTGTCAACGTTTTATAGGTAATTGTTTTAACAAATAATTGTCTTAATAAATAATTTTACATAACTCCATTGTGTAAATAATTCATTAAAAAGCCAATTTATAAATTTTTTTCCCAATCCTGACTTTTCACCCTCCCAAAACATCTATAATATAAAAGAAAGAAAGGAAAGGAGCGAAACACCCTTGAAAAAAGACAATTACGATACTCTGGTAGACTACATTACCGATTATCAGGATAACTTCTATCGTCTTGCCTTTACCTATGTGCACCAAAAGGAAGCTGCATTGGATATTGTACAGAATGCAGTGGTAAAAGCGCTGCAGAGCTATGATACTATCCGCAACATATCTTACATCAGAACCTGGTTCTACCGAATACTGGTAAATGAAAGCCTGTCCTATTTAAGGAAAGCCCAAAGGGAATATCCCATGGACCTGTCTTCTATTTTGGAAACAGCCTATTCGGGCAGTGACGGTGCAGAAAAACTGGAGGTATTTCAATTTGTGAACCATCTGTCAGAACCCGGGCGGACCATTGTTTTCTTACATTACTATGAGGGCTTTACCCTAAAGGAAATCAGCCAGATCAAGAAAATGAAATTAAGTACAGTAAAATACCATTTATATGCTTCGCTGGAAAAATTAAAAGAAATGATAAAGGAGGAAACAGCATGAAGGAAATCAAGGATTCAAGAGATATTTATGATGCAATCAAAGTTCCGAATGAGCTTTCTTCTGTAATCGAAAAAGCAATTGAAACGGAAAGAAAGGAAACGGGAAGGAGTGTTATTATGAAAGAAAACAAATTTAGAAAAGCATGGATACCTGCAGCAGCAGCCATTTTAGTAATCGGGGTGACCATTGGTTTAAATACCAGTGAGGCATTTGCAAAAAGTGCCGAAAATATTCCGATTCTTGGCACCATTGCCAAAGTATTGACCATACGTGACTATGAATCTGAGGATAATGTGAATATAAGTATTGAGCAGCCGGAAATTGTTGTGGATGGTAAGAACGCCCAAACAGACTCCAAGGAAGAGACAGGAACATCCTCTGCAGATACGAAAGAACCGGAGGCAGCTTCTTCTACAGAATATGTGGCAAGCGTGAATGCTGCCATTGAAAAAATCGTTTCCGATTATAAAGCAGATGCCACAAAACGAATTGAAGAATACAAACAAGCCTTTTTAGAAACAGGCGGTACAGAGGAAGAATGGCTGGAACGTGGAGTTGACATTGACGTATCTTATGAGATTAAATACCAGTCCGACACTACCCTTTCTCTTGTGCTCACTACCAATGAAAGCTGGGTTGCCGTCTATGGACAACAGTACTTTTTCAACATGGACCTGGTAAATGGAAAGGATATTACCTTAGAGGAACTGCTTGGAGAAGATTACGTGGAAAAAGCCAATGCCGTGATTTTGGAACAAATCAAGCAGCGAAGTGAAACGGAAGGATATGTATACTGGGGTTATGAGCAGTACAGCAAGGAATATTTTGAAGCCAACCCAGATTTTAGCATGGGGGACGAAGGGTTCAAAACGGTAGGCCCCGAAACAAAGTTCTATATAAACGAAGCCGGAAATCCGGTCATCGTATTTGACAAATATGAAATCGGACCCGGCTATATGGGCAGTCAGGAATTTGAAATTGAAAAATAATAAGCAGCCATCTGGCTTCTGGAGGAAAATTCGTGAGTTTTTAACAGCTCACGAATTTCTTCTTTGGAATAAAACTTTGCGGCAATCTCCTCGTTTTCCGATGTATGGTCGGAAAAATCACCTTCTACCTCCACATAGGCAATGTATGTTTTAATGTCGGAAATTCCTACTGCCGAATAAGAAGGAGGCAGGATTGTCTTGATTTCCTTGACGGAAAGCCCGGTTTCTTCATACAGCTCCCGGCGTATACATTTTTCAATGGTCTCATCCTCTTCCATCATGCCGGCACAAAGATTAAAAATGGTTTGGTTGATGCCCATGCGGAATTCCTGTAACAAAAGAAGCTCATTCCCTCTTGTTGCCACGATGGAAACGCCGCTGACACCCTTTCCCAAATCTTCTTTGGAATGTAGCTCCTTGCGGCTGACGATTTCATATTTTTTCTCCCTGCCCGCTTTATTTAAATAAGTAAGCTCATAATTTTTTAAATATTTTCCGTCTTTTACCTTTTTTAACTCTAATAACTTCATGGCTCGCTCCTGTTTTCTGATTCTGTGAAAAGTCCCCTGCATTTCTCATGGAGAGGCGCCGCTATTTTCTTTCTTGTAAGCTCTACAAGTCCAAGCGGTGTTATGTCAACCAATGTAGTGGGAACAGGGTCTTTTCTGCATTGTTCCCTGAAAAAAGAAATCAATTCCTCTTCCTTTGCTTTTTCCTCTAAATTGATGAAATCCACAAGGATAATGCCGGAAAGATTCCGAAGCCGGATCTGCCTTGCCGCTTCCATGGCCGCTTCCTTGTTCACCTTCACATGCATTTCCTGCCGTTTCTTTTTATCGGTGCATTTTCCCGAATTCACGTCAATGACCGTCAATGCTTCGGTAGGCTCAATGACCAGATAGCCTCCCGATTTTAACCAGACCTTTTTTTTCAGGGCTTCTTCTAATTTACCTTTTAATCCGTACAGGTTTTGCAGGGGAAGCAGTTCATCCTGATAAAAGGACACTTTTTCAGAAAGCTCTGTGTCCAAAAGCTGCCTGTATATGTCTTCCTCATCGGTAATGATCCGATTGATATGGGTAAAATACGTATCCTGCGCCTTTTTGACGGCAAATGGCTTTTCCTGATATAACAAAGTAAAGGGCTGCCGTGTCTTTGCCTTTTCCAAAAGAGCCTTTTTTTTCTGCTCCAGATTTTCTATTTCTTCCCACAACAAATGTATGGTTTCTTCCGTGAGATTTCCGGCATTGGTACGGAAAATCAGGCCAAACTCCTCTGTCCGGTTCCCAAAAGGCCCCATATCCAAGGCACTCTTTAAAAACTCCTTCTGCTTTTTGGAAAGCTTATTGGAAAATCCCGTTTTCCGGCATTCGGTAGACAATACCCCATAGGTGCCGCTAAAGGTCAGATTGGTGGTAAGCACCGCATCTTTTGTTTTGACAGGCTCCTTTTCCACCTGCACCAAAAGTTCATCTCCCTGGGACAAACCGCCATTATACACCCTGTTCAGCAAATAAGGCTCCCTTTTCGTCTCCAAGGATAAAAAACCGATAGCTCCGGGCTTATATTCCACGAAAGCCGCATTCAGGTTCTTTGCGATATTCCGGATCTTTCCAATATAAATATTGTTTAAAATACCGCATTCCCTTCCCTCTTCATCCAGTTTTGCAATATCTGCCTGAATCAAAGTATTCCCTTCTAAATAAAAGCTCATGGGAATTCCCTGTATTCTGGTAAAGACCAGCTTGTTTTCATATGCGGTAAAATCTTCCTTTTCTTTAAAGGGCGCTATCATAATCGTTTCTACATCTCGCTTCCTACTGCATCTAAGGGAACGAATTCCGGCTCTTCTGCTGTTCCCAAATTGGTATACGTATCTTCCCTAGTAATGATAAAATCAAACTCCGAAGGAACCTGCCCGTTTTCCTTATAAAATGCCTCCATCACAAGAGCAGGCTTAATATTTCCCGAACTGCTGGCATCTACCAGCATATAAATCTGCCCATCTCTTATGGAAAGCTCATAAATATAAGGCTTTAAATCCAGCTCTTTTTCGCTTTTTTTTGTTTTCTTCACTACCAGAATCTGTTCCTTTAAAAAGAATTCCGGCAGCTTTTTCTCATAATCAAAGGAAGGCTCATGCCCCTTCCGAAAAGCCACCAAATAACCGGCAGCCGCCACACTTGCCATGGCATTTCCGGCAGTTTCCGGCAATTTTTTCACGCTTAAAATGTCAATGCCCTCCACCATGACCTGATTCAGCCTTTCCATCATCAGTCTGCTGTTCATGGGAGCATTCATTTCAATATCCAGATATTCCCCATTGCTGTAAAGCCCTACTCCCAAGGGAGCAGCAAAGGACATGATCTGGTGGGGGTTGAAGCCGGCGGAATAGGCGATGTCGATGTCGGCTCTGCGCATTGCTTTTTGGAAATAGCGCATGATGTCTAAGTGGCCGATGAAGATCATGGAGCTGTGTTTGGAAAATTTTATGCGTACTTTTGTGTGTTGGTTTTTCATTTGGGTGATAACTCCTTTTGATGGTATTGTGGTGGGGATGTTAAAAGGCTTTAGGGGTGGTGGATGATGGGACGCTTCAGAGGGTTGTGGGTTGGCTGGTGGAGGGCTGTGTTTTTGAGGGCGCTTTTCCTAAACAGGCTGAGGATGGGATTTGGAAACCGGTCGGGTCGTCATATAGCGCCGTCCGTGGCGCAATATGACTAAAATTGCCATCCGTGGCAATTTTCCCCTGGGTTGTGGACAGCCTGTTAAGGAAAAGTGCCCTCAAAAACAATGCCCTCCACCAGCCAACCCACAACCCTCTGAAGCTGTTTTACTTATGCCACTACGATAAAGCTTTTTGCTGCCTCCATATATGGCAATATGCCAAAAATGATAGCCTTATAACCTCCACTTTGCCTTCTCACTCCCAAAACTCCAAAAACTAAAATCCCCCCTAAAATCAAAAAAACAAAAAAAATTAAAAAAATTAAAAACTTAAAAACCCTCTAAAGCCTTCAAAGCTTTCAAAGCTTCCAAAAAGCCTTTCAGCCGCCAATCAAAAAACACTGGGCCTTTCGATACACAGTAGGAGCTGCCAGATAGAAGGCTTCAGGGCCTTGATGAAGGCGCCGGTCCTTACGCACCGTATTTTGGTGCGTTAGTACCGCTGCGTCTTCATAGAGCGAAAGCGTGCCCAGAAGCCTTCTATCTGGCAGCTCCTACGTCCCCCATCCAAAACCCCCAATCTTTTTACTCCCTGTCTTGAAAGCATATCCCCCCACCAAAGCGTGCCGCCCCGCACCCATTACACCGTTCCTTACAGTTCAAGGTAACCTGCTCCGCCATGGCATTTTCCCATTCCTTTTTAAGAAATTCTTTAGTTACGCCACAGTCGATAAAGTCCCATGGAAATATTTCGTCCAAAGGGCGCTCTCTGGTTGTGTAAAAATCAATGTCAACGCCGCATTCCTCAAAGGCGGACATCCAGACATCATTTTTATAGAATTCGCTCCAGGCGTCAAAGATGCAGCCTTTTTCATAGGCTTTTAAAATAACCTGTCCTACTTTTCTGTCGCCTCTGGCGAAGACGCCTTCCAAGACGGAAACGTCGGCTTCGTGCCAGTTGTATTTGATGCTTTTTTGATTGAGCTGGCTTAGGACTGCCTGTTTTACGGTATGGGCTTTTGAGAGGAAGTCCTCTTTGCTGCCCATTTTGGCCCATTGGAAGGGGGTGAAGGGCTTGGGGATGAAGAAGGAGGTGCTGGTTACGATCTGCACCTTTCCTTTTCGTTGCTCTTTGGGAACGGTTTCGTAATACAGTCTGGCGATTTTGTCGCTTAGTACGGCAATTTCCTCTATATCCTCTCTGGTTTCCGTGGGGAGTCCCAGCATGAAATACAATTTTACCCTGCTCCAGCCTCCTTCAAAGGCTTCTTTTGCTCCTTTTAAAATGACTTCCTCGGTCAATCCCTTGTTGATGACGTTTCGCATTCTTTGGGAGCCGGCTTCGGGGGCAAAGGTAAGGCTGCTTTTCTTTACATCCTGTACCTTGCTCATAACATCCAGGGAAAAGGCATCGATGCGCAGGGAGGGCAGGGAAATGTTGATTTTTTTCCGGCTGCACTCTTCTATTAAAAAGTCAATCAGCTCCGGGAGCCTGCTGTAATCGCTGGAGCTTAGGGAGCTTAGGGAAATCTCCTCATGGCCGGTGTTTTGTAACATTTCCATGGCATATTCCTTTAGCATCTCCACATCCCGTTCCCTGACAGGACGGTAGAGCTGTCCTGCCTGGCAGAACCGGCAGCCCCTTATGCAGCCTCTTTGAATTTCCAAAACCACTCTGTCCTGGGTTACCTTAATAAAGGGAACTACCGGCTTTTTGGGATAATAGGTGTTGGAAATATCCATTTCGATTTCCTTTAAAATGGTGGCGGGGATTTCTTCTTTTGTGGGCTGAAAGGAAGCTATGGTGCCGTCTTCTTTATAGCTTACCTGATAAAAGAGGGGGCAATAAATGCCCGGCAGCCTGGCGGCGGCTTCCAAAAATTCCATGCGGCTGCCGCCTTTTTTGCGGATATTCCGATACAGCTCCATCATGGGTGCATATTGGGTTTCCCCTTCTCCGATATAAAACAGGTCGAAAAATTCCGCAATGGGTTCCGGATTATAAGCACAGGGCCCTCCGCCGATGACAATGGGGTCCTCTTCCCTCCGATCCTTTGCAAGTAAGGGAATCTGGGATAAATCCAGAATCTGTAATATATTGGTATAACACATTTCATATTGCAGCGTCATAGCCAGAAAATCAAATTCCTTTACCGGGTCCTGGGATTCCAACGCAAAAAGAGGGATATGCTCCCTTCTCATGATTTCGTCTAAATCCACCCAGGGCGAATAAACTCTTTCACACCAGACTCCTTCAAACTGGTTCAACATATCATAGAGAATCTGAATGCCCAAGTGGGACATGCCGATTTCGTATACATCAGGAAAACACATGGCAAAACGAATGTCCACCTGGTCCTTTTCCTTCATGATGGAATTTACTTCGCCGCCGATATACCGGGCAGGCTTATCGATTTTTAATAATATTTCATCTTTCAGTGCTAATGTTCTCATACTCTAAAGTATAAGGTAAATCTTCCATAAAAGCAAACAGATTGTTTGTAAAATCCTTTGCAATATAGGTTTTTACCATTGCTTTTTCCAAAACATACTGTTCATCGGTCATAGAAAGGAAGGTCATATAGCCTCCCAACAGAAAAACAGACAGAAACAGCCGCACCTTAAAGGTAAGGATCGGCTTTCTGCCTGTATAAAGATCATCTTCCGACGGTTCTTTGCTATTTCTATCATATACTCTGTCCCATTCCCGGCCATTGTCCCTTATGGTGACGGGCTTGCCGTAAAGAATGGCTTCTCTTTTATTTAAAGCAGCTAAATTATCCTCCTGTGCCTTGCGGATGGAACGTACCAGTTCCAGCTTCCTTTCGGTATCAACCTGGTTGTTTTGCTTTAATAACATATTGTGCACCTGTAGGAAAAGTTCTTGATTTTAATATATGTATAAGCCTTTGCAAAAAGAACAGTCTTAACGATTTGCCAGCTCATTGGTAATTTCTTCCCAGGTCACTCCCTTTTCCACCATAAGTACCATCATATGATAAAGAAAATCGGAAATTTCATATTTGATTTCATCGGGGTTTGGGTTTTTGGAAGCAATGACGATTTCCGTAGCCTCTTCTCCCAGTTTCTTTAAAATCTTGTCGATTCCCTTATCAAATAAATAGTTTGTATAAGAGCCTTCCTTTGGATGTACCTTTCTGTCCGCAATAACGGACATGACGCTTTCAAATACCTCTAAAGGATTTTTTTCATTTTCCTCACAGGGAATCAGATCTCTGTAAAAACAGCTGTAATTTCCCGTATGGCAGGCAGCTCCCACCTGTGCCACCTTTGCCAGCAGCGTATCATTGTCACAATCCACGCTTAAGCCCTTTACATACTGAAAATGGCCGCTTGTAAGCCCTTTTACCCAAAGCTCTTTGCGGCTTCGGCTGTAATAGGTCATCTTTCCGGTCTTTAAGGTTTTTAAATAAGCCTCTTCGTTCATATAGGCAACCATAAGCACCTGATTTGTCTTGTAATCCTGCACCACTACAGGAAGTAATCCGTTATTGTCCAATTTAAACTCTGAAAAATCCATAACCGCCTCAAAGGTATGCACTTTGATACCCTTCTCCTTACATATTTGCTTGATCGCATGAATTTCTTTTGTGTTTTCATTGACAATATTTCCGGAAACGGCAGAAACATTTTCCTTTTCCAGAATGGTAAGCATTTTATCTAAAGAAATATCGGGAAGCAGCGTGATGATTGGAAGCCTGCATGCTCCCAGACAGTTTTTCAGGGCATGTTCATCAATTAAAACAAGTTCATCCGCATACCGCTCCAAAGCTTGTCTGCTAATGGTAAGGTTGTCTGCGCTGGCAATGGAAGCGGCAATTTTATCTTTTCCGAACTTTAGGGAAACTTCCTCTAAAATTTCCATTCCTTCCGGCTTTCCAAAATTCAGCACTGCCTTTTTACAGCCTGCATACAGGAGCTTTTTCACATCCTCCATACGTTTGATGTTTCCGGCGCCGTAAACGGGAATCTGTACCCGCTCCGCAATCCGTTTGATGATGCCGATTGCCTCTTCATGAGTGGCATCGTTATAGGATAAATCAAAAATCAAAATGCCGTCCACGTCATTTTCTCCATAAGTGGCTGCTAACTCCACTGGATCATTGGAAAGGACGGTTCTGTCTGAAAAACCTTTCACAGCCTTTCCGTTTTCTAAGTAAATACTTGCTATAAAGCTTTTACAATTCATTTGTCTGACTCCTTGCTTTTTTCAGGCTACAGAGTGCCTTTTGTACTCAATACATCTTTGATTCTTTCGTCCTTGGACACAGCCTGGTCTAATGCCTTGGCAAATGCCTTGAACATCGCTTCGATTTTATGGTGATCATTGTGTCCGGAAAGCATTTTCAAATGCAGGTTCATGCCTGCGCTGTAGGATACGGCATAAAAAAACTCCCTGACAAGCTGGGTATCCAGATATCCCACCCGTTCCGCTTCAAACTCACATTCAAAGGATAAATAAGGCCTTCCGGATAAATCCACGGCACAAAGCGCCAGGGCATCATCCATGGGAAGGATAAAAGAGCCAAACCGCTTGATTCCTTTTTTATCTCCAATGGCTTCTTTGATAGCCTCTCCTAACACAATGCCAGTATCCTCTACGGTATGGTGTCCGTCTACGATCAAATCTCCCTCCACCTTACAGGTAAGGTCAAAAAATCCATGCTTGGCAAAGCCCTCCAGCATATGGTCGAAAAAGCCGATTCCCGTTTCAATCCGGCTCTTGCCGGTGCCGTAAAGCTGTAAGGAAAGGGCAATATCCGTTTCCTTTGTTTTCCGTTTTATCTCTGAACTACCAGACATTTTCGTTCCCCCGTTCCCATCTCATTCATCTTCTTCAAATCTAACCTTAATGGAATTTGCATGAGCCGTCAAGCCCTCTTTTTGTGCAAACAACTCAATATCCTTATGTACTTTGGAAAGGGCGCTTTCCGAATAAGAGATAATACTGGATTTTTTCATGAAATCATCCACATTTAAGGGCGAGAAGAACTTGGCAGTGCCGTTTGTAGGCAGCACATGGTTTGGTCCCGCAAAATAATCCCCCAAAGGCTCGGAAGAATATTCTCCCAGAAAAATAGCTCCCGCATGGCGGATCTTCGTCATAACGGAAAATGGGTCTTTTGTCAGAATTTCCAAATGCTCGGAAGCAATCTCATTTGCTGTTTCAATGGCTTCTTCCAGGCTTTCCGCCACTAAAATATAGCCGTAATTTTCTAAGGATTTCTCTATGATTTCCTTTCGTTCCAGTTGATTCGTAAAAGTATCCACCCACTTAGAAACTTTTTCAGCCAAGGATTTGTCTGTAGTAATCAAAATAGCCGAGGCTAATTCATCATGCTCTGCCTGTGACAGTAAATCGGCAGCGATATATTTTGGATTTGCCGTTTCATCTGCCAGTACCAGTATTTCGCTGGGGCCTGCAATGGAATCTATGCTTACATAGCCATAAACAGCTTTTTTGGCTAAAGCAACAAAAATATTGCCCGGTCCTACGATTTTATCCACCTTGGGTACGGACTGGGTGCCGTAAGCCATAGCTGCAATAGCCTGTGCGCCTCCTGCTTTGTATACTTCATCCACGCCGGCAATCCTTGCGGCTGCCAGAGTGCCGGGATTTACCTTTCCGTCTTTTCCCGGCGGTGTCAGCATAATGATCCGGTTTACTCCCGCTACCTTTGCGGGAAGGATGTTCATAAGAGTGGAGGAAGGATATGCCGCTTTTCCTCCCGGAACATAGACTCCCACTGTATCAATGGGGGTGATTTTCTGTCCCAGGATCGTACCGTCCTCTTTTGCATCAAACCAACTGTTTCGTTTCTGTTTTTTGTGGTATTCTTCAATGTTTTTGGCAGAGCGCTTCATAACCTGAAGAAATTCTTCATCCATTTTTGCAAGGGCCTCTTCAAACTCTTCTTCCGTAACCCGGATGGTATCTTTGGTAATCTGGCATTTATCGAATTGACTGGTATAGTCAAACAGTGCCTGATCCTTTTCTTCCTTTACCTTTTCGATAATTTCTGCAACCACGTCCTCATATTGTCCGTAATTGTTAGGGCTTCTTTTCAACAGACTGTTCAACAAGTCCTTTTTCGTATCTTCCGTTAATTCTACTATCCTCATGACAATCTCTCCTTTAACTGTCCGATCAGCTTCTTTATACGATCAGCTTCCATTTTCATGCTTACCTGGTTTACAATCATCCGGGCGGAAATGGGGCAAATCTCTTCCAATACCTCTAAACCGTTTTCCTTTAATGTAGAACCGGTTTCCACAATATCCACGATTACATCAGAAAGCCCTACGATGGGTCCTAATTCCACGGAACCATTTAATTTAATAATATCCACGGTCTGGTGCTTTTTATTATAGAAATAATCTTTGGCGATTTTCGGGTACTTGCTGGCAACCCGAATCATTTCATGGTGCTGTAAAAGTTCCTTGGCGCTTTCCGGTCCGCACACGCACATCCGGCATTTTCCAAAGCCTAAATCCAACACCTCATAAGCCCTTTTCCCTTCTTCTAACAAAGTGTCCTTTCCTACTACTCCGATGTCGGCAGCTCCGTATTCCACATAAGTAGGAACATCAGGTCCTTTGGATAGAAAGAATTTCAGCTTTAACTCCTCATTGACAAAAATCAGCTTTCTGGAATCCTTATCCTTCATTTCCTCGCAGGTAATCCCAATTTCCTCAAGCAGTGCCAATGTATTTTTAGCAAGCCTTCCCTTCCCCAATGCAAAGGTTAAATATCTCATATCTTCACTCATTTTTGATCCTCACTTTTCATGGTGTTTCTTATGGGCTTTTCAAAGCCCCTGCTCAAACTGCTTTTCTATTTTATAAGAACAAAACCTGTTCCATCCGGTTATCCTTTGCAAACGCTTCATACTCTTCCTGTGACTTGTCCTCTGCTTTTTCCATCAGTTCCACAAAAGTACCTGCTTTCCTAAGCTCCTTTGCCTTTAAAATAGCATCCTTTCGCTGTGACTTTTCATAAACCATGAGCACACCCGTCTCTTGACAATGGATTGAAATTTTCTGACTGGACAAAGCCACCATCAAATCGTCTATAATAATCATGAATCCGATTGCCGGAGCATTCTTTCCAAAATAAGACAATAACTGGTCATAGCGTCCTCCTGTTAAGACTGCATCCCCCACACCGTATGTATAGCCTTTGAAAATCACTCCTGTATAGTAATTATACTTGCTTAACATACCAAGGTCAAAAGAAACATAGTTTTCCACCCCATAAAGGCAGAGGATTTCATAAACCTGCTCCAAATGTTCGATTGCTTTCCTGGAACGTTGATTGTTCACGGTTTCTTTCATATCCTTTAAAGCCTCAATGGAGCCAAAAGCGTCGGATATGGATAAGAGAACGTTGATTTTATCCCGGTCAATTCCTTTTAATAAAAGCAATTCCTCTGCACCAAAAAAGTTTTTGGTAGAAATAAAATCCCGCAGTTCGTATTCCGTTTCTTCGTCAAGCCCGGCTTCCTGACATAAGCCTTTAAAAAATTCCATTTCCCCTATGCTGATCTGGAACTCCTTTAATCCGGCGCTTAAAAGACATTCTACCGCCAAATTGATCATTTCCCCGTCCGCTTCTGCTGAGCCGTCATTAAACAGCTCCACTCCCATCTGGGTGGTTTCCTTTAATTTCCCCTGTAAGTTGGAAGTATTGGTAAAGGCATTGCCGGAATAGGTGAAACGTACCGGAAGTGTTTCATCCATAAAATATTTTGCTGCACTTCTTGCCATGGAAGGGGTGAAATCCGGCCGAAGAGCCAACGTATTGCCTTCCTTGTCAAAAAATTTATATAAATCTTTGCTGGCGGTGGTACCGATTTCCTTTCCAAATACATCAAAAAATTCAAAAGAGGGAGTTTGAATGTCTTTGTAGCCAAACTCCTTGAATTTATGATGTAAAAGCTCTTGGACTGCCAGCTTTTTGGCATATTCCAATCCGTAAATATCTCTGACACCTTCTGGTGTATGTACTAATTTCTTGCTCATAATGTTCCTTTCTGGTGATTTTGCCTCTTTCACTTTATCGCTTTAAAGTGCTAATTTGATATCGAATTAGCATAACAAACTATTGGAAGTATACTAAAACTAGAGAGCTTTGTCAATGATTTATTTTTTTGAGTTTCTCCATTGTTCTCTTTTTACATATCATCTAACTTTATTTCGACAGAAAATTTCCGAAACACTGTTGCGGAAATTTAGTTTTTATAAGTTAAATATAATTTTCTCATATTAGATAATGTTTCTTCCGAAACACCTTTTCAAAATTCACTTTGCAGATAATCTGTCCATTTTTTATTACCTGACATCCATATTGGGCATGCTTTTGTACTTTTGGATTTCATGTTATTTCTATTTCTTTGAAATTATAGCATAACCTATTTTGAATTTTTTGCCAACTGTTTCATATTTGTTTTTATATTATTGGTTTCTACTTTTGGGCTTTTGTTTTTCTGTTTTAATTGACATATAACCGTTTTAATATTATTCTAAAACTAGCTACATGACGAAGGAACGTTTCAAAATGCTTTACCCTTTAAAAGGGAAACTGATTATTGAATTTAAAAGACTGTTGCTTGATAAACAAATAAGCCAACGTAAGGCAGCTCCAAAACTGAATATCACACCTCACGCATTAACTAAAATATAAACAAACATGGAATAGCTGTTATCAAACCACATACAATAAACAGGAAAGGATGTGTTTTTATGAGCAATCGAGAATTTGCAAAAAATCTCATTGACCAAATACCAGAAAGCAAACTGTTTTATATCATTGCATATCTGCAGGGAGCGGCAGTCCCGGATGAAACACCAAATGCTGAAACATTAGAAGCTTTTGCAGAGTTAAGCAACGGGGGCGGTACCTTATACAGTGGTACTACGGAAGGGCTTTTTGCTGAATTGATGGAGGACTGAGAATGTTAGATGTCAGATACTCCACTAAATTCAAAAAAATGAACTTTTACTGTATCGTACTGGCACACACTCTGATTTATTCGGATTATAAAACAATACCCAGACTAACTGTCTGGGCATTTCTATGCAAATTTCCATTCGCTAATTTTATTATCAGTCGAAAACCTCCAACCTGCTATCTTCAAAACTCACTCCCCATCCCTCAACTTCAAATCCAACTGCAGCGCATCCAAATAAGGCACGAACAACCCCTGCTTTGGCACAATCCCATACTGCAGGTCAATCTCCTCAAACCGAAAGCTTTTCCTGCCCCCATTCTTTGCCCTGTCCCAAAACACCTTCATATTCCGAAAGGGCATATAATACAGAAAATCCTTATGGGTGTAATGAATGATAAAAAAAGAAACCCCCTGCTGCTTTTCAAAATCCTCCATAAAAGTAATCTGATGTTCATGGATATTCTGCAAAGAAAACGTATCGCTGGCACATTCCTTGGCATCAAAGCATACAGGAATCCCCTGAACCGCCCCGATATAATCCACAGTACTCTTCTGGTCAAAATAGGCCAGTGTAATATGCCTCTGCTCCTTGTCAATTTTAATAGGCGTAATAGGGGTTGGCACCTTTTGAATCAGCCCAAGCCCGCTTTCCCTGTACTTTTCATTTGTCCGGTTAATCAGGTCTTCCAATGCGGAGCCTCTTAATCCTCTTGAATTCCATGTTGCCATTTGCTAACCTCTTGTTTCTGTTGTATAGTCTCCTGTCATCGCGGTAACCTGTGGATATTTACGATTACCACTAATTCACCGGATTTCCCCATCTCTTTCAGCTTAGCCACCAATTTTGATTGCATTTATGCGGGAAAAATCATCTGAATTGTATACTCCTGGTTTTGGACCGTAACATGATATTCCCCTCCATATTTTTCAAGAATATCCTGCACATTCTGCAGTCCGATGCCATGGCTTTCTTTTTCTGCTTTTGTAGTCAGAACCCGGTTGCTTTCCTGCTGCAGGCTTCCTTCCATTGGATTGCTGATTTCCAGATAAAATAACCGTTCTGTTTTTTTGCCCGCCAGTAAAATATAATGGGGAACATTTACCTTTACATTTGCCTCAATTGCATTATCTATCAGATTAGAAAGAAGGATGCAGCCATCCACATATTTCATAAAATTAAATTCCGATAACGCACCTCTGCATTGAAGGGTAATCTCATTCTCCTCTAATATATCCATTTTCGTGCTTAAAACCATGTCCAACAGTTCATTTCCTGTGGCTATCTTATGAACCGATTTCGGTGTGGCGGCTGTCAGCTCCTTAAAATAACTCTCCGCCTTGCCATATTCTTCTTTCTCCAACATCTCCTGCAATAACAGCATATGATTCTTCCAGTCATGGCGGAATTTGATGGTATCTTCCTGCTGCTTTTTATAATCCTTAAAAAAGGAATACTCTGCTTCAAATTCCTTTTTGTAATTCTCTGAGAGCTGCCGGTAATATGCTGCCATTTTCCTATGTGCAATGGCATAAACCACCGCTACATTCAGCACAATCATAAAACAAATCCATGCCACTGTATAACTATAATCATATATCATACCTTCAAACCACTCAAGACACTTTACGGCAGCCGGGCTGCAAAAACAGAACAGAGAAACCACTACACCTTCTCCAATAGTCAATTGTATGGATTTTACTTTTGCTACCTTTGTTCTACTAAGCCATACCAAAAAAACAAGCAATAATGGATCTGTTATAAAAGTTGTCAATGTGAACTTTTCCACACCAATATAATACTGATCCAGTCCTGCAATTCTTTCAATCAACTCAAGGAATAATCCGAATTCTGCATATACAAGCAATGCAGGGATTGCCAGCAGCAACGTTTTGATTCGTTTCTTTTTTGTTAAAATAAAAGTCACCAGCACATTATATGCAAACATAATGATAGCCGCTATCATTTGCTGTTTTTCAAAAATATGCACATCAATGTACTCTACAAAAATAAATACTCCTGATGCCATGGCCAAATTACGCGGCGTCAATCTTATATCACAGCCAAACAGCAGGCTCAGAATGAACCATAGGTTCAACATGGCAAGCAGATTCACAAAAAGAGTGAGTAATTCTATTGCTTGCTCCGTCATATTAAGTCCTCTCTCAAAAAATGAAATAATTTCTGACGGTATTCCCACATACGTTTCTTACTGATTGGTAAAATACCCCCCTGTGACAGAACAATCTTTCCGTCCCGGGTTTCCTTATGATGATACAGGTTTACCATGTATTTCCTGTGAATGCGAAAAAAACCATACTCCTTCAACTGTTCCTCATACTTTTTCAGGCTATAGTCGCTAATATAATGCTGTAGCCTTGTATGCAATACCGTGTATTTATCTTCTGCGCTAATATATACTAATTCCTGCAATGGCAGTATCATTTCCCCGTCTCTGGTTTTCACGATTATTTTTTTCTTTTTTGAGTACTCTCTTTGTATGTCCACCAGTAAATTGCGCATCACATCGTAGGATAACGGTTTTAGCAAATATCGAAAAGCATTTGCTTCATATCCCTTTACTGCATACTCAATGTAAGAGGTTACAAAAATCAAAAATACATCCTTATTCATCTTCCTGATCTGTTTGCCCAATGTAATGCCATCCATTCCGGGTAATTCAATATCCAATAAAACTAAATGTGGAAATGTGGCATTTTCCTGCTGTAAATGTTCTAAACACTCTAACAGTTCCTTTGCGGATTGAAAAGCTGTTACATTTAACGAATATTCTTTTGCTAATAACGAACATATTTCTAATATTTTTTCACTATGCTCCTTAATATCCTCACATATATAGATTTCAAACTGCTGTGACAAATCCATATGTTTCATCTATAAAGCTCCTAAATTTATAATTATTCTACCATGCTTACCAGATAATATTCTAACAGATGTCCTATCCTTTTTCTATATTTTCAGATAAAATAAATGATTTTCCTGACAAAAAGGTGCCGCTCCAAAACCTGTATTTTGGGGCTTGAAGCAGCAGTCTCTTTTGAAATCTCCAATTTGGTTTTCCCTGGAAAATTTGTCATATTTATTTTTTCACTTTCATTGTCTTTTTTACAAATCCAGTCTTTGCGGTCAGCATTTTCGTATATGCTTTATACTTACTCTTTGGAACTTTAAAAACAGCTTTTTTATTGATTCCGTTAAACGCATTCTTTCCAATGGAAGTAAGATACGTTGACTGAATCGTAACCTTCTTTATTTTGCTTTTTTTGTAGAATGCCTTGCTGTTAATTTTAACAACTTTATAGCTTACTCCTTGAATGACAACCGTCTTTGGAATCGTAACAGAAGCTTTTGCTTTCACCATTCCTGTTACCATTACAGTTCCCGTTCCATCAAAGCCTTTTTTCACCAGCTTATACTTTAGATTATTGGACGTGTAGGTAACACCCTTTTTAGCTCCTTCGCCAATACCAGTTACATTGATATATACATAGTAGTCTATATCTTTATTCCAGTTTATTGTACTTTTGCTTAGTAAACATACCGTATACCATCCATTCTTGCTAACTGTAAAGGTATTGGTTTGATCCAATAGCTGCGACCCATACGGCATCTTTGTCAGCTTTCCTTCATGCCATGTTGTTCCTTTAAGCTCCGTTGCAAATTTCTGGGTTACTGTTATTGTTACTTTCCTTTTGTCTGCACTGGCTGTCTGTTTCACTTCAACAGCTTTATCCACTGGCACTGCCCCAATCATAATTTTGGTAGAATGATTGGACGTGCTGTACATATATAACTTACTGCCACATTGCACATAATAAGTACCTGCCTTCAACAGAAAATAGTCATCACCCTCATCAAATCTTATATCATTATCCGTTATTGGAACTGCCATCGTTTCATTTCCGTATAATCTAAAATAATCCTCTGCACCAGCAGCCTTTCTATTCTCCGTTGCCATTTTAATACGGACAATGGAATCCTTTGCTAAAGAAAACTTTGCATAACGGCATTGTTCTGTTACATCACTGTTCAGATTCCAATCAAGCTTCCATGATAGGCCAATCTTCTGGTCATAATCCCTCATATCATCCACAACATATACCGGAATGTTTTCAAATGTTGCCGCCTCTGCTTTCACCGGTCGCAGCATCGCAACAGATAACAGTATAAGCATAACTGTTATAAAATGCGTTCTTAATCGTTTTTTCATACTTTTCTTTTCCTCCGTGTCTTGTAAATTTTTCACATAGAATGATTACAAGATTTAGAGTATCATATTCTACACGCATTTTGCTTTCTTTTCCGATAAAAGCCGGTAATTTTGCGACGAAGAGCCCTCTGGTTTTTAAATTATTTTCAAGTTTACAGGAAGCTTCAAAAAACGTTCCGGAAGTTCCGTCTGAAAACTTTTTTCCGACACTTCTTCAAAAGGCGCTTCCATCCTGGGAAATACAAGCCGGTAAGCATGAAGCAACTGCTCCTTTACATGATATTCCGTTTTCAGCCTGTCATTCAGCCTTCTGTCCCCATACTTATAATCGCACAAAATCGGATGTCCGATAGAAGCAAGATGGGCACGAATCTGATGAGTCTTCCCCGTCACTAAATGAACTTCTGCCAAGGTGCATAACTGTCCGTTTTCCTTCTGCCCCTTTTCTTTTTTTGCATCCGCATTTCCCTCTTTTTCAGAAAACAGGGAAAAAACTTTTAGAGGCTTTATATTGGTTATAATCTCCGAAGCCCCTTCCACTCTTTTTTCGGTCAGCGCCGCCTTATTGGAAGCAGAATCTTTTTTCAAATATCCCTTTAAGGAAACCGTTTCTTTTAACCAGCCCTTTACAATGCATACATAATATTTTTCCAGTTCTCTCGTTTTTAAAAGCTCATTCATTTTCTGAAGTCCGGCCAAGGTCTTACCGCATATGACTATGCCGGAAGTATTCCGGTCTAAACGGTTACAGACAGAGGGCTTGAAAGTATGAAATTCCTCCAGGGTTAGCTGCCCTCCCTGAAATAAATAGGATAAAAAATATTCATTTAAGGAAATATCCTCATCCTTTGCTTTTTGAGAAAGCATATTCACTGGTTTGTTCCATAACAGAATCTGTTTATCTTCATAAATGACAGACAGCTCCTTAGGGATGCTTAATTGTAACAGCTCATCTACTGCCTGATTTCTGGCTGCTTTTTCTTCTCCCACTGTTACGGCTTTTTTGCCGGAAAACTTTTCATACGTTTCCGGCGCCAGATACAGCCTTACCAAGTCTCCTTCTGCCAGCTTTTCCTTTCCTTCTGCCTTTTTCCCGTTTAAGGTAATATTCTTTTTCCGAAGCATTTTGTAATAAAAGCCAGAAGGAGCCTTGGATAACAGCTTTCCAAGATATTTATCAAACCTTTGTCCGGCTTCGTTTTCCCCAATCACCACTTCAATCATAAACCGTTTTCCTCCCGATTATTTTACAAGGAAATCTGATGGAGCACCTTCATGATTTCCTGATCCTGGCTGCCTTTGCCATCTGCCAGCTCATTTAGCTGCCGGATTCGTGCAAAATAAGGTTCTGTCTGTGGGAAAATCTTTACATTTGCCTTATAACCGTTCTGGGACAACATCTGGGCAATATGCTTATTCAATACATTTAAATCCGCGCCCTTCTTTTGACAGAGACCGCACACATTCCCGCTTTTTACTACAACAGAGGGGACCTCATAATTAACCTTATAAGTGGTAAATACACAATCATAAGCATGTAGGACCTGCTCAAACTGTCCGAACTCTTTTGTAAGCTTTTCGTAAAGGTCACTGCTGCAGCCGTGGTATTTTAAATACATAATCATGCTTACCGCACTTTTACTGGAAGGAAGCATTCCAAGCACCGCAACGATAGTCAGCACATTTGCCTTATTGCCTGTTACATTATAGCCTGCAAAAAACAGGGAAAATGCAACCGCAAACATAAGAATCGTTTTTAAAATCTCCCATGTTCTTTTCTGTTTAAAATAACCATAGCTTCCTTTTTGTAATCTTGATTGCTTCATGCGAAATTCTTCTTTCTGTATATGAATATATTTTCAAATTCAGCAGCTATTTGTAAAATATACTGTGGGATTTAACAGATATTTGCAAAATATACAGCCACCTTTAACGGATATTTCTTAAAAGCTTTCCATAAATATCCAGAGTTATCCTCTGGGGCAGAAGCTTCCCAAGCCCGTGAAGGCATTTCATGCTTATTCCATGAGTAATCACTTCTTTTTTGGCAAAGCTTTCCCGGATAGCCTGTGCTACCACCTTTTCTTTTTTGGCCATAAAGAACTTCTTTAATGCAAAAGGCGAACCTGTCTCCTCTGCAATGCTGAAAAACGGTGTATTTACTGGCCCCGGACAAACAGCAGATACCCAGATTCCCCTGCTTCTTACCTCTCTTCTAAGGGCTCTTGAAAAGGACAGCACATAAGATTTGGTAGCGGCATATACGGCAAAATCAGGCTGTGGCAGAAAGGCTGCCGAAGAAGCCAGATTTATGATATAGCTGTTTTTTGTCATATATGGCAGTACCTGATAGGTAACTCTTGTAAGCGCTGCACAGTTTAACTCTATCATGCCGGTATTGTCCTCTTCCAGAATATTTAAAAAGGGACCGGTCTTTCCATAACCTGCACAGTTGACCAGTATTTTTATCTGGGGCTTTTTCTGCTTCAGTTCTTTTTGCAAAGGGGTATAGTCGTCTTTGCGTAGGTCCATTGGAATGTATTTCAGTTTTGCCTTTGTGGTTCCTTCCAGCTCTTTCATGGATTCTTCCCGTCTGGCAATGAGCCAGAACTCATCTAATCCAAGGCATTTTTTATCTAATTGTCTTACGAATTCCTGCCCCATGCCTGATGAGGCGCCTGTAATGATTGCGATTTTCATAGGTTTCCTTTCTTTTTTTGGGGTTTGCATAATTAGTTTATAGATTTATGGGGTATGAAAAAGGGGTACGGGTGAGGATAAAGGGACGCGGAAGAGGGAGGGATTGGGTTGGGGGACGGGCGGTGTTTTTCGTGGCGCTTTTCCTAAACAGGCTGGGTAAGGTTGTGGAAGCCGTTCGGGTCGGCATACAGCGCCGTCCGTGGCGCAGTATGCCTAAAATGGCCGTCCATGGCCATTTTCCCCTGGGGTTTTGGACAGCCTGTTAAGGAAAAGTGCCATGAAAAACAATGCCCGTCCCCCAACCCAATCCCTCCCTCTTCCGCTGGTTTACTTTAGGCTCTACATATTGCTTTTTTATTGCCATATGCGCTTTCTAAAAGCTCTTATTTCAAAGCCGGTCAATACCTTGTCGAAAGCAATGGGCTAAACCTGGCAGCATTCGCCAAAATATACATACAAATATATCTACCTGGCTCATTGCTCGCAGAAATAAGACAGCTTTCAGTAACATTCTTCTGTTCTTCAACTCATCCTTAAACCCGTATACAAACTTTAACCACTTCTCTTAGCTCCTCAACAAGTCGTAGACAGGGCAAGCTCTTTTTTTTCGATACCCAGTAGGAGCTGCCATAGGGAAGTCTTTTGGGCCTTGATGAAGGCGCCGGTCCTTACGCACCGTCCTTTGGTGCGTTAGTACCGCTGCGTCTTCATAGAGCGAGAGCGTGCCCATAAGACTTCCCTATGGCAGCTCCTACGTCCTCGCACCAAACCCCCCACCTCCCCCTTTCTACCCTACTTCTTCTTATGCACATTCCGAATCGTCTTTTTCTTCCGTTGCCCCTTTTGATTTCTATTTCCATTTATATCCTTCCCCTTACTCTTATCCTCCTTTGCATCCTGCCATTTCGACCTGCCATCTCCAAATCCCTTGCGGGGTCTGATCAAACATTTTTTATCAAATCCGATCAAATCTTCCCTTCCGGCTAACTTTAGGGCCTCTAAGACCAAATCATAATTGTTTGGATTGCGGTACTGGATCAAGGCACGCTGCAAAGCCTTTTCATGTGGGTTTTTCACTACATAGACAGGCTTTAAGGTTCTCGGGTCCACTCCTGTATAATACATGACTGTGGATATGGTGGAGGGTGTTGGATAGAAATCCTGTACCTGTTCCGGCATATAGCCTAAGTCTCTTAAGTATTCCGCAAGGGCAACTGCCTCTTTTAAAGTGGAGCCCGGATGGGAGGACATTAAATAGGGAACTACGAATTGTTTTTTTCCCATTTGCTTGTTGAGCCGCCTGTATTTTTCCAAAAATGCTTCGTAAACGGCATTTTCCGGTTTTCCCATTTTGGAAAGAACTGCATCGCAAATGTGCTCCGGTGCTACTTTCAGTTGTCCACTGATATGATGCTCCACCAGCTCCTTGAAAAAGGTGTCATCTTTATCCGCCAGCATGTAATCAAAACGGATTCCGGAACGGACAAATACTTTTTTGATTCCGGGAAGGTCTCGAAGCTTTCTCAGTAAAGATAAGTAATCCTTGTGATCCACATACAGGTTTTTACATGGTTTTGGAAACAGGCATTGTCTGTTTTTGCATACTCCTTTGGTCAACTGCTTTTCACAGGAAGGGTGCCTGAAATTGGCGGTAGGGCCTCCTACGTCATGAATATAGCCTTTAAAATCCTTCTCCTTAGTAATCAGCTTTGCTTCTTCTATGATGGATTCGTGGCTTCTTACCTGAACCGTCCTGCCCTGATGGAAGGTAAGGGCACAAAAGCTGCAGCCTCCAAAGCAGCCCCGATTGCTGATCAGGGAAAATTTGATTTCAGCAATGGCAGGCACGCCGCCTGCGCTTTCATAGGAAGGATGATAGGTTCGCATATAAGGCTGGCCGTATATATGATCCATTTCCTCCATGGTAAGGGGCTCGCATGGCGTGTTTTGAACCACATAAGTCCCGTTTGGATAGGCTTCCACCAGAATCTTTCCGGTAAAAGGGTCTGTATTTTCATATTGTATCTGAAAGCTCTTTGCATATTCCACAGGCTCTTTCTTCATAGCCTCATAGGAAGGCAGGAGCAGATAATCGTAAAGGTGGTCTAAGGATTTGGTTTTGTATACTGTTCCTTTTATGAAAGTGATATCGGATATGGAAATCCCGCTGTTTAAGGCATCGGCGATTTCTACAATGGATGTTTCCCCCATTCCGTAGG
This sequence comes from Lachnospiraceae bacterium, assembly GCA_014804675.1. Taxonomy (GTDB): domain Bacteria; phylum Bacillota; class Clostridia; order Lachnospirales; family Lachnospiraceae; genus RGIG3040. The sequence goes on from JAAUZH010000004.1 coordinate 101,659, forward strand.
AAATCAGGTCGGCGCCGCTGTCCAATAAAATAGAACGTTTCAGGGAATCGGACCAGTAATCGTAATGAGCAAGCCGGCGAAGGCTGGCTTCAATGCCGCCGATGATAATGGGGGTGTTCTTAAAGGTCCGCCTGATTAAGTTTCCATAGACTACAGTGGCGTGATCGGGTCTTTTGTAAGGCTCTCCTCCGGGAGTGTAAGCATCCTTTGGCCGGTGCTTTTTGGAAACAAAATAATGGTTTACCATGGAATCCATATTTCCGGCGCTGATTAAAAAGGCAAGCCTTGGCTCTCCTAATATGGCAATGCTTTTCTCATCCTTCCAGTCGGGCTGGGAAATGATTCCTACTGTGTAACCATGGGCTTCCAGTATACGGCTGATAATGGCATGGCCAAAGGAGGGATGATCCACATAGGCATCCCCAATAATATAGACAAAATCCAATTGTTTTATGTTTTTTTCTTCTAACTCCTTTTGGGAGATGGGTAAAAAACCGCTCATTGCTGTTCCTCAACTGCATTTTTTGTGTTTAAAGCTTGTAATTCCCTATCCGTCAACTCCCGGTATGCACCCGGAGCCAGGTTCTCATCCAGAACAACCTGTCCAATGGAAAGCCTTTTTAAATAAATCACATGACAATCCACAGCCCGAAGCATTCTCTTCACCTGATGGAAACGTCCTTCCGTAATGGTAAGACAGCCCTTTACAAGCTGTTTTTCCTGTTGGATTCCAGATATCTTTGCAGGTCTTGTAAGAGGCTCGTCTTTTGCGATTTCCATTCCGGATTCCAGCTGTTTGATTTTTTCCGGATTAAGGCTTCCTTCCGCTTCAAAGTAATAGGTTTTCTCCACGTGCTTTTTGGGGCTCATGAGCCTGTGGGAAAAGTCTCCGTCCGTGGTTAAAAATAACAGGCCTTCCGTATCCTTATCCAGCCGTCCAACTGGAAAAAGCCCTTTTTGAAGGTTAGGCTCAAATAACTGAAGCACTGTTTTGCTTACGTTATCCTTTGTGGCGCAGACAACTCCCTTGGGCTTATGGAGCATATAATAGCGGTCCTTTTTGTATAGGACCGTTTTATTTTGAAAGGAAATCTTATCCTTTGTTTCATCAATATGGACAGAAGCATCCGTTATCATGCAATCATTTACCGTTACAAGTCCTTTTTTTATGTAACCCTTTATCTGGCTTCTTGTACCGATTCCGGCTTCTGTCAGAAATTTATCCAGTCTCATTTCATAAATCCTTTAAAAACAAAATACTATATAAGTATACACCATTTTTATGGAAATTGGGATTATATTTATGAAAACTTTATTAAAAAAAGCTGTCCTTACATGTATCCTTGCTTTTCTTATGGTATTTATCTTAATTCATGGGAAAACTGCAAAAGAATTTGCCTCCTTAGGGCTTATGACATGGTATGAACATATGATACCTACTCTCCTGCCTTTTATGATTTTTTCCGGAATTTTAATCAGGCTGGATTTAGTCAAATTGTTCATGAAGCCCTTTTCTGTATTTTTGCGCCCATTGTTCCGGTTAAACAGCTACGGAATTTATGTGATCGTCATGGGATTTCTCTGCGGATTCCCTATGGGAGCAAAAAACTGTGCGGATTTGTATCAAAAAGGAAAACTGACAAAAGACGAGGCCGAATATCTGCTGGCATTTACCAACAATATCGGCCCTACTTATTTTTATACGTTTGTGCTGGCAACTATCTACAAGACAGATCAGCCTGTGCTTTCCAGCTTTTTTATGTTTGGAATCCCTTTGCTTTACGGTATTTTTTTAAGATACACCCTGTACCGGAATAAAATTCCCTTCTGGGAAAAGGAAGAGCCCGGGAGGCTTTCCTTTTCCGGCAAAAAGGCAGCTTTTTCCCTGTTTGAAGCCATTGATGACTCCATTAACGCTTCCTTAATACAGATTGCAATGCTTGGGGGCTATATGGTTCTGTTCAATTTAATGGTATTGATTCCATTTACGCTTTTAAAAGGAAATCCTTCTTTTTATGGGGTATTACATAGTATTTTGGAAATTTCCGGCGGCTTTGCCATTATCAAGCACCAGGAAATGAGCAGGCTTTTCAAAGGGATTCTCGTGCATGGCGTGCTTGCTTTTAACGGTTTTTGCTGCTTTGCGCAGACAATGAATATTATTCAGGATACAGATTTATCGGGGAAAAAATATTTCGGGCATAAGGTGGCACTTTGCGGAATGACTGTTTTTTGTGTGTGGTTTTTTTTAAGGGGATGTTAACAGATTATAGTTCATTAAAAAAATCATAGCTATAGAACAAAGCTCCAATAATTGAAAGCAACTTTCGACAAAATCACCAAACCGACGGTCCTAACAGCAACACATAGCCTGAGCAAAGAAATAAGCAGGGAATCTATTTTCTGCCAGGCGGCTAAACTGTTACTATATAGCAATTCCCGCATACTGGGTCATATACAAATCGTAATACTTTCCTTTCTGCAAAAGCAGCGTATCATGATCCCCACTTTCCACGATCCTGCCCTGATCCATCACCACAATCATGTCTGCATCACGTATGGTAGATAGCCGGTGTGCAATCACAATGCTGGTACGGTTCTGCATGACCAGATGCATAGCATCCTGAATGGCTTTTTCTGTACGGGTATCCACATTGGAAGTCGCTTCGTCCAGAATGAGAATTTTGGGATCTGCTACAAAAGCCCGGGCAATGGACAGAAGCTGACGCTGTCCCTGGCTGATATTGTCGCCGGATTTGGTCAAAACCGTGTCATATCCCTTGGGCAGCATGTCAATCATCTCCTTGCAACGGCTCATCTTGACTGCTGTCTCAATTTCATCCACTGTGGCATCGGCATTTCCGTATTTTAAATTATTCCAGATCGTATCGGAAAATAAAACCGTATCCTGCAAAACAATGGCAATATTTTTCCGCAAGTCATTCCGGGAAATATCTTTTATATTTTGTTCATTGATGAAAATTTCTCCCCCGTCTATATCATAAAAACGCATAAGCAGGTTGACCACTGTGGTCTTTCCGCTTCCTGTGGCTCCCACAAGCGCCACTTTTTTGCCAGAGGGAACAGTCAGTGTGAAATCATGCAAAACCGGCTGCTTGGGCTCATAAGAAAACTGCACCTTACGAAAGGTAACCGTTGCGTTTTCTGCTTCTTTGAAATTTACACCCGTCTTATCTTCATTGCTTTCATCCAGCACCATAAATACCCGCTCTGCACCGGCAACTGCTGTCTGCAGCTGTCCGTAAATCTGTGCAATTTCATTGATTGGACGGCTGAACTGCTTGGCATAAACGATAAATGCCGAGATAACGCCTACCGAAATAAGACCGTTAACGGAGAAATATCCGCCAAAAGCAGCAATAATCACAAATCCGATATTACCGATGCAGTTCATAACGGGTCCCATGACACCGCTGAAAATATCCGTTCGGATTCCAGCCTTTGTAAGAGAATCTGAGGTTTCGCAAAATTCCTCTATTGTAACGTCCTGATGATTATAGGCAACTACTGTACGGTATCCAGTTACCATTTCCTCCACGGTGCCGTTTAATTGCCCAAGCAGCATCTGCCGTCTGCGGGAAAATTTACGCACCTTTTTTGAAAGGAACTTCGTAGCAAGAAAGGTCAGAATCACAGTGGCAAAGCTGAGCAGCGCCAGCTGCCAGCAGTACCACAGCATGATGAAAACAGTACCGATAATTGTCAATATGCCGGAAAATAACGAGGGCAGCGACTGGGATACGGTTGTTGAAATATTTTCAATATCATTGGTCATGCGGCTCATTACATCACCGTGAGAATGGGTATCCAGATATCGGATCGGTAAATCCATCAATTTGTGGAAAAGCTCTTCTCTCATTCGTTGTACAATACGCTGGCTTAACTTTGCGCTAATAAGTCCCTGCAACAACTGACCTATGCTGTAAAGCAGATAAACAACCGCCATCCAAATAATCGTCGTAATAAGATTCCCTGTCCTGCTCTTTGCGATGATGTCAATAGCATTGCTTTGCAGGCTTGGGGCATATACACCGCACAGCGTTCCAAAGATAACAACTGCTAACATGGTGGATACCATGACTTTTTCTTTTGCAAAATAAACAGCTATTCGCTTTAAGGCTGCACCTGCATTTTCCGCATGCTGTACTTGGGCAAAACGCTGTTCTCTGTTCATCATACCCGGAATATTTTGCTGTGCAAGCTTTTCTTCCTTTTGTTCCGACATGTTTATTCCTCCTCTCCCATTTGTGAACGACAGATATCCTGATAAATCGGGCAGCTTTTTTGAAGCTCCTCATGGCTGCCCACAGCGGCAATCCGGCCATGATCCATAACTACAATTCGGTCTGCCCTGCGTACCGATGCAATACGCTGCGCAACAATTAGTTTCGTGGTTTTTGGATGGGATTTCTGCAGAGCCTCATACAAATCTGCCTCTGTTTTCAAATCCAATGCACTGGTGGAATCATCGAAAATCAAAATCTCAGCAGATTTTAAGACAGCTCTTGCAATGGAAATTCTCTGTTTCTGTCCCCCGGACAGACTCATGCCCCGTTCCGCAACATGGGTATCATATCCAAAAGCTGTGGAAGAAATAAAGCCGTCTGCCTGTGCCACTACCGCAGCGGATTTCACAGCCTTTTCGTTTGCATCCAGCCTGCCCCATGAAATATTCTCACGAATGGACACACTGAATAATTCGCTTTTCTGTAATGCAACCGCAACTTTTTCCCTGAGAGCCTTCTGCCTGTATTCTTTTACGTCCACACCGTCAAGGAAAACGGCACCTGAGGTTACATCATAAAACCGGGAAATCAGATTTACAAGGGAAGTTTTTCCGCAGCCGGTTGCGCCCATAATGGCAACCGTTTCCCCCGGATGCACTTTTAGATTAATGTGCTCTAAAACTGCCTGTCCGGAACCGGGATAGGAAAAGGAAACATCCTTAAATTCAATCATTCCATGGGAGTCTGTATTTCCTTCAAAGGTTCCGTCCTTTAACTCCGGCTTGCTAATCAGCACTTCTTTCACACGTTTCCAGGAGGCATATCCTCTTGAAATATTCTGAAACAGCATGACAAGCATTAATACCCCATTCAAAAGCTGCGTGGTATAGGTAATGGCAGCCATTACAGAACCGGGAGTTGCAGCGCCGTTTCCAACTTCAAAAGAACCTGCAAGCAGAACTACCGCCACTACCAGATACATGAACGCATTGATGACCGGGTTCATAAAAGCAAAAATCACCAGTACCTGCATCTGGGTTTTAATCAATTCATCATTTGCCTTTCCAAAACGAAGCTTTTCATAAACCTCCCGCACGCAGGCTTTGATGATACGGATGCCGGAAATATCCTCCTGCATAATGGCATTGATGGAATCCAGTTGTGTCTGCAGTTTGGAAAACAACGGATTTGCCTTTGCTAGACAAAACAAGATACACCCCAGAACGAAAGGAAAGGCACACAGCACTATCAGCCCGAAGGTTATATTCAGTCGAAACATAAAATACATGCTGCCAAAGGTTAAAAGGGTGGTTCGGATCAATCCACGTACAAACTGGGATACGAAATTCTGCACCTGTGTAATATCATTGGTCACTCTTGTTACAAGGGAACCGGTACCAACCCGGTCAAGCTGTGGGAAAGAAAAAGTCATAATATTCCGGAAGCAATCCTTGCGTATCTCATTTCCAATATTCTGTCCTGCCATATGTACAAATACATTATTCATGGAACCGCAGAAACCGCCAAATAAAACAAGTAAAATCATCCGAATCCCTAAATTCCAAATCAAATTCAAATCCCCAATACCGCCACGGTCTAATCCGAGCACCCCGTTATCCACGATTTTGCTCATCAGCCCCGGCTGTATCAGATCCATCATGACCTCGCCAATCATAAACAATGCGGCAAGAATCGCAAAAAATAAATATTTCCTGATATATTTCCACATAAATAGCTACCGTCCTTCATTTTCATGATACTGTTTTTCACTGTCACAACCACATCTGCCGCAAGGCTGGTCATTTTTATTTTGATAACGTTTTTGCCAGTCGGCATTTATTTTTTCAAGCAGTGCAAGCAATGTGCTTTTTTCATCCTCCGTCAGGCAGGAGAACATTTCTTTATGACGGTTTTTTCGCTGCATTATGGCTTCTTCTGCCAAAATCTGTCCCTGCTTTGTGAGGGTTATATAGGTGGTACGACGGTCGTCCGGGTTTTCCGTACGGACAATCAGACCTCCCTTTTCCAGCTTTGCAAGCACCTCGCTGGCAGAACCGGGCTGGATGCCAAGCCGTTTGGTGAGTTTTTTCTGGGTGATGGTTTCCGTTTCTAAAAGGACTATCAGGATATGTTTCTGGCTTCCTCTGCCTTCATATAAAAAACGCATGGTATGATTGATGTCCAGAAAATGGATAATCAGATTGTCGTTACAGTCTTTGTGATGAAGGTCTTTTTCCATGTTATTTGCTCCTCTTATTTGTTAAGATACTCTTGTATTTTATATTTATGGGGGTATTTTGTCAAGGTACCTTGATATTATAAAACATGAAAAATAAATACTGTCAGATGGGAGGCAAATCATTAGAATAACTAATCCTTTTGTTCTTTTATTTATGAATTTTTATTTCATGTGGTATTGTAATAAATGCACCTTTTTCGCTCATTAGAAGCTCTGCCACATTGGCACCACATCTGCTGTTTCGGTCTGTCCTGCCGGGCATCTGGCAAACATATTTCTATAAAAATTACAATTAAAAAAGACAATGCCGCTTTCTCCTACTCTGTTTAGCAGGTGAAAACGGCATATACTATATTTTTCGCAATACATCACCGGATATAGAAAGACCTATTCCTGACTGTCTAAATCAATTTCATAGGCGGCATAGCCTTCTTCCTTCTCCGGTGTTGCATTATAATACCGGACATTCTTATTGATTTTTGCAATCTCAGCCATCTCTGCATCTGTCAGTTCAAAATCAAAAATATCTGCATTTTCCTTGATATGGTCGGGATTGGTAGAGCCGGGAATAATCTGATTTCCCATCTGTACATGCCAGCGCAGAATAATTTGTGCATTGCTCTTGCCATATTTTTCTGCTAATGTGGTAAACACCTGCTCCTCCATCAGAGTCTTGTCGCCGTGTCCCAGCGGATACCATGCCATCACGCGGCAGCCACAGCTTTTCAGCATATCAATTGTTTCGGTATCCATGTAGTAAGGATGTGCTTCCATTTGGATTACATGGGGCTTAATCTCACATTCTGAAAGCAGCTTCTGAAGTTTTTCTCCATGAAAATTGGAAATACCGATAGCTTTTATCTTACCTTCTTTATATGCTTTTTCCAGTTTGCGGTAGCCTGCCATAAAATCACCAGCGGGCTGGTGGATAAACATGAGGTCAATATAATTTGTATCAAGAAGCTGCAGGCTTTTTTCTACAGTTCCTTCTGTCAGATACTGGCTGGCCCAGATTTTGGTAGAGAGGAAGATATCCTCACGTGCCACTCCAGATTTCCTCATGCCCCGGCCTACAGCGCGTTCATTCATATATGCCTGTGCTGTATCAATCATGCGGTAACCGCAGCTCAACGCATCCAAAACAGCCTGTTCGGCCTGTGCCGGGGTCATCATAAAAGTACCTATGCCCACTGCCGGCATCTGAACTCCATTGTTAAGTGTAAATGTCATCATTGATTTGTCCTCCTACTCAAAATTTGATTTTTATTCTGATAAGTCAGCTTTTCTAATGTTACGGGATGTTCTGCAGGACGTTCATATTCAGAGGGAATATTCCTTTTCTTACATCTGCTTTTCCCAAAAAGCGATGGCATCATCCATCCAGCCCTCTGCCACGGTTCCTGTTCCAAGACCAAATCCATGCCCAAGGTCTGGATATTTGTGAAATTCCGTATCAATTCCAAAGGCATTCATCTGTTTTAGACGACTTTCCATCATCTGCCAGCTTGCAATACCATCGTTTTCACCTACGCATACATAGGTGGGCGGGTCATTTTCCGTATATTCAGAATGACCAGTGTACTGCATGACCACTGTACCGGGTCTTGGCAGATTCTCTCCACCAAAAGCTGCCGGGCCGCAGCTTCCCAGATATGCTGCCATCCTTGCGCCAGCGCTGCCACCCCATAAGGAATAACAATCTGTATCTATTTCCAGTTCTTCTGCATGTTCAAAGATGAAACTGATGGCTCTTGCAAGATCCTCACAGGCTGTCTGTGCTCCCGGACGGTAAATCAAAGCGAAAGCATGATAGCCCTTCTTGGATAATTCCAGTGCATGTGGAAAGCTGTCATGCATGGCACCCACATAAGCAAAACCACCGCCTGCATTGCATATTGCAAATTTTTCCCCCGGCTCTCCTGAAAAGAAAAATAATCCGGTATTCTCTTTTGTGGGATTAGCCGCCTTTTCTTCCTTGGAATAGATATCATAGAAAATGGTATCGCCGGCTTCTGCATGGTCTTTCATATAGTTTGTGATTTCCACTGTCTTATCTGGGTCAATATGGCTGTACCATGTAAGCCTCAGACTCCCAAGGGTGTCCCCACTGTAATAACCGGTATCTGCTGGAAAAATAAGCCTTCCATACTCACCAAAAACAGGATCATTTATCACATCGGATATAGCCGTATGGGTTGTAAATTGTCCTTCTGGATTCATTTCTGTACCACCTTCACTATTCTGTGCTGATTCAGTCCGAGAAGAATCCACGGATATTTCTTCTTCCTGATTGTCATTTTCCTGCCTTGTATTTCCACATGCTTCAAGCAGCATTACACTGATAACTACAAAAAGTCCCATTATAATCATTTGTTTCATAATAGAATCCAGTGCTTCATCCAGCACCTTTACCTCCCAATCCGTCAACACAATATGTAACACCAAATAGCTTCCATTGCGTATGCTCTAACTTCTTTTAAATAGTTTCCGATAATGTTGCCGCTCCGCTTTTGTCCATTGCCATTCCTGCATATTCCATGCCATAAAGCTTTGCAAACCGCTTCATGGTAAATTCGCCTGCCTCAAGCATCCACTTTTCCGGAGCAGCTCCCTGAAATACAAAGTACAAGGTTTTCCCTGAAAATTCCCCCTGCTCTGCCAGCCCATAAAATCGATCCAGCACATCACGCACTAAGCCGCAGATATTATGCCAGTATAAAGGCGAGCCAATGACAATCACCTCTGCCTCTTTCATCCGGGAAATAACCTGACCAAGCTGGTCATCCTGATTTCTCCTTAATATTTCAATTTTCCTATCCACTTATCTACTGTTTTCTGTGACGGTACATCATAAAAGTTTCGTCCTTTCAGCCATTTTGTCTTAGCGGATAGCTTTGCTTTTGTTTTCAAATGCTTTGCACTGCTTCCAAGTCCGCTGCTAATAGAGGTAGAGAAAGGCACAACGGTTTTTCCTTTCAGACTTACATTTTCCACCAGTGTGTAAACAATGTGCGGCGCTTCGCCCCACCAGATGGGATATTCTTCTGTCAAGTATGGACTAAAAAAAAATTTCATTTTTTTCAACTTTTCTGGAACACTCCCATGCAGGTCTTATTCTGCNCCGAGTTTCGCCACTCNNCTATCATATATTTTACTCTTATCTACTGAATGTATCAATTTCAAATTCANTACTAACCGATAAGAAAAACTAATACATTCCNCTNTNCCTCAAACTACCACCTGCTCGCTGCCAGCTTNTTTGCGAAGTCCCTGTATATTTCTTCATCTGCCCATTTCGCATACTCTGTAATGTCNATCAGCTCTCTCAGGTCATAGATTTTNGAGTGCATCGCCTGTTCTACATTCTCTGGACTGTANTCGCCCAGTTCTGTCAGTTTCTCGGTCAGCTTCAGTCTGATCTCTTCCTGAAAGGTCTGCGGCATTACTGGAATATAGAACGGCGGCACATATGGCACGTTCTTCTGCAATGCAGCATCTTCATATTTGTAGCTTTTCTCAAAGTCAAGCACAAANCCCCGTATCAGGAGATTTGCTTCACTCTGGTTTTCTTCACTGATTAACCCTGTCAGTTCATCGAAGAACTGAACTAACTCACTCTTTGTAAAGCCCATCTTTACATACTCCTATCCAGAACCAAAGGCAGGACTGGNTCAGCTTGTGCAAACGGTGTTTCCGCTTTCAGTNCNAATTCAGTCCTGCCCTTATTTCAACTCTTTATTTCCCNTACACCAACTCCCTTNCAGAATGTCCCTTATACTTCCAGACTATCTCAATCTTGCTTNCCGGATAGACNATGACCTTTTCAATCAGTTTTTCTTTCATATCCTCTGTCAGTTCTTCCTCTTCCAGAAATGCCATAGCCTGATCTGCTTTCCTTTGGGAGCCTTCCTGTTCGGTTTCCTCTTCTTCCTGCGCCTGCCGGAGNGCCGNAAGTTCTTGTTCCAGCTTCTCCATATCGGCATCATACTGTTTCTTCTCATTCAGGAAAAACTCTCTTTCCAGTTTTCCGTCAGCGTATTTATCNTACAGTGCAATCCAGCTTTTTTGTGCTGCCTCAATCGACCTCATTGTGGAATTGATCCTGTCACTAACGGATAAAGGAGAATTTCTCTTTATGACCTGCCTTGACAGCTTATCACGGTCAAGAAATAACTCTGCCTCTTCTTTGACAGCTTCAAGCACCGACATATCGGCTTCATGCTTTTTAATCTNAATGTCCCTGCAATCGGAATCGGTCTTGAATGACCGCTGCTTGCAAAAGACGGTTCCGTAGTGTGCATTGAACAATGCCCTGCCACAGCACCCGCAGTAATAGATGTTTTTGAAGTTCTTGCTTTCTTTCGCTTTCTGCTGTTTCAGGGANGATACCGCCCTGATGTACTGGGNATAAGTGATGATAGGTTCATGNGTGTTTTCCACCCTTACCCATTCCTCNNTGAGGACGGTTTACCTGCTTTCCCCCGACTCCATCCAGCTTTGTCTTTAGCTGTACCATTGTCCCGGTATATTTTTCATCCCGNATAATGGCTTCAATCTTNNTTGCCGTCCAGTAACACGGATTGNCTTTNTTTNTCCACTNTCTTGTGTCCCCNCTGGAACGGTACAGTTCCGACGGGCAGGGGATACCCCTGTCATTCAGCGCCCTTGCAATCAGTGTCGTTCCGGTNCCCGCTATCTTCATATTGAAGATTTCACGGACTACCTCTGCCTCTTCCGGCTCTATGACCAGCTTGTGCTTATCTTCCTTTGATTTCNTGTAGCCGTACAGGGCGCAGNTNGAATTGTACTGCCCCTGTTCTGCCATGCGCTGCCATGCNATCCGCTGTTTCCTTGACATTTCCCTGCTGTANTAGTCATAGATCAGGTTCTTAAATGCCACGTCCANNCCNCCGGTNGTGCCTTCCGCAAGTTCCGCACTGTCATAGTTGTCATTTACGGAAATGAACCGTACCCCCATGAAAGGGAATAACTGTTCCAGATAATTCCCCAGTTCCACATAGTCCCTGCCGAACCTTGAGAAGTCTTTCACNATGATACAGTCAATCTTTCCCTTTTTGGCAAGTTCAATCATTTCCGTGAACTGCGGTCTGTTGTCNAAGTGTGTGCCGGAAAANCCGTCNTCGCATTTCTCAATGACCTTGCAGCCNTTAAACTCTTTCCGGTTCTTAATGTAATCATGGAGCAATGCCCTCTGNGTNGTGATACTTCCGCTTTCNGTCTTGAAAGCGCTGCCGGACACATCATCGTCCTCTATGGAAAGCCGGACATACAGGCAGATCACATATTCTTTTTTNGCTGTCATACTGCCTGTTGCATACATGAGATTTCCTCCTTCCTGCTTTCCGNCAGTTCCACAAATGCTTTCAGTTCATCGGCAAAGGCATATTCTATTTCAATCCTGCCCTCCCCGAAGTAAACAATGCGGCTGATCAGTGCGTGGANTATATCCGATGTGAGTTCCTCAAAGCCTGCATACCGTTCCATGACCTTTGCGAAGTCCTGACCGCCCGCATATTCTGCCTCATAGGTAGTCTGCATTGCTGCCAGTTCGGAAAGTTTCTGTGCGAGGTTTTCCGCTTCCTTAACATATTTCTGCTTTGCAAACAGGTAATCCCTCTCACTAAGCAGCCCGTCCGCATAATCATTGTAAAGGTTGCTGTTCATGGACTGCGCACGTTCCAGCCTGTTCTTTGTGTCTGTTATCTGCCTCCTGTAATCTGTCTTTATCTGCTTTGCCTGCGCCGTNNTGTTCAGNCNTTGCAGGACTTNCTTTGTGTCGAGGAACAGCTTCATGTGNATCCGCAGGGNATTTTCTACCGCCTNCTCCAAGTCCTGCATCTTGATNCTNTTCTTTTTGCAGAACTTCTCGCCNTANGNTTCAGAATTAGGACAGAGATAAGCATANTAAACTTTTGCANTCCCNCTCCTGTTATCCACCCTCCGGTAAAATTTCAGCCTGCCGCCGCAGTCGCCGCAGAAAAGNATANGGTCAAACTTGTTTTCCTTTTTCTCNACATTGTCGTACTTGCCACGGCTTGCGATCACTTNCTGCTTTCTTTCCTCAANCAGTTNCTGCACTTTGTCAAAAAGCTCACGGCTCACAACAGGCTCATGGGTTCCTGCCACATATATCCTGTCCTCTTTCTTTATGATGTGCTTTTTTATTCCCATGTGCATCGCTTCTTTTTGTATTCCCTGCTCCATATCGCCAATGTAGACCGGATTGACNATCATTGTGGCGATTGTGCCGTCATTCCANAGGCTTTCGGCATACCGCTTGTTCTTNGTCAGCCCCTTTTCATATTTGTAGCGCATCGGGGACGCAATCCCTTCATCATTCAGCATTTTTGCAATGCTGCCATTGCCCATGCCNTCTGCCTTGCACTCAAATATCCTCACTACGATATGGCTCACTTCCCTGTCAACAATGAGCAGGTTCTTATCTTCCGGGCTTTTCATATATCCGTATGCCGCCCTGCACCCTATGAACTTCCCCTGCCGCTGCTTGATGTCAATGGCAGTGGAAATCTTCTTTGACATATCCTTTGCATATGCCTCATTGATAAGGTTTTTAAGCGGTACGATAAGACCGTCATCTGCCGTGTTCGGATTGATGCTGTCATAGCCGTCCGTGACTGCGATAAAGCGTACCCCAAAGAAAGGGAATATCTTTTCGAGGTAGTCCCCNGCTTCCAGATAGTTCCTGCCAAGCCTTGAAAGGTCTTTTACCACGATGCAGTCAATCTCTCCTGCCCGCATGTCTGCAACCATCCTCATAAACTCCGGTCTGTCAAAGCGTGTGCCTGACACCCCGTTGTCTATGTATTCTGCCGTCTGTCTGAGGTATGGTTTGCTCTCTATATAATTCCTTACTAATGATAACTGGTTCTCAATGGTNTCGCAGTCAGGGTTTTTGCTGTCCTCCACGGACAGCCTTGCATATACCGCCGTCCGGTACAGCTTCATTTCCGTTTTTGCCTGTACTCCCGNATTCTGCATACCCTGTTCGGAAACAGAGGGCTTTCTGCTCTTTCTAGCCATTTANACTGCCTCCTTCCTGCTATACTCNNCGTATGCAGCCACATATTCNCTGCACCTTGCAAATTCATCTTCAAAGTTGTATGTGATCTCTATCCTGTCCGCACTGTAGACCANGACACGCTTTATCATCACTNCCGCCGCACTGCGTTCTAAGGACTGGATATTCTCATGCCGCTTAAATTCATTGATCCATTCGTGCATACTGCTCTTGTTTTCCAGTATCAGCTTCATTTCCTTCTCATAAGAGCCGATTGCCGNTTCCGCCTCACTGATCCTGCGGTCATACTCTGCNTTTAACTGTAAGTATTCCTTTTTGGAAATNATGCCGTCNTTTAAGTCCTCATACAGATTCAGCTTTCTTTTTTCCGCTTTTTCCAGTTCCGCACGTTTCCTCACAATGCGTTCATCAAACTTTGCCACATCTGCCTTNAGCTTCGGGGCTTTCTCAATGACCTGCATTGCCTCCTCCAGTGTCAGGACGCTTTCAATATGCGTCTGTAACAGATAAAGGACGGAATCTGTCAGGTCNGCTTCTGAAATCCTGTGCGGCGAACATGAGGTTTTATCCTTTTTATTGCCGGANCAGACATAATACACATATTTTTTACCGCCTGCCGGAACCGTCTTTCTTACCATTGGTTCCATGCAGTCCCCNCAGTAAAGCATACCTGCCAGTGGAAAGAGNGCCTCTTTATCCGGGGAGATCCTTGTGTCCTGCTTTAGAAGTTCCTGCACCAGATTNNAGTCTTTCCTTGATACNATAGGCTCATGCGTGTTTTCCACCTTTACCCATTCATCTTCCGGCTTCATTACCCGTGTCTTNACCTTGTANTTNGGTGTTGTCTGTTTGCCCTGTGTNAGCACTCCGGTATAGACCTCATTTTTGAGTATTCTAAGCACCGCATTGTAACTCCATTTTGCCTGCGTCCCCTTCTTGAATGTCGTCTCAAGATTTATGCCTATGCTCTTTTTGTACTCCATCGGGGAAAGGATACCGTCATTGTTCAGCCTGTCAGCNATTGTCTGCTGGTTCAAGCCGCACAGCTTCATTGCAAAAATATCCCTCACAACGCCTGCCGCATATTCATCAATGACAAGCTGGTTCTTGTTCCNCTCGTCCTTGAGGTAGCCGTACACNGCAAATGCGCCGATGTACTCCCCTCTNTTCCGCTTCATATCCAAGTGGCTTCTGATCTTAATGGANATGTCCCTGCAATATGCGTCATTTATGAGGTTCTTGAACGGGACCACCATATCACTGCCATAGCCGCCTGCCGCNGCCATGCTGTCGTAATTGTCCGTAATGGCAATGAAACGNACACCGAGCATCGGGAATATCTTTTCNATATACCGNCCTGCTTCAATATAGTTCCTGCCGAAACGGGACAGGTCTTTTACAATGACACAGTTGATNGTGCCTTTCCGTATATCCTCCAACATGCGCTGGAAGTCCGGGCGGTCAAAATTGACACCGCTGTAACCGTCATCCGCATACACGGAATGTACCTTGATTTCAGTGTGGGATTTCAGAAAGTCCATGATTAAGGCTTTCTGGTTCGATATGCTGTTGCTTACGAGCTTGNTGCCCTCCGCAACATCGCCGTCCTCTCTTGATAACCGGAGGTAAATGGCTGCATGATATAAAATAGAATTGATATTTTCCATCTGCAACACTCCTTTTCCTTGATTTCAATTAAGATAGCCCAATCCCNAAAAATCTAGGTTCCAGAGTTTGCACATGATTTAGTTGTCCTACTGAGTCCTAGATTAACACATTTCCCGTTTTTTTTCCACACTTTTTTCAAAATTTTATACAGACATCACAAGTTCCTCAAAACGCTCATTCAGGGAAACCCCGTTCTCGCTGTAGCTTGACTTGACAATGACATTCCCCACACGGAANCAATAGGGATTTTTTACCTGCCTGATAAATTCCCTNCGCCTTTCCTCCCGTGAAAGCCCTTTATCTATCTTTATCTGCCGAATATCAACAACATCTTCCGGTCTTACCGTCCGAATGTCTACTGCCTGCATTTCCTCAAGTGACATTCCATTCCTCCCTATGAAAAATTCATGCTGCCATATGGAACACTGGCAGCTATGTAAAAAACCGGACACCTGCCCGGCTCCGATCTATTATCCATTAGGTATGTCTGCCCGACACTTCATTTTTGCATGATATGAGAGCTGCTATCTTGCCCCTTTATTTTGTCCGCCCTGTTGTGCTGCCCCGCTGTAACTTCCCATGACTTTTTCTATAAAGGCTTGCTTTCCCTCTGTATAACTGCCACTTTCCCTGCTCTTTACTCCAAGTTCTTCAAACTTGTGCAGCGAATTGTCTGCATCTAGGATCATGCTCTCTGCCGGATTTAAGGAAACTACGCTGATACTATTTTCTTTCAGCATATCAACAATATCATTAAATTCTCCGTATTGTGTACTGATACAGCCAACAGACGGCACAATAAGCGCAACATCCTGATTGCTATGTGCTTTTGCAATCGCTTGAAAGAACGCCTTTCTGTCCCTCACTTCCCTGCTGTTTCGCTCATACACACAAGAAAGGGATAGCCCATGCTCTTTACAATATGCTTCCATCTGTGCTTTCTGGTTCCTTATTTCCTCTGTATCTCCCGGTTGGGCAGTCACAAAACATATGGCTTGTTTCCTGTCCTTCTGTGTGATATATTCGCTAACTATCTGCTGCTTTTTCCTATCGAAAAAGTTCTCTAACTTCTGTCTGCTCTTTTCAATATCCGTTTCAGGTGCCAACTGATCCTTATTTCCCACCCGCATATAAATCGCAGCTTTCATTCTGCAATCCTCCATTCTGCAATTTACTTGAACAACATACTCTGCCCATTACAGACAGATATGTAAAAGCTGGACACCCGCCCAGCTCCCAAATGATATGATTTTATGTCCTTTCCTTAATTATATCTGTCAAACACTCCAACCTGCACCTGTACGCCCTCCGTGATCCTGCCGAGCGTTTCTTCATCGACCTTTCCCATGTGTTCTATGATACGGTCAAAGTTCAGTGCTGTAACCTGTTCGCATAATGCGATGCTGTGCTGATCCAGCCCCTCCGTTTTATAGAACGATATGAATACATGAGTGGGCAGGTTCCGTTTCTTGTAAATCTTAGTAGACAGCGGAACCACTGTAATGACAGTGCTGTGCTTGTTTGCCCTGTTGTTACTGACTACCACCACCGGGCGCATACCGCCCTGCATACTTCCCTGATACTGTACGCCTAGGTCAGCATACAGTATGTCGCCTCTTTGTATCTTCATCAGCAGCCCTTGCCCCCGCCCCATATCGGTCTTTCCTTATCGGCAGGACACTTTGTTGTGTCGTACATATGGTACTGCATGGTAGAAAGCTCAAAAAAGCCAATGCCGATGTTTGCGGCATCGTGCATAAATTCCTCCAGATCAGACTCGTCCGCTGTTATGTCAGCCATGTTTTCCACAACAACCGTATCATACTGTCCGCTGATCAGACGTGTAATCAGCATATTTACCGCATCACGGTCAATGTCCCTGTTCGGTCCCTTGTTAATGATAGCTTCATTCATCAACGCTATCCCTGCCATGCTGCACTTCTGGCGGTTCTGCTGAATAAGCTGGCGGATATTGCTCTCTGACTTGTTGGAGTTCATAAACATGATTGCCGGATGCACGAGCAAGCCGACCTCAATAGTTTTCACATTACTGCACATGATAATCACCTGTTCTTTCTTCTATTTTCATTGACTGAAACAAAGAGAAGTTTTTGCCGGCATTTATCCTCTCATACAGGGAAGCCTTGTCTGCTGTTATCTGATAACTGCAAGGCTTGCCTGTATCAGAGGATAACGTGGCGTTTCCGCCACATTACCCCTCTGTTCAATCTGAAAATATCAGATTGGCTCTCGCTTGTCCCCGAACCGGGTAACATACACTGGGACGGCTCCCATCCCACACTGCGCCTCCGTCATAGCCCATAACATGAACTTCGTTTCATGTATGACGGAATCCGCAGGCAGCCACTCCCGAAAAATGCTTTTCGCTGAAATTCCGGTGCCGTTTTATCTCATTACCTCTGACTGCCATGCCAGTAGGCACAATCCTCTGCTCCATACCTTCACGGGCAACAATGTTATCCATTGCAGGTACATCCTCGCACGAAATGGGATTATGCCACCCCTTTATCCTCACATAAGCATGAACAGATAAAAAGGCGAAAATAAAATCGGGTGTATGCGTGTCCTATTAAATTGTTGTGGCTTTCTCAAGCCTGCAACTATCATAACTGAAAGGGAGTTGTTTTCGGAGTGCCAGATTGCACTATTTGTAGCTGATATACGCCACTTTGACTATCAGGCAGGAAACAAAAAAGACCAGACTCCAGATACAATCTGTTGTCTGATCCCTTCGCCATATTCAAGCACTTTTATTAGAAATAATCTATTGTATTTACTAAGAGATATACAAGTAACTGCCTAACTACAAAAATGATTGAGGTGCCACTATAAAAGCAACACCTCAATCAACAAACTACATCGCAACATACCTACAGAGGGATAAAACCCAAAGAGATAAAAAACTATGATTACAAGCTAATGAAACTCATTTTATTCTGCAGTGTTGCCCTCATAAACAGACGTGAATCTTTCTCTTTCAACAGGTATAACCTCATTCTCAACGGCTGTCTTGTATTCTTGATATGCGGAAGTTGACGTAGTTGAATAAGTTTCAGCATTGTTATAAAGGACATTGGAATTTGGACCTGATATTAAAAGAGAACCATCTTCCTGCGCATATGCCAAAAATATATAAGTATTATTAGCTTCCGGAAGTTCATCGTTTTCAAAAACATAAACGGCATCTTGATTTTCAGAAACACCCCCTTGCTTTGTTATCGAGATCGGCTGTTCTGTAACAAGTTCACCTTTTATATTTTCAATTACATTGACTGTATAATTTGTATATGGTGAACCAACTTCTTTTGGATTGCCATTGTCATCTTCCATTGTTACTCTATCTCTATATTGCGTGCCATCACAACTAATAACCTCACCGACAAAAACATAATCACAAATCCCAACTGCTTGACGCATATCATTTGTGTCATATACGAAAGATGCACGCATTGGATATATTGGCAAACTACTTATATCCACATCGGATGTTGTGTTGGACTTACTGCTATTTACAGAACCACATCCGGTAAAAACTATCGAAAGAACAAATAATACTGATAATAACAAGACGCTCTTCTTACTATTTTTTTTCATCACAAATCACACTCCTTTAATAATTTTTATATGCTTCATCATAAGAATCTTTGTCGTTCTGTGATAACGCCTGTGTACTCGAATGACTTGTAATAGCCGCATCCATAAGATCAGTAGATGTACTATGATCCAATCCAAGTGCATGTCCAAGCTCATGTGCTGCAACATTAGTTATTTGGCTGGTGCTGTAGTTACTCATATAGTACGTATTTAATTCTATTTTCCCACTTGAATATGTCATACCCGCCCAGCCATTCGCAGAATTAACATCGCTCACATAAACATCTTGTATAACCAATGCACTGTCAGGGCGTATTACTCCACTTTTATAGGCATTCCAAGTCGAAGCACCTGTTTTAATATAACTCATATAGGTGCTGTTTCCATCATAATCCAAATGCTTTCCAGAATCTACTAAATTCCAATTCTGCACATATGCCTTTGCAAAAGCAGAAGTAGAAAAGAGTAAAACCATCATTACTACAGCTATCATTGAGCATATTGCCTTATTAATTTGTAAAACACTTTTTACTTTCATTTCTTTTCTCTCCTTTTCACTAAAGTAAAATTATTGCATTTCCTAAGACTAACAAAATTAGGTCATACCTCCACCTCCCTAACAAATTTTTCATGCTTTAAATATAACTATTTTTCATGTGTTATACAATATCCCTTGCAGATAACGGTTCTTTTATGCAGAAAACGGAAAGAAAACAGTTTTACCATAGCTAATAGTAAAGCTGCTTTCTTTAAACTAATATTCTTTTTAATCCGTCCTATCTTTTTGCCACTTCCATTGATAACACTGCAATAAATTTCTCCGGGCTTGGTAACTGCCCTGATCCAAACAGACTATCCCACTTATCTCTTGTATCCTTATTCAAGAAACCAATCATAATAGCTTCCTCCATCTCCTCTCTGATTTCACTTTCACTTTTTCCTTCTCTTTTAGCAATTTTCTTAATTGCATCTTTAGCGGCTCTCTTACTCATTCGTTTCTTTCCTTTCTTGTTGTATAACTTCTTATCCATAACTTTCTATAACTGATATGTTAATTCTAACTAATGTATACTTGATTAGTCAAACAGTTTGTGTCTACTTATTGTGACACTATTCGACAAGGAGGTGTAAAATTGAGTCAAAACGGAAGTATTAAGATTCACTTAGGACAGCTACTCAAAGAATCTGGTTTAAGCAAAAACAAATTCTGTCAGAAAGCAGAAATTCAACGCTCTCAGTTAAATGGATATATTAATAATACCATTACCCGGCTGGATACTGAAGTGCTTGTGAGAATATGCCGGACGCTAAATTGTTCCATTGCAGATTTATTAGAATACATCCCGCCAGATATTCAGTAAAAGCAATAGTCCGAAATCATTAACACTGTTTTGTTCTATTCCTCTAACCTGCCTTTTTATAAACTGGCAAACATGATACTCCCTAATCTCATAAAAGACAGCCTGAACTCTATTAAAATTCAGACTGTCTTTTTTCTCTCCCTTTATTTTCCACTATGCTATTTCCAGCATAAGTCAAACGAAACAGGACACAATAGCCATTGTTCAATGTGTATATTGTCATATCTCCATAAACTTCAATCTGTATTTATAAAAATATAAAGTCGTGAGATATATCTATTTTTTTATTATTTTTCCATGCTTTATATATTGCGTTGCCAATAGGAAGTAGAACAAATATGGCTACAAGCTAGAAAAAAAACAAAAAATGTTTTAATCGCTGTTTATAATTTACAGACTCCAAGATCTCTTATGAAAAAGGCGTATAGAAAATCCCCTATACACCTTTTACGCCTTTCTTACATTTGCTGTGAGAGCCTGTCCAAACCAAATGACATTTCTTCGAGCATATGTACTAAATATTCCTGCTGTTTTTCACTTTTACTGTTTAAGACATTTAGAATACGTTCTGTTACGGGAATTTGATTTAGATTTTCATACAATAGATATGATAGAGGAACCGCCAATGCATCTGCGATTCTCATAAAGTTTTCTAACGACATTGTTCTGCTCCCATGTTCGATCCGCTTTATAGAATCAACTGAAAGCTCCGCTTTCTCTGCCAGTTCAAATTGTGTTAAATTTTGCTTTTTCCGGTATAATTTCACGTTATCGGCAATAATATATTTTATATCCTTCATTTTCTGATTCTCCATTCTTGAATTTATTTTTGAAATGAAGAATCTATGGGAGGTCCTCTTTTCGACTCTCGGATATATTTGTCCCGATTAATCAGCAATTTTCGACAGTAACAAAAAAATGAGTACACCGCACCGACCTGCCATGTCGATTTGTGTACTCGTAAGTTGCTGTATTTATTTTTTAGGAATATATTATACTGATATTTCAGGCAGTGTATATATCCCTTAAATACAAATCTATGTAGAAAATATATCATAAAAATTTATGGCATAAAAATATACACCTAATAGCAGCCATGTGTTATCAGGTGTAATCTAAATAATCTTTTTCGTCAGTTTTCTGTTACATCTCCGTATAATCTACATCATACCAGAAACGGGTTAGAATATCAGTGCCTTTGCAGAAAATGAACTGTTTTTGCAGAAAACGGCACAAAAAATCCTTTCAGGCAAGTCTTTCCACCCTGAAAGGATTTTCTAGTAATTAACCACTTTTTCCAACATAATCTTCAACTCATCTTTTAACCTGCCAACTCACCATCCCTGATCTTATACAGATACTTGTTTTCCAATAATCGCATCCACCATATTGTCAAGATAGTCAAATCGACTTTCAATAATATCCTTTTCTTCAAAAGCAACCCCATATTTTCTCTGCAATTCAAAAAACAATGTCAACAAATCTCGTGGCTGCAATCCAATAGCAGCATCCAGCAGGCTTTTCTCTTTTCCATAATTGTATAGTTTTTGCTGATCTACACCTATTCTGCCAGAAATCAATTCGATAATCTCACTTCTTATTTTTTCCGTTTCCATATTGTTCACCGCCTTAATATGATTTAAACTGACCATATTGCTTCAAACTTTCTATCATATAATCATACATTTCGCTGCTCTCAATAGACTCTGAATTAAACACCTGATATTTCCCGCCTACTGCACTTTTTTTCTCCGCCAAAGAATATGACAGGTCATTTGCATTGATTGAAAGGGATACCGGAACAAAATGGGAATTATAAAAGCAATCAATATCTATATTAAACTTATAGTTGCAAACTTTTATCATTTCCTCATAAAATTCATCTGTATATTCACCATTAAACAAAGACAAAACTGTATAATCAGGCGAAACAGCATTAAAAATTTCAAATGCGGGTATTCCATATCGAAATGTATGCTTATGGGTATAAGGCACTATTGCGTCTGGAATGCCAATAATAAACACATCCGGCTTTTCCACTAACTCAATATCTTTTACAAGCTGATTTATTTTCGCAATTTTTTCGACTTCGGTAAACCTGTTATCATACAACGCCTCTCCCCATGTATGGAATCCAAAAAGCTGGCTGTTCAGTTTTGTTCCGATCTGGCTAACTTTATATCCGTTACGCAGCAGATGATTTCTGAAATATAGCTGTAAATCAAATTTCTGTGTCATTGGAGCAAGCCCGCAAATTGCAACAACTGGCGTACTGATCCGATTTCTCTCTGATGGCAGTCCGACTCTATTCAAGTCAATTGCTTTTTGACTTCCAATCAGGTCAAAATTATCAATCAATTTTACATTTTTCTCTTGACACAGCTTCCCAACTGCTTTAGAAAAGTCATTCCCATAAACCAAATTGATTGCAAAAGAACATTTAGAAAGTACACTCTCAATTTCCCCCATCCGGTCTGCAACAGGTAATTTGAGTATAGATTCTGTTATTATCAGCGTGTCAATATTGGCATATTCATCATTATTCAATTCGCTTTTAATAGTAAAGCCGGAATTTTCATCCTGCAAATAGTATCCGTCTTTACCCGAAATTCCAAATCCCATTGGTGAAAGCAGATATACTATTTCAATATCCTTTAAAATGCTCCGGCATTTAAGTGTTGAAATAAATTCAAAATCATAAGGGTATACAACTGCTTTCATCTTTTCACCTCTTTTTCAAAGTCGCAATTATTATCGCAAAGCACAATATAATCCTTCAAATCGCTTTCAATTTGGCGGCGAATCCCCATACAATTTGACAATCTCTTTTTCTTTGATAATTCCCCATTATCTTCCGCCATTGCAATACATTGTGAGCATAACCGGAAACACCAGCAGTTTTTACATTCCTTTTCCGTAAGCTGTGCTACATTCAGCAATTCTGAAATCTTGTCCATGTCAAAACCATCATCAAGGTTTCCAATGCAATATGTTTCTGCTGCTTCATCAACTCTTTCACAGGGATAAAATCTGCCATCTGCATTTACAAAAAATCTCTGCGCCCCTGGCAGGCATTGCCCACCCGGACAATCATAATTGGTCTTTGAATTTTTCGCTATCATGCGGTTATAATAAAGCTGCTTTATTCCACGAAAACGACCATCCATAAGCGTTGGTTTATATATCTTGAATATATCTGAACAATAATATAACAGAACTTTAAATTCCTCATATAATGCGTCCGTTACATATCCGCTGTCCGTTTCAATCTTTTCCTTTCTATTGGCATCATTTATCATATTCCCCATAACAAAAACATCTTTTACCGTATCGTATGACATAAAAAAGTCATTGGCACATCCTATATCTTTGCTTAAATCAATGACAGCATTGAATGAAATTTTTTTAAGGAACTCCGGGTAACTGCCTTTAATCTGATCCAGATTTTTCATTACAGTGTCAAATGTTCCGCTTTCCTTATCTGCAAATACCCTGTTTCCATCCTGAATTTTTTTCGGACCGTCTAAACTGATTGCAATATGAAAATTATGTTCCATAAGGAACTGTACAATCTCATCTGTAAACAATGTTGCATTTGTTGTCATATTAAAAGATAGTTTTTTACCCTTAAAAATCTTTTCCGCATATGCAACTACCTTTCTTATTAACGCAATCTCAAGCAGTGGCTCCCCACCATAAAAACCGAGTGATACTTCATTGCTGTTCCTTGTATGTTCATAATAGAAATCAACCGCTTTCTTAGCCACTTCCCATGACATCCGCTTATTAGTGTGTGTGCGGTTTATATAGCTCCCTGAATATACACAGTATTTACAACGCAGGTTACAGTTTTGTGTTACCTGTAACGTCATCAAAGATAAATTTCCATCAAATAATTCCTGCAAAATATCTGTTTCAATATGTTTTATCTGCAGATTATGATTAACCGGATGTAATAATCCCTGATTTTCCAGGTACATAACACCCTGCTTCACTTTTTCATTCATTGATTCCAATTTATTGTTTATATCGGAATCAGCAGAGCAGCAAGACAGTTCCCTTAAAAAGCTATATACATCATCAGGAACAGAAACAATCGAATTTGTATCTACATCATATAAAAATTTTCTATCATAAACTTCAAATAAGTGAATATTGGGCTTTTCATTCAACGCCTTTCACCTCCAAGTATTGTTAATAAGGTCATGCCAGCTTGCGTGACATGACCTTACCCCTGCACAAAGTACAACATACTAGATCAATGATGCATTGTTAAATGCGCCCTGATTAGTATTAGTAGTTACAGTTTTCAAAATGGACGATCCATTTGTCTGAAGCGTGCTGCCTGTACAATTAGTGCATGTCGAGCAATAGCAATAGCATGTTACACACGCATATGCCATAAATGTCCCTCTTTCGAAGGAATTTTTCTTACCTAACTTGCCCATAACTACTCGCCCTCCTTTCTTAATATTTAATGTTTAAGATTTTTCAATCTGCACATTATCAACGTTATATTACTATTTTTGTTCATAATTGCACTGCCACATTAATACATGTACTGCTTTTATATCTTCATATCCAAATTGATACCCACAGTCGTTTCCTCTTTCTCGTTCTTATTCACATCCATTTCCTCGTCATCCCGAATAATGATAATGGCATCTTTAAACTTATTACCGAGCTGATTCTTGCCAACTTCTTGCATTTTTTCTTTCAGCTCTGCTCTTTCCTCTCTGCTGATCCGACGTTTTTCCTCTAGTTCTGCTTTTGCCTCTCTGCTGACTTGGCGCTTCTCCTCCAGCTCTGCTTTTTCTTTCTTCTTTTCATCATTCTGCTTGCGTATTTTCTCTGCATTTTCAGACATGGTCTGTAAATGGGATTTTGCATTTGAATCTTTTGTAACTATCGCCCAACTGCTAATACCACCATCTTTATCAATCGCCCAACCTTGTGCATCAACTCTCCAACCACGAGCAGCTTGCATTTGTGTAAATTGTTCATCACATTCCTGCATGGCTGCAATATTCTTTTCATACTCTTTTTCCAACTCAGGATCACTTGCCATTTTGGATAAGAATTGCGGCGAAATTGCAACATTGACGGTTGAAGAAGATCCATACTGCATTCCCTTTGTATAATTTGCTGCTACAAAGCTGTAATTGCTGTACTTATTAGATAAATAAGATAATTCATCCGCTGCTGTTTTCCTTGTTGATGCTTGTGTTTCTGTACTGGTTTTTTCAGTTTCATTACTGCTTGTTGTCTGTTTCTGGTTATTGCTTTTTGTAGTATACGCAGAGTTGCTAACATAACTACTGTAAGCATTACTAATATCCATTGCCATATTGTCATCCTCCTTGATAAAATCTCTATCTTTTTCTTCAATGATAGCAAACTTTTTCATAAATTCAATTACCCTTGCAGAAAATGAACTGTTTTTGCAGAAAACGGCACAAAAAAAATCTTTTCAGACAAGCCGTGCCACTCTGAAAAGATTTCCTTATACCTAATCCGCTTTTTCTATCATAATATTTAACTCATCATTTTTACCTATCAGTTCATCATATGTCCCTGTATCAGCAACCACGCCTTCCTTCAGTACGACAATCTGATCCACTTTGCTCAATATCTCTTTCTTATGTGTAATCACAATCACTGTTTTTTCTTTCAGCTTTGTATTCAGCAGTCCGTTGATCTGCTGCTCTGAATAAGCATCCGTGTTTGAAGTGGCTTCATCAAATATGATAATCGGCTTATCATGTATCAATGCCCTTGCAAGGGCTATCTTCTGTTTCTGTCCGCCGGAAAGCATTGCTCCGTTCTGACCTACCACATAATCCAGAGAAACCTCTTTTATAAAATCTTCAAGTCCACTGTCTTTGCAGGCTTCTTCTATCATTGCATCATCCACCTGCTTATACAGACAGATATTATTCCTTATTGTGTTATTAAAAAGGTATATCTGCTGGCTTACCACGGATACCATATTCCGGTATTCCTGCAGGGAAATCTCTGAAATATCTGTTCCATTCAACAATATCTTTCCATTGACCGGAACATATAACCTTGTAAGCAAATTGATAATGGTTGTTTTTCCTGAACCGTTCCTGCCAATCAAAGCCGTTTTGCTCCCCTTTGGAAAAGTAATACCAACATCCACAAGAATCGGTTTTTCTGCCTCATACCCAAAAAAAATATTTTCCATTACCAGTTCGCCAAAACCCGGTGCATTGAGTTTCCCACTATCTTCTTCCTCCTGCAAATCCATAAAAGCATAATATCTCTTTGTGGAGGGTATGATCCCTGATAGCAGGTAGCCGATATTCAAAATTGCCGATATTGGTCCTGTCACATAGGCACTGTATGTAATGAATGCAAAAACACTTCCTACTGATAGTTGAAAATCAAATACTAAATTTGCTCCTATGATATACAACAGCGTTGAAAGCACTTCTACCATGATAGTATCTACAATGGTATTCCATTGATTAAGCATATTCATCTGTTTCTGCTTTTCGATAATGCGGTTCTGGTTAAGCACAAATTCATTATGCTTCTTATCAAAAACATTAAATAGTTTTATCTCCTTAACCCCTCCAACCGTATCGCCAAACCATCTTGCATATTTTTGACTCCTTACGATAAATTCATTCATTATGTTTTTTTGCTTTTTGGCAAAATGCTTCATTACAACGCACTTTATCGGTATGAAAGCCAGTACCAGAAATGTCATCCTAAAATCTATAATAAACAAACCAATAATGCCGCCTGTCATGCTAAACGCCTGCGTAATTACAAAGAAAACACTGCTGTCAGCAATAGATGTCATCTGGTTAATATCCGTATTGATATTATTCAGAGTTTCCGCATAATTCGTGTTGTTGAAATAATTTACCCGCAGCTTCATAAGATGTGAAAAAGACTGTTCCGAAAGAAAATACTGTATCTTCGCTGAAATGTCCACACGTTTTTTTTCCTTGATTACATCTATAAAGGAATTTATAAGATAAATTACCATTGATGCCAAAACCAGTTCAATCAGCAGTTTCTTATCGCCGCCAATAAAGCCATCGTCCATGATCCGTCTGCTAATCAGCGGAACACAAAGACTCAATCCGGTAGAAATAAACAGACAGCAGACAATCACAACAATTGTTTTACGGTATCTGTTCAATAATAGAAGTAATCTTTTTACAGCTTCTTTGTTATCCATCTTCATCCTCCGTCAGTTTTGTTTCTATAATGTGATATACTTCCTCAACATCTTTACGGTCAATCAATCCTGATAGTTTTATCTCAAACTTTTCATCTTCAAAAGAAAACTCAGCCAGAATATCTTCTCCCTCATTAACAAGACTAAGCTCCGCATCGCAATCAGGATATACTTTCAAATATTTCTCTCTATCTTCTAATGGCACACACCATATGACCAAATCACTTTGTTTATAAAAAACTTGGCTCTCTATAAAGTTCTTCCATGCTTCATGTTCTGATACCGGCTCCGGCATATACTCTAATCCATATAGCACACATTCCGGCTCCATTCCCATCGTATAAGCATTATAACCGCCATTAGCAAAAGCCCTCTTTAATTCTGTAAGGATATAGAAACCATCTATCGCAGCTCCGATTTCCAATATCACTACCGGAACCTCAAGACCATTTCCTTGATAATGATTGTTCAAAATCTGCCGTTGTCTGGTTTCCCTGCTCCAAAAGAACCCTTGCGCATCTATATTATGAATATCCTCTTTTCCGAGGTATATTAAATTCTTGTTTTTTACTTCCTGATCTTCCAAGTCAGCAATAGAAAAGGCTATTACCGTATCTACATCCTCTTGTATTTCATTGGACTCTCCCGCAGCCGTTTCAAAATAATACTCTGCCCTGCTCCTTTTCTCTCTACCCACTACATATGCCTTATAAACCCAGTCCGGCTCATATATTCCCCCAACCATTTCAATATGGCTTTGCTCTTTTGCGTACTCCTTCAATTTCTTTATATCAAGCGTATTATCTGCATTTAATCTATTGGCAATCAATGCACTTATATATGGCGCTGCATAACTATTACTTAATGATGTCCGTATTTCTTGATCAAATATTTTAACCATATGTTCAGATGGTACAACAGTGTCTATTCCCATCTGCATATAATCATTTGAATAGTTCAAGGGACTTCCTGTAGTTGCAACTCCAATTACATTAGTAAAACTAGCCGGATATGATATAAAGCCGGAATTAGCTGTTGCTGCTATGATAATCATGCCTTTGGTTACATATTCGTTAATCAGGCATCTTAATTTTTCACAATCTCTAAAGTCTGATGTCCCTAAACTTAAATTAATCAGTCTGATCTGATTTTCATAACACCATTCCAATGCTGGATAAATGCTTTTAATTGCACCTCTCCCGTTCTCGTCCAAAATTTTTATGCTAACCAAATGACAGTCTGAACAATATTTCTCCAATATCATTGCACAATTTGTCCCATGTTGGAATTGCTGATGAACTATATTTTTTTCATCGTCTATATACATACCATTTTCATCAGTGACAATACTTTTTTCTACCTCTCTTTTTAAATGAAGCTCATTAATCCCATTATCTATAATTGCAACTCTGATACCTTTATCCATGATATACCTCAAAAGATCTGATTAACATTATACGAAGATAGCTTAGCAATCATATCCTCATACATCTTATCCATATCGGCAGGATTCATTAAATCATATAGCCCATTTATTTTTTGCTCATGTTCTCTTTTACCCAATTTGATGAATTTTAGCCTATCAAACGCAAAAGATGTTGGATCAAGGAGCGTATTTGACAGATGAAAACTGTCAATTTCAAAGTTAAACCTAAATCGGCAGACCTGCTTTATTTCTTCCATCTGCTCCTCTGTATAACTTTTATTATACAGCATGTTCATAATTACATAAT
Source organism: Lachnospiraceae bacterium (assembly GCA_014804675.1). Classification (GTDB taxonomy): domain Bacteria; phylum Bacillota; class Clostridia; order Lachnospirales; family Lachnospiraceae; genus RGIG3040. The sequence continues at coordinate 130,798 of JAAUZH010000004.1, forward strand.
CCGCATCAATTGCCTGTGAAATCATAAATGCCGTTACACCGAAATCAAAATGATGTTTTTTGTTTACTGCCATAATCCCACCCGGAATACCAACTAGAATAAGATCGGGATGTTCTTTTGAACATATATATTTTACATACTTTTGAAACGAAACAATCTTCTGTTCATTGTTTATACTTCCATCCATAAAAGCCGGATATGGGTGGAATCCAAACAGTCTGCTGTATCGCTTACTTCCAATTAGACTTACCTTATAATCATTCTCTTGTAATTTCTTTCTTAAAGCGAGCTGTACCTGAAATTTTTCAGTATAAGGCGTCACTCCTGCAACAAAAATTACCGGAACAGTAATGTACTGATCCTCTTTTATTTCTTCAAGGTAGCTTATGTCAAAATCTTTCTCCTGCTCTATATGGATAACATTTTTTTCTCTCCTTACACTCTCTTCAATAAAAGGATGTCTAGCTACCTCCGAGTCAACAAGAATGATACTGTCGAAGTTTTCGTAATCTATCTCTGTTATCGCAATAACAGGAATACCACTTTCATTATTTACAAAGGCGTTTGAATTTTCCAATACCACCAGTCCAGTTATGGTATAATTCTCAAAATCAATATAAGTAGCCAGAGAACTAAGTTCTTGATCACATGGAAATATAACTGCTTTTTTGTTCACTTTAATCCCTCCTACAAAACTTTTGTAAAGTCACAACCGCATTCCTTTAGTACGATATAATCTCTCAGCATATTATCAATACTATTGCGGATTTTACTACACTTTGCAAGCCTAGCATCTGATGTCATCCTTCCACCATCATCTGCTGCTACGCCACACTGTGTACAATAATTAAACGCCCAACACTGCTTACAGGCTGATTCTGTCATTTTTCCTACATTAAGCAACTTCTTAATAGCTTCCATATCGAATCCATCATAAATATTTCCAATACACATATCATCACAGGTTTCATTGACACGCTCACATGGAAAAATCTTTCCATAGGCGTTGACAAACGGTCTATGAGCACCTGGTACACATGGTCCGCCTGGGTGAGCTATCGGCTGCATGACCTGTTTGGAAACCATTCGCTTGTGAATTACCCGCTCAATATCCGTAATTTCCCGTATCACCATTTTTGATATACTATTCCTTGGCACTCTGTCCAGCATATACATCATGCCCCTGAACTTCCCCCTACATATCTCTATATAATTATCCTCATTATTATGAATTATCGCACTCTTCCTACTCATGTCATTGATATAAGTAGTGCTTACAATCATATCTTTAACAATTATATCTTCCATAAAAAATTTATTTATAGTTTTGAATTCATTTTCATCATCCAATACAGCATTAAACGAGATACTATCCACAAAATCAGGAGCAATTTCCTTTATTCTCTTAATATGTTTCATTACCACATCATAGGTACCTCGTTTCCCGTTCGCAAATGTCCTATTCTTATCATGTACCTCTTGAGGACCGTCAAGACTGATTGTTAGTAAAAATTTTTCTTTCTGCATATATAAAATCACATCATCTGCTAACAATGATGCATTTGTAGTCAAGTTGAATCGTAACATCTTCCCTTTAAAAATAGCCTTGGCATAGTTCACACATCGCTTTATCAATTCTATTTCTAACAACGGTTCTCCACCATAAAAACTTAGCGTTATTTCAGATGAATTTCTACTATGCTCACAAAGAAAATCCAACGCAGTTTTAGCAGTATCCCAATCCATCCTTTTATTATTATGTACACGGTTATGGTAACTACCTGAATATACACAATACTCACACCTAAAATTGCAATTCTGTGTGACCTGCAAAGTTATCCTTGTCATGTTATTTTCAACAACATCCTCAACATAATTCGTCATAGGATGCTCAATTTTTTTAATCTGATTAGGCTTGAGCATACCAGCCTTTTTCATATTTTCAATCAGAATCATGTCCTCAACATTCAATTCTGGTACTCGCTCGTTTGTTGTTAAGTACCTGTATACTCTTTCGTTGACTCTGCTTATCATGTTTGTATTGACATCAAATAGGTATATTTCTTTGTTCAGTTCCATAAAATGAACAAAGGGCTTATCCGTTTTCAATCTACAATCCTCCCGTATTTATGTTTTAAAGACAAATAGCCTTCATCGCTGAAGGCTACCTGACTCCCGGTGCTTATGACCAAAGTAACAGCTTAGTATCGTTCTGAACATTATTTGAGTAGTTCTGCGCAGCATCCACTGTGTTTTTAGGATTAACATCCGGATAAGGACATGCACACTGAGCAAAGCAAAGGCATCCACATGCATAGGAAACCAAAAGTCCAGACTCATTCGCCAGTTTCTTTCCTAATACCTTTTTCATAGATATTCCTCCTTTCCTTAATATTAATTAACCTATAAAATAGGATAATTTCAATCAACAAGATGCGCATAAATAATGGCAGACATTTCTTCTAGGCAGTCAAATTCATCTCTACCTAGCTCACTTTCGCTAAACTTGACATTAAATTTATGCTCTATCAGCATTACTAATTTAACTAAATCTCTTGGTACAAATCCTATATCAAAAGAAAATAGGCTTTTTGAAATATCAAATATCTCAATACCAAAATTTTCGTACACTAAAGATTTTAGTTCCTGTAATATCACTTGTTTCGTCAATTAGTATCCCCCACCTCTTAATAATAAGAAATTCTTTTCATATTTTAATATGTTTCCCTCTGTAGCAGTTCTCCTATATCTCTTTTCCAAGTTTTCCTGTTCAAGCAACTTACGCTTAACAGCATTTTCTTCAGCAATCCGTTCATATTCAGCGTGTTTTGCTTCTCTTGCTCTGCGTTCCTCAACAAATTCTGATGATGAAACAGTAATTTTCAGCTCGCCCACCACGCAAGCATGATTGATTTCTCCATTTTCATCAAATGTCATCAAAAAACCTTCGTTCTCACCAGGGGTAGAATTAGTTAATAGAAAACTATCTACTCGCTCCATTACTTTTTGTACAAGCTCCGGATTATTTTTCATTTTTTCTTCCAGTTCTGGTGGTATAACCACAGCTATCTTGCCAAGCATTGAATTCATCTTGGCATGGACTGCTGGACTCTGCATATCAGGTTCAGCTCCCGACGGTGTCCAGTTCAGAACAGATTTGTCCGCAGGTTCTGAAAAATACGCATTCCAAGGATAATCATTCCGTCCCCATAAAGCACCATCTATTTGGGAAGTATCCATCACATTGTAGTATACTCCTGGATACTTCGATTTCAGCATTTCCTCAAAACTCATTTGCGCTCTGGTTGTGCTGCCTACTGCTTTCGTTGATAAAATACTATTGAAACCAACACTACTATCTTGTTCTACAGTCTTTTTCTGCTGGTTTATCTGATTCATGTAATAATTATTAGTTAAATAATCTAAGCCTAAATTCATATATCTCCTTCCCGCAGTTCCTCTGTCGATCAGAACTGCATCGCTCTCCTAAAAAGGTCCAAGCGAATCATTTTATTATCCATTCGGAAACTTATAGAATGCACACCAAAGCATTGTTCATGAAATAAAATGCTTATTATTTTCTAGCACCTCCCTCATTAAATTTTATATTCATGATTTGCATGATTACATATTTGTGTACATTTAATAGACTTCTCTATATTTATAATAGCAACGCATGGTTAAATGTCAATTACCCTTGCAGAAAGTGGACCTTTTTTGCAGAAAACGGCACAAAAAAACCTTTCAGATGCTCCATACCATTCTGAAAGGCTTTTTCTTATACTTAATTTTCTTGTTCAACACAATCTTTGATTTATTATTGCCACATTAACTATTAAATCTTAATCCTCTTTCCTTTTCGGTCTTTTCGGCTGATGACCAATTCCCATGCAAATAGGCGGATCACCCCATATATCTTTTTGAACTTCATTGCGGACAATCCTCTCTACTACCTTGAGTGCCATTTTTTTGATTTTTCCGTTTTTCTTCATTTTACACATACCTCCTGTTTTAAAAATTTTGCCAAACACATCAGAAATGCACATAATATGATAGCCACTGACATATAGCCAATATAAAGAATATCAGCTTTCAGATAAAATAAAACAGCAATTATCATTGCTTCCATTAAAACAACCAGTCTTGCCGCTTTCTTAGACTCTTGCAATTCGCTTTTACTCATATCTATATTAGGATGGTTTATTGTCCCTATAATACAGATTAAAGTTATTGCAAAAAATAGCAGTCCATACATAATAGGCTGTTTTATGCAAATCATAGGTACGATCTGCATAACCGCAATATAAGTTATAACCGTCCCTAGATAACACTGCCAAAACTTATTTGCATGAAATCCTCCTGTCCGTTTCCTCAAAGAAAGAAAAAACACAATAAAACAAATCGTGGGTAAAAATTGCCTGAATATCATTCCTAAAAGCAACATACTTCCAACAGTTATAGCATGTTCCACCATACCTATTAATGCATATTCATAATATTCACAGCTTGATTTGCTTATTATCTTCTCAATCTCCATTTGATTGATGATCTTAATTGCCATCTTCTCTATCATAAACATGCCTCCTTAGTTATCAGTATGAATTATATATGAAAAAAATCAAGGCAGCTTGCAGAAAATGGACATTTTTTGCAGAAAACAGCACAAAACAGTTTTAGTACCAATCATTTTAACATTGTATTCATGCAGGAATAATAATTGAAAAGTAAAATTCTTTATTCTTATCTTCAATGATATATGCACCACCATATTTCTCAATGATTTTTAACACATTCTTGATTCCTACGCCATGTTCATCTACGTTTGATATTTTTGTAGATTTTATCTCTCCATTCTCATATACAACATCATAATTAAATGTATTTTTAACCGCAATGATTATCATATCATCTTCTTTAACGAACTTGAACCTAATTACCTTTTTATCCTCACATGTTTCACACGCTTCAATGGCATTGTTCAGAAGGTTAGCAAGGATAGTAACCACATCCTCATCTTTTATTGTTAGTTCTGAAAGATCATTTACCCTGAATACAAAGACAATTCCCTTTGCTTCCGCCTCTTGGTACTTTGTATTAAGTATGGCGTTTACGATCACATTATTGGTGTTAATGGCGTCCGGTTCATTATTCAAAGAACCATAAATCTTTTTTACATATTCTTCTAATTTGGAATACTGCTTTTTATCCAACAAGGATTCTATACATGAAATCTGGTTTTTATATTCATGTGTCTTTCTTTTTTGATTATCAAAATTTTCAGAAATAGACTTGTACATTTCCAACTGACTTTTCGCCTGAATTTGAAAAACCTTATTTTCATGCATCTTTATTTCTCTTTCCACAATATCGTTGATTAGATAGAATACAATAATATTCATTCCCACCATTCCAAATGCAATAACAGCAAGCAAATTTGCCTGCTCTATTGTCTGTACATATTCGAAAACAGATAACATTACAGAAATAGCAGCTATTGTAAAAATAGGAAAAAACAGAAACCTTAACCATTCTGTATCTAACATCTTTTCCATTGATTTTTTTGCAAACTGTTTCCTTATAACAAGAATAAGTAAAAATAGAATTACTTTTACCAACAAATACGCCAATACAGAGGCGATTTTGTGTTGCTGATCCGTTATTTTCGTATCTAACGATAACCACCCCATAATCAAGAATACCAACGAATCCATCGCAAGCAATAACGCATCAAATAAAATAGCTAACACAAAGGATTTTTTCAGGCTAATTTTAACATGCCAAAGCATAAATACAGAAAGCGTTAAAATATTAGCAATTTGCCTTATTACAAAATTATTTGAAAAACCAAATGCGAGTAAACATACACTACCAAGCAACAATATAAACTGTATTACATTAATCCATCCTTTATACCGCTCTTTCCCAAAGGTTTCATAAAAAATCTTGCAACACATTACCTCAATAAATATCAACAATACACTCTGCATTAAATCAAACATCTACACTTCTCCCCGACACGCTATAAACTTTTTCTTGACGTCTGTATACCTTGCTTTTGGTATAGATAACTCAACCCCGTTTGTCAATATCACTTTACAACGGACAACATTCTTGATATGTTTTGCATTTACAAGATAACTCTGATGTATCCTGATAAAATCATTCTCTTCCAGTCTGGTTTCAAATACATTTAATGTTTCATACATGGTGTAGACCTTCATATCATCCTCCATAACATGAAACTCAAGTATGTGAAGATTGCTCTCAATATACAATAGTCTTTCCAGTGATATTTCTTTTCTTCCTTCCTTAAAATCAAATTCTCTTTTTGTCACGGAATAATTCATTTTATCAATAATGGCATCCATACATTCATTAACTTTGCTCTGAAAGTTTGCATTGCCCTTTAACAAATACCTTACAACATCTAAGCGATATCCTTCCAGCGAATAATCCACATATGCGGTCACAAATACTATAAATACTTCCCGGCTTACTTTTCTGATCATCTCAGCAGTCTTGATACCATCAACTTTCTCCATATTGATATCCAAAAACACGATAGTATACCGCACTACCTCAATTCCTAATTCTATCAATGCCTCCCCAGAGCTATATGTATCTATCTCAAAAACAAGACCTTTTTCCATCATATAGCCGGAGATCAGCTCTTTTAGTTCTTCTGTAAAAAGATTTTCATCATCACATATTGCAATTTTGAACATCTGTGTTGTCTCCTCCTTTCCTGCTAATTGATAGCAGTCTGTCCCTGATATTTTATACTCCACCATGTTGTATTTCGACACATCTTACTAAATCCTTTAACCATTTTTCTCTACATTCATAGTAAGGAAATGCGACATACAAAAATCTAAAATTCCCCTTATTATCTTATTTTTCTTTAGCACATTAGTCAACTAAATTGCAGAAAACGACCATATTATGCAGAATTTGACACAGGAATAAAATGTAGCAATCAGAATTTTAGAATCAGAACCAGTTTCAGTCCATATTTATTTTATTTTTTCCAAAAAAGTGTTATACTAGATTTGTTTCCATTTCAACCTCTATGAATAAAGGAGCAATGATATAGATATGAAGATACAAGATCTAAACATTTCTGCCGCCTCTAAATCTGCCTTGAAAAGCATAGGCTTAACAATGGTTTCGGAACTCGAAGGACAAAATTATATTACCCTGATCAATAAGTTCCCTAAAAATTGTAACATTGAACCCGTAATTAACGAACTGAATACTTTAGGCTATCTGCTGCCGCCAAGCAACGAAATCTCAGTCTACGATATTCCCATGTCAAAGCGGTTACAAAACGCCCTGATACGAAATGGTGTTATGTATATTTCGCAGCTTTCTTCCTATCCTAAAGAAGACATTCTGCATTTTCGGAACTTAGGAGAAAAAACAGCGGTAGAATTAGAGCAAATCTGTCAGGAGTACAATATTGAGATACGCTCTATACTGTCTATCAAAGAATATTTTGATAAATACCAGTTTCCCTCGAAGATTTACCCCATGCTGTTCCAAAGCAATATATCCTGCTTAGATGACTTTATGCATATAACAGCCAATGACTTATATCATATATGCCAGAAAGATTACTGCCTTACCATGCAGACTTATTTTATTTTAAGGAAAAATGGAATTGTGTTTGACAACTGGCAGGATAAATATATTTTTGAGATTCTGCCGGAAAAAAATGCTGCTCTGTTATGGAAAAAGCATAATATCAGTATGCTTTCACAAGTGCCTGACTGCAGTGAATGTAAGCTGAAGCAAAGCTTTTCATCATCAAATTCATTTGCAGCGGCAATGAAAGAATTGTTATCAACCGGATAAATATTTACAATATTGCAGTAAAATGACAGGTCACACCGATCTGTCGTTTTATTTCAACAGCTCATCATACGTTGTTCCCAATACGTTTCTGATCGCCCTAAGCTGTGACGCCTGTATATGCTGTATTCCCCTTTCTATCTTCACTAACGCTTCTCTGGTCATGGTACATTCTCTAACTGCATCAATGTTACCATTTCCGTCTGCCGTATCCCTTTTTCTTTTCTGATACGCCTAATGTTCTGCCCGATAAATATTTCATCCTGCTTTATTTTCTGTTCCATGTTGCCACCATACCCTGAACCCATTTCAGTTCTTTTTAGAGTATTGTATTCAATAAAGCTGTCAGAAAGGGACTAGTTTTAGTCCACTTTATGCAATTTTTATTACAGAAAACGGTCAATAAATAATATCTGCTTTAAATAGAATGTTTCTGCAATACCAAAATCATCCCTACGGGCTTGACGCATCAAGCAGATATGCAGTATCCATTTTCTGCTAAAACTTGTCATTTTCTGCTAAATATGTTGCTAACCTGTTCATATTACAAGTAAAATGGAATAAACAAAGGAGTGAAATTAATGGATTTACATATATGACTTAAAAATTTCCGACTGTGCTAAGAACGCCCTTCATGAATTGGGCTTCACAATGGTTTCTGATCTGGCAGGTTACGACTATATTTCTTTGATGTAAAAATTACCCTTTAAATATTATCACTATGCTCTAAAGAGGAACTCGCTCGTATGTGCAATCTCGGAGAACGAACAATGCTGGAACTGGGAGAAGTATGTAAGGCATACAATATAGAATTACACTCAATACACAGCATTAAAGAAAATCTGGCTCAATACCACCTGCCATTTACTTCAAAGCATTATGAAGAACTCTATAAATGCAATATTGCTTCTATTGATGATTTCAGCAAAATAACAACGCACGATTTACATACCATATGCCAGCAAGATTACAATGATACCACGAAAACATACGATGCCTTAAAGGATAATGGAGTTGTCTTTCAAGCATGGGAAGATCAGTATCTGTTTGAACTTTTATCTGAAAAAATTGCTCAGAAATTAAGCAGAAAATATCACATTGATACTATTTCAAGGCTACGGTCCTGCTCTGAAGAATATATTGAAAGTATGCCTTCGGCTATATTGCCTAGTGTGAAAGCGGTGTTGACAGAATATTAAAACTAAATTTTTATTGTAAATCGTCTAAAAAATATCAACAAAATTTCACTATCCTCTATAAATCTATTTTTTTGAAAAAGTGGCAAAATATAAACCATCATACTTTACCACTTTCTAATCAAACTATTTAGAAACTAATTTTTTACTATTAATAAGTCCGGTAATATGCTTTACCACTATTTGAGGTTCCGATAGCATACACTTCAATAATAAAGTTGACCAAAATTAGTTACATCCATTGTAAGATACAACATAATATTTTCAGAACAATTATTACTCCTAAATTATTCATTTTGTAATACGCTGTTGCTTTGTTTGATGTTCTAAAAGCATATGCATAAACACTTACCCCATATGTTCCCGATGTAAGGCTAGGTAAGTCGAATGTCTTAGATGATTGTTCTTAACTTATCATAATACTGAGCACCCTTTTCTTCAGGAGAAATAACATCCCCTATATCTTTACGACTCACTCCAGCATGTGAGAACTGATACCCAGCTCTGAAGTCCAGAATATTCTGCATTCCCCATTCGCTCATATATGCCGTAAGACTAAGTATTTCATCCCTTAGCTGCTCATACCTTGCATTAGCTTCTTGAGAATTTAGTAACTCGCACATCTTTGAAGGCAATCCACTAATTTTTCCATTCTTATCTACCAGAATATCATCCCATGAATATTCACCATCTGTTGCCTTCAAAAGAAATTGATTGATGTCCCTGTAATAGCTGAGATAATTGTATAAATTTGTGGGAATGTCACTTGCCTGTACATAATAATCCCACATCTTATCAATCATTTCATCACTCAACGCTCCCGAAATCTTTGCTTTCGTTTCTTCCTCCAAATCTCCGGTTATGACTACATTCCCCGCAGCATCCAGTTCAATCCCCCACTCTTTCCCTTCAATATCAATACCTGACTTTTCAATGCAATCCTTTATTTCAGGATATAATTCACTGGCAATCTTACCTGATGCCTCTGCTTTTTCATAATCCGTCAGGTTGGCAAAAATTTTTAGATAAATTTTTTCCTGCTCACTTAACATTCTTCCAGATGCCATCTCATCCAACAGTTCTTGAACTGTTTTTGTTCCGGTGTATCGCTGATTCTCTGGTAGGGAATTATACTGCTCTTGATGCAGTTGCTCAAGTTCAGCGAGATAATTTTCTTCATATTTGTTCTTAATGTGAGTTTTGTCTTCGCTGTCCGCTGCAAACATCTCTTCTGCATGTTCTACACTTTGATTGCTTTTTTCATTGTCCTTATTTTCGGAAATTTTTATCTTATAACTCGCATCACTATCTACCGGACTACCATCCCGGCTTTCGACCCGGATAATATACTTATCAGTAACGCCATCCCAATTAGGCAGTGTCACTTCTTTGCGACCGTTTCCAACATCCTTTGCTATTCCAACCTGATTACCATAAGTGTCATATATGGTCAATTCGTAATCACATCCTTCAGGTATGTCTTCCAAACTAATTGTTATTTCCGTTGAAATTCCCATTCTGGAATAAAACGTTTTTTGTGCATACGAAAAAATATAGTAATCCACATCTGAAGCAGAATCTAACCTTCCAGCCAAATAGCTATCTTTATTACCCAATAATGCTGACACATCATATGTACTAAAATATTGGTCTACAGTATCATCGTACTTTGTTTTCTGACGATAACTATCATTTTTTGATTCTGAATTTTCAACCAAAATGGTTTGTTCCCTTATATCTTTAAACGGAGAGGCAAAATATTTTCCGGTGTTACCTACATAATATCGATTATTGGATATACCACCATCTATTTGATAATAATAATGTTGCATAGTTGTTCTCCTTATAACTAAAAACTCACAGAGGGCATAATAGTATCACTTAATACCCTCCGTGGTATATAATTTCTTGAATTACTTATTAACCTGCAAGACTCAATCTGTATTTCGTCATCAACTATGTCTGAATTGAGAGTCTCCAAATGTACACTTTCAAGTTGTGTACTAAACTGCCCAATATCCAGTGGATTTACTGCATTTGCTTCTTCAATACTTTCTGCATTGACCACTGCAGTCTGAGCAAATAACAAACTTACCGCCAACATCGTTCCTAAGAGCTTTTTGCGCTTTTTCATGTTTTTACATCCTTTCTACTTAATTATTAATCAGTTTCACATATCTATTAAATACCATTGTATATGATAATTTCGAAGCACCTCCTCACCCTCATAATATTTACAATTTGCCATAACTTCGCATTTATATTTAGATATGCTACTCTTTCATCTTAAATAGTTTAAAAAAATTTGCAATATCCCCTGCAGAAAGTGTCCCGTTTTTGCAGAAAACGACCAACGAAAATAAAAAATCCCCTTGAATCAGGTCCCCTTGAATCAAACCTAAGTTCAATTCAAGAGGACTTTTCTCTAACGGCTCTTTCCGCTCTTTACAGGCATATTCTTTGTTGCGTTATCCTTAGTCATTTTCTTCTCTGCTTCTTTTTGGTGTGCCTCAAAAGCCTCTGCCCCATACTGGAACTCCGGCTCTGCCACCCTTGCAAGTTCAGCCGGGTTTACCGCCTCCATGTTGCCAATGCTGCCTGTTTCCCGTTCTGCCTTATCCGTCTGGTACTGTTTCACATCTGCGGCAAGCTGTTCGGTCTTTTCTATGGCGGCATCCGCACAGTTTAAGATACCGGACAGCAGCTTTCTCTTTGCCTTAAAAGGTTTCTTTATTAGTTCTGTCTTTGAGAACTTCTTTTCCCCGTATTCCTTTTCCGGTTTATCCGCAAAAGTGCGGAATGTGTTGGCGATCTTCTGTCCGGCTTCCCTCATGCCCTTACCAAAAGCGTCAATCTTCCCGATGCTCTTATCCACATCATCTATGGACTCCTGAACATTCCACCGGAAATCTTGCAGCATCTTCTTAACCCCAAGAAACTCCGACACCCTGTTCAAAGCAGCTTTCCCTTTCTGCTTTGCCGCCGTTACAATCTCCCCTGCCTTTGCCTTGATCTCTGCCTTGACTTCTAACAGCTTTTCTTTCATGGCTTGACAGTCCTCTTCCAGCTTGTTTACTGCCCTTTTGAGTGTCTGCTTCAGCCCTTTCTCTGCCTCACGCTCTTCCATCCTATGAAGCTGGTCTTTTACCGCTGTAAGTTCCTCTAAGACCGTATTCATCTTATTTTCCATGACATCGACATACGCTGCCATTTCAAAGATATTGTTGGCGGCTTCCTGCATATTGTTCTTGCGCAACAGGTCAATCAGTTCCGTAAGGTTTTTTTCCTTTGTAAGTTCCACATTTTCTGTCATTTCCATTTTTCTTTCCCCTTTCCGCAGGGCGGTTTCCCGCCCTGCCCTTTCTTATGATTTCTACCACTTAGCGGAACGGGATCGACTCCTCACTGACTTTCATAAAGCCCCTGTCATCGGTCTCCATCTGCTGTGAGGCACGTTCCTGTCCCTCCTGCATTGCCTGCTCCTTTGCCTGCTGGTAAGTATCCAGAACCGCATCATTGAGTTTTTCCCTAAACTCCTTTGTGATCGGGAAACATACGTCCCTGTACTTGTTTCCCGCCTTGTAGGACGGCATTGCCACGAACATTCCGTTCTTGCCCTGCACCACGCTCAAATTGCCTACCGCAAAGCTGTCATTCAGCACGATGCTCGCAAGACCTACCATGTTGCTGCCCTCACGCTCAAAAGGTGTTACCCTTACCGTGAACTCCGGTTCTTCCGGCTCCTCTGCCTCCATCTTGACCTCTGCCTTGCCTGTCTGCTCCATTTCCTCATAGAGCTTTAAGATGTCGCCGTACAGTTCCTCACGAAACTCCTTCGTGATCGGGTTGCAGACGTCTTTATAGACCGGGTTGTTGTACTCGTCCCTTTCCTTTGTGCGGAAACTGGGCATGGATACGAAATTGCCCTTGCTGCCCTCAAGCACCGCTACATTCGTGACCTTGAAGCTGTCCCCGAACACGACGGTTGCAAATGCCCTCACGTTTTTCTCAGGTTTGTTTACTGCGTTTAACTGAATTGAATACTCCATAAGTTCCTCCTTTTCTGTCCTTTCCGGACGATAAAATGTTTTCTTGTTATCTGAACTGCCTTTTCTTTCAAAATGCAGGGCAGGTTCATTCTTCCGCTGGCAGGCTTCCATCCGTCATACGGATAAAACAGGATAATTGTCCCAACTGCCCTAAATCTAAATCTGTTTTCCCATGCAGAAAATTCGCAAGGGTAATCAGGAAACCGTCCTGCTCAAAGTAAAGCCATTCGTCCTGCCCTTCCTCTTTCACGACGGTTATCGCAAAGTCGGGCAGATAGCCGCCCTCCTCTTCATCATAATTGCAATAGACACCTTCATGCAGGTTCAGCCCCAGTTCGGGGATATGCACCTGCCACCCGCTGATGACGATCTGGTAATCCTCATCGCTTTCCATGATGTCGTCCGGCACTTCTGCAATCTGTTCCATCTCCGCAAGGATTTCTTCCACTTCCCCCAGTCTGTATGCCTTTTCCATGCAATACCTCCTCCCTGGTTCCTTTTACTTCGCAAGGTTCCTGTTCCAACTGCTTTAGTGTGCATTGCCCGTCAAGCCATTCATGCACCGTATCAATAAAGTTTTCTTCTGCATCATACAGATATTCATTATCTGTCCTGTCGTAAATGACAGTCAGCATATTTTGCGGTACAAGCCGCCCCTCTTCCATGTGGCAGAAAAAACCTTCATGCACGTTGATCTCATAGCGTGGCAGGTAAACATGGATACCACTGGTCAGCAGTATGCCGCCGTCCATTTCCGTCTGCCTGTCCGGTTCCGTTGGCTCGACTTCACATTCCCGCAGAATATCCTCCACCATGCCAAACTGGTACTTCCTGCTGCTTCCTTCCATGCTATTCGCCCTCCTTGTAGATACAGTGGTAAATAAGCCGCATTGTCCCGCTGTTCTCACAGGTCAGCAGGGTAAGCTCTGTTTCTATGCCCTGTGCTTTCACGGAATTGTCATACGGTCCCACGACTTCCCATGAAACGACTTCATACAGATACACGTTTCCCTCTTTATCCATGACCTTTACCGTGTCTCCCGCTGAAAGCCTGTTGAGGTACTTGAAATAAGTGCCGTACCTGCTGCCCCTGTGTCCGGCAAGCACACAGTTTCCCTTGCTTCCGATTGCCGCCGTATCAGGGATATGCCCGATCCCATAGGCAAGCTGTTTACTGTCCGCCCCTTCCACAACGGGATATTTCAGCTCTAAGGCTTCTATCTCGATCAGACCGATCACATCCCCGGACGAAAGCAGGGCTGCATCCTCTTCACTAATGGGGGCTTTGGTATCCGCCGCCTCCGTTTCCTTTTCTTCCTCTTTTTCTCCATCCCCCTTATGCTCCTGTTCCATGTTTTGTTCAAACTGCTCTATCAGTTCATTTGTCTTATGGTTTCCGTAGAAATGATAGAAAAGGGGGACTGACATAGCCGCCAGTCCCGCCACAATGAATATTGCTGCCAAGATTTTACGCATCATCTTCCCTCCTTTCCGGACGGAAAGCAGTGGTAAGTTCCCGGCTCCGCTACCTTTGCATTGTCCTGTACTTCGCAAAGGTCCACATCTTCGGTCTTTCCGTTCTCCAAGTCTAACTGCACGTTCAGTTCATTTAACCGTGCCACTTTCTCATTCAGTTCCTCTTCCTGTGTAAAAGGCTTATCGTATTCCTGCTTTGACTGCTCCATATCACGCTGGTACTGCTCAATGCGCTTTTCCAGTTCCGGTATATTGACCTGTATGCCGTGGCAGAGGTTTTCCAGCTTTACCATGTTTCCCACGGGGCTTGTGGAAAGTTCCGCCTTGTAGTCGGTCTTTCCCCGCAGCACCATGTTGTTTACGCCGATGAAGTTCTTTTCCACTAAAAGCTCAAACCCCTTGAAACTTCCGATATGGGTTGTTTCCCCGGTCTTGCACTGGCTGACCGCCTGCAGCATGAATGTCCCGCCGTCCGTGCGCTCCGTGAATTTTGTGCTTTTTCCGGCAACATCCACAGTGATCGCAAAATCCGGTTCCGCAATGAGCGCCGCCTCTGCTGTCTTTGCGTCCTCACGCACACAGGCTAATTTCTCTGTTGCCGCCTTGATCAGCTTCGGATAACGAATCATGAAGTTGTCCTGTAGGGAATACCTCTGGCTGTCATAACTGCTTTTCAGCATTTTCAGCCGCTGCACGTCATTTTCAAGCTGCATTTTTTCCTTTATCAGTGGATTGCCCGTCGCAACGGCTTTTATCTCCGCATAGGATAAGGTTGCCTCGTCAATGTCCTCACAGGTTCTTGACACAGCCCTGCTTGTCATGACCTGCGAAATGAAACGCTGCTTGTTTTCCACTAACGACCATGAATAAGCGTCGAATGTCCCTTTTGTGACATAACGGTAGATTGCAACCTCTTCATTCTCATTGCCCTGCCTTACGCCACGCCCCTCACGCTGTTCAATGCAGGAAGGCTTCCACGGGCAGTCTACATGGTGCATTGCCGTGATGTGCGCCTGCACGTTTACGCCCGTCCCGCACTGATCCGTGGAACCGATCAGTATCTTCTTTTTGCCGCTCCTCATATCCTTGAAAAGCGCCTCCCGCTGTGCGTCGGTCTTTGCGTCGTGTATGAACGCAATTTCCTCTGCCGGGATACCCTGTTTTACCAGTTCGGTTTTCAGGTAATTGTAAATGTCAAACTGCCCGCCGTTCTTTATGCGCTCCGCCCAGTCAGGCGTCCATGCCGTTTTCGGTGTGCCGATGTCCGAGAAAATAAGCTGGCAGCCGATCTTACCGTCCTTGTTCCCGGCAAAATATTCGGCTGCCACATTCGCTGCTACCTTATTCAGTTTCCCGTCCGGGTTGTTCGGCGCATCCAGTTCCAGAAGCCTTGCGTCCGTACCTAAAAGCCTTGCCTCACCCGTAATTTTTAAGAAATTATCCTCTTTCGGATCAACACCGCCTCCGTGTATCCTCTCCGCACGTTTCGCAAACTCTTCCATGACCTGCTTCACATACCAGTCAGGCTCGCTTTCCACGATGATCGGCTTGCCTTCCCTCAATGCGGGGACCGGGAGGTTTAACATATCGGAAGTCTGCACGTCCGCCACCTCACGGAATGAAGTCATAAGCTCCGGCACATTCGTAAATTTGTTGAAACGGCTCTTGAAGCGGAACCCGCTGCCTTCCACGGTCAGTTCCAGTGCGGTTGTCACTTCACCGAAATTCGCCGCCCATGAGTCAAAATGGTAAATACCCATGCGCTCCAGTGTCCTCTTCTGAAGATAAAGCTGCATGACATACAGTTCGCACATGGTATTGCTTACCGGGGTTCCGGTTGCGAACACAATGCCCCTGCCGTCGTTGATCTCATCGAGGTACTGGCATTTCAGGTACATATCCATTGCCTTTTTGGAACCAGTGCTGGATATGCCCGATACATTGTTGATTTTGGAGAAAATCGACAAATTTTTAAAATGATGCGCTTCGTCCACCATGACGGAATCAATGCCCAGTTCCTCAAACGTGATCAGGTCATCCTTGCGGCTTTCCTCTGTCAGTTCCTTTAGCTGTTCGTCCAGCTTTTTCTTCTGTGCCTCCATCTGCTTGATGGTCCACTGCTCCCCCTTTTCCGCCTTGATCTCATCAATCGCATAGGAGATTTCCTGTATCTGCGCCTCCAGCATACGTTCTTTCCGTTCCTTTGAGATCGGTATCTTCTCAAACTGCGAGTGCGACATGATGATACAGTCATAGTCCCCGGTTGCGATACGGGACACAAACTGTTTCCTCCTGCTCTTCTCAAAATCACGTTCCGTTGCCACAAGGATATTTGCGGACGGGTACAGCCGCATGAACTCCCCTGCCGTCTGCCCCACAATGGACTTCGGCACCACAATGACATTCTTGTTGGCAAGACCGAGCCGCCGCAGTTCCATACATGCCGCCATCATGGTAAATGTTTTCCCGGCTCCTACACAGTGCGCAAGCAGTGTGTTCCCTCCGAGAAGGATTCTTGCGACTGCGTTTTTCTGGTGGTCACGCAGCCTGATTTCCGGGTTCATTCCGGGGAATGTCAGGTGTGAGCCGTCATATTCCCGCAGGCGGATATTGTTGAATGTCTCATTATAATAGTCCACATATTTCTGCCGACGTTCCTGATCCTTGAATATCCAGCTTTTGAACGCCTCCTTCATCTGGTTCTGCTTTTCCCTTGCAAGCATGGTTTCTTTCTTGTTTACTTCATAGTGGTACTTTCCGCCCCCGTCGTCTATCCTGTCACGGACTGTAACCGTGCGCAGGTTTAAGGTTTCCTCAAAAATGGAATAGGCNTCNATCCGCTTCGTGCCGTAAGTCTCCGTTGCGGCAATGGAATGGNTGTCATGCCGTTTCCCCTCAATGAACCAGTTCATGTTGTAGGTGTTGAGTTTTACCTGTATNCCCGTACTGCTCCACTTCGTCCGCATAGCCCTTGCCCTGNGCGGTGTTTTCAAAAGCTCATAGATGAACTCCTCATAATCCTGCGGCTCAATCCATGTGGTTCCGATACGCACGTCGATTTCAGACGCATCAAGGCGTTCCGGCTGCACATTTTTCANTGCTTCCGCATTGATACCGAATAACTCCGGGTTCTCTTTCTGGTACACTTCCGCAATCCTTAACTTGTCACGCACGTTGCCGGACAGGTATTCATCCGCTGTTTTCCATCCCATGTTCAGGTTGTCGGGGTTNTATTCCGTTGGTTCCAGATACACAAGCCCCTCAAGGTCTTTTAAGAGTACCGCCCTCTTTACTTCCGCCTCCGCATCCGGCGAGAGTGTGCTGCCTTCCGGCAGGCTTTCCATCTCTTTGCTGATGTCAGGCTCATAAATGCTNAACATGAACGGGATATTGACCGTCCCGAACTCATTGACGGACACATTCAGCGCCTCCACCGCCGTTTCCACACGCTCCACCTGATTCTTCGCACGGATTGTCTGTTTGTAGAACATATCCGCTTTTTCCACCCTNCCNTCNTCGTCCACNACNTCAAGGGANCATAANAGNGGNTAATCCGCATCGTCACGGAATGCCTGCTGGCTCCCCCTTCCGGTCAGNGGNCCGTATTTTTTCACATAGGCATCGTACTTTTCATTGAGTAGTTTCTGCTGTGCCGCCAGTTCCTCACTGCTGCACCCTTCCGTCTGTATGAAGATAAGCTGTCTTGTGATCGTGCGGATCTCGTCCATGCCCCGTATGCGTTCTTCCGCNGTTGCCGACACTTCCTTGCGGTACATGACGGAATTTTCACGGTAATAGAGTTTTCCGTCCACAAAGGTATAAGTGTAATTCTTCACGTCGGGATCTGCCTCNATGATGTCCTCCGTGTTTTCCTCTTCCGCCGCAAGNTCCGCCACNTCGGTTATCCTGCCGGAAAGCTGCCCTACTGCTGTTTCCAGTGCGGATTTNANGTCAAAGTTTTCGTCATGGTTGATGCAGCTTGTGTATTTGCTGCCATTGCCGAACATNCGTGTATCGTACTCCATTGTGCCGAGCATCATTTCCGGGTGTTCCACAAAATAGGAATTGACCGCAATGCCGTCCTCCGTCCTGCCAAGATGCACCCAGTCCGGCTCCGTCACGATCTTGCGCTCCCTCTTTTGCAGGAATATGATGTCGCTTGTGACATCGGTTCCCGCACTGTCCNTNAAAGCTGTATTGGGAAGGCGGATTGCGCCGAGCAGCTCCGCCCGTTCCGCAAGGTACTTCCTTACCGCAGGGTTCGCCTTGTCAAGCGTTCCCTTGCTTGTGATGAATGCCACAATGCCGCCCGGTCTGACCTTATCCAGCGCCTTTGCNAAAAAGTAATCATGGATACGGAAATTGTGCTTTGCATACTTCGCATCATANAGCTTGTAATCCCCGAAAGGCACGTTGCCCACCGCAACATCGAAAAAGTTGTCAGGGTACTGTGTTTCCTCAAANCCCCTNACCTTTATCTGTGCTTTTGGGTACAGCAGCTTTGCGATCCGCCCGCTGATGTCGTCCTTTTCCACNCCGTACAGCTTGCTTTCCTGCATGGTTTCNGGCAGTGTCCCAAAAAAATGACCGACACCAAGTGCCGGCTCTAAAATAGTCCCTTTACGGAAACCGAATTTTTCCAGTGCGCCATAAACTGCCTGCGTGATGACGGGGGAAGTGTAAAATGCCGTGTTGACTGTCTCCCTTGCGTCCGCATATTCCGACGTGGAAAGAAGCTCTTTCAGTTCCGCATACTCTTTCTGCCAGCCCTCATTCCTTTCGTCAAAAGCCTGCGCTATGCCGCCCCATCCNACATAGCGGGCAAGCACCTTCTGTTCNTCCGGTGTGGCAGTCCTGCCCTCATGCTCTATCTGCTTTAACAGCCGGATTGCCTCCACGTTCCACTGGTATCTTGTTTTCTGCCCGCCTTTTGGCAGTTCAGCCTCTTCAAAGTGAAAGTTCCCTTTACGCTGCCTGCTTNTGAGNTTNNTNANNTTNTCCTCAAANTGNTTTTCTAAGGCNGATTTCTTTTCATAAGGNGTTCTGGCATANTCCGCTGCATATTCATTTATTCTCCGCTGTATGACAAAAGTNTTNGCCCGGATCAGGTATTCCATAATGGAATAAAGCTGTTCATAGGTTGCGGAAAATCTCTTCCGCTCCCCGTCCCGGCTCTTTAAGTCCACCATNAAGGNATCCTTATTCTGGATATACTCCACAAGACCGTAAGCGTTGTTGTGGTATGCNTTTGTCTGNTCCTTATCNTCCATATNGTTTATGGTGCGGTTTAAGAANTGCAGCTTATCCTCTTTTGGCAGGCTGCTTTCTGCTACCATCTGTAAAAACGGCTGGTATGGCACGATTGCGGAGCATTTTGTCAGATAGATTTCCAGCGCATCACGCAGGTCCTCGTCCATTGTCTCCACCTGCCGCAGAGCTTCCGGGAACAGACTGCCCGCAGAGGGCTTTGCCACACTCCCGTCAGGGTTTAATACTTCCCCCTCCACACGTTCTGCCGTTTCCTGTATCTCTTCCTGTTCCTGCTGTATTTCCGCTGTTTCTTCCTGTTCCTGCCGTGTTTCCGCTGTTTCTTCCTGCCCGCTTTCTGCCGTCCGCCATGCTTCCGGTATCTCTTCCTGCCCGTTTTCCACCGCCTGCCATGTTTCCGTTATTTCTTCCTGTCCGTTTTCCGCAGTCTGCCGTGTATCCGGTATTTCTTCCGCTGCTGCCTCCGGCTCCTGCCCTTCCTGCCTTTCTTCCTCCTGCCCGTCAATGCTGACCGCCGCAAAGTCCGGCTCCTGCAGCATACGTTCCTTGTATTCATGGTAGATTTCCATGAACCACGGCATTGCGGCAAATGCCCCCGGCGCTTCCTTGAAACGCTCAAAGATTCCTTCTGTCAGGTAAGCATTTNCCTCTATCATGTGCAGGATCAGGTCAGCGCAGTATCGGTAATCCACACGCTTTTCCCCTTTTGTGCCNTCTNCCNGTGGATAAGAGATTTCAATGCCNTCCTTATCCCTGCTGATCTTGCACTTNCCATAGGNNTTATCCGTGTACTCCGACATAAAAAAGCCTTCCCGCTGCTCNCCGTACACGCTTGCAAGGAACCCTGCCTTGCTNTCCATGTTTANATTTGTGGTAAAAATGTCATAGATCAGTGTCTTTACGGAAATATACTGGATTTCCTCATTGAAATATGCCTTTAACGGTTCCAGCCACANGNNTTCTTCCTGTTTTTCCCNCTCTTCGGCGGTAAGTTCCACCGTGTCAGGNTTTTTCCGGTAGATAAATTCANTCTTGTCCGGGTTNCGGCTTGAACGCCTGTCATGCTCAAGCTGTGTCTGCACTTGGAANGGAACCCATTCATCNTTTNNGTCAGGTACAAGCACTTCTTNAAACAGGTAGTCATAGAACTGCCTGCCATGCCATACCGTTTCNCCGTCGCTGGCAATGACTTCATCATAGNCATCGTCCCATGTCACTTCCANCTNCTCCTGCAAACCTTTCNCTTTAAGGGCTTCCTGTATGGCGTCCAGACGGTTCTGCTGGTGCNGTCCTGCATCCTCCGAAAGATATTTGTCCGTATCTTCTTTTAAAATCTGTATCCACGATACTGNCGGNCGTTGTTCCATTACACGGTCAATTTCAGAATAAGGCGCATATGTCNNNNATACGCCATCGGCTATCATGCTCTCCACATAAGCCGCACAGTCCCACCAGTCAAGNTCCGTTTTCCACTTCGTGCCATTCTCATCGTAATATTCAATGGAAATGCCCTCATATGACTGCTCAATNNTGCANCTNCCGTANCNGTTTTNAAAATGNTTTTNNATTGCGGNANCATANGGNTTTTTACNNAGAACCNTTTCNATAAACTGNNCTTTGTCNCTCATNGGCAGTTCTTTNGTNAANACCTCATANANCANCATGTTCGGGNNCGGNNTNNANAAGCTNTCCTGAAAAAACTNATCCATAGGCTCCTGCCATGCTGCCGCCGATNCATTGTCAGNATCAAATNTCTTTGNCGGGNTATAGTATTCCCCNGTCATGATCAATGCACNCAGTTCANGCTCTATGGCTTTCCAGTTCACATAGCCCTCTTTTTCCGTCNCTCCCTCACGCCACTGGAAACGGANTCCTTTTGCNNTAAANGNNTCATATCCGTGCAGNCCGTCCCCTTCNAGNNGCCAGCCTGNNCCNNNCTGTCNGTATTCNTTNCGGATNGCCTTTACACGCTCNCCCGGATNNGAAATATCCTGAAANATTNCATAAATGCGCNTTTTNCCNTNNTCATACCCGCTGCCCCGCATAAGCGCCTGCGTTATATACTCATGNGGCACGGTAAGCACCTGTTCCGGCTTCTGGTAGGAATATTCTTTCGGAATCTCCATATCCCCGTTTGCGGCAATCAAAAAGGAAGCCTGTTCATAGCTNCCTTTCTGNGTNTCAGAACTCCCNAAAGAATTGATCTCNTTCAGTTCCTGCTCGATTTCCCGGTCAAGTTCTGCNTNCCTTATATTCTGCTGTTCACTGNCNNCTGTCTGNTGTCCGNNTNCCTCTAATGGAACTTCATCACTACTTCGNTCATCACNATCTCCTCTGCCTGCATCCTCGCCTGCTGCCGTAGCTGCCACATCTCCATTGTCGAGTTTTTGTCCTTCGGNGGGTTGTTCTTNANGTAGCTGCTCTCCAGCTCGTCCATCATCCGGTTCGCNTCGTNCTCCACTTCCTGCATCTTCTCCGCCAGTTTCCCGAACCTCTGCAATGTNCGGTATCTGCTGTTGTGGNTCTCTTTCAGGTACTCCATCGCCCTCACTGCGAACTTCCCTAAGTTCGTCATGNTCACCGTTTCCTCCGGTGCCGTGAGNTNCGGGTACAGCATCCCGTCCGTTCCCTCGTGATACGTCAATGTTATCTCTGCCATTTGCAATACTCCTTTCTTCCATCTGCTTTAAATCATTTGCAATGCCTCTCAGCACTTCACAGGATATATCGCTGAGCAGNGATCCTAAACGGTAGACTTCCTCCTCTGTTGTAAATGCGGTAATAAAGGAGAAATCCTGTTTTTCAGTGGGAAGGTCAAAGCCGCATCTTGTAAATACCGCATACATGACGCTTCTTTTTAACGCTTCCTCTGCCGTAATCTCTTGCNCTCTGCTATTTTCTGTTATCTGNTTGTTTCCANCCAGATTCACGAACNCGGTAATGCGTTCACCAAATNCTGAGTCCATTATGACTCCGATCTGCCTTTCTGTAAAGTCTTTTAAGAAAGATTTATCAGATTCTTTTCCTTCGGGCAGGNCAGCGCCCTCTTTTTCCCTTAACCANGCCGCATANGCTTTCACGGTGTTCCTGTCAAACTCCCATGTCAGGCGGCTTTCCCTTCCCCCGGTATCGGATATGTCGAAAACATACCGCATACCCGGTTTTAAGGCTCTTGACGGGAAGATTGCGATGCCCTTGCTGCCACGCCTTACATACCGCCCTACCATTTTCCATGTGTCGAAATCCGCAATCAGCGTTGCCCTCGGTCTTTGCTTGTAGACCATGAGGATATTGTCAAACTCATAGCGGTAGAGCTGCCCCGTAAGCCTGCATATGCTTTTCCATGCCTGCCCGTTTGCAGTCACTTCGTCTATGGCAGCATCATACAGTTTTGATGTCTTAGTGTCTGCGCTCATTTGCAGCCCCCTTTACCTGTTTTTTTCTTTTGGCGTTTTTACTGCCTCCTGCGCCTCCTGTTCATATATCTGCTCTGCATATTCCAGTTCTTTTGCTTCAAAGATTTCAAAGAAGAACTCCGCAAACCCCTCTCCGTCTGCACGTTCCGGCACATCATCAATGAACGCACACCACTGTCTGCACGCTTCTTCCAGTATCATAGGGAAAATCTTTTCCCTGATCTCACTTGCCTTTATATCATCAAATGTCATATGCTTTATACCTCCAATATTGCTTCCCTGATGTCCCTGCCGTCTATCTCGTCCCCAAGACAGTCCCATCCTTCGTATCTATGCCTTGCGAACAGTTCTATCCGTGGCAGGTTCCCACACAATTCCACAATCCGTTCCCGTATCTCATCCGGCTTTCTGCTGTGTTCCATGATCCTTGCATCACATATCTGCGGGACATTTTCAGATACCCTTTCCGGTCTGCCCTTTGTGCCGAGGATACAGATTTCCGAACAGGAACGAGTCCAGAAACCAAGTCCGAAATAAAAGGTATCAGCCTTTTTATTCCTCTTTACCCAGTTAAAGCCGCAGGTCTGGTAACTGAACCCCCACCTTTCCATGACCAAAAGCCCTTCTATAAGAAACGGGAATGTTACCCACAGAAACAGCACACAGTCATCGGCGGCGATTTTCCCAACAGGCAGCGAACATATATCCTCTATATTCATTGTGTGGTAATGATCCTCCGCTACTCCCTGCCCCACTTTCCGGTCATATTTCCACGGGGGATCGGCATAGATGATGTTATATTTCTTTTCCGACTTAAATATCAAGTATCGCCTCCCTTATATCCCTGCCGTCTATCTCGTCCCCAAGACAGTCCCATCCTTCAAATCTCTGCCTTGCAAACAGTTCTATCCGTGGCAGGTCCCCGCACAGTTCCACTATCCGCTCCCGTATCTCNTCCGGCTTNTTGCTGTGTTCCATGATCCGTGCATCGCACACCTGCGGGACGGCTTTCGATACCCTCTTTGGTCTGCCCTTTGTCCCAAGAATACAGATTTCCGAATTGGAGCGNGTCCANAAGCCNANNCCCATAAAGAANGTNTCAGCNTTTTTATTCCGTTTTACCCAGTTNAACCCGCAGGTCTTATAGGTAAAACCCCAGTCCTGCATGACAGAGATTCCTTCCAGCAGGCAGGGGAAAGTAATCCATAAAAAAAGGATACAGTCGTCATCGGCTATTCTTNCAACAGGCAATGACCNTATATCCTCAATGTTCATTGTATGATAATGGTTTTCTGCGCTTCTCCCTTCCCCCTTTTTGGAATACACTTTATACTGCCACGGCGGATCGGCATAAATNATGTTATATTTCTTTCCCAATATGCCCCTATGCCTCCTGTACCTTGATCAGCGTGGAAAACAGCTTATATTCTTCCTTATCCATTTCCACGGTAAAGGAAACGGCATCTTCNCGGCGCTCTGCCNTGTCCGCTGCTTTCTTTATCTTC
The DNA here is from genome assembly GCA_014804675.1 of Lachnospiraceae bacterium. Taxonomy (GTDB): domain Bacteria; phylum Bacillota; class Clostridia; order Lachnospirales; family Lachnospiraceae; genus RGIG3040. The sequence goes on from JAAUZH010000004.1 coordinate 155,559, forward strand.
CTTGCAAGGCGCAGGAGTANGAAATTCTCTTTGGAAAGCTCCATGCACTCCTTAAAATCCATTCCCTCTGCTTCAAGCTGTCCCTGCCTTGCCTGTATCTCCCCCGCAAGCCTTGTTTCCNTTGCTCTTTTNTNNGTNATNTCTATGGANACTTCTGCCTTTGTCCTGCCGGAGCGTTCCCACTCCTTATGCAGCAGCTTTACCAGATACTCCATGTTCTTAACCGTTTCTTTTCCTGTCATTCTTTCCATNTGATTTTCCCCCTTTTTNANCGTNATNGTCCTGATATTTGTCTNTNTTCTTCCNTNGCATGGTANATTCCNTCATACANTCCNTTNTCAAGCANCTTNNNGAANACATCCGGCTCACTTGTCCCAAAAGTATNTTCCANACNGTCCCTTGCNGCGTTNCTTACCCTCTCCGGCAGTCCNTCTTTCTGCTCCACATTCTTCTGCATCCAGAATTTNCTCCGTANCATATCCCGCAGGTCTGAAACATTCTCTACCCTGTCAGGCTCCCCGTAGTGCTGTTTCAGAATGTCGAAATCNATCCTTGTAATGTCTTTCCCAAAATAATCGCCGNAGTCCCACTCTATGCCTGTAACCACACTGTCATCGTCNGGACGNTCCCCTTTGGGGTATCTCTCAAAAAGATTCACACCGCTNCCCACNANGATCTGTCCGTCCACNGCGCTCATTAACAGCAGGTTTTTGGGGCTNAATACCGCAAGCACACGGTAGTCATTCCCGTTCATGTTNTGCAGCATTTCCCCGACATGGAAAGTATGCTCTACACGCTCATAATGCAGNGAGGGGAACAGGCGCAGTCCNTCCGGTTTCANNTTGTATATCCGCAGGACATCAAGACAGTCCTTAGANCAGCGTTCNGTATCAAAAGACCATTCCCCGTCATTAAGCATTCCATTAAGGAATACGCTTAATTGCGTCTCTCCCGTACAGAATGANGCATGGATACTCTTGTTTGCCGCANNATACAGATCGCTCCATTCCCTCTTTCCCGCCTTTGTCTCATACAGTGNGCNTATTGCGCCTGCCATATCCTCCGCATTTTCTCCCCACAGCTTTACTACTGTTTCCATATAGTCCGTAANGTTCAGCAGATAGTTTGTTTCNGTCCCTTTCNGGTTTTCCACCACCAAGATCATATCTTNTAATTTCATGCTTCCTCCTTTTATCCGCANAAAAAGGCAGCCCGCTTATCGGCACTGCCCTATCTCCATACCAAACTGGAACAAAGAAAGCTGNCCGTTTCCCTGNACCTGNTCNGGCTCTTTTTTCTTTTCATTTATTATNTTCATCATCNGTGTNGCACACTGGGCAAAGGACTCCAGATANNNCTCCGGTCTGNNNGCATGACGGCGCATTGTNATNAGNTCCCCGTTTTTTATGGCTCTTGCAAGCCCGGANGCATACCCAAGCACNNTATNAAGGCNTATCTGCTTTGCCTCTTTCTCTGTCAGCATATCCTTGTTTGCAAGGAGATAGAAAAAGTTCGGATCGGAAATATAATATTCCAANGCCTGNGCCGCACCGTCCCTTATCTCCCCTGCCCTTGCCATATAATCATCATGNACTTTCGGCGGCACTTCCCGGTAGAANATTTCCGGGTATTTTTCATAATCCCTGCCGTACTCTTCCACCATCCTGTTTTTATAATACATGATATGGTTCCTTACAAGGTTCATGTTCGTGCCGTCCGCATAAGACGGATCACTGCCGCCATGCTCTTTTAAGTGTTCCCAATGCTCAAAAGACTCTGTAAGCTGTGCCTCAAGGTTTTCTTTTTCTTTCTTCTTTCCCATGCGCACCGCCTATCTAGGTCTGCCTATGAATACAATGGAAGAACGCCCCTGCACTGGTCTGTATACTACCCCAAGCCTTGCATTTGCCGCCTCAACTACTTTTCCATTGCCCACATAGATCGCCACATGTGTAATGTTCATAAAGCGCCCGTTTCTGTCATAACTGTAAAATATCAGGTCCCCCGGCTGCATCTCGTCATAGTTCACAAGCAGGTTGTTGTCATAGCAGAGCTTTCCCTCACTTGCCGCCGTATTGGAACCTTCATACATGATGCTTACCCCCGCACTGCGCCATGCATAGTAGGCTAGGGAGCTGCAATCGTAATAATTCCCGCTGTCACGGTATGCCTGACTGTACGGGTATCCTACCTTTGACAGTGCAAACGCCACGACCTTCCTTCCGTTTTCGTCAGAAATTGCGTCCACGATTGCCTGATACTGTTCAGGCGAAATCGCTTCCCCCGGATCGCCGCCCCCGCCAGTGTAGCCGAGCATTGCAAGATATTCCGGCTTCATCAGTTCGGCAAGCATTTCCTGTTCTTCCGCATTGAACCCATAGACGGAAATCATTTCATAACACGTTTTCAGCCTTACATTGACCTCTTTGACCGTAGTGGTTGTCGTGTTGCCCTCATCATCGGTTTCCGTGTCTGTCCTGCTGGTAATGGTGTAGCTGCACATATCGTCAAATACGGCTTTTAAGTTCTGCTTTGCCTTATCCGTCATATCCGTTGCCGTGTCGCCGTCCCCGTACTTTACCATGTAGACCATGAGTATGTCGCAGAAATTGTCCGGTGTGCCGGAACCTTCAAAATTGACATAGATTTTTTCGCTTTCATCATACCCGGCATGGTTCCGAAGTTCCGCATTGACATCAGCGTTAAATTCCGACACATACGCCGATAGGACTTCCTGCGTCGTCTCCCCCGACGATATGGACGGGAAGAATATCGCAAACGGCGAATTGTAGATAACTGCTATGATCGCAATTACCGGGAGTGCAATGAGTGCCACCACCGCAAACAGCGCAAGCAGGAACAGCCCCACATACCGCACGATATACTTTGCCATCAGGGAAAAGCGCATCAGCACAATGTCCTTTAATGCTTTCCCGATACTGTCCTGATTATCTTCCTGCCGCAGCTTTGCCACAAACAGCTTTATCATGCGGTTCCTTGTGGAATTTTTCAGTTCACGCTTATCCATTGCGATCCCTACGGCTTCGCCCGCCGCAATTCCGGCAAGTACGCCGCCTGCCCCTGTCCCTGCCGTGGCTGCTGCCGTCTTTGCCGCAGCTTTTGATGTTTCTTTCGCTGCTTTCTTCCCTGTCTCTTTGGCAGTTTCCTTTGCCGCCGTCTGTGCGGTTTTCCTTGCCGTCTTTACCGCACTTTCCTTTACCGCCTTTTCCTTGATACGGCTTTTTGCCTGTTTTTTCTTGAGTTTATCCTGTTTGGCTTTTGCCGCTTGTGAACGGTAAAGGTTCCTGCCCGCATCGACGGCATTTGTGACAGGCTTTGCCAGCGTATAAGCCGTCATGTATGCATCATGGACTTCATTACCGCCTTCCATTTCATCTAATGCAGTCCTAGCCGCCACTGAAGCAATGCCGGAAGGAAGGGCGGACTTCTTTTTGATTGCCGCCTCTTTTTCCGCTTTCGCTATACGGTACTGGGCATACATGCGGTTTTCTTTGTTCACGGACTGCCGCACTTCCTGTTCTTTCCCCTGTCTGCCCTGCGTGTTCCTGTCCGCATATCTGCCTTGTGCGGTTCTGCCCTCATTTCTGCCTTGTGTAGTGCCGCCACTTCTGCCCTGTTCAGTTGCGCCGCTTCTGCCTTGTGTGGTTGTGTTCCCTTTTCTGTCCTGTACAGTTCCGCCGCCGTTCCTGCCCCTGTACTCCATGCAGTCAGCCGCCGTTCTTGCCCGCACTGTTTTCCTTTTATCCGTAACATGGACGGAACTCCTTTTTAACTTTATCTTCCCGTCTGCCGCCACGCTTTTCTCAACCACGCTTCCGGCAATCTTCGGACCATGCTGCACGGTAAGGATATTCCTGCCCTTGATTTTTGTTTCAGGCGTTCCCCTTACATGGACTTTAGGCTTTTCCTTTGTGTGGATTACCATTGGCTTGTCATCCACTTTCTTGATGTTCAAGCTGCCTCACCTCCATTTTCCGCAAAAAACAGCACCTAAACCATATGGCTTAGATGCCGCAAATGCTGTCACATTACCTTGCCCTCTGCTGCTTTTCCTCATGGGCAAAGCCCGAATCGTACTTTCCGCCCTCAAGGTTTTTCTGGAATACTTCCCGCCTGCCTGTTCCAAATTCTTCATACATTGCCTTTGTCGCTTCACTTCTGACACAGCCAGTTGCAAGTTCATTCTGGGACAGCGTATAGAAAAGATTGAACTGTTTTTGCAGACGAGAATGGTGTTCGTCCAGTTCCTTCATCTGCCCAGGCGTTCCACACTCCTGCCCTGACCTTTTATCCGTGCTTATGCCCAACTCTTTCAGAAAGTCAAGACAATTTTCGGAACATCTCTGTTCATCAAATTTCCATTCCTTATCCCTGTTATAGCCTCCCTGCAAAAATGCTTCCAGTTGCTTTTCATCGGCACAGTACCTTGCAAAAAGCGTTGTGTTCTCCGCAAAACAACTCTCCATCCACTTTTCTTTTCCCCCGCACGTTAATCCAAGCGTTGCCATATCCTCCGCAAGTTCTTTCAATGACAGCCAGCTCTCTTTCTCTGTAAAATCAATGAAATCAAGCAAATCCATAAGTGAATTTGTCTCGCTCCCCTTGTGGTTTTCCGTCACAAGAATCATATCCGTAATATTCATAACAGCCTCCAATCTGTAAGGACAGAGCCGCAAACCCTGTCCTTAACCCTGTATTGTCAAAGTGTGACTATCTGTTACTGCTCACCCTTCTTTTTCTTNTCCATTGCAATCTTCTCATGGATATTGGTATTATACAGGTTATAGAGGTCTGTCCCCTTCTCAATGGTATTGTCAAAGGGGATTACCACGTTTCCGCACTTCATAAGCCCCATACCGCTTGACGAGTTGGTTACAAACCGNAGCTGTGCCTCTGAAACGCCGATTACCTCCGCCATGCGTGAACTGTCCGTGTTCGCCTGTTTCAAGAGTGCCACAAACTCCGAGTTGGCAAGCATGGTTGTAGCCGTGTAATTTTGCAGCAGGTCAACGACATTCTGCGTGATCCCGGTACACAAGCCGCCCTGTTTTCTCACTTTCTTCCATAACTGCTGTAAATACTTAGCGGAATACTCCGAATTTAACAGCACATGGAACTCGTCAATATAGAGCCATGTTGCAATGCCCCTCTTGCCGTTTGCAATGATACGGTTCTGTATGCTCTCCATCATTACAAGCATTGTGATAGGCGAAAGTTCCGTACCGAGGTCACGGATTCCGTACACCGTAAAGCGGTTATCCACATCTACATTCGTCTGATGATTGAAGATATTCAGCGAACCGTTGACAAACAGTTCCAATGACAACGCTATATCCTTTGCCTCGTCCTCCGGCTGGTTCATCAGTATTTCATAGAAATCGGACATGATCGGCACATATTTTTCCCTGTTCCTTGCAATCTCAATGTAGAGTTTGCGCACACAGCGGTCAATAATGGACTTCTGCCTTGAATTAAGGCTTTCCCCCATACACTGTTCACACAGTCCGAGCATAAATTCGCCTTTTTCCCTTATCATGCCCTTGCTGTCGTTAAGGTCAAGACTCCATACGTCCATATCAAGCGGATTGACATAGTTATCCGTATAGGTTGACATATTTACCACTGTTCCGCCGTAAGTCTCCGCAATGTCAAAGTATTCATTCATCGGATCAATGACGATAATCTCATCATTGCCGGATAAGAACACATTGCCCATTTCCATTTTACAGAAGAACGACTTGCCCGAACCGGGAACACCGAACACAAAACCGTTGCCGTTAATCAGCTTTTTGCGGTTCCCGATATTGATGTTCTTTGACACCTGATTGATACCGTAATAACAGCCCTGTTTGTCGTTCAGTTCCTGCACATTGAAAGGCATAAGCACCGCAAGGCTCTGTGTCAGCATGGTACGCATGGTTTCCACCTGTCTTACCCCAATCGGCAGTGCGGTATTTAAGGACTCCCTCTGCTTCAGATAGTGTTCCTCTATCGTGACAGAGTTGCGCTTTCCTATGGTTTCCACCGTCTCCGTCATGCTGTCAAGTTCCTCTTTCGTGTCTGCCATAAGGATAATCGTTACGGACACATAATAAAGGCACTGGTCATTTTCCCTTACATCGTCCATGATCTCCTCAATCTCTTTCTTCTCAATCCGCTTGTTGTATGAGATTTCCGATGAAAAGTCATTGTTCTTGTTCCTCACACGCTGCTGCTTGATGATGTCAGATTCAATACCGAGGTATTTCTTCTGCAGGACCTTCGTTGTCATATCCTTTGGGATAGGCACAACATCAATGCTTGTGATTGAATGTACCGGAAGGCTCGTTATCTCATTCAGGAAACGGTCTGAAAGACTGGACGGGTATTTCTTGATGAACAATGCACGGCAGAATTTCTTTTCGTCCTTGAAATAATCAGGGTAAAACTGCATCATGCCGTTGCACAGGTCATTGCGGAAGTCCGCACCTACCTTTTTCGCTTCCCTTATGTCAAAGTCAAAGCTGTTTTCGTCCCCCAAATGGTAATAGTCATACAGCACTTTGATCCTCTCATTGCCGGACAGCGGGACGATCTCTGCGCCAAGCTCCCCAAACGCCTTATGCACGGATGCCTCAATGGTTGCAAACTGCGCCTTTGCCTCTTCAAAATTCTTGCGCTCAATGGTAATGGTAAGGTAACGCTCCTGCTCTATCCCCTGTCTGCCCTCATGGATCTTCTGTTCCATGATGTTATTGTAAATCCTGCGGAAACCGTCATAGCCGTCATCCTTGCGCTGTAAGAACACATAATCCCTGACCTGCTCCATATCCTTGTTCTTATTGTTGATTGTGATCTTGAAACTCACATCAAGCGAATTTAAAAACTTGCAGTACCGCTCAAAAATGTCAATCTGCTCTGTTTCATTTGTAGTGGTATAATTGATGTCCTGAAAACGGTAACACTTTGAGAAGCGGTTCCTTGCCACTTCAAAAATGCCGTTCTCTGCCACCTTCATGATCTCAATAGTCTGTTGTATGGATTTCGGTGCCTTGTAAAGCGGTTCGCTTGCTTTTTTCAGCTCCTTGAATCCGTCTGCGAATAATCCCAAATCTGACCTTCCTTTCTATGCTGTTTTCAGCATTGCCATAAGGCATTGCAGCCGGAAAGTCCCGGCTGCATGATACCAGAACTTTCCGACCAATAAAGGTCAGTTATTCCATTTATAGTTGCTCCTTTTTATCGTTGTTCTGTACGGTTCTGTTTCTCCGTTCCTCCTTTAGCTGTCCCCTGACCTTGCGCATGGTTTCGCCGCAGTCAATCATGAGATAGCTTCCGGCAGGAAGTTTTGACACATCTCCCATGTTCTTNCCCGAACACAGATAACAATGGAAAGCNGATAAATTTACCTCATTGTCAATCTGTTCATACAGAGTAANCCCCGTACCCTCTTCCAGATAAACAAGACCTCCNTCATTAGCGAAATCGTCATGATAGAATACATCGTCTATGCCCATATCCTTCATTTCTTCCGTGAGTGTCCCATATCTGTTTGACAGGTTCAGTATGAGTTCAGAAGCGTCATATTCTGTAATCCCTTCAAAACTCACTTCCCCATCGCCCTCCACATGGACCAGAACAAACGGCTGTCTGTTGTTGACCAGCCTTTCCGCCAGTTCCCGGCTTACCTCTTCCAGAATGTTCATTCCATCAGACCACCCGGCTGCCAGCATTTCCCCCATACTCTTAATCAATGGATTTCCTCCTAATGTCTGATTCTGTACACGATCACGCTGGCTGCTGCTGCAATGACTGCCAAAACAGCCACGATTTTCACTGCTTTCTTTTTCATGCGCCTGCCTCCTTTCCTTTTTTATGCGTTCCTTAATGCTTTGCCCTGTAAATGACTGTGCCGATAACGGCTGTCACTACAACTGCGATGATCCCTGCTACTGCTTTCACTGTTTTCTTTTTCATACTCATTTCCTGCCTTTCTTATTCTTTTTGCTGTTTTTCTTTTTACCGCTGCCTTTATTTGCGCTTTTCTTCTTATCCGCCTTTTTCCCCGCTTCCTCTTCCATGCGGATCTCACGGATTGTTTCCTCCCCTTCGGTGGACGCATAGGCAAGCGGACGGTTGGCAAAGAGCATACGCATCTTTCTTCCCATATACTCATAAAACCCCATTCCGTTGAATGAATAGAACCCTCCAAGCGCTATCGGGGCGGCAACCGGGATTGCCACATACACACTTGGGGTAAGACCGATATAGCGGTACAACAGCAGCACGATCCCGCCGCCCGCCGCAACCGACGCCACGGAGAAGATAAGCTGCTTTGCCGTCAGCCCCATGACAACCGATTCCTTATAACGGTCTATATCCTTGTTGATTTCAATTACCATCTCTTTACACCTCCTGAATCAGTCCCTTATCTGCTTTTTTCCTTTTTCTGAGGCTTGCAGCTATCCCCCGGCACAAGNTATGGCTTTTCCTTGTTTTCCGAGACGTGGGTAGGATACCCCATGATTTTCAGCGCCTTTTGCAGTTCGGGAATGTGTTCCGGTTCCGGCTGGCACACGCCAATCCTCATATACAGCATGAGATCGTCATACCATGCCTCNCCCTCAAAATTGTCTGCCCGNAAGAAAATNTCCTCTTTGATTTCCTCCAGCGGCTTCTTAAANTCTTCACGNTANGGTCTGTCATTGTCACAATCCTGTGTATTNCTGNTNTCCATAGCTGCCTCCTTTCTGCCTNCGGCANTTTCCTNATTNCTTANCTGCTNACTTCTTTCCTNTCCTGTTTCTTATCCAGTCCGTTTACCTGCTCATATGCTGCCATTCCGTCAGGGCAGAGTCCACGCATCTTTTCCCCACTGAACAGATAAAGAGGATAACTACAATAACCGCTCCTCTGCATCAGTCCGGTAAACTCCGCAATCCCGTTTTTCACAAGGAAGTCCTCAAGCTCCGGCATATTGTTGGTATCCACAAAGGCACAGTAAGGCGGTACAGAAGTAAGCAGGTTTACNGTCACATCGCCGTAAGGTTCCGGGAACCCGTCCTCCATTGTTGTCATTCCTACATAAAGGCTGTTGTTATCCACGTAGGTGTTGACTGTCAGCGTTACATTTTCCGTTGTCCCAAACTGGGTTTTCAGTTCCAGTGTCCCCTCCGTTTTTTCTTCCTGCCCCTGTTCCGGTTCCTTTTCCTCTGTCTGCACTGGTTCCGGTTCCACTGGTGCATATTCTGAACCGTTCCGTTCCATGATCTCTGCAAACTGGCAGATATGGTACAGATGGTTGCCGACTTCCGTATGGTATTCGTCGATATAGCGGCAGACACTCTCTGATTTATCTCCCCTATAATCTGTAATCACTATTTTTTCNCCATCTGCAATACGGAAAAGTTCACTATACCTGCTGTTAATGAACCGGATGCCTTTCTCTGCCTCCTTGATATGGTGGTCCAGCCATTCCTTCACATAACAGTGGATTTCAACATTGTCATTTTCTTTTGCAGGATTACAGCGCATCACATAAGCATACTTTTCTGTATCTGCACGGAAACCGTACTCTGTTCCTTCTTTCCCCGGAAATGCGTTCTGCGGATGACAAGNTGTATATTCCCGCATCGTATCCAGATTNCGCATAAANCCGTCTTTGTCAGAACTCACGATATTCAGGAAGTTTTCCAGTCCTTCCTCAAAGTCCCCTGTTTTCCATCGTTCATTTAAGTCATAGAATCTGGAATAAAACTCTCTATCACTCTTATAGCCCCCATGCATGANGCCGATGCTTCCTGTCTGCCCCCGTATCTGCATACTCTGTTCATAGGCATACTTCTGTTCTGCCTGTGTTAATGGTCTTATTTCCATACAGCCCTCCTATAATCCTAATGCCTTGCTTGTAAGCGACTGCGCACCNTTCACGCTTCCCACGGTAAGGGCAATCGTAAAGGTCATNTCACACANNTANATGAGCGTTTTTGCCCAGTCTGCGTAACTGCCCGTAAAGGACGGAAGCCCCGCACTGATGAAGGCATTGCACAGCATGATCGCAAGCGCCATCGTGACTGCCTCAAACACCACGGATAAGAAATATTTGGCNTAAGAGCTTGCCGTGTTTGCCACATTCCGGTTGCCTGCCAGCGTTGAAAAGGCAATGGAGCCAATCGGAACGATTACCATGATCTTTAAAAACCGGAAATACACNGTGTATATCATAAAAAAGCCACAGATAATGACAATGACGCTAAGCAGCGCTGCCAGTATCAGCATGATAAGCCCCTCACCGAAACCAAGATCCTTTATGACNTCTGCCTGTGCGCTGTCAATGGTAAGCGTAGTGTAGCCGCCCGCCGACAGTGCGTTNACAAGGTTCCCGATTGTGCTGAAAAATGCCTTCATGATAGTGACATTGTTTGCCACGAGCCATTCCGAAATTCCGAGCCTTATCAGCATACGCAGGATTACCTCAAAGCGCATTTCCTCACGCACGTCCACACTCTCCGNNCAGAACCCNATCACGAAGAACAGCACCACAAGGGAAGAACCCACTGCCACGAAGATCGGTTCCACGCTTTCCACNAGTGCCCACGGACCNCCGCCNTTAAAATTTACCGGGGACTGCCCCAACAGGGCAAATACAAGATTTACCTGATTGTTCCAGAACCCAAACACCATTTCCAGAAGAGCCAGTATCTTATCCCCTAGCTTGAAAATATCCACTTAATCCTCACCTCTTTCCTTTTCAGGGAAAGGCAGTNTCCCGCCCTTCCCCGCTGCTGTTTTTTCTTAGAAACCGAGAAAAGAAAGGACAGTGGAGATACCCGCCATCATAACCCCGGCAACAATGCCCTTTAATGCCGAGTTCATGGTTGAGGAATCCTGCTGCTGGTATGCCTGCGCAAACTCCATGACGTTCTTTGCAAGGATAATGACTCCCACCGCACCGATGACCGCAATCACAAGCGTCTTTAAGTTATCGAGGGGCTGTGTGATCGCCGTGGTTCCTGTGCCTGCTGCAAACACTGTCATAGGCAGTCCATTGACCGCAAGGTATGCCGCACCGCAAGCTGCTGTCACTGCCTTTTTCGCTCTTGATAATCTGCCCTGTCCTGCCTTTACCTCTGTTGCTGCCTTTGTTCCTGTAATGTTCTCTGTTCTACGCATAATAATGATCTCCTTTTTCATTTTGATTTTTGATTGTTTTTATTGGTTTTTAGCTGCTCTATCAGAACGGGGTTTCCCCCGGAATACTGTTCAATCGGGCTTTCCCCGATGCGTTGTTGCTTTAACCACCGCCTTTCCATTGGGAACTGCCCCTAATTTTCTGAATGCCGCACAGTCTGGAATGTCTTTCTGATCTCACGCATCTTTATGACATCCGTTTCCGGGTAGAATACCGCCAGTATGGTCTTTGTGGGCATACCGAGCGCAATCATCTTGTGCAGCTCGTCTTTCTGCTCTTTGGAATACTTCCACTGCGCCATACGGTTCATAATGGTATCTTCGCCTTCAAGCCTGCGNCCTCCGGCTTCCNGTTTATCCTCTTTATCCGTTTCCTGTTCCGGTTCCGCCTCCTCCTGCGCCGGCTCATTTTCCGGTTCGTCCTCCTGCGCATACATGAGTTCATTGTCCTGTTCCCTGTAAAGCTGTTCCTTCTGCTCCTGTTCCTCAATGCTGATGAAGCGTTTTTTCATGCCAGCGTCAGTGAGAAGTTCAAAGTCCTTGTAGTCNATNTTGTCAATGTAGACATTTTCGCCTTTCTTTTTCAGTTCCTCATAATAGGAGAGCGCCTTTGGCGTCAGCAGTTGAAAGGGCTGCNCCTGTCCGTCCCCTCTGCCTCCCGGAACATGGACATACGGCTTCCCTTTCCCATCNGCNGTCTGNTCAAATGCCGGATGCCCGAATGGTATNAANTTGCTGTCCATGATCGGATCAAAGCCACGGATAAAGATAATGCANTTCTTGTTNTCCAGCTTCCGCACTTCGTCCGGTGTGAAAAGCTCCCTNCCAAGCACGTCATAATTGCGTGANGANCTNCCCTGCCTGCCCTTTGTCTCNCCGCTTGATTTNTTGTCAATCGTGCCTTTGCCGAGCAGTTCCGAGACATATTTGTGNGTACTCTGCTCATTGCCGCCGAGGTAGATGAACGTGTCGCAGTTGCCNGGTATCGTTTCCCATGTATCCTTGAAAAGCGCCTTTAACTGGGCGAAATTCTGGATAATGATGATACTGGAAATCTCCCTGGACCTCATGGTTGATAAGAGGGAACAGTAATCATCCGGCAGTGCGACATTTGCAAATTCGTCAAGCATGAATGTCACATGGATCGGGAGCCGCCCGCCGCAGTTGAAATCTGCCTGATAGTAAAGTTCCTGAAAAATCTGCGTGTAAAGCATTCCGATGATGAAGTTGTAGGACTTATCAGAATCCGGAATGACACAGAACAGCGCCGTTTTNGTTTCCCCGTCCCCGTTCACGCCGATNCCAAGTTCCGCAAGGTCAAGGTCATCCCTTGACAAAAGCCTTAATACCTGCTTGTTTTCGAGAAACGCAAGCCGGGAGTTGGCACTGATNATAATGGAACGGACGGTATCGCCCGCACCACGCATACACTTGTTGTACTGTTTTACCGCAGGGTGCGCCGAGCCGAGCGNNGATGTTTCCTCAAGGAATTTCATGCGCACGTCCAGCCTTGACGGTTTGTTCTGTTCCGTCACTTCCGCCTCACCAAGAAGCTGCAGGACTGTCTCAAAGTTCCTCCTTGCAGGCGGNTCTTCCAGCCACACATAATAGAAGATTGCCTGTAAGAACAGCCCTTCCGCCTTNTCCCAAAAGGGATCGGAGGGAGTTGCGCCCTTTGGCGTGGTATTGCTGATAAGGTTCGTGATCAGCTTTACTACGTCCGTTTCCTCACGGATATAGGAAAAGGGATTGTAACAGTCCGATTTTTCCATTTCCANAAGGTTTATGACCTTTACGCTGTAACCGTTATTCCTTAACATCTCNCCACAGCTTCTGAGGATTTCCCCTTTGGGATCAGTACAGATAAAGGAACAGTTATGCGGCATCTGCATCANGTTCGGCTTTACCTCATAAAAGGTCTTTCCTGCNCCGGAACCGCCGCATATCAGAATGTTCCCGTTGAGTTTCAGCCGCCTGAAATTCAGTGACATTTTCACGTTCTGGCTCAAAATGCGGTTGAAATTCTCGTCCTTATCCGCAAGTATCTTGTTTGCCATCTGCGGCGATTCAAACCTTGCCGTTCCAAATTCCTTTCCCGGCATGAAGTTCCGCTGGCTTGTGATGTACATTAAAAGGGCGGTAGCATAGACTATTAAGGCTATCACTACCGCTTTTATGGTTGTTTCGTTATAATAATTTGCAAATGGTTCAGCGCACACACGGTTGAAGGACTCCAGAAAGGCGTTCATTTCCATTCCCGGCTCCCATGCCCCGTTTAAGAGATACCCTGCATAGGCACTAAGCAGCGCCCCCGCCACGATGAACCACAGAGACACTTTTTTCTTGTTCTGTACCATAGGCGGCTACCTCTTTTTCGGTGCAGGCGCTTTTTTCGGTGCAGGTTTTTTCTTCCGCATATTCTCCTGCTCCTTTGCTTTCCGCTCCATATCCGCATACCGTTTCCGTACTTCCGCACTTACCCTGTCATAATGCCCTTCATACAGGTCTTTCCCCTTCATGGTTGCGACCACACGGTTATCTGCTGAATAAATCTTGTATTCCTTGTTACGGTCAAGGAAAGTCAGTATGGTCTTTCCATCATGGATTTCCATTGCCTTATCCTTGTTGATCCAGACATATTGTGCGTTTTCGCCCCATGTTCCCGGTATCCTTGTCTTTATGGCATGGTCATTTTCCTCCGTTATCAGTTTCTTTGTAATGGTAATGTCAGTAAGGTCAGGGTTTTGTGCGGCGGCTACTGCCTGCATACGCTGCGCAAGCTCCCGGTATCCTTTCATGCGGTTTAAAAACGTGTCCTTATCCATAAGGACTTTGTGCTGCCCGCCTTCCTCTTTGGAAAGGACGCCGATCCGCTCAAGCTGCCCCACTACCTTTTCCGCCTGCTCATTTTCAAGGCTGAAATTTTCCTTTACTTCCTCCACACTGATGCTCTTTTTCTCCATTGCATAGTTGCCGACCTTCTCTATCAGCCCGTCAAGCGCCTCTCCTGCCCTTGCCGCTTCCTCAGTGTGGAGGCTTTCGTTTCCCTTTTTCTGCCCTTTCAGGAAGGAAAGCACTTTATCCATTTCCTTTTCGTCCCCGTTTTTCAGGTAATCATCAAACGTGGCAATCCTGCCGGATTTCAGTTTCTGTATCATCATGTTTACCCGTGGGACTGCCTCCGTGTGGAAGATGATCTCGCTCATGCCGTCCTTTTTATTGATGTCGGGCAGGACGGAATAAAGAAGTCCGTATTTTTTCGCCATCTTCTCGACTTTCCTCATATCCTCTGTTGGGAACTGGAACACCTGCAAGTCCCCGCCTTTCATAAGGAGCCTGCGCATATCCGTCTTTCCCATCGTTTTTTCATGGTCCATGACCGCAATCAGGAAATCAATCGCCTTTTTCATTCCCTCAATAGTGCCGCCGCAGACTTTCATTGCAATCTCTATCCCGTCATAACCGACACGGATAATCTGGACCGCTTCCTGTATCTCTTCCGCCATACTATCTCCCCCTTCCTTGTTCTTTTTTCTGTACCTGCTTTTTCAGACGCAGTTCATCCAGTGTGCGGCTGCACAGATCTTCGGTTGCACTGTCCCTGTCTGAAAAATAATGTGTCTGCTGATAATTTCCGTCTGCAACCTCCCATGTGGCAAAGCTGCCGTTCTTCTGGTGTATCCCCATCTGCATCTGTTTACTGTCCGTGGGCAGCGTGACGATTACGATATAATCATCATGCAGCGTAAAGTTCATATGCCGCACCCCCTATAAACTTGCCTCTTTCTTAACCCGCTCCTGCATCTGTGCGGTATCCGTGCGCCTGATCTCATCCTCGCTCATGGAAATGCCGCAGGCAGACAGAAGTTCCGATAAGGTCTTTACTGCCTGTTCCTCCTGCACACGGTACATTTCAAGCGATACGAGCAGGTTTTCTATCCTCAGTATCCAGTCCGGCGCAAAACCAGTGAGTGCCTGATATTTCCTGCATACGGCATCCCTGTCTGCGCCTTTCTCCGTAAGCTCATCAATCAGCTTGTTTGTAAGTTCCCTGTCATTCGTCCGGAAAGCAAACTGTACCACAAATTCCTTGTCCCTCTCTGTCAGGACAATGTTTTTCTGCTGGAACATCTGCGCCGTTTCCGTTACTGCAACCAGTCCCATTACTGCCCCTCCTTCATCTTGTTTTCATAGACTGCAATGTTTATGATCTCCTCCATCTGCTCTGCCGGGATTTTGTTGTTTATCAGCACAAGCAACTGCTTCTCTGACAGCCCTTTCTCAATGGCGCTCCGTACCTGCACAAGCTGTTCCGGCGAAAGGTCTTTTTCCGCAAGCAGCTTCACAATGTCCGTTTTCTTCTTTAGGAAAAGCCGTGAGAACATGGAAGTCATCACGCTCCCCCTGTCTTTCCGCTCCATGCGCTCCACCGGGACAAAGCGGATAATATTGCCGTCCTTGTCTACAACCGCAGCATGGTATTCGATTCCGGGATAGAGTGCCGATTCCGGCATACTGGGCGCACTGCTTTCCGCCTTTGTTTCCGGCACCTTTTCCTTTTCCGCTTCTTTGGGTTCTTCCGCCGTATCCGGCTCTGCCCTGACTGCATTTTTTACCTGTTCCTCCAATGCTTTCCGCTCCTTTCTTACTGCTTCTATCTCACCATGCAGCTTTGCAATCTGCACTCTTGCCTCATTGAGTTCATTCTGCTGTTTTTCCAGCATTTTGTCCTTTTCGGAAAGCTGTGCGATAAGATTGCTCTGCACCTGCACGTCCTGCCCCGCTGTCCCGATCTCTTTCAGCTTCTCATTTAAGGCGTCATAGCGTTTTTCCTGACAGGAAATCTTCTCGACAACCTCACGGATCTGCTCCATAAGTTCCTTTGCATATGCCGTATCCTGCCCGCTTACTGGTTCCGCCTCCCTGATCTTTTTAAGCACCTGTGAGAAAAGGCGTTTCATGGTATATGCCGTATTTTCCGCACTGGAAAGCACTTCGGTTATGGTATTCATCGGGACGCCTTTTTCATAAAACTCCAGCGCCACCGCCATCTGGTCGCCGCTTAACCCCTCTTTTAAGATTGCAGCCTTTTCTTCCTCGTTGTAGCCGTTGCGCAGGCAGCGGGAATACACGCACATCTGCCTGTAATCGTACCTGCCGCCGCTGTATTCCTCTGTTTCCTCCTTTGTCAGACCGAACCGCAGGTCATCTTCTATCAGCTTTATGATTTCCTCGGTATACTTCGGGTTCTGCCGGAGCCTGCCAAGATATGCTTTCAAATCCATGCCGCTAAGCACTGTCCGTTCCTGCATATAACCTCCAATCCTGCCCGTTTTGGGCAAAAATCAAGCAGCCGTTCCCGGCTGCAATATCCTACCTGCTTTTTTCCTTTTGTCCCCTTTTCTTTTCCTGCTGCTTTTCCTGCCGCATTTCCGGTTCCGGTTTTCCTGCCCTTTCCCCTGCCGTGATTTCCGCAAGGATACGGGCGGCGATCCTTTCCTCTTTCGCCACAGCCTTCTCTTTTTCCCTTATCCGTGCTATCTCACTACGGTAATGTTCCTTAAATTCCGCAAGCTGCCCTGCCGTGTACCCTTCCTTTGCAAGCCTTGCCGACAGTTCCTCATACTGCTCATGCTCTTTCTCAAACAGGGTTTCCCCACGTTTAAAACAGTTTTCACACTCCTGCAATTCCTCCAACTGTGCCGCAATGTCAAAGAGCGGCTTCATTCTGGCACGTTCCTTGAATATGCGGCTTTTTTCCCTTGAAGTCGCTTTCTTCCAGTCTGCCATCTGCGCTGCCGCCTGCCTTATATCCCCCACCGTGGAAGCATCGTGCCTTGCAAGGAACAGGTAATCTTCCTGTAACTTCTGCATCTTCCTGATGTCGTCACGGTACTGCCATGCCTTGCTGTACGGGCGCTTTTTTAACAGCCCTGTTTTGTAAAGCCTTGCAAAATAGCGTTTCTGTATGCCGGACATTTTCGCCCTTTTATAGCGCTTTACCCGGCACCGCACGATCTTTGTTTCCTGCACTGCCTGTATCTTTTTATAGGAAGAAAGGCTCTCCTGCTCAATCCGTTCCCTTATGCGTTCCTCCGTGTAATTTTCCCCAAGCGACTTGCACCGTCTGAACCTGCTCATGCCCATAGGCTTGATTGCAAGGTATTTCCCCTCCGTCCGGTATGCGTTCTTTATCCCGTAACCCATATCAGAAAGGACGGATAAAAAGGACTCATAGGTTGCCGACTGTAAGATTGCCGCATCAATGTCACGCTTTATCATGTCCGCCCACACAAATTTGCCGTCACGGAAGTCGTTCCATTCCTTGTAATTTTCAGATTTCCTTGCCCGGTCCTCCGATATTTCAATCGTGGAAAGCCCGTACTCTTCACACAGGCGGTTCGTGATAGGCTGTATCTCCTTTGCCCAGTCCCCTTTCTTATAACGGTACTTTTTGCCGTCACGGAAACTTACGCTGTTAAAGATGATATGACCGTGGATATGGTCAGTGTTGTCATGCACCGCATACAGCGCCTCATAGTCTTTGCCCAGGTACTCCTTTGCAAACTTCCCGATCACCTCAAAGGCAGTTTCCGCATCCACTTCTCCCTCTACAAAAGATATGATAAGGTGATACCCCTGCCTCTGGTCTGTCTTTTGGAATTGTTCCTTTGTCTGCCGCATCTGCTCATATACTTTTTCCTGCTGGCAGTTGAGGGAACCCACGAACCGCCCGCCGCCCGTTTTCTCCGGCACAGTGATATAGTCGAGCGCCTGTTTCAAGTGTTTTCCCGCATACCCTGCACCGCAGTCCCCGATATAGAGTATCTTGCTGATCGCCAACTATCCCTGCCCCCTTTACACTGCCCTTCCCCTGTCATGCTGCCTTTCCTGCTTCATGACATACTCCTGAAGCTCATGCGTACAGGGTGTGTATTCCTTCATTGTCTCAAGGCAGAAGAAAATATCCGCTTCCTTATCCGTGGACGCTGCATAAAACCCCTCATAAGAATACGGGTGTTTCTGCTTTCCGTCATAATCCGCTTCCATCATGCCAAGTTCGTCGTCACGTTTAAGCCGCCTTGTCTTTTCAAAAAAGTCCCCGTCCTTTTCCGTGAACTGGCGGACCGGCTTGAAGTGATACCCCTGATAGAGAAAATAGCCGTTCCCACGCAGGCGTTCTTCCTGTGTTTCCGTCAGTGTTTCCGTCAAATGGCTCCCCCTTTCCTTACATGCTGCCTATCTTATCCGCCGCCTCCCTTACGGTCATGTTGAGTTTTTTCATATAAGCGCTCAAAAGCTCCCTGTCCTCCGTGCGGTACAGCTTTGAATTATGGTTCCTTGTGATCTGGTTGATGTTGTTCCCGATTGCGTTGACCTCATTGATCAGTTCTTTCAATAGGATACGGATTTCAGGGTAATCGTTGGGCTTCTGCGACAACAGCAGCCGGATATACTCTGATTCTTTCATGCCGCTTTCCTGTGCCTGTTTTTTCAGTCTGTCCGCTTCCTGCTGTGTCAGACGGAAAGGCTTGATGATGTCCTTTTTCTCTGCCGCCATCTACCGTGACCTCCCCGCACTCTGCTTTAATTCCGTGGAAACGCCTGCAAGACTTTCTGCACGGCTGTTATTCTCTATCCCACGTTCTGTACGTCCAAACAGCCTGCCCAGTATTTCTTCATCTTTTTGCAGTTCCTCATGCCTTTCCTGCCAGAACTTGTAATCGCCGGAACCGTCCTGTTTCGCATTTTGCGACTCCAGCAGCATTTCACAGTTCCATTCACAGGCAGCTTCTATGGCTTCCCCGATTGAATACTTCTCCCAACATATGCTGTCCGGCTCTTTACACAGATCGCCACGGTACAGTCCGCCGCTTTCCCCCGCAAGCATATATCCATGACCGTCCATATACTCTAACAGCACTTTCGCCTCTTTCTCTTCCACGGGGAACGTCCCCCGCAGAAATTCCACAAGTTCCATGCCGTCCTGTATCGGCTTCATTCCTTTTTCTGTATTGCTGCATAATTCCGCAATCTCTTTTACCTGTTTTTCAGACAGAAATTTTATCCTGACAATTTCCCCTGCACCTTCTTTCTGCACGTCATTATCATGCAAACGAAACACCTCCTTGCCTGTAGTTCCCACCGCCTACCGTGACTTCCCGCCGTTTTTCTTTACTTCCGGGGAAACATCCGGTTTCTGGTCCACGCCCTCCTTTATCTGGTCTGTCAGATTCTTGACAGCGGCATCAATATCGCCGCCCCTGCTTATATCCTCAATCAATGCTTCCGCCAGCGACGTTCCAATCGCTTCAATCATTTTCCCATGCGTTGTGCGGTCAAACATCTTATCCAGTATTTGTTCATCTTCACGCAGGGAATCAAGCCTGCTTTTCTGGTTTGCAAAGTCAATCATATCCTTTGGGTTCGTTACTGCCGCTTCCGCATCCTTTATCAGTTCAAAATTCCACTCCGTAACGGCATCGACAGCATCATCTATGGTGTACGGCTCCCAAGTTACCTTATCCTGCTCATCGCACAGATCGCCACGGAGCATCCCGCCGTCCATGTATCCTAATAGATAACCATGCCCTTCCATGTAGTCAACAACTTTCTGCCCCTCTTCTTCCGTCATGGGGAATGTTTCTTTGAAGAACTCTGCAAGCGCTTTCCCGTCCTTGAAAATTTCCGGTTCCTGCCCTCCTATTACCTGTGAAAGATACATCTGCTCGCCAGTATACAGGAAATCCTCATATCCGAATTGCAGGGCTTTTTCGTTCCCCAGTTCCATTTCCTCCGTAAAAAGGACCGCACCAAAATAATTTACCCTTACACTTTCCTCCACGGACACCGGGAATCCCCAGTCATCGCCATGCCGCAGCTCATAGCAGTGCATCCCCTCCGGCACGGTTTCCTTGTCAACACGCATCCCCGTGAAATATCCTGTCCGCCCCAGTAGTTCTACTTCCTCAAGCACCTCTTTTCGCACGTCCACGGTTTCCATCTGCAACCACCTCCTTATCTGTATGAAATAAAGCCCATGATTTCCGCCCCGCTCAAATTCCGATAGGAATTTGCCAGATACGCACTTTGTAATACAAGTGCCTCTGGTTAGGGGACTGCCCCTAAAACCCCGCTGATATATATAGTGAACTTAAAATATGATAGAATATTTCTATTTTGATTTCACTTTTTGCTATCATTTTCCTATTCTGATAGCACTTTTTAAGTTCTTTTTTTGTGGGACAGCCACGCCTTTTTCCCTGCCGTTTTTCAGTGATAGTGCTTTTTGCAATCACTTTTGCGGAGTGATAGAACTTTTTCAGTTCTTTTTCCAAAAATGAACTCACATTTTACAATCAGACACCTTACCGTGCCATTTCCCGTTGTGGAGCAACTGCGCATAGGCATTTTTTCGCCTGCTGTAACCACTGGTTATAGTCCTTGAACGGCTTTGGCGGCGGGCAGTTCTCCACTTCATAATCCAGCCCGTAGTATTTTTCCATGAGTGCCTCCGCCGCTTTCCTGCCCGGCTCGTCATTGTCAAGGCAGAATGAAATCTTACTGACTTTCGGGTGTTCCTCTAAGAAGGTAGCAAGCGGCGCATCGGAAAGCATCCCAAGAGCCAGCTTGTTTGTCACATAATCGCCACGGATCTCCACATAACTCATCAGGTCTATTGCTGCCTCAAATACCATGACTTCATCACTATGCCCATACCAGATGTTGAACCCGTAATTCTTGTCATTGCCCGCCACGTCACACTTAAAGGGTTTCCCTTCCCGGTCAAACACTCCCCTCATGCTTGCGAAGCGTGTCTTGCCCTGCACATCATTCCCCTTAAAGACAATGTTGTGATGACTGCGTTCTTCATAGATCAATCCGAACCTTACAAAATAATCCACTGTATTCCTGTCAAGCGCCCTGTCCCCTGTCAGGTACGAATAAAGATAGTCATTGTTCTTTGCACGAGCAGGGAGTACAAAAGGCTTTTTCTTTTCTTCCTTTTTTTCCACATACACATTGGCGCTCTTTTTTTCCCAGTCCCCGTTCCTTTGGTATCCTGAAAAATCAAGCAGCCAGAAAACAGCGTCCTTGACTTCCATTCCCGCAAAGACACGCAGGAAATCTATCTGCGAGCCGCCGTTGTTTCCTCTTTCGTGTTCCCTTGACCACCGGAACCAGTTCGTGCGGTTGTAAATCCGTATCGAATCCATCTCTTTCAGTGTGTGGTATCTGCCTATCTTTTTCACGGTATAGCCGAGGCTTGCCGCTACTGCCGTCAGGTCAACGCTCTTTGCAAGCGCAAGTTCCTCTGCCGTAAAACTTCTTCTTTCTTCCATCGCCTCACCTTGCTTTCCCTTTTTCCGCTACCATTGCCGTTTTCCCAAATTCCAGTGCATTACAGTCCGTGGAAAGATATATCGGCGGATATTGCAGCAGCTTATTTTCCCGGAAACTGAAATACTGGCTGTTGTCACCGCCCACGATCACATGGTCAGCGAGTTTTATCCCCATAAGTTCCGTCAATTTCAGCATCCTGTCCGTTGTCATGATGTCCTCTTTGGAGGGCTTCAGTTCGCCGCTTGGATGGTTATGCACTATGATCATCCCCGCCGCATTAGAGAGGATGCTTGCCTTGAAAAGCTCCTTTGGCTCTGCAATGGTCTGATTGATCGTCCCCATGCTCACAATATTACAGTTGATAGGGGTTCCGTCCGATTTCAGGTTGATGACACACATTACTTCCCTATCCATTTCACATAAGAAATTCCCTATTACCTTCACGGCATCTGCCGGACTTACAATCTTATGGTCTGAAAACAGCGGCGCATCCTTTACCAGCCTTATTGATACCACTTCCAATTTAAAGGGTTCCTGTTCCTGCATCTGCATTTGTTTCCTCCCCTCCCGGCTCAATACGGATAATAAATTCCCCCTCCTGCCGCTGCACCAGTTCCAGCAGTTCTTTCATGGTCAGTTCTTTTGGCGTTTCTTCCATATAACAGTAAGCCTCCTATCTGGACTGATTTTTGCCGTCTCTGCGGTTCTGCTTTGGGGCGCTCCCGTCCAGCCTTTTGTTTGGCGTGTCCGTGGCAAGCGCCAGTATCTGCCGTTTTTTGTCATAGTGGTACACCTGATTGGAAAGCCGATCCCCAAGCCTTATCCTTGACATGTTGTTTTTTTCCACCAGTTCTGCCAGTTCTTTCGGCGCTATCCCTTCTGTTGGTACTGCCATGACTTCATGGACCGACATCGGCAGGATATAAAGATCACTCTCCAACTGTTCCGACAATCCGTGAATGACATCCCCGTAAAGCATGGAAACAGCGCCGTTGATACTCATTTTGTTGCTGATGCAGTAAATCGGTGTCTGTATGACATTGCCCATCTCCCGTGCTGCTTCTTCTGAAAAGCCTCCGTCCATGAACATTTCCACGACAACATCATTTAAAAGTTCCGCTGTTGGCGGGAAAAGCCGCCTTGTGTTTTCCACTGCCACATCGAATAATTCTTCCTCCCCCATGCCGATCTTCTCTGCCATTTCCACAGTGACCGGGACTGTTTCCACGGGATTTCTGGTATCAATGACATATTTGTAAATGATTGATAAGTCCTCAAATTCCCTGTGCGGCATATATCCGAGCATTTCACGGTTCTGCTGTGTATTGACCAGTGACATGATTATGCTTTCCGGTGCGCCTTGCAGGTTGATCCTGCTGTTCTTCCTCTCTGCCTCACGGCAGGCTCCAGCCAGATAAAATGCCGTAAGTTCAAGTGTTCCCTGCAAATCGCCGGATTTTTTGTACTCTTCATACACATGGTTCAGGTATACCGTTGGGTACAGTTTATCCGGCAGGCAGTCAGGCGGCACAAGATGAAGTGCGTCCAGAGTTTCGTTCATTTTCCCCGTCCTGTCAGCCCGTAAGGAATACCCCGCAAGTTCATCTGGCATGAGGCTCATGAGTTTTTCCCTGACCACATCCTTGAACATTTCATAATCCATCATAAAAACCGTCCCCTCCGTTCTGTACTTGCAGGAACATCGCCCTATCTGGACTGCTTCGTTTCATAAACAAGTCCCTGCTCTGCTACAACGCCGTCCAGCCTCTTGTTTGGCGTGTCCGTGGCAAGCGTGATCTTCCGCAGGTCTTTGTCGTAGTGGTACACCTGATTGGAAAGCCGCTCACTAATATCCACCTGATCCATGTTTATCTCTGAAACCATCCGTGCCAGTTCTTCCGGTTCTCCCATTTCTACAGACACAGCGATAACTTCGTGTACGGAAGAGGGCAGGATATACAGGTCTGTCCCCACTTTCTCCGCCAGATTGTGCAGCTTATCCTCATAAAGCATGGAAGCCGCACCTTCTATCTTTCTTTCATTTGAAATAACCCACATGGTCATTTCCGGCTCCTGCTCCCCTATCATCTGCTCTGCCAGTTCCTTCGGCATACCGTCAGCCATAAACATATCCATTATGACTTCATTCATGGACTGCACCACGGGAGGCAGTATGCGTCTGGTGTTTTCTGCAGCAGCCTTAAATAACTCTTCCTCTCCCATTCCCAGTGACTCTGCCACATTATTATTGATTACAATGCTTGAAAGCCCTTTTTGATCCACACCTACAATCCATCGGTACATAATCGACAGATCCTGAAATTCCCTGTGCGGCAGATTTTTCAGCATATCCTCGTTCTGCATGGTGTTTACAAGCTGGAATATGATATTGTCCTTTGCCGTGTTTATATCAAGCGACGGGATTGTTGCCTCCCTGAATACCTCATCCATCGCTTTTGCTGCTTCCCGCAAGGTTGCCTGTAAATCCCCTGTCTCTGAATACTTCTCGTACATATCATTGATATATAAAGTAGGGGAAATCATAGTTTTCTCATTCTTCGCCAAAAGACTGAGTCCGTCCAGTGTACGGTTTACCTTATTCACCGGATCAACCCTTACCTCCATGCCCCGATAACTCCCCGGCATATAGGATAAAAAACTCTCTTTTACTACCTCTTTGAACATCTCATAATCCATCATAAAGTCTGTTCCTCCTTTCCATTCTACGAAAAAAAGCGGGACATATAAGCTGCTCTGGCTTACATGCCCCGCCGGGTTCATGCATGGTTATTCATTACTTATGCTTCTGCACCGTCTTTTCTCTTCCTCCAGAAGAAAATGCCGAGTCCGGCAGCAACAGCCGCAAGCCCGAACCCTGCAAATACCCACGGGTTCATGTTATCCCCGGTCTGCGGGAGTTTCGGTTCTGTAGGCTTGTTTGTTACTTCAAGGGTGTACTCAACCACTCTCGTCTTTCCGTCCTTNTATTCAAACTTCACTTCCTTTGGCGTGGAATCAAGGAGATAGCCTTCCGGCGCTTCCACTTCCACTACGGTATAAGTGATTGCNTCCTCATACTTGCCGTCCTTAAATGTTGCAATCGGAAGTTCGCCGCTTTCAGCATGACCGTCCTTGTCAGTGATAAGTGTCTCNATCACNTTCCCGTCCTTGTCACGGATTTCAAATTTTGCACCTGCAAGCGCTTTTCCGTCCTCTGACTTCTTGCTGATAATGATCTTTCCAACTGCCACTTCGTCCTTCATTGCTACTTTCTGGATTTCATCAGTCTCTTTCACCTCAAACTCAATATCCTGTGCGATTACATATCCGAATGGCGCTGTCTCTTCACGCAGGATATATTTTCCGGCAGGCAGCTTCTCAATCATGTGCGGCTCTTTGCCGGAAGTCCACTTCTCAACCAGATTGCCGTCTGCATCAATGACAGAAAGAACAGCACCTTCAAGCTCATTTTCGCCTGTGATGTCAGTCTTTGAAATCTGTACTTTGATCGGCTTGTTCTCAAATTCTGCCTCAAATTCGATTACTTCCTTATCATCGCCCTGATATGACGCATCCACATCAAATACCTTGTCGGACTTCACATATCCCTTTGGCGCTGTCAACTCCTGCACATAATACTTTCCAAGCGGGAGGTCAGATACAAAGGTCAGCTTTCCGTCCTTTCCGGTCACGCCACGCTCAATTTCAGTTCCGGCTTTTACAACGACTTTGCCATCCTTGTTCACGATGTCCTCTTTTGCAAACAGTCCGAATACGGCTCCCTCAAGAACCTCATTCGTGCCTGCCTCTTTCTTAACCACAGTGATCTGTACTTTCTGTCTCTCATTGCTGATGTTCATTCCTGCATAAACCACTTTGGTATCCTGATCAATATAGGAAAGGTCTGCTTCGATTGGTGTATCGTCCAGTACAAAGCCTTCCAATGTCTTTGTCTCCACAAGGTAATACTTTCCAAGCGGCAGATTGTCAATGCTTGCATAGCCTTTCTCGTCAGTGACGATAGTTGCCACAAGTTCGTCTGCCTCATAATAGATTGTGTCAAGACCGTCCGGGCTTACAATGTCCTCCGCTGCATAAACTTCAAATTCAACACCTGCAAGGCTGTCCTTGAAATAGTTGAAAATGAAATCATACCAGTGTCCTTTCATAAGGGTAGTGTCAGTTACAAATTCGCCGTCCTTGTTGATGATGATTGCACCTGTCGGAACTTCGTCTTTCATAACTACACTCTGAATGTCAGCGGTATCTTCCACCGTAAACTGGATTTCCTCTGCTTTCAGATAGCCGTAAGGCGCAAATTCCTCACGGAGCGTATAAGTCTCCCCTGCTGCAAGTCTCTTGATAACATGAGCCTCATCTGCCACGGAAGTCCATCTGTCAACCACATTGCCGTCCTTGTCAATGACTGTAAGCATTGCACCGGAAAGCTCTGCGCCGCTTGCAATGTCCTCCTTTGTAAATTCAAAGGTTGTAGGCTCATTCAGAAATTCGCTGCTGTACTCTGCAACTGCTTCATGCTGTCCCTGGTACTCTGTCTCAAAAGTGATTACTTCCTCACTGGAAACATAGCCTTTCGGCGCTTCCAGTTCCTTTGCCTCATAAACTGCAAACGGGTAATCCTTTTTGAAAGTGATCCTGCCGTTTTCGTCAGAGACAGCGGTTTCAAGAAGTGTGCCTGCTTCAATGATTACTTCCTCATTGGCATTTTCAATGTCCTCTGCCGCATACAGTCCGAATACTGCACCTGCAACTGGTGTATCTTCCTCTGCATCTTTCTTAATGACGGACATATCCAGTTTCTGTCTGTCATTGGTAAATGTCACGCTTTCATAGATCACCGGGGTTTTATCGTCCACATAAACGAATGTTACAAGCTGCTCTTCCCCGTTCAGCACATATCCATAAGGCGCTTTAGTTTCCACTACACGGTACTGTCCGAGCGGAAGTCCTGAAATGCTTGCTTTCCCATCTTCCCCGGTTGTGAGCGTTGCAACAAGATCGCCCTTGCTGTAATACTTTGTCCTGTTTCCGTTCTCGTCCTTCTGCATGTCTGCNGTAAAAATATCTTCAGCAGCATAGACTTCAAACTCTGCNCCTTCAAGGGANCCTTCCTTATAAATNAACTCCTTTTCGTCAGAANCAGCAAACANGCCGCCCTTGTAGCCGTCAAGGATTTCGCCTTTCTTCTCAACTGTCAGTTCCCCGACAACTGGTTCGTCCTCATATTCCACGGTAATGATTGCATCATAAGTGTCAGGATCAGTTTCATAGAACGTATCGGAATCAACCGACACTTCCACATAATTTGTGTTCAGNACATATCCGAAAGGCGCTGCCACTTCCTCAATGCGGTAATTTCCAATCTTCAATGTGNCAGGCAGGATTAAGTCGCCGTCGCTGTCNGTGAAGAAAGAAGTGTGTGTAACCTTTGACGGATAAGTTGTAACCATCTTGACATACTCATTTTTGTCAAGGTTGAAAATCTTAAACTCTGTATTAGGGATAAGGACTGTCTGGTTTGTGTCAGCNTCCTTCTTGATCACACGCAGCTTTGCAGTAAATTCACGGTCAATGAATACACGCCATACCTGCGGCTCTGTCGGGTGGTTCTCCACAATCCTTACTTCAAAAGGTCTTACTGTTTCCATGTTGTGAGGCGTTACTGTCTCAACCACCACATAAGTCCCGTAAGGGATCGGCTGTGTCACGATATGCCCCTTTGCATCCGTGAAAAGGGTAGTTTCCCCNTTGCTGCCGATTTTTACGGCTTCTGCGCTGTCAAAATCATAACTTCCATCTTCCAGTACGGATAAGGAAGATTTCANGTATGCNNNAAANCCTGCGCCGGACANTACAGGCGCTTCCGTGTCGTCCCCGTTGTCGGATACTTTGATAAGCTGGAACGGCTGCTTGATNACCTGCTCTGCCGATGTTGTGCTTCTTGACACTTCCGCTACCAGATCGCCCTCATAATCACAGATAACATCATGTTCCTCTTCGTCAAGAAGATACCCCTCTGANGGTGTGATCTCCTTTACATAGTAGTTGCCNAGATAGAGGTTCTTTACCTCTGCATTGCCGCCCTCGTCCGTTGTCAGTGTTGCAACAAGGTCCCCCGCATGGAAGATAATGCCTGTTGCGCCGTCCGGGTGNGCAATATCGTCACGGGCATACAGACCATAGACTGCGCCCTCCAGTTTTGCGTCTCCCTGCNNAACTGCTTTTCCTGTTTCCTTATCCACCTTGTAGATATGNATNTTTGCTGTTGTCCTGTCATTTGCAAAGGTATGGGTAAATGCTGCCTTTGCAGTTGTTTCCGGCAGATAGTTGAAATCGAAGCTGTATACGTCAGAACTGTTTCTGTAATATGCGTAAGGAGCCTGTGTCTCTGAAATATAGTAGCTGTTTGCGATTGGAAGGTCTACCGTGTAAGCGGCGCTGCCGTCCTCCCCTGTTGTAACGGTCTGTAATGCAGTCCCCTTTGTCACAATGACTTCTCCTGCATAGTTCCTGATGTCATTTCCCGCATAAAGCGTGTACTGTCCGCCGTCCAGCGGGTTTGTTGTCTCNGAATCTTTCTTTGTAACGGAAACTTCCGCTTTCTGTCTGGTATTCAGGACGGTTGTTGACTCATACTGCACTTCCACCGTCTGATCCTTATACTCGATTTTTACGGTCTGCGGTGTGGTGTTGATAGTGTATCCGTCAATGCTCTTTGTCTCTGTCACGATATAGGTTCCAAGATGAAGGTCTGATAACAGCACTTTTCCGTCGCTTCCGCTCACAAGNTTTTCAGCGATCAGGTCCCCTTTGTTATAGACTTTTGTGCCGTCTGCCTTGTAAATGTCTGCGCCTGCTGTCACTNTGAAAACAGCNCCCGGCAGTTTCTTTTTCTCATAAGTGAAATTGCTGCCATTCCATCCGGTCAGGACTTCTCCCTCTTTATAAATGGTAATCGCCCCAAGCTGCTCCTTGTCTGTTGCGCTGATCCCGGTTGTCTGTCCTGCCTTTACNGTCAGTGTGTGGACTTTGCCGCTCAGTACATATCCTTTCGGAGCGGTAATTTCCTTTACATAGTAGGTTCCTGCCACAAGTGCATTGGACTTTGCATAACCGTTACTGTCTGTAGTCATGGTATCTACCTTATTNGTGCATCCGCTGTCAGAATAAATACCGTATACAGCNCCTTTCAGCTTCACACCNCTGGACTCATCGGTCTTAACGATTTCCCCATATCCGATATTCTCTGTCTTTACCTTAAAATAGGCATGGATAGGATCGGCGCTAGGTCTTTCCGAAACAAACTCCTGATAGTTTGCCTTTTCCGTAAGCCAGAACACACAGCTTGAAGTAGTCTCTACCTCNCCTGCCGTGGAGTTCATGGTTGCCATTGTTGCCGCCGTGTTCACTTCCTTACTGGAAATGGTAACGCTGTTCCCGTTCTTTTCCACCGTGTACCCNCTAAGGGAAATGTCAAAGTTAGAAAGTACNCCNTTGCTGTCAGTAAGGGTTTTNTCAAANCGCTNGTTCCCCTCATTCCATTTCAGCTCATAAGTTTCCGCACCGCTCTGTGTCCTGCTTGCAAAACTTGGTCTTGTCGCATTATAGGACTTGCTGATGTTGTTTTTCAGGCTTGTATAATAAGCATAGGACGATGACGGGTTCGGAGCCGTATCGCACAGCTTCTTTGCTGCTGAATCTCCGCTGCCTGTACCGAACAGGTTCCCCACGATTATCCATACCATTGCCTGTGTCGCTATGAACTGATCGCACTGGTCATTTGACGGCGCTGAAGCGCTGTTGCTGTTAAACCCAAAATACAGACAATAGCTTAAAAGTTTCTCCTGNTGTGCCGACATGGAAGTGCTTGAATTAGGGTAGCTGTTCATAAGCTGCCCGCCGTCCGCCGCCAGACCGAAGTTCATGCAGTAGGCGGCATTGCCGTCCAGTATGGCATACAGGACTTTCCCGTGATCATAGCCTGCCTTTAACTCGCTTACTTCGCCNGATGCTCTTGTTGACGCATTCCAGAAAGAAATGTTCGCTTTGGAACTTGCCGCAAATGCAGTCGTTCCATTGCCCAACAGCGTTGTAAAGACCGTGAGCAGGGCTAAGAACCCTGCCATAAATCTTTTCATTTTCTGTTTCATTCAGATCTCCTCCTTATAATAGGGCAAA
This sequence comes from Lachnospiraceae bacterium, assembly GCA_014804675.1. Lineage (GTDB taxonomy): Bacteria > Bacillota > Clostridia > Lachnospirales > Lachnospiraceae > RGIG3040. The sequence continues at coordinate 185,292 of JAAUZH010000004.1, forward strand.
AAAATGACAAGTCATGTGAAATGGCTTGTCATTTTCTGTTTACTGTTATTCTGTTTGATTCTTTCATTTACTCACTATACATCGGTATGCCCTCTTACCTGTAACAGCGGAACTCATAGAAGTCCGTCCCGTTCAGGTTATACACTCCTGCATACTCAATGTAAAACACAGGTTCCGTTTCCANCAGCATCATTCCCGCAATGTAATCCGCTATCCCGTCCTCACTGCCAAGTTTCCTGCCGGACGTGGTGGACGCTTCATTCAGGTTTGTCTCTACAAAGACGCTGTAATAACCCAGTCCGTCATACGGATAATAAGAATTGTATTCTTCCTGCGTTATCTTCCCCTCTGCCAGCAGGCTTGCAAGGTTATCCGTGGTTGTTATCATACCGCCCGCCTGACACTTTGCAACTGCCTGACTGCATACGGAAACGGGATCATATGATACTGCGGTCACTGTCTGTTCCTGCTGCTTTGTTTCCTCCGGTTTCGTCTCTTCCGGCTTTGTCTCTTCCGGTTTCGTCTCTTCCGGCTTTGTTTCTTCCTGCTTCGGTTCTTCCTGCTTTGGCNCGTCTGTACTGCCCTGTGCAGGTTCCGTTTCCTCTTTCTGCTCCGGCTGGCTTGCAGACTTGGGTTCGGGCGTTTCCTCTGCCTCCTTATCCCCCTCTTCCTGCTCTGTCTCTTCCGCCGTTTCCTTTTCGGTCTGCTCTTTTTCGGTATCCCCGTTTTCTGCCTGATCCGCAGCAGGGACTTCTTTATCCTCCGCCATATCCGGTTCCNCAGTGTCTATTACTGTTTCAGTCGCTTCCGTCTCCATATCAGGTACAACATTGTCCTTATTGCCGCATCCGGCAGCAAGCATGATAGTTACGGATAAAATCAGAAATAATCTCTTTTTCATATGAATCACCTTTCCTTTCCCCATAAGNGAAAGGCAGGCTGTGTCCGTGTACCGCTGTCCTATCCCTTATGGGCAGACTCTGTATAATTTACACGGGACACATATCNGTTCAGGTCTGTCCCGTATTCTGTGCATTGTTTCCTCCTATGAAACTACTTCATTTTGCCAAAATATGCAAGCATTCTTTTCAATCTCTTGTCCTTTGCATATGCCTTGTAGAATTTCAGCTTCCACATATCGCCCACCTCCTTTACCNCCCCCGCCCTTTCTTCGGGGGTACAGGCTTCTTTCTCAGCATCACATTNGTCCAGCAGCCCTTCCACACTCTGCAAGACCACATCATCTATACCGCCGCCGTTTTTCAGGAATNTAGCGGCTTCCATCATTTCCCACGGGTAAAGACAATGCTTTACGGACAGACCNCAGATCAGTTCCGCAGGCTTTGTNCCATATTCCTGCTTTACCCTGCAAAGCCCCTTGTAAGTCGCATCCAGCCATTTCTCTATGGTGGCATCCTTATCAGATACCGGAGCGAAATCGGGGGACTGCTCCATTTTGATACATTCCTCTGCAAAGACAAACCAGCCTTGCACGACTTCCCTGCCGCATTCAGGGAACATTCTCATTAAAGATTCCTCAAATGTTTTCTTATCCATACTTACTCCTTTCATCGTCTGCCNNCTGAAACACCTACCATAGTCANCACAATCCTCATAACAAGGGCGAGTAACAGCAGGAACAGTTTAGCTATCCCAAGTACCAGCTTCAATGCCACAAGCACCGCCTGTAATATCCATTTCAATATGGTAAGCAATACCACTCCGGTCTTTCTTAAAACTATTCCTGCCATAAAACATTCCTCCTATCCCCAGTTGTCAACCAGTTCCATCATGGTTGGATCTGCGGGTTCCTCTGTATTATTGGTTGCTGTTTCCTTTGCCACGGTTTCCATGACCATCCTTCCCATGCCGCCCTCCGCCACCCTTGCCGCCCCGCCTCCGAGGGCAGCGCCGAGCAGCATGATAATTTCATTCTTAACNTCATTCTTTAGTTCTTCACGGATACCCTCTAAGTCACTCCTTGAAATGTATTCCTCTTTCTTCTGTCCNCCTGNCTCNCTCAACAGGTTTTCATCNCCAAAGCTGTTTGCATAGAAGTCTATGGCATCCGTTATGAACTGGTTTACAGACTTATGAATGTCTGTATTCAGTTCCGCAAGCACCTTGTTTACCCTGCGCTGCTGTTCATTGTCAAGATTGAGGCGGTAACTTCGGAAAACAATATTCGACTTTGCCATATGCCCCACTCCTATCCTATCTGNTTACGATGCTTTGCAAGGAAAACNTTNCCAAGCTGTTCATACCCCTTTGCATTTGCNTTGATGTCCTCAATGTANCGGAAATTCCCGCTGTCATGTGAACCGAACAGCCTCATGACTGCCGCCCCNCCGCCTACGAACACAATCGGTATCACATCGAGGTTGTAACCGTGTTCTTTCAGGGTATTGTAGACTTTCTGTGCAAAATCACGCAGGCAGTCCTTTACAATGTTCATGTACTTATCCGGCAATGCTGCCTCTCCGGTNGCCATGACCTGCTGTATCACGTTTTCCTCAAGTTCCTGCCCGATCTGCCTGTTACATTCCTCATTGATTATTCTCATGCAGCGGATAAGTCCCTGCTGGCTTGTGATACATTCCGCCTCATTCGGCTTGCCATTCTCTATCGGCATGATGTCAATGGTCCANCTCCCTATATCCACCACTACCACACGCCCCGGCAAAGTTCTCAACTGCTCTGCAACTGCCGCATAGCATTGTGGGAATACGGACACCCTTGCTATCCTTGCCGTGTACTTCTCTTTCTCAAAGCGGAAAGCGACTTCTTTCTTCTTTGACAGATAATCAATGAAGTCCTGCTTCTCTGCACCGAACCTTGTCAGGGGAAGTCCTACCGATAAAAGAACATCNGNATTTCTCATTCCCCGTCNGTTCAGTTCCTTTGCGATTGCCGCAAGGGTAAGCAGATAGAAGTTGTCATTCTCAACTTTCGTGTCCCTGACCTCAAGACGTTTCCCGCCTACCTTGTAATACTTTCCGTCAAGTTCCACCACATCATCATAAAATGCNGGTTCCGTTGTGATCTCCTTTACCCCNGTTGTAAAAATNTGNGNAGCTGTTTTCATATTCGACCAGCCNTGATCGATCCCGATTACTTGAATATTTTTTTCCATTCCGTTTTTCCTCCATATCTTTTTCATGTCGTTTTATCTCTCCTTAAAATCTTTTTCATGCAGGGAAAACAATACTTTTCTGATTGTCTGTACGGACATCCAAAACACATATCTTCCTTGTCCTGCTCTGTGATTTCAGGCTTGCTTTCTTCCTTGACACACTTCTTGGCGAGACACTGGCTGTTATTTCCATAAAAGAACTGGCAGCGCATACAGCTTCTCAGGTCTTTTTCCAGTTTTACTTGTGCTGCAATAATTCCGCTTTGTTTTGGAGCGTCCTGCACTCTTATGTTAATTCCCATCCACGCCACCCGCCTCTCTTGCGGCGGAAAGCATGTTTATCTCCTCCATCTTCCTGTCTGCCAACCCTGCTGATTTTGAAAGCGCAAGTACAAACATAAATGCTACTATAAATCCTACCGCTATCATCTGCCGCCCCTCCTCTTCTGCTCCGCTTTCTTCTTCTGTTCCGCTTCCATGCGCTCGACATACTCACGAATGTCAATCAAATCCTCTAAGTCATAGATTTTGGAACTCATGGCACGGTCAACATTTTCAGGAGTACATTCGCCGTGTTCCGTCAGTGCTGCTATTACTTTCTGCTTGATCTCTTCCTGCACTGAATCCGGCATTGCTGCTATATAGTGTGGCGGCAGCTTTGAAACTTCTGTGATTACCTCCTTTTCATATCCGTAAGTCTTTTCAAAGTCATTTAGGAACTTTTCTTTTGCCAATACTGCTTTTACCTTGTTTTCTTCACTGGCTAACTCCACCAGTCCGTCTAAGAACTGAATCAGCTCCCTTTTTGTAAAGCCCATCTGTAAATCCTCCTTCTCAAAACAAAAGGTAGGACCAGATTAGCGTTGCACAAACGGAATATCCGTTTAGAGAGCTAATTTAGTCCTACCTAAATCTTTGTTATTTTGTTTCACCTCGCATTTCCTTAAAGCCATAGAATGACCGTATCAGTAATCGACCATTATCTGACTTTCGTAATGTAGGTTTTCGATTTTGATCAGCGCTGTCCTAATCTTGACCTAAAATGGGCTTAAAATAATAGGACTAAATCAGTGCAAACCCTTGATTTTATTGGGTTTCTCTTAATTTAGTCCTATTATACCACCAGCATAACCGATGTAAACCACATCTGCCTTCTTTACTGCTTTTTTAATAGCTTTTAAATTGGAAATCTTTGGACGCACCTGACTTTTGGCAGGTGAAGAGGCTGATTCATGTTCTTTTGTAACACGGCTGTTGTCATCGCCATAATCCAGATCCTCATCGGTATAAGGTTCCTTTGCCTTGATTTCAATTACCTTACCCTTGGTTGTCTTTCCAATCCTCTTTGCGGTAGCCCTTGTTGTTCCCGTTGCCGAAAAATAAAGCACTACAACGTTTTTCTTCTTCGCCTGTGCCTGAATGCTTCCTATATTGATAAGGGACATTACCATAACAAACATAAGGATAGCAGATACTGCCCGTAATATATTTTTTCTGCATTTCTTCATAAATTCTCACCATTTCCTTTCTTTTTGTATGTTTGGCATTCCTCTAAGCTTTACAGGCCCATTCCTTCCACCCATGCCTGAACAGTTTCTTCCGAAACACCGGAAGGGAATCGCTCTCCTGTTAGCCAGTTCCCCGTTCCTGCCATTTCTTCTAACAATTTTCCACTGTCACCCAATCCGGAGCTGGCAGAAGTACAGAAAGGCACAACCGTTTTTCCAGTAAAATCATTTGCTTTTATAAATCCATCTATCGGCCATGCGGCAATTCCCCACCAGATGGGATAACCGATGAAAACCGTGTCATAGGATTCCCAATCAGGAACAGTTTCAGTCACAAGCTCCACATCTCTGTCATCGGGATGCTCATGCTCATATACTACCCGGCTGTTATCATCTGTCCAGTTTAAATCATCAGAACTATATGGATTGGTGGGCTCTAATTCAAACAGATCGGCATTTGTGGCTGCTGCAATAAAGCCTGCGACTTCTTCTGTATTTCCCGATGCCGAATAATATACCACAAGTGTTTTTCCAGTTCCGTTTTCCGTTGTTTCCGAAGCAGAATCCGGTTCGCCAGCAGTTTCTGCTGCTTCTGTGTCAGAAGCCGGCTCGTCGGTAGTATCTGTTACTTCCGGCTCTGTCCCGGTTTCAAAATTTTCCGCTTCCAAAAGGGGTTCATCAGCCTGCTGGTCAGATGATTCCAATGCACTGTCCTTTTCTTGTTGCGTGTCGCCGCAAGCAACCAGACCCAATATAAGTATCAAGCTCATAAATAATATTACTATTTTTTTCATCTTCATGTCAGATTCTCCTTTCTCTTTTACAGGCATTCTTTTAGAATTTCAAAAATTTCCTGATGGGTAAGTGTTTTACAGCAACCCGCTGTAATGTTGGTGGAATCGGCAATAGCCTTGAAGTTCGTTTCTTCACCAATTCCCATTTGCGTGAAAGAAGTAGGAAGTCCTATTTCCTTTATAAAGTCCGCAAGCGCTTCCACTCCTGCAAGGGCAGTTTCCTCTTTTGTTTCTTTGTGGCTGATTCCCCATACATTTTTTGCAAAACGTGAAAACCGTTCCACACCTTCTTTGTATATATGGCGGTACAGTACCGGATGGATTACCGCAAGTCCCTGACCGTGGTTACAGTCTGTATATGCGCCAAGCTGATGCTCTATCTGATGTGCCTGAAAATCGGTAATCTTTCCTATTTTCAAAATGCCGTTTTCCGCCATTGCCGATGCCCACATAAGTTCGCTTCTTGCGTTATAATCTTCGTGGTTTTTAAGCAAAATACGGATATTTGAAATAATACCTTTCATAATTGCCTCATTGATATCGTCCGAAAGGTTATTTTGTTCCGGCTTTCCAAAATAGGTTTCCATAGCGTGGCTTAACGTATCAAATGCGCCGGAAATCACCTGTTGAAACGGTACTGTCATTGTATAAGTGGGATCAAGAAATGCAAATGCCGCCTGTGCGCCGAAAAGTGCGCCCTTGATTTTTTTCTCTTCGTTGGTAATGACTGCTCCTGCATTCATTTCAGAGCCGGTTCCCGAAGCAGTCACAATTGCTCCCATAGGAACAAATTCCACCGGATATGTTTTCTTTTTATTTTCCATATCCCAAATATCCTCATCCAGCTTTGCCTGTGCTGAAACGATTTTACAGCAGTCAATGACAGACCCTCCCCCTACTGCAAGAATAAAATCCACATCATGTTCCCTTACGAGCCTTGCCCCCTCCTGCACCTTTGCATAAGTAGGGTTTGGCATAATCCCAGGAAAATCAATAATACGTTTTCCAGCCTCTTTCAATATACCTGTCACTTCCTCATAAATCCCGTTCTTTTTTACAGAACCGCCGCCATAAGCAAGCATTACCGTACTGCCATAATGCTTAATAATGCTTGAAAGGTATTCCTTTACACCGCCCTTGCCAAAATAAACCCTTGTAGGATTTTCAAATATAAAATTGTTCATAATATCCTCCTGTCTCGAAATCTGAATGCCTCGTTAGAAACATGTCTTGTAATTTATAGTATAAGTATAACCAGGAGGGAGTTTTTACAGAAGTCTCTGTTTGTTCATTAGTTTATACCGAAAGGTAATAACTGGATTGGTTTTGAAGGAGGGGGAGGGGTGGATGGAGGACGTAACAGCTGAGTATCAAAAAGCGTCCTTCCAGTTTCAAAATGGCTGATAACTTCAATGCCCTCAAAGCAGGGCATATATAAATCATTTTCTCTTCTTCCATTTCAACAGCAATGCCGAATTTATAATGACAAGCACCAATCCAAACACCGTCTTTTTTCTGATGATATCCGTTCACCCATATGCCTCCTAACGATTAGTTATTGCTAACCACATTTTATTATATATAGTTGACAATGATTTGTCTATTCCATTCAGACCGTTTTTGTCCATTCAGACAATTATTTCATCTCCCAATGAAAAATACCTCTAAAGTAACAGATTTTTATATTTCATCTGTCTACTTTAGAGGTATCATATCAACAAAGTCAGGGCGGCCATCTTTCAAAGCAGATTTGCAATCGCAATCAGCCCAAACATTCCCATTCCAAGGCTCGGCAGAATAATTCCCGGAAGATCATAAAACCATTCAGGCACCTCCTTATTCCTCCTCTATCATGCTGCCCAGTTTCACTGCCACTTGTAAACTGCCAGCCTGTTATTTAAGTCTTTCGCTAATACACTGCCGATTTTTCCTGCAAGCGTGTATTTTTTCATCTCGTCCCAAAAGCTTCTCTCCTTTATCAGTTCCAGCTTCGGATCAAGCTCTGACAATTCCCTTCCTGTTCTGGTTCCCCATCCAAACTTTGCATTGGTATGCTTCACCGTATCATGCATTTTTTCTTTCATCATTTTAGGATGCATCAGTTCCGCAAGGAGGAACCCTCTGCCGAAGGAGCCGGTGATATTATTCAGGATTGTCCTTACCTGTTCCTTTGAAAAATACATAAGCAGCCCTTCGGCAATCACAACCGTAACATTCTCTTTCGGAACATCCCCCATCCAGTCCGTCTTAAGGATATCCCCTGCAGTCATGTGTTCACGTTCCGTTTCAGTAAAAATTTTCTTTCGCACTTCTATGGAATCCGGCAGGTCTACATTGAACCACTCGATTCTTCCGTTATCCACACGCGAAAAGCGGTCATCCAGTCCACACCCGATATTCACACAGACCGCATCCGGATATTTCGCCAGCAGTTTTTTCACAGCCCTGTCAAACAGAATTGTTCTTGCCACCACACCCTCATGGGAAAAGAATTTATCCAGATCTTTAGTGTCAATTCCCAGCGTATCTATAATCTCCACCGCTTTCTCATCATAGATTCTCGCATTTTCCCTTTTTGTTTCATTTGCCCTGACCGCAAGGGGAATCAGTGCCGTTTCCTGAACATCGCCCAATTGTAAATCCATTATTTCCATACCTCCAACTCTGACCGGTTTTCTGACCACACAATGCAGGCGGAACCCTTTTCTCACTTCATAAAGTTCCAATTTCAAGCCACTTTTATCACAAAGCCTCTGTATATCTGTTCTTGAGTAAACATGGACATCCCCTTTATGCATGACCTTGTTAGCTATCGGAATTTCAATACGATTCATAAACCACATCAATAGTATGTTGTTTGATGCCAAATCCCTTAAAATAAACCTGCCTCCCGGACGCAGGACTCTGTGAAGGCTCATAAAGAACTTTTCGGGATTGGGGTAATGATGGAAGCTCATGGAACAGGTGACCACGTCAAAGCTATTGTCCGCAAAAGGCAGATTTTCACAGTCGCCTGCCACAAAGCGTATTCCATCTATATGCTTTCTGTTTGCAGTTTCTATCATTTTTTCCGAGAGATCAACTCCGGTATAATTTTTATCCGGATAGTCCCTCTTAAACATACCAAGCATTGCCCCTGTGCCACAGCCGGCATCCAGCAGGTCAGAAAATGGTTCTCTGACTGCCTCCGCCAATACATCGGGATAATCCTTGCGACACATATTGTAAACACTAGGATCGTCATCATCAAATTTTTCCGCCGCCCGGTCAAATTCCTTTAGCGACAATTTCTTGTACTCTTCACTCGTCATCGTAAGCTCATCCAGATCACTTTGCAATTAAAATAGAAATATTCCCTCCTTAATAATTCCTATTATACAGTCCGAAAACCCTAATTTCTATTATATTTGTCTTAATGATGAAATTTTCTCATTAGCAGTCCGCTTTTAAACATGGCTCCATGGATTTTTTATACATATTTTTCCTGCTGATGGCCTCTACAACTTCTTCCCAGGCAACAGTCTTTCCTGCTTACTGCTGATATCATTCCTGTAATTCACCAATAAATAGTTCCTCTTCGAGTCCAGTATCATATGCACTTTTTTTGCAATAGGTAAATAACATAAGCCTTCAGCCTGCTTAATTCCTGTTTTACAGATTTTCCAATAAAAAATGTTGAAACAATTATCAATTGCATGTAACTTTATGTGCTCTCTGGCTTGCTGATAGATGCTACGAACTCCAACCCGGCTATGACTGCTTTCTTCAAATTCATTTTTATATTGCCCGCCTTATAAGATGTATCGTTGTAATTACAATACGCCTTAGAAGAAGTTTGTTCATTAGCTTATACCAAAAGGTAATAACTGCTACTGGGTATCGAAAAGCCTCCTGCAATTTCAAAAAGTGTGTTTCTTTGTAATAATTTATAATACTTTAGCTAAAAAATATATTAAAGCCAGACACCACCTTAGCAAAGAGTACCGGCTGAAACGAAACAGCAAAAGAGGGATATGGGCGGATTCCATGCATTGTTTTTGAGGGCGCTTTTACTTAACAGCCTGTCCACTACCCAGGGGAAAATTGCCATGGACGGCAATTTTAGGAATATTGCGGCATGGAATCCGCCCACATCCCTCTTTTGCGTCCGCTCCTCCACTCCCCTTCCCATCAATCCCCAAACTCTTTCACACTCTATACGCCTGCAAAAATCATCTCTTGACAATTCACCCCCCTTATGATAATATGCATAAGTCGAACAGCTCTAAGAGCGTAGAATCACGACGATTCTACGCTCTTATTTTTTTGTTCTTCGTAGTTTTCAGGCAGCTTTCTCTCTGATAAAGACTCCAAAATTTAATCTTTCAGGAGGAATTTTATACTATGAATCAGTCAGAAAACAGTCAATTCTTAGGGAATGAGAAAATCTCAAAGCTGATGCTGAAATTTTCCATCCCCTGCATACTCTCTCTTTTGGTGAGTGCACTCTATAATATTGTTGACCAGATTTTTATCGGCAACAGTGAATTAAGCGCTTTGGGAAATGCAGCCACCGGTGTGGTATTTCCGATTTTTATTATTGCACAGGCTTTTGCATGGTGCTTCGGTGACGGATGTGCTGCTTATCTCAACATCTGCCAGGGTAAAAAAGATACTCAGTCCGCCCATAAAGCAATCGGTACCGGCATTGTGGTAACCTTGTTTGCGAGCCTGATACTAATGGCGATTTTTTTCCCGCTGAAAATACAGCTTCTAACCTTGTTCGGCGCATCGGAAAACAGCATTGGTATGGCAGTGGAATATTTCAATATTATTCTGGCATTTTTTCCGGCATATATGTTGTCTAATATGATGAATGCAGTCATCCGTGCAGACGGAAGTCCTGCATGGTCTATGGCTTCCATGCTGCTTGGCGCAATCATCAACATCATTTTGGACCCTGTATTTATTTTTGGCATGCACTGGGGCATGACGGGAGCTGCTCTTGCAACCATCATCGGGCAATGTGTTTCTTTCATCATCAGCCTGATTTATTTCTTCCGTACAAAAACCTTTAAGCTCACAAGCAAAAGTTTTATTCCTGATTTCAAAGCTTTTTCAGGAGCATTAAAACTAGGAGCTTCTTCCTTTATTACGCAGATGACTATTGTAATTATTTCCATGGTCTGCAACATTATGCTGGCAAAATACGGAGCAATGTCGCAGTATGGCGTGGATATCCCCATTGCAATCATCGGAATTGAAAGCAAGGTTTTTACCGTTGTTATTAACTTAGTTGTTGGAATCGTGCTTGGATGCCAGCCAATTATCGGCTACAATATCGGTGCGAAGAAATATGACAGAGTCAAACAGTTATATAGATCAATCCTTATGTGTACGGTTATAATCGGTCTCGTATCCACTTTGCTGTTTGAGTTTGCTCCAAGGGCCGTTGTTGGTATTTTCGGACAGCCTACAAATATTCCGAATCCCGAAGACTATTGGATTTTTGCACAAAAAACGTTCCGCATTTTCCTTTCACTTGTTACGTTTACCTGCACCATAAAAATGACCTCTATTTTCTTCCAGGCGGTGGGAAAACCGATACAGGCAGTGGTTGCCTCTATGATTCGGGATATCGTCTGCTTTATTCCGCTGATCCTCATCCTTCCCGCTTTTTTTGGTATCGAGGGCATTTTATATGCTGCACCCATTGCCGACTTCATTGCCATGATCATAGCGGCTTCCCTGACCGTTGCCTATATGAGAACACTAAAAGGTGAAGCTGCTCCTAAGGAAAAGGATGCTGTAATCAAATCTTCCAAAAAAGGCGTTATTATCACCATTGCAAGAGAACACGGCTCTTCAGGAAAACAAATCGGCAAGATTGTTGCCGAAAGGCTGGAAATCCCCTTCTATTATAAAGAAATGACAGCGCTTGCTGCACAGGAAAGTGGATTAGATAAGGAGTTTATTTCTAATCTGAATGCCAATTCTCCAACCTTAATGCACGACTTGTATTTAAGCACCAACGTGATACAGCAGGCGGTGATTGCACAGGATAAAGTCATACGCAAAATTGCTGACCATGGAAGCTGTGTAATTGTAGGAAGAGCTGCAGATTATGTTCTGCGTGACTATGCTGATACTGTAAGAATTTTCATCTATGCGCCAAAAGAAATAAAAATACAGCGGGTTATGGAGGTTTATGGAGACAGCCGGGAAGCTGCGGGCAAAAACATCCATCGCTCTGACGAAGCAAGAGCCGCTTATTACAAAAACATCTCTGGAAATACCTGGGGAGACAGGCAAAATTATGAACTGCTTGTAGACAGCTCTGCTGGTCTTGAAGCTTGTGCAGATGTTATATGTGAGTACATTCATTCCTTAAAAACAATTAAATCACAGTAACAGAATTGTTTTTTCATTATAAAAATGCCACCTGTCATCAGACCGGCAAAACTGCCCTTGCTGACAGGTGGCATTTTTTATTATCACACAGCAAAGCTACAACTAGCCTGTGCTGCCGCCAGAAATCGTTTCACTGCTTCCGATGGCTTCGGAGCATGAAGCAGACCGTAAGGAATGCTGTACTCCCATTCTACCGGAATAATCTTTAAAAGGGGATGTACATTAGCCCAGCCCGAAATAGCCAATAGCACGTCATTGCTGTTTTCACAACGGTTAAAGACATTCATACTGTAAAAATCAAAATCCACAATGTGTATCTGTCCATGATTTTGCCAGATATCATCTCTCAAACGGTCTACATGATGGCTCCAGTCCCGGCGCATCAGCATCAGATTTTCCCCATACAAATCTTCTATGTGCAGCCTGTCCTTTGCTGCAAGCCTGTGATGGACGGAAACCGCACAGCAGAACTGCTCACGGGATAATTCCAGCCCTGCGCAGCTTCTCAAATCCAGCATGGTTTCATCAAAAATGCCTCCTATCACATCAATATTCCTGCCCAGATTTCCTAATATTTCCCTGGCATTTTCCGGCGTGTTTTCAAAAGGGACAATCTGAAATTTGATATCCGGGCAATGAACCTGAATTTTGGGCCATAATTGCATCAAAAGCTGAGCCGGGGTCATGGGAGAAGTTCCAATCCGTATCACATTGGTATCCTCCTGCATGGCATTTTTCGCTCTTATTACCGAATCCTTACAATATTGTATAATATATTTGGTATCCTGATATAAAGATTTTCCGGCTTTTGTTAAAATCAGACCCCTATGGGTCCTTTCAAACAGCTTTACATCCAAAGACTCCTCTAACAGATTGATTTGTTTGATGACCGCAGTCGGAGTGATATAGGATTCTTCTGCAGCTTTATTGAAGCTGCCGGCATCCGCCACACGCAAAAAGGTTTCCAATTGTGAATTATACATTCGCAATACCTTCCTTTACAAGAAACATCCATCCAAAACCCAAGTCAGCGAAAGGAAACTTTATATAATATCAATAGGCCCCTGCTGTCCCTCTTCCTTTGCATCAGACCCGCTACTTTGCCCTTCGGCGACCTCTGGTTCTTCCGTCTCTTCCACCGGGCGAAGCTGGGTTCTGTTCTCGCTTACAATATCATAACAGCCCTTTAAGGACATAATCAGATTCTCATATTTGGCATTGGCAATATCCATGGAATGGGAAATGATATTTTCCAGATTTCCCAACAAATCATCAGTGTATTGTACGGCAGCATCCCTCATGGCATTGGCTTCCAATGTGGCATTATCCAATATTTCCTGCGCCTGGTTAGTGGCAAGTGCCACGATTTCATTTGCCTGTGCATATGCCTGCTGCATGATTTCGTGCTCATTAATCAATTCGTTGGTATGTACCGTAGCCTCATTGATCAACTCTTCTGCTTTTTCCCTTGCATCATTTAAAATTGCTTCTTTATTGCTGATAATCTTCTGATAACGCTTGATTTCATCAGGCGTCTTCATGCGAAGCTCTCTTAAAAGCTCGTCAATGGTATCTTTATTGACAATAATCTTCGTATTGGAAAGAGCCTGATATTTGCAGGAATCAATATATTCTTCAATTTCATCAATTAACTGTTCTATTTTGCTGCTCATGGGTAAGCCTCCTTATCTATGCTTATGACCGTATTTCTCGTAAATCATTTCTGCTACAAAATCCGGAACACACTGGGAAACATCTCCATGAAAGCTTGCAATTTCCTTTACGCTGGAAGAGCTTAAATATGCATATTCTAAACTCGTAGTCAAAAATACCGTATCTAAACTGCCTTTGGAAAGAGTCCGGTTGGTCTGGGCAATCTGTAATTCATATTCAAAATCCGTAACTGCCCTGAGACCTCTGATTGCAATATGAACATCCTTCTTGCTGGCATAATCAATTAATAAGCCGGAAAAGCTGTCCACTTTTACATTGGGCATCTCTTTCGTAACTTCTTTCAATATATTAACACGTTCTGTCACGGAAAACAATGCAATTTTATTTACATTATCCAAAACACTTACTGTCAATTCATCAAACATTGTGGCAGCACGCTTAATTACATCCAAATGTCCATAAGTTACCGGGTCAAAGCTTCCGGGATAAATTGCTGTTTTCATGTTACGCTCCTTCTTACAAAAATATGCTGATTGGTTTTATATTTCTTTTGTTTTACCAACTCATATCCAAGCTCATCCAGATAAGAAATATCCGTATCCAATGCTGCTTCAAAAATAATCAGCGTATCCTCCGAAATTAAGGCAGATACAGTAAAGTATTCCAATACCTTCCGTTCTAATTCCATTCCATAAGGAGGGTCCATAAAAACAATGTGGAAAGGCTCTTTCCTGGCAGAAAGCTCCAACGACTGCAAAGAAACAAAAACATCCTGCTTCATGATCACAGCTTTCTCAAAACATTTCGTATGCTTTAAATTTTTCTCAATACAGGCAAGGGCTGTTTTATTGTTTTCCACAAAAACAGCTTCCCTTGCCCCCCGGCTAAGTGCTTCGATTCCTATGGAACCGCTTCCGCTGAACAAGTCTAAAAAACGACAATCCGGCAGTGAGAACTGAATCATATTAAATAACGTTTCCTTAATCCGGTCTGTAGTTGGTCTTGTGTCCATCCCTTCCGGAGTTTCCAGCCTTAAGCTTCTGGCTGTTCCTGCAATAACTCTCATGCTGCACCTCTTATACTCGGACTTTTACACCCTTTGTATCCCTTTTTCCAAGTTTTAATTTATTTAATTCAATTTCCTTTTCCTTGTAAAGAATGGTCTGTTCCACTGCATTCTGTGTATAATAAACCTGCTCTACATAATCATCCTTTGTAAGCTTCATTCCCCGGACACCGATAGCGCCTTTTTTCTTTTCCGGAATTTCCTCTAACGGAAATCTAAGAAAATAGCCGTCCTTTGTCTGAAGTACGATATTCCGCTGTTCCTTTAATATCTCAACGCTGACTACCTGATCCCCTTCGGCTAATTTTGTAGCTGAAACGGTACGCTTTGCCACGTCAAATTCACCACCGTCCACCATTTTTAGCATGGACTGGCTGGTAGCAAATACTAACCGGTATAAATTCAAATCAGACTGGCTTGCAATCTGTATCAGTTCTTCCTTAGAAGAATTGAAATTACTTACGTTGTCAATTGGTATGCCCTTGTCCCGGAATTTTCCAAAGGGCAAATCTGCCACCTTAAAGGTATGCAGCTGTCCTGAATTCGTAAAAATGCAAATCCTGCCGGTATTCTTACAGGAAAATACATATTTATTTTCTGTATGTGCCGCTTCTTTATTCCTTTCATAAGTAGGAACATCAATGGTTTTTGCATATCCGAAGCGGTCCATCAAGAAATATACTTCCATTTCCTCCATTTTCTTTTCTTCATAAACCGCTTCTTTCGCATTTTCAATGGAGGTCTTCCGCTTCCTGCCAAACTCCTTTTTTATGGCATCCAACTCATTGATGATGACCTGTGCCATAGAATCATGCCGTTCTAAAATATCCTCATAACGGTAAATATTTGCCATGGTCTCCTCGTGTTCCTTCATCAATGCTTCGATTTCCAGACCAATCAACTTATATAAACGCATTTCCAGAATGGCATTTGCCTGCCGCTCTGAAAACATCAGCTGGGCTGCCATGATTTTAGAGCCCTTGGATTTAAATTTGATTCCATCGGTAATTCCCTCCGTCAGACATGCCTTTGCCATGTTTCTGTCCTTGGAGCCCCGAAGGATTTCTATAATCAGATCGATTACGTTGCATGCCTTGATCAGACCTTCCTGCACTTCCTTTTTTTCCAGTTCCTTTTCCAATAAAGTCTTATATTTCCGGGAAGCAACTTCAAATTGAAAATCCACGCAATGCCGTATAATTTCTTTCATGCCCATTGTTTCCGGCCTGCCGTCGGCAACCGCCAGCATATTCACGCCAAAGGTATCCTCTAAACGCGTCTTTTTATAAAGCATATTGATAAAGTTTTCCACATCCGCATCTTTTTTTAGTTCAATCACAAAGCGAATGCCCTCTTTGGAAGACTGGTTGGAAATATCTACAATATCATTTGTCTTTTTAGCTTCTGCCAGGGCTGCCACATCACTTAGGAATTTGCCAATATTGGCTCCCACCATAGGATAGGGAATTTCAGAAATAATCAAATTGGTCCTTCCTGCTTTTCCCTTTTCCAGCTCTACCTTTCCCCGAAGCTTAATCTTTCCTGTTCCGGTTTCATAAATCTGCAGCAGTTCATCCTGATTGCAGACAATTCCTCCGGTAGGAAAATCCGGTCCTTTCACATAGCGCATCAGTTCCCTTGTGGAAATATCCGGATTTTTCATATATGCCTTGGCAGCATCAATGACTTCCGCCAGATTATGGGGCGGTATGCTGGTTGCCATACCTACTGCAATGCCTTCTGCACCGTTTACAAGCAGATTGGGAATCTTTACCGGAAGGACGCTTGGTTCCTTTTCTGTTTCATCAAAGTTTGGAACAAAATCCACCACATTTTTATCAAGATCAGCCAGAAAAGCTTCCTGAGTAATCTTTTGAAGCCTGGCTTCCGTATAACGCATGGCTGCTGCTCCGTCTCCTTCAATGGAACCAAAGTTGCCGTGACCATCCACTAACGGAAGTCCCTTTTTGAAATCCTGGCTCATTACCACCAGCGCCTCATAGATGGAACTGTCGCCGTGAGGATGATATTTACCCATAGTATCCCCTACGATACGGGCGCTTTTCCGATAAGGCTTATCCCATTTAATTCCAAGTTCATGCATATCATAAAGGGTCCTTCTCTGTACCGGCTTCAGTCCGTCCCTCACATCCGGAAGGGCTCTTGCAATAATAACGCTCATGGCATAGTCGATATAGGATTTTTCCATCACTTCCGAATATTCTGTTTTGATTATTTTTTCTTCCACAACGGCTTCCTCCTATACATCCAAAATCGCTTCATTGGCACGTTCATAGATAAATGCTTTTCTGGGAGGTACATCTGTGCCCATAAGCATTTCCGTTATTTGGGAAGCAAGGCGGCTGTCTTCGATTTCCACCTGCTTTAAAATCCTCGTCTCCGGGTCCAAGGTAGTTTCCCAAAGCTGCTGGGCATCCATTTCCCCAAGCCCCTTGTACCTTTGCAGGGTAAAAGGCCCCTTATGTCTTTTTCTGTATTTTTCCAATGCCTTATCGTCATATAAATATTCTTCTTTTCCTTTACTGGGCATGGCTTTATATAAAGGAGGCATGGCAATATACACATGTCCTTCCGAAATCAGCTCCGGCATGAAACGATAGAATAAGGTTAATAAAAGGGTGGAAATATGAGCGCCATCCACATCCGCATCTGCCATAATAATGATTTTATTATATCTTAACTTGGTAATATCAAAGTCATTTCCATAGCCTTCCGAAAAGCCACAGCCAAAGGCATTGATCATTGTTTTGATTTCCGCATTGGCTAATACCTTGTCAATGCTTGCCTTCTCCACATTCAAAATCTTTCCACGGATTGGCAGAATAGCCTGATAAGCACGATTTCTGGCCGTTTTGGCACTGCCGCCTGCCGAATCCCCTTCCACAATGAAAATCTCACATTTGGAAGCATCCTTGGACTCGCAGTTTGCCAGCTTTCCATTAGAATCAAAGGAATATTTCTGCTTGGTCAGCAGATTGGTCTTGGCCTTTTCCTCTGTCTTACGAATCTTGGCAGCCTTCTCTGCACAGCCGATAATATTCTTTAAGGCTTCCAAATTCCGGTCAAAATAGCGGACGATTTCATCTCCCGTCACCTTGCTGACTACCTTGGCGGCATCCTGATTGTCCAGCTTTGTCTTGGTCTGTCCTTCAAACCGGGGATCCGGATGCTTGATAGAAACCACAGCAGTCATCCCGTTACGCACATCAGCACCGGTAAAATTGGGGTCCTTTTCCTTTAAAACATTCAACTGCCTTGCATAATTGTTGATAACGGTAGTGAACATGGTCTTAAAACCGGTTAAATGAGTACCGCCTTCCGCATTGTAGATATTATTACAGAATCCAAGCACGTTTTCATGAAATTCATTCACATATTGAAAGGCCACTTCAACGGCAACCCCTTCACTTTCCCCGGAAAAGTAAATCACATCATGAATCGCATCTTTGGATTTATTCATGTCCTTGATGAATCCTCTGATTCCTTCCGGCTCATGAAAGGTGGTATGTTCAACCTCTTCTCCCCGCCTGTCTTCAAATTCTATCGTCAGCTCAGGATTTAAATAAGCGGTTTCATGAAGTCTGCTCATCACTTCCGAGCCTTTAAACCTTGTCCGGTCAAAAATGGTGTCATCGGGAAGAAAATTGATTTCCGTTCCAGTTTCCTTCGTCTTTCCCACAACAGGCAAAAGCCCGTCCTGAAGCGGGATAACCGGAACTCCTCTTTCATATTTATCTTCATAAATATATCCTCCTTTTTTGACCCTTACAGTCAAAAAGGTGGACAGGG
This sequence comes from Lachnospiraceae bacterium, assembly GCA_014804675.1. GTDB lineage: Bacteria > Bacillota > Clostridia > Lachnospirales > Lachnospiraceae > RGIG3040. The sequence continues at coordinate 203,667 of JAAUZH010000004.1, forward strand.
CATTTACTACCGAGGAGCCTACTCCATGAAGTCCACCGCTTGTTTTATAGGCGGAATCATCAAATTTTCCTCCTGCATGAAGTGTGGTAAATACAAGACGTTCCGCACTCATGCCTTTTTCGTGCATTTCTACGGGAATTCCCCTGCCGTTATCCGATACAGTTGCAGAACCGTCCTTTTCCAATGTTACATAAATATGGGAACAAAACCCGGCCAAATGTTCATCTACCGAATTATCTACGATTTCATATATTAAGTGGTTTAACCCTTTTGTGGAAACACTTCCAATATACATACCCGGTCTTTTACGAACGGCTTCCAGTCCTTCTAATACGGTAATGCTGGAGGCATCGTATGTATTCTTGTCTGACATAACCTTTTTCTTTCCTTTCTTAAATCCACTTTCCGGATTGTTTTTTCTACTTATCATATGCCGGAATCCCCTGCAAAATAACAGGCTATTCCGGAAATTTCCATAAGTACACAGAATGTATTATAGCATAAAATCGGGGGAAATCAAAGAAAAAAAGATTGGGGGATTTGCGGTGGGATTTGAATATCCGGACGTAGGAGAAGCCCTGTCATATAGCAGTCTTACGGGCACGTTTTCACTCTGCAAAGACGCAGCAGTACTAATGCCCCAAAGAACGTGGCGTAAGGACTGGCAACTTTGCCAAGGCCCGTAAGACTGCTATATGACAGGGCTTCTCCTACTGGGTATTGAAAAGTCTTCTACAATTGAAAAACTGCAAATTGATTAAAGTTTCTTTGTCACTGCAATTGCCAGAGAGCCTGGACCGATATGGCAGGCAATGCTCAAAGATAAGGGGTCCATATGAATCTCATATCCTGGAAATTTTTCCATTAGCTCATTCTTTAACACTTCAGCAGCCTCTCTGTCCTTGCTATAGGCTATCTGCAGCCTTACGCCCGGCTCTTTTCCTTCTTCGGAAAGTCCTCCAAACCGGTTCTTGATGTCATTTTCTATGGCTGTCATCATAATGGATTTTCCCTGATTTTTTGTACGGGCTTTTGCAAAGGCATCCAGCTTGTCTCCCTGTATCTGCAGAACCGGCTTTAATTTTAACAAGGTTCCAAGGGCAGCCGCTGCCGGAGTGATCCGTCCGCCTTTTTTCAAATAATACAAAGTATCCAGCATAATATAAATACTGGAATTGAATTTATCCTCTTCCAATATTTCTTTTATTTCTGCTCCCGTTTTTCCTTCCTCTGAAAGCCTGATGGCATCTAAAACAGACTGGCGCTGGGTTACAGAAATCCTCTGATTGTTCACCACATGTACTTTTCCGGCAAATTCCTCTTCCTCCGAAAGCATACGGGCAGTCTGACAGGAGCCGCTTAAGCCGCTGGACATGGGAATATGAACCACTTCATCATATTCCTTTAATAGCGTTTTCCATAAATCCATAACAGAATCCGGTGAAGGCTGGGAGGTGGAAATCTCCGCTCCTGCCTCCAGTCTTTCATAAAATCCTTCCTGGGTTAAAGAGATATCCTCAAAAAATGTCTCTTCATTGATCATAAAAGGCATCGGCAGCACCGTAATGCCCATTTCTTCTCCCTGCTTCTGTGTAATGCCGCTGTTGCTGTCGGTCATAATTGCTATTTTTTTCATGGTTTCCTCCCTGTGTCACCAAATATTTTTATATTGTTTTTCCATGCTCTTTTTCCATCTGCATAAGCAGGCGGTTCTTTAAAAGCCTATGACCTTCTCCAGTCAATGCTCTATCTTCTCTAAGCAGCCTGTTTACATCCTCCGATGCGTTTGTAAGCATTTGGGAATCCGTGTAAATATCCGCAATCTTAAAAGAAAAGGAACCGCTTTGCAAAATTCCAAGCATATCCCCCGGTCCTCTCAGCCTAAGATCCTCATTGGCAATGAAAAAACCGTCGTTGGAATGGTTCAGTATGTCAAGCCGTTCCTTGGAACGGTCATTTTCCTTCGTATCAATGAAAATACAGTAGGATTGATGGCTGCCTCTTCCTACCCGGCCCCTTAGCTGATGGAGCGCTGCAAGACCAAAGCGGTCTGCATTTTCCACCATCATAACAGAGGCATTTGGAACGTTGATTCCCACTTCGATTACCGTAGTAGACACAAGCACCTGTATATTTCCTTTGGAAAACTCCTCCATAATCTGATTCTTTTTAGAAGGGGGCATTTTCCCATGCAGATGCCCGATTTGAATGGAATCATCCAACTCTTTTTTTAAATTTTTTGCATAATCCATTACATTTTCCAGCTCATCCATTACGCCGCTTTCTACCATAGGGCAGATAATATAAGCCTGCCTGCCTTCCTTTACCTGGGCTTCTATGAATTCATATGCCTTTTTCCGAAAGCCGATGCCCACTACGCAGTTTTTAATGGGAAGGCGGTTTTTCGGCAGCTCCGGTATGGTGGAAACCGCCAGCTCCCCATATAAAATAATGGCAAGGGAACGAGGAATGGGCGTTGCGGACATAACCAAAGTATGCACGTCTCCGCCTTTTTTCGTCAGCTTTTCTCTTTGAGCAACGCCAAATCTATGCTGTTCATCCGTTACTACAAGGGCTAAATCCTGAAACTCCACATTATCTTCCAGCAACGCATGGGTGCCGATAATAAGGTTATAACTGCCATCCTGAATCTTCTCCTTTGCTTCCCTTTTTCCCTTTGCAGTAAGGGAACCTACTAAAAGGACCGGATGAAAGGGCAGTCCGTATTCTCTTATCATCCCGCTTACGGTTTCATAATGCTGCACTGCCAGAACTTCCGTAGGCGCCATAAGAGCTCCTTGATATCCATTGGAAACACACAATAAAAGACTTAACAAGGCGATAATCGTTTTGCCGGAACCCACATCCCCCTGCAAAAGCCGATTTAAAGTGCCTCCTCCACATAAATCCCCTTCTATTTCCTCCCATGCTTTTTTCTGGGAATCCGTAAGACGGTAAGGAAGGGCTTCCATCAGCCGCCCTGTATGGGCGGTAGGAATCATGGCATGGCTGTTTTCCTTTGCCTGTAAATCCTCTTTTAAATACTTAATGGATAAAATGAAAAAGAAGAATTCCTCATAGGCAAGCCGCTTTCTTGCCTGAATCATCTCTTCCCCTCCCTTTGGATTATGAATGGCCTTAAGGGCGCCTATATAAGATGGAAATCCGTATTTTTCAACCAGTTCACAGGGCAGGTGTTCCGGAATATCCTCCAATGCTTCCAATGCCTTTTTGATATATTTTTTTAGCGTATCATTGGAAAGACCTTTTGTCTTTGCATATACAGGCTGCAGAGTTCCCGGAAGCTTTGCATATTCTTCCGGCTTGAATAACCTGGGCTGTTCCATGGATAATAAGACGCCTTTTTTGTGTACATTGCCGGAAAAAACATATTCATTACCGGGCTTTAGGGTCTTTTTTAAATAGGGCATATTGAAATATGTGATTTTCACGATACCCGTTTCATCTCCTGCCTGCAGGGACAAAATAGATTTTCCTCTGTGGTGTACCAGGGATGGCTCTTTCATGATTTTTCCCAAAAAAGCAGTTCTTCCGCTTTCCGGAAGTTCACAAATCTTTAAAGCATCCTGATAAGTTTCAAAATCTCTTGGGAAATGATGCACAAGCTCTCCTAGTGTCTCAATATTCAGTTTTTGAAAAAGAAGGGCATTTTTTTCACCAATGCCCTTCAATTCTGTAATATTGCTGGAAAAATTCATAACAACTTCCCATTCTGTTTCTATTCTGCCGAAATGACATAATAGTAAATCGGCTGGCCGCCAAACTGAAGCTCCACGTCACATTCTGAATAAAGCTTCTCGATTTCGGCTCCCACCTTTTGAGCCTCTTCTTCTTTGACATCCTGTCCGTAATAGATACTGATCAGTTCTACCTCATCATCACCAATCATTTCCTCTACCATTTCTATAGTAGTTTCCATAATATCCTTGCCAACAGCTAAAATGCCGTGATCCCCAATGCCCATTATATCATTTTGCCGAATGGTCTTTTCCTCAATTACCGTATCTCTTACGGCATAAGTAACCTGACCGGTCTTTACATTGCTGATTTCAGCCAGCATATTCTGTTCATTTTCCTCTGCAGACATATCCGGCATATAATTGATAATGGCTGTAATCCCCTGGGGAATGTTCTTGGTGGGAATTACGATGACCTTTTTATCTTCTACCAGCGACTGTGCCTGATTTGCTGCCAGAATAATATTCTTATTGTTAGGGAAGATAAACACATTCTTGGCATTCACCTGTTCAATGGCGCTTAAAATATCCTCCGTGCTGGGATTCATGGTCTGCCCGCCTTCAATGATCACATCCACTCCCAAATCCGTTAGGATTTCATTTAAGCCTTCTCCAATGGAAACAGAAATAAATCCGGTATCTTTTGGCGGTTCTTGTTTCCCGGCTGCCTGTTTCTTTTCCTCTTCCTTAAAAAGCTTTTCCTGATGCTCTAAGCGCATATTGTCAATCTTCATATTGGACAGAGCGCCGTATTTTAATGCCCGCTGAATAGCAAGCCCTGGATCGTTTGTATGCACATGTACTTTTACGATGTCGTCATCTGCAACCACTACGATAGAATCACCAATGGACTCCAAAAATGCTTTAAAATCCATTTCATGCTTTATATTAAATGTTTTGGAAAGCATGATAATGAACTCTGTACAATAACCGTATTTGATATGGGACGTATCCGCTGCAAGACTGTCAACGCTTACCGTCTTGCTTGTTGCTTCCACATCAAAGGAAAGATCGATTTCTTCCCCTCTATATGCCATCAGGCAGCCCTTTAATACTTCAATGAGCCCCTGTCCGCCGGAATCCACTACTCCAGCCTGCTTTAATACCGGAAGCATTTCCGGCGTCTTTTCAAGAACTTCTTCCCCATAGGCAATGACCGCTTCCATGAAGCTGTCCAGATCCTGCGTATTTTCCAGCTCTTTTGCTTTTTGGGAAATTCCCTTTGCCACAGTGAGAATCGTTCCCTCTTTTGGCTTCATAACTGCCTTATATGCGCTTTCCACAGCCTTTTCCATGGCTTTTACAAGGGTTTTTATGTCAAGCACTTCCTGCTCTCCGATTACCTTGCTGAAGCCTCTGAACAACTGTGACAGGATTACACCGGAATTTCCTCTTGCTCCCCGTAAGGAACCGGAAGAAATCGCCTTTGCAAGCTGCTTGAAATCAGGAGTCTCTCCTAATGCAGCCACTTCCTTTGCAGCAGACATGATAGTCAGCGTCATATTCGTTCCGGTATCCCCGTCCGGAACAGGAAATACATTTAATTCATTGATATATTCTTTTTTTACCTCAAGATTTTTTGCACCGGCTAAGAACATATGGGAAAGTGTCTTAGCATCGATTGTATTAACCGCCACTACAATATCCTCCTTAATCGATTACTCGAACACCTTCAACAAAGATGTTTACTTTTTCTACTTGAAGACCTGTAAATTCTTCAACCTTGTATTTTACATTGCTTATCAGATTGTCTGAAACCGTTAAAATATTAACTCCATAAGCAACAATCAGATGAAAATCAATTGCCAGCTTAGAATTATCTATCTCAACGGAAATACCAGTTGCCAGACTGTCCATTTTTAAAAGCTTTACAAGCCCGTCCTTTACATTTACACTTGCCATGCCCACAATTCCGAAGCATTCCACTGCCACGCTGCCTGCGTAGTTGGCAATTACTTCACGATCTATTACTATATTGCCAAGATGTGTATTCATCATACTTTTCATAGGTCTAACCTCCCTTAAATTTCATGCTTACTAATGATTATAACCGATTTTATGAAAAAATGGAACAGAGATTGAAAAAAAATGGGGGGATGGGGGTTTGATAAGGGGGGACGCAGTGGCAGGCGGAGCATGTTGTAGTCTTAGGGGCACGCTTTCGCTCTGCAAAGACGCAGCGGTACTAACGCACCAAAGCACGGTGCGTAAGGACCGGCGCCTTTGCCAAGGCCTCTAAGACTACAACATGCTCCACCTGCCCCTGCTGGTTATCGAAAGCCCCCAAGGAGTGTGCCCCTAAGACTTCTATATCCTATGCAGTCTCCTACGTCCCCGCAACCAATTTTTTCAATAATCTTCCACATTTTTTTGGAATAATAGGAAATTCCCCCTTGCAATCCCCTCTCTTATCTGTTAAAATGTTCATGTTGTGAGCAAATAAGCTTAATTTAAGTTATAGGAGGTGCTATTATGGCTAAGTGTGATATCTGTGGCAAGGGCGTTCATTTTGGAAATGCAGTAAGCCATTCTCATAGAAGATCCAATAAGATTTGGAAATCAAATGTAAAAAATGTAAAATGTAAAGTGAACGGAGCTTCTAAAAAGCTTCACGTTTGTACTTCTTGCTTAAGAAGCGGCAAAGTAGAAAGAGCATAATTTACCAGATCGTAAATAAGAATGAATCAGAAAAGGGAACTGCATATACAGTTCCCCTTTTTCTTGCTTATTATGCTTCATATCTGTTTTTTACCTGAAGATACTCTTTCATCTTTTCATATTCCAGATTGATTTTTTGAATGGTACCCGTATCTCCAAACAGGTTGTCCGGATGAAATATCTTAATCAGATCCTTGTACCGCTTTTTTAATCCCAGAGGATTGGTAACGCCTTTAAAGAAAAATGCATGTTCCTTATAAAAATCGCCTCCCATGCCCTCTTCTTCATATTCCCAATGGGAATAGCCTCTGGCATAAGCCTTTTGTTTTTCAAACTCTTCTTTTTCCTTTTTAAGGGCTTCCTGATTTTGGGCAAGCTGTTGGAATTCCGCTTCCAGGATTTTAAATTTCATATCCAGAAAAGAACGTTCCTGTTTCAATTGTTCCTTTTCGTGACGGACCTGTTTCATCTGACTTTTTAGTTCTTTTTGAAATTCTTCTTTTTCCGCCTGCAATCTTTCCAGTTCCGAAAGCTGCTTTTCTTCCATGTTCCTTCTCCTTGTAAATCCATTATCCACAAAACAAATTAAACCCTACTACCAATAAGATTACAGCAACGATAAAGGCAATAATCGCATGTTCAATGAACATCATAAGCAGCATACCGATAGCAATCATAAAGCATGTGTATCCTATCATCTGTTTCATTCCCACACTACCTCCCATATGCCTGCTATAAGATAGTGTATGCCGCTTTTTCAAACAAGTTCCTGCTCCATGAATGTTTTTCTTTTTATCCTTTTATCAGACCGCATCCTCTGGAAAGGCGATGTCTTTTGCAGCATCATCGCTTACCATTTCTTCCTTTGGCTCCGTAAAGCGGTCTATCAGATCCGGAATCATGTCAATTACTTTTGTGACAGTATCCTGATTTTTAATGTTCACAAGCTTGGTCTGGCCATTTTTGATTACAAGCACAGCGCTGGGAGACATCTTGCCGGTCAGCCCCCCTGCACCACCGTTTTTCTTATCTGCAGAGCTGGCACCTGCACCCACTCCAAAGGTAACGTCTACAAGAGGGAGAATAATAGTGTCGCCCACCTGTGTCGCTTCTCCTACTACTGTTTTGGTGGATAAAAAGCCTTCCATTCCTTTCATTAGTGAACTTACCACATTGTTGAAATTATTTCCATCATTCATGATTTTTTCCTCCGGTTAATATATTATACAAATTTTTAATATCCTTATCAAACAAAATGCTCCAGCCGAGCTTCAACAGGTTAAATACCCGGATTCTGCCTATTAGAAAAAAATCCCCTTGGAATATCGTCCGTTCAAAATCCGGTATAACAGTAATATGATTGCCGAAGACCGGGTAAAACATACTTATGAATCCAAGCGCTTCTCCTGTAGCGCCCGGGTCTCCGAAGCCAAAGAGAATATTTCCTTTTACCTTTTTGGGGCTTATGTGTTTTAAAAATTTCAGAATCTGTTTTTTGCCTTTTGCAATAGCCCGTCTGCTTTCTTCCCTTTCCAGAACCTCTTTGTACCAGGAAATGGTTTCCTTCAGGTTTTCAAGCTTTTCTTTCATGTTAAGAATAGTGTACTTGATATTCCTTACTTTTTCAAATACTTTTTGGATAAACAGCTTTACTTTTTGAATAAATTCCTTTATAGGACGGAAAATCTTTTGGAACAGGGAAATCTTCTCTTCCACCTCTTCACTTTCTGTTGCCTCCACTTGCTCCAAGTCCTTCGGTTCCTGTTGCATTTCATCTATAGAAACCTGCCGGTATTCTATCTTTGTGGAATCCTCCTGCTTCTCTGGTTCTTTCCTTCCTTCTTGTTTCTTCCCTTCCTGCTTTTTCTTGACGGTTCTCTGTTTTCTTTTTTTCTTATCCGGCTTTTCTTTCTTTTTCTGTTTTCCGCCAAGTACATCATAAACCGGAATGCCAAGCAGGTATAAGATGCAGGACAATTGTTCCTCATATTTTATTTTTCCGTAAATAAGCGGAAATAACCAGGAAATCCGCATATAAAACAGCATCCGTTCCTGCTTTTCGCCTTTGATCCGATATACCGCCGGGCAAAAAAGCGCCAAAAGAAGCACTACCAGCAGAAAAATCAGCAGGCACAAAAGGACGGTTCCTATGATTTTCAATATCGTTAATAAGAGCGCCATGTTGCTTCCTCCAAAACAAGGAGTTTTTCTTTAAACTGCCATGTACCATAAGCGGCAACAAAGTCTGTCACCATGTGGACAACAAGCTTTACCGCCATTTCATAAGAAGAAGCAAGCCCTATGATATGCAGCTCCTCCTTTGGGAAATATTTTTGTTTCAACATTCCCACATGGAAAATATCAAACAAGTCACTGCCCTTGGAAAGCGCAATCACATAAACGCCTAATTGCCCGGCATTTCTACGGATTTTACGGATTATTTTCTTTTTCTTCTTTTGGATGGTTTCATCACAATATAATTTGCTATAAAAAGTCATCGTTCTTTATTTCCATTCCATAAAAGTATACCATGTACAAAAATTATTAAACAAAATCAGTATATCACATTTTTATGAGAAAACCTATAGAAAGATTTTCATTGACATTTTTGCTGTTTTCGTACAATAATTTTAACAGGAATACTTTTTATAAGGAGACAGGTTTTATGAAATCAGTAGCAAGAATGGCATTAGAAGCCGGGATGATCCTTGGGGAGGACGTATATTCCTATCAAAATGTACTTGTTGCAAAAGAAAATACAGTAGTTGACAATCCGCTCATTGCAAAGCTTGCCAGATATTCCATTATGTGCGTCAGCATTAAAGAGCCTGCAGATATGGAAGTGACCCGCTATGAACGGGTCCGGGCAAGCAAGTCCTTTAAAAACTTTGAGGCTGCATATGAAAAGAATTTAAAAGCCTATAAATATATGATAGATGATTTTCTCAAAAAGCAGACCCCTGTGAATCCCACTTTTCTTCTTCAACTCCATGATAATATAAGGAAAAGCATTGGAAGCGGTGAACAGCTTTTAGATATGCTCTGTTATTTGCAGCCAAGGGAAGACACTCTTACCTATGCCCATTGCTTAAATTCCGCACTGATTGGTAATGTATTCGGTACATGGCTTTCCCTTCCGGAGGATGACTTAAAGACTTTGACCCTTTGCGGCTTCTTTTATGACATTGGAGAACTGAAGCTGCCCCATCGCCTGATCTGGAAGCAGGACAAATTAAATGAGTTTGAATACAATTGGCTAAAAACCCACACCACTCTTGGCTATGAATTGGTAAAAGACCAGGATTTGAACACTCACATAAAAAATTGCACCCTTCTTCATCATGAGAGGTGCGATGGTTCCGGTTATCCAAAAAAGCGAAAGGGAGAGGAAATCGACCGCTTCTCCAAATATATAGCCATAGTAGATAGTTATGGAGCCATGACTTCTGATAGAGCCTTCCGGGATTCCCTTACGCCCTTTCAAGTCATTGATAATTTTGAAAAACAGGGCTTTGAGAAATATGATGCGATTCCATTACAGCTCATACTGAAAAAGATAGCATATGCCCAGTCAGGCAAGCATGTGCGTCTTTCCGATGGCACAGAGGCGGATGTGAGTCTCATCAATGAAGACAAATTGTCTTCTCCCGTTGTGAAAAGCAAAGAAACGATTATAGATTTAAGACAATATCCCAGTCTGGAGATTTCGGCATTCTTATAGAGAATAGTCAGAAGGAATTTAATGAGAACATGATGAATTCAAAAAGCAAAGAGGACATTGCACGAATCATCCTGCAATGTCCTCCTCTTCACCTTTACTTTCAAAAATACTTCTTGTTTCCCCATAGATTTGCTTTCTTCAAATCCAGGTACTCGTTATACGCTTTTTCCAGAATCTGCTTTTCATTTGCAAATTTCAGCAAATGATAGGCTTCATGATATTTATAAAACCCGGAATCCACAAAATACTCTTCACGCTGTGGTTTACTGTAATAACTGTCCGCCATCATTAAGTACCAATGAACATCTTTTTCCACTATGTCATCCGGTACGTTAAAGGTGTATTCACTTTTTCCTATATATTTAATAATGGAAGCCTTGGCACCTGACTCTTCCAGCACTTCTCGCAATGCCGTATCTTTAAATTCTTCGTCAGGCTCTACAGTTCCTTTTGGCAGTACCCAGCCTTCATATTTGTTTTTAAAATTCTTGTACAAAAGCAGAATCTTGCCTCGAAAAATAACCACACCGCCACAGCTTGTTGCCTCAATCATTGCAATCCCTCCTGTATCTGGTGTGTCCTATCACATGACCTTAAAACAAGTATAGAACATTTCAGGAAAGAAAGCAACATAAATCAACCTATGACCTTCTTTAATGTTTCTAAAAGCACATCTGTGTCAAAGGGCTTGGAAATAAACTCATCCGCTCCAATTTTAATAGCCTCTACCATTTTAGCCTTTTGTCCGGCAGCAGTTACCATGATTACCTTGGCATCTTTCTGAAATTCCTTGATTTCCGCCAGTGCTTCAATGCCGTCTTTTACAGGCATGGTAATATCCAATGTGACAAAATCCGGTTTCAACTCTTTATACTTGTCAATTCCTTCCTGCCCATTCATAGCTTCTCCAACAATTGTATAGCCGTTCGTTTCAAGAATCGTTCTTAAAATTTTCCTTGATGTTCTGGAATCATCTACAATAAGTGCCTTTGCCATAATATCCTCCTAAATATGATTATGTAATATTAATCGATTGAAAATTCTGATTCAACAGATAAAATAAAATGCACCACTTTGTTTTGAATGGTTATGGGGAATACGCAGAACTGTTTGCCCCTGATCGTGGTGGGATTCTCATAAAAGCTTGGGGGAAGCATGTCCACATTTACATTTTCATGACTTACTTCCGAAGCAAACAATCCGTTGATACAGTTTGTAAATTCGCCAACAGAATCCAAAGCATCCAAATCCACCTTTTCAAACTCTTCATCCGCATAAATAGAAGCCATCCTTAAAAGGCTGTTGCCATTTCCGGCAAAACCGGAATATATGGCATAATCGCCTTCCAGCTTCTGAACAGCACAATTATCCACCTTCAATTCATCCACTAAAAATGCCTTTGACACATAGGCTCCCGAATCAATCAAACGGATAATGGTACGAATGGCAATACCGCAGATACGATTACAGAACTCGCTGTTATTAGGCAAGAACAGCTTTACTGTCCTGTCAATATCTCCGCTTACCAGATCATCCATATCCGAATGGGTAAATCCCTGTTTTTCCTGATATTTAGCAAGCTCTTCATCAATATCTTCCAGGCTCATATAGCCTTTATCAATAATAGTCTGCACAAAAAGCATATAAACATTCCCCTGCTTTTTCAGTAAATGTCCAATTTGCTCATCTGTCAGATAGCCTTTTGTAACGGCAATGTCACCAAATCTCTTGTCCATGATTGCCTGCAGTCTGTTCACTTCATCTGCCTGCTCCTGTGTCATGAGCTTTTCTGCCACTGCAATCAATCCAAGCTTCACCCGTACACTTTTTTCCTGTTCAATCACTTCTTCCAACTGCTGGGAAGTAAGACGATTGACAGACACTAAATAATTTCCAAATATTTGATCAAACATATAGATACCTCCTCCGCTTGTACTATTATACACTATAAATTCAAAAAAAGATAGAATTACTTTCCAAAATATTCATCAAAAATTCTTTTTGCCATCGGAACCGCATAATCTCCTCCGGAACCTGCCCCTTCTACAATAATGGTAACCGCTATCTGCGGATTCTCCACCGGCGCAAAACCGGTAAACCAGGCATGGCTGTCTACTTTTTCTCCATTATATTCTGCCGATCCGGTTTTTCCGGCAGCCGTATAGGAAAGTCCCTTTAATTTAGAGGCCGTTCCATTTTCCACCACGCCTTCCATCAGGGTAGTGAGAAACTGTGCTTCCTCCGCCGTCATCAGCTCTGCTTCTGTCACCGTGGAATATTGTTTCATAACAGCTCCGTCATAATTTTCAATCCGGTCAATTACATAAGGCCGTTTCAGCTTTCCGCCATTTGCAATGGCACAGGTAAGCATATTCAGATGAAGAGGTGTCATCTGGGTCTTTCCCTGCCCGATTGCAGTCTGCATCACATCATACGTATCATCTGCAGCAGTAAGCACGTAACTGCTTTTATTAGAAACAATATCCGTAGGAAGCACTTCGTTAAACAGCAATCCGTTTAAATCCTTTGCCATCTGGTCTAAATCCAAAGCAACTCCAATGTTTGCAAAGGAGGAATTACAGGATTTTTCAAAAGATTTCTGGAAATTAACATTTCCATGGCTGCTTCCATGATAGCAATTGATCTTATTTCCCTCATAAACAAAGCTTCCATTACAATAGTAAGAATATTGGTCCACATTTCCCTGATTCTGCCTGTAGTACTCCAATGCCGTAAGAATCTTAAAAGTGCTTCCAGGCGGATACAGACCCTGGGAAGCCCGGTTTACCAATACACTGCTTGTATCGTCCGCAATCAGTTCGTCCCACATGGCAACAATCTGATTGGGATCATAATCCGGCTTTGAAACCATTGCCAGAATCTTTCCGGTGGAAGGCTCTGAAACGACAATGGCTCCTGAATAAATCCCCAATGCATTGTAAGCAGTCTGTTGCAGCCCCACATCCAAAGTAGTGACCACATTGTCTCCATAATTTTTTTCGGAACCGATTTCATTTTTTATCCGTTCCCCGATAAAAGCATTGGAGGTTAGAAGATGGATGTTCCCAAGAGCCTCCACTCCTGTTTTCCCTTTGGTGGAATATCCTACTATATGAGCAAACAGGTTTCCATAGGGATAATCCCTTGTCTCATTTCCGCTGCTGTCCACTAAGGTCTGGGCCAGAACCTCTCCGTCTTTTGAAAGAATCTTTCCCCTGATATTCTTGCTGGCTAAAAGCTCTTGTCTTGTATTATAAGAATTGTTGATGACCGTTTCACTTTCCACTGCTACAAAATAGACGATATTTCCCATCATTGCAAGCATAAGGAGCACAAAGAAATAGGTGATGATCATCGTTTCCTTGTTCCGTCTTTTCTTCTTTCTTCGCACAGGTACTTCCGCTTCATCAAACTCCTGGTTATCCTTCTTTCTTTTCATCTTTTCCTCCTCCCTTGGAACGTATTGTGTATAGTCCCTGAATAATGGAAAACATAATAATCGTAGTTAAGACACTGCTCCCTCCATAGCTTACAAGAGGAAGGGTCACTCCCGTAAGAGGAATAAATCTGGTGCCTCCTCCAATTGTCAGAAACACCTGAAATATATAAGTAATGCTGAGGCCCACTGCAATATACCGGTAAAACTCCTGGTGTATCTTCATGGAAATATTCATAAACATCAGAAAACAGCTGATACAAACTAAAATCAGGCAAAGGGAAAAAATCACTCCCATTTCTTCCGCAATGGCAGAAAAAATAAAATCAGCCTCCACATAAGGAATGGAAGTAGGGTCTCCCTGATAAATCCCCATTCCGAACCAGCCTCCGGTACCAATGGCAAAAAGAGACTGGGAAACCTGATAGCCTAAGCTGTCCACATAAGTAAAAGGGTCCTGCCATCCAATCACCCGGTTCCTTACATGGCCAAACAAATGATAAGCAACAAAAGCTGCGGCTGCTCCTCCTCCAATTCCTAAAAACAAATACAGATAATTTCTGGTGGCAATAAATACCATTCCCACATACACCACAAAGAATATCAAAGCGCTCCCCAAGTCTTTTGAAATCACAAGTATGATTACATGGATTCCTGCTGCTCCGGAGGCTATGATAATCTGCATCAAATCTTTCGATGCCGTCAAAAGCCCTGCAATAAAAAATACGAATATGATCTTTACGAATTCAGAGGGCTGGAACGTATACCCAAAAAGGGAATAGGAAATTTTGGAGCCATTGGTAACTGCTCCTAAAATCATCACTACCAAAAGAGCTCCCGCTCCTGCCAGACCATAAACCCAGGTAAGCTGCTTTAAAAATTTTAATTTTTTCACAAAATACGGAATCAACAGCCCGATTATAAGCGAAGCGATTACGATCTTAAATTGCTTTATGGATTTTTCATAAGACAGCCTGGTCAGCATCACAAAGCTGGTAGCAAGGAGCATACACATATTGTTGATGATCAGGCGGTTCGCCTCCCGATAAAGGGTTCGGAACAGGGCGATGGTGGCAAATAAAGTAATCTGCTGGAATCCGTAAAAAAATATATAAGTAATGTCGCTTGTTTCCAGACATATTGCAGCATATCCCATAAAATGCACCAAAAACATGCAGATAATCTGTCTTGTATAAATGCCGTTCCGGTCATCTTCGTTGCCATACCGGAAAACTGCAAAACATTCATACGTATAGATTGCCATTACAATCACAATCGCATATTTGGATAAATCTGATATTACATGTGCCATAGCTTCACCTACTCAATGCCCTTTCCAAAATGTCCCTTCGTAAATTCCAAAAAAGGCGGTTGTCTTTTTTCTCTCTTTCTAAAATAATGCAAACATTCCAAGGTCTGTTCTTTCGTTTCTATCGTAAAATCCATTCGGAAACGGTATATTCCCATTTCTTTCAAAGTATCCAGTTCTTTATGGAGAGAATAGGGAACACTGTTATAAATCGTATTTTCACACCGTTCACAATGGAGCAGAACCGGAAACTTCTTTTTATAACGGTCTGTTAAATAAGCAATCCGTTCTCCTTTTTTGCAATAGCTGCCGTTTCCGGTTGTTTTTAAAATACAGCCTGCACTTTCCATAAGAGGAATATATCCGTATACGATACATTCTCCCGGAAAGGATGGGTCTGCTTTAAACATGGAAGCCATTTCGTGCCTGCTCCATTCATAGGGCATACACACGCCGGCAATCCCCTGTTCTTTTAAAAATTCATATGCTTCCTTATTAAAGCAATAAAGGGATACATCTCCATAAAGGGCTTTATCCGGATAATTCTGTTTGAAATAAGAAAGCAATTCCGGATTCCCTGTTAAAAACGAGGAAAATAAAGTAGTTTCCGGCTTATTTCTTATATGCTCCTCTATGCTTTTCAAGGTATTTTTCCGGACTACTCTGGGAAATGACATAGAAAGCTCCAGATTTCTTTCCTTTAACTGTTTCAATAACGGGAGAATCTCCACCCTTTCCAAAAGCTTTTTAGGAACGGAAAGCTTTTGAATATATAAGCCCGCTTCCTCTCCGTTCTTATCCTGCTCTTTCATCAGCTCCGCCACTGCCATAAGCTGTTCATAATCAGAAACTACGATATGATAGGTTTCCCTGAAAGGTGTTTTCCATTCAGCCCCTATAGCTTCTGCTTCCTTACATTCTCTTACGATTTCTTTACTGCTTCTTTGAAAGGGCTTTAGCAGCTCTTTGGAAAGCTCCTTTAATGCAGCCCTTCGCAAGTCATTTAATTCCTTTATGGAAATGAAACAATTGCCAGAAAGGGAAACCTGAATACTTTGAAAAGCAAAAGGCGTTCCTCCGGTTTTTCCAAGCTGCTTTTTCACCGTTTCTTCATCAACCGGTCTGTTAGAGGCAGTCTGTACCATTCCTCCCTTTACGGCAATGCTGTTTCCGCCTTGTTTTCCTTCCGCTTGTACAACCAATTCTACAGGCTGTCCTTCTTTTAGGAAAATACGGCCTTTTATGGGAAGCTTAGCAGGTTCCTTTAAAAAAGGCGCCGTCATGCTTTCCATTTCTTCCCGGCTTCCTGTCTGATAACAAGGCTTTTTCAAGGTAATCATAGAAGAACCATGGTGTTTTTCAAAATATCCTGTTTCCAGTCCGCTTCGCACATAAAGCTTTTTGAAACGCTCCATGTCCTCAGCTTCTATCCGAAAGTCTTCTGATGAT
Organism: Lachnospiraceae bacterium; assembly: GCA_014804675.1. Lineage (GTDB taxonomy): Bacteria > Bacillota > Clostridia > Lachnospirales > Lachnospiraceae > RGIG3040. The sequence goes on from JAAUZH010000004.1 coordinate 219,998, forward strand.
CTGCCTCTCCTTTCATAATAAGCATCAATATACTTCCGGTAAATGGAAGTCACTCCTGCCACATATTCCGCACTTTTCATACGGCCCTCGATTTTAAAGGAATCAATTCCGGCTTCTATCAGCTTTGGCAGAAGGGAAACGGCACACAAATCCTTCAGGCTCAATAAATACTGTTCCTTCTGTTTATTGACCTGCTTTCCCTGATAAAAGGCATCATAGGGAAGCCGGCAGGGACCGGCGCATCTTCCCCGATTACCGCTTCTGCCCCCTAACATACTGCTAAAAAGGCATTGCCCGGAATAGGCATAACACATGGCGCCATGGATAAACACTTCCAGCTCCACGTCTACGTTGTCCTTTATTTCTTTCAGCTCTTCCAAAGAAAGCTCTCTTGCAGGCACGATACGGCACACTCCGTATTTTTTTAACAGCAATGCCCCTTCCTTTCCTGTAATGGTCATCTGGGTGCTGGCATGAAGCTCTAAATCCGGAAAATGCCGTTTTAAAAGCGACAGCGCCCCAAAATCCTGAATAATGACCCCGTCAAGCCCTGCTTCATAAAAGGGCCGGATATATTCCACTGCCTGGTACAGCTCCTCTTCCTTTAACAACGTATTGCAGGTAAGGTATACTTTTTTTTGAAAAAGATGTCCATATTCAATTGCCCAAAGCAGCTCCTCTTTTTGAAAATTATCCGCATAAGCTCTGGCACCAAAACGTTCTCCTCCTAAATAAACCGCATCCGCACCTGCATTTACAGCCGCAAAGAAGCATGGAAGATTGCCTGCCGGAGCTAACAGTTCCACTTTTTTTTCCATATTGCACCTATAAGAAAAAGCTGTCAGTAAGACAGCCATCCCAAACTATTTTTTCAGTTGCTTGAATTCCTTTTCCATCGTTTCCATTTTAATCTGATAAGAAATCAATTCATGCTTTAAGTCATAAATTTCCTGCTCTTTCTTCTGGATGTCCTCCTCCAATAACGCAATCTGTTTTTTGGCCTTAAAAAAATCATCTGCAATATTCAACTGAAGAAGCACGCCCTGGGTATCCAAAGATTGTCTGCGGAATCCGTCAATTTTATTATATTCTGCAACTTTATTATTTATGTATAAAGCAACTTTCTGCAGGTATTCTTCACTTTCATATCCGCTCAATGTGAATACTTTCCCGCCGATGATCACTTCTGTATCTGTTTTTGTTGCCATAAATCCACCTCTTATATGCTCTCTGGCACAAGATATGCCACAGGCGCAATTCTTTTATACTACATCTATTATAGCAAAAAAACACAAGAAAACAATACTTTTTACAGAAATTCATAGAATAGTAAGAAATTACCGGAAACCTTCATGGTCAAAACCTCCGTTTCAGCATTCTTCATAGGGCAGTCCAAAGTGAAGGTAAGCCTCTTTTGTCGCCACTCTTCCTCTGGGAGTCCGGTTGATCAGCCCGTTTTTAATCAGATAGGGCTCATAAACATCTTCAATCGTTCCCGCATCCTCTCCAATGGCGGCAGCCAGCGTATCTAGCCCCACAGGACCGCCGTTAAATTTAAAAATCATGGTCTTTAACATATTCCTGTCCACATGATCCAGTCCAAGCTTATCCACATCCAGTAAATCCAATGCAGTAGAGGCCACTTCTTTCGTAATGACGCCGTCATACTTTACCTGGGCAAAATCCCGCACCCTTTTTAATATCCGGTTGGCAAGCCTGGGGGTCCCCCTGCTTCTTTTTGCCAGCTCCACAGCTCCTTCCTTCTGGATTTCCACATCCAGAATAGCTGCCGAATGAAGAATGATCTGAGTAAGCTCTTGAATGGAATAAAATTCAAGCCTGTGAATGACGCCAAACCGATCCCGCAGCGGCGCTGTCAATAGTCCTGCTCTTGTAGTTGCACCTACCAGGGTAAACTTTGGCAGCTGAAGTCTTATGGAACGGGCTGCAGAACCTTTTCCAATCATAATATCGATGGCATAATCCTCCATGGCAGGATACAGCACCTCTTCTACCTGACGGTTCAAGCGGTGGATTTCATCTACAAAAAGCAGGTCCCCTTCTGCAAGATTATTTAATATAGCAGCCATTTCTCCCGGCTTTTCAATAGCCGGACCACTTGTAACTTTTAAATTCACTCCCATTTCGTTGGCAATGATGCCTGCAAGAGTGGTCTTTCCAAGACCGGGCGGTCCGTAAAACAACACATGGTCCAAAGCATCGCCTCTTTGCTTTGCTGCTTCGATATAGATTTTCAACGTTTCCTTTGCTTTTGACTGACCGATATAGTCAATCAGATATTGAGGCCTTAAGGAGCCTTCTATCTTTTTGTCTTCTTCTGTTATATTGGTTTCGATTACACGTTGTTCCATGAAATACCTCAAATCCTATCTGCTAAAATAAATGCTTTAGCGCTTCCTTTAGTATATCTTCCGTGGTGGTGCTTTCTGTTATGGCAACCTTTTGAACCGCTTTTATCGTATCGCTTCTGGAATAGCCAAGGGCAACTAATGCTTCTATGGCATCCGCCTTTATCTGGTTATCCGTCATTCCACTTGCTGCAGCATCAATCCCCTCTGCGCCTTCTGATAAAGCTCCTATGCTGTCCAAAGCATCTTCTAACGTTATCTTATCCCTTAAATCTAAAATAAGCCTTTCCGCTGTTTTCTTCCCGATACCGGGAGCCTTGGAAATCATCTTGGCATCTCCGGAATAAATAGCAAGCCGCAAATCAGCAGCAGATAATACCGACAAAATTCCAAGGGCGCCTTTGGGACCAATGCCGCCTACGCTTAACATCTTCTTAAACAGATCCAGCTCTTCCCGGGAGGGAAAGCCATATAATAAAAATGCATCTTCCTTTACATAAGTATAGGTAAAAATCTTTACCTGTGCTCCCACACCTGGAAGCCTTGCTGCAAAATCAGAGGAAATACGCACATTGTATCCCACGCCATGTACATCCAGTACAACTACGTCCTCTGCAATTTCTGCAATTTCTCCACGCAAATATCCAATCATAACAACCTCACTGTTATTCTTTTTCTCTTACAAGCTCTCACTTATCTTTCAGTTTATCACAGCAGAACATATGTTTCAAGCGCAAAAATCCCCGAAAACCGCTTTTTATATAGATAAGCGTTCAGCCCGTCTGGAAGGGGAGTGCATTTGGAAGGTGTGAAGCCGGCAGAGCATGTAGTAGTCTGTCAGGCCTTGGCAAAGTCGCCAGCACTTACGCACCGTATTTGGGTGCGTTAGTACTGCTGCGTCTTTGCAGAGCGAAAGCGTGCCTGACAGACTACTACATGCTCTGCCGGCTTCACACCTTCCAAATGCACTCCCCTTCCAGACGGGCTGAACGCTTATCTTTTCATTGGCTGTTCTTCGGGGATTTTTTAATGTAATTTTCGTCTAAATTTGCGATGGCATCCAAGAAAACTCAGGCCTGCTTGTTGTTGATATAATTTACCAGACCTTCTGCCGCAATGATTTTCTGCATAAACTCTGGAAATGCCTGTCCCTTGAATTCCGTTTTCTTTGTACGATTGTAAATCATGCCGGAATCAAAATCCACTTCCACCTGGTCTCCTGCATCGATTCCATTTGCCGCTTCCTTACATTCAATAATCGGAAGCCCGATATTGATGGCATTCCGGTAAAAAATCCGGGCAAAGGTTTCTGCGATGACACAGCTTACTCCCGCTGCTTTTATGGCAATAGGAGCATGTTCTCTTGAGGAACCGCAGCCGAAATTTTTAGTTGCCACGATAATATCGCCTTTTTGTACTTTCGTTATAAACTCCTTGTCAATGTCTTCCATGCAATGTGTTGCTAACTCTGCCGGATCGGAAGAATTCAAATATCTTGCCGGAATAATCACATCCGTATCTACATTATCGCCATATTTAAAAACTGTTCCTTTTGCGTTCATGTCCTTCTCCTTTTTCTTTTTTTATTTTTATGGAAACTTCTTTTTTACTATATATGATGGAATTGCCTGGCTTCCATCAGTCCCCTGATTACAGCTGTTCCGGACAGGAAATCTTTCCTGTTACAGCACTGGCAGCCGCAACTGCAGGGCTTGCCAGATAAATTTCACTGCTTATATGTCCCATGCGTCCTACAAAGTTACGATTGGTGGTGGAAACGCAGCGCTCCCCTTCTGCCAAAATGCCCATATACCCTCCAAGGCATGGTCCACAGGTAGGCGTGCTTACTACGGCGCCTGCTTCAATAAATGTCTTTAAAAGCCCTTCTTCCATTGCCTGCATATATATTGCCTGGGTTGCCGGAATCACAATACAGCGCATTCCCTTTGCCACAGTACGTCCCTTTAACACATTTGCTGCGGTACGAAGGTCATCAATCCTGCCGTTCGTACAGGAACCGATTACAACCTGGTCGATTTTAATTTCTTCTGTAATCTCATCAATCGTCTTTGTATTTTCCGGCAGATGTGGAAATGCAATGGTAGGTCTTAAGGCGCTTAAGTCAATAGTATATTCCTCGTCATAAACAGCATCCTCGTCTGCTTCATATATAGTATAGGACTTTTGGGAATGCTCCTTCATATAAGCTTCTGCTAATTCATCTACCGGGAAGATTCCATTTTTGCCTCCTGCTTCAATTGCCATGTTTGCAATGGTAAAGCGGTCGTCCATGGAAAGGCTTTTGATTCCTTCCCCTGTAAATTCCATGGATTTATATAACGCACCGTCCACGCCAATCATTCCAATGATATGTAAGATCACATCTTTTCCGCTGACCCATTGTCCAGGCTTACCAATCAAGTTGAACTTTATAGCGCTTGGCACTTTGAACCAGGCTTTTCCGGTTGCCATGCCTGCCGCCATATCCGTACTTCCTACACCGGTGGAAAAAGCGCCTAATGCCCCATAAGTACATGTATGGGAATCCGCTCCGATAATCACATCTCCGGCTACTGTCAGTCCTTTTTCCGGAAGCAGGGCATGTTCAATTCCCATCTGTCCCACTTCAAAATAATTGGTAATTTCATTTTTCTGAGCAAATTTCCTCACACACATACAATGCTCTGCAGATTTAATGTCTTTATTTGGAACGAAGTGGTCAGGAACCAAGGCAATCTTATCCTTATCAAACACACCTTCCACCTTCATTTTTTCCATTTCCTTAATCGCTACCGGGCTGGTAATATCATTGCCCAAAACCAAATCCAGATTGGCCTCGATCAATTGTCCCGCTTCTACCTTTTCCAGCCCTGCATGTGCTGCCAGAATCTTCTGAGTCATCGTCATACCCATCTTTAAGCTTCCTCCTTTATTTTCACAATTGAGATTTCTATTTACCTGCTTTTTATGATAACATAGGAGCTGATATAAATAAAATACATATTATTTATATTTACTATGAATATCAGTTATGATAAAATAGCAAAAAGAATAATCCTCATAAAAAGAAAGGAGCACTTTTATGGAAAACAATCTACATCTCTACTACATTTTTTATACAGTAGCTCTCCACAAAAACATATCCGGCGCCGCCAAGGAGCTGTTCATCAGCCAGCCCGCCATCTCCAAGGCAATTTCCAAGCTGGAGCAAAATTTAAATACAAGGCTGTTTACAAGAAGCTCCCGAGGCGTTACCCTGACTTTTGAAGGTGAGCTTTTATTTGAGCAGGTAAAAAAGGCATTTCTTTCTATTAAATACGGGGAACAACAGCTGAAAAAAGCCGCTGACCTTGGAGTATCCACTCTTTCCATAGGTGTCAGCACTACCCTATGCAAATATGTTCTGCTTCCCTATTTAAAGCAGTTCATAAAAGATAACCCTCACATTAAGATAAGCATTAACTGTCAGTCCTCCTTAGAGACCATAGCCGCTATTGAAAAGGGCACATTGGACATTGGCTTTGTAGGAATCCCTGCCAATCAGGAAAATCTGGTTTATATCCCCATTGCGGAAATCCAGGACACCTTTATTGCTACAAAGACCTATTTAAAAAACCTGAAGATTCGTGAGGGGACGGATAAAAACCATTTATTTCAAAATGCCACCTTTATGATGCTGAATAAAGAAAATATGTCCAGAAAATTCATCGACAGCTATCTTTCCAAAAACCAAATCGAAATCGGAAATCTGATTGAAATTGATACAATGGACCTTTTAATAGAATTTGCCAAAATTGATTTAGGCATTGCCTGTGTCATCCGCAATTTTGTAGAAGAGGAATTACAACAGGAAACTTTGATGGAAATCCCTTTGAAGCACTCCATTTCCAAACGAAAGATTGGATTCGTTTATGAAGATTCCCAACATGTAACCGACAGCATGAAGCGATTTATTTCCTACTTTACTAAGCAGCCATAAAGTAAAACACATAAGCTCCGGGAAGTTTCCCGGAGCCATCCTTTAATCTTTTCTATGAAAATATTGTTCCCAATTCTCTATAACCTCTTCGGCTGTTTCCCTTGTACATTTTAACAGCTGGCACAAAGTATCAACAGCAGAATCCTTCAAACCTATTACCAAATATTTGTCTACTAAATCCAAATCTGATTTCTGACATACTATTCCATTTATTGTAACAGTATCTCCCATAGGCTCCGGAACTGTGGGATATGCCTGTGCGGCCCCCATTCCCTTATTTCCTATCACGTTCATATCGTAATAGGAACTTTCCATAAGATAACCATTCCCTTGCCCGCTTTGACTGAAATCACCGTTCTCAGCATTCATCCCGTTTCCATTTGCCAGATGGCCGCTTCCATAAATTCCGCCTGTGGGACTGCCAGCCTGTGGGACTTCAATAGGTTCATTGGAAAAAGCATCCTGATAACCATATCCCATCATATTACCATAACCATTATAAGGAGTTGACACCCTTTGAGCCATTTCCTGCCTTTGTACATCGAGATAATTTTCCACAGAAAGTACACCGATTATCGTATAAACAAAGGCTAATATCAAATATATAAGCTGTGCAATCGAATCCGGTATGAAAGTCAAATATACTTTAAAAACAAGATCGACAATCCTAATTGCAGTATAAGAATAAATACCGATACGATAAACCTGCCCTGCAGATAATCCTTTTTTTAATATAGCAGAAAAAATCATTGCAAGTAATGCTAAAAGCAGAGATGCGATAAAATGAATTATTGTAAGGAAAGGAAATATCAAAAACGGAAATATGACAAATGACACTCTGATATATCGGATACACATATCCAAAAGTCCATCTCTTGTATAACGCTTTCCTTTAAAGTCTGAAAAACTTATATCCCTTAATTGATTATCATCATAAATCAGGAGATTGCTCTTACTAATCAATATCACTCCATGATACCCTTTTGTATCCAGCATATACTCCAAATCACTTAATTCAAATTTTTCAATTTCCGAATCCGCACAAAGAAAGTAATCCTTAGTGGCAAAATTATAAGGCTCTTCTAAATGCAGTTCCCCATTATCCAGATAGAAATCCGGTATTTCTTCCATCACCATTTCTTTAGCTCTGCCCAAATCTAACGTTATAAACACTGAACCTATCCAGATAATTACATAAAAAAGAGAAAACAAACATACAAATCCTATCATACGGCCGGTTCCCACCAGGGCAAGCCTGTCATACTGATCCGGTCTGAATAATGCGATCCACAACTGTTTAAAAAAGTTTAACCGTTCTCTTCTCATCGTAATAAAACCCCCGTTCTTTTGTATGGATTGGAAGCCATATTCACTCCAATTATATAATTCAATATACTATAACAAAAAAACGAGGGTACGTCAACAAAAAAAATATTAAGTTTCCAAAAGAGCTTCCAACTCTAATACCATGGAATTCAATTCATCCACCTGCTGGGTCAAAACTCCTATTTCTTCCGTATTGCTTTGAACCATCTGAGTAATGTTGCTGAACTCTTCATTTTCACTGTGAATCCGCTCCGCAATGTCTTCATTTACCGATACCGTTCTCACAATCACATCCCCCTGCTGCTTTTGCAGGGAATCTACAGATGCTATGGCTTCTGTGGACTTCTTTAATAATTCCATCATGCTGCGGATTCCTTTTACCGTTTCTGACAGCACATTGCTCTGATGTATCATCTGCTTGGCATTTTCATTCATGAATTCTGCCACTTCAGAAGTTCCAGACTGAACTCTGTTTACCACCTCATCTACCTTTAATAAGGATTCCCTCGTATTATTAGCCAGATTTCCTACTTCCTGCGCTACTACTGCAAATCCTTTTCCTGCCTCACCTGCTCTTGCCGCTTCTATAGAAGCATTCAGCGCAAGAAGATTCGTGGATTCTGCAATTTCACTTATAATATTTAAGGTTTGTCCAATTTCGTCTGTTTCCATCAAAAGCTTTTCGGTCACTTCCATTGTCTTCTTGGTGGATTCATCTACGGTTTCGCTAATACTCAACAAGTGATTCAATGCTTTTTCATTTGAAATCGAAATCTCAGACAGATCTTTGGAAATCTGATCCGCAAGCTGCATCTTTTCTGCCATGTCCCTGCCCACACGCTCCAAATCCGTAAGGTTTTCGCTGCTTTCATTTGATTTTTCCAGCATGGCGCTGTTACTATGTAATAAGCTCTCACTAATAGCGGATAACTCTTCCGTGGAGGCGCTTTCATTTTCAGCAGTGGCAAGCAATGCCTGACTGGCATCTCCCAAGGACTTGGTCAGCTCTGTAACCTTTTTCAACACCTGGGCCACCCGGTTGCTGTTCTTTTCCACTTCGACTTTTTTAGCATTTACCAAAAAATGAGATACAAAATAATTTAACAGCAAAAGTCCCAGCATCGTTAAAAAGATAACAGCAATACGCATCAATATTTCCTGAAGCATAATGGATTTGTCCGGCATATTATATGCCGGCCTGATAAACCAGGATGCGATAGTGGATATGCTAAGACCGCTAATAACAAATACACTAAGCTTAAAATCCAGAAAGAAGGATATTAGAACTACAAAATAATAAGCAACATACCAGAATTCTCCGGTAGGAACTAAAATAGTAAACCCAAAATAATTGACAAAAACTGCAATGGCAACTAAAAGTTTCACCCTGCCATAGCTTTTAAAATTCAATCTTCCAGTTTCTTTATCCACAATACTGCGGTATTGCAGAAATAGGATGATTTCCTCCGGCAGTGCAATGCACACAAAGAAAATAAAGGCATGAATCCATTTCATACTTTCAAAGCACCCCAAAAACTTAAATGCCGGAAAACCAATAGACCCAACCGCAATGCTCAACATTACCACTATCGTAACAAGCCTGCTTGTTTTTACGTAATATTCTTCAATTACACTCATCTTTTCAGTTTCCATGAAAGCTTCCCTCCGTCTTATAATAATTTTACTTCTCATTTAATCCGTTTTTTGAAAAAACTAAATTATACTTATTATACAAGCTAAGTTAGGAATTATCAACAATATTTTTTTTAATTTTTCTATTTTTGCTTTCATTTTGCACAAAGTTCATTTGGGGACTGTAATAGAAATAGAAATCTTGCACAAAAAAGCTGCGGCATACTATTTTTTATGCCACAGCTTTTCAAAAAACAACCAGCTCTATCCATTATACTAATTGTTAATCAGCTTATCCTCTCCGTTCCAGCTATAAAGCTTCCGGATTTCTTCTCCAACGATTTCTGAAGGATGCTCTGCCGCTAAATTCCTCATTGCTCTAAAGTGAGCCTGACCGCCTGCAGGAGACATATCCAGCAAGAATTCCTTTGCAAAAGAACCATCCTGAATATCCGCTAAGATTTTCTTCATAGTCTTCTTTGTTTCTTCGGTAATGATCTTAGGTCCGGTAATATAATCACCGTATTCTGCTGTATTGGAAATGGAATATCTCATTCCTGCAAAGCCTGACTGGTAAATCAGGTCTACGATCAGCTTCATTTCATGAATACACTCAAAGTAGGCATTTCTTGGATCATAGCCTGCTTCTACCAATGTTTCATAGCCTGCCTGCATCAATGCGCACACACCGCCGCAAAGAACTGCCTGCTCACCAAATAAGTCTGTTTCTGTTTCTGTTCTGAAGGTAGTCTCCAAAACACCGGCTCTTGCTCCGCCAATTGCAAGTGCATATGCCAACGCCATATCCTGTGCCTTTCCTGTAGCATCCTGATGAACTGCTACCAGACAAGGAACGCCTTTTCCCGCCTGATATTCGCTGCGAACAGTATGTCCCGGTCCTTTTGGTGCAATCATAGTAACGTCTACATTCTTAGGTGGAACAATCTGTCCGAAATGGATGGCAAATCCATGAGCAAACATCAACATATTGCCCTCATCCAGATTTGGCTCAATGGATTCCTTGTACATAGCTGCCTGCTTTTCATCATTGATCAAGATCATGATGATATCTGCTTTTTTAGCAGCTTCCGCAGCAGTGTATACCTCAAATCCCTGTGCTTCTGCCTTTGCCCAGGATTTGGATCCTTCGTAAAGACCGATGATTACATGACAGCCGGATTCCTTTGCATTTAAAGCATGGGCATGTCCCTGGCTTCCGTAACCGATTACTGCAATGGTCTTACCCTCTAATAAGGATAAGTTGCAATCTTCCTGATAAAATATTTTTGCCATTTTTATCTCCTCCTGATATGTTAAAATAATAGTTTATTGAAAGTTAGTATTCGCTAACTAATCATACACTTATAAATAAGTAACGTTTTCAATTCCCCTGCCAAGACCTGCAATTCCGGTTCTTGCCAGCTCTAAGATTTCATAGCCGTCTAACAAACCGATAAACGCATCTATTTTATCCTGATCTCCAATAAGCTCAATAATCAGGCTTTCCTTGGAAACATCAATAATATTGGCACGGAAAATATCCGCTACCGCAATAATGGCTTGACGCTGCATAGGATCTGCCTTTACCTTAATCAGGCAAAGCTCCCGGTATACGCTTTCTCCCGGCTTAAGTTCCTTAATGTCACGAATGTCCACCAGCTTGCCAACCTGCTTTTCAATCTGGTCTAAAATCTCATCATTGCCGCTTGTGACAATGGTAATCCTGGTAAACTTGGGATCGGCTGTAACTCCTGCGGTAATGCTTTCAATATTGTAGCCCCTTCTGCTGAACAGTCCGGATATACGGCTTAATACTCCGGGCGTATTGTCCACTAAGAGCTGAAATACTTTTTTCTGCATAATACTGACCTCTTTCCTCTCGGTTCTTTCTATTCTAACAGTAGATAAGTACCCTTGTCAATGTATGAAAACCACTCATGTTTTCTATAACCAATAGTTATGAAAAGGGCTCTTATTATTCTTTTTCATTTTCAGAGCACTTAGGAAGCGCCAGGGTTCCTGTTCTGGCAACCTCTACAATGCTCACAGATTTGAACATGGTAAGTAGCAGCTTGATCCGGTCCGGGGTGTCACAAATCTGGATCATCATAAAGGATTTGGACATATCTACGATTTCCGCTTTCATGATATCGCAGATTTCCACAATGTCCCTGCGGTTGCTTTTGTTGTATTTTACCTTCATGAGCATCAGCTCCCTGGATATGCTGTGAGGCTCGTCAAAGGTCTTCACCTTGATAATATCCAGCTTTTTATTCAACTGTTTTTCAATCTGCTCCAGGGTCCTTTGATTGCCGCTTGAAACAATAGTCATACAGGAAACGCTGTTATCATCCGTTTCCCCCACGGCAAGGGAATCAATATTAAAACATCTTCTGGAAAAAAGACCGGCTACCTTGCATAATACACCGGAACGGTTTTCTACTAATACGGAATATATTTTTTTCATCTTACACCTCTATTTTACTAAATCCATTGGATCGATTAAGCACTCCATCAGTACGCATCCATCATAGGATAAGAACTTATCCACTGCTTCCTCTGCTTCTTCCATGTTATGCACTCTGATGAACGGCATTTCATAAGCTTTGGCAATATGCTCTAAATCCGGGCTTCCGGATAAATCCACTACGGAATAATTATCTGCATAAGTATAATGCTGATACTCCCTGACCATTCCCAAATAAGAGTTCTTCAGCACGATTACCTTTGCATGGATGCCATGCTGCTTCATGGTGGCAAATTCCATCATGGACATTTGGAAAGACCCGTCACCGCATACAGCAATGACCTGTTTTTCCTTCCTTGCATATTTGGCGCCCATTGCTGCCGGAATAGAATAGCCCATGGTTCCCATGCCGCCGGAGGTCAAAAACCTTCCAGACTTTACTACATGATAACCGCAGGACCAGATTTGATTTTGTCCCACATCTGCCACATAAATGCCGTCATCTTCCATCTTTTCGGAAAGCATGGTAATGAACCGGGCTGGATCTACATATTCCGGCTTTGGATTTCTCTTTGGCTCCATAGTTTCCTTATAGCCCTTTAAGGTTTCAATCCATTCCCTGTAATTTCCTTCAATTTCATACTTGGCAAAATCAAAGAAAATGTGCTTTATATCTCCTACAATAGGAATATGGGGACCTACATTTTTTCCGATTTCTGCCGGGTCCACGTCAATATGTACCAATATTTTATTATTGGTAATTAAATCCGGCTGGCTTACTGCCCGGTCCGCAACTCTTGCACCAATCATAATCAGCAGATCGGATTCATTCATGGCACGGTTGGCATAGGGCTTTCCATTATTTCCCACCATGCCGAAATACATCGGGTGCTTCGTAGGCATGGCGCCGATTCCCATCATAGTAGAGACTACCGGAATCTGATACCTTGAGACGAATTCACGAAGCTCCTTTTCCGCATCCGATAAAAGCACGCCTCCTCCAACACAGATAATGGGCCGTTTTGCCTTATGAAGTGCTGCAACTACCTTTGATATCTGAACAGCATGACCCTTTACAGTGGGCTTATAGGTTCTTAAATTTACATCAGAAGGATATTTGAACTTATTGACAGGCGCATTTTGCACATCAATCGGCACATCAATGAGAACCGGTCCCTTTCTGCCTGTACTGGCAATGTAAAATGCTTCCTTGAACACTCTCGGAATATCCTCCGGATTTTTTACAAGATAGCTGTATTTTACAAAAGACTCCACCGCCCCGGTAATATCCGCTTCCTGAAACACATCGCTTCCTAATAATTCGCTGTTTACTTGTCCGGTAATGCATACAAGGGGAATGCTGTCTGCAAAGGCCGTGGCAATTCCCGTAATCAGATTGGTGGCGCCCGGACCTGAGGTCACCGCACAGACTCCCACCTTGCCCGTTACTCTTGCCACACCGCTTGCTGCATGTGCCGCATTTTGTTCCGTACGTACTAAAATACTTTCTATTTCCGAGCCAAGCAGGCTGTTGTAAAAGGGACAGATGGCAACGCCTGGATAGCCAAATACTGCCTGCACTCCTTCTTCTTCTAAACACTTTATCATGGCATCTGCGCCTATCATAATTTCAACTTCCTTTCCTTTTCCCATATGATTTTGTTATCAATCTTCTATATTTAAAATCCGCTTTGTAAGCTTTACCGCATCCGCAGCATCTTTTGAGTAACCGTCTGCGCCGATTTCATCCGCATAGTCCTGAGTAATGACGGCTCCTCCGATAATGACCTTTGCATCCACCTGCTTTTCCTCTTTGTAAGCAATTACGTTTTTCATTTCCTGCATAGTAGTGGTCATAAGTGCGGATAATGCGATTATTTTTGCATTTTCTTCCTTGGCAACTCTGATAATCTCCTCTTTTGGAACATCCTTGCCAAGGTCAATGACTCGGAACCCGTAATTTTTCAGCATCAAAGCCACCAGATTTTTCCCGATATCGTGAATATCCCCTTCCACAGTGGCAATGACTATGGTAGGCATTTCCTTTTCTCCCCCTGCTTCAAGCAGATAAGGCTCCAAATATTCAATAGATGCCTTCATTGCTTCAGCGCTTGCAATCAGCTGGGGCAGGAAATATTTTCCCTTGTCAAACAAATCACCCACTTCATTGATGGCAGGAAGCAGCCAGTGGTCCAATAAATCCTTTGGCTCATAACCCGCATCCATTGCCTTTTTGGTAATGGTGGTAATGGATTTCTTATTTCCCTTTAGGACGGCTTCATACAGCAGGGCAGTTTCCGCTTTTGTTTCTGTCACTGCTTTTGCATCCTTCCCGGAACCATCCGCTTGATTAGCGCCTGTTAATTCTGCTTTTTCTTTTAGGGAATTCATCCTTTCAATATAGGAAATATCCGCTCCTTCTTTATTTAAAAGAAGGTCGGAGGCAAATGCGCTGTTCACTAAAAGCTCCTGGCTTGGATTGGCAATTGCCATCGTCAGCCCGTTTGCAATTGCCATGGTGAGGAATGCCGCATTTACATAACTTCTTTCCGGCAGTCCAAAGGAAATATTGGAAAGCCCGCATATGGTGGCAAGTCCCATTTCCCTGCAATATGCAATCGTTTCCAGAGTTTCCAGTGCAGCGTTTTTATTGGCTCCTACCGTTGCCACCAGGCCGTCCACCACAATATCCTCTTTTGTCATGCCAAGCTCTAATGCTTTCTTTAGGATTATCTGGATGATTTTCTTTTTTTCTTCCAGATTTTTTGGAAGCCCTTCATCCGATAAGGGCAAAAGGATGAACATAGCACCGTATTTTCTGGCAATGGGCAACAGCTTTTCAAATTTTTCTTTTTCCAGGGAAATAGAGTTGATAAGGGCCCGTCCCGGATATTTCCGAAGAGCTGCTTCGATTACATCTACATGGCTGGAATCAATTGCCAGTGGAAGGGATGTAATATTGCCTACCGTTTCCAACACCTTCAGCATCATTTTCTTTTCGTCTATGCCGCTCATTCCCATGTTGATATCCAATATGGAGGCGCCGCATTGTTCCTGTTCCCTTGCAAAGGTTTCCACCAGCTCCAAATCGTCTTCCCGAAGCTTTTCCTGAAGCTTTTTCTTGCCGGTAGGGTTAATGCGCTCTCCCACAATCATAAAACGATCCTGCAGAGAAAAGCATAAAGACTGTCTTTCGCTTGCCAGATATCTGAAATTGGTTCTTTCTCTTTTCCTTGTGTTCAAATGTCCCGTAGTCTTTACCAGTTCTCTGATGTATTCAGGCGTAGTGCCGCAGCAGCCTCCCAATATGGAAGCGCCTGCGTCCACCAGTCCCACCATTTCCTGTGCAAATGTATCCTTGTCCATATTGTAAACCGTAGCCCCGGTTTGATCCAATACAGGCATTCCTGCATTTGGCTTTGCAATAATAGGAAGCTCTGTCACCTCTGCCATATCCCTGATAACATGGCACATCTGATCCGGTCCGGTGGAGCAATTGGCGCCGATGGCATCCGCTCCCAGACTTGCCAGTACGATTGCCGCACTTTTAGCATCCGTTCCAAATAAGGTCCTGCCATCACTTTCAAATGTCATAGTTGCCATAATGGGCAAATCGCAGGTTTCTTTGGCTGCAATCAAGGCTGCCCTTGTTTCCTGAAGGCTCATCATGGTTTCCACTACAAGCAGATCCACTCCTGCCTCTGCCAGATATCCAATCTGTTCCTTATATATATCAATCAATGCTTCAAATTCCATGGTACCCATGGGCACAAGCTGTTCTCCGGTCATAGTAATATCACCAGCTACCAAAGCCTTTCCTCCGGCAGCTTCCCTGCTGAAAGCGGCCAGCTCCATATTTATTTCCCGGCACTGCTC
Source organism: Lachnospiraceae bacterium (assembly GCA_014804675.1). Taxonomy (GTDB): domain Bacteria; phylum Bacillota; class Clostridia; order Lachnospirales; family Lachnospiraceae; genus RGIG3040. The sequence goes on from JAAUZH010000004.1 coordinate 235,647, forward strand.
ATCCAGTCCGTATTCTTTCAGCTTGATCCGGTTCCCGGAAAAGGTAGGGGCATATAAAATATTGGTACCCGCATCTACGTACTCCTTCTGCAGCCCGATTAAAACTTCCCTGTTTTCCAAAATCCATTTTTCCGGACAGACGCCTGCCGGCATTCCTCTTTTTAATAGATTGGAACCTGTGGCGCCATCTAAATAGATAGGTTTTTCTGCTATATATTGTCTAAATTCCTGCTTCGTCATTATTTCATCCCTTATTTCAAAAAACACTTTCTAACTATAGTATCACGAAATCCTTTTCCCTGCAACGAAAAGCAATAAAAAAACGGCTGTAAAACAGCCGTTTTTACATTTTTACGTTATGTAGATTACTGAAGGATCTTAATCTTTCCAAGAAGCGGAATTTCTTTTTCTTCCTGCTGAATAGCTGCAACGAGTCCCATAATCCAGCAAACAAGTATAAAAACGTACCCTAACATACCTACAACCCATCCAATAACCGGAATGACCATAATAATAGAACAAACAATCTGTGCTATAATAATAACCAATGCCTGATTCAGATGGAATTTTGCCCCTTCCCTATCTCCTGCAATGAAAGCAATTACAGTGCCGATCCAAGTAAGATAAGCCACAATACTAGTAGTTCTTGTATCCATTTCCTTCCCTCCTATAAGTATTTTTCCGCTTTATTATATCTAATAATGATAAAATATGCAATAAAAATATTAAAAAATAATAAAATTTGTTAAGGTTTTTATATTTTTGTCGATATATGACATTTCTTTCATTTACTTACATAGGGAATTTCCGTGTCATCTATCCTGTCAATATCATTTATGTACTTTTTAGTTTCCTTTACAATTACATTGGAAAGAAACAGCAAGGCAACCAGATTGGGAATTGCCATCAGCGCATTAAAGGTGTCAGCCAGATCCCACACCAGATTTAATGTTATAAGCGGCGCTGCCACAATAGACACTACATACAATATACGGTAAGGAATCAGTATTCTCCTTCCTCCTAAATATTCTGCACAACGCTCCCCGTAATAAGCCCATCCTAATATGGTGGAAAAAGCAAAGGATACGATTCCAATCAGTAAAATCCCTTTCCCAATATATGGAATCTGTGCAAACGCCAGCGAGGTAAGCTCTCCTCCGTCATTGATATTTCCTACGTCAATTCCTGAATTCTTCATGATACTGCTTACCAATACAATGCCAGTCATGGCACATACAACCACCGTATCCCAGAAAGTGCCCGTAGAGGACACAAGAGCCTGCCGGACCGGATTTCTTGTCTTGGCAGCCGCTGCCACGATAGGCGCTGAGCCCATACCGGATTCATTGGAAAAAAGTCCTCTTGCAATGCCGTATCTGGCAGCCATCATAATGCCAGAGCCTGTCAGTCCGCCTGCAGCTGCCCCCGGTTTCAAGGAAAGCATAACAATTGTCCGAATGGCAGGAACTATAAAATCATAGTTGTAACAAAGAATGATCACACAACCAATCACATAAAAAAGCGCCATAAAAGGCACCAGCTTTTCACACACTTTTGCAATGGCTTTTACTCCTCCAAAAATCACTGCCATCGTAAACACGCCGCATAATATCCCTACCATCCATCCCGGCACATTTAAGTTAGTCTTCCACACGCTGGCAATGGCATTGGTCTGCACCATGGAACCGATTCCAAAGGAAGCTATAAGCGCAAACAGAGCAAACAGAACCGCCAGCCATTTCATATGGAGCCCCCGTTCAAGAGCATACATAGCACCGCCCTGCATCCGTCCGTCTTTTGTTTTTACCCGGTATTTTACTGCAATCAATGCCTCTGCATATTTGGTGGCAATGCCAAACACTCCCGTAAGCCAGCACCACAATACTGCTCCTGGTCCGCCCAAGGCTACTGCCGTTCCTACCCCGATAATATTTCCGGTGCCAATAGTAGAGGCCAGTGCAGTGGTCAATGCCCCGAACTGGCTGATATCTCCTTCCGAATCCGGGTCCTTTGTCACGGAAAGCTTAATGGCTTTAAAGGTTTTTCTCTGGATAAATCCGGTTCTGAATGTCAGAAATAAATGAGTGCCAAAAAGCAGGACTAACATGGGCGGGCCCCAAAGCACATCATTCACAGATTTTACCATTGATTGAATCCTATCTAAAAGCTCCATATTGTTTTTCCTTTATCATATAATAGCAATTATCTTTCACTTTCCTTTGCAAGAATCGTTAATATTTCCAAGCACTTTTCAATTCCGATCCTGGAAGTATTTAAAGTAATATCATAGTATTCTGCCTTGCCAAATTCCGTATTAGTATAGAAGGTACAGTATTTTCTTCTCATTTTATCTATCGTCCGAATTTCTTCACTTAATTTTCCTTCCGGCACATTGGGCATTTTTCTTTTCATTCTCTTTAAGCGCCAGTAAGGGTCTGCATGGATGAACACATGAAGGCATTTATCATATTCCTTTAAAATCTGATTTCCGTTTCTTCCAATTATGACACAGTTTCCCTTTTCCCCAAATTCACGTATGACATTCTTTTGTGCTTCAAAAAGTGTTTCACTTAACGGACGATTGTAAAACTCAAAAAGACTCTGCCCAAACCCAAAGTCTACCGGCACCTTTTCATCCCATTTGATAATGCTTTGTACATCCACATTGGATTTGGCTGCTGCTTTTAGGATAAGCTCCTTATTGTAGCACTCATATCCCAATGCCTTAGCCAGCTTTTCTCCGATTTCACCACCTCCAGCACCAAATTCCCTGCTGATTGTAATAATCTTCTTCATGGCAGCATCTCCTATCCATAATATTTTATAAACATCCTGCGCATTTTATGCTTCCGTCATATATTTTGAAAACTCCTGTACAAGCTCCTGTATCTGGTTTAATAATTCTTTTGCCTGTTGTGCCTGAAGCTGGTTGTCCTGACTGAAACCCTCCACTTCTTTTGCGCTGGTTGAAACTGCTTCACTAATGGCGGACAATTGTTCAATATTGCCAATAATCGTATCGTTTGAATGGACTAAATTCTCAATTCTTCCATTTATATCTTCTACATGCTGTGTCAAAGTTTCCAAATTGCTTCGAACTGCAACAAAAGCATCCGCAGCATTTTCTACCATTTGATTCTGCTGATCCATAGCATTGATGGATGATTGAACTACTTTGGTGGCATTTTGGGCATTTTGGTTTAATTCCTGAACAATTCCCGATATTTTTTCTGTAGAAAGCCTGGTCTCTTCTGACAGTTTTCTTATTTCATCTGCTACCACTGCAAATCCTCTTCCAGCTTCTCCTGCTCTTGCACTTTCTATGGAAGCATTTAAAGCAAGAAGGTTGGTCTGGCTGGAAATGGAGAAAATCACTTCTGTAATTTCCTGTACTTCCTGCGCTCTTCTCTGCAGCTCTTCCATAGAGCCTGCCATCCGGGAATTTGTTGTTCCAATGGTCTCTGCATTTTCCTGTATCTGATTGATGATTTTCAAATTTTCTTCCACGACTTTTTTAGAATCCGTTGCCGTTTCCACCATTGCCTTGGCATTTTCTGCCGTTTCCCCAATGGCATCACTGATTTTAGCCGTCATGCTGCCTTGTTCCTGCACGCTGTCTGTAGTTGCCTGTATTCTATCTGAAATATCCTGAATGGCACTATGTACACTTCCGGAAGAATCCTTCAAGCCCTCTAACAAATTATCTGCATGCTCCACTTCTGCTACAACTCCCTTTGAAATCCGCAGGATATCTTGAAGCATGATATTCTGGATTTCCTTTTCATCCTCTACGGAATGGAGCATATCATGGGTATACTTTATATAAAGCCCTGCCGCAATATGCACTACAATTATAAATACATAATTTATTATTGTAGCAATAAATGCCATTCCATCTGCTGATCCTAATAAATATCCGGTAATTGCCCATATAACAGTCCTCAGAATAGAAATTCCAAGAACAGTACCAAACACAAGCTTTTCAAATTTCACATTCCGGTATAAGATTAGCGCCACCAATACCGGATAGATATAGGAACCAACCAATATATTTGTTCCCGTTATCATCAAATATCCCCAGCCAATCAAAAAGCCTATCAACATGGCATATTTCAGTTTTTCACTAGTCTTATCTTTTTTGTATATCACCCAATTGGTAATCGCACTAATCACTAAGATTCCCAAGGGAATCACACCCATCTTTCCATAAGATGTAGCAACGATGAACGTCTGGATAACCAAAGCAAAAATCAGCAGCAATTCCAAAAAGGTAATGCTGATAACTGCAAGCTGATTGGTTTTTGCATTTCGATTTTCCAACTCCTTATATTTTCGATAAGTTTGTGTAAGTGCTTTTGTTGTATTCCCCATTTTTCCTATTTATTCCCTTTCTGTTTTTTATTGATTTGTACTTCATCTTATATGTTAACACATTCTACCCTATTTTTCCATTTTATTTTTCTAAAAGCTTTTGGCTAAATAATTTTCGACTGTATTTTACATCCCATGTTGTTTTAACCACCAATCAATCAGCGGAACTCTTTTCTCTTGCTTAAGCTCCTTTTCTACTTCCAAAGCCTTTTGAACATTATTCAGCTTCAAATATATATTGAGCTTTTCCATTAGACGATATTGCTTTTTATACATGGTTTCCTCATCCAGTATTTTTTCTATCTTGGCCAGCAAAAGCAGGGCTTCTTCATATCTTTTTTCCAAAACTGCCTGCCACACGGAAATCCGCATGAAAAAAATATCAAGCAGTTTCTGTTTTTTCTTTCCACCCTTAATCCCTTCCATGCTTTCCAATACACGGGGAATCATTTTCTTTGCTTCCTCTTCCTTTTGCCGGCACATTTCTATGGCAATCCGGTTATACCAATATATAAACTCTGCCCGGCTCCCTTCTACTTCAGAAGCAATGGAATCCAGCATATTTGCCGCTTCGTCTAATTCTCCATTGGCATAAAGACGTTCGGCCAGGTTAATGGTATAGACAATCCGGTCAAATCCCACTGCCTGTTCCACCAATTCCCGCCTTGCCAAAATACAGGCAGACAGCTCTTCCGGTTCTGTTTGCTTTAGCAAAGCTTCGTTTTTTCTTCTCAGCTCTTTTCTAAGGCGAATCTGTTCTCCCATTCCCATATCCGGCCGTTCTTTTTTCATTTGAATGATTATTTTTAAAAATTTTACAACAACTACCAGAAAGATGCAGTAAGCAATTACCCATTCGATTTTTATATCTATGCCGAGAGCAGTGCCAAGTACGATGATAAGAACAGAAGGAATTACTGCGATGCAATAAAGAATTTTGTCAGAACGATCCATCTCTTATTCCTTTTCTACCGGAAATTCTTTCTCAAAGCTGAACTCTTCTCCCGAATATCCGATTTTAAAAGTCAGTTTTTCTACTTTCTCTATTTCTAAATCACTTTTGTCCAGTGCAACCGTTACCTTCACCTGGCTTCCTGCCGGAACATAAATTGCATCCTCTGCTCCCACTCCTGCCCAGTCTTCTGCTCCCTGATATACTCCAATCACTTCCCCGTATATCCAATCGCCTTCCTGATCCTTCACCTGAACAGAATGTATGCTGTCTGCCATGCTTTCATGATTTTCAAGTAATACTTCATACTCATATACATCCGGATCATTCTGCTCCGGCTTTAGCAGGACATCTGCAATAATAGTGTTGCTATGAATATCCACTGATCCAAGGACCTCACTGCGATAAATCATAAGGCCAATGCATTCCGCAACCAATACTAATAATAAAATTCCAGCATATCCAAACAGCTTGTAATATGCACTGAACACTTTTCCAATCAACCATTCTACGATTTGTTTCACTACCCACATAGTTTACTCCACCTCCCAGTCTACCGGTATTTCATAAACAGTCTGCAATATCTTTGTACTGTCTTTTTTTTCCACATCTGATTCCCCATAGGAGTAAATTGCCAAATCTGCTTTTTGGATTTCTTCCGGAACCAAAAAAAGAATCCGTCCATTTCCCTCTCTCAATTCACCACAAATTCCATACTCCTCTTCCAATATGTCACCATCTATTCCCACTTCATCGGAAAGAAGATATTCTCTGACAGGTTTCACATAAGCCATCTGGGGCAGTTTTAAATACACATCCGTATAATAGCTTCTTACTCCCTCTTTTGCCTCATATTCTATGTAAATCAGTTCATACCCTTCTGGAACCTGTTCTTTCCATTCCTCTACGATTCCACATGCTAAAATCTGCAGGGAACCGTCTTTTATGAAAATATCTTCCTGCATGGCAGCAGCATCTGCCTCTATGATTCCCACTTCCCTTGAGGCTGTGTTGATTGCTGCCTGCTTGCTGGTACGAAACACAGAAACTACAAGTACAATCACCATAATTCCCACAAGAAATGTACATAAAATCTTTTGGTTCTCTGTCCATTTGCTGTTTGCCTTTTGCCTTTTGTCGGTCTCGTTTCTTTTCCTTTGTTCTTCCACATCCCGCATGCCCATATATCTTCCACAATACTTGCAGATTCCATTACACTCTTCATAGTGAAAACTCTTGCCACAATTTTTACATTTTATCTTCCTGTATTTCATAATCCACTCCTACTATCATACCAAAAACAATTTCAATTATAAGTGCCTTCTTTTTGTTGCCTTTGTCTCCTCACTGTAACCTTTCCACATCTTCCATATGTTTCCCAAGCTATGTTGAATTCATATTATCTTATCCTCTTTCTGTTGTATCATTATGTATTTGCTACTAGCACTATTATGGAATAGAAATACAGAAAAAGCAATTGTATTTTCATACTTTTTTCTAGTAACTCAAACTTCGCACTGGAATCATTCCAAAGCTTATGCTATAGCAGGATAGATTTATGGAGCCTGTTTATATTTCATGCCATGGCGGGCAGCGTGCTTTCCGCCCACATTTCCCTCGTTCGTTCCTATGTTCCAAATGGATTGAGACAATCATTTTTTCGGTAAAAGCGCACCTGTATTGTATGCAAAAACACCACAATTCAAAAGAATCATGGTGTTTTATCTGACTTTATATACTGTTTTTAATATTTTATCTGCAACTCACTTAGAATTTGCCTTCTTTAGCAGCTTCCTCGATGGTCTCAGTAACCCTTGATTTTACGGCACTTTTAAGTCCTTTGGGTACTATGCGGGTGCTATCATCTCTATACAATCAGCGTTTAACAGCCACTATTTCTATTTTATGACTTGAATCCTCATGGCAAATATGGTATATTTTAAGCATAAAAGAAGCAACCGCCCACAAAGTGGTTAGCCTCGGTAAAGTTTTTAAGCCTACCTTCTACGGCCAAGTAACAAGGTAGGCTTATTTATTTTCGCTTGTTGTTCCTATCTATATAGGCAAGCAGCGCAACGAGAAACGTTCCGAATAGAATTAACAATGTTAAAACTTCGTATGTACTCATCCACACCACCTCCCCTCTTTTTCAAGTTTGGGAGGCTACCACCCTGCAACACGTTTGCTCCTTCGTTGAATTATAACATGAATTATTCACTCCGACAACTTCTATCATATTTTTTCATCTTTCAATCCATTTATAGTTTCTATTTTCATCCCAGACCATTTTCAAATTGTATTATCTCTCAATGCATTTGGGTACTATTGTTGGGCACTATACGGGTACTACCTAGGTACTACGAACTCCTATTTATCTAAGTCTGCAAATCCTCCAAACCCCTGAATCCGCATAGATTCAGGCTTTTTTCGATTTTTCATGGTTGGTGCATTTTGCGCACCAACAAACATTTTTTCGGTTAAAACATGCCTATATTGTACGTAAAAACACCACAATTCAAAAGAATCATGGTGTTTTATCTGACTTTATATACTGTTTTTAATATTTTATCTGCAACTCACTTAGAATTTGCCTTCTTTAGCAGCTTCCTCGATGGAAACAGCTACAGCAACAGTCATACCAACCATCGGGTTGTTACCTGCGCCAATCAGACCCATCATTTCAACGTGAGCCGGTACGGAAGAAGAACCTGCAAACTGTGCATCGGAATGCATACGTCCCATTGTATCTGTCATACCATAGGAAGCAGGACCTGCAGCCATGTTATCCGGGTGAAGGGTACGTCCTGTACCGCCGCCGCTTGCTACGGAGAAGTACTTCTTGCCCTGTTCGTTACATTCTTTTTTGTATGTACCTGCAACCGGGTGCTGGAATCTGGTTGGGTTGGTGGAGTTACCTGTAATGGAAACGTCAACACCTTCCTTGTGCATGATTGCCACACCTTCACAAACATCATTTGCACCGTAGCAGTTTACTTTTGCACGAAGACCTTCGGAATAAGATTTTCTGAATACTTCTTTTACTGTATTGGTGTATGGATCATATTCGGTTTCTACGAAAGTAAATCCGTTGATTCTGGAAATAACCTGTGCAGCATCCTTTCCAAGTCCGTTTAAGATAACTCTTAAAGGTTTCTGACGTACCTTGTTTGCCTTTTCTGCAATACCGATAGCGCCTTCTGCTGCAGCAAAGGATTCATGTCCTGCCAAAAAGCAGAAGCATTCTGTCTCTTCCTCTAATAACATTTTACCAAGGTTACCATGTCCAAGACCTACCTTACGGGTATCTGCAACGGAACCTGGAATACAGAAAGCCTGAAGACCTTCTCCGATTGCTGCTGCTGCATCTGCTGCTTTTCTGCAGTCTTTCTTAATTGCGATTGCTGCACCTACTGTATATGCCCAGCAGGCATTTTCAAAACAGATTGGCTGAATGCCTTTTACCTGATCGTAAACATTCAGTCCGGCATCCTTTGTAATTTTTTCAGCTTCTTCGATGGAAGAAATTCCATAGCTGTTTAAAACACCATTGATTTTATCAATTCTTCTTTCATATGATTCAAATAAAGCCATTTCTCATTTCCTCCTTCTTCTATTCCTGTCTTGGGTCGATAATCTTCACTGCATCTGCAACACGGCCGTACTGTCCTTTTGCTTTTTCCCATGCAGTATTTGGATCATCGCCTTTTTTGATGAAATCAGTCATTTTTCCAAGACTTACGAACTGGTAACCGATAATCTGGTCATCTGCATCCAAAGCGATACCGGTTACATAGCCTTCTGCCATTTCCAGATAACGAGGTCCTTTTTGAAGAGTTCCGTACATAGTACCAACCTGAGAACGTAAGCCTTTTCCTAAATCCTCAAGACCTGCACCTACCGGAAGTCCATCTTCTGAAAATGCGCTCTGTGTACGTCCGTAAACGATCTGTAAGAATAATTCTCTCATTGCTGTATTGATAGCATCACATACAAGGTCTGTATTCAATGCTTCTAAAAGAGTTCTTCCCGGTAAGATTTCGGAAGCCATAGCTGCAGAGTGGGTCATGCCGGAGCAGCCGATTGTCTCTACTAACGCTTCCTGGATAATGCCTTCCTTTACATTTAAGGTAAGCTTGCAGGCACCCTGCTGAGGTGCACACCAGCCTACACCATGTGTCAGACCGGAAATATCTTTAATTTCTTTTGCTTTTACCCATTTTGCTTCTTCTGGGATTGGAGCACAGCCGTGGGCAACGCCCTGTGCAACTTTACACATTTCTTCTACTTCTTTTGAAATAATCATGTGAAATCTCCTTTCAATATGTAGCTTTTATTTATTTAACAAAGCCCTTTTGCTTTGTTATAACCGCTTTTTTCATTTTGCCATACTTCGGTAAAAAAATCCAGTATTTTTGATAATTTTCTTCAATAAATATAAAATATGGCAATTCGGGATTTTGGATAAGCGGACGTGGAGGCGGCATGTCATGGGATGGTCTTCCGGGCACGCTTTCGCTCTGCAAAGACGTAGCGGTACTAACGCACCAAAATACGGTGCGTAAGGACCGACGACTTTGCCAAGGCCCGGAAGACCATCCCATGACATGCCGCCTCCCACTGTGTATTGAAAAAGTCAAAAATGCTGTATAGGCTCGTATAGGCTTTATGATAGTATCATTCTGTCATTGGCAAATTCTCCGCCGCTGGCTTCTTCGAATTTTTTCAGTAAATCCGCCACTTTTAGATTTTTCTTTTCTTCTCCTGCTACGTCATAAATAATGTTTCCTTCGTGCATCATGATCAGCCGGTTGCCAAGGCGGATGGCGTCCTTCATGTTATGGGTTACCATTAAGGCTGTCAAGTGTTCTTCATTTACGATTTTTTCTGTCAGATCCAGAACGGTTTTTGCCGTCTTTGGGTCCAGTGCTGCCGTGTGCTCATCCAAAAGCAGCAGCTTTGGTTTCTGGAGGGATGCCATCAGTAACGTAAGCGCCTGTCTCTGACCGCCGGAAAGAAGTCCTACTTTGGAGGTAAGCCTTGTTTCCAGGCCAAGGCCTAAAACCTTTAATTCCTCCACGTATTTTTCCTTTTCCTCTTTTGTAATGCCCCATTTTAATGTTCTTCTGGCTCCTCTTCTATAGGCAAGCGCCAGATTTTCTTCAATTTCCATGCCTGCCGCAGTTCCCCGCATGGGGTCCTGAAATACTCTGCCTAAGTATTTTGCCCGTTTGTGCTCCGGCATTCTGGAAATATTCACTCCATCTAAAACAATTTTTCCTGCATCAATGGGATATACCCCTGCAATCATGTTCAGCATAGTGGACTTTCCTGCACCGTTTCCTCCGATAATGGTTACAAAATCTCCCTCGTCCAGCTGAAGGTTTACTCCGGTCAATGCCTTCTTCTCGTTAATGGTTCCTTTGTTGAAGGTCTTTTCTACATTGGTAATCTTTAACATGTGCCGTTTCCTCCTTCGCTATAGGAACGTTTCATCTTCCATTTGTCAATTGCTACCGGAATGCAAAGAGCCACTGCCACGATTGCTGCAGACAAAAGCTTCATGTCGTTTGCATCCATGCCAAGCCTTAAAACAATGGCGCGGATTACAAAATAAACAACGCTTCCCACAACAGCTGACGTAAGCTTTGACCCAAAGGAACGCAATTTTCCCATAAGCACGTCGCCAATGACAATTGCCGCAAGTCCAATGACGATGGCGCCGGTTCCCATGCCGATATCCGCATATTTCTGGCTCTGGCATACAAGTGCTCCCGATAAGCCTACCAAACCGTTTGAAATCATCAATGCCAGCATTTTCGTAAACTTTGTATTCACGCCAAGGGCTCTGATCATATCCTCATTATTGCCGGTAGCCCGCAGTGCAGAACCGATTTCCGTACCAAAGAACCAGTACAGACCCACAATGATAAGCACTGCAATAAGAATGCCAATAATCAGGGTTGTGATACCCTGTTCCATTCCAAAAACATTCACTGCTTTGGAAATAATCGTATCGACTTTTAATAAGGGAATATTACTTTTTCCCATGATTCTTAAATTCACGGACCAAAGGGCAATCTGTGTCAAAATACCTGCCAGAATTGCCGGAATGTCAAATACCGTATGTAAAAAACCTGTTACAGCTCCTGCTAACACGCCAAACAATGTGGCAACCAGCAATGCGATAAAAGGATTCACTCCTTTCCCCACTACTAACATTGCACATACACATCCGCCAAGCGCAAAGCTTCCGTCAACGGTCAAGTCCGCAATATCCAAAAGCTTATAGGTTATGTATACGCCAAGCACCATGATGCCCCACAAGATTCCCTGGGATACGGCGCCCTGCATTGAAATCAAAAAACCACTCATGCCCTGTTTCCTCCTAATTGTATTCTGAATTGGCTCACTGTTTCTATTTTAAAGAATTTCGGGGAAGATAGCAAGGGGAATTTGGGGATTCTTTCTTTTTTTGTGGCGGGGAATGGGGTTTGGAATGGAAAAGGATTTGGATAAGGAGACATGGAAGCCTACAGAGCTTAACTCCACCTTCAACGAATTTATTATCAGGTATTTCCCGTTACAGAAAAGACCATCGAACTTTACAATCCAAATGTACGATACAGCCATGCTTTACTATCAACCAACATATGCAAAATTCTAACTATGTAAATGGTATCCGCTTCAATCACATAATAAATCTTGTAATTGCGATAATAATCTTTTCGGACACCTAATTCAGCCAGTAACTCATCTTCGTCCAACTCATTTCTCTCTGGAAAATCTACCAAAGAATTTATCTTTGCACGAATCCCATTTACTGTATTTTCAGCAGCAGACGGATTTCTCAATTGATAGGCAATGTAATCGCCAGCATTTTCTAAATCTTCCTCTGCCAGTTCCGTAATTCTAATTTGATATTGCCTCATCCCTGTATTTCTTCTCCAATCTGTCACATACAGTATTAAATTCTTTTGTCTTTCCCTCTTTTATCTGTTCCAACCCTGCCATTACAAGCTCCCGAACTTCTTTTTTCTGTTCATCCAAAGCTCTCTGGTAATCTTCTTTCAATAATGCAACCATAAATCCAGTCCTTTCTGCTTTTATTATCAGCATTCCCTTCAATGAAAAATTTACTCTTATTACTTAATATGATATCTTAGTCAAATGATAATTGCAACATATTCTCAATTGAACCTCTCAAAAAGATAGTAATATATTGCGCACAAAACACATATCATGGTTCCGATGATTTCAACTGCAAATATCGGCTCAGCTTCGAATGAACCTAAAATATCAACTATTGAATGTACAATCATACAATTCAAAATACTTTTTGTTTTATAGAAAACAGTAGCAAATACTATACCAATTGCAAAAGCATACAACACTTGAAGCAGAACATACAGGTAAGGATCACTTCCAATATTAACAAGATGAAACACTCCAAATATCAGACTGGAAATCATAATTGCTCTATTTTCACAGGACTTTTCTTCTATGAAACGGCATAAGAAACCCCTGAAAATCAGTTCTTCCATGATTCCCACAAAAATGCTGCTAATGACGGCAACAATTATATTTATTCTTGCACCGAAAAGTAAATATGGAAGATTAACGAGCGGAATAAGGAATAGCAGGCCATTTATTTTAAAACAATTATCACATTCCCATATACGAATTCCAAAATAGGATCGTCTTTCTTTTTTTCCTATCAAAAAAAATATGATTAGTAATACTAGAAATGCACTGGACAACTCAGCAAAAATTTCATTTTCATTTAATGTTCCTATTAGAATCCCACGAATAAATGATTGCGAAAGATACAATATAACTGCAACAATTGTTAAAATTATAGATTTTCTCCTCATGACACAACGCCTTTCATTATTTTTTCAAACATTGACGCCAAGAGAATACCGAATATCATTTAATACATTCATTTTTATATCTCATGACTTTCTATATTTTAATCCTTCCATTGCAAAAAATTTTCAAAGAACTCTCACAAAAATCTTAATTTTCTCTTAATCTCACCTTGCCTGAATTGATTTTTTAAGCGGTATTACGCTAATCGTTACTATTTTGCCTCAATGGATAACCGATTGCATTCCAATCCCCATTCTTCTTTCACTACGGGTCTTATGCTGTCAATTTTCAGTTGATACTTGGAAATAGCCGTTACCGGACCCAGATAAGTCTGTTCCATATGGGAAGCCCTTACCTCTTCCACATTTATTTCAGCCACCTCAAAGGTGTAGATTTGTCCCGTTTCAAGCGTCTTTCCCAATTCCTCTCCTACAAAAATGGTAAAGGGACTTTCCTGAAACAATGTGACAACCGCAACCTGCGGAGTCGTATCATCTAAAACATAATCGGGAATCACCTCACGCACTGTTGCCGTAAAGCTGCCACAAATCACCGCATTGCCCGTAAGTTCCTTGTTGACTGAAGTACGGCCATCCTCATAGCCCTTTTGATATCCCTCATCATATTGATCTGAAGCATTCCTGCCACATGCGGAACATGCCGCAAGAAGAAACACCGCCATCAACACCGTACATAAACTCCTTTTCATCTCTTGACCTCCTAACCGATACTTTCTTATCAGATTATCCTTTTTTCTTCTACTTTCCATACCTATTTTTTCTTAACATGGCTATTCTACCGCCCTTTGACAGGAACTGCAATTATAAAGCTCACGTAAAACTTTTCACAAATCTCTTTCACAAATCTATTGAAATTCAAGACTTTTTATTCTACAATATATCATATTGATATATTTTTTTATACTTAGAGTAATTATGATGGAAAGAAAAGAAAGGAAAAGAACAATGGCAAACGAGAAAAAAATTGATTGTGTCATATTGGGTTTATTAAGCCATGAAGAATTGACAGGATATGAAATCAAGAAAAGAATGGACACAATGCTGAAATATTTTTGGAGTGCCAGCTACGGCAGCATATATCCCGCATTAAGCGATTTGGTTCATCGTGGCCTGGCTACCAAAAGAGAATCTGGCGAAAACAAAAGAAATAAACTGATTTATGCTATAACGGACCATGGACGGAACTATCTAAAGGAATGGCTGACCCTGCCCGTCTACAAAGATGAGCTTCGCTACGAAACCTTACTCAAACTATTTTTTGGAAATGAACAAGGTGCAGAATGCGCAGTACATCATATTGAATCTTTTGAAGAAAAAATAGAAAAAGAACTGCCCTATCTTCTAGGTGCACAAGAAATCTTAAAGAAAAGCCTCAATGACGATACCGCTCACAAATACTATTTGCTTACGGTAGAGTTTGGAATAAGGACCTATGGCGCTTATTTAGAATGGTGCAAAGAAGCCAGAACACTTTTAATGGAGAATGATTGAATGTTGGGACATTTTGGATTTTCATATATAGGACTGCTATTTTTAATATTGTTATTCATTCCAAATATTCTTTGGATAGGAAAAAAACCACAGGGATATACTTCCCAAAATGAAAACAGCGTATTTTTATTCTTGGAAAGAACAGGTGAAGTATTGACTACCATTTGTGTATTGATTTTTGATGATTTTAATTTGCATGATTGGTCAAATTGGTCCTGGTGGCTTATTTTTGCCCTTCTATTTATGGCAATGTATGAATTATGGTGGATACGCTATTTTCGGAGTCAAAGGCAGCTATCCGATTTTTATAGCAGTTTCTTAGGCATTCCCCTTGCCGGATCAACGTTACCTGTCATTTCTTTTTTCCTGCTTGGTATATACGGCAAAGTCATATGGCTGTCAGCCGCTACAATACTCCTTGGAATTGGACATATCGGAATCCATATACAGCACAGCAAAGAGCTAAATATTTAAACTCTCCGCAGCCTTCTTCACAGGCACCGGGACGGGCTCTTGGCAGAAAATGTTTTCTTTAGGCGCCCTTATAAAAACGCCAGTGCTTAGCGAGGTACTTTCGAGCTTAGCACTGCTGCGTTTTTATAGAGCGAGAGCGTGGCGACGTAGAAACATTTTCTGCCAAGAGCCCGTTCCGATGCCTGTGAAGAAGGCTGCGGGCTGAACCGTTACAAGCCGTCAAGCCCTAATGTTTAGGACTTGGCAGCTTAGCTCCTTACATCCTGTCTATTTCCCTACCATCTCATGAATCTTCTTCATAGCCTCTCTTATTCCGCCAACCTCATCAATAATCCCTTCTTCCACCGCTTCCTCACCAACTAAAATGCTGCCCACATCCTTGGTCAGCACCTCGGTTTCCATCATCAGATCCACCAGACGCCTTTCCGAAATCCGGCTGTGCTTTACAACAAATCCGGTAATTCGTTCCTGTATCTGTTTAAAATAATCAAAGGTCTGTGCCACGCCGATTACCATCCCGTTTAAACGCACCGGATGAATCACCATGGTTCCCGTTGGGACGATATAGGAATAATCCGTACTGGTGGCAATGGGCACGCCAATGGAATGGCTTCCCCCAAGCACAAGAGAAACCGTAGGCTTGCTTAAAGAGGCAATCATTTCGGCTATGGCAAGTCCTGCCTCCACGTCCCCGCCCATTGTATTTAGTAAAAACAACACCCCGTCTATGTCCTGGCTGTCCTCAATGGCTGCAAGCTGGGGAAGCAGATGTTCATATTTGGTTGTTTTGGAGCCGCTTGATAAGTTTTCATGTCCTTCAATTTCCCCAATAATGGAAATCAACTGAATGTTATGTTTTTCCTTGTTCTTATTCAGGGTAGTCTGACCGCTTTCTTTTATTCGTTCATCCGAATGCTCTTCCTGCTTTCTCTTTTCTTCCTGATTCACGTTTCCCTTTGTCTCCTGCCTGTTCTTTTTCTTACTATCCTCTTTCATAGGGACCTCCCATGGTTTTCGTTTTTTCAATGACGAACATGACCTTCCTTTCACGCTTGCCCCATAACTTAAGTAAGCACAAAAAAGGAAGCTTTCGCTCCCTTTTAGTTTTCTACTTATCCGATTTTTTATTCAACATCAAAATAATTTTTATCCGGCTCCTCTATATCGTAATGCATTTGCTCCTTTGGCACCTGGTATTCATAATCCATTTCCTTTTTCACATGCCTTTTGGGAACCGGAAGCGGATTTTCAATAAATTGAGTGTGAGTCACATTGGGCCGCTCCTTTTCCATATTAGGCTGTTCCAATTTCATGTTTGTTTGTTTTTCCGACTGTTCCAGTTTCACATCCTGCTGTTTCGCCCCTTCAGTCCCTTTAAAAGCTTCCGTTTCTTTCATTGGTTCCGCTGCCGTCGGCTGCTGCTTATCTCCGCTCTTACAAAAAAGTGATTTTTTCTTTAATGTTTTCTTTGCGGCTCCGTTGTTATCCAGTTCCAGCTTTGTTTCTTCCTGTCCGGAAAGAAGCCCTGCCGCAATCATGGCATTTCTTCGAATTTCCTCATCCGTCAATTCCAGAAAATTGGGAATGCCGTCCCGCTCCTTGATTACTTCCTCTTTTTCCATACTTCCTGATATCGTTTCATTTTGCTTCATCTGCTCACCTATCTTTTCAACCTGCAACGATTTTCCCGACTCCTTAGAAAAACCTTCCTCACTCTTTTTTGCTTCTGACAATTCTTCTTCCGTCATCTCTTCCTGCTTTAAAAGCTCCTGCCGGGGCACCTGATTTTCTGCTTCCCACTGAGGACTGACCTCTCCGCAGGAAATGATATTCTTCTGCTTTCTTTTTGCCACAATGGCGTTTATTACCGCCTTTATTATGGAAGAAACCAAAAACAAAAGCAACAGGCAGAAAAACTCTGCAATTAAAATACCATCATAATTATAAAGTTCATAAATGACAAAGGGATACATTCCATATACCAATGTGAAAACTCCGGAAAGCACCGGCTTTTTTACCTTCTCAATGGAAAAGAATAAAAGCAGGCAGTTTATCATGCGAAGGAAAATATGATATCCAATCATCACTCCCGGCTTTTCCCCTAAAAACAAATACATACAGTTTATGCTCTTTATATAGACAAAATCCCATACACCCATGAGATTTCGTACGATAATCTGTTCCTTTGAACCCTTTAGAAGTCCATAGCTGTCATTGAAATAAGAAAAGGGGCTGTGATAAAGCCCGAAAAAAGCACAGAACAGAACAAGAAAAAATATAATTCTCATTACAATTCCAAATACTTTTCTTTTCTTAGCTGCTTCCATAACAGTCCCCCTGAAATCAGTCCGTCATTTCCCCATCATTCGTCAATAATGTCTCAATATTGTATCTGGGCCTATGCTTTACCTCCGTATAAATCTTTCCGATGTACTGTCCGATCAGCCCGATGGAAATCAACTGCAGCCCGCCTAAAAACCAGATGGACAAAATCAATGAAGTCCAGCCCGCCACCGTTATTCCCATCAAATAGGAGGCAAAGGCATAAACGGCTGCCAGCACGCAAAGAAAAATAATGAACAGTCCCATTCCCAAAATGAAGCTGATGGGCTTTACGCTAAAGGAGGTAATCCCGTTCCAGGCAAGGGCAAGCATTTTTTTCAATGGATATTTAGATTCTCCTGCCACCCTTTCCTTTCTCTCATAATATACACAATCCGTTTCATAGCCGATTAACGGAACGATTCCTCTTATAAACAGATTGCTTTCCCCGAATTTGGAAAAATGTTCTATGGCTCTTTTACTCATAAGACGGAAATCAGCATGATTATAAACGGTTTTTACCCCCATAACTTCCATGACCTTGTAAAATCCCTGGGCGGTAGTCCGTTTAAAGAAAGAATCCTTCTTCCTGTCGTTGCGTACCCCGTAAACAATGTCCTTTCCTTCATGATACTTATCAATCATATCTTCAATCACAGCGGTATCGTCCTGTAAGTCCGCATCAATGGAAATAATCATATCCGCAAGTTTTCCGGCTTCCATAAGCCCGGCAGTCAGGGCATATTGATGACCCACGTTTCCCGCCAGCTTCAAGCCGAACACCTGCTTATCTTCCTTGTTGGAATGCGTAATGATTTCCCAGGTACGGTCCTTGCTTCCATCATCTACCAGTAACAAAAAGCTGTCCGGACTGATTTTTCCTTTTTCATGGAGTTCCTTCAGTATTCGTTTTAATTCTGTGATTGAAAAGGATAAGGCCTCTTCCTCATTATAGCATGGTACTACAATTGCTAATCTATCCATTTCCGTTTCCTTTCATATTCTATGAAATCTTTTTCCTGATTATGCTTCTCTTAATGCCTGCTCCAAATCCTTTATAATATCATCCACATGCTCAATGCCTACGGAAAGCCGGATCAGTCCCGGGTCCACTCCTGCCTTTTTTAACTGCTCATCATTCATCTGCCTGTGTGTGTGGCTTGCAGGATGGAGCACACAGGTTCTTGCATCTGCCACATGGGTAACGATTGCGGCTAACTTCAGGCTGTCCATAAAGGAAATGGCTTCTTCTCTTCCGCCCTTTAATACAAAGGAAATAACTCCGCAACTTCCTTTGGGCATATATTTCTGTGCCAGTTCATAATAGCGGTTGCTTTTTAAGCCCGGATAATTGACAAAAGCCACCTTTTCATGATTTTCCAGATATTCTGCCACCTTCTGGGCATTTTCGCAGTGTCTCGGAACTCTTAAATGCAGGGTTTCCAGACCAAGATTCAGATAAAAAGCATTTTGCGGGGACTGGATGGAACCTAAATCCCTCATAAGCTGCACTGTTGCCTTTGTAATGTAAGCAGCCTTGCCAAATCTCTCCGTATAGACCACGCCGTGATAGGATTCATCCGGAGCACAAAGTCCCGGAAACTTGTCCGGATATTGATTCCAGTCAAAATTGCCGCTGTCCACAATGGCGCCCCCTACGCACACAGCATGTCCATCCATATATTTTGTGGTGGAATGAGTAACAATATCCGCCCCAAATTCAAAAGGACGACAGTTAATGGGCGTTGGGAAGGTATTATCCACAATGAGCGGGACACCATGTTTATGGGCAAGAACTGCGAATTTCTCAAAATCCAGCACCACAAGAGCCGGGTTTGCAACACTTTCCGCCAGTACACATTTTGTATTTTCTTGAAATGCCTTGTCAAGCTCCTCCGCCGGGGCATCCGGATCCACAACCGTACATTCGATTCCCATTTTTTTCATGGTTACAGTCAAAAGGTTGAAAGTTCCTCCGTAAATAGTGGAGGACATGATACAATGATCTCCCGCTTCACAAATATTAAAAACCGCATAATAATTAGCAGCCTGACCGGAAGAAGTAAGCATGGCGCCTACGCCTCCCTCCAGCTCACAAATCTTTTGCGCTACCATGTCATTGGTAGGATTCTGGAGCCTTGTATAGAAATAGCCTGCTTCCTCTAAATCGAACAGCTTTCCCATCTGATCGGTAGTATCGTATTTAAACGTAGTGCTCTGATAAATGGGGAGAACTCTGGCCTCTCCCTTTCCCGGCTTCCAGCCTGACTGTATACATATAGTGTCCTGTTGGTAATTGCTCATATACGTCTTCTCCTATTCATCCCAGTTATGATATACGGACTGAACGTCATCGTCATCCTCTAATAAGTCCAGCGTCTTCTGCAGGGATTTTACCGCAGCTTCATCCTTAAGCTCCACATAGGTCTGGGGAATCATGGTCACTTCTGCTGACATCATGGGAATTCCTTCTTTTTCTAATGCGTTATAGACTCCCGTAAATTCATCCGGGTCCGTTGTGATTTCAAAGCTGTCTTCCTCTTCCGAAAAGTCCTCGGCTCCCGCATCCAATGCTAACATCATAAGGTCGTCTGCCTCCATGGAACATTCTTCCTTGTCAATGATAATCTGTCCTTTTTTATCAAACATAAAGGATACACAGCCGGGCGTTCCGATGCTGCCGTTTCCTTTTGTAAAAGCGCTTCTTACATTTCCTGCCGTCCGGTTCTTATTGTCCGTTAAGGCTTCTACGATAATGGCAATGCCGTTTGGTCCATAGCCTTCATATGTAATATGCTCATAATTTACATTTCCGCTTTCTCCGGCTGCCTTTTTAATCCCTCTTTCGATTGTATCATTGGGCATATTATTGGCTTTTGCCTTTGCAATGACTGCGGCAAGCTTAAAATTATTGGCAGGGTCCGGACCGCCCCCTTCCTTTACGGCAACTGCGATTTCCCTTCCAATAATGGTAAATATCTTCCCCTTTGCCGCATCGTTTTTTTCCTTTTTATGCTTAATATTTGCAAATTTTGAATGTCCTGACATCTTACTCTTCTCCTTGCTTTGTTTTTTCTTTTTTCAGTTTTGACACCAATACTCTTTTTATGACTTTATTTTCGATGGATAACACTTTAAAATGATATCCTCCGTAATCCATGTCAAACAAATCATCATCATTTGGAATTCGTTCCAGTCTGGAAATCAAAAATCCATTCAGTGTTTCAAATTCTTCATTCTCAAATTCAAACCGAATAGAAAACCGTTCTTCTAATTCATCCAAAGGGGTAAGTCCGTCTATTTCATAAGTATCCTCTCCCTTTTCCTGAATAAATACCTGGTCTTCGTCATATTCATCCAGGATATTTCCTACGATTTCCTCTAAAATATCCTCCATGGCAACAAGCCCTGAGGTCTGTCCATATTCATCAATGACGATAACAATATGGTCCTTTAAAGCCTGCATGCTCCGAAACAGCGAATCGATGTTTCTCGTTTCCGGTATGAACTTTGCTTCCCGGATAATCTTTTTCACGGACTTGACCGGCTTCTCATTCATTTTCCCTTCCTGCAGCACCTTAAAAGCATCTTTTACGTGAATGATTCCGATGATGTGATCGATATTTTCTATGTATACCGGATAACGGCTGTTCTTTTCATTCAGCATGAACGTAACCGCTTCCTGCAAAGTGGTATTTCCATCTATTGCTACAATATTAGAGCGGTGGGTCATAATATCCTTTGCTTCCTTATCGGAAAATGCAAAGATATTGTTGATCATCTGTGCTTCGCTGTCATGAAGCACCCCCTGCTCATGGCCCTCGTTTACCATAGAAATAATCTCATCTTCAATTTCATCATTTTGATGTCCGCCAAAAATACGGGTTAAGAAATGATAATTTTTAGGCGACCCTTCTTCCATCTGTCAAACTCCTTCTTTTAAATTCTGTGGTCTGCTTTCCTGTCTCTCATAGACTTACCCTAAAATATACCATAATATTAACCACTTCGTCAAACCCTGCATTTTTCTTATGTATTTAGTTCTAAACTGATTAAAAGTCCCTTATTTACCTTTTCCATAATTTCGCTGTCCAAATGGCATATTCTTTCCTTCAGCCGCTTTTTGTCTATGGTGCGAAGCTGCTCTAAGAGCACAACGGAATCCTTTACCATATGATAGCGTTCCGCTTCAATTTCAATATGGGTAGGCAGCTTTGCCTTATTCATTTTTGATGTAATGGCTGCACAGATAATCGTAGGGCTATGTTTGTTTCCTACATCATTCTGTACGATGAGCACCGGTCTGATTCCTCCCTGCTCTGAGCCGATTACCGGCCTTAAATCTGCATAATAAATGTCTCCCCGTTTCATATTCTACAACCTCTTTTCTAAAAGCTTTCAAGTAGTATTGCCATTTTTTTTCGTTGTATTCAATGGGGATACGATTTTTATCATTGAACCGAAACAGGTTCCCAATCCTCATAATAATCTTTAGAAGCAATTGCCCTGCCGTTTTTCATATAAACCCTGGGAATCCGTTTTCCTAAATCACAGGCAAGTTCATAATTAAATCTTCCGGAAAGCTCACCCAGATATTCCATGGTAAGCTGGTTTTCCCCGTCCTTTCCAATAAGTGTCACTTCATCGCCTTCCGCTGCTTCCAAAATGTCCGTCACATCCACCATAAACTGATCCATACAGATTCTTCCTAAAATCCGTGCTTTTTTTCCGTGAACCAGAACATAACCTTTGCCCGACAGGCTTCTTGGATATCCATCCCCGTAGCCTACCGGTATGGTTGCGATTCTCATGGACCTTTCAGCGGTAAAGGTCCCTCCATAGCTGACCTGTGTTCCTTTTTCAATGGTCTTTACATAGACAATATGGCTTTTTAACGTAAGCGCCGGCTCCAAATGCACCTTAGCCACTGGAACGAATTCAGAAGGTCTAAGACCATACAGGGCGATTCCTGCCCTTACCACATCCATTTGTGCTTCTTTCATGTTGATGATTGCCGCACTGTTGGCACAATGCTTCAAGAGAATCTTCCTGCCCGTTTCCTTTTCCACTTTTGATACCCTTTTCAAAAATTCCTTATACCGCCCTAACTGCTCATATGCTTCTGACAGCGCTTCTTCATCCGCCTTTGCAAAATGGGTATAAATTCCTTCCGGCTCCAAGTTATCCATAGCTAACACTTTTTTTACAAAATTAAGTCCCTCTTCATCCGGCCGGATACCGATTCGGGACATAGCTGTATCCACCTTTATGTGTACCTTTGCCTTTTTCCCCACCAAAGCGGCAATCCGGTCTATTTCTTCTGCCATATCCTCTTTGAACACAGTAAAGGAAATATCCTGCTCTACCATACTTTTATACGAATAAGGAAAGGCATAGCCCAGAATAAGAATGGATTTTTTAATCCCAGCTTTCCGAAGCTGGAAAGCTTCCTCCGGCGTTGCCACCGCATAACCAGACATAAACTCCAGGGGCTCCGTCTCCCGGGCAATTGCCACGGCGCCGTGACCGTATCCGTCTGTTTTTATGACCCCCATTATTTTTGTATCCGCTTTCAGATTCTTCCTCATGCTTTCTAAATTGTGCCTGATGGCATCCAAATCCACATAAGCACAAACTCTGTCATACTGCTTCATCCTTTTGTCCTCTTTCCGCCTTTCTGTTTCTTCTTTTCTATTTTCTCTTTATTCCAAAAAGCAGGGAAGCTCTTTTATGATGTCCGATGCCATTAAATAGGCGCTGCCGTTTCTTTCCTTTGCCCGGTCCCCGCACAATCCATGAAGGAATACTCCCATGCAGACAGCCTCATAGGGCTCCATTTTGCTCCCAAGCATTCCCGCTAAGATTCCAGTCAGCACATCACCGCTTCCTGCCGTAGCCATCCCTTCATTCCCAGAACAGTTTATATAAACCCGTCCCGTATTCCCATCCATAACCAAAGTTCTGGCTTCCTTGCATACAAGAATAATTCCCATCCGCTTTGCATAAGAAAGTCCCTCCTGAAAAAGATTTTCCTTTACTTCTTTCACATCTTTTGAAAGAAGTCTTGCAAATTCCCCTGGATGGGGCGTGAAAATAATGGGGAATTTCCTCGATTTTGCGCTAAAGCACAAGTATTCCTGCATTTTTTCATTCCGGCTGATAATCGTCAGGGCATCTGCATCCACTATAACAGGCTTTTTATCCTGCTGCAGTACATAGGATACGATTTCATCCGCCAAAGGTCCAAGTCCCATGCCCGGTCCTAAAACCACTTCCGAGGCAAATTCATAAGTGTCCTTTAATTCTGTCAGCTCTTTATCTGTCAGAGCCGTATCCTTTTCCTGATAGGTGGCAATTACCGCTTCCTTCACTTCCCTTGCCAGAAGCTCTCTGTTGTCTTCCTCTGTAAAAGCCCTTACATAGCCGCATCCTGCACGATAAGCCGAAAGAACCGATAGCAGCAGCGCACCGCTTACCTTACTGCTTCCTGCAAAAACCGAAAGCTTTCCAAAGGAGCCTTTGTTTCCGGTACTGCTCCTTTTCGGAATCCGTTTCAAATCTTCCTTTTCATAAGTAAAAGCCTTAGGCAGCTCTTTTCCAAATGCCGCCTGACGGATTCCAATATCCCGGCACAGGACCTCTCCGGCATATTCCGCTCCCGGATACAATAAAAGCCCTATTTTCAAATAGCCAAAGGTCACTGTCAGATCCGCCCGGAAACCGCAGCCTAACATCTTTCCCGTATCGGCGCAAATGCCGCTTGGAATATCCAAAGCAATTTTATAGCCTGTTTTTTCATTTAACCTCTGAATCATATCCAGATAGCTTCCTGTCACTTCTCTGGACAGACCGATTCCAAAAATGGCATCTATTATCATAGTATATTCCCTTTCAGGAAGCTTAGTGCCTATTTTATTTCCGTAAGCCTTTAGGATTTCCATTTGTGCCTTTGTTTCTTCTGTAAGTTTCTTTTCATTGCCAAGCAGTAAAAACTCTACTAAAAACCCCTTTTCCTCCAGCATCCTTCCAAGGGCAAAGCCGTCTCCCCCATTATTTCCTGTACCGCAGACAATCAGAACCGTTCCTTGTTGAAACCTTTTTTGAATCTCTTCGCAAACAGAAAGTGCCGCCCGTTCCATCAGGACCAGACCCGGCACTTTAAACTGTGTTATAGTACAAGCATCACATTGCTTCATGGAAGCTTTTTCTAATACATATTTCATCTCTTTTCCTCATCATCCTTTTTCAAATATTCCATATCAAATATTTCAATGACCTCTGCCCCAAAAATATCATGCATATAGGAATACATCATCTGATTTTCCTTTTCTTTTTCCTGCTTCCTGATTACTTTTTTCTTTAATTCCATGCGCATATTTTTAACCCATGCGCCGATTTCCTTTATTTCAAAACCGTTTTTTTCCATAGCGCTGTAACAGGTTTCCATGGTAATCAGCATCAACTCATAATTCACCTTGTCAATCTGCTCTGGCAGCTCAAGAAGCTCATCCTGATAGGCTTCCAGCTTTTCATTGCACTCGTTGATCAGCTTTGTTTTTTCTTCCATTTCCTTTTCCCGTCTTGGGTTCTGCGTACCTTCCCCGATTTCATCCATGGAACCTACGATTTCCTTCATAAGCTTTGCCTTCAGCTTTTTGATGTCCTTGCTTTGGGTCGTGCACTTTCCCTGCTTTTTAATCAACTCATTCAGCTGCTTTTCCAGCTTTTGGATGCGTTTATCTCCTTTATATTCCTGAAAAACCTGATGCCATTTATTATCCAGGGTAAGAATAGGGATTTTTTTTCCCTCCAGCGCCCTGTTAAAATCTGCTCTTGTCCGACTCATACTATCACCTTTATTCTGTTCGTTCTTTCTCTTTATTGTAACGGTTTAAATTATAAGACAGCTTCATCAGGCTGTCTGACAAATGTACATTCTCTACCTGGATGTTTTCCGGTACGTTCAAATCTACATGGGCAAAATTCCAAATTGCCTTAATGCCGCAGCCCGCCAGCCGCTCAGCCACCTCTTCCGCACTTGTTTTTGGAATCGTCAAAACGGCAATGTCGATTTCATTTTCCTTTACGAATGCTTCCAATCCTTCCATAGCCCTTATAGGAATCCCTCTTACTTCCCTGCCCAAAAGCGCCGGGTTGGAATCAAAAATCCCTCGAATTAAAAATCCTCGTTTTTCAAAGTTTACATAATTTGCAAGCGCCTGTCCCAAATTACCTGCTCCAATCAAAACCAGATGATGCTTCTGATATAAGCCCAATATTTTGCTAATCTCTTCGTATAAGTATTCAACATTATAACCATATCCCTGTTGACCAAAGCCTCCAAAATTATTAAAATCCTGCCTGATCTGGGATGCTGTCACTCCCATCAGCGTGCTTAAATCCTGTGAAGAAATCCGCTCGATTCCCTGATCCTTTAAATCCCCTAAATACCGGTAATATCTTGGCAGCCGCCCTATGACCGCCTGTGAAATTTCTTTTTCTTCCACTGTAATACCCCCTGAACTTCTGTTTTAAGCTCTGTTACTTTATTTTAGTACACTGTTAAAAGTATGTCAAAGGATTTAGAACTGGGCAGGGAGTTTTTTTATAACCGTTCAACCCGCCGGAAAGGAAAATGAGTTGCAGCACGTCTAATCCCCACTTTTCTTTTCCTCCAAAATTTAGTATAATCAGTTGGAATTCCGATTTATACTTCCCATTTGCAACTTACAACCGGGAAGCCCTTTCGGATAATTTGTTTTATAAGAAAGCGATTGGTGAATGGATTATGATATTATCTTGTCAGAACGTTTGGAAAGCATTCGGGGAAAATGAAATACTAAAAAATGCTTCCTTTCATATAGAGGATTACGAGAAGGCTGCGATTGTAGGAATCAACGGTGCAGGAAAATCCACCTTGATTAAGATTATTGTTGGTGAGCTTGGAGCGGATCAGGGGATTGTTACCATTGCAAAGGATAAGACGCTGGGATATTTGGCACAGCATCAGGATTTGAAAACGGACCGGACCATTTATGAGGAGCTTTTATCGGTAAAGCAATATTTAATTGATCTGGAAGAAAGAATCCGCACTACGGAGCATTCCATGAAGCAGGCAGAAGGACAGGCACTGGAGGAGCTTATGGAGCAGTATACCCGTTTCACCCATCAGTTTGAACAGGAAAATGGGTATGCATATAAAAGCGAGGTGACCGGAGTCTTAAAAGGGCTTGGATTTTTGGATGAAGATTTTTCAAAGTCAGTTGCCACTTTATCCGGCGGACAGAAAACAAGGATTGCCTTGGGCAAACTGCTTTTGCAGCAGCCGGATCTGATTATTTTAGACGAGCCTACCAATCATCTTGATATGGCATCCATTTCCTGGCTGGAAACTTACCTGCTCAATTATAAAGGGGCGGTCATTCTTGTATCCCATGACCGCTATTTCTTAGACAAAATAGCCGGAAAGATTATCGAAATCGAAAACGGAAATGCAGCTTCCTTTTCGGGAAATTATTCGGATTATGCAAAGAAAAAGGAAGTTCTCCGCATTGCTGAAATGAGAGCTTATCTAAACCAGCAGAAGGAAATCCGGCATCAGGAAGAAGTCATTGAAAAGTTAAAGTCCTTTAACCGGGAAAAGTCCATCAAGCGTGCTGAAAGCCGGGAAAAAATGCTGAGCAAGATTGAAGTGCTGGATAAACCGGTTACCGTAAAGGACGATATGAATTTTACCCTGACCCCCAGGATAATCAGCGGCAATGACGTGCTGCAGATCAATGAGTTAGCTAAGGCTTACGGAACTCTTTCCTTGTTTTCCAATGTTTCCTTTGAGATCAAGCGTGGCGAGCATGTTGCTATCATTGGAAAAAACGGTACTGGCAAGACCACTCTATTAAAAATTCTGAATCAGGTGGAAACACAGGATGCCGGCACCATCCGCCTTGGTTCTAACGTGGAAATCGGTTATTATGACCAGGAGCATCATGTGCTCCACGAGGATAAAACGCTTTTTGATGAGATTTCCGATACTTATCCTTCCATGACAAATACAGAAATCCGGAATACGCTGGCAGCGTTCTTATTTACGAAAGAGGATGTATTTAAACGAATCAAGGATTTAAGCGGCGGGGAAAAGGGCCGTGTCAGTCTGGCAAAGCTTATGCTTTCCAATGCCAATTTCCTGATTTTAGACGAGCCTACCAACCACTTGGATATTACTTCCAAGGAAATTCTGGAAAATGCCCTAAATCATTATGAAGGGACTTTATTGTATGTATCCCATGACCGTTATTTTATCAATAAGACTGCCAGCCGCATTCTGGACTTGGAAGACGGGAATTTTAAAAATTATATCGGCAATTATGACTACTATTTGGAAAAACACGAAGAGGCTGCTCCCCCGCTCACCTCTGCTCCCTCTGTCTTAAAGACTGATAAAGCGCCGGAAACCATCAGCGATACAAAAGCGGACTGGCAGGAGCAGAAAAAGCTTCAGGCAGAAAAGAGAAAACGGGAAAACCGTATCCAGAAAATTGAAGAAGAAATCGAAGCTGTTGAAGCCAGACAAAGCCAGCTGGAAGCCGATCTTGCCGATCCGTCAAACGGTACAAACGTTGCAAAGCTCCAGGAGATTTCCAAAGAGCAGGAAGCCCTTTCTTTAAAGCTTGCCGGGCTTATGGAGGAATGGGAGAAATTGCTGGAATAAATGTTTGTTGGTAACAGTTCAGCCCACCCGGAAAAGAACATGCACCTGGAAGACGTGGCGGCGGCAGAGCATATAGTAGTCTTTCAGGCACGCTTTCGCTCTGCAAAGACGCAACAGTACTAACGCACCAAAATACGGTGCGTAAGTGCTGGCGACTTTGCCAAGGCCTGAAAGACTACTATATGCTCTGCCGCCGCCACGTCTTCCAGGTGCATGTTCTTTTCCGGGTGGGCTGAACTGTTACCATTTGTTGCAGAAAAATGAATTTTCCTCTTGTAATTTTCCTGACAATTTGGTAATATATTTTTCGTGGTAATTGTCACTTCGGGGTATGGCTCAGTTTGGTAGAGCGCTCGGCTGGGGGCCGAGAGGTCGCAGGTTCAAGTCCTGTTACCCCGATTTTTTTATGTCTTTTTTCCGCATTGGTTATCATGCAGGATTTCCTGCTTTATCTCTCTAAATTTTCATAAATGGATCCATATATTTGGCAAATTCCTTCAGATTTTCCTCTATCCTAAGAAGCTGATTGTATTTTGCCACACGATCCGTCCTGCAGGGCGCACCTGTCTTAATCTGTCCGGTGCTCATAGCTACTGCCAGGTCTGCAATGGTCGTATCCTCTGTTTCTCCCGAGCGATGGGAAACAATCGCCTTATAACCGTTCTTCTGGGCCATTTTGATAGCATCCATTGCTTCTGTTAAGGTTCCGATCTGATTTACCTTTACCAGAATTGCATTTGCAGCGCCTAACTTAATTCCTGCATCCAGCCTTTTGGTATTGGTCACGAACAAGTCATCTCCCACTAACTGTACCTTATCTCCCAACCGCTTTGTCATTGCTTTCCAGCCGTCCCAATCGTCTTCAAACAATCCATCTTCAATGGAAACAATGGGAAATTCTTCAATCAGCTCTTCATAATAAGAAATCATTTCATTGGAATCCCTTTGTACATCCGTTCCGGTCATCTCACTTTCACCCGGAAAATGGTACATGCCGGTTTCCTCTGAATATAATTCGCTGGCTGCTGCATCAATTGCTATCTTAATTTCTCCTCCCGGCTCATAGCCTGCCGCCTCTATGGCTTCCACAATCAAAGAAAGTACTTCCCTTGACCCCGGAAGGTCCGGAGCGAATCCGCCTTCGTCTCCTACTGCTGTAGATAAGCCTTTATGCTTGCACAGCTTTTTTAAATTGTGATAAATTTCCGCACAAATCCGCAATGCTTCATGAAAGCTGTCCGCCTTCATTGGCATAATCATAAATTCCTGTAAATCTACAGTGTTATCCGCATGTTTTCCGCCGTTTAATATATTCATCATGGGAACTGGAAGGATACAGGTATCCACTCCGCCAAGATACCTGTATAAAGGCAAATCCAGGGCAAGGGCAGCCGCTTTTGCACAAGCCATAGATACGCCAAGGGTGGCATTGGCTCCCAAGTTCCCTTTATTCTCCGTTCCATCCGTTTCCATGATGATTCTGTCAATTAGTCCCTGTTCCAAAGCATTTTTTCCGATTAATGCATCTTTTAATTTTGTATTGATATTTTTTACGGCATTTTGTACGCCAAGACCAAAATATCTGGTTTCCCCATCCCTAAGCTCCACTGCTTCAAAGCGTCCGGTACTGGCTCCGGAAGGCACCGCCGCCCTTCCAGTAATAACATGCTCTATAGTAACTTCGGCTTCTACTGTAGGATTTCCTCTGGAGTCTAAAATTTCACGTCCCTTAACATCTGTTATTTCTAAAAATAAGTTCATACTAAGCTCCTTTACCTGTTATATTCAATATCTTTTTCGCTTAGTATGTCCGTTATGGGGTTGACTTATTCAGATATTTTTCAATCCCTTCGTCACATGAACCTGCACAAAATCACAGGTATAAATATAGCCGGCACATAATTCATTACCTTCAGTCTGGTAATGCCCAGCATGTTCAGGGCAAGCCCAATGATAATCACCGAACCTACACAGGTCATTTCCGCTATGACCTGTTCCGTTAAAAACGGGGCAACCCACTGGGCAAGTAATGTAATGGTTCCCTGATAAAGAAATACAAATGCAGCGGCACATGCAACTCCTATTCCCAAAGTAGAGGAAAATATAATAGCTGCCACGCAGTCCAATACCGCTTTATTAAAAAGCATTTCATGATTTCCTGTAAGACCGCTCTGCAGGGAACCTACAATTGACATGGCGCCTACGCAGAAAAGAAGACTGGCAGTAACAAAGCCCTCCGCTATGGACACCGATTTTTCATCCCTGCTTTTAAATTTCGATTCTAAAAAGTCACCTAACTTTTTTAATTTGGCCTCTAAATCAATCCCTTCGCCAATCAAAGTCCCTGCTACCATGGAAATGATCAGAATCAGTGAATTTTCACCATTTAAAGAGCCGCTGATGCCAAGGAACAGGGTGCAGAGCCCCAGCCCCTTCATCAGAGTATCCGCCATTTTTTTTGAAAGCCCTTTTTTTATAATCATTCCCACAAGGGTGCCTGCCAGAACGGCTATTGTATTTACAATTGTCCCAAGCATATTACTTTTTGATCAACAGGGATTTTCCTGTCATTTCCTCAGGCTGTTCCATTCCCATCACCTCAATTAAGGTAGGAATGATATCCGCAAGACAGCCACCTTCTCTTAATGCATAGCCTTCCTTATAATTTACTAAGATAAACGGCACCTCATTGGTAGTGTGGGCGGTAAAGGGGGCTCCTGTCTCATAATCGATAAGCTGTTCCGCATTGCCATGATCTGCACAAATGAACATAGTGCCATCCACGCTTTTGAGAGCATCCACTGCCCTGCCTACGCATTCATCCACTGCTTCCACCGCTTTAATGGCTGCTGCTTCCACACCGGTATGTCCTACCATATCCGGGTTTGCAAAGTTGATGATGATCACATCATATTTTCCAGACGTGATTGCCTGGCATAATTTATCACATACTTCATAAGCGCTCATTTCCGGCTTCAAATCATATGTGGCAACCTTTGGGGAATTTACTAAAATCCGGTCTTCTCCTTTGTTAGGCTCTTCCACACCGCCATTAAAAAAGAACGTAACATGGGCATATTTTTCGGTTTCGGCAATTCTTGCCTGAGTCATGTTATTTGCTGATAACCATTCGCCAAAGGTATTGGTAACCGCAATCTTCTTAAAGGCGATTTCCTTGTTGGGAATGGTAGGATCGTAATCAGAAAAGCATACATAAACCAACGGAATCCTTGCCCCTCTGTCAAAGCCTGTAAATTCATCATCACAAAAAGCTCTTGTGATTTCCCTTGCCCTGTCCGGTCTGAAATTAAAGAATACCACGCTGTCATTTTCCTGAATGAGAGCAACCGGATTGCCCTCCTTTACTACTACGGTAGGCTTTACGAACTCATCTGTCTCTTCCCTGTCATAAGATTCCTGTACAGCTGCCGGAGCGCTTTCTGCTGTCAGCCCTTCTCCCTTTGTCAATGCATCATATGCCAGCTTTACCCGGTCATAATTGTTATCCCTGTCCATTGCATAGTAACGGCCTGCAACGGAAG
Source organism: Lachnospiraceae bacterium (assembly GCA_014804675.1). Taxonomy (GTDB): domain Bacteria; phylum Bacillota; class Clostridia; order Lachnospirales; family Lachnospiraceae; genus RGIG3040. The sequence goes on from JAAUZH010000004.1 coordinate 267,396, forward strand.
CCACCTGTCCTACACCGATTTTTTTCATTTCCGCTTCCAAAGCTTCCACAAATTCTTTTCCCGATGCTGGAGGCGTATCACGCCCGTCTAAAAAGCAATGCACATACACTTTGGAAAGGCCCGCTCTTTTTGCCAGCTCCAGCAAACCGTAAAGATGTGTATTATGGCTGTGGACACCTCCGTCTGACAACAGACCGAAGGCATGAAATGCAGAATCGTTTTTCTTACAGTTTTCCACTGCCTTTAACAATGCTTCATTTTCAAAAAACGTGCCGTCATTGATTTCCTTTGTAATTCTGGTAAGCTCCTGATATACGATACGTCCTGCGCCCATATTCAGATGACCTACTTCGGAATTTCCCATCTGTCCGTCCGGAAGGCCTACTGCCATTCCAGAGGCATTTCCTTTTACAAAGGGACATTCCTTCATCAGCCTGTCCATTACCGGAGTGTTTGCCTGTGCTACTGCATTGCCTTTTTGGGCTTCATTCAGACCGTATCCGTCAAGAATCATCAATACTGTTGGTTTTTTGCTCATCTTCATTCTCCTTTTCTATTTTTATATGATATAACCTGTTGCTTTCTACTATTTATTGGATTTTCTTATTTTTCTATCCTCTGCACCTTTTGATGATTGACTCATATATTATATGTATTTACTGCTTCTATTATTTTTTCGATACTTCCGGCATATTCCTTACGAAAAATCACATACCGGACATCTTTATGAATTATACACGTTTTCATTTTATATTTCAAGAAAAACTGTTGTATTTTCAAGAAAACACCTTTAGAATGTAGGGATATGATAAATTTTATTATTAGGATGATGCGAGGTACCATTATGATTTCCCTATTGGCAAATTTATTGTTCAAAAACAAAGAAGACATCACTTCTCCTGCTGTGCGCCGCAAATACGGAGTATTATGCGGTGCCGTAGGTATTTTTTTAAATGTATTTTTATTTGGAGTAAAGTTTTTGGCAGGAATATTAAGCCATTCCATTGCCATTACCGCAGATGCCTTTAACAATTTATCCGATGCCGGTTCCTCCCTGATTACACTAATCGGCTTTAAGCTGGCAGGACAAAAACCGGATCCTGGCCATCCCTTTGGCCATGGAAGATTTGAATATATTTCCGGGCTTTTAGTTTCCGTTGCCATCATTTTAATGGCTTATGAACTAATCAGCACTTCCATTGGAAAAATCCTGCACCCTGAGGCAGTGGCCGGCAGCCCGCTTGTAATTGCGATTTTGCTGCTTTCCATCCTGATCAAGCTGTATATGTATTTTTACAATCATTCCCTTGGGAAGAAATTAAATTCCACCGCAATGTGCGCTGCCGCTTCCGACTCCTTCAGCGATATGATTGCCACCACCTTTGTTTTGCTGGCAATTCTCATGGGCAAGTACACAGGACTTTTAATCGACGGCTACTGCGGAGCCTTAGTTGGCATTTTCATTTTCATTGCAGGCATCCGCTCTGCAAAGGATACTATCGATCCCCTTTTAGGCCAGCCCCCTTCCAGGGAATTTGTAAAACAGATTGAAGAAATCGTCACTTCCTATGATGAAATTCTTGGAATTCATGATTTGCTTGTACATGATTACGGTCCCGGCCGGACTATGATTTCTCTTCATGCAGAGGTTTCCGCCCATGGAGACTTGGTAAGCCTCCATGATATTATTGACAACATTGAACGGACATTGAAAAAAGGCTTGAAATGTGATGCGGTCATCCACATGGACCCTATTGTGGAGGATGACGAAGAAACCAACTGGTTAAAGGAGACGATTACTGCTTTCCTGAAAGAATATGACCCGGATTTAAATCTTCATGATTTCCGGCTTGTAAAAGGCCCTACTCATACGAATATTATTTTTGACGTACTCCTTCCCATGGAATTTCAAAAGACCGATTCAGAAGTAAAACAGTATTTATCCGATAAAATAACGGCACTGGACCCTAAATATTATTCGGTCATTGAAATTGACAGGGCTTACTGCTGATACCGGACTTAGTCCACGCTTTTCAACGACTCCGCCATATTGATTTTCTCCAGCTTATGGGACATGAACAAATTGACGACAGCAGTAAATCCAAAGGTAAAAAGCAGGCTGTATACATAGCTTAGCGGCTTTATATGCACATCAAAGGAAACCATGTCAATTTGAATCTGGAGCATTACAAAAGCATGCAGGAGTTTTCCCAGAAACAATCCCAGCAAGGCCCCTATTGCTGTCAATACCATGTTTTCCCGAAATACATAGGAGGCTGTTTCATTCTTAAAGAAGCCAAGTACCTTTATTGTAGCGATTTCCCGGATACGCTCAGTAATATTGATGTTGGTCAGATTATAAAGCACGATAAAGGCAAGAGAGCCTGCACAAACAATAATCAAAAGCACAATATAATTCAGGCTTTCCATCATAGTGCGAAACCGCTCCATGGTGTCCTTATTGATAACAACTGCTGAAACCTGGGCCTTGTCCATAAGAGCCGCTGACGCCTCATGAGTATCCTTGCCTTCTTTGATATTGATATATAAAGTCTTATATTCCGGCTCTCTCCCATAACATTCTTTATAGGTTTCTTTATTTAAATACACATAATTATACACATAATTTTCAAAAATACCGGATACCTTTGCCTGAATTTCTTTATACTGCTCATCCCGCAGCGTAACACGATCCCCCACCTTCAGATGAAATATATCTGCCAGGTTATTGGAAATGATGATTTCCCCCTTTTCCGGATACGGTATCGCCTCATTCCGGACAGTATGCAGGCTTACATAATCTCCAAACGATTCCTCTTCTTTGGCAATGACAAGATTGATGGCTTTTATCTTATCGGTTCCAATCATGTCCATGGAGGATTCATATACCTGACAATAGCCTTTGCTCCATGCTTCCAGCACTTCTTCCAAAGAACCGGTATGTTCAGTTTCTTCTTCCATTTCCTCCTTTAAGGAGGCGCTCATCTGAAATATCTGAATTTCTTCAAACTGCTGTATCGCCACATCTGCTATGGAATCCTTAATGCCGAATCCGGTCACTAAAAGAGCCGTACAACCGCTGATGCCAATCACCATCATGAAGAAACGCTTTTTATAGCGGAACAGGTTTCGGATGGATACTTTATGAAGAAATTTCAGCCTTTTCCATACAAATGGGATTTTCTCCAGCAAAATTCTTTTTCCGGCTCTTGGAGCTTTTGGACGCATCAGCTCTGCCGCCACGGAAAACAGCTCATACCGGCAGGAAAGCCAGGTTGTCCCTATGGAGCAAAGCAGGGATACCACAAGGGAGACAAAAAGAATCCATCCATTAAATACATAGGAAATCCCGCATGTATTATACATAATACGGTAGGAAGTCCAAATAACCGCCGGAAACAAATAGGTTCCTGCAAAAAAACCAAGAATACAGCCCGAAACGGCTCCGCTTCCGGCATAAAACATATATTTCCCCATAATGGCGCCTTCTCCATAGCCTAAAGCTTTCAACACTCCAATCTGCGTCCGCTGCTCTTCTACCATGCGGTTCATGGTAGTAATGCACACAAGGGCGGCTACCAGAAAAAAGAACAGAGGAAATACATTTGCAATCCCTTCTACAATGCTGGAATCGCTTTCAAAGCACACATATCCAATATTGGAAGCTCTGGAAAGCACATAATAGTCCGGTTCTTCCACTTTCGCAAGCTCTTCTTTAGCATTCTTGATTTTTTCTTCCGCCTCCGCTATCTTTTCATCAAATTCCGTCTGAGCCTTTTCATAGTCTGCTTTTCCCTCTTGCAGATCAGCTTCCGCCTTTTGCAGCTCTTCCTTTTTTTCATCCAACGTCTTCTGGGCAGAATCCAGTCTGGCTTTTCCGGCAGCAATCTGGGAAAGTCCTTCTTCAATCTGTTGATTAGTTTCTGCTAACTGTGGGATTTCTGTTCCGATTTGTTGTATCTGCTGGGCAACGGCTGCTTTCTGTTCCTCTAATTCCTTTTCCTTGGAATTTAGCTGGCTTCTCTGGCTGTCTATGTTCTGCTGGTTTTTAGAAATCTCTTCCTGTCCGTCCTTGATTTCCTGTTCCCCATCCTGTATTTCTTTCCATGCATCCGCCAGCTCTTTTTCGCCCTCATCCTTCTTATCCGCAAGCTCTTTCTCTGCATCCTCGATTTCCTTATTGGCATCCTGGATTATTTCCTCATATCTGTTATAAACCCGCTCTTCGCAAACCGGCTCCCAAATATCCTCTGCTTTTTCTATGAAATCTTTGTATTCCCCGGAATAAATCTGGTAATCTCCAGTCAGCTTTACAAATACTTCCGTATAGTAATCACAGTCAAACGCATCCTCCGGCAAATATAAAAAACCGGTTATTTTTCCGTTCCCAATGGAAGTATTGCCCCGCTCAAAATTCATGTAATAAGGCGACTGGACAATTCCTACAATGGTATACTCCATCTGATGAAATAATTCCTTGGTATCTTCCAAATTGTTCTCGGAAAAGGTAACCGTAGTTCCAATATCCCCTTCTGTATATAAATTAGAATCCACAACGCATTCTGTAGCATTTTCCGGCATTCTTCCTGACATCAATACCAGTCTGTTGATGTTCTCTGTAATAGAATGCACCTTGATTGCTGCTTCATTGCCTTCCCGGTTTCTATACAAAACATCGGCAAAAATGGCTCCTTCCACTGCCTTCACATTTTCCTCACTGCCAAAGGCTTCCACATCTTCTTTTTCAAAGCCCAGATTGGAAAGAAGGCGCAGATCATAAAAATCGGCATCCTTTAAATATTGGTCCACAGCATCTACCATTGCTTCTTTTGTGACCTTTAAGCCTGCAAAAAAGCCAACTCCTAAAGCAACAATGGCAAAAATGGCCAGATATCTTCCAAGACTCTGTTTAATTTCTCTCACGGTTGTCCTTTTCATCATGGATTTCATTTTCTGTTCCTTCATTCCTTCCGGCTGTTTTTTACTTGGCCGCCTATTTTGTATCTCTTACCATTCAATCTCTTCGATATCTACTATTTTTTCATTTAGCTTTGTGTTTTGAACCGTTCCGCTTTTTACGGTGATGACCCGGTCTGCCATTGCCGTCAATGCCTGATTATGAGTAATGACCACAACAGTCATCCCGGTATTCCGACAAGTATCCTGCAGCAGTTTCAGCACTGCCTTTCCGGTATTGTAATCCAGTGCACCGGTAGGCTCGTCACATAAAAGAAGCTTGGGATTTTTGGCAAGCGCTCTTGCAATGGCAACCCTCTGCTGTTCCCCTCCGGATAACTGGGCCGGGAAATTTCCCATCCGTTCCTTTAATCCCACTTCCTCCAGCACAAGGGCTGCCTCCAACGGCTCCTTGCAAATCTGTGCGGCAAGCTCCACGTTCTCAAGGGCCGTTAAATTCTGCACCAGATTATAGAACTGAAAAACAAAGCCTACATCATATCTCCGGTAAGCAGTCAGCTGCTTCTTATTCAGCTTGGAAATATCCTGCCCATCCAATATGACGCTTCCTTCTGTTAAAGTATCCATGCCGCCAAGTATATTTAAAATAGTAGTCTTTCCCGCTCCCGATGCTCCTACAATAACACAGAACTCTCCTTTCTCTATTTGGAAGTTCACATCCCTTAACGCTTCAATTTTTACTTCTCCGGTCTGATATGTTTTTTTTACGTTGCTAAACTCTACAAATGCAGCCATGTTCTTTTTGCTCCTTGCTCTCCATTCCTTTTCCCTGCCTTGAATAGGAGGATTTTTCTCTGGACTCTTAATTTCCTGCTACCTGACATTATTTTTTTATTATAACGGAAAACCAAGAGGTTTTCTATATCATTCAGGTAAAAAATGCATAAATTGATTATTATTTTGTTTTTCTCTAATGGGATAATCCGCATAAAGTCCAAAAATCAAAACAACAGATATTTTCCATAACCAGCAGGAGCTGGACTCTCATATAGCAGTCCAGCTCCTGCGTCCCCTTATCCAACCCCTTACTTTTTCTTCTTACCCATCTTCTTATCCATCACCTTCCTATCCTTTTTCAGCCATTTTGCAGCTTCCTTTTCCCCTTTTCTCATAAATGCATATCTGCTCTTTTTGCCCTCTTTAGAGCTTCTTGTTTTCTTTTTAGGGAGCTCCGTGCTGATTTCTTCTGTTATTCCATAAATGTCTTCTCCCATATTCATTTTTAACAGGGCGGCTGCCAGAAGCTCCGGTGAAATCTGGCATTCTTCCAGCTTCTTTTCAATGAAATTTTCCATCCTTTTCATCGTCTGGACTTCTTTTTCATCCCATGCACCTGCTAAAGCATTGTTCATGATTTTATTTGCTCTTTTAGCAATGGCTGCCTTTGCGGAAGGCACCTTTTTTTCTTCCATTTTAATTTTACAGATTCTTTCGATTTCCCGAATCTTATATATTTCCCGTCCACAAACTAAGGTAAATGCTTTTCCTTCTTTGCCTGCCCTTCCGGTACGTCCGATTCTATGCACATAATATTCAATATCCTGAGGCACGTCATAATTAAAGACCGCTTCCACATCATCCACATCAATTCCTCTTGCTGCCACATCGGTTGCAATCAGGATTTCCAAATTGCCGCTGCGAAATCGTCCCATAACTATATCTCTCTGTCCCTGTGTCAAATCACCATGGAGCCCTTCTGCTGAATATCCTCTGTTTTTCAGACTTTTTGCCAGCTCATCCACCATCCTCTTTGTATTGCAGAAAATCAGGGAGCGCTTCACATTGTAACATTCCAATAACCGGCTAACTGCTTCCTCTTTGTATTCCTTCTTGATCGGATAATAATATTGCTTAATCAAAGGTACTGTAAGCTCCTTAGCCGCTACTTTTACCCGTACCGCATCTTTCTGATAGGTATCGGTAATATCCAGAATGCTCTGGGGCATAGTTGCGGAAAAAAGCGCTGTCTGATGGTCTTTTGGAATTTCCTTCAGGATTGTTTCCATATCCTCCCGAAACCCCATATTCAGCATTTCATCTGCTTCATCCAGCACTACCATCTTTACGTCCTGCATTTTCAAAGTCCTGCGGCGCATATGGTCCATCACCCTTCCCGGCGTTCCCACCACGATTTGTATTCCGCATTTTAAATTTTTTATCTGCTTGTAGATTTCCTGTCCCCCATAGACAGGCAGGATTTTAATCCCATGCATATACTTGGAAAAACGGCGCATTTCTTCCGCTGCCTGCATAGCCAGTTCTCTGGTAGGGCATAAAATCACAGCCTGAAGGTTTTTATTTTCCGGGTCTATCGCCTGCAATACCGGAATCCCAAAAGCTGCTGTTTTTCCGGTTCCGGTCTGAGCCTGTCCAATCACATCTCTTCCTTCCAGCAAAACCGGGATTGCCTGCTCCTGAATAGGGGTCATATGCTCAAACCCCATTTCCTCCACTGCTCTGATAATCCGGCTGTCAATTTCTGAATCTTCATATCGAATACATACTTGTTCCATTCCTTTTTGTTTCCTTTCTAAACGTTCCTTGTTTATTACTTCTGATCTGTTATCCGTATTTCATTTATCAATCCGTATATCCAGCTGTTATCCACAAAAAAAGACACCACTCGTTTAAGAGAGTGCTGTCTTTTTTACGAATCTTACTTATTATATGGCAGGCTCATGGAAAAGTCAAGCAAAATGCGCATCCACTTCTTTCCACTTCTTTCCTATCCATTCAAAACTCCACCATATACTCCCGAAACCGAATAGGAAGCATCTGTCTCTGTAATGCAAGGTTCTTCCGCTCCTTTATGGCAATTGTATGACAAAAACCAGTAAAAAGCTCTTCGTACTGCCTTTCATCTTGTGAAAAATGTCCTGTAATCTCTTCATTGAAATGCTCCCCGGTTGTCATGAACCACTCCTGCCCTGCAGGATGTACTACAAATATCTGTCTCTTGTCATCATGAATCACAAAATTTTCCAAAGGAAGCCTGTCGGCAAAGTGAGGCGCTATAAACGAAAGTATATTGCATTTAGGACCCACCTTTCCATATAAAATCCCGTTTTCCAACTCCTGAAATCTTATAAATTGTTTGATGCGCATAATTTCAAACTCGGTGCTGCGGCTTAATTCAAATACCCTTCTTATATATGGATTGGTAAGATTTCCCATAATGCTTCCGGCAGCCTGTCCAAAACCATTGCTGCTTTTTCTGTGCTGCTTTAATCCCTCCACTACCGTATGATAAACTGCATCTGCCTTATCATCAGCTTCCGTTGCCAATGCCTGACAGATAGCCCGATAAGCTTCCATACCAAGGTCCCTGCATATGGTCCGGCTGACTTTTCCGGCAAGCTCATCCTCGGATGGGATTTCCACATATTGGGCAAACAGTTCATAATTGTTCACCTGCCCTGCCTGCACCTTACATTCCTCATGATTTTCTTTTCGCTGGTATGCCTTATAAATTCCTGTAAAAACTCCCTCTAGGGAATCCTCACATACGAAAACAGTTCCCATATTTCCATCTCTCCAAAATAATCCGTATTTAAGAAACCCTTATGATTTCTTCCTGAAGCTCTTTCATTTGATAGGGCTTTAAAGCTTCGATTTGTGGCTGGCTTTCCATAAAGGATTTATCATCAAATAGAGAAAGCTGCTTATACGTAATCCCACCTGTATCCATAGGCAGCTTTTCCTTTACGGAAAGCAGGTTCCTGGTAATATAGTCCTCGTCTATCTTAGTATTGTACATCATTTTACCGTTGCAGGTAATGAAATATAAAGCTCTTTTTAAAACAATTCCCAGCTTCTTTAAATGCTCAAAGGTCAGATTTGTATTCTTCCTTGCACGCAGGATGCGCCCGGCACTTTTCACACCAATGCCCGGAATGCGTAAGAGCATTTGATAATCCGCTTTGTTGATTTCAACAGGAAATAACTCCAGATGCCTTAAAGCCCAGTCACACTTTGGGTCCAATAAAATATTAAAATTAGGCCGTTCTTCACTTAAGAGTTCCTTTGCCTGGAATCCATAAAACCGCAGCAGCCAGTCCGCCTGATACAGTCTGTGCTCTCTTAACAGGGGTGGTCCTCCCGGCAGGGCAGGCAGGGATTTATCTTCATTTACTTTTACGAAAGCAGAATAAAATACCCGCTTTAAGTCAAATTTTTTATATAGATTTTCTGCAACCGTTACAATCTCATAATCGCTCTCCGGAGTTGCTCCCACAATGACCTGAGTGGACTGTCCTGCCGGAACAAATGGAGGCGTGTTTTTATAAAGCGTCAATTCATTTTTATTGCTTACGATGCCATTTTGAATTTGGCGCATGGGAGTCAGAATACTTTTTCTATGCTTATTAGGCGCCAGTTGTTTTAATCCCTCTGCAGTAGGCAGCTCTAAATTAACGCTCATACGATCTGCCAAAAGCCCCAGCTTCTGAACCAATACAGGGTCTGTTCCGGGAATTGCCTTTACGTGGATGTAGCCCTGAAAATGATATTCCTTGCGAAGCTTATACAGGGCTTTATAAATCAACTCTGAGGTGTAATTGGGATTGCCTAGTATGCCGGAGCTTAAAAACAGCCCTTCAATGTAATTGCGCCGATAGAATTCGATTGTCAAATCACAGATTTCCTGTGGAGTAAAGGAGGTTCTTTTTACATCATTGCTCTTTCTGTTGATACAATATTTACAATCATATATACATTCATTGGTAAACAACACTTTCAATAAGGAAATGCATCTGCCGTCTGCGGAAAAGCTATGACAGATTCCTCCCGATACCGTGTTGCCAATCCCGGTTTTATCTCCTTTCCGATCCACGCCGCTGCTGGTACATGCCACATCATATTTGGCGCTGTCGGAAAGGATTTCCAACTTTTGCATAAGGGACATGGGGTCTTTCCTTTGGAATATAATCTGATTTTGATTTATGGGCTTTTGGCAGGAAACTTTGCTGTCTTTCATGTATTCTGACCACCTATCTTAAAATTCATTGAATAGCATTTAAATAGATTGTTTATATTGTTGGTAATGTTAACAATCACACGCCATCGAACATTTGTTTTATTGTAACATGGTTTTCTTTTTTCTGCAATAGTTTTTAGAACATCTGTTCCATTTCTCTTTTTTTACAAAAAAAGAGAATTTTCTTTGTTCCTTTCAAAATTCGGTAGCAAGGAAACAGTTCTCCACATATATTATTATGAAAGAATAAGTAGAATTATGAAAGGATCTATATGAAAGATTGTATGTTTGACGAAAAACAGCGTTACGATGACTTTCCAGTGGCAATGGCTTATGTCCCATGGCAGAAAACCAATGAAACCTACGAATGTCTGGAAAAAGCATTTGAAGAAGGCACTCTTTTTCCAATCCTGAACAGACCATTTACAGGAAGGAGATGTGTATAGCTTATGAGCAAAGAACAACAAAAACTTCTCTATGAAATAAGTATGATAGATTTTGCCATTGTGGAACTGAATGAATATCTGGATACCCATCCCCATGATACGGAATCGGTGCAGTATATCGCCCAATATAACCGGGTAAAAAATAAGATGATGCGGGAATACGCAAGCAAATACAGTCCTTTGGCAGTGCGCTATGCAGAGGATGAACCGGAATGGTCATGGGCAATGACACCATTGCCATGGGAAGGAGGCTGCAACTAAATGTGGAATTATGAAAAAAGATTACAATATCCTTTAAATATAAAGAAACCAAATGCAAAGCTGGCCCAGTGCATCATCAGCCAGTATGGAGGACCTGACGGCGAGCTTGGCGCATCCATGCGTTATCTGTCCCAGCGTTATACGATGCCTTATCCGGAGGTTGCAAATCTGCTGACGGACATTGGTACGGAAGAACTTGGGCATTTTGAAATGGTCGGCGCCATCGTATATCAGTTGACTAAAAATCTTTCCATGGAAGAAATCGAAAAATCCGGATTTGCTCCTTACTATATCGATCACACCACCGCCCTCTGGCCTCAGGCGGCAGGCGGCATTCCTTTCAATTCCTGTGAATTCCAGTCCAAAGGGGATGTGATTACTGATTTGATGGAGGATATGGCTGCAGAGCAAAAAGCCCGTACCACCTATGATAATATTATCCGTATGGTCAGAGATGATCCTGATGTTTATGAGCCTATTAAATTCCTCCGTGCAAGAGAAATCGTCCATTTCCAGCGTTTCGGTGAAGCAAACCGGGAACATTGTAGTAAATCGTAACACACAAAATATAATCACTAAGACGCATACCCACATTTCCTCTAAGCTATGATTTAGGCTTTCGCACTAAAAGAAAGGACAAGTTTATTATGCCAGTATTCAGAGTAAAGAAAGTCAAAGATTATACGATTATGCCAAATCTTCATTTACGCAACCGCCAGTTGTCCCTACGGGCAAAGGGATTGATGTGTCAAATGCTCTCAATGCCCCCGGAATGGAACTTTACGCTGCAAGGGTTAGCGTATATCAACAAAGAGGGACTAGACGCCATTACGACGGTTATACACGAATTAGAACAGGCAGGATATATTACCCGTACCAGAGTACGGAACGAAAAGGGACAACTTCGGGAAATGGAATATACAGTTTATTCTTCTCCAAAGCTAAATGATAATTATAGTGAAAAGCCTGTCATGGAAAAACCTACACCGGATAATCCAACATAGGTATTTCCAACACAGGGAAAACCAACGAAATAAAATATAGATATATAAAATACTAAAGAATTAAATACAGAATGATAAAATATCTATTCCTTTCCTATCCGTTCTTTATATGATAATCCAATTTTTCCTATCATGGGAAAGGAATGGAAGTGAAAAGAATGTAGACAGCATAGATATTCATTTATGCCTTAATTACCCCTTATCAATGGCAGACAGCCAAGTCAAGGATTTACCGCTTTAGCGGCGTTTACGTCCTTGACTTGGCTGTTTGACATTGATAGTCTGGAAAAGGCATAAAAAGAATTTGCCGGGATTGTGTTTCTGTTTGCTGAAGATATAGAGTAATTAAAAAGCCGGGGAGTGGCAGTATATACACTGTCATTCCCCAGTATCTTTTTTTACGCCCTTGTGGACGCTTAGAAGCAGTTTTAAGTATACCTGCATATTTCCCCGGCTTTGCCCTTAAAAGCCCTTAGAAAGCCTTATAATGCTATTCCTACTCCTTGTAATAAGTCCGAGCAGTTCATTAAAATAACCACTATATCCTAATCCTCATTAGGCATATTTGACATTTCATCTGATACAGTATCGTTTTCAGATGTAGGCATATTATTATTGTTATCCTGCTTTGAATTTTCATTTGGTGCTTCTGTCGGTTTAGAGATTTCCAAACTCATGGTAGTTTCCATTCCTCCGATACTCATTGTCATTACAAGCACTCTTGAACCGTCTGGCTTAACAATAATTTCTGTTTTTGTTTCAGATTCTTGACTGGCTACCTGATCAAATTCCTCTTTCATCTGTTTCCAATTCTCAGGATCAAAAACTCTTACCCACCGATTTTCACCGTCTTTATCCATGAATGAGATACTATTGGGGCTAATCATCATAATTCCATTAGAAGTTCTCTGTAACAAGCCCCTTACTTCAAACGTCGCATAAAACCATGCTTCGTTATATGTTTTCGCTAAATTGGGATATTGTTCTAAAAATTCTTTTGCCAGAGAATCCAATTTTTGCTTGGCTTCTTTATCCAAAACAAGATATCCTCCACGGCTCTCATAACCATTCGCTGTAACATACTTTATCCCAGTCTTTTGATCTGTATGGACTGTAAAGCCCGTTAGTTCCTTTTCATCTAACTCATCTACGCCTAATGCTTCCTTTAGCCCCGCTTCTAGTTCGTCATCCACTGCCATCATAATAAAAAAGCCAGCCCCATAATCATTGATTATGAATTTAGTGCCTGTTTCCTTATCCACCTGAATCTGCTCTTTATTTAATTTCAAGTCAATGGCTTCATTGTTTTGCTCTTTATCATAAATACGCACAACTCCGCTTTCTCTCTCTACGATTTTATATCTTTCGGTTTCTACTGTCTTAATAGAGCCTGCATAATTCTTACTGGTTGCATTTAGCAACAGATTACTATAATTCTCACATAGATAATCAGATTTTCGTTCTGTTGCCATGTATGAATCTTTTTTGCTGCCTATCCTGCTTAATAAGGCATTAGCAAAATTATTTGATTCGTTTTTATCCGTCTTTCTTGTTTCATATCTTGCTATCGGATAGCCTGTTGTTCCAATTCCGCTAACACTCATTTTTTATGCTCCTTTCATTTTTCATCATCTTTATGTAACGCTGCTTTGCATATCGAATTTATATCCGACACCTAACATAGTTTTTATATACGCCGGGTTCTTACTGTCCGGCTCAATCTTTTTCCGCAGGTTGTATATCACATTTACAACGCTTGAATGGCAGCTATCACTGTTCATATCCCAAACGGCTTCAAAAATCTGCTCCTGCGTGAACACCCTGCC
>JAAUZH010000005.1 GCA_014804675.1 Lachnospiraceae bacterium
TGAGTACCATACATTTTTACATCATTCTCAAACTTTTCTTGAAGTGAATTCAAAAGGGGTTGAGTTTGAGTACCATACATTTTTACATCATTCTCAAACTTTTCTTGAAGTGAATTCAAAAGGGGTTGAGTTTGAGTACCATACATTTTTACATCATTCTCAAACATTGACACCATTGATACGACACCGCCACAGTTTGAGTACCATACATTTTTACATCATTCTCAAACCATAAGTGTCATTTTCCGATTCATAATGGCGTTTGAGTACCATACATTTTTACATCATTCTCAAACAATATACCCCATAGTAATATAATAGTACAGGTTTGAGTACCATACATTTTTACATCATTCTCAAACAAGCCCGCAATAGATTCCTTTCGGGTACGGGTTTGAGTACCATACATTTTTACATCATTCTCAAACGAGCAAAATACAGAGTGAGCTTTTCGGGGAGTTTGAGTACCATACATTTTTACATCATTCTCAAACCGGCTCTTGTTTTGTGTTATTGTCCGGCTCGTTTGAGTACCATACATTTTTACATCATTCTCAAACCTTGCAATCCGACCCATCTTTTTTGTCTGCGTTTGAGTACCATACATTTTTACATCATTCTCAAACTTCCCCGGCGCTTTCCCTGCGGAAATAAACGTTTGAGTACCATACATTTTTACATCATTCTCAAACTAAAGCCATGTCTTTTTCATCTATGTTGCCGTTTGAGTACCATACATTTTTACATCATTCTCAAACAACCGTAGTAGCCATATGTGCACAAAAATTGTTTGAGTACCATACATTTTTACATCATTCTCAAACCCCGATATAATCCATTATTATGCTGACGTAGTTTGAGTACCATACATTTTTACATCATTCTCAAACTTGGGGTTGTATTCTATCCATCTATTCATCGTTTGAGTACCATACATTTTTACATCATTCTCAAACCACGAAACATTCCTTACAATCCATTCCTTAGTTTGAGTACCATACATTTTTACATCATTCTCAAACAATACTTCTTTGAAGCTCGGAAGTGACATAGTTTGAGTACCATACATTTTTACATCATTCTCAAACGAAAAGATCAAGCAGCACTACTCTTTTTAGTTTGAGTACCATACATTTTTACATCATTCTCAAACCAACAGATGTGTGTGCAAGCGAAGAAAATCGTTTGAGTACCATACATTTTTACATCATTCTCAAACCTCAAATTTAAAAATGAAAGTGCCATCAAAAACACTAAAACTACGGTACTCAAACTTGTTTTTCTTACTAATTATAATATTTCACACATATCGCTGTCAATTATAACTCTATTTTCCTTCAGTGAAGTTTTTCGCTCACAGCTTTCTATTAAGAGTAAATGCACTTTTGCATAATGAGCTGCCTGATATAATAGGTTAAGTTCTTCTTCATTTAAATAGCTTTTTATGTTCACAAATATAATCAATTTGTACAGTAACAGTTCTGAGACTATTTTAATATATCCAAGCAATTTTTCTAATAAAGTTTTTCCTTCTGTTTCAATTTTCACATCCATCATCTTAAAAATTTGAACCGGTTCAATGTTCATGGAATAATCTAATGATATATCTCCATCAAATTCAATTTCGGTTAATAAATTTATAATTTCTGATGATAATTCATTTAATTTTATATAATAACCTTTTTCCTGAACAATATTAGACATATTTTGATATAAGCGATTAAGCACCTTTTTTTGATTAATATCCAACTGGAAAGGATTAATAATAATCTCTACGTTTTTCTCCCAAGACAATATTTTATCCTCTTCTGTAAGAAAAATGGAACTCTCACAACTTCCCCCAATTTGTTGCAATATTTGCCATAAAAACCTTTGAAATAATCCTACATTTTCTATAATTAATTCATTAACTTGATTTTCCTGAAAGATAATTACTTTATCCAATTCCTGGCTCGCTATTTTCATAATATTATCAGCCTCTCATCACTATCTAATACTTCTGAATGGACCTCTCCAACTATGAACTCCATCTTAGAATATTGTTTCTCTGTTACTGTAAGCAACTGCACTAATCCTGCAGGCGGCTTATTTTTCTTTACATTACTCACAATAGCATTTACGGCTGTGGTGTTTAATGCAAGCTTTCCGTATACAGATTCCTGTAGCATTATGAATCCGCTTTTTAACAAAAACTTTCTAAATTGTACATATTCTCTTCTTTCTGTCGCCGTTAAAACTGGCAAATCAAAAAATACTAATACTCTCATAAACCTATAACTCATTTTTATAGAATCTAATTTGCGACAGGTCATCCTGGTTCAAGGCATCAAAAATACTTTTGCAATATATTTTAATGGCATTATTTACACAATTACGTCTACCATCAATAAACACTTCCTTATTTAATAAACTAACTATCTGCATCTTTTCACAATGTCCAAATTCTATCATTTTCATATAAAGCACAGTCTCATCCACTAAAATTCGGAAGGGTTCCATTAAATCAGATCCCAAATTAAATTGGTTAAACATATTATCATGAAACAAGCCTAATTGTGTAATATAACCGTTAGCTGTTATTTCACGGTTAAATGCTGATAACATAATTGTATATCCATAATTTAATGCTGCATTGATTAAATTATCTGCAGTCCTTGTAAAATCCAAGCCAAATAATGCATTAAAATATACCTTTGCCGCATGTCCTTCTCTATTCGTAACATCTCCGGTCTTCACTTCCCGTATATAGCCTGTCAGCAAATTCTCTTCTTCCTCCTTTCCTATCATTTTTAGTAAATCTCTTTGCTTTCTTATCTTTTCTGTAACAATTTCTGTCCAGACAAAGCTCTTACTTTCTTTTGTCCATTCTATCTGTTTCTTTACCTTACTGCTTGTATCATGACTTCCGTAATAAGAAACCAATTCAGATATGGGGTTACGTTTTTCATCACAAAATATCACCTTTATCTTACGTTTTACTAATTCGCTAAGTAAGCTTGCTGTCAACGAAACTGCTGTTGATTCTACTAACACTATGCTAATTTCGCTTAAATGGATTTTGGTCGTAGTTTCTCCTCGAACAACCATATAGTTTAACTGTAAATCTAACTTTGCTCGTCTTGAAATTACAACCGTTCTCCAGCTTATATTTTTTGCAGGTCAATAACCTGCTCAAAAAATCCTGTAGGTGACTGATATATGATTTTTATATCATTAATTTTTGTTATATTGCTTGATTTTACCAATATTCCTGAACGCGTCGCCCCACCTAATAAGCTGATATTAGCACTGCCACTGTTACACTGAAACAAGTGCAAAATTTCCATTAAAACCATACACTTTTCTTCACTGCTTAAATTTAGGAACTTTTTCCGTCCCTCCTCTACAGTTTTCACTTGAGCAAAATAACATTTAGAATAGACCGTTTCCTTTAATTTATGATAAAAGATATCATACAGCTCTATTAGCGCATTATCGGTTATTTTATCTCGTTCATTTAATGTAATGTTTGGGCTTTCTTTTTTCCGCTCCAAAAATTTAACGATTCTTTTGATTAGTAATTCATCCTCCTTAGGAATACATAATTGATTTGCGTTCTTAAAAATAATTTGATTTCCCGTCCTGCCTGATAAATGCATATAAAATCCGTCTATACGGAATAGAGTATCTATTTTTATTTTAGAAATTAATATCTTCGGTTCTTTCAAACTGCAATTCTCTTTGCAATATTTCACCAGCGACTGTGGTTCCTTCTCAAACTTTGAAGCAAGGTAAACTGGAACAAACTCAATAGTCCGAATGGATTGTCCTTTTTTGTCTTTTGATTCAACCAGTATAAAATAAGCACCCGCAGCTTTATTATACCCTCCATATTTCAACTTACCATCTTCCAGAACAGAAGCCAGACGGTCATCACCGCCCTTAATCGGCACCTGTCCTTTCCCTTTCTTCATTAACTGCTGGTCAAATAAACCTCCTTTTACTTCGTATGAATATCTGGTAAACATAATGTTATTTTTATTCATAATCCGCTTAACCAGCCCAATTGTACCATTATCTCCAGCTTTCCATGCAATTTCCCCATTTCTTTCCACATCAAAATCAAACATCCTATTTAAATTATAACTTCTTCCAGGATTATTCCTTATGAACCATACAGCATCTGCTGTAAATTTTGTGTGATAAACATTTCCCACAACAATATTTAAATATGCATCTTTTGCATGGTGATAATCATTTACTTCACGCACCTTTAGCAGATTTCGGCTTTGGCGAAAACGACTTACATTTCCAGCCTTGACATATACTATTTCTGTCTCCTTANAATTTTTCTTTAATAAATCTGCCACTGCTTTTGTNCTTTGNCTGGTTTCCACNAGNTGCCTNCTGATAAATCCAGCATATTCTTCGGTNGTAAATTCTTCAGAACGAACTAATCTCTTATATTTTTCTTTAGAAATAAANTGCTTGTCCAAAAGCATTTTCCAAAATTCTTTGTTTTTATCCCTAATTTCCTTTTTCAANGGNTACTTATCCGACTTTTCNGCATTCAATGTCTTTTTTACCAGNACCCTATTGTCCAGGCTATCATCCATAACCTTAGANTGTGGATAAATATGNTCAATNTCATANAGATTNTCATTGTANAAGTTCTCTAGNTCAATNTTCTCNCCAGANTACATACATTTTCCCATCTGTGCATAATANAGGAAAAGTCTGTCACTNCTCAGNTTATTATCTCCTTTTTCCTCAATCTCAGAAATCCAGTCCCTNTCTTCCTGNCNACACTGTTTGTATAATTCCTTTAATCGNTCCTTTCTTGACTGNGTTCTCCTGCTCTCTTGTTTTTCTCTTGCCATTTCGATAAAAATCTTTTCAGGTTCTCCACCCATAATTTTTTTTACTTCTTTTATTATCTCAATAGCCTGCCATGTCTGCCTTTTTACTGCCGGAGAAACATACATATTTTCNACTGCCTTATAATTCAANCCTTCTCCTTTATCNTCTAAAGCATTTATTTCTTCTATCTTCTCCAAATATTCATATTCTTTTGACAACANNTGCATTAAATTNTCATTCGTTTCATATAACATATTGATAATATTTAATAGCTCGCCTGTTTCTTTGTTTACGGATACAAGCTCTGTTAAAAATTCTCTGGACAGCCTTCCCCAGTCCTTATATGGTAATTTGNCTATGGCTTCTANCTGCTTATCAGTAAAATCGGGGAATCCTNTTTTAATTCTGCCTTTTAGCAATCTTTTATCATCTCGAAATAAGGTAATATCTTTTACTAANTCTTCTATTTTCTCTTCNGGAGGCAGCATATTATTCANAATTCCCTTNAAGTCAATGTATGCAGTTAGAGATGCCTTAAAATCTCCATCTATTCCTGAAANNNTATCNTGATTACCAATAATTCCTTCACTTTTTAAAAACTTTTCCAGCTTACTTTTAGTAACTCTTTTATTTTTTGTAAATAGCTCACTATAAATTTTCTGTTTTAGTTGTACTGANATTTTCTCATCATTTAATCTCAAATTATTTAACTCATTNAATACCATAAANTTACTNTAAAGCAGTGAATTTTTTGGAAGCACNTCTTTTCCANCCAAATATGTACATTTATTTGTCATTCTTCTNATAAATTTTTCAGCACTTGCTTCTANNTCAATNATTTCTTCAAAATTCCATGGATATACTTTACCTTCACTTTTTCTTACAGCCCAATAAAANCCATTATCTTTATGATAACCATTTATTGGNCCTACATAATANGGTATNCGAAATTTAAATACATCAAGAATTNTNTCCTTTATNGTNAATCCATTTTNNTCTTTCTNCAATAAAAACGGNTAGTATTTGGATGAATTGTCTAAAATNCNATTTAACTCANCNAAATGNAATTGACTTGGNATAACTCCATTATCCTTAATAACCTGCTTTGGCAAAAACTGATTATTTTCTATCTCATTTTTAATATAAAGAATATCCTCATTTTCATTTAAATTCTTTAAAATATTTTTTATATAGCTATAAAACTCTTCTTTGGAACATCCNTTTTCCTTAAGNTCCTTCTTTTTCCCATTTATTTTNTACATTCCTANATAGGAGACATAATTAGCTTTTCCTTTTCTTTCCANAGAAAAAATATTTTTATATTCCTCTGGNCAATTTTCCTTNATGACTTTTTTCAAAAGAGCTAAATCTNTTTTATGTTTTTCATAAGTNTCCTTTTTNGCATCTGAAAGATANTCATTTTGACCTAATATATCAGCTAACAGTGCCCAATCATAAATAGCCTTTGCCTTTTCTATNAANTAATAATTTTCATTTAAAGTNTCTTNTAATTTATCCACATTTTCTTCATAATTCCCATTTGCAAAGCATATTTTATTATTCTCAAAAGATTTCAATTCTTCATTTTCAAAAATAACATCTAAGCTTTCCGTAGTTCCGGATAATAAACCTGCNAATGCNTTTTCCTGCCTGCTTTTTAATCCAAGTGCCTGTACTAGNTGNGATTTCTTTTTACTTCTTCCCAGATTCTTATTTTTTAATATTTCTTCAACCNCAGCTAAAACTTNTGCATCCGGATAAATCTCTATTCCTATTCTNCCATTATCGCATACTTCCTGCCAGAATATNNGAAAAATATCTTGAAAATTCCCTTCCTTATTCATTTCTGTCCCTTCAAACAAGAAATGACCTCTATGNTTTAATATGTGATGAACCGCAAGATATACTAATCTTAAATCAAACTGCCTGTCTTCATGTAATAGTGCACTTCTTAAATGGTATATNGTAGGAAANTGCTTATGATATTCCTTATCCGTAAAATTATCATCTACAAAAAGGGCATANGGCAATGAAGGTACATTCCCTNATTGATCTCTTTTATCCTCTGGAAAATACCTGCTTTCTTTCATCCTAAGAAAAAATCCTGCATCCAATTTACACATTTCTTCTGCAAACAACTCCTGTAACAATTCAATCCTTTGCTTCCTTCTTTGGTTCCGTCTTCTTGAGCTTCTAAATATCCTCCTTTCTTCTGCGGTCTTTGCCATTTCAAATAAACGCACTCCCCACAAAGCCTTTCCATTTGCCTTGCACAACTGATAGTCCTTGTCTGTAACCGCCCATCCAACTGACCCTGTTCCAATATCTACTCCCAAATAGTATCCTTTTTGCTCTTTTCCCATAGTTTTCCTCCTGATTCTTTTTATTGTATTTATCTCATTAGTTTTATTGGCTTTGATTATTTCTTGACATTTTAATATTTATTATTTATAATGTTATCATAAATATGAATACCATACATATTTACATCATAAGTTCAAATAAAAATTTATTCAAACCGTCATACCAATGGCTCCACAGTGTGTGGATTAAAACTCGCTTAGGCGAGTTTTTTAATATTATTATCTAATGTTTATAAATTCCCCTTTATATTTAAACATTTATTTGCCTTCTGGTAAGTTTTGCATTTTGAATATACAAATTATCAGCCTTTCTCCAGTATCCTTATTCCACCTTCTCCTCCCACTCACTCTCCTTAAACCCAACCAAAACAATCTCATCTCCCACCAGAATCGGCCGCTTCACCAGCATCCCATCCGAAGCCAGAATTTGAAACTGCTCCTCCTCCGACATTCCGGAAAGCTTGTCCTTCAGCCCCATCTCCTTATACAAAGCTCCGCTTGTATTAAAAAACTTCTTTAATGGCAGCCCGCTCTTTTTATGCCACTCCTTTAACTCGGCAGCATCTGGATTCTGCACCTTTATATCCCTGTCCTCATATGAGATTCCCTTTTCATTCAACCATTTTTTTGCCTTCTGGCAGGTGCTGCATTTTGGATATTCTACAAATAACATGTTTATCTCCTCCTTTGTTCCTAAACGGATAGCTGTCATAATGGACTTGGACAGCCATTCCAAAATCGAATGATATTTTATTGTATCATAATCATTGTCCTAAAAACAGTACTAAACCATTGAAAATAAAAAAAAATTTATTTTTTGTCAAATATTATCCTTCCTTTACTAAATAATTTGAATATACAAACAAGTAAAACTGTATTTTACGTTTTTTATTCTGCACTCAGCTTACGATTTTTCACTAATCCCCATATCATCCTTTAATACAAAAAGTACCATTCACAAACAATTTGTAAATGATACTTTCTACCTAATCCTCATAATGCCCTTTACATGATGCTATAATAACTGCTCCATCTTTTTCTTTATAGACAATTCGATTTACTTCATCAATTCTCCTACTCCACCAGCCGCTCATATTATTTTTAAGGGTTCCGGTTTTCCGATACCTTCATAGCAATCCCTTTGTATATCCTTAATGAGCATATTAATTCTTTTTAAAGTCTTCTTATCCTGTGTCTGCCATTCAAGGTACTCTTCCCAAGCTCGTTCATCCCAAAGTATCTTCATGCACTAACCCCCAATCAGTTCGTGCTCCGTAAGTACAGCTTTCCCAGATTCAATATCCCCTATCACCTTATCCAAATGTGCCATATTACTTTCAGAATAAAATGGATCTATAGATACCTCAAACGGAATTCTTTTTTCTCTTGTCATTTTTTTCGCAAATATTGTAAATGCAGTTGTCATGCTCAATCCTAAATCTTTGCATGTTTCTTCCATATTTTTCTTTAGCTCTTCATCCATACGAAAATTAATCATTGCTTGTGCCATAATCACCACTCCCTTTCTGTAATTTAATTCTATCATGCCCTAAATTCTCTGTAAAGCATTTGTTATGATTTTGCTTTACAACATTATTATATTCAATGATTATGTATTTATCAAAACTTATCTTACCGCTTAGACTCCGATGAATATCCGATTTCTTTTGCGTCCATTATAATTTTCTGAACCATTTCCTCCCCAATCTTTTTTCCTCTGAATTGTGTTCTTACATAAAGGCGCTTCATTTCACAGTTCTGTTCATCAATTTTTCTTAGTCCGATACAACCTGCCGCTTCCCCGTCGCAATAAGCAAGATACAACCGTCCGTATGGAACACCATATTTTGTTTCCAAATGCTTTACTTCTTCATCATAGCACTGAATATCAAGGTATTTCTGGAATGAACTATCATTAGCTATCAACATATTTGTGTATTCTGAAAATAACATGCTTATTTCTTGTGGATATTTATAGGCTGGAACGATTTCAATATTCATTACTTTTTCCTTTCAAAATCTAATTCATTCATACTTTTTATGGTTATCATAAGTTATTATAACTTTTTCAGTGCACAATTTGAAGATGCTAAACAAGCAAGACTTCTATTTCATTATTTTGTGAAATATTATTCTCTCTTTACGTGCCACAATAAACACTTAAAGATTTGGGATTTTTAATTATGATTCTTAGGTGAATCTTAAACTTCACCTTAATAATAGTGCAAAGGAGACAATGAATATGCAGTTATATCAATTTGAAAAAATCTATAATGAAATGGAAAAAGAATTCGGAAAAATTAAATCTGGCACCGAAGAGGCTCACACCATGATGTTCCTGCCGTTAGAAGGAAATGCCTTAAAAATACACCGAAGCTATCCGACATCTAACAGCCGGAGACTACGTGAAGCTATTGCTTTGGTTCTATTCCGCCTTAAAGAAAACTATACCGAAGCCAGCTATGACACCAGCAAATTTCGTAACGAAGACAATTGCAGATTGGAAACGGCCCTGCTAATGGCTTTTGATCCTTTTACCAATCCAGAAATAAAAGAAGCCATTGATATGTGGGAGAAACGCAACGGAGCAAACGGATATTTTGATTTTATAGAACAATATATGGGTCAGCAGATAAACGGAGAAGAGATGAATTTTTCAGTATTGAAACCTCTATCATAAAAATAAGGTGCTTCCAACTAGTTTGGCAAGCACCTTATTTTTATTCATCCGTTTCCACACCATTGTCGAGCACTATCTTTTATCAATTATTTTTCTCCCTCGTTCTAGTTCTTCATTCACTTTTCTAAGTTTTGCCTTGCTCCAAATCCTGCCACTATGCTTTCTACAGGAAACCCATTCCATAAAACAAATTCCAAGCATAAAAATTGTGAAGCCGCCTGCCATCACATAAATGATCCCATGCATACCGGAAAAACATAAAGACATACAACCTATAACACCATCCACAAACAGAAACAAAATCAAAAGATATTCTGCCATCTTATAATCACGCTGATGTTTAAATTCCTCTTCTAATCTTTTTCTAATTATTTGTTTTTCATCTTTACTTTCTACAAGATTTCTCACAGCCGTTTCTGGATTTTTTAAGGATTCTGTCCTTTCTTCCGCCTTCAGCTCTTCCTCATCAAACTCTAAATAAACATGATTCAATATATAAAATTCTTTATTGTAATAAACTACTGTGATTTTTTTACCATATAAGCCGACTAAATCATGTCCCAAAAGCCCTATATCATAGTTAAAATATCGTGTTTCTCTAACAATCTTTTCATCTCCCATATGGTAAGAGATTTTTAAATACTTATCTATCGGAGAATACCTGCTGCCAGTATATTTGGTAATTACTTCATGCAACAATACCGTTTTTACTCGTATTTTCTCTTTTGTAATTCCCCTTTTCAAGTATCGCTCATCTTCATAATAATTCAAAACTACTACAAATACTGCCAAAAAACAAAATATGCTTATACATATACCGAACCCTCCCGCTTTTGCGTTTATAAGGCCCATCACTATCGCCCCAAGAACTTCTAAAAAAGAAACCCATAATCTATGTCTGCTTTGTACCATTTTGCGGGTTTCTTCTTCTATCTCTCTCGGTGCCTCTGCCCATTTAAGCAATTCTTTATCAAGGTCTTCCACTTTTAATATTCCTCTTATGCATGAAATTATCAATTAACCTATTTTAGTTATAAGACTTTTCTATTAATTTTTCAAATTTAAATTCCGTAACAACAAGGCCGGCACTATCTTCCACTTCTTTACATGCGGCATCATATGCCTCTTGATCAAAATTTCCATCTGAATCATAAAAGTCATCTCCATCCGGCCGTGAAACTTCCTCCTTACCGGAATGCAAACCATACATATAACTGCCCTGACGCCTTGTAATATATTCGCCAGTGGAACTTTCTAAAAATTTAGTTTTTTCATCCTCATCAAAAGCAATGCCAAGTTCTTCCAAGTGGGCTAAAAACTCAGATGGTTCTGTTTGAAAAATATCTTTTCCATTTACAGTAATGCTGACTTCATCCGAATTGCCAAGCCCGTCCGATACAGTCATTTGGTATATCTTACAGTTTTCCAAAGGCTGGCTGGAAAGAGAATCATTGTAAACATATACAATCATACAAGAAGGTACTGCTTTCTTTCCATCACTTGTGGGGACACCGATATGCAGGCTTTCTAAACTGTAATTCCTTCCTTTCATTTCTTCACAGGAAGCCAAATCAACAATAGTGCCATCCGTTTCACACAGAACAAGACCATTGTCATATACTTTTTGTATTTTGCCATCCATGGGTACTTTGCAACCCGAAATTTCAATATCAAGCAGAATGCCTCTCATAGAGCTGCACCCCTGCAACAGTATGCTGCTAAAAAGTAATGCGCAAAGAGATATTATAATTGGTTTTTTTCTTTTTATCTGATTCATTTAAACTTTCCTTTCAATACTATCTACTTCGACGGAACCATCCGAATAATCCTGCCCGCAAACTCATTAAAGTTCTGCGTCTGCAAAATAACCTTTCCGGGGCCCACCAGCTTGGTAAGGAATAACCCCTCTCCTCCAAGAAAAATATTTTTCAGCCCCTTCACTGTTTCAATCTCATAGGAGACGCTCTTCTCAAATCCAACCACGTTTCCAGTGTCTACCTTCAGTACTTCCCCCGGCGCTAAGTCCTTTACCACCTTATTGCCATCGACTTCCAGAAATACCATACCGCTTCCGGAAATATCCTGTAAGATAAATCCTTCTCCGCCAAATAATCCAGCTGAAAATCTTTTCGTAAATGTAATGGAAAGATTAACACTTTCCTGTGCACAGAGAAATGCCCCCTTCTGGCAGATCAGGCCGCCGTTTGGTCCAATATTTACAGGCATGATTTCTCCTGCTACGGTTGAAGCAAAAGCAATGGTAGTACCTGCTCTTTCCGCCTTATAAGTAGCCATGAACAGGGATTCTCCCGCAAACATCCTTCCAATGCTTTTTCCAATTCCGCCTCTCATATTGGAATCCATGGAAATCCCTTCTGTCATCCATGCCATCCCTCCCGACTGAGTGTACATGGACTCTCCCGGCGCATCAAACGTAACTTCCACTGCCGGCATTGTATCACCTAAAATCCTATACTGCATATAACTGCCCCCTAACTTCGTTTTTATTTTTCATTTTAACAAAAAAGATAGAATCAAACCAGCATTTTCTCACAAGACATTTTTCATATCTCTACACATACCTGCAGATTTTCACTGCACTCTTCCCCTTTTTGGTCTCATACTCTCTGCCCACATACAAAAATTTCCCAAAGCCCCGGACAGAAACCACCTCCCCGCTTTTTGGAACCCTGCTATTGTTCTCACAAAGCCTGCCATCCACAAAAACCCTTTTTTCCCGGAAAATCTCCACCGCCTGACTTCTGGACAGATTATATGCCTTTGCAATAACTCCGTCTAACCGTTCCGAGCTTACAAGGATGGTTTCCTCCTTAAGCTCCGGCTTTACTTCTTCCGGTATCTCCTTGCTTCTAACACACCTTACATGGGTATGCTTTACCTTTGTAAGATTCTCCATAATAAAATCTGCCATGGAATCCATACAAAACAGGTAAGCCTTTGCTCCCTTTACCACAATATCCCCCAGAGTATTTCTCTCAATTCCAAGATTCATCAAGGCTCCTAAAAAATCCCGATGAGTCAGGGGCTCGGAAAACTTTTTCATAAGTGGCTCTACAATCAGGCAGATAATGGGAAACTCCTCCAGATATCCAAACATGCCTTCGCTGCCAAACCGGATCATTACCCGTTCCGCCTGTTCCACTCCTCCAGACAGCTCATAATTTATATAAGCAATCTGTCCTTCTATCTCATAAAAGGCATTCACTTCTCCGGGACTTAAAAATCCGCTAAAGGTATATTGATTCCTTTCATATGCCCTGTCCGCCAGCTCCAAAAGCCTCTTCTTCAATAATTCTTCTTCTGACTGTGCCATATTTCAAGCCTCGCCTTTCATTCTGTCATTATCTGTTCTCTGCTCCAAACCAGTCCAGGCGCCTGCGAGAGTAGCGCCGGCTGGAAAGGGATTTCCCCAACATCAGACCTTCGCCGAAACAAAAGGATTCCCCTTAATGGAAAACCTCCAGAGAAAGTCCTTTGCCTCCTCCGCATAATCAATATTGATTCTTTTTGAAGCAACGATTTCAAATGGCTCCTCTTCCTGCTCCGAACCTGTTTCCCTTCCTTTTTCCGGATACTCCACATACAACTGATCTCCAAGCAGATCCAGCCCATAGCAGCTTCTGTCAATTCCCATTGCCTGGCAGAGCTTACCGGGTCCATTGCACAGGTTCTTAAGCTTATCCGTTTTTCTTCGTTTTTCCATCAGTTCTATGCCTTCTACCGGCTCAAGTGCCCTTAAAAATACACATTCCGGCACTTCCTTCTTTTCTGTTACGATATTCATACAGCTATGCATTCCGTATATGAGATACACATAGGAAAATCCTCCCGGTCCGAACATGATTTCCGTCCTGTCTGTCCGAAGCCCGCCATAGGCATGAGCGCCCTTGTCACCCACTCCGCAGTAAGCCTCTACTTCCACGATTTTTCCCTTTGTAATTCCTTCCGGAGTTTCATGTACTAATATCTTACCCAGTAAGTCCTTGGCAACCTCCAGCGTGCTTCTTGTGTAAAAATCTCTAGGCAGCTTCTTCATTGTTTTTCTTCCATCCCTCATTATGAAATATAATAAACTTCAGAAAAGAAAAAGCAGATACTTTAGCATCTACTTTTTCAATATATCTATAATATCTATACAATTCGTCTCACACTTAATATGGTACGGTATGTAGCATTTCCATACTTGATGCCTGTACGTTCACTGCTGGCATGTACAATCTGCCCATTTCCTAAGTAAATGGCAACATGCCCCGCATAGCAGATAATATCTCCCGGCTGTGCATTGGCATAATCCACCGCTCTTCCGGCGCTTCTCTGACTGGTGGAATCTCTTGGAATGACATAACCAAAATGCCTGTACACAGACTGGACGAAACCGGAACAGTCCGCACCATCCGTAAGGCTGGTACCTCCTGCCTTATAAGGATTGCCTACGAACTGGCAGGCATAGTTGGCAATCTGCTGTCCCATGGAGCTGTCTCCCGGGTCTGCTGGTGCACTTGGAGCTTCCTTTTCCGAATTACCGTCATCCCCTGTCGGTTCGTTTTGGGGTGCCGTATAATTAGCAGGATTGGAAGCAGCGAGAGTGCCCTTTGAGGGCTTCTTTTCCTGAGCAGCCAGCTGCGCCTGTATTGCCTCTTTCTCCTTCTGCTGTTCTTCTTCCAGCTTCTTAAGCTTTGCCGTCTGTTCTTTCAGCTGGCTCTTATAAGCTTCTGCCTGTTTTTTTGCACTGGCAAGCTTGCTGTCGAAATTTTGAATGGTATCCTTTTTTTCTGCAATCGCAGCTTCCAAAGCTTCCTGCTCCTGCTCCAGCTCATAATTGGATGCAAGCAGATCCGCTTCCTCTTCTTCCAGCTTCTCTTTTAAGGTCTTAACCGTTTCCCGTGTTTCCTTATACTCATCTAAAAGCTCTTTATCATAGGCATAGACCTTTTCCACATATTGAGCTTTGGTAAGCATATCCGCTATGCTTTTTGACTCCAGCAAAAGCTGCAGATAAGCACTTTCACCCTGTTCATAAAGGAACTTTAGCCGCATTCGCATGGCTTCATCCTGTTCCTCTTCTTTCACAATGACTGCTGCCAGCTCTTCCTTTGCCTGACCAATCTCCTTTTCTTTCGTGTCAATTTCTTCCTGACAGATACTGATGCTGGTCAAAATGTCAACCAGCTGGGTATCCATTTCTTCCACTTCGTTTGCCAGTGCAGCCTTTTGTCCCTCCAAAGAATCAATCTGACTGTTTACTGCATTTAAATTGCTTTCTGTTTTGCTTTTGGCATTCTTGGCATCTGAAATCGTAGTGGCCTGTACAGGTGTCACTACTGAAAATGTCAATAAAATTGCTAATCCAATGCAAATTCCTTTTTTGCGCATCCGCACTCCCATTCCTTTACTCTGCTGTGTTTTCACTTACCGCTTCCGAGGATTCTTCCTCCCCGCCGGCGCTGTTTTCACTTACTGTGCTTTCAGAAGTCTCCTGCTGCTTTTCCACCTGATGGACCGTTATAACGCTTTTTAAATATTCATCCACCTTTTCTGATAATAAGTAATCCTTATAAACTGCTTCGCCGCCTACTGCCTGGATATAAGCATCGGCGCTTTCATAACTGTATTGGACATATTCTTCTTCTGCAGTCTCGGTAATCTGCTTTTTACTGATTTCTATTCCCTGCTGTTTTGCAATGGCCCTCATAATCAGCTTATTCTTGGCAGATTCTACAGAAATATTCTCTGCTTCCGTTTCAAACTCCTCTTCCGTCATATTCATGTTGGTGGAGATAAATTCGGAAAGCTCCACACCTGCCTGGGCAGCATAATTCTCTGCGTTCTTATAAACCCGGTCCTTAACCTCATCCACCATTTCTCTTGGAGGATCACTGACTTCACATGCATCATATACCGCCTGCCAGATAGCATCAGAGATAGCGGATTCATCCTGAATGGCATTCTGCTGTTCCATGTAGGATTTTACATCATCCCGATACTCCTCCATACTGGAGAAGCCAAAATTCAGTTTTTGAATGAACTGGTCATTAAATTCTGGTGTGAATTTCTTTTCCGCATCATGGATACTATTGATCTTCACATGGAAGACCACTTCTTTTCCCGCCATTTCCGTGGAAGTATAATCTTCCGGAAAAGTAAGGTTCAAATCCACCTCTTCACCTACGCTGTGTCCAATGAGTCCGGATTCAAATCCTTCAATGAAGGAACCGGAACCGATTTCCAGATAGGCTCCTTCTGCGGTGCCCCTATCAAAAGCAACCCCGTCTTTCTTCCCTTCATAATCGATATTTACCATATCTCCTTCTTCTACTATTGTCTTATCGGGTATTTCCTCGTATTCGTATAAGTTTCCATACTCTACGTAATAATTCAGCTCGCTGGATATCTGCTGTTCAATCTGCTCGTCAGTAATCTGACCTGATACCTCAACCGTAACTTCAAGCCCTTCCAACTCTCCAAGCTTCACATAATCATCAGGATTTATGTTTTCACTGCTGCTTTGCGCATCCTTGTCCTTACCGCAGCCTGCAAGCAGCAGAGTCATTGCAACGACTAGCATCGTCAATACTTTTTTCTTCATAATCTTCTCCTTTAATCTTTTCAAAATTCCCTCATTGCTAAAAATTATATCATATTTATTTTTTAATAGAAAGCTCTTTCTTGGAAGTTCACAAATATTACACAGCTTTTCTTGCACTTTAAATCAAACAATGGTACAATATTTGTTGCTGATTGCATTACTATATCATAGTTTCGGGAGGTTTATATGAATCATACAGTACTCATAGTGCTGATTGTTATTTCCGTGATTCTTATCGCTGGAATCGCAGTACTATATTTTTTAGGAAAAAAAGCACAGAAAAGGCAGGCAGAACAAGAAGAGCAGATGGCCGCCAACAAACAGACGGTTTCCATGCTGATTATTGATAAAAAACGGATGAAGATAAAAGATTCCGGACTGCCCCAGGTAGTCATAGAACAGACCCCCAAGTTTTTCAGAGGCTCCAAGCTTCCCATTGTAAAAGCAAAGGTAGGACCTCAAATCATGTCTCTTGTATGCGACGAAAAGATTTTTGACAAGGTTCCAGTAAAAAAAGAAGTCAAAGCAGTGGTAAGCGGTATCTACATTATGGATGTAAAAGGATTCCGGGGTGGAAATGCTCCTGTAGAGCAAAAGAAAAAGGGCCTTTTCAAGAGAGCTTTAGAAGCTGCTCAGGAAAAAGCCGGTGCGAAGCCAGTCAAATAATGTCCCTAAAGGGAGAAGGATATTCCTTCTCTCTTTTCTTTTATATCAATGGTCAGGCTGCAGTCTGCCAAGTGCTCATAATTTATTTCCATAGCATACTCTACCCGTACCTGAATCTGCTGTTCTGACTCCTGAAGCTCCACACTTTTTGCATCAATTCCTATCATGATATCCCCGTAGGGAGTTACATAATTGGAAAGGTTCTTTTTCCTTTCCTCAAATATCATATTGGAAATAACCACTCCCTTTTTCTGGACGCTTAATTGTCCCTGGGAGAATTTTATCATGTTTTTTACAGGTGTCGAAAACCCCTCCATCACTTCTTCGTAAAACAGATAATGGCAGTTATTTTTTTTATAGTAATTCCCGATTGTAATAGTCTCTGTCTTGTCCGCTTCCCCATTCTGATACTGAATTCCACACACGGACACTAATACCTCTTTTGTCATCTTCCCAATCCTCTATCAATTTTAAAATGCTTTCGTATAGCTTGCCTGATACTTTAATCTTGCTTCTATCCAGCTCATAGACCGGTGCATGCAGCTCTTCCTCGCTTAGCCCTTCTACTGTTATCACACGATAACTTTCCCCGGTATAGATGTAGTCAGGATACATCGTACCGAAAACGAACAGCAGCGCTGCAAACCCGCTCATCACTCCATAACATAATAATTCAAAATATGCTTTCCTTCTCATGGAAATCCTCCTCCTAATTGCTTGCTTAGAAGAGTTATTCCCATTTTCCAACGCTTTATACAGCATCTATCCATTTACTTTATGGCTCGAAGCTGCTCCTTTATGAATTTTTCCTGATTATCCACATGCATGCCTACTGCTGCGGCTGCGGCCTCTTCATCCCGTTCCACAATGCTGTTGTAAATATTCCTGTGCTCCTCAATAAGCCTGTTATGGGATGTTTTATCTTTCACATATTCAAACCGGTAACGATATACCTGCTCTGCCAGATTATTTACAAGCTGGCTCAGCCTGTCATTTCCGGCAGATTTTAAAATGATATCATGAAATGCCACATCTGCCTTGGCAATGACCGTAGCATCTTTCGTCTCAACCGCCTTCTCAAAGGCTGCTGCCGCTTCCTTTAATTCAGCCCGCTGCTCCTCATCCATTCTCTGACAGGCCAGCTTTGCTGCAAAAGCATCTAACTCTCTTCTTACCTCCAACACATCCTGAAGGTTTTTCTCTGTAATCTGCGCTACCTCTGCTCCACGCCTGGGAATCATGGTTACAAGTCCCTCCAGCTCCAGCTTCCTTATAGCCTCCCTGATTGGAGTCCTGCTGACTCCCAAACGGTTAGCCAGATGAATCTCCATCAGCCTTTCTCCCGGCTTTAATTCCCCTGTTAATATTCCCTGCCGCAAGGTTTTAAAAACCACGTCTCTAAGGGGCAGATACTCATCCATATTCTCCTGCAGCAAGTCTTTCATAATATACCTCCCTTATTATTAACATTCCTGCCCCATCAGGCTTTATGGAGCAGTCAAAATCTTTTTTGATTAAGAGTTTACAAACTCTGCCACAAACAGCTCTTTTACCAGGCCGATGCCGTCCAGCTCTTTTTTTGCTTTCTCAGCCAGCTCCTTTGAATCAAATACTCCAAAGACCGTTGGTCCGCTTCCGCTCATCAATGCATTAAGCGCTCCTGCCTTAAGCATAGCCTCCTTGATTTCTCCAATGACAGGATATCTTTGGATTGTTACCGTTTCCAGCACGTTTTCCATACGTTCTGTAATGCCTTCCAGGTCCTGCTCTTCAATTGCTCTTCTCATGCCATCAATATCCGGGTGCTGCTTTAGTGTATCCAGCTGAAGATTTTCATAAACATATTTAGTAGACACATTGATATCCGGCTTTCCAATCAACAAACTGCAGGCAGGGGGAACAGGCAGGGGTGTCAACACTTCTCCAATGCCTTCTGACAATGCGGTTCCCTGCAGGATACAGTAAGGCACATCCGCACCGATTTTCACCGCCATCTCAAGCAATTCTTCCATAGGAATATTTCCTTCTAACAGCTCATTTAAACCAAGGAGGGTGGCTGCCGCATCTGTGCTGCCTCCCGCCATTCCAGCTGCAATGGGGATATTCTTTTTTAAAGTAACGAAAATCCCCTGGCTGCTTCCTAACCGTTCCAGCATCTGCTTTGCCGCTTTATAAATCAGATTATCTTCATTGAGCGGCAATTCTTCTTTATCAGCAGCAATCCGAATCCCCGGTTCCGGAATTTTCCGAAAGGTAAGTTCATCATACACAGATACCATTTGCATGATCATCTTCACTTCATGATATCCATCCGGCCTTTTCCCTAATACATCCAGCCCTAAATTGATTTTCCCATATGCCTTCTTTTTCAACTCTTCCATTTTTATTCCCCTATTTCATCTATAATAAGTTTTTAAATATTACATTGTACACGGCATGTATTTTGTATACATTTAAGTAATTATAATAAATGGCAAAAAAAAAAGCAACATGGGTAAACATTTTTTTCCATTTGTCCGATATATGATTTGAAACTATTAATTATGTATAATTTTATTGACCAAGGAGGGTAAAAACATGAGTGTAAACGGAATTACAGGTACTCAGGCTGCTTATGCCGGTTATACCAGCACCCAGTCCACAGCTGCCAGCGAAAAGACTTCTGAAGCTTCCAGCAGCAAAGATACTTCAGGTGTTGTTTATGAACCAACTAGTAAGACAACTGGTACCGCTGCCAATTCAACGAAAACTTACAAGCAGGATACAGCAACCATTGCAAAATTAAAAGCAGATGCCGAAGAGAGAACTTCCCAGTTAAGAAGCCTTGTAGAACAGCTTATGAGCAAACAGGGAACTGCATACGGACAGGCTAATAATATGTGGAGCTTTTTAGCAGGTGGGAACTATACCGTAGATCCTGCTACCAGGGCACAGGCACAAGCCGATATTGCAGAAGACGGCTATTGGGGTGTGACGCAGACCTCAGATCGTATTCTGGATTTTGCCAAAGCATTAACGGGCGGCGATCCTTCCAAGGCTGACGAAATGTTAGAAGCATTTAAGAAGGGCTATGAGCAGGCTGCAAAGAAATGGGGCGGTAATCTGCCTGACATTTCACAGCGCACATACGATGCAGTCATTTCCAAGTTTGAACAATGGAAATCTAACGAAACTGGTACTACGAATTAATATATTCCAATAAATTGCCCGGAGAAGTTCCCTATTCTCCGGGCTTTCTAAATGTATGGGCAGCCTTATTTCTGCACTCCTTTTACAATGAAAAGCTTATCTCCTTCTTTTAAATCGTCTCCTGACAATCCGTTCAGCTCTTTGATCTTCTTTACGGAAACATAATATTTCTTTCCAATCTGCCAGAGGCTATCGTCTTTTCCAGCTACATGAATAGCCATGCTGGGCAAATTCTTTACTTTGTCCATATCCAGATCCTGTACTTGAATATCTGTTATCATATCTTCCTTCTGCTCACAAAATACAATTGCATGAACTCTTACTACCGCTTTTACTTCCAATTCTTCACTGTCCAGCATAGTAACATTTAATTGCTCCACCGAAACAGCAACATTGCTGGTGCATTGGCTGTTGATACCGCTTACATCCATAACATAGGAAAAAGGCAGCATACCCTGAAGGGAAGAGTAAGGCATTTTATCATCCCCTGTTACATACAGACAATTTACAAGCAATGTACCGTTTAATTCCAGACCGTCTTCCACAATTTTTGTTTCATCCAGCACTGCCTCCGCTTCGCTGTGCATAAGCTGCAATATTTTTCCCGCACCCGGCTCAATTTTTAATTTATCTGCCACCCGGCATTTTCCCTCATTCTTAACCAGCAAACTTTTAAAGCTGCCCGGTAAGGTCACTGCCGTGATTTCCTTCGTTACCCCATACACATCCGATAAGATTTCTACCCGTTCTTCTTCATACATCTTTATGTTTAAGTCTAACACGATTTCTAATGCAACAACTCTCTCTTCTCCGTCAAAATCCGGTCTTACTTCAAACTCCTTGTGAGAAATCTGCCAGGTAATATCCGGAATCATAGTTTCCCTACAGTCATTGCATTCAATTACGCCACTAAAAGGCATGGTTGTTTCATAAAAACGAACGGGACGATCTTCTCCCTCTCCTTCAAAAAGAAAAAATGCCTCCAGCTCTCCCTGCACCGATATTTTCCCATCCAATGCTTTGAAATCCAGATTTCCAATTCGTATGGAATTCCATATGATTTGTGCGATGTTGGGCATTCCTGCCGGAAATTCAATTTCCTGACGGATTCGATAAATATCCTTTTTACATATGGCTATTTCTGCAATATCCAGACATCTTTTCCGGTACTCTGCTTCCTCTTCCCCATAAAGCTCTGTTGCTGTTTCCTCATCGTAA
Source organism: Lachnospiraceae bacterium (assembly GCA_014804675.1). Lineage (GTDB taxonomy): Bacteria > Bacillota > Clostridia > Lachnospirales > Lachnospiraceae > RGIG3040. The sequence goes on from JAAUZH010000005.1 coordinate 21,563, forward strand.
AGCTCTCTTACACTCATTTTCAATGTAATAATAGAACGGATACTAGCCTTTCTGGAATTGATCATGGAAACCGAAAAATCTTCTATTTCATAAGTATAGTCCACATTGTCTCCACTTTCCACTCCTTCTAAAAACACCGTTTCCTCAAAAGGCATCTCTTTTTCCACCCTTGCTAACTTCTCTCCGGAATCGGTAGAAGCATACAACAAAGAGGCAAGCAGCTTTCCTCTTACTGTTACATGATCCCCGCTTGCCTTCACCTCGTCAATTCTTACGTCTCCCTCTTTAAAAATAATTTTATCCATATCCGGTTTTACATCGGGCAGATTAAAATCTTCCTCTAAGGTAATCTGATTGGAAGCCTTGCTTTTCAAACAATCCATATGTATATTTTTTTTAATCAGATTCATAAAAAACCTCCTTCTTTCCTGTCTATACATTTCTACAATGTATGACGGAAAAAAGGAGGTTATGAATGTTTTCTTGCTTATTCTTACTATGTATTAGATGCCGAAGCTTCCTGTTACTTCTTCATTGATTACATAGTATACCTGGCTCTCTTCTGGCTTTACATATAATTCAACCGTCTTGAAGTCAGATACTTTTTTCTTTAAGTCATATTTCCAAACATCTTTTGCAATTTTCACTAAATCTTCTGTTGTATAGGATCTTCCGGAAAACTGTAAATTTACTACTGCCTTTACTTCAGCTTTCTTTTCCGGAGCAGCTTTCTTTTCTTCTGCTTCCTTCTTTGCAGGTGCTTTTTTTGCAGTGGCTTTTTTTGCAGGTGCTTTTGCTGCTGCCTTAGCCGGTGCTGCCTTTGCTTCTGCTTTAGCTGATGTAGCTTCTACTGGTTTTGCTGCCGCTACAGCTTTTGCTACTGGTTTTGCGGTTACTGCTGCTTTTACGTCTGCCATTTCATTTTCTCCCTTCACACGCTCTAATCGTGATCTATTATTTTTGCTTTCCTATATAGTGGACACTGCAATATCTCTTTGTCCTCTTGTGCAATAGTAACTCATTTTTTCCGGTATGTCAAATATTTTGTCATAATTCTTTGAAAAAATTTTTTATAATATTTTTAATCATCTATACCAATTGCGCTCTGTTAGTCTATGCTAACTCAGCCCCGGTGCTATAAGATAAAAATAAATAAGCACGATTATCCCTAATAGGATTCTGTAATATCCAAACACCTTGAAATCATGTTTTTTTATAAAATCCATCAAAAAACGGATTACGATTACAGAGACCACAAATGCCACAATCATGCCCACTGCCAAAAGAACCAGCTCATTGCCGGAAAAGGCAAATCCATATTTTACAATCTTTAACAGGCTTGCGCCAAACATTACCGGGATTGCCAAAAAGAATGTAAATTCAGCTGCCACTGTTCTGGAAACTCCTATCATAAGCGCACCTACTATAGTAGCGCCGGAACGGGAGGTTCCCGGAAAGATAGCTGCAATTAACTGGAACACGCCAATAAGCATTGCTGTCGTATAGGTAATCTCCCCAAGAGAATTTATTTTTGTGCGCTTATTTTTATTTGCATTCTCCACTATAAGGAATAAAATTCCAAAAACAATAAGAGCAAGAGCCACAGTCAGATAATTATAAAATAATTCATTAAAAATATCATCAAAAAGAATTCCTATAATTGCTGCCGGGATACATGCCACCAGAATCTTGAACCACATAATCCATGTTTCCTTTACAAGAAACGGTCCCTTTTGCCTGTTAAAATTAAAGGGAAAGATTTTGTTCCAAAACAATACCACTACTGCCATGATTGCTCCAAGCTGGATCACCACCAGAAACATTTCCAGAAATTCAGGGGAAACATCCAGAGCAACAAATTCATCCAATAAAATCATATGTCCGGTACTGCTGATGGGAAGCCATTCCGTAATCCCTTCCACAATGCCAAATACTATTGCCTTTAAAATCTCAATCATCTTTCTTCTCCCTAATTCTTTATTTCGATATGTTTTCCTTCCTTAAGTACTGCTTCATGGCCTCGTAAGACTGCTCCGCATCCTTATAACCCTGCTTATACAATGCTCTCAGCTTCCTCTTATCCTTTTCCAGTCTTCCAAGATGAGAATCATACTGGGGCCGGATGACAAATATATTGCCCTTTTTTTCTTCCTCCTCCAGAAATTCCATTGTTTCATTATATGCCTCATGACGGTTCTTCATGTTTTCTATTACCATAGGATATTTGTGGTAGCGCAGCTTTATAAGCCCCATATGGGAAGAGGGCTTGCGCACAAAGCCAGTATGCTTGGTCAGGACTACCACATTTTTTTTGTTACCGTCTTCTATGGATTTACGAATGGGAATAGAATCGGAAATTCCGCCGTCCAGATAGTAAGCGCCGTCAATTTCCACATTGTTTGACACCAGTGGAAGGGAACAGGATGCCCTTACCCATTGAATATCCTTTCTCATGTCTAAAAGTCTGTGGTACTCGGGCTGTCCGGTCTCTATGTTGGTAACTACCGCATATGCTTTTCCCTTGTACTTTTCAAATTCTTCATAATTATATATATCAAGTTCGTTAGGTATCCGGTTATAGCAAAAATCCGCCCCAAACAAATCTCCTGTTTTCAACAGGCTATAATAGCTGCAATAGTCCTTTTCCTTTAAATACTTTACTGCTATGCGGTAGGCTCTTTTTTTCTGCCTGGACAGATAGCTGCATGCATGGCATATTCCTGCCGACACTCCATAACAGTTTGAAAACTCTATTCCCTTATCTAAAAAGAAATCCAATACTCCTGCCGTATAAATCCCTTTCATTCCTCCGCCTTCCAATACAAGACTTGCCTGATACATCATATTATCACTCTCCTAATTTTCATACTCTTTAGCCAGTTTACGAAATGCCTCCAAGGAACGTTCCACCTTCTCTGTAGGAACACAATAAGCAATTCGGAAAAATCCCGGACATCCAAAACTGTCTCCCGGCACCAGCGCCAGGTCATATTTTCTTGCTTTCATGCAAAATTCTTTCGCATCCTCTTCCAATGCTTTTGGGAACATGTAAAAGGTTCCTCCGGGTTTTACGCAGGTAAATCCCAATTCTGTCAATTCTTTATATAGAATCTCCATATTTCTTTCGTAGACAGATAAATCCGCTGTATCCTCCAACAAATTAGCGACAACTAACTGAATCAAAGATGCCGGACAGTTATGGCCAATACCTCTGGATATCTGGGTACACATATGAATAATCAATTCGCCGTCCTTACAGCCCGGATTTACTGCCACATAGCCTAATCTTTCACCTGGAATGGAAATGGATTTACTGAAGGAATAACACATAATTGTATTTTCATAATACCGGGATATAATGGGCGCATCTACGCTTTCAAATAAAATTTCCCTGTAAGGCTCGTCGGAAATAAGATAAATAGCATGTCCATATTCCTGCTGCTTCTTTTTTAAAATATCCGTCAGCTTTTTTATTGTTTCGGCAGAGTACACGATTCCAGAAGGATTATTGGGAGTATTGATCAATACCGCTCCTGTATTTTCAGAAAGCAGCTCTTCAAATCTTTCAAAATGAATCTGGAAGTTTTCCGTATCCGCCTCTACAATCTTCAGGTGTGCTCCGGTAGCTTCAATGTAAGGCATATATTCCGGAAAATAAGGGGCAAATACAATAATATCCTCTCCCGGTACCGTCACTGCCCGAAAAGCATGGGCCAAAGCGCCTGCTGCTCCTGATGCCATGAACACATGGTTGGCCGTATAGGGCAGACCAAACCGTTTCGACAGGGAAGCCGCCACAGCCTCTCTCACTTCCCAGATTCCATGTCCTTCGCTATAGCCATGAAGAGCCAGCGGATCTTCTTCCTCCAACAGCCTGACAGCTGTTTCCCGAAACTTTTCCGGCACTGGAACAGAAGGATTTCCAAGGCTGTAATCAAATACATTTTCATATCCGATTTCTTTTCCTCTTTCCCTGGCATAAGCCGAAATTTCCCTGATTACAGATTTTTGATTTAGCATTTCTTTATACTTTGGTGAAATCATACTTTATTCCCTCTTATCTAAATAATTTTGTATGTCTTTTATTAACAGCTCTGTTCGTATTGTAGCCCCTTCGTTCGTTAAATGCAAATACGTATTATAAAATAAGTCAGGAGACATACAATATTCCGTATAGTCTGATATGACCGGGCAATCCACCTTCGACCTAAGCTCCTGCTCAAATGCCGCATACTCTTCCTTTGCAGGGGCATTCTCATAATAGGCAATGGGATATGCCGCAATGACTAATGCAGCGCCTTTTCGGGTTACATATTCATTGAGCCCATTGACCCTTTCCACATATTCCTGGCTGATCTTGGGAACCTGCACTTCACTAAATTCCAATTCCGGAAGACTTTCCGGCCGGTCGCTGATATTATCTCCGTACTCATTATACATATTTCTCGTATATATACTGTCTTCTGTAAAGTTTCCTATACTGTTTGTCCAAAGTTCTATACATTTTTTTAAATAGGAAGGATACGCCTTTACCATGTCCGGAATATCCTTCCACCTGATAAAGCGATAAAGTTCCAAATGATTTTCTATAGTAATCCATGCTAACTCCGGATTTTTAATCTTATCATCATCATCAAAGCTGGAGGGACTTAGTATAATAATATCCCCCTCCTGTACGTTAATCCTTGCCGCTTGTTCATTAAATGCATTTCCTACTCCACCGTGAAGTCCCATATTGACTACGGGCATCTGAAGGGCTTCCTCTATATTCCCGGATACAATGCCAAAGGGCAGGTTAGAATTTCCCACCAATACAATTTTAGGACCTTCCAGAGATTCTAACCGATGTACCTTGTCAATCAGAGATGCCTGATTATTCTGCAGATACTGGGGCATGATAATCACAAAACATAAAAGAAACAATAGAACAATTAAAATTATGCACTTCATAAAAAACAGAAGCTCTTTTTTATATTTCATTTCTTTTCTGATTTCCTTTCTAAACAGTTACATATAGCCAGCTCAATCCATAGCCCGCCACACTAGAATTGAAAATATATAAATTGGGTCTGCTCATATAAATTTCCATACACCCCAAAAAATAAAATCCCTAACAGCAGCCCTCCATAGATTACATAGCGCAGCCATGCCCCTTGGGAAAATACAAGCTCCACTACATCAATTCCCTTATATTTCATGCCATCTATCAAAAACAAAAGAAAAACAGACAAAAGCACTACTACGGTTATCTGGGTGCTCATCCCCATACTGACAAAAGCCAATCCCGCAATTCTCTCCGGCGCCAGATAATCAATGCATTTCTTGATCATAAAAAATGCTTCGCCTATGCTGTTTGCTCTGAAGAACAGCCATGTAAAATTCACCAGTGCAAAGGTAATGAGCCTGGAAGACAGCCGGTAGCTAAATCTACTTGTGTCCACAGAGAACCTTATCCTAACCCTTTTCCTGAATCCAACCGTCAATTCTTCCAGAATCATAAAGATGCCATTCATAGCACCCCATACAATGTAATTCCATGCAGCGCCATGCCATATGCCGCTTACAAAAAAAATAAGAAATTGATTAATGTATTTTCTTATGGTTCCCTTCCTGTTGCCCCCCAAGGGAATATACAGATAATCCCGAAACCAGCTTGTCAGGGAAATATGCCATCTCTTCCAAAACTCGGAAATGCTTGCTGCATAATAGGGGCTTTTGAAATTCTCCATTAACTGAAAATCCAGAATTTGGGCACTGCCGATGGCAATCAGGGAATACCCCCCGAAATCGCAATAAATCTGTATGCCAAACAGTATTACTGCCAATATGATTTCAATACCGGAAAATCCATTATAATTCCCAAATACCAAATCCACTGTTGGAGCAATGTTATCCGAAATGACCATTTTCATAAACAATCCCCATGCCATCATGAGAAGGCCTTTTCTGACATTGTCTACCTGAAATCTGTGCTCTCTGTCAAACTGCCCAAGGAGATTTTTTGACCGCTCAATGGGACCTGCCACAAGCTGGGGAAAAAAAGAGACGAACAGGGCATATTTCACGATATTCCGGGTCGCTTTGATTTCTCCCCGGTATACATCCATGCTGTAGCTTAATGCCTGAAAGATATAAAAGGAGATACCCACCGGAAGAAGAATATCAAAATGGGTAAGATTTATCTCTGCACCTGCAGCCCCTGCTAACCGATTGATATTATCAATAGCAAAATTTATGTACTTAAAGAAAAACAAAATAAGCAGGTTCAACAGGAACGTAAATCCTAAACAAGCCTTAGCAGGCACTTCCTTTCCCTGATTACGGAACCGTTCAATAAACAGTCCACCTACATAGGTAATAAAGGTAGAACCTGCTAACAATAAAGCATATTTTGCATTCCACTGCATATAGAAAAAATAACTGACTACCAGAAGCCAAACATTTTTCAGCCGCTTGGGCATGAGAAAATAAAGGCATACCACAACAGGGAAAAACAGCAGGTAGTCTATCGAATTAAATATCATAAATTACTCCTCTAATAACTGCTTTAATTCCTCTTTTGTGGAAAACCCTACCCTTACAGCAGTCTTTTCTCCACTTTTTACCACAACCAAAGTAGGAATGCTCATGACCTTATATTTCATGGCAAGCTCCGGCTCTTCATCCACATTTACTTTTCCTACTAAAATATCCTGGTTTTCTTTGGAAAATTCTTCAATAACCGGCGTCTGCATCTGGCATGGGCCACACCATTCCGCCCAAAAGTCCAATAAAACCGGTTTACCGCTATTCATGACCTGCTCGTCAAAATTATCCGTTGTAATCTTTACTGCCATGTTATCACTCCTCTTCTTAAAATATGATGAAACTTTTTATTCTTTTCTATAATAGTAATACGCATTTTTCATGCAATCATACTATAACATATTTTTTTCATAAGCGATACTTTTTTGTATCTTTTAGAAAAAAGAGACTGCTTTACGCAGTCTCTCTATACCACAGACCTCTTCTCTTAGTTAATTACTGCAAACCGGCTGATATGACTCAGCAATTCCTTAATTACTTGATTTACATCCTGTGATGCTGTTAATACCTCTTTCATACCGCCCACCAGCTCTGAGGTGTTACCTACCACACTGGTAATACCTTCTGTACTTTGCTGAACCGTTGTGGAGATTCCTTCATTGGCGCTTAACACCTTATTCATAACTTCCGTAAGCTTTTCTGCCGCACAGGACATCTGATACATCATATTGTTAATGGTGTCCGCATCCTGATAATACTGCTGCCCGGTTGCTTCCAAAGCATCATAGTCTGCCAATACCGTATTCTTTACAAATTCCATAAGTCTGCTGGCATTTTCAGACAGCTCTTCCACGCTGGTTACCACTTCAGAACTGATATCCTGAATATTACTTGCAGTTTCCTTGGAATTATCTGCCAGCTGACGGATTTCATCTGCAACTACCGCAAATCCTCTGCCTGCTTCGCCAGCTCTTGCTGCTTCAATGGAAGCATTTAATGCAAGCAGATTGGTCTTATGGGCAATTCCCATAATCTCATTTGTAAGTCCGGTAATCCTATCTACTTCTCTTCCCTTCTCTAAGGAAACAGTAATTGCCGTATCAATTTCTCCTACCATATTGCGGGCTTCGCTTTTACTTTGCTTTGCTTTCGTATCCAGCTCTTCCGCTCTTTCTTTAATATTTCCTGCATAAGAGGCGCCATCTTCCGCCTGTTTTGCAATATCACTTACAGAGCCCTCTACTTTTTTGGTCTCCTCATTTACCAGAGAAACACTGGAAGCCACTTCTTCCATGCCTGCCGCCAGCTCTTCTAATGTTGCAGAAGTATCATCTGCTCCTCTGCTGGCGCTCTCCACATTAGCCTCCACAATCTGCTGCCGCTTTGATAACCGTTCACAGGAAATGGAGATACTGGAAATAACCTCCTGAAGCATTTCCAAAAAGGAATTGATCCCTTTTGCCATCTTTCCAATTTCGTCCTTGGAATTTATCTGGATGCGGCAAGTCAAATCTCCCCTGCCTGCCTCGATTGCTTCCATAATCCTTCCCAGCTCCAACGTTACCTTCTTTAAAGGCCTTACTACTGTAAAATAGGTAATGGCAATAATAACAAGGGCAGCTATTACCAAAAACGCACAGCACAGCACCACCACATACGGAACCCGCTCAGAATAAGCATTCGACTCTTCCCTTGCCGCTTCCATGTTTTCATTGCTGATTGCCAGCATTTGATCGATATATTCTTCTACATTATCATCGAAAATCGCAAAATGGCTGGTAGCCACACCTGCGGCCTGATTCTTGTTTACCCGGCTGGACTGAAGGAGAGTTTCCACGATGCTTTTATAACTCTCATAATCCAACATGAAATTGTTGAAGATTTCCTTTCTCGGGTCTTCCTCTGTAAGACGCCCGTCCAAAGTGGCCACCTTTTCATCCAAAGACGCAAATCCTTCTGAAATTGTTGCCTCATACTGATCCATTTTATGTTCTTTGGTTGCGATGATATGAAGGAGCACCTTGCCGTTTATGTAGGAGAAATCCCTGGCAACTTCCGAAATCAGTTCAATATCGGTTACCTGGCTATTGATAATCCGCTCATTTACCTTACTCATGCTGGATAAAGTCCCTGCCAAATAAAAAATACCGCAAAGGGACACAATAACCAAAACGGAAACCAATCCATATATCTTCAGCCCTATTTTAGAAACAGCCAGCTCTCTTTTTGCCGGTTTGTTTTTATGTTTCTTTATGGCTTTTTTAGTACTTTTATTAGGGGTTTTCTTTCGTCTCTCTTTGTCTGCCATAATATAGCCTCCCTGTCATTATTTCCTTTTGTTATATCCCCGTTTCTGCTAACCTCTAGCAAAGTATAATCATTTTACCATGTTTCTCACTTTTTTAAAAGCCCCAAACCGAGGAATTTGAATGCATGAATGGGAAAGAACTGTCTACCTTTTTATTATCCCAGAGTTATCTGATTCCGCCCAAGGGCCTTGCCTTTGTAAAGACTATCATCTGCACGTTTTACCAGTCTTTCTATCGTTTCGTCTTTTTTATGCTCTGCTACTCCGAAAGTCATTGTAACGGAAACCACCTTTTCTCCATAGGTAACTCTCATGTTCTGAATACTGGTAAGAATCTTTTCCGTTTCCAAAAGAGCTTGATCCCTATGAAGACCTATGAATACTAAAAGAAACTCTTCACCTCCCCATCGGATAGAATAACCATCACATTTTTGAAAATGCTGTTGGAAACATTCTGCTACTTTTTTCAAGACCACATCACCGCATTCATGGCCGTAATCATCATTGAACTTTTTAAAGAAGTCAATATCCCCTAATGCCACAGAAAATGTATCATCCGATTCTTTCGCATTCTTTTCCAGTTCTCTTAGTCTGCCTTCACCGCTCCGCCTATTGTACAAATCGGTAAGCCCGTCTTTTTCAATGAGCTGCCTTAAGGACCGCTGCACGGTTAATGCAAGCCTTCCCATTTCACCAATCTCATCATTGCGGGCAATCAGCCTTTCATCCTGCCTGGCAGACAAGTCCCCGCTTGCTACCTTTCTTAAAAACTCCATCATTCTATTTATAGAAGTTATGATGCTTTTTGTAAAGCAGACACTAAAGACAGCAGCCAGAATCAGGGCAATAAAACCGATGGCAATAATCTGGTTAATGACATGGGCAACCTTCCCATTTACCTCTTTTTGCTGTTTTCCTACAAATAACATGCCCACCACGGAATCATCGCTGTTTACAAGCGGCAGGTAGCATCCATAATATTTTTCATCAAAAATCGACAGTTCATTGGAAAAAAAAGCTTCTCCTCCGTCAAGCACATGTTCTACTACTACGTCAGAAACCAAGGTGCCTCCAATACGTTCATTGTCTTGATTTCTTATGGTAGTAAGCATTCTTGTATTCCCGTAGAGCAGACTGACCTCGACTCCGGTTTCTTCTTTTATATGGTCAATCAATGAATAGTCATCATACAGGGCATAATCTCCTTTTAGCACATGTCCATCCTGATTTATCCTATAATCACCGGGATATGCTGTTTCATAAGTTTCCATAATAGAAATGCCAAGATTTCTAAGAGCCTCTTCCACTTCTTCCTCCATGCTTGCCTTTAACGTTCTTGCTGAAAATCCCAATATGATTATCGCAAATCCCACTAAAGGAATCCATGTCATCAAAATAAGGGAAAAGTATAAGCTTCCCTGAACCTTTTTCATATGGCTCCTCCTTATACATTATATGTAGTTTTAGTATAGCATTCTCCCGTTTAATTTTCAATGAAAACTATCGTCATTTTTGTATCTACCATTGCAAATCCTGCCTGCATAAAAAATACTAAAGCTGCACCCATTAAATAAAATACCACTCCAATTGTTCATCTCCGATTTCTGCTGTCCCCTTACGAACAAGCCCACACTTTTCACAAATACGCACAGAAGGAAGATTTTCTTTATGAACAAATGCATTAAAGTGACTAAAACCTATTTCTTCTTTTCCATATTGTATAATCGCCTTGCAGACTTCTGTAGCATAGCCTTGATTCTGATATGGCTTTCCTATGACATATCCCAGCTCCGGTTCGTGGTATTCTTCTCTGTGGCTGATGCCTGCCCGTCCGATAATCTGTCCCGTCAATTTTTCTTCTACAATCCACAACCCATGTCCATAAAAACCGTATACGCTTTTGATATAATCCTCTGTATATGCTGCTTCTTTTTCTCTGTCTTCATATAGCCCTTCCATATATCGGGTAATAGAAGGGTCCTCGTATATTTTGTACAAGTCATCCAAATCCTTCAGGGTCATTTCCCGGACTCTGCAGCGGGGTGTATCAAGTATATGCCAGGGAAGATGATGAAATCGCCTATAAACCTGTTCCAGGTATTTCATCTCTACCCCTTCTAAAGTCGTAATCCCATAAGCTGCCTTGGGAAATGATTTGGAATTATCCGAAGAATTTAAATATACTAAAAATGCAATCTCGCTTTTCAGGGCTTCTTCATAAAAATCTTCTCTGTCAGTAATCACCAGCGCCTGCTCTTTGGCATATGCTGACAACTCTTCCTTTTTCTCCGCTTTTTTAATGAAACTTTTTTTCTCTTGTATAAAACATCTGATTTCTTCCTTAGAAACTTCAGAACTCAGTGCCAATATGATTTGCTTTACCAAAAGGACCGCCTACTTTTCCGATTTATAATATAATTCTATTATAGCATTTTAAGTCATTATTTAAAAGAAATAGAATGTAAAATTTAATATTTCCATACTATTTGGTTTCTGCTCTTATTTGTATTTACTTGCTTTTTACATCCCGTTCTATTAAAATAAAAAAAACAATATTTCAAATAAGAAAAGGAGAAACTACTATGGCTCAAAATCCAATTGTAACCATCACTATGGAAAGCGATGATGTAATAAAGGCAGAATTATATCCTGAAATCGCACCAATTTCTGTAAATAATTTTATCAGCCTGATTCAAAAGAATTTTTATGACGGTCTTATTTTCCACCGTGTCATCAAAGGCTTTATGATCCAGGGAGGTTGTCCGGAAGGATCTGGCATGGGCGGTCCCGGCTACAGCATACGGGGAGAGTTTTCCTCTAACGGATATGAAAATAACTTAAAGCATACGGAAGGTGTGCTTTCCATGGCAAGGAGCATGCACCCCAATTCAGCAGGCAGCCAGTTCTTCATTATGCACAAAAACTCCCCGCATTTAGACGGTTCTTATGCAGCATTCGGTAAAGTAATCGAAGGCATGGAAGCAGTAAATAAAATTGCAGAAACAGCTACCGACTATTCCGACAGACCTTTAGAAGAACAGAAAATCAAATCTATGACTGTTGATACCTTTGGTGTGGACTATCCGGAGCCGGATAAAATTATGGCAGGATTATAAAACGGTATGCTCCGTTCATTTTTTGTTCATATATAATTTAAAATCTCTTAATTTACATAACATGTTTTATCCAAATCTCTTCCATATACTATGTATATATGATAAGTTCATAACAAATGAGATATTACTTTTTAAAAGACTTTTTCATAATAAATGCCAAGTAATGAAGATTACTTGGCATCCTCCCTTTTTTGGGAGCTTTTTTTCTTTTACCGACAAAAAAGGAAGGCTGTCTGCGCAGCCTCCCAGCTTGTACCAATTAAAATTATAAAAATTAAGCTTTTCCAACGGAACCGAATAATTCCATTTTTTCTTTTACGGTAGCTTTGATAGCTTCAGCGCCTGGTGCTAACAGCTTACGTGGATCAAAGCCTTTGCCTTCTTTATCCTTACCTGCTTCGATGTATTCGCGGGTAGCTGCTGCAAAGGATAACTGGCATTCTGTATTTACGTTAATCTTAGCAACTCCTAAGGAGATAGCTTTTTTAATCATATCAGCAGGGATACCTGTACCGCCATGAAGCACTAAAGGCATATCTCCTGTTAACTGCTGGATAGCATCCAATGTTTCAAAGGATAAACCTGCCCAGTTTTCAGGATATTTTCCATGAATGTTACCAATACCTGCTGCCAGGAAATCAATTCCTAAATCAGCAATTGCCTTACATTCCTTAGGGTCTGCACATTCTCCCATACCTACAACGCCGTCTTCTTCGCCGCCGATAGAGCCAACTTCCGCTTCAATAGAAATTCCTTTTGCATGTGCTGCTGCAACTAACTCTTTTGTCTTAGCTACGTTCTCTTCAATGGGATAATGAGAACCATCAAACATGATGGAAGAGAAGCCTGCTTCTATACATTTATAGCAATGGTCATAGCTGCCGTGGTCTAAGTGAAGAGCTACAGGAACAGTAATGTTCAGTTCTTCTAACATGCCGTTTACCATGCCCACAACAGTCTTATAACCTGTCATGTATTTTCCTGCGCCTTCCGATACACCCAGGATAACAGGTGAATTGCATTCCTGAGCTGTTTGTAAGATAGCCTTTGTCCATTCCAAGTTGTTGATGTTGAACTGACCAACTGCATAGTGGCCTGCTTTTGCTTTATCAAGCATTTCTTTTGCTGATACTAACATTTTATTTACCTCCATTTGTTCAAACTTTGTCTTTTTCCCATTTATTATACCCTATCTTTTTTTAAAATGGAATAAGGATTAGGAAAAATGTTTCTAAAAATCCATTTTTTTCTTTAAGGAATAATAATTTCCAATGCCCGCTTTTCATTGGTGATTTGGACCTGGGAATGATAGCCCCCAAATTCTCCGTCTAAGGTCCATGGGATACTTTCCTCCGTTTCAATGGAGAGTTCGCTTGTTTTAAAGCAGTCCATATATTCTGTCACGATTTTTCTTCCTATCAGGGAAGTCAGAATCATGTTTAATTCAATCATGTTTTTTGGTTTTTTAATCAGAGTCACTTCAAAAAGTCCGTCATCCAGCTCTACTTTTTTTCCAGTAATCTTTCGAAATCCTCCCACGGAAAGGGAATTGGTTATCATGCCAAACATAAAATCGTCTTCTGTGTCTATTCCGTCATGGCTGTATTTCACATGATAGGAGGGAATGGAATTCATCCGTTTGGCCCCTTCCAGTATATATGCCATATGTCCCAGCACGTTTTTTATCTGCTGGTCCGTAGCATAGGAAACATCGGTAAACAGTCCAAATGCTGCTATATAAACAAAAGTATCTTTGTTAAAGGAACCAATGTCGCATGGAAAAAGCCTTCCGCTGACTATAGACTCTGTTGCCTTGATCATGCTGGAGGAAATGCCCAGACTCTTTGCAAAGTCATTGGTGGTTCCTGCGGGTACATAGCCAATGGGAATTTTTCTTTCACTTTCCATCATACCGGTTACTACTTCATCCAAAGTGCCATCCCCGCCACTGCATGTTAAAATCTCAAAATCTTCTGCTCTCTCCCTTGTTGCTTTTATAGCGTCTCCCTGCTGCTGGGTCGGATAAGCGGTCACTTCAAAGCCTGCTTTTGTAAAAATATCAATCATATCAAGCAGGTTGCTTCGGATGCTTGCCTTTCCTGCATGGGGATTGTATATAAAAAGCATTTTTTTCTTATCCATCATTTCGCCTCCTTCTTGCTGTATCTTTTATTTTATCAAAAAAGGAACACAAAATACAGTGTTCCTTTTGTTTATCCCTGATTACTGTTTCTCATGTCCGCTTAAATATGCTTCAATGCTCTCCACTGCAGCAGATTCATCTTTTCCCTCTGCAATCACGGTAACTTCCTCGCCCATGTTAAGTCCAAGGCTCATCATACCCATAATGCTCTTTGCATTGACCTTTTTTCCTTCTGCCTGAATATAAACTGTGCTGTCGTACTGGCTTGCTTTTTGTACCAGCACCGCAACGGGCCTTGCCTCCAATCCGCTTGTCAATTGAATTGTCATAGATCTTTGAATCATAATTTTTCCTCCTCCTGCGCCTTCAGCCGTTTGGCTATTTCTGCAAGCTTCCGAAGTCTGTGATTAACCCCTGACTTTCCTACTGGAGGGTCCAGCAGTTCTCCCAACTCCTTTAAAGCCGCATCCGGATTTTCCAAACGTACTTGTGCCATTTCCTGTAAGTTCTCCGGCAATTTCTTTAGTCCATAGCGTTCCTTAATAAATAGAATATCTTCCACCTGTCTGGATGCTGCATTTACTGTTTTTGTAATATTGGCCGCCTCACAATTGACCCTCCGGTTTACGGAATTTCTTACTTCCTTTAATATCCGGAGATTTTCCAAATCCATCAAAGCCCTGTGAGCTTCCATAATATTCAATAAGTCCACTATTCCTTCTCCCTCTTTTAGATATACCACAAAGTATTTCTTTCGAAGGACAATTTTTCCATCCAGGGAAAAGTCTTTTAATATGGCAACCAGCTGCTCTGCCTGGGTTTCCTTTGTGCACACATACTCCAGATGATAACCCTTTTCCGGTGCGCTCATGGAACCTGCCGCCAAATAAGCTCCTCTTAAAAAAGCTCTTTTACAGCAGCTGTTCTTTAATAAAAGGGGGCTGATTGTTCCATCCCGGTGCTTAATGGATTTTAAGATGCCTTCTGCATCCTTATGCCCTGCCACTTCTAATACATAAATGAAATTTTTCCCCTGTCTGCCGTTCAGACGGACTAAGACATCAGAATATATATTAAATGCTTTTCTTAACAATGTAAAGTATTTTCTTGCTACAGTTTTATTTTCTGTTTGAATCCTGATTCTTATTCTGCCTTCTTCTTCCGCAATTTTACCGCAAAACTCAATAATTGCAGCTATTTCCGCAATCTGGCAATGACGGGAAGAGCTATGGACATTTACCAGCTCTTCTTTGACGTTTCCGGAAAATGACATACTGCCTCCTGCCTGCTTATCCTGAATATTTCACTCATACCGCATCTCTGTGATTTATGGATAAGCCATAATTTCCTTTATTTTTCAGTGCTTCGTAAAGGGCATTTGCTAAAGTAACGCTTCTATGTCTTCCGCCAGTGCAGCCAATGGCAATGACCAGACGGTGTTTTCCTTCTTTTACATAATTGGGGATAAGGAATTCAATCATGTCCGTCAGCTTTTTTAAAAATTCCCCTGCTTCCGAAAAGCTCATCACATAATCCCTGACTTCTTTCTCATTACCAGTTTTTAATTTCAATTCGTCAATATAAAAAGGATTGGGCAGAAACCGTACATCAAATACTAAATCTGCATCTAAAGGAATGCCATGCTTGAACCCAAAGGACATTACATTTATCATAAGGCTATTATATTCTTCATTTTTCAAAAATATGCGGTCAAGCTCTTCCTTTAATTCCCTTGTAAGGAGACTGGTCGTATCTATGACATAATCCGCCCTGTCATGAATGGCTTTCAGCATTTTTCGTTCCTTTTTTATGCTTTCCTCAATGCTGCCGTTTCCATCTACCGGGTGAATGCGCCTTGTTTCTTTGTAGCGCTTTACCAGCACGCGGTCCTCTGCATCCATAAACAGAAGTTCAAAACTGTAGCCCTTATTCTTAAGCTCCTCCAATGCCTGATTCATTTGCAGAAAGGAACCTTTTGAACGCACATCCAGGCCAAGAGCCGCCTTTTCAATTTCACTTCCTGAAGGTGCAATCAATTCTGTAAATGTGGCAATAAGGGATACCGGCAAATTATCCACGCAATAAAATCCCGCATCTTCCAGCATCTTCATGGCAGTGCTCTTTCCGCCTCCGCTCATACCCGTTACCACTACAAATTTCATATTGCACCTCCTAATGTCATATAAGCTGCCTGTCGTTGCAAAAGCCTAAAAAGTATTTTAAAATTCTCCTAATTTAATAATCTCTGTTTCCAATGTCACTCCAAATTTATCTTTTACTCTTTCCGTTACTTCATCAATAACATCTGCTACATCCGTTGCAGTTGCATTTCCTTCATTGATGACAAAGCCACAGTGCTTTTCCGAGACTCTGGCTCCTCCGATGCGAAATCCCCGAAGCCCTGCATCCATAATCAGCTTTCCTGCAAAATACCCTTCCGGACGTTTGAAGGTGCTTCCTGCACTGGGATAATTCAAGGGCTGCTTTTCCCGCCTTTTTTGATTCAGCTCCTCCATTCGGTTCTTTATCTGTTCCTTTTCTCCTTCCTTCAGCAAAAGAACAGCTTCCGTCACGATAAAAGGACGGTTTTTGATAATGCTGTTCCGATAGCCAAATTCCATGGTTTCGTTATCCAGAATCATTATTTCACCCTGTTCGTCCATTACTGTAACACTTTCCACCACGTGCTTCATTTCTCCGTCATAGGCTCCCGCATTCATGACCACAGCTCCCCCTATGGTGCCTGGAATCCCGGCTGCAAACTCAAAGCCTGTCAGTCCCGCTTCGTAAGCTTTTGCAGCTACAGTAGAAAGGAGGGCACCAGCTTCTGCCGTAACCCTCTTATCTTTTATTTCTATGTTTTTAAGCCCTGCACTTAAATCTAATATGACACCTTCATATCCCTTATCGCTTACAAGAATATTGCTTCCGTTCCCTAATATAAA
This sequence comes from Lachnospiraceae bacterium, assembly GCA_014804675.1. Classification (GTDB taxonomy): domain Bacteria; phylum Bacillota; class Clostridia; order Lachnospirales; family Lachnospiraceae; genus RGIG3040. The sequence goes on from JAAUZH010000005.1 coordinate 38,600, forward strand.
ATACGGCTGTTCCGTTTTTCGCAAATAATCCATAACAGCAGTCAATTGAGACTTTTCCTGTATTTTAGCAAAATATTCCGCTTCTCCGCCTACACGAAAAGTAGTGTGCCTGCTCATAGGCTCTTTCCTTAACACGTTTTCGCTGCCAAGAACCTCTGTCAAATACTCATAAAGAGCTCCATTCATTTCGATTCTCCCATCTTTACGCATTTCCATTCTTTTGTTCAAAGATATGTGAAAATCTGCTTTTCTATTCTAATACTAATTTGGCAGCTCCAAAAATTCCCGCATCGTTTTCCAATGTAGCAAGCTCGAATTTGGCATTACGGCTTCCATGGAAAACATACTCCTTATAACTTTCCTGAATATAGTCAATCAAAACCTTTCCTGCCTTTGACACACCTCCGCCGATTACGAATACTTCCGGATTTACTACAGCTGCAACAGCCGCAAGTCCTTTTCCCAGATACTTTCCAAAACGTTCCACGATTTCTACTGCTACTTCATCTCCAAATTTGACAGCATCCCATACATCTTTTGCCGTTACGGTCTCTTTCTTTAATACAGTTACCTTATCCGTTCTTGCCAGTTCTCTTTTTGCCAGACGCACAATGCCTGTTGCTGAAGCATATTGCTCCAGGCAGCCATAATTCCCACAGCCGCATGGATCCAGTTCACCATCCTGTATATGGATATGTCCAATCTCACCTCCAGCGCCGTTAGCGCCGGTTAAGATTTCACCGTCTATGATAATGCCTCCGCCTACACCGGTACCAAGAGTAACTACCACAAGATTCTTGTAGCCTTGTCCCCCGCCTTTCCACATTTCGCCAAGGGCTGCCACATTTGCATCATTTCCACACTTAACCGGCATTTCCAAAAGCTCACCTAATGTTTCATTTACATTAAACTGACCCCAGCCCAGATTAACACAATTATAAACAATGCCTCTTTTATCTACAGGTCCGGGAACTCCCATCCCCACGCCGATTACATCCTTTCTCTGGATGGATTTTTCCTTCAATTTGTCTTTAATGGTCTCTGCAATATCCGGCAGGATATTTTCCCCATTATTTTTCGTGCGGGTCTTAATTTCCCATTTATCAAGAACAGTGCCGCTATCATTAAAAAGCCCCAGCTTAATAGTAGTTCCGCCTACATCTACCCCAAAACAATATTGACTCATAATCATTCTCCTTCTTCGTCTTCATCTTCTTCTCTTCTTTTTGCCAATTGATTCTGGACACGAGTGTACAATTCCTGTGCTGCATTGTAACCCATCTTTTTCTGACGATGATTAACCGCTGCCGACTCACAGATAACAGCCAGGTTACGGCCAGGCCTGATGGGGATGCTGTGGCATACGATTTTATTTCCTAAATACTCCGTATACTCTTCCTCCAGTCCCAGACGGTCATACTCTTTGTCCCGGTTCCAGTCCTCTAAACGAATAACCAGATCAATAGACTGGGTATCTTTTACACTGGATACACCAAACAGGGTTTTTACATCCACAATTCCGATTCCTCTTAATTCAATAAAGTGTTTGGTAATATCCGGTGCGGAACCAATCAAGGTTTCATCACTTACTTTTCTAATCTCCACAACGTCATCGGTTACAAGACGATGTCCTCTTTTTATCAGCTCCAGTGCGGCCTCTGATTTACCGATACCGCTTTCACCTGTTATCAGGACGCCTTCACCATAAACGTCTACCAATACACCATGAACGGAAATACACGGAGCAAGCTTTACATTCAGCCAGCGGATAATTTCCCCCGCAAAGGCAGATGTGGCTTTTTTCGTCATAAGAAGCGGAACATTTTTTTCGTTGGCAATTTTTAAAAACAGGGGATCCGGCTTTAATTCCCGGCAAAAGATAATGACCGGAATAGGGCAGGATAACAGCTTTTCAAAAATTTCTTTTTTCCGTTCCTCCTCCAGACATGCCATATAAGTATACTCTACAAAGCCTATGACCTGCAGCCTGGTTGCCTCGTAATGTTCAAAATATCCGGCCAGCTGAAGAGCCGGTCTGTTAATATCAGGCTGGGTAATCTTTACCTTTTTGATATCAATATCCGGTGTAAGATTTACCAGCTTGAATTCTTCAATAATCTTCTTTAATTTTACACTTGCCATCTACCTATCTCCTTGCCCGTTTATTTGTACCATCCATGATTATATGCAAATATCCTTTTTATTATACTAATATCATGGTTTATTATGTTGAATTTATAATAAATATATTCTATCATAGAAAAAGAACAGCCGCAAGAAAATTAGGGAGATATTTCCTGCTGCTTGTAACAGTTCAGCCCGTCTGGGAGGGGAGTGCATTTGGAAGGCATAGAGCCGCCAGAGCATATAGTAGTCTGTCAGGCCTTGGCAAAGTCGCCAGCACTTACGCACCGTATTTGGGTGCGTTAGCACTGTTGCGTCTTTGCAGAGCGAGAGCGTGCCTGACAGACTACTATATGCTCTGGCGGCTCCATGCCTTCCAAATGCACTCCCCTCCCAGGCGGGCTGAACTGTTACTGCTGCTCTTCTTCCTTTCGGAAAAACCGATATACTTCATTTGCAGACTTTTCATTCATTTCCGGCACTTGGCAAAGCTCCTGTACGGTTGCCGCTTTTATTTCTTCCAGAGATTTGAAATAACGCATCAGCCCTTTCCTTCTGGCAGGACCGATGCCCGGTATATCCTCTAATACAGACTTTACGTTTGTCTTCCTTCTCAGGGAGCGATGGTATTCAATGGCAAACCGGTGGGCTTCATCCTGTATCCTTGTAATCAGCCGAAATCCTTCGGAAGACTTTTCTATATCAATCTCTTCATTGTTGTAGTACAGGCCTCTGGTACGGTGATTATCATCCTTTACCATGCCGCATACCGGAATATCAATGTGGAGTTCTGCCAGGACTTCTTCTGCGATATTCACCTGTCCTTTTCCGCCGTCCATAAACAGTAAATCCGGAAATCTGGAGAAACTCCCAAAATCATCCTCCATCTGCTTTTCCTTTAAATCCTTTTTTTCCGCAAGCCCATGAAGGAACCTTCTTGTAAGCACTTCTTTCATGGAACCATAATCATCCGGCCCGGAAACAGATTTTATCTTAAATTTCCGATAATCGCTGCGTCTTGGCTTTCCTTTTTCATACACTACCATGGAGCCTACCGTTTCAAAACCGTTTATATTGGAAATGTCATAAGCTTCTATCCGGTTAATGGAAGGCATATCCAACAACGCTGCAATTTCCTTTACTGCACCAATAGTCCTGCCTTCCTCTCTCTTAATCCGTTCTTTATCCTGCCCCAGCACCAATGCCGCATTTTTTCCCGCAAGCTCTACCAGCTTTTCCTTTGTGCCCTTTTTGGGTACCAGCAGCCGCACCTTGCTTCCTTTTCTTCCCGAAATCCATTCCTCAATCAATTCTCTTTCCTGTATTTCATCTGACAGCATAATGGTTTTTGGAAGATAGGGAGTGCCTGCATAAAACTGTTTTATAAAACTGTTCAGTATTTCTCCATCGGTATTTTCCGACACATTTGTCATATAGAAATGTTCCCTGCCAATCAGTTTCCCATCCCGCACAAAAAACACCTGCACCACTGCATCCATCTCATCTTTAGCCAGAGCAATGATATCTTTGTCCTCCCCGGTGCTTTCCGTAATCTTCTGCTTCTGCGCAACTGCCCTTACACTGTTTAACAAATCCCGAAATTGCGCTGCCTGCTCAAAATCCATTTCCTCGGATGCCTGCAGCATTTTTTCTTCCAGTTCTTTCAATATACTTTTATAATTACCGTTTAAAAACTCCAGGGCCTTATCTACCTGCTTTCTATATTCTTCCCCAGAAATCCCTCCTATACACGGCCCATCACATTGATGCATATGAAAATTAAGACATGCCCGGTCTTTCCCCATATCTCTCGGAAGGTTCCGGCTGCATGTACGGAGATGATACAGCTTATTCATCAGATCAATGGTATCCTTTACACTGCCAGCGCTTGTATAGGGTCCATAGTACTTGGATTTGTCTTTTTTCATATAACGTGAAAATAAAATCCTGGGAAATTCCTCTCCCATGGTTACCTTAATATAGGGATAGGTCTTATCGTCTTTCAGCATCGTATTGTATTTGGGACGGTGCTCTTTAATCAAATTGTTTTCCAAAACCAGCGCCTCTAATTCCGAATCGGTAACGATATATTCAAAATAGGCAATCAGGGAAACCATTCTTTGAATCTTTACTGTCTTACTGGTGCTTTCCCGAAAATAAGAACGCACTCTGTTCCTTAGGTTGATTGCCTTCCCTACATAAATAATGGCATCTCTCTTGTCATGCATAATATAGACTCCGGGACTTGCCGGGAGCTTTTTCAATTCTTCCTGTATATCAAACATAGATAACCTCAACTAACTGCTGTTTTTTATTGTTGGCATTTTTTACTGTATTACTTTTAGTATACATGAAATATTCGCTCTGGGGAACAAAAAAAGAACTCTGCCGCAAAATCCCACATCTTGCGGCAAAGTTCGATTATAGGCATTAGAACAGCCAATCTTCCTTCTCTTCATCCTTCTCCTGTTCCGGCTGGTCAGAATCTTCTTTCCCTTTATCTTCCTCTTCCGGCTCAGGGATTCCCTTTTCTTTCCGGAAGATTTGCATAAACTCTTTTCCGGTAATGGTTTCTTTTTCAATCAGGTGGGCTGCAATCTTATCCATAATATCCCTGTTTTCTTCTAACAGTTCTTTGGCTTTCTGATAGCTTTCTTTTAATATGCGCATTACTTCCGTATCCACTTCTGCTGCGGTTACATCACTGCAGTTCATGGTAGCTGTGCCGTCTAAATATTTGCTTTCTACCGTAGCCAGACCGATTAAGCCAAACTTTTCGCTCATACCATACTGGGTAACCATTGCCTTTGCCATATTAGTTGCCTTTTCAATGTCATTAGCAGCTCCTGTGGTTACTGTATCGAATACGATTTCTTCTGCAGCACGACCGCCTAAAAGACCTACCAGCATATCCCGAAGCTCTGCTTCTGTATTCAGGTACTTTTCTTCTTCAGGAACATGCATAACATATCCTAAAGCGCCCATGGTCCTTGGAACAATTGTAATCTTCTGGACCGGCTCTGAGTTTTTCTGGAGAGCGCTTACCAGTGCATGACCAACCTCATGATAGGAAACAATCTTTCGTTCTTCCTTGCTCATGATACGGTCTTTCTTTTCTTTACCCACAAGCACTACTTCTACCGCATCAAATAAATCCTTTTGACAGACCGCTGTCCTTCCTTCTTTGACTGCATTTATGGCAGCTTCATTGATCATGTTGGCAAGATCGGAACCTACCGCTCCACTGGTTGCAAGGGCAATTGCTTCTAAATCCACACTGTCATCCATAAGCACATCTTTGGAATGCACTTTTAATACATCGGTTCTTCCTTTTAAATCCGGTTTATCCACGATAACCCGCCTGTCGAAGCGTCCCGGTCTTAAAAGAGCCTTATCTAAAATCTCCGGACGGTTGGTTGCCGCCAAAATCAGAATACCTTTTGAAGTATCAAATCCATCCATTTCGGAAAGGAGCTGGTTCAGAGTCTGTTCTCTTTCCTCATTTCCCCCGCCATACTTGGAATCACGGCTTCGCCCGATTGCATCAATCTCATCAATAAAAACAATACAGGGGGCATTTTTCTGTGCTTCTCTGAACAGGTCCCTTACACGGGAAGCCCCAACACCAACATACAATTCAATAAAGTCGGAGCCTGCCAAGGAAAAGAAGGGCACTCCTGCTTCTCCAGCCACTGCTTTAGCCAAAAGAGTTTTTCCGGTTCCGGGAGGGCCTACTAACAGGGCACCCTTTGGAAGCTTTGCTCCAATTTTTGTATATTTGCCCGGATTGTGCAGAAAATCCACTACTTCCTGTAAGGATTCTTTTGCTTCATCCTGTCCTGCCACATCCTTAAAGGTAATGCCTGTTTCCTTTTGGACATATACTTTTGCCGTACTCTTACCTACGCTCATGGGACCGCCGCCGCTTGACATTTTTCGGAACAAAAAGCTTAGCGCAATCCATAAAATGACAATGGGAAGAATGTATGTCAAAAGAATCGACAATAAAAATCCGGAATTATCCGGTATCTTTTCCTTGAAACTAACGTTGTGCTCTTTTAAAAATGCTGCAAGGGAATCGTCTTTTACGACGCCCGTATAATAGGTAGTGGTCTGGGTCTGGGGAGCAAATATGCTTTCCTCCTCTTCCTTCTTTTCCGTCTTTGGGGTAATGTTGATCTGATCCGAAGTAATAACGACACTTTCTACCGTCCCGGCCTCTACCATATCAAGGAACTCGTTGTAGGTAATTTCTTTACTGCTGCTGTCCGTCATCAAACGCATAATATAGCTCATCCCCAGTAATACAATCAAGGATGCAATCAGCAGAACCATAAGGCTTTGTCCCTTTTGGGGACCATTGCCGCCAGGTCCCTGACCGTTATTTCTGCCATTATTGCCAGACTTGTTTCCATCATTGTTATGGCCGCCAGAACCATTTATATTATTTCCATCATTCTGGTAATTTTGATTTTCCATGCTTCTCCTCCTAAAATCACTCTTCCATTATAGAGATTGTCAAATCATAAATCAATATAATTATTGTGAAATTTAAAACACAAATATGAAAGAATTCTAAACTTTTTCAATAAGATAAGAAATTATACTTCCTTTTCCTCTACAGAATATGATATAATCATTATCGTATTTTATTTTTTCAACATACCTTATCACACCTTTAACTTCAGACGGAGGAAAAAAGAAATGCCAGTAAAATATGTGTTTGTGACAGGCGGCGTTGTTTCCGGTTTAGGAAAGGGAATTACCGCTGCATCTTTAGGACGTCTTCTAAAAGCAAGAGGCTATAAAGTCACTATGCAGAAGTTTGATCCATATATCAATATAGATCCGGGCACTATGAATCCAATCCAGCATGGTGAGGTATTCGTTACGGATGACGGTGCGGAAACCGATCTGGATCTGGGTCATTATGAAAGATTTATTGATGAAAGCCTGGATAAAAATTCCAATGTGACAACAGGAAAAGTGTATTGGTCTGTTTTGCAAAAGGAAAGAAGAGGCGACTATGGCGGCGGAACCGTTCAGGTCATCCCCCATATAACCAATGAAATCAAAAGCCGCTTCTATCGGAATTTTACCGATGAGGATACAAGAATTGCCATTATTGAGGTAGGAGGAACCGTAGGCGATATTGAAAGTCAGCCTTTTTTGGAGTCCATTCGTCAGTTCCAGCATGAAGTAGGACCGGAAAATGCTATCTTGATTCACGTTACTTTGATTCCTTATTTAAGCGCTTCTCAGGAAATGAAGACAAAACCTACCCAGGCTTCCGTAAAGGAGCTGCAGGGAATGGGTATCCAGCCAAATATTATTGTATGCAGAAGCGAGCATCCTTTAGACCAACAATTGAAAGATAAGATTGCATTATTCTGTAACGTTCCTGCAGGACGTGTCCTGCAAAATCTGGATGTGGAATATTTATACGAAGCTCCCCTTGCCATGGAAGAGGAAAAGCTTGCCCAGGTTGCCTGTGAATGTTTACGATTGGATTGTCCGGAACCGGATCTTACCGATTGGAAGAACATGGTACAAAATCTCCGCAATCCGGAACATGAGATTACCATCGCCCTGGTAGGGAAATACATTCAGCTGCACGATGCTTATATCAGTGTGGTAGAAGCATTAAAACATGGTGGAATTTTTATACATACTACTGTGAATATCAAGTGGGTGGATTCTGAAACAGTTACTTCTGAAAATGCGGCAGATATATTTAAGGATGTAGACGGCATATTAGTTCCCGGCGGCTTTGGAGACAGGGGAATTAACGGAAAACTCTATGCCATCACTTATGCAAGAGAACACCGCATTCCTTTCCTTGGACTTTGTCTTGGTATGCAGCTTGCCATCGTGGAATATGCAAGAAATGTGGTTGGTTATCGGGATGCCCACAGCATCGAATTGGATTCCAGTACAACCCACCCGGTCATTGCCCTTATGCCGGATCAAAATGGCGTAGAGGATATTGGAGGCACTTTACGGCTGGGTTCCTATCCCTGTGTATTGGACAAGCAGTCCAAGGCATATGAGCTGTATGGAGAAGAAACTATTTATGAAAGACATAGGCATCGTTACGAAGTCAATAATGATTATCGTAATGCTCTGATGGAGCATGGCTTGAAGTTATCCGGACTTTCTCCTGACGGCCGCATCGTGGAAATGTGCGAGCTGCCGGAACACCCATTTTTTGTTGCAACCCAGAGTCATCCGGAATTAAAGAGCAGACCCAACAGGCCCCATCCTTTGTTCAAAGGTTTTGTAGAAGCTGCTTTGAAGAATAAGCAATAAGAAATAAGAGGTAACAAAAACATCCTTTCAGTTATAAACTAACTAAAAGGATGTTTTTATTATCTGCTATTTATTATCACTTACCGGATTCACCATAATTAGTAAATTTGAAATGCATTCATCCTTCTTACTAATTCCTGTGAAGCAACATCCAGCCTCTTCACTTCTTCCATAATGGATTCAATGGTGGCAGCAAGTTCTTCTGTAGAAGCTGCTGTTTCCTGGGTAGAAGCCGCATTCTGCTCTGCAATGGCAGAAAGAGTTTCGATAGAAGATACCACCTGTCCTTTTGCCTGCTCTAACACATTCGTACTGCTTGAAATAGTTTCAATACCGTTTACGGTTACCAGTAATCCATTGTTTACGCTGTCAAATACAGTCTTTGTGGTCTCAACCTTATCAGCCTGCAGGCCAATAATGGCATCTACTGTATTCATTGTCTTAACAGCCTGCTCAGACTGGGTCAGCAGGTGGGAAATAATGTCTTCGATTGTCTTTGCAGACTGATTGGACTGTTCTGCCAGATTTTTAATCTGTTCCGCAACAACCGCAAAGCCCCTGCCGCTTTCTCCTGCTCTTGCTGCCTCAATAGACGCATTTAACGCAAGCAGATTCGTCTCGTTTGCAATAGAGGCAATCAGTTCCGTTGCCTTATGTATTTCCTGTGCAGATTCATTTGTTGTATTGGTCTGCTCGTAAATAATAGCAATCTGGGTTTTTACTTTTTCTGAAATAGCTTCCAATTCCTCTACGGAGTCCACACCGGCCGCTCCGGTTTTCTTCATCTGCTCCGCATTTTCCATCAGTTCTTTTACTGCCAGGGAGGTCTGCTCGATTCCGTCACCAATCTTGTGAACTGCCTCAGAAACCGCCTGGGTTTCAATTGCCTGCTGGGTAGCGCCATTTGCCATTTCTGTCATAGTCTGTGCAACACTTTCCGAAGAAGTGCTGGTATCGGCAGTCATTTTATTCAGGCTCACAACCGAATCATGCACGGAATCCGTAGTAGTGCCTACATAGCCAATCAATTTCTTTAATTCCTTCAATACATCCGAAAGACCATTGGCTAATATTCCCATTTCATCCATTCTATCCAGATCTGCTTTTCCAACATCCTTAGTCAGATCCCCAGCTGCTGCCGCTTCCAGAATATCCATGGTGCGGTTTAAGGATTTTATCATATTCCCCACAACCAGCCTGGCCATAATGACTCCCACAATACAGGAAGCAACAGCGGTAATGACCATGCCTCTGATAAGCCCCACCAATTCCGCTCCTTTAACTGCGGTTCCATGAAGCTTAATGTCAATAAGCGCTCCAATCATAACCAACACGGCTGATCCGATTATCAGACCAATTATTTTTGCCTGCAAGGATGCCTTTCTCTTTTTTACCTCTTGCCTTACTTCAGCTGCCGCTTCTACAATGTTGTCCACTCTTTCTTCCATATGTAACCTCGCCTTCACTATTTTTTGCCTTACTGTTTTTTGCTTTCACCATTTTCTTTGCTCATTTTATCATATTTTCATATGATTTTAAAGGGATTTTATAAAATTTCCATGGCTTTTCTCTTCCCCCGAAAACCAGTCCTTCAAAAGTACGGGAAGCTTCTCAAAATACTCTGAAATAACAATTTCCGGCGGCTCCTGATTTTTCTTTTTTCTATAAAGTTCCCTGAGCGCAGAAGGAATTTTTACAAGCTGTTCCTTTTCTTTCCTGCTAAGACTTTTAATAAAATATTCCAGTCTGCACGCTTCCGGCCAGCTGCTCGTTTCCCATAAAGCTTCCAGCTCCACTGCCTGCCTGCTCTTTGTGTATTTTGCTCCTTGCTTCTCCTTATAGAAATGCTGCTGCAGCCTCTTTTTTATGTCTTTTGTAATACCGGTATAGTAGCTTTCATCCTGGCATTTTATCATGTAAATGTAATTCATGCTTTCTCCAATACATTGCAATTCCGGTTTCACCGGCAAAGCCCTTTTATCATTTATGCAATTTTATCATGATATTTTCCTGCTGTCATCTTCTTCGTCCTGCTTATGAGCATAAACAATCCTGCCATCAATTATGGTATACAGAGTCTGGGTAAAGGTTTCCATGGGATTTCCCGTAAATATAGCAATATCCGCATCCTTTCCCGGTTCCAGGCTTCCCACCCGATGCTCTACCCTGCATATTTTAGCGGCATTTATAGTAATTGCTTTCAGCCCTTCCTCCATAGGAAGGCCCTTTTTTACCGCAAGCCCGGCACAAATAGGCAGATATTGCAGAATGGATACAGGATGATCCGTAGTGATTGCCACCGTTACCCCAGCCTTACTTAAGACACCGCTTGTTTTAAAATCCATATTCTGTACTTCTATTTTGGAGCGTGCTGTCAAGTCCGGCCCTACAATAGCAGGAAATCCGGATTCCGCAATTTCTTCTGCTATCAGATGCCCTTCCGTACAATGATCCAAAGTCATGTCCAACTGAAATTCCCTTGCAATGCGGATAGCCGTCAAAATATCATCCGTTCTGTGAACATGGGCCTTTAAAGGAATCTCCCTGTTTAATACAGGCAGCCACGGCTCCATATTAAAGTCCTCTTTCTCTAAGCTTCCATTATCCTTTTGCTCCTTATATTGTTTTGCGCGAAACAGCTCCTCACGGAGCAGAGAGGCAATTGCCATTCTGCTTGCCGGCATTTTTCCCATGTCGCCATAATTTCTTTTGGGATTTTCTCCAAATGCCACTTTCATAGCCGCAGGCGCCTTTATAATCATATCATCCATACATCTGCCCTGGGTCTTCATGAACACGAACTGTCCTCCTACCACATTGGCGCTGCCCGGTCCTGCCATGACCGATGTGATTCCCGCCTTTATTGCAGCATGAAATTCAGGGTCCATAGGGTTAATAGCATCTAACCCTCTCAGGGCAGGTGTAATTGGGTTTGTAATTTCATTGCCGTCATCTCCTACAGTTCCGTTTTTTTCTTCCGTAATGCCCACATGACAATGTGCTTCAATGATTCCCGGCATGACCCATGCTCCGTTTACATCCAGAATGTCTGCCATCCTTGCATTTTCGCATTTTTTCTCCCGGTTTTCTTTTTGCACTTGGGAATGTATGTCTCCCAATTTCCTCATGCTTCCTATCTCCGTTATGCTCTTTCCTTCTATTTTTATATATCCCTGCTCTATGGTCTCTCCTGCCATAGTGTGAATGTTTCCATTGATAATAATCATAAAAGCCTCTTTTTCCTTTTTTCTATATTATTTGTTTTATCTTTGAATTTATACGATGCCGACGAAAAAAGAGGCTTTTTATTTGGACTATATTTTGTTCTTTCTCTTTATCCATTCTGTGGAAGCATCCATGGCTGCCCTGCAGGCTTCTGTCTGATCCAGAGAGTGGAGCATGACAAAATCATGTATGATTGCCTGAAAACGTAAAGCGGTTACCGGAACTCCTGCCTTCCGAAGCTTTTCAGCATAGGCTTCCCCCTCATCCCTGAGCACATCCGCTTCCCCATTTAATATCATTGCTTCCGGCAGTCCTGACAATTGTTCTATGCTGGCACAAAGAGGAGATGCGGTAATCTGATCCCTTGCCCGTTCAGAGGTGGTATACTGATCCCAGAACCAGATCATTCCGTCCCGGTAAAGATAGTAATCTTGTGCAAACCTGCAGTAGGATTCCGTATCAAAACAGGCATTGGTAACCGGATAATATAAAAGCTGTTTTTGTATATGGGGACCGTTTCTGTATTTCGACATCATGGTCATGGCAATTGCCATATTACCTCCTACACTGTCTCCTGCTACTGTCAATGTTTTTTCATTCATTTCACAGCCCATACGGAAAAGCAGCTCCGGCAGCATGGAAAGTATGCTGTAGCATTGCTCCAGGGCAACGGGATAATGTGCTTCGGGAGAGCGGGTATATTCTGGAAAAATTACGATACAGCCTGTTCTTGCCGCCAGTTCCCGCACAAGCTTTTCGTGGGTATGGAAGCTTCCAAATACCCAGCCTGCTCCATGAATGTAAAATATTACATCTGCCGGATTATTTAAACACTCCGGTTTTACGATATAAACAGGGATTTCTCCCCATCGTCCTGTATCTGCTTTTATGCAGCTTATTTGTGCAGGATACAGGAATACAGGTGTATCCTGGGCTTTTTCCAATGCTTCTCTGCCTTCTTCTGGCGGCAATTGATAAATACGGGGCAGGGCTGCAGCGGCATTGCTTACTTCTACCGCTTCCTGTTCCAGTTGAACTGTTCGTCTCATAGATAAACTCCTTCTGATTTTCTTCTATATAAAATCATATTCTTTGAGATGGCGGTTCATTATTGAATTTTAATTCTCTATATTCATGTACCTGTAAGTCCAAGTGTATGCCGTTGCTCCGGTCGTATTTTTGACAGAAACCATGAATCAGATATTGATATTACCAATAATGAAGGACTGGTATATCAACTCTATGCCAGAAAACAGCAATCGCTCTCACGGATATGGAAGCCTGAATCTTGCCACCTTCGAGCCATTCCCTAAAAATCCTCCCATTTCCAAGGTGTTCCGAGAAATAGGTCTGGCAGATGAACTTGGCTCTGGCATGCGAAATACCTACAAATACACGAGATTATATTCCGGTGCGGAACCGGAATTTAAGGAAGGGGATATCTTTCGTACTGTCATTCCACTAAGTGAAGCTGCTACTGTTGGACCAAACAGCAACTTAGGTACGCAAGTAAGTACGCAAATCAAGCTTCCCGTCGATAAGTTAACAGCACTGATTGATTTCTGCTCCACACCAAGGAGCCGCAGAGAAATGCAAGCTTTCTGCGGAATTAAAACAGCAGAATATTTCAGAAAGCATATTATCAAACCAATGCTTCAAAATAATATGATTAAACAGACTATTCCCGATAAGCCAAATAGCCGTAATCAAAAATATAATGGGTGGTATTGTCATTGATTTTCATAATGCGATTGAAAAAGGACAGTTATTGCACAATATTTATCAATAACCATCAATTGCACTTACAATTATTGACAAAACGTTTCATTTAAAGTATATTAAAATCCAAGTTAGCGGCTGCAAACCATATGGACAGCCGCATTTATTGAAATTATCAGTTAGCGTTGACTAACCGCTATAGAGTCAGCAGCAGAAATCTGAAACGGAGGCAGGAGCATGTCGGAGGATGAAAGAAAATTTTTAGAAATTGTAGATTTAAAGAAGGGATTTGGCAGCGGAGAAACCCGTCAGGAAGTGCTCCGAGGGATGAATTTTTCCGTTGCAAAAGGAGAATTTTGTGTACTTTTGGGACCTTCCGGTTCCGGAAAGTCTACACTGCTTAACATAATCGGCGGAATAGACAACGCTGATTCCGGATATATATCTATAAACGGCGATAAACTTGAGGATTTAGGTGAAAAGAAGCTGACCCAGTACCGTCGTAAGCATTTGGGATACGTTTTTCAGATGTATAATTTAATCGGAAATCTGAATGTGAAGGAAAATATTGAGGTCGGTGCATATTTGTCGGATGATGCGCTTGATATTGATGAGCTTTTAAATACACTGGGGCTTTATGAACACAGGTACAAGCTTCCAAACCAGTTGTCCGGAGGACAACAGCAACGTGTTTCCATTGGCCGTGCAATTGTCAAAAATCCGGATATCTTACTTTGCGATGAGCCTACAGGCGCCCTAGACTATAACACGTCAAAGGAAATCCTGAAGCTGATTGAAGATGTGAATGTGAAATATGGTAATACCGTTATTATGGTCACACACAATGAGGCCATTAAAAACATGGCAGATCATATAATAAAGCTTCACGACGGAAATGTCCGCCGCAATGAAATCAATACAAACAAAATTTCAGCCGCAAATCTGGAGTGGTAAGGAGCATCGCAAATTTGTGTTTGTATCCAAACTCCCGGGCGGAGAAAGGAACACGGTTATAAAAATGAAGAAATATGAACAGAAAGTGAGAAATCCACTTTTGAAAAGAATTCCAAGAGAACTTTTGGGCGACTGGAAAAAGTATCTTTTGGTAAGCCTGTTTTTGATTCTTACTATTGGATTTGTATCCGGAATGTATGTTGCAAATGAAAGCATGATGACATCAGCAGACGAAGGTATCTCCAAATACAATCTGGAAAATGGACATTTTGAACTGAATCAGCAAGGGGACGGGGAACTGCTTTCCGCTATTGAGTCAGGAGATAAGGCAGATATTAAACAGTATTATCTGGATAAAGCGAAAAAAGAATTGGATGAGAAATTCCAAAAAGAATTTGAGAAGGAGTTTACGGAAAAATTTGATTTTGAGTTTGAGAAAGAATTTGAAACAGCACTTGAACTGCAGATAAAAGAGTCCTTACTGACACAAGGATTGAATGAGAGCGAAGCCGAAGCTATGCTTCCTGCAGCAGTTGAACAGGCAAAGCAGACAGAGGATTATCAGACCGGCTATGATACTGCATACGAAGAATCCTATCATGAAGCATATGATGAGGCATATACTCAGGCATATGATGAGGCGTTGAAGGATATTGAGGATGAAATAAACGAGAAATATGAGGATGCAAAAGAAAAATATGAATTAGATGATCCTGACTTTCAAGCCATTCCAGTGAAGGTGTATGAAAATTTTTATAGAAATGAGGACGAGGATAATGATAATGACGGCATATCCGATGGAACTGTCCGGGTCTATGCAAAAAGCGAAGAGATAAATCTGGCATGCCTTATGGAAGGACACTTTCCCGACACAGAAGATGAAATTGCCATTGACCGTATGCATGCAGATAATTGTGGAATTAAAGTAGAAGATATCATTACAGTAGGAGGACAGTCCTTTAAAGTCGTTGGACTGATTGCATATGTGAACTATTCCACCCTTCATGAAAAAAATACAGATCTTATATTTGATGCTTTGAAGTTTAATGTGGCAATGGTGACAGAAAGCGGTTTCAACCGCCTAAGCCAGACCATCCATTATACATACGCATGGAAATATGAAAAAGAACCAAAAGACGAAAAGGAAGAAAAGACTCTTTCGGACGATTTCTTAAAAGCTCTGCTTACACAAGCTGTTACAGCCGATAATGAAATTGAGGATTATATTCCCCGCTATGCCAATTCAGCAGTCAACTTTGCAACGGATGATATGGGATCTGACGAAGCAATGGGCGGAGTTCTTCTGGATATTTTAATTGTTATCATTGCCTTTATCTTTGCCATCACGATAAGCAACACCATCACAAAAGAATCACAGACAATCGGTACGCTTCGCGCTTCCGGATACAGTAAAGGGGAACTGATCCTGCATTACTTGTCTATGCCCGTAATTGTAACGTTGATTGCAGCAGGCATTGGTAATATACTTGGATATTCTATATTCAAGAATGTGGTCGTATCCATGTATTATAATAGTTACAGCCTTCCAACCTATGAGACAATATGGAATCCGGAAGCCTTTTTTAAGACCACCCTGATTCCCGTATTGCTGATGTTTATTGTAAATCTTGTCATTATTGTAAAAATGATGCAGCATACTCCGTTGCAGTTTTTAAGGCATGATTTAAAGAAAACAAAACGCAAAAAAGCTATGCGCCTTCCCAGATGGAAATTTTTCAGCAGGTTTCGTCTGCGTATTATATTCCAGAATATTCCAAATTACATCATCCTTTTTGTCGGTATTTTATTTATTTTGGTAATGCTTGCTATGGCAGTAGGAATGCCTGATACTCTTAAGTTTTATAAAGAAAATGCTACGGATATTATGTTTGCAAAATATCAGTATATATTAAAGTCATATGAAGATGAAGAAGGAAACCTGCTTGGTACAGGAAATAAGGATGCGGAGAAATTCAGCATGCAGTCACTACAAAAAAAGAGTGATGTCTTGGATGAAGAGGTATCGGTATATGGAATTTTAGATGACAGCAGGTATGTAAAAATCGCTGATTTGAAATCACTGGAAGAGGGAGAGGTTTATATCTCCGAATCCTTTCAGGATAAATACGGCCTGAATGTGGGAGATACTATTTCCTTGGATGAAAAGTATGAGAACAAGCAATATCAGTTTAAGGTGGCAGGCATCTATGATAAGTCCCAGAACATTACCGTTTTCATGTCAATTGAAAATTATCGCTCTATATTTGATTTAGATGAAGAGGAATTTGGCGGCTATATGTCTGATTCGAAAATCACAGATATTGAGGAAGAAAATATTGCCACGGTTATTACGGAACAGGACATTACCAAGATGTGCGACCAACTGGATCATTCCATGGGATCTTATATGGAATATTTCCAGTTCCTGTGCATTCTTTTATCGGCAGTGTTGATTTACCTTCTTACTAAGATTATTATAGAAAAAAACGAAAATGCCATATCCATGACCAAAATTTTAGGATATGAGAATCGGGAAATAGCAAGCCTGTACCTTTTTTCCACTACCATGATTCTCATTATTGCGGATGCCGTCTGTGTTGCTTTGGGAGCGCTGGTTATGAATGAAGCATGGAAAGCAATTATGCTCAGTTACAGTGGATGGTTTACATTCAAAATTCAACCGGTAGGATATGTGAAAATGTTTGCCTTTGTCTTAATCGGATATTTGATAGTCATGGTCTTCGACTTTAGGAGAATTAAGAAGATTCCCATGGATGAAGCATTAAAGAATGTGGAGTAATTTTTATATCTTGTGGCTGTAGACTTTCATGGCAAGTGCCAGATTTTGCTGTCCCGTAATCTCCTATAAAGTTCTTTGGTCCATGCCTTTTGCTGCCATACGAGTACAGGCAGTATGTGGGTCTCTTCTATTTCATAAAAAACATAATAGTTTTTATATGGCATACAATGGATTCCCTAATTGGAAAGAACCAAATCATCTACTAAGGCAAACCTATTAGGTAATTCTTGCAAAGTCGAGCTTCTATATGATGTACCTGCAATCTGTTCTATCATTAAATATAGTATAAGTGATTTTTCATATAATAACAGGCTGATTGACTGAACGTTACAGGAGGCAGATGTATTTCCAACATTTACCTTTATAACTGCGCTTCCTACACCAACTGCTTTTACCGTACCATCACTTTCTATCACTGACACTTCCGTGTCTGTTGATTTCCATGTTACCAAGTCAGTAAAGCTAACAGGCACTACTACAATAAATAATTTATGAAGTTTTACTGCGAAACAAATACTTGTATGCTTTAAAATTGCACAATGGCATCAGTATTAATCACTGCAATGAATATATCTTACCAATCGCTTGCAGACAAACTAAGAGTAAAATTCGTACTTTCCTAATCACATATATAAAGTATGAGGGTGCTCCAAAAGCCATTTCAAGACTTTTAAGCACCCTTTCGCTATTACTTCCTTTTGCTTTTTTTCTTATTTGTTGCATTTTTATTTTTTCCTTGCTTATGCACTGCTTCTGTCT
Source organism: Lachnospiraceae bacterium (assembly GCA_014804675.1). Taxonomy (GTDB): domain Bacteria; phylum Bacillota; class Clostridia; order Lachnospirales; family Lachnospiraceae; genus RGIG3040. The sequence goes on from JAAUZH010000005.1 coordinate 56,490, forward strand.
GCAACGTGTGGATTTCCAATAGAAACAATATGTTTGCCAACGAAAGTACATTATAATTGTTCTCTTTTTTAGTATAATGCAATTCCGAAGCAAAATTATTCCGATAGTCTCCATGATTACAATCTGGAAAAATTATGCCATCGTCTACTCTTTTCCCTAAACTTGCTTTTGTCGCTTCTGATAATTCCTCATTGCAGTTTATGCTTGATAAAACAAACGCACGTAATACTGACATTCCAACTGTTATCGCAAGATTCTCATTTAAGGCTAAATAACTTTGTTCGGTATCTGAATCTGCCAAACGACAACTTAATACATTTGCCTTAATAATTGCATACATATAACAAGCACATACCTTATGGCGATCTAATTTTCCACCTGCATCCCGCATATAAGTTAATTTAACATGTCTATTTAAATTTACATATTCCTGCCAAATAGCTTCTTTCGCATTATATGACACAACAATTTCCGAATAACGATTTTGATAGTCTTGAATAGTTGGATTTATGACCACTTCCCATATCTTTTCATAGCTATTCTTATCTATAAAAATATTATCATCTTTGAGCATCGCATCACCTGTTCCACTCATTTGTAATTTTCAAATAAGTCATTGCATCACTAATTGATGCATCAGAATTTTCTAATCGCTGACCTACTAATTCAATGCTTTTATCACTATTTAATATTTTTGTTACTATAATCGCTAAAATGACTGAAGCAATTACTAAAACCCCAAAAATAATCACATAAATTAATCCCATTGCCATTTTTTGCACCTTTGACTTTCCTCTAGATTCAACCAAACTGTTGTAATTTCTTCTTGGTGTAGCTTAATTTACAAATACAATAAACAAAATCTGCTATATCAATAAAACAAAATGCAATTGTCATACCCATCAAAATCCAGTTATATGTTATTGTATTTGAAACCCCGTTAGAAACATCTGTATTTGCAAATGCATAAAAACACATTGCAACAGCCAATATACCAACTATAGCACCCACAATGTAGATAACATAAAAAATCTTCAATTGCCTTTCTATAATTTTGGAAACAAGCTCTATAAATTTTCCTAAAACATATACGCTAACAGTAACATAGAAAGAAATATCTGTCAAATTGTATACCATTGGTAACATAATTACTAGTGCCACAATAGATAAAAGCATCTTAAACGCAGAAATCGTAAAACCATCCTTTGTATTCATTGGCTTCCTCACGTAAACTTATAATGCAAATATCATAACACATACAAATTCAAATTACAATGCTTTTTTGGTTTTGCCATCCTTTTTATTTTTAATGGTTTTGTCCTATAAAAATTATTATTATCCTTTTTGATAATCATATGCACCTTCTAAGCTGACTGTACCATTAATCCATTTTACCTAATCATTCACATTTCTATCGTCTTAAAATTAATATTCCCTTTCCCCGTAATAGAGAAGCTGTCCTGTTCTGCCACAGCCATAACCTCACCATCAAATCCCTTTATAATTGCATTTGAATCCGGCCAGTTAATATGATCTTTAAAATCCGGATTGTACTTTAAAACATCCTCAAAATATGTGACAATCAAAAGCGCTGAATCTGTGCAAAATTCGCCTATTATTTTGCCCGTATCCACATCTAACACCTGGCATCCATACTCATCTCCCGGGGCTATATGGAGTACATTTTCAAATCCCAATGCCTCCATATTTTTCCCCCACTGGCATAACTGCCAGTCTTCCTCACTTTTTACCACATTACATGGGTCAACGATGATAATATCCCCTTTAAACCGCATACTCCTTTTCCATTCCTTTTCTTTTGCACCAATTTACCAGTTCCTTGTCAAAAATTATACTTCCACCTTCGGAAGCAGACTGATAGATTTTTCCAGATCAGCATCCGTAGGGATATAGTCATTCATTTCCCCATCATTATATTTCTGGTAAGCAACCATATCAAAATATCCCGTACCAGTCAGCCCAAATACGATATTCTTTTCTTCACCTGTTTCCTTACATTTCATAGCTTCATCAATAGCTGCCTTAATGGCATGGCTGCTTTCCGGAGCCGGAAGGATGCCTTCCACTCTGGCAAAGGTTTCTGCTGCCTTGAATACTTCTGTCTGTTCTACGCTTCTCGCCTCAAGCAGTCCTTGATCGTACAATTCGGAAACGATGGAACTCATGCCGTGATAGCGAAGCCCTCCCGCATGGTTGGCAGAAGGAATGAATCCGCTGCCAAGAGTATACATTTTAGCAAGAGGACAAACCTTTCCCGTATCACAGAAATCATATGCATAAGTTCCTCTTGTAAGGCTTGGACAGGATGCAGGCTCTACCGCAATCATCTTATAATCTGCCTCTCCCCTTAAAACTTCCCCTGCAAAAGGAGAAATCAGTCCGCCAAGATTGGAGCCGCCTCCGGCACAGCCTATAATGGTATCCGCTTTAATATCGTACTTCTTTAATGCCGCCTGGGTTTCCAGACCGATAATGGACTGGTGCAGCAATACCTGGGCAAGTACCGAACCTAATACATAACGGTAGCCTTCCTGACTTGTAGCCGCCTCAACAGCCTCGGAAATGGCACAGCCAAGGCTTCCGGTAGTTCCCGGGAATTCTTCGTTGATTTTACGTCCCACATTGGTATTCATGGAAGGGGACGGGGTTACCTGCGCGCCATAGGTGCGCATTACTTCCCGACGGAAAGGCTTCTGTTCATAGGAGCATTTTACCATATATACCTGACAATCCAGATCAAAGTAAGAACATGCCATGGAAAGCGCCGTTCCCCACTGTCCTGCGCCTGTCTCTGTAGTAACACCTTTCAGCCCCTGTTTCTTTGCATAATATGCCTGTGCAATAGCAGAATTCAATTTATGGCTTCCTGATGTATTATTGCCTTCAAATTTATAATAAATGTGAGCCGGAGTCCCCAGCTTTTTCTCCAGACAGTATGCCCTTACAAGAGGTGACGGGCGGTACATCTTATAGAAATCACGGATTTCCTGTGGGATGTCAAAATAAGGTGTTGTATCATCCAATTCCTGCTTTGCAAGTTCACGGCAGAAGATGCCGGCAAGTTCGTCCTCGGTAACCGGCTGCAAGGTGCCCGGATTTAAAATAGGGGCTGGCTTCTTTTTCATGTCCGCACGCACGTTGTACCATTGCTTTGGCATTTCCTGTTCTTCTAAATAAATTTTGTAAGGGATTTTTTGATCCATTTTCTTTCCTCGCTTCCTTTTTTGTTTCTTGTATGATAATTATGTTCTTATCCTTTGCGGTAAATCATTCCTTGGTTATTTTATCATAGATTTTCGTTTCTGAATAGGTTTTCGGGGCTGGTTTTTTAGCGGGTGGGGGATTGGATACGAGGACGTAGGAGTTGGCATATTATTTAGTAGTCTTCCGGGCACGCTCTCGCTCTGCAAAGACGCAGCGGTACTAACGCACCAAAATACGGTGCGTAAGTGCCGGCGACTTTGCCAAGGCCCGGAAGACTACTAAATAATATGCCAACTCCTACTGGTTATCGAAAAGCCGGATGTTGCTCAAAAAAGCGTCTTTCATTGGTGGGAAGTGCTTTGAAAGGCTTTAAATATATAAACTAAGCATATAAATATACTTAGCGGCAGACAGCGCCTCATCATCAAAGAGTACAGGCTGAAACGAAACAGCAAAAGAGGGATGTGGGCGGATTCCATGCATTGTTTTTGAGCGGGATTTTCCTTAACAGTCTGCTCTCTACCCAGGGTAAAATTGCCATGGACGGCAATTTTAGGCATATTGCGCCACGGACGGCGCTATATGCCGCCCCGAACGGTACCAACACCTTAAATCAGACTGTTTAGGAAAATCCCGCTCAAAAACACCGCATGGAATCCGCCCACATCCCTCTTTTGCGTCCGTGTATCCAACGTCCGCGCATTCATCACCCTCTACTTCTGATAAACCCTTCAATCTCCTCCCTCTCCGGCATTACCTTTAACGCCCCTTTTCTGGTAGTAATCATGGAGGCTCCCGCATTTGCAAACACAAGCAGTTCCCTCAGGTTATCCTGCGTCAATCCATCCAGTCCATGCTCCAGAATATACCCCAGTGCGCAGCCTGTAAAGGTATCTCCCGCACCTGTTGTCTCTATGGTATTCTCCTGCAGGAAAGGCTTTTCTTCTACTACAATATCCCCATAATATGCCCTGCTACCTTCTTTTCCAAGGGTGAGGAAAATCAATGGAATGGGGTATTGTCCACGAAGTATTTCGATGCCCTTCCCATAGTCCCTGGTACCCGTCATGAATTCCAGCTCATTATCCGAAATCTTTAGGATATCACACTTAGAAAGGCCATATCGGATTTCTTCTTTTGCATGTTCCAGGGAATCCCAGAGAGGCTCTCTGAGATTTGGATCAAAGGATATGAGCAGACCATTCTCTTTTGCAACCTCTAAAGCATACCTTGTGGCCTGACGGACTCCTTCATGGGTAGAAGACAAGGTTCCGAAGTGAAATATTTTTCCGGCTTTTATGATGTCTTCTGAAACCTCTTCTTTTTTCAACATCATATCTGCTCCGGGATTTCTGTAGAAACTAAAATCCCGGTCGCCATTAGGCAGCTTGTGTACAAAGGCAAGAGTGGTGGGTATTTCCTTATCCATGAGCAGATTGGTCACATCCGTTCCGCTTTCCTCTACTGCTTTTCTAAGCTGCTGACCAAAAGAATCCTCACCAACTTTGCCGATAAAAGCTGTTTTCTTTCCCAGGCGGTTCAGCATTGCCAATACATTACATGGCGCTCCTCCCGGGTTTGCCTCCAATATGGGATTGCCCTGCTGGCTGATACCATTTTCCGTAAAATCTATCAATAATTCTCCCAGCGCTACTACATCAAATGCTTTCACCTTATACTCCTTTCCGCCCGTTATTCCGACTCATCAATAGTAAATAAAGAATATTCCGTTTCAGAATCCGTTTCTATTTCCTTACCCAATCCATACACAACATTGCTGATTACATATTCGCCATCATTGACATATACTTCAATCATATTCCTGTCTACATAAATGTCAAGCTGAAAGCCTTCCTTTACCTCTGGAGTTTCAAATTCCATCCGGTATTCCTCTGATTTAACAAACACGTTTTGCCTGTCTGTATATATTTTTCCCTGTTTTCTTGAAATCCGGTACCCTCCCACTAAGATAGATTTTCCTTCTTCCAAATCAAGGTGAATGCAATATCCTGCCTCGTCTGCCTCTTTGGGAGATTCTATTTTTTTCTGGTAGGCTTTTTTCAAATTCGGGTGCAGCCGGAAATAAATATGCTCATTTTTTACCTCTACGATTCTTGGCATACAGAACATTCCGTTCCATTTATCATCCACTGCTTCCGGCATACGAAGCCATGCGGTAATTATCCTTTGTCCCGTTTCATCTACTGTGCTCTGCGGCGCATAAAGATCCAGACCATAATCCAGAAACTGATAGGTATCGGGCATTTTCATGGCACATGTTTCCTCATCGAATTCCACAAGGCAGCATACCGCCTGATTTTCATAAAGCTTTCCGTCTTTCATAATTCCCATTGGAGAAAAGACCAGTACCTTTCCGTTTTTCGTTTCAAAATAATCAGGACATTCCCACATCCATCCAAGCTTATTGTCCTTTGATACCTGATTCACATATGTCCACTGAGACAGATCCTGGCTTCTGTAAAACAGGAGCTTTCCTCCTTCCTCCTTTGTGGCGCTCCCGATTACCATATACCAGGCATCCTTCCCGCGCCAGACCTTAGGATCTCTCGTATGAGTCCTGTCACCTTTCTTTTTATCTGTTATAGCAGGAATTATCACCTGTTTTCCCTGAAAATTATCAAATCGGAATCCATCCTCCGAAGAGATCATAAGCTGTGAGGCTTCAAACTGCTCATTGCTGCACAGGTGAATATTTTCCGGGTCTGTCTCCATATAATGAACTCCCGTATAAAAAAGATGCATTTTCCCATCCTTTTCTACGGCGCTTCCGGAAAAGCACCCGTTCTGATCCTCGTACTTTGTTGGAAAAAGCGCAATTCCCTTATGCTCCCAGTTTACCAGGTCCTTGCTTACCGCATGACCCCAGTGCATGGTGCCCCATTTTGGCGCATATGGAAAATATTGATAAAACAAATGGTAATTTCCTTTATAATAGATAAATCCATTTGGGTCATTAATCCAGTTGTCCGGCGCTTTTAAATGCAATTTCTGTATCATATCCATACTCCTATCTTCCATATCGAGTCTTTTATCAGTTAGCAACCGCTAATCATTCTGTTTTTCAAGAATGCTTTCTTCTGTCTCCTTATCAAAGAAATGCATCTTAAGAGGTGAAAGCACAAAATCGATCTGATCCCCTATCTGGCTTATTTCATACTTGGAAACTCTTGCAACCGTCTGGCTTCCTCCAAAGGTAAAATAAAGATTATTTTCATTTCCCATAACCTCTGTATTTTCTATGACTGCCTGCTGTTTTTCCGATGCATACAGATCCAGATTCTGGCCATCCAGCTTAATATCTTCTCCTCTGATTCCCATAATCAGCTCACCCTGTCTGCCCTTCAGTTTCTCTGCTACTATATCCGGCAGCACTATCTTACTTCCGTCCTTGAATTTCATTTTGTTTCCTTTCACAGAGACATCAAAGAAATTCATCTGTGGAGAGCCGATAAAGCCTGCTACAAATTTGTTTACCGGGTGCTCGTAAAGCTCCATTGGCTTTCCAACCTGTTGAATGACTCCGTCCTTCATAATGACGATTCTATCTGCCATCGTCATTGCTTCCACCTGGTCATGGGTAACGTAAATGGTTGTGCTCCCTAATTCACGGTGCAGCTTGCTTATTTCATTACGCATGCTGACACGCAGCTTTGCATCCAGATTAGACAGTGGTTCATCCATCAAAAAGACCTTCTGATTCTTCACAATGGCACGACCTAATGCGACTCTCTGCCTCTGTCCGCCGGACAGGTTCTTTGGCTTGCGGTAACGATATTCCTCCAATCCCAGAATATCAATTGCCCATTCTACTTTCTTTTTGATTTCTTCTGCCGGCACCTTCATGTTTTTTAATCCATAAGCAATGTTTTTTTCCACTGTCATATGAGGATATAATGCATAGTTCTGGAATACCATGGCAATTCCTCTGTCTCTTGGAGCCACCTGATTCACTTGCCTGCCATCAATAAATAATTCTCCAGAGGTGATTTCCTCAAAGCCTGCTACCATGCGCAGCGTCGTGGACTTGCCACATCCAGAAGGACCTACAAAAGCAATAAATTCCTTCTCTTCTATGGAAAGTGTAAAATCCGTAACCGAATTTTTGTCTGCCTTTTCGTATTTTTTACATATGTTTTTAAATTCTATAAAGCTCATACTCTTCACCTTAACCTTCCTTTGATCCTGTTGATGTGACACCTTCTACAATCTGTTTCGAGAACAGAGAATAAATGATAATAACCGGAATTGTTACTAAAGTAATCACTGCAAGGGTCTGCCCCATTGTAGTATTCTCATTGGCTGTAATGGAATTTAGTCCTATCTGCGCTGTCAGCAGATCGCTGGAGGTAAATACCAGAGAGGGCCAAAGATAATCATTCCACACACCAAGGAACGTAAACACGCTGACCGTTGCAACAACTGTCTTGGACATAGGCAGCACCATCGTAAAGAAATACTTAATAGGACTGCAGAAATCAAGCTGTGCTGCTTCGTACACATCATCCGGCAGACTTAAGAATACCTGACGGAATAAAAAGATATTAAAGGGATTGACTATCATGGGAAGTATATAGCCAACTATGGTATTTAAAAGTCCTACCTTTGCTATCATTAAAAAGTGAATCGTAATAATCGTTTCCATTGGCACGATTTGAAGCAGCAGAATCACCAATACCCATCGCTCTCTGAAAGGGAATTTTATTTTTGCAAGGGCATATCCTGCAAGACCATTTACCACAATTCCAAGAACAATCAATATTGCCGCATAGAGCAGGGTATTTGTCATATATCGTAAGAAATTGGTATTTGTCAGTATGGAAACATAGTTTTCAAAAAAATTGCCGTTTAGTGCCGGTGGAATAAAAGCCGATACTGTATTCATGTCTGCCGTAATTGCCGCATCACCCTTAAAAGAGTTTGCAAGCATCCAGATAACCGGAAACAGAAAGAACAGGGACAGTATCAAAAGAACTGCTGCTAATATAAAGTTAATTGTTTTTTGTCTTTTTGTTAACATGCTTCTTCTCCTCCTTATCCCTTGTTAAGATTGACTGGATCACGGTCAGTATCATAACAAAAATTGCAAATACGATTGCCATGGTGGACGCTATGCCGATTTCCCAGTTTACCGTACCTGTTTCATAGATGTTGTACACCATTGTATAAGTGGAATGGGATGGTCCTCCTCCCGTCATTACCATTGGCTGCACGATCATCCGGAATGCACCGATGGTAACGGTTATGAATACGAATACACATAAAGGCTTCAGCTCCGGAAGTGTAATATCCTTGAACTTCTGCCAGCCGCTTGCATGGTCCATCTCAGCAGCTTCGTAAAGGGCCGGGTTAATGGCCTGAAGACCTCCTAAGAAAATAATCATCTGATAACCTACGCCCTGCCATACGCTCATAAGGGCGATGGAAGGTAATGCCTGCTTTGCACTGTGTATAAATGGCTGGGCTTCTATTCCCAGATTGCCCAACAGGGTGTTCAATATTCCCTCCGGACTGTATATCTGCATCCATAATGTGGACACTACCGCAAGGGACATGACAACCGGCACGAAAAAGGCAACCTTAAAATATTTCTTGCAAACCGTTACCCGGTTGATGAGCAATGCCAGCCCCAAAGCTCCAAGGCACTGGCAGGGTACAATAATCAACACAAACTTTATCGTATTGAAAAAGGACTGCAGGAATAATTCATCCTGAAAGATGTTGATATAATTTTCGAAACCTACAAAATGTGTCAGTCCCGGGTTCAATGCGAAAAAGTCGGTAAAGCTGAACACCAGTGTAAGAATCATAGGAATGAACAAAAATAGTGTCAGTAATACAAGCGCCGGACCAAAGAATGCCATGCCCAACAAGGAATTTGATTTTTTTCTTTTCATACTCATCTCCTATAACGCTCCAGTTTTGCGTTAATCCTTTCTACAGATTTATCCAGTTCTGTCTGTGCATCCATTCCTCCCAATGCCACATTTTCAAGCACCTGCTGGAAGGATGTACTTACCTGCGGATATACAGGAGTTTTCGGTCTTGGATGGCCGTATGTGCTTAATTGATAATATAAGGCTTTGTAGTTTTCATCTTCTTCAAATATCTTGATCTGCTCAAAAGCACCGTAGGTAGAAGGAAGGCTGTTTGTTTTTTCAAACAGGAGCAGCCCGCTGTCCACACCGCTCATCCACTTTACCAATTCTGTAGCGCCTTCCAGATTCTGTGTTTTGGAAGAAGCTGCATATGCCCAGGAGCCTGTTGGCGTATATCTCTCTCCGTTCCATCCATCCCCTACAATATAGGGCGCAACTCCCAGCTCAATGTCCGGATAGCTTCCGTAAATGGTATTTACCTCCCATGCCCCGTCAAACTTAAATGCTGCACGGCCGCTTTCAAAAAGCTTATCAATTGGTGTTGCGGACATATATGCATTTTCTACAAGAGATGTAAAATACCGGACAGTTTCCGCATTTTGCTCCGAATTAAAATAGCCGTCTACCAAAAGCCCCTCTTCATTTACCAGATTCCCTCCGTTAGCCCAGATAAACGGAGCATAGTAATAAATCGTTGCTTCACCTACCGGGAAGGACATATCCAGTGGATATCCGTTTTTTTCCTTCATAACAGGCTTTAGCTGCTCTAAGATTTCCGCAAATTCCGTCCAGGTCCATGGGTGCTCTGCATCCGGCACTTCAATTCCCGCCTCCTTAAGAATTTCTTTGTTGTAATAAAGGCCTACACTGGATTCCATGGCGCCTAATGCATAAAGCTTATCATCATATGTGCCCTGCTCTAAAATAGATTCCAGATAAACACTTCTTTCCTCATCCGTCAGTTCCTTCAGCGGCTGTATGATATGATTGGCTGCATAGGCTGCAATATTAGGTCCATCCACTGTAAGCACATCCGGCAGGTCTCCTGACATAACGGATGCATTGATTTTATCCGAATATCCTCCACCGCTGTCATTTCTGGGAATAAATTCAATATCTGCAAAATACTGTCCGTCATATACTTCATTGAATCTGTTTACTGCTTCCTTGTATGCTTCTCCTTCGTCTGTGTCCTCTATGGTATGTACCCATATGGACAAGTACTCTTCCCCCTGATCATATCCTGCAATATCACCGGGAGATACTTCTTTTCTTCCACATCCTGTCAGGCTGCATATTGCAAGCAGCAATACGCCTGCCCCTGCAAATATTTTTCTCATGGCTGCCTCCTTTTTCTACATTTGCTCTTTCTTTTTTTGAATGGTTGCATAACCGGTAAAGTAACCGGTTACTTTATATGTATAAAGTATCACGATTTTTCCATCAGGTCAACTGTTTTTTACCATTTCATCATTTTGTCGAAATGTGCTTGTGCCAATTTGTTTATTTTGTACATAACCAGTTACTTAACCGGTTATTTTTCTTATTGCCCTCCCAATCGGATTTTGCTATACTTATGCATAGAGGGCTTGTTTTTACGAAAGGAGGCTGCTATGGCAAATAAAAATGTTACTTTTGCAGATATTGCAAAATATACGAACTTTTCAAAAACTACCATTTCAAGATACTTTAATAATCCGGATTCCCTGACCCTGGAAAATCAACAGATTATTGCCGATGCCCTGGTGGCTTTAAATTATAAGGAAAATAAGGTTGCGCGTATTCTTGCTAACGGAAAGACGGAATTTGTAGGTATTATTATTCCCAATCTATATCTTCATTATTATGCACAGATTTTAAATGAGATTCTTTCCACTTACGAAACCTTTGGATATAAATTTCTTGTGTTTACAGGAAATGATAAAGAGGATGTGGAGCGAAGATATTTGAAGGAGCTTCTTTCCTATAAGATTGAGGGAATGATCGTCCTTAGCCATACCATTTCTTCAAAGGAGCTTGCTTCCTACAACATTCCCCTTGTTACAATCGAAAGGGAGGATCAGTATACATGCAGTGTAAATTCCGATAATTATATGGGAGCAGTTCAGGCTACAAGCCTTTTGTATAAAAATGACTGTGATATCTTTATTCATATGAATGAAGATGTTGCTTCAAATATTCCTGCCTATGGACGTATTCAGGGGTTTTTGGATATTTGTAAGGAGCATAAGCTGAATCATAAGCTGATTTTAAAGGAATGGGGGAACAACTATAAAGAAAATGCAGAAAGGATTCAGCCCGTATTGGAAGAAATCGAACAAACCTATGCAGGAAAAAGAAAGGGCATTTTCCTGTCCAATGATACATTGGCAAATGTATTTTTAAATCTTCTCATAAAAAAATACGGTACTCTTCCGGATGATTACCGGATTGTAGGCTTTGACGGCTCTCCTATTTCCAGCGAGGCCATTATTCCCATCAGCACTGTGGGACAGCAGATTGATAAGATTGCTTATCAGGCTATGGAGCTGCTTGTGATGCAGATGAATGAGCGAAAGAAACGGAAGCCTATCCCCTTAGAAACTCCTATTCATAAGGTGATGACTCCCATACTGATACGGCGTGAAACAACGAGTTGAATGGAATGGCTGTTTTCATAAATTTTTTAACAATTTACAGCCATCCATTTTGCTTTTTATGTCCTGCTAACAAATCGGCGGTATATACCCCAATTGTATCGCCTTTGTCACCGCTTCTACCGCAGAAGAAACATCTAATTTTTCAAAAATATGCTGCAAGTGGTTAGAGAGCGTCCTCTCACTCATATATAACTCATCGGCAACATGCTTTCGTTTTTTTCCACTGCTGATAAGCTGCAATATTTTCTTTTCCGTATTTGTTAAATCCTCAATAATCATTTCATTGCTTTCGGGGGGAAAGCAGGTGCCTCCACGAGAAACATGGATTAAGGATGATATTAAGTTATCCGGACTGATATTTTTATTGAGAAAACCGCTTATGCCTTTCTTCCTTGCCTCATGTCTGTATACAGGCAGGTCGTATCCTGTAAGGATAATGATTTTCACTCCGGGATTTGATTTCAGTAAATCCGATGCGATTTCCAAACCATCCCCATCGCTTAGATTGCCCAGATTGATATCCATTAAAACGATATCTATGTTTTTATCAACTATCATTTCATCTAAGCTTTGAATATCCCCTGCTACGTGGAAATGTTCGATTTCATTATACTCATCTAAAGCAACCGAAAGACTTTTTGCAAACAGTACATGATCATCAACTAACAAAATATTGATAAGAACCATCTCCTTTCATTGGTATCTTGATTTGTATAGTAACACCGTGGGGCATATTATCCGAAATCAGGATTGAACCTTCCATATTGCTTACCTGCTCCGTAACGGAAACAAGCCCTTTATGCTTTGCTTTGTCTGCCGCCCTCAGGCAATCTGCATTAGCGGTTCCGTCATCACTGACACACAATTCAATCATACCGTTTTCCTGCGCAAGCATGATCCGGGCCCGATTACCTTCAGAATGTTTAAAAATATTCGTAAGTAATTCTTTGAGCAATCGATATATCAACAAATTATATGGCTCCACCAAAAACAAAGTATCGGAGCAATGAAAAGTTACCTTGACTATCTTTTGTGGAAAAGACTGTGAAATAGCTTCAATCAGATTTTGATAGTTTTCCTTTGCTGTTAAATTTTTTAAAATAACAGGGTGATAGTCCTGCATCTGCTGACGAATACGCGTATTCAGATTGTCAAGGGTTTCCATAATTATGTCCTGTATGTGGGGACGATGGGCTTTCGTCATCATGTTCTTCACAGAAAGAAGATCCTGGAGCACATCATCATGAAGAAAATTGGCAAATTCTGTCTTTAGAAGTTCCTCCTGCCGTAACTGTTCAAGAGCCGCATGGTATTTACTTTCCTTGATGATTTTGCTTTCACCTCGTTTTAAGCTTATTTCCAAAATAATATTACAGATATAAATAAAAGCAAACCACGTATTTACCCCAATGAAAAAATGCTCATAGCCGCTGCCCGTCAACAGGATTATCAACCCGAAAACGCTAAGGGACAATCCCATAATAAGCACTGCCTGTTTCCTGCTAAAGACAGTGGAAAGCGGATAACTGCTGTGTTCCTTTCGTATAATGCCATGAATGCTCATAAAAAGCAAAAGCACAGGCAGATATATTCCAAAGTTAGAAGTATGGTTCTGCACGTCTATGGTAACAAGATAATATACAAGAAAGGCTGCTGTTATGACCACAACAGAAAACACGATACATTTCCATTCGCTTTTCAAGACAAAAATAAGCCGTTTCCGGTGATAGAGGATAATGAACAAAAAGCAGAATCCGCTTACCAGAAGCTGTATTCCGTACAGACTTGCAAAAACCCTGCCTGATATACCAATGCCCACAAGGGAGCCCATGCAGGTTAAAAACAGGATTCCATTAGCTGCCTTTCGAAATTTGTATCCGCTTCCCTGAAACAAAAACAGAAAAATGAACCTGATGGACACATACCACGTTATTGGGCTTAATGCGATAAAAATGAAATTATCTATCATGCCTTCTTCAAAAGACAGAAGTACATACCAACTGTCTAAAGCTAACAGCCCGCAAAACAGGGAAATGACTTTATTTTCCCTGATATTGCAGGAACTGATATAGGTGATGTCTATTGACATCAGTGTGGATATAAGCAGTGGAATCGCAGTTTCTATGCCTGTTTGTCCTTCCTTTCCCTGCCAACTCATATAAAGGATAAGGAAAATATAATTTAGCCAAAACATTAGTTTCCATGCTATATGTTTCATTTTCACCCTCCCTTTTGAGCTTTGCCTTTCTGATAACAGTTACTTTTTGCAAACTATTTTGCAGCAAGTACGAATCGTAAGAAAATAATATATCAAATAAATAAATGCTGTCAATGCTATCGCAAGAACAACCGGCACATATTGTACAAGCGTGCTGCCAAGCAGGTTTTGCATTAACCCCGCCTTAAATACTACAGTGGCAAAAATGCAGTCCAGCGTTCCCATAGCAAAGGGTATGGCAAAAAAATCCAACACCTGCCTTCTGATTATTTTCTTAATACACCCGTTAGTATATCCCATTTTTATCAGGATTTGATAATCAGATTTTGTATCGGAAACAGCAGACATATTGTTGAAATACAAAATGCTTCCTGTTGCGATGAAAAAAAGGACCACAAGAAAACCAATCAGCAGGAAAGTGGAACTATTTAACGAAAACAGTTCATTTATTCTATGGGATTGCCCCTGTAAATAGGGGCTTTCTGCAAGCATATCTCTCATTTCTTCATACAACTCTTCGTTATCCTCTATTGCCTTTCCGTTAATGCTCATAAGACTTGTTACCGGAGTTCCTGTTGCCTCTAACTGTTTATAAATATCGTCACTTACAATCAAAGTCCCAATGCTGTTTGCAAAAGCAAAGGGATTGTCAAGCGTGACTGCTTTTACGGTAAATGGCACCTCCTTATCGCCTATGGCCAGCGGATAAATGCTGTCAACTTCCAGACTGTTATCGCTGTTTGGCTTGTACTTGACCAATATACATTCTCCACTGCCCAGCTTTGGAATAGAATCGCTAACCTCCTCTTTCCCCTGTTCCCTAAGCAGAGTCATATAACTTGTCCTTGAGATGCATTCAAATCCGGCTTCCCTCAAAATCTTTTCATTGTCCGAATCGCCCTTTGCAGTGCCGACGCTATATTCCATCGGAAGCGAAGAAGCAGATGATGTAACTTTGTAAATATCAGTCCTTGTAAAGGTAACATCCTCAGCCGCATACCGGCCAATGATTTTCTTAGCAGCCTCTATCTGTGCTTCCTTTTCAATTCGAAACTCCATTTCTGACGGCGCTATGCGGGACACGGCGGCAATGGGATAATACACGGTCAGGGCCATAATAGCTGATATCGATAAAGTAGCTGCCGAAAGCAGTGTAAGCATAATCAAAGTTCTTGCGTTCGAGCGGATACGGTAAATAAAATTTGGTGTAGTAATAATTTTTGTTTTGGTGTAAAAGGCTGCTTTATGACTTTTACTCTTTTTCATCACATAGGGCAAAAAAGAAGAGATGAAAAATACCGTACCAATTACAATAAGCATTGCTGTCAACATGCCAATCGGATAAAATCCAACCAAAAACCAGATGGATTTTCCACCTCTGAAAATATCCAATGCCAGACCATATCCCGATAAAATCATGATAAAGCCAAGGAAAGCCGGTAACCGGTGGAATTTCATATTTTTTTCCGCTTTCTTTTCAAAGCGTATCAGTTCCATAAGAGAGGTTTTGAAAAGAAATCTGCCGTTTGACATACACAGGACAAATACAACCAGTAAAATGAAACCGGCAGTTTTTCTAATGGCACTTATATGAAAAAACTGTATTTTAGCGCTATCTACTGAAAGTTTCAAAAGAGCCGTAATCCCTATTACTATGCCTTTATGTGCAATTGCTCCCAAAACCAGTCCCACCAGAAAGGCACCAAAGCATATGAAAATATTTTCAAAAGTAAGCAAGGATAATATCGTGGTTTTTCGATATCCCAATAATGTGTAAATACCAAGTTCCTTTGTTCGGCGTTTTAGAAAGAAGCGGTTAGAATATCCCATATAAAATACCACAAATATCATTAAAAACACGGAAATGATACTGCACATGGACTCTACCCGTCCATTCGTTGATATTACTTCAAGCATCACCTGATTCATGGAGAATGATGTGAATGCGAAAAACACAGTAATTACAAGGGACACCGAGAATAGATAGAGCGCATAAAAAGAAAGGTTTTTTCTCAGGTTCTTATATGCCATAGATAATGTATTCATGATTTTACCCCCTATCTTTCCGTGTCCAGTTTTGCAACTTCCGCAGCAATAGACTCATAAAAGCTCTTTCTATTGCGGTCATGTCTCTGCAGCTCTTTGATAATGGTTCCATCTTTGAAAATCAGAATGCGGTTTGTAAAGCTTGCCGCATAGGCATCATGAGTAACCATTAATATGGTAGTATGCAGGTCCTGATTCGCCTCCCACAAAGCGTTCAGCAATTCTGTAGCCGAGCTTGAGTCTAATGCTCCTGTAGGCTCATCCGCAAACAAAATGCTTGGCTGCTTTACAATTGCCCTTGCCGCCGATGCTCTTTGCCGCTGGCCGCCGGACAATTCACCTGGATATTTGTTAAGCTGCGATGCTATGCCAAATCTTTCAGCCAAGTTTTTCACCATACTTTCAATTTTTTGAGGCGGCAGTTTCTGCAGGGTAAGGGGAACCGATATATTTTCATGAATGGTAAGGCTGTCAAGCAGAAAATATTCCTGAAAGATAAAACCCAGATGATCTTTTCGAAAATCGGCAGCGCTTGTATCGTTGAGCCTTTTTAAGTTCACGCCGTTGATCCAGATGTCTCCGTTTGTTGGGGTATCAATCGTGGAAAGCACATTCAGCAAAGTTGTTTTTCCGGAGCCGGATGCGCCCATAATGCCGATAAACTCTCCCGCCTCAATGCGGAAAGACACTTTGTTCAGGCTGGGATGTCCGGCCTTTTTATAGATTTTCGTTACTTCTTTTGCTTCTAATAATGCAGTCATGGTAAAATCTCCTTTTTGCTTTGATGACTACATTGTACTCTTTGAAATCAAAGAAAGAATAAGTAAATCAGGCATATTTTTTAATTTTATTAAATTTTGGTACACAAAAAAGCCTATGTAACCATAGGCTGAAAAGTGGGGTAATCCTTTTATGCTAACAATTCCCTGCACACCGTTTTCAGATTCTCCCTAATCCCAATATGCTGAGGACATGCTTCTTCGCATTTGCCGCACTGGATACATTCGCCGGCCTGGGCCCTGCCATGGCCTCCTACCAGCCAGTTTTCCTGACCTCTGGCAGCCTTTATATCCCCATAAAGAGTCAGGTAGTTCATAGCTGTAAAAGAACCGGAAATACCAATATTCTTCGGGCACACTTTTGCACAATAATTGCAGGTCGTACATGGAATCAGCGGAATCCGGCTTAATTCTTCCTGTGCTTTTCTTACTGTTTCATTCTGACTGTCAGTAAGTCCCGTAAAGGACTTCATATAAGACAGGTTATCCTTCATCTGCTCCACATTGCTCATTCCGGAAAGCACTGTAATGACTCCTTCCAGATTTGCGGCAAAACGCACTGCCCAGGAAGCCACAGAAGATTCCGGCTCTGCCTCTTTGAAAATCTTTACTACGGATTCCGGAGGAGTAGCAAGCATGCCGCCCTTTACAGGCTCCATAATGATTACCGGCTTGTCGTGCTTTCTTGCCACTTCATAGCAGCGTCTTGACTGTACCGAAGGATTTTCCCAATCCGCATAGTTAATCTGTAGCTGCACAAATTCCATCTCCGGATGGGCTGTTAAGATTTCTTCCAATTCTTCCGGTGTGGAATGAAAGGAAAAGCCTACATGTTTTATTAGCCCTGCCTTCTTTTTTTCCTGTACCCAGTTCCACATATCAAAATCATCAAAATAATGGGATCTTGCTTCTCCCAGATTATGTAATAAATAGAAGTCGAAATACCCCGCTCCTGTCTGTTTTAAAGATACATCAAACTGGGCATATGCCTCTTCTTTTGTCTTGCAATTGATCCATGCGGCATTTTTGGTTGCAAGCTGGAATTTCTCTCTTGGATAACGCTCCACAAGGGCCTGCCTGATGGCATCCTCACTTCCCGCATAAGCCCAGGCAGTATCAAAATAGGTAAATCCTTCCTCCATAAACAAATCAACCATTTCCTTTGTCTGTTCCACATCAATGACCCCGTCCTTTTGGGGCAGACGCATAAGACCAAATCCCAGTTTTTTGATTTCTTCACCTAAATAACCCATTTAAAAATTCCTCCTTTTGATTTTTTATATGGAAATACTTCATAGCCTGCCATCATATCGACCTTTTTACACTCTCATTTATCTTCTTTTCCATACTATCACAATTTAAGGTGTATGAAAATAGTTATTTGCTAAGGACGTAGGGGATGGCAGAGTATATGGCAGTCTTCCGGGCACGCTTTCGCTCTGCAAAGACGCAGCGGTACTAACGCACCAAAATACGGTGCGTAAGTGCCGGCGACTTTGCCAAGGCCCGGAAGACTGCCACATACTCTGCCATCCCCTACTGTGTATCGAAAAGCCCTGTTAAAAACACCTTACCTCCCAATACACGATTTTTTCTCAAAGCCCGGCGGCTGAAACAAAACAGCAAAAGAGGGATGAGGGCGGATTGGCTGCATTGATTTTGCTGGCAGTTTTACTTAACAGCCTGCCCACAACCCAGGGTAAAATTGCCATGGACGGCAATTTTAGGAATATTGCGGCATGGACGCCGCTATATTCCGCCCCGTCCGGTACCAACCTCTTACATCAGGCTGTTTAGTAAAACTGTCAGCAAAATCACAGCAGCCAATCCGCCCTCATCCCTCTTTTGCGTCCGCTTCTCCACACCTCCTACTTCAGAAAAACCAATCACCCTCTAAAACGATCCAGACAAGCAAAAACCTCCTGCCTTCTTGGTTTTGCAAGCCCACAGGGAACATAAGACCCACAAAATGGTTCCCATCCTTTCTTATCCAACATATCAAAGAGAATCTGAACAGTCTGCCGGATTGTATGTCTGCCATCTGCAAGCTGTTCCACTCCATAGCGAAGCAGATAAGCAAGGGCAGTGGTCTGTTCTGCATCCGCAATCTGTTCTACATAACGTAAATCCACGTTTTCCTTGTCTAAAGAAAAGGAATCACGTCCAAAGGTTTTTATTTTCATGGAGGTATTGCGGCTGTTGTTGCCCTGGCGCTCTCTTCCGTAATAATCCCTGCCGCCGCTTTTTCTTGGTTTGTAAGGGGGCAGCATGCGGTTGAAGTCTGGAATCCGGAAGTCTGGAGCTTTTGTTTCAGGTGCCGTATACTGTTTGCAAAGTTCCTTTACATATTCGGATATATCAACGGGACGGTAACAGTCCATCTGGATAATATGGTCTGCAATGTAAAAGAATGCCCCTGAACTGCCTGCTACCAGGATGGTGGAAATCCCTTCTTTTTCATAAATATCCCCTGCCCGGCACAAAAACGGGGTAATAGGCTCTTTTTCACGGCTGATGACCTGCTGCATAAAATCGTCCCGCACCATAAAATTGGTGGCAGAAGTATCTTCATCTATTAAAAATAACCTGGAACCGGCTTCTATATTTTCAATTACTCCTGCCGCCTGGGAGGTGCTTCCGCTGGCATCTGATGTGGAAAAGACGGAAGTATCCTTTTTGTTGGGCAGGTCATTGATAAAGAGGGAAATATCCACATTCCGGATAGAACGGCCATCTTCTGCACGAAGCTTAACGGCAGTATCATCCGTAATCACATATTCCCTTCCATCCCCCTGAATATGATTATAAACTCCATTTTGCAATGCTTCTAGCAATGTGGACTTGCCATGATAGCCGCCACCTACAATAAGCGTTATGCCCTGTGGTATTGCCATTCCGGAAATTTCCCCTTTATGGGGCAGAAGAAAGGTGCGTTCCATAGTGGCAGGAGAAAGAAAGGGTATGCTGTCTTTCATTGGAGTATCAGAAACACCGCTTTTCCTGGGAAGGATGGAACCGTTTGCAACAAAGGCCACCAGCTTTTCTTCCCGAAGGAAGCTGCGCAATGCCTTCTGGTCCTCTGCCAGAAAAATAGCAGCCTCCACCTTCTTTCCATCCAGCCTCTTATAAAAAAGGCTGCTCTCCACGCAGCGGGGAAGAAAATCAAATAAAATTTTTTCCAACTCCCCGGCATTTATAGTTCGTCCAAAGGCTGGAAAGCCCACATGAAAGCGGGCAGTAATGCCGGTATCAGAAATTTCACATGCACTTCGTTCCAAAACCTGCTGCCCACAACGGGTAATGGATAAAAGCCCGCTTTTTCCGGATCCCTTTGCCTTAAAATTATATTCCTCAAATCCTGACGCAAGCTGTCTGGTAAGGAAATCCGCAAGTGCAGTTCTGGCACAGCTTTCACTGTAATATTCTCTGGGAAATCCGGCTGTTCTGTGATTTATTTCCACATGCAGGCTGGAAGGCGATGCAAAAGGATCCCCCTGTACGTGATCGATAGACAGGCTAAAGCCCGGAAACTGATAGCTGCCTGCCAGTGATTTATAAGCCGGGTAACTCTTATGGTCAATAGAACGCAAAGCGTTTCTTAAGTCGCTGGATGATTTCATGATCTATATCCTCCCTATCATAATGCCCAGGAATCTGAAGCAGAGTCATAATATTCTCTAAAAACCTGAGGCTTCCAATAATCGTAACATTCCAATTTTTTATAAAAACACTTCCGAGTTATTGTAACATAAAAAAAGAGCTGTCAAAAGCCCTTTTTCTTCTTACTTTTTCTTCTTACTTTTTCTGTCCGGCAGTTCCGGATACATTTCACGCACCATTTTTTGAAGCATTTCCCGGTCCTCTAAAATCGTTACCGGCAGCATGTCCTTTGCTCCCTCATAAGGAGGCTCCGGTTCACTGTCCGGCATATATTTTCTGCTTGCCTCTGTTATTTTTACAAGAAAGCCATTTCCATATATGCCCCCAAATATTCTTTCGTTGTAATAAAATATATATCCTCCCATCATTGGAATATAGCGCACATGATCAAGTCCTGCCAACTGATCCATGATGTATGCTGTCAATTCTTTATTATTTGATGACATAACTCTACCTTACCTTTCCTGCCCTCACATTCATTACACCCTGTACACATTTTTCCATAGCAATAGCATTCACCGCAATCCGTCCCACAAACACTTAAATTTGACATAATAGGCATCCTCCTTTTTATGTTCATCCTATCAGCATAAGCGGCCAATGTCTTGTATATTTTCGACATTTTCCAAAGCATAAACCCTTGCCTTTCGGATATCCATTGCATGATACCGTCTGAATTCCCGCATTAAATGAGCCTGATCGGCATATCCATACTTATATGCCATGTCTGAAATATTCATATCCCCATCCCGCAATACATCATCCCATAAAAGCTGATAGCGCACAAGATTGCTTAATTTCTTTGGCGTAACACCTATATATTCATTAAATATTCGTTCCAAGTGCCTGCTGCTGACAAAGGAGTCTTTCGCCAATCTGGCTATGCTCAATGTTCCTTTATGACTAAGCATATTGGCAATGGCACTTTCAAAGACATTATTTTCTCTCAATTGAAACATATGCCTGTCAATATATTTACAAAACAAATCCTCTACCAGCTTTACCCGTTTCAATAATGTATCCGCTTCCCACAACTGTGCCTTCAATTCAATATCCAGCCATCGAAACCTTGATGGGACATCATAAAAGCCATTTAAAGTGTCCCTCATGGAATCTTCCGAAAACACATATGCTTCCCACCCGTAGAAGCGAATGGCAAATGTAGATATCAAATGTCCCAAAACAGATTCATCCTGCGCTAAAAAGCTTGTATCATTCATCCCACAAAATCTGCTGACAATGGTATTTTCGGTGTAATCCATCTGATATATGATATCCACACAGGTATCCGGAATTACTATGCTGCCTGCGGCAGCTTTCGCTGTTTTTGTATATGGTTTCTCGCTTCCCCAAAAGCAGCGGATATATTTGGACAGTTCCGGAGTAGATGGGGCTAACTCTTTATATTCTTTATTCTGTTTAAAGGGGGTTGCGGTTAGGGGGAAATAGGGTTGAGTTTTATTCATGTTTATATCTTAAAGGGTATCTTCACATTTTGTCAATGTTGAAAGTGGGGGGATTGGATAGCAGGACGTAGAAGCTGATATTAGAGAATGGGAATGTTCTAAATACATTACGAGGCAGGCAATGTCTTATCACAAAGATATCTTTCTACTTACGCTGTAAAAATATTCCATCTACCCTTCTACCTCTCGAATCCGCTTTCTCACCTTTAATACCATAGAAGGCGCTACTGAAAGTTCATCCACTCCCATTTTCACAAAAGTTTCTGTAAGCTCCAAATCCGCACCCAGTTCCCCACATATGCCTGCCCACTTTCCACATTTGTGGGCATTATCCACAACCACCTGTATCATCTTTAAGATTGCTTTATGATGTGGGTTATAAAAATCATCCAGTTTTTCATTCTGTCTGTCAACAGCCAATGTATACTGGGTAAGGTCATTCGTCCCGATACTAAAGAAATCAACCATTTCCGCCAATTCATCACTAATCATAACTGCTGCCGGGGTTTCAATCATAATTCCCTGTTCCGGAATTTTATAGGGAATCTGAACACGGTCTAATTCTCTCTGTACTTCTTTTACAATTTTGTAAATCTGCTGCACTTCTTCTAAGGATATTATCATAGGATACATAATAGAAAGATTTCCAAATACTGCTGCACGCAACAAAGCGCGAAGCTGGGTTTTGAAAATTTCCGGCTCCTTTAAGCAGATACGGATTGCCCGGTATCCCATAGCCGGGTTATCCTCCTGTCCCAGATTAAAATAGTCC
Organism: Lachnospiraceae bacterium; assembly: GCA_014804675.1. GTDB lineage: Bacteria > Bacillota > Clostridia > Lachnospirales > Lachnospiraceae > RGIG3040. Next base: position 79,192 of record JAAUZH010000005.1, read on the forward strand.
ACCTGTTTATCTGCCCCAATATCCAATGTTCGGATGATGACCTTTTTTCCTCCCATCATCTGCACAACCTGTTTATATACCTGAAACTGCTCTTCCTCTGTAGGAAAAGAAGTTCTTCCAAGATATAAAAACTCGCTGCGGAATAATCCAATTCCTTCTGCATCATTTTCAAGAGCATATCCCACATCACCCACATTTGCTATATTGGCAAACAAACGAATCCTTTTCCCATTTAAGGTTATAGTTTCTTTTCCTTTTAATGTTTGCAGCAATTGTGCCTTTTCTTTTTCTTCTTGCAGTTTTTTTTGTATTTGTTCACAGATTTCCTTTGATGGTTCAAAAATCACTTTTCCCTGAAATCCATCTACAACGGCCTCCATGCCCGTGTGTATTTCCTGCAGATCCACAGGTACTCCAACCAGTGCCGGTATATTCATCATACGGGCAAGAATCGCTGTGTGGGAGTTGGCAGAACCATGTACCGTAACAAAAGCCAGTATTTTTTCTTTATCCATCTGCACTGTTTCACTTGGGCTTATATCATCTGCAACTACGATAGAAGGTTCTATAGAAAAAAAATCCACATCTTCCCGCCCTTGCAGAATTTTTACAAGACGGTTAGAAACATCTTTTACATCAGCTGCCCTTGCCCGCATATAATCATCCTCCATGTTGGCAAACATTTCAGAAAAATTATCCCCTGTTACCGCAATTGCATATTCTGCATTCACCTGCTCGGTACGAATCATATTTTGTATCGACTCCAGATAATCATCATCCTCCAGCATCATTTGGTGTATCTCAAAAATAGCGGCATTGGTTTCTCCCACTTTCTTCAATGCCTTATCATATAAGTTCTGAAGCTGAAACTTCGCCTTTTTTCCTGCTTCATCCACTCTTGCAATCTCAGCCTCTATCTCTTGTATTCTATATCGCTTGATTGGCAGAGCCCTGTCTTTCATGACTACCACATTTCCCATTGCGATTCCTTTGTATACGGATTTTCCGTTATATGCTTTCATCTTGTTCACTCCCATACTCTATCCATTTTTAAAACAGCCGGACAACAGGAAACTCCAACTCTTTCAATCATCTACAAATTGTTCTTCATAAATGCTTCCATCTGCCCGATTGCAGCATCTTCATCCACACCTTCTGCCTTAATAATAATTTTGTCGCCGCATTTCACTCCCAGTCCCATCAATGCCATCAGCCTGGTGGCTTCCACTTCTTTATCACCTTTTTGAAGAATTATCCTGCTCTCCCATTTCTTCGCCTCTTTTACCAAAGCGCCTGCCGGTCTTGCATGGATTCCCAACTCATCTGTAATTCTATACTCAAATGTCTTCATACGATTCCTTCCTTTTACACTTTATTTTATAATATTTCGCCATTGCTTTCTATTACTTTCCGGTACCATTCAAAGGATTTTTTCTTTTTCCGTTCTAACGTGCCCCTGCCCTTGTTATCCCTGTCCACATAAATAAACCCATATCTTTTTTTCATTTCCCCTGTGGTAAAGGATACACAGTCAATACACCCCCAAGGCGTATATCCCATTAACTCCACTCCATCTAAAAGAACCGCCTTTTTTAGTTCTTGAATATGGGCTTTCAAGTATTCAATCCGGTAATCATCTGCAATCGTCCCGTCTGCCTGTACCTCATCCACTGCACCAAAGCCATTTTCCACAATGAATAACGGCTTTTGATATCTCTCATATAACAGATTTAACGCATATCTTAGTCCAACAGGATCAATCTGCCATCCCCAGTCGCTTTTCTTGACAAAGGGGTTGGCAATACTTCCCGGATATCCATCCAGTCCATTCCCCTCCGCCACTACATCCGCCTTTACCGCATTAGTCATATAATAACTGAATCCCACATAATCTACAATACCTTCCTTCAGAATTCCCTTGTCTTCCGGCTGCATTTTGATATGGAATCCCTTCCTTTCCCACTCCTTTAAAATATAGGAGGGATACTCACCCCTGACATGCACATCTCCAAAAAAATATCTGTCATGCATGGCAAGAAGGGAATACATCATATCATCCGGATGGCAGGAATAAGGATAAATGGGCACACATGCTACCATACAGCCAATCTGGAATGCAGGATTGATTTTATGGCCCTTTTTTACCACAAGTGCGCTTGCCACTAATTCATGGTGCACTACCTGATACATGCACTCTTCCGGATTGTCCTGCTCCTGAAAAATCACACCGGAACAGGTATATCCAAAGAGCGGATACTTGTAATTCTTCTGATTGTTTATTTCATTAAACGTCATCCAATACTTAACCTTATTCTTATAACGTTCCATTACGGTAACTGCATATTTCACAAAGAAATCAATCAGCTTTCTGTTTTTCCAGCCATCGTATTCTTTTACCAAATGGTAGGGCATTTCAAAATGGGAAAGGGTGACAACGGGCTGAATCCCGTTTTTTAAAAGTTCATCAAACAAGTCATCATAAAACTGAAGCCCCTCTTCATTTGGGCTTTCCTCATCACCTTTTGGAAAAATACGCGTCCATGCAATGGAGGTACGGAAACATTTAAATCCCATTTCTGCAAATAACTTTATGTCCTCTTTATAATGATGATAAAAATCAACTGCTTCATGATTTGGATAATAATATCCTTCCTGTATGCCATCGGTAATTTTCCGGTCAACACCGTTTTCTCCTGCCGTAAGGACATCCACAATGCTGATGCCCTTTCCACCCGCATTCCATGCGCCTTCCACCTGATGAGCGGCAACTGCACCGCCCCAAAGAAAATCATCCGGTAATCTATTCATTCACAACCTCCTGCTGCTTTATGCTCATCACCTTTTCCAGCCTGTTTACTTTACAATCGGAACGCACATCAAGCCGTGTACCATTTCCCATTTCCGTCACAACACAGATAACAGTAGAATCGTAGCCTTCCTTCTCAATCATTTGCTTGTCAAAGGTTACTAACAGATCTCCCGTTTTTACCATATCCCCCTGTGCCACATGAGGCTGAAAACCTTTTCCATCCAGTTCCACCGTATTGATTCCTATGTGAATCAGCATTTCAGTACCATTTGCCGAAAGACCTATTGCATGTCCGGTAGGGAACACTGCCTCTACACTTCCGTCAAAAGGAGCATATACCTTTCCTTCCTCTGCCAGGATTCCAATCCCGTCACCCATGCCTCTTGAGGAAAACACTTCATCCTTTACAGCCGTTATGGGAATCACCAGCCCTTTTGCCGGACTTGCAATGGGAAGAAGCTCTCCATTATCAGAAACATTTCCCTCTTCTGCTTTTTCCGTGATTTCTTCCTGAAAACCCACCATATAGGTCAAAACAGCGCCTAAAATAAAAGCAATCCCGATTGAAAGCAAAAAACCAATAAACTGTGTAGTATATCCGCCTTTAAAGTATGCAGGAATCGTTGCAATTCCTGGCATATTGTAGCTCCATGACACAGCATGAAAAGCACCTGCCACGGCGCCTGCTACAGCCCCTGCAATACATCCGCAGATCATAGGTTTTTTCAGCCTTAAATTGACCCCATAAATAGCAGGCTCCGTAATACCGAATAATCCAGTTACCGCTGCCGATGCAGATACCCCCTTCATTTCTTTATCTTTTGTTTTTAAAAATACCCCCAGGGCTGCACCCGCCTGGGAAAATACTGCAGATGCCTGAATTCCTGTAAAAGTATCATATCCAAGTGTGGCATAATTTCCTACCGTAACCGGCGTGATTCCCCAGTGCACGCCAAAAATCACAAGCACTTCCCATAATCCCCCTACGATAATTCCGGCAATAATGGGACTTAATCCATACAGGTAATTATACACACCGCCAATTGCCCCGCCAATTGTATTGCCAACAGGACCAAATGCCAACAAGGTAAGAGGTACCATAATAGTAATCGTAAACATTGGGGAAAACAGATTGCGCACTACAATTGGTAAGTATTTATCAAAGAATCTCTGCACATAAGATGCAATCCATATCGATAATATAATGGGTATTACGGATGAAGTATAACTGAGAAGCTGTACTTTTATGCCTAAAAAATATACATCTGCTCCGGTATTTACCATGCTGATATAATCCGGACAAACAAGGGCACAGGCAATCACTACCGCCGCATAAGTATTTACGCCGAATTTCTTTGCTGCCGTAATGGAAATCAATACGGGAAGGAATGTAAATGCCGTCCATGAAATAAAGTTCAAGATTTGATATGTTCCGCCGGATGTATCAATCCCGTTCAATGCAACGAAAATTCCTAAAATACCCTGCAGGATACCGCAGGCTGCCAATGTATACAAAAACGGCGTAAAGATACTGGAAATGATATCAACAATCCTGTTAAATATCCCCACTTTATTCTTTCCATTGCTTATTTCCTTTTCATCTACTGTAATAAGCTCCATAATAAATTCAAACGCATCCTTTACATGGTTTCCTATTACAACCTGATACTGCCCGCCTGCCCGCACTGTGGTAATAACCCCCGGTATCTTTGTGACTTTTGCAGAATCCACCAGGGATTCATCCTTTAAGATAAATCTTAATCTTGTTGCACAGTGTGTTACATTGGTTACGTTGTCATCACCGCCCAATTCCTTTACCAGCTCTCTCGCTGTAATTCGATAATCAATAGCCATATTTGCCGTCCTTTCTATATGTTTGAAGCATCGGCCGCTTTGCATTTCACTTACATGCTTGCATACCGTTTTTTAGTATTCTGCCCCGTTAGAAACTTATTACACGGAATGAGAACCTGTTTTTTGAAAAAAATTTAGTTTTCAGAACTGTTGATTCCATATCCTTTCCAATTGGAACAGCTGTAAAAAAGGACAAAAAAAGACACCCGGAATTGATAAAACCGAATGTCTTTTCCATTTTTCCTTATTCCAATTCAAAAGCGCCTGTGTAAAGCTGATAGTACTGTCCTTTTTGGGCAATCAGATCATCATGATCTCCTCGTTCAATAATCCGTCCATGATCCAACACAATAATAACATTGGAATTCTTAACCGTGGACAACCGATGTGCAATTACAAACACCGTTCTTCCTTCCATCAAAGCATCCATACCCCTTTGGACGATTGCCTCTGTACGGGTATCGATGGATGATGTAGCCTCATCCAGAATCATAACAGGCGGATCGGCAACAGCAGCCCTGGCAATAGAAAGAAGCTGGCGCTGCCCTTGGGAAAGATTTGCTCCGTTTCCAGTAAGAAGCGTCTGGTATCCGTCCGGCAGACGGGTAATAAAATCGTCTGCTCCCGCCAGCTTTGCTGCAGCAATACATTCCTCATCACTGGCATCCAGCTTGCCATACCGGATATTTTCCATGACCGTACCGGTAAACAGATTGGTATCCTGAAGCACAATGCCCAGTGCATGACGGAGATCATTCTTTTTGATTTTATTGATATTGATTCCATCATAGCGGATTTTTCCGTCTGCAATGTCATAAAAACGATTCAACAGATTGGTGATAGTAGTTTTACCAGCGCCTGTTGCGCCTACAAATGCCACCTTCTGCCCTGGCTTTGCATATAAGCTTACATCCGTTAGCACAGTCTTTCCTTCTTCATATGCAAAATCTACATCAAACAGCCGCACATCCCCAGTCAGCTCCGTATAGGTTACAGTTCCTTCAGCTTTATGAGGATGCTTCCATGCCCACTTACCCGTTCGCTCTTCGCATTCCACCAACTGCCCGTTCTCTTCACGGACATTGACCAGTGAAACATATCCGTCATCCTGTTCCGGCTGCTCATCCATCAAATTCAAAATACGCTCGGTACCTGCCAAACCCATGACAACCGCATTGATCTGATTTGACACCTGATTGATCGCACCTACAAACTGCTTTGTCATATTTAAAAAAGGAACCACAATACTAATGCTGATTGCCATGCCGGATATGCTTACATTGGGCAGACCAAGTATTAGCAGAATGCCGCCTACAACAGCAACTACAACATACAAAACATTGCCAATATTATTAAGAACCGGCATCAATGTATTTGCGTACTTATTGGCGCGTTCCGCCTCCTGAAACAGCCTCTCATTTAGTTTATCAAAATCCGCTTCACTTTCTTCCTCGTGGCAGAACACTTTGATAACCTTCTGACCGTTCATCATTTCTTCCACAAATCCTTCTACCTTGCCTAGTGCAGTCTGCTGGCGGAAGAAGAATCTTGCCGAACCGCCCCCAATCTTTCTTGTAACAAAAAGCATGATGATTACCCCAATAAGCACCACCAACATCAGCCACAGGCAATAATACAGCATAACCGTAAGAAGCACCACTACTGTAATTGCAGAAACAAGAAGCTGTGGAAAACTCTGTGATATCATCTGACGCAGGGTGTCAATATCATTGGTATAATGGCTCATAATATCCCCATGGGTATTCGTATCAAAATATTTGATGGGCAGCCTCTGCATGCTATTAAACATCTTTACACGCAATTTCTTTAGCGTTCCCTGAGTAATAATTGCCATTAACTGATTATATGCAATGGTAACCCCCAGGGAAAGTACATAAAAACTGGCTAACAGCTTCACAAGGGAAAGTATTTCGCTTCCAATAGTAGTCCAATCTCCGTTTTGCCAGTTTTCCTCTATCACCGCAATGACATTCTGCATAAAAATCGTAGGAACAGCAGTAATGCCAGCACTGAGTATAATACACACCGCCGTGACAGGCAGCATGACCGGATAAAACTCCAGCATGGTCTTCAAAAGCCGGCTTACAATTCCTTTTTTAACCCTTTTATTCTTCATCTTTTCCACCTGCCTTATTCTGAGAAGTATAAATTTCACGATAGATATCATTATTTTTCAGAAGCTCTGCGTGAGTGCCTACCGCATGAATCCTGCCGCCTTCCATAACAATGATTCGGTCCGCATCCTCTACAGAAGCTGTCCTCTGTGCGATGATGATCTTGGTTGTCTCCGGTATGTATTCCTTCATAGCTTTACGAATTTTTGCATCCGTTCTAGTATCCACTGCACTGGTTGAATCATCCAATATTAAGATTTTAGGTTTTTTCAGCAGCGCTCTGGCAATACAAAGGCGCTGCTTCTGTCCTCCGGATACATTTGCTCCACCCTGTTCAATATAAGTATCGTAACCACTCGGAAACTGTGAGATGAATTCATCCGCACAGGCCAGTTTACATGCCTGCATGATTTCCTCATCACTTGCATCTTTGTTTCCCCACCTGAGATTTTCCTTAATCGTGCCGGAAAATAAGACATTTTTTTGAAGAACTACTGCTACCTGATTACGCAGAGTTTCCAAATCGTAGTCCTTTACATCCACGCCGCCGACTTTGACCACACCTTCCGTAGCATCATACAGACGTGATATCAACTGAATCAATGAAGACTTTGAAGAACCTGTGCCGCCGGTAATGCCAATAGTCTCACCTGATTTAATATGCAAATCAATATCTGAAAGCGCCATTCTTTCCGCCTTTAGGGAGTACTTAAAACTAACATGTTCAAATGTAATCGAACCGTCTGCCACTTCATACATTGGCTTCTCTGGATTGACCAAGGTACTTTTTTCCGAAAGAATTTCCGTAATTCGTTTTGCTGATTCGGTTGCCATTGTAATCATAACAAAAATCATAGACAACATCATCAGGCTGCTGAGCATCATAAATCCGTACGTCAAAAGGGAAGATAACTGTCCCACATCCAAATCTAAGCCCTGGGAGGTAATTATCGTATAGGAACCAAAGGACAGAATGAATACCATATCCACATACAGACAAAACTGCATAAGGGGATTGTTGAATGCAAGAATACGCTCTGCCTTTGTAAATTCAGCGCAGACTTCTTTTGCCGCAACATCAAATTTCTTCTCTTCATAATCCTCTCTTACAAAGGATTTTACCACTCGCATGGCTTTGATGTTTTCCTGTACAGAGCTGTTCAGATTATCATATTTTTTAAATACTTTCCGAAACAAAGGCATTGTTTTATAAATAATCAATGCTAAACCCGCAACCAGGAATGGTATGACAAAAAGAAAAATCCATGCCATTCTGCCTCCCATAATACAAGCCATCACAAAGGCAAATATAACCATCAGAGGAGCGCGAACCGCACTTCGTATAATCATCATATAAGCATTCTGAACATTGGTTACGTCTGTTGTCATACGCGTTACCAAAGATGATGTCAGAAATTTATCGATATTTTCAAAGGAATACGTCTGAATGCTATGGAACATATCTTTGCGGAGATTTTTTCCCAGCCCGCAGGATGCTGTTGCACATGTGGAACCTGCCACTGCACCGAACATCAGGGACAATAATGCCATAATAATTAAAACAACTCCATATTTCGTAATCACTGACAAATCGCATCCACCTTTAATCTCATTTACCAACGTAGCAATCATAAAGGGGATGATACATTCCATCACAACCTCCAGCGATACCAGGATTGGAGTTGCAATGGCATATTTTTTATATTCCCTGATACTTTTTGTTAGTTCTCTTATCATTTTATTAAATCATTCCTTTCCGTTTCTTTTCCACCATAACCTTATAAACAATGGTCATAGCTGAAATTTAAAATGTGCCCGCTGTTCTTTCCACAAAAAAAAGCGTCAGCCAGATTCAGAACAAAAAATGCTAACCGGCTGAGCGCAGCAGGAATCATGAACCTTGCAAACACATTGAATACAGAATGTTCTGTAAATTCTTATAATGATAAAATAGCATATATTTTCTGTAATATCAATAGTTACAACTTAACTTTTTTTATATTTCAATTTTCTATTTTGCTTTTTTACAATCTCTTCGTTATGTGTCACAACAATTACGGTTTTTTTATTTACTTTGTTGTTCCGGATGCCTGTATATATCATTCATGTACTCTTCCCTTTTAGATATCCCATAAAATTTGAAACACTTGTCTTCGGTGGAATACTTATGCACCCACATATGTACATGGATTGTTTTATAATTTGTTCCCTTTCTTCTTTTGTTGTATCCTTGATTAATATACTTTTCATGGCTTAATCCACCTTTCCAATACGTCATTCATCATAATCCTCCAGAAAATGATGCTTTATACCGTCTTTTTTATAGGCAACCACTGTGTCCACATTTACATTTTCCACACTTTTAAAAATATTGCCTTCCACAAATGGATTGTCCTTCTTAAGCTCCTGTATCAATTTTTTTACTTCCAGTCTCTTGGAATTGCTCTGCCCATCATCCTGACAGGAGGAACAGGTATCCGTAAATTTGCAGGCACACTGTATGAAATACAAGCCATTCGCATCCCTCCATGCTTTGATATCATCCTCTCTAATCAGATATAAAGGCCGAATCAGCTCCATCCCTTCAAAATTTGTGCTGTGGAGCTTCGGCATCATGGTCTGCACCTGTGCCCCATAAAGCATCCCCATAAGGATTGTCTCAATCACATCATCGTAATGATGCCCCAATGCAATCTTATTACAGCCAAGCTCCCTGGCCTTACTGTACAGATATCCCCTACGCATCCTTGCACATAGGTAACAAGGCGATTTTTCAACATGAAACACCGATTCAAATATGTCTGACTCAAATATTGTGATAGGAATATCCAGCTTTTTAGCATTATTCTCTATTACCTTCCTATTCTCCGGACTGTATCCCGGGTCCATAACAAGAAAACAAACGTCAAATTCAAATTTATTATGCCTTTTAAGTTCCTGAAAAAGCTTTGCCATCAGCATAGAATCCTTGCCTCCTGATATGCAGACGGCAAGCCTGTCCCCTTCTTTTACCAGCTCGTATTCCTTAATCGCTTTTGTAAATTTCGACCATATTTTCTTATGGAATCTTTTACGAATGCTTTTTTCCACCTCTTCACTGGAAGTATCCTTATCATCATCCTTCTTTTTCTGGTCCACCCCTTCTATCAACCATGCTATATATCCGCCTCTCAGGTTATATGCTTCTATTCCTTCTATTCTTAATAATTTTACTGCTTCGACGCTGGCTTCCCCTTTTTTGCAATAAACAACAACTTTGTGCTTGTGAAACTCCGATAATCTGCTTTCTAATTGCCCCAATGAAATATGCATGGCACCTGGCAAATGCCCATAAGCATATGACATTTCATCCCTGATATCAATAATAAGATACGTGTTTTTCTCCCAAGATGACAATTCCGGAACAGTAATTTCCCACTCCGACAGATTACATGCCGTCTGTATATTTCCCATAGATAATTTCCTTTCTTTTAATCCTAGTTTTTCTATAGGTTTTATATAATTATATGGTCCTGTCTTGTTCCTGTCAATGGATTTTCTTGGCAACCTCCGCTCTTCAAAATATTTTCTTTTATTAGAGCATCCAAAAAATTTTTATATTCGTTAGAGTTTTGATTGCAATACTCCTTAATGCCGCTATTAACCACTACCAACGCATCTTTGTGCAGCAAAGAATATGTATGCTCTTCTGCCATCTTCGATGCAATCTTTTGAATACTTAATTTAACCAGATTAATTGATTCTTCATACCGAAATCTCCCTGCTTTCGACAACTTTTTATTTACATGATCCAAAAACCCATTAAAAATATCCGCTAACAAATGTAACTTCCCGGTTCCAGCTTCACCATATATTAGCATAAGTGGATTATTTAACAATAACCACAAAAACACTGGATGTTCTCTGTACCGTTCTTGACTGCTTCGTATCTGAAATCCTTGAGTATGTAAAACCGGAAGATATTTAAAAAGGACAATGTCAGATTGATTTTGACACTGTCCTCTTTCATATGGATTATTTCATTTTCTCGTAATGTGACCACATTCGGTCAACCTTAATGGTTCCCTCATATTTCCTGTCATTATATATTACCTTTTCCGAAATCACATGGTATACCAGTCTGTGCTGCAGGTTGATTCTTCTGGAATAATAACCGCTTAAGTTCCCGACCAGCCCTTCATATGGTGGCGAATTCTGAAAAGGATCCTCTTCTATGATATTCAGCAGTTCCTTTGCCTTCTTATCCAGTCCTGCTCCTTTTAACCGCCTTTTATCCTTATCTGCCTGCCTGCTAAATCTTATCAGATACATCTACCATTCCTCTTCCGGATCATAAACAGTTCCTTCCGAAATCGGCTCCTGCCCTGCTTCCAAAATACTTTCTGTCATCCCCGGTATAGAATTCAAGTATAGCGTTTCCTGAATTGCATTCCAGTCGTCCTCCGATATGAGAACACCATTTTTTCCCCGGTTATTGGTTATTGTGACGGGCTGGGAACTGGCATTTACATCCGCTACAAGCTTATACAGGTTGCTTCTTGCCTGTGTAATACTGATTGCAGTCATATTATCACGCTCCTTTACAACTAATCATTTCTTGTTTCCTGCAATAATTATACCGTACGTTTAGACGTACGTCAACAATGAAATATTCGCATAATGCGATTGTCCGGCTCATTTCCTGCAAGAATAAATATGTTATTCATATTATATGTAGATTTTAACATTTATCCTAAATTATTCACGGAGCAATATCTGATCTCAAAATTGCACCATGAGCAAAAAACTATACCCACCAACCGCAGCATCAATCTGCTCATAAAAGTATTCATATTTATATATGTGATTTTCTGCTCATCTATATACTCTCTATTTTTATCTACATGCCCTTTAATTTGAATCGGTACCTTATCATCATAGTTTCTTTTGTCCTGAGTCCCATTAATGTCTTTATATATCCAAATATTCCCATCCCAGCTCATTTCTTTATCCATAGAACGGAACTCATGCCCCATCGTCGCATGATCATCTATAATATTCCTCAGTGCACCAAGTGCTCTGTCTTCAATTTTATTATTAGATGGCATCGGCATATACTGCACCGCTCTTCACACATTTCGTATATACCTTATCCTTTTATCAGCTATCCCTATACACATGCCAAATAATTACGATACATTGTAAAACCCCCAATCCTTTTAAATTGGGGGTATTGTTCAAATTACTGTAAATTTATCTTTTAAGAATGTTCTGCCGGTTCAGTAAATACCACTCTAGCCACATTCTTTTCTCCTCTTTTCCCGGCCCACCTTGTTGGGGTTATACTGCATCATTATTATTACCTCAACATGCCCACTATGCCCAAACTGATCCACCCCTCTGCCTCTCACCACCTCATATCCATTTTCTCCAAGATACTTCAAATCCCTTGCCAAAGTAGCGCTGTCACAGCTCACATACACAATCCGCTCCGGCTGCATCCTCACCATCGTATTCAGGCATGCTTCATCGCACCCCTTCCTTGGTGGATCTACTACAATTACATCCGCATGAATCCGTTCCTCTTCATATTTTTCCGGCAGTACCTCCTCTGCCTTCCCCACAAAAAACTCAGCATTTTCAATATGGTTGATCCTGGCATTCTGTTTTGCATCTTCAATGGCCTGTGGCACGATTTCCACACCGTAAACCTGTTTTGCTTTTTTTGCCAGAAACAAGGAAATTGTTCCGATTCCACAATACAAATCCCACACTGTTTCCTTTCCCGTCAGCCCCGCATACTCCAAAGCAAGCCCATACAGCTTTTCCGTCTGGACCGGATTTACCTGATAAAAGGACAAGGGGGAAATCCTGAATTTGGTTTCTCCAATATAATCTTCAATATAAGACTTTCCCCATAGGGTTTCCGCTCTGTCGCCCATAATGACATTGGTGTTCTTTGTATTTGGGCTGATGGAAATACTCACAATTCTTTTTGCATTTCTTTCTCCTTCATCATTCTGCCTGTCTTTTGTTTTTTCATTTATGTTTCTACTTTCTTCCAATCCTTCTTCTCTCTTTTTTTCCAAAGCAAGTCCACACAAACCCTCTGTAAATTCCTTGCTCCTTGGAAGGCTGTTTCCATTTATCACAAGGCAGACCATGATTTCTCCCGTAGCAAAGCCCGTACGAATCAATACATGCCGTACCAGGCCTTTCCCGCTTTGCTCATTATAGGCAGGGATATGATACTTTTCCATAAATGCGAGAATATATTCCAGAATGATTTTATTTTCCTTTGGACCCAGACAACAATCGGTATTTGCCACAATAGAATGCGTCCTTCCCGCATAAAATCCCGCAATCAGCTTTCCCCCTTTATCCGTGCCAATGGGATACTGTGCCTTATTTCTATAGTGATACGGCTCTTCCATTCCTACAATCGGCTCCATTACCCGGTCTAACAGCTCCTTGGAGAATCCACCAATTCTTTGTAGATTATTCTTTATTTTATTTTCCTTCCATTCCAATTGCTTTTCGTAGCTCATTGCCTGTATCTGACAGCCACCGCATTGCCTGTGAAATACGCATTTCGGCTCAACACGAAAAGAAGAAGGCTTAAGCACCTTCTCTAACTTTCCATAGGCATAATTCTTTTTTGCCTTCATAATTTTTACTTCTGCCACATCCCCAATGATGGCATCCTTTACGAAAATCGGATATCCCTGGCATTTTCCTATCCCTTCGCCATCCGCCCCCATATCTTCAATGGTAATCGTTACCACATCATTTTTCTTAAAAAAAATCTGCTCCATTTTTTCTCACCAAGTTAGTTTTTGCTAATTCATTTCCGTTACCTTTACATTGGATTCAAATAACCGGTTATATCCAAGCCATCCTGTTTCCTTTGTCCCCTCTAAAAGCTCGGTAAAGGTTTCCATTTTGGCATCTGTATTGTCTGCAAAATTAAGGGCCACCGCTTCAATAATAGCAGGCTTTTTAGGGGAGCCGTATTCGTATTCCCCATGATGGGACAAAATACAATGCTTGATTTCACCAGCCACCTTCTTTGGAAAATCCGGTATCTTCCCGATTTTCTCCCCTATCATTTCACTTCCAATTACAATATGGCCTAATAACTGCCCTTCATCCGTATAATCATTTTGAGGAAACAGGGATAATTCCCGGGTCTTTCCTATATCATGGAGCATGGCGGAAGCTATAAGCAGATCCCTGTTTAAAATCGGATAAGCGCTTACGTAATAATCGCAAAGCTTTGTAACACTCAAAGTATGCTCTAAAAGACCTCCCACAAAGCCATGATGTACGCTTTTTGCTGCAGAAGAGGATTTAAATGCTTTGATAAACTCCTCATCCTCCACAAAAAAGCTTTCCAACAGTTTTTTTATGTAGGGATTTTCCATTTTCTTAATATAAGAAAGAATTTCCCCAAACATATCCTCTATATTTTTTTTGCTGACGGGAAGGTAATCGGAAGGATTATATTCTCCCTCCTGACATCTTCTAATCCGTTTGATATTAATCTGGTTAGCGCCCTGAAAGGAATTTACCTCCCCATACACCTCAATATAGTCAAATACATCAAAATCCGCAATTCCGGCACTATTTGGGTCCCATATCTTTCCATCTATGGTACCGGTCTTATCCTGAAGAATAATGCTTTCAAAAGGTTTTCCGTTTTTCGTTATCGCAGACTGCTTGAATTTGCATAGGTATATGTCAAATACCCTGTCTCCCTCTTTATAATCCTGAATATATTTCATTACTTTTCTTCCTCCCTCAAGGTCATTTCTACTTCCATATCAATATATTCTCCGCCGCTGTAACGTTTTATGGAAAGTTTTATAGTATCACCAGGCGACTTTGATAAAATCATATTTCTATATTCTTGAAAAGAACTAATATCCGTAGTCTCCACCTGCACGATTACATCATTATTCAAAATACCGGCTTCCATAGCCGGAGACTGCATTGCCACTTCTGTCACATATGCCCCGTAAGGCATGCCTCCGTTTTCATGTGCTTCTCTTGTTACATCCATGCCGAAAATGCCCCCATAGGTAAGGGGTTCCCCGTTGGATAGCTTTTCAATGCTTCTTTTTAGCTCAGATATTGCAATGGCTGACAAAATATCACCTTGCCTTAGTTCTAAGGACTGCTTTGTAATCACCCCCAAGACCTCTCCGGACAAATTGATGAACACACCGCTTGCATTTTCGCTTCCATACATATCCGTATCCAATATTTTATACAATCCGTCTGCCACATTCAAGGTATTTCCAATTGCTGTCACCACACCGTAAGACAGGGAACCGCTCTGCCCCAAAGGACTTCCAATAGCAATCACAGGTCTTCCAAGTATGGTACTCTTGTTAGAGATGCCTAACTTTGCAATAGCAATTCCTTCTTTTTCCTCCGGCCGCATCCCGGAATATTTTACGCCAAATACCCCAAGCCCTGTCTGGTGGTCCATTGCTTTTAAATCAGCGGTTTTTATTATGCCATTTTGAAAAGCAACATAATATTCACTTGCATCGGATAATTGGGAAGCCTCTGCTAATACAAGATATTCTGCCCCATTATCGGCAACGATTACACCCGAAATACTATTTTCATTTTCAAAAGTACCCAAAAGCCAATCGCTGTCCTGACTGACTCCGGTAACGGTTGTCATAAAAGCTTCCGACTTAGAAGCAAGCTCATAAAGGCTTTCATAAATAGTTCCATATTTTTCTATGGATATTTCTCCTGTATCTGCTGTATCTATCTGCTGTAATATATTTGCTTCCAGCTCCTCCTGCAAATCATTTTCCGTAAGCATGGATTCCGGAAGAATCTCTTCTTCCTCTTCTGGGAATTCCACCTTGGTAATTTCCTCCGGATATAGCTTATTGCTGATGACAGGCTCTAGTATCAAAAAAGTAAAACAGGCGACCATGCCAAATACTACTGCCGAAAATGCAGTGAGCATAGTCCGGCGGAAGAGCTTTCTCCTGTTTACCGGGCGCTCTTTTATAGTTTCCCGCATAAAATAAAAGGATTCGTTATTTTGTCCTTCTCTGTTCTCCTGCTGGTCCATTTTCTGCTCCTTTTTGCATGGGGTTGTTTTGAGTAAATAGTTTGGGGGTATTGGATGGGAGGACGTGGGAGCTGGGATAGGCTGAAGTAGTCTTCCGGGCACGCTCTCGCTCTGCAAAGACGCAGCGGTACTAACGCACCAAAGAACGGTGCGTAAGGACCGGCGACTTTGCCAAGGCCCGGAAGACTACTTCAGCCTATCCCAGCTCCCACTGTGTATCGAATAGCCGTATCTGCATTTACATCTATATCTTTAGATACATTTTATATTTATGCCTTTTACGCCTATACCTTATATCTTATCTATCATTCATATTTACCTGTTTTAAAAAGCCCTCACTTCCCTAAGTATAGCCGATACCAGCTTTATTGTAAAGCTCCGTGGCTTTTTTTTCGGATATGTGTTATACTGAATGTCACAGTTGAGCCATTACAAATTATCGGAGAATAAAGTATGATAAATAAAAAAGCTTTACGTATATTGGAATATAATAAAATAATAGATTTATTGGTGGAAAAGGCTTCTTCCCAACCGGGAAAGGAGCTGTGCAGGAATCTGGTTCCCATGCTTGAAATGGATGAAATTCAGTTAGCACAGACTTACACTAAGGATGCCCTGTCGAGACTGTTTAAAAAGGGAAATACTTCCTTTGGCGGAAATAGAGATTTGTCCTATGTTTGCAAGCATTTGGAGGTGGGCGGTTCTTTAAATTCTGCTGAACTTTTGCAGATTGCTTCTCTTTTGGAAAATGTGGCACGCGTAAAGGCTTACGGACGTTTTGAAGGAAAAGAGCTGACCGACAGCCTTGACAGCTTTTTTGATGAACTTGAGCCTCTTACTCAGTTAAGCAGCCAGCTTCGCCGCTGCATTTTATCGGAAGAGGAAATTGCCGATGATGCCAGTTCCACCCTCCGGCATATCCGGAGGCAGATGGGCATAACCGGAGATAAGATTCACAGCCAGTTGAATTCCATGGTAAACGGCTCTTATCGCACTTATTTGCAGGATGCAGTCATCACTATGCGGAATAATCGTTACTGCATTCCGGTAAAGGCGGAATACAAAAGTCAGGTGCCCGGCATGATCCACGACCAGTCTGGAAGCGGCTCCACTTTGTTTATTGAGCCTTCTGCCATAATTGAATTAAACAATAAAATAAAGGAGCTTTCCCTGCAGGAAAAAGAAGAAATCGAGAAAATTCTGGAAGAGCTTTCTCTTCTGTGCAGCGAGCATACTCCTACCTTGAAGCAAAATGTAGAGCTTATGACCTTTTTGGATTTTACCTTTGCCAAGGCATCCCTTGCCATGGAGCAAAATGCCACAGAGCCGATCTTTAACCAACGGGGCTATATGAACATCCGTAAGGGCAGGCATCCGCTTTTGCCAAAGGATAAGGTAGTTCCCATTGATATTTATTTGGGAGATGCTTTTCATCAGTTAATCATAACCGGACCAAATACCGGGGGAAAGACTGTTTCCTTAAAAACCGTAGGCTTATTTACCCTGATGGGGCAGGCAGGTCTGCATATTCCTGCTCTGGACCGAAGTGAGCTGAGCATTTTTACCAATGTATTTGCGGATATCGGAGACGAGCAGAGTATTGAACAGAGCTTATCCACCTTCTCCTCCCATATGACCAATATTGTCCACATTTTGAATGAGGCGGATTCCCGCTCTCTCTGCCTTTTTGATGAATTGTGTGCCGGTACGGACCCTACGGAGGGTGCAGCCCTGGCAATTGCTATATTAGAATATTTAGGGAAAAAACAGTCTTTTGTTATGGCAACTACTCATTATAGTGAATTGAAGGTTTATGCCTTATCCAGCAGTCAGGTAGAAAATGCCTGCTGTGAATTTAATGTGGAAACCTTAAGCCCTACTTACCGACTGTTGATTGGCGTACCCGGAAAAAGTAATGCTTTTGCCATTTCCGGTAAGCTGGGTCTGTCCAATTCCATTATCGAAGCTGCAAGGAACCAGCTTTCAAAAGAAGCAGAAAGCTTTGAGGATTTACTTTCGGATTTGGAAAGCAGCCGCAGGACAATAGAAAAGGAACAATTGGAAATTGAAACCTACAAACAAGAAATTGAGACTTTAAAAAAACAGCTGGAAGCAAAGCAGGATAAACTGGAAGCCTCCAGAGAACGAATCTTACGGGAAGCCAACGAAGAGGCACGGGATATTCTGCAGGAAGCAAAGGCTTTTGCAGACGAAACCATTCGTTCTTTCCAGAAATACGGTTCCAATGCATCCATAAAAGAAATGGAGCAAAAGCGCAATAAGGTCCGGGAGAAGATTTCTGAGAAAAATTCCGGTCTTTCTCAAAAAGAAAAGGCGCAGCAAAAAGGCAGCCTGAAGCCCAACCAGATTCAATTAGGGGACAGCGTAAAGGTATTGTCCATGAATGTAAAGGGAACTGTCAGCTCAAGACCAGATGCAAAGGGAATGCTTTTCGTACAGTGTGGCATTATCCGCTCAAAGGTGCATATAAGCGATATTATGCTTATACAGGAAGAGGACATAAAGGCCCCCAATTTATCCCGTGGGAAGAACGGGCGCATGAGCTTATCCAAAGCATCCCATATTTCCCCGGAAATCAATCTTTTAGGAAAAACCGTTGATGAAGCCATTTCCACATTGGATAAGTATCTGGATGATGCTTATATGACCCATCTGCCCAGTGTCCGCATTGTCCACGGCAAAGGAACAGGAGCTCTGCGAAATGCAGTCCAAAATCACTTGAAAAAACTCCCCTATGTAAAATCCTACCGCCTTGGGGAATTTGGCGAAGGGGATGCAGGAGTCACCATAGCGGAATTTAAATAAGCGCTGCTTTAATAAGGAGGTATCCATGGTAACAAAACAGAAAATTTTAATTGTAGATGATGACAATAATATTGCTGAGCTGATTTCTCTCTATCTGACAAAGGAATGCTTTGACACCCTGATTGTAGGAGACGGGGAATCCGCCCTGGAAGCATTAAAGACCTTTCAGCCCAATCTGATTTTACTGGATTTAATGCTTCCGGGCATAGATGGATATGAGGTATGCCGTTCGGTCCGCTCTAGTTCAAATATTCCCATTATCATGCTTTCCGCAAAGGGAGAAATCTTTGACAAGGTGCTGGGGCTTGAACTGGGTGCCGATGACTATATGGAAAAGCCCTTTGATTCCAAGGAGCTGGTAGCAAGAGTAAAAGCAGTACTGCGCCGTTATAAACAAACTTCCGCAGGAGGGGAGCAGACGGATCAGACAAAGAAAGTAGAATACAAGGATCTTGTTATTAACCTAACCAACTATTCCGTATTTTACAGGGGAAAGGTAGTGGAAATGCCTCCTAAGGAGCTAGAATTGCTATACTTCCTTGCTTCCTCTCCCAATCAGGTATTTACAAGAGAACAGCTTTTAGATCAAATCTGGGGCTATGAATACATTGGAGATACCCGGACAGTAGACGTACACATCAAAAGACTTCGGGAGAAAATCAGCGACCATGAGGAATGGGGACTTTCCACCGTATGGGGCATTGGCTATAAATTTGAAGTGAAATCACGGGGATAGGTTATGAGAAAAACACTGTATCTGAAATTTCTATTGGCATATATTATTTTTGGCTGCTTCGGTTTCATTGTGGTAGCCACTTTTTCTTCCAGTCTCACGCTGGAGCATTTAAAAAGAGAAAATGCCGAAACCTTGTACAGAGAAGCTTCCATGATTTCCAAAACCTATGCGGCTGAGCTCTATTCCAGCCGGATTACTTTAGAATCGGCTTATACCCAGTTAAATGCTCTTGGAACCTATCTTTCTGCAGATATCTGGATTGTAAATCCTTCCGGTACGGTAGTATTGAATTCCGGAGAGGCTACTAATGTAGACAATCCCAAGGTCATTGCCAACTTTGATCCTGCAGTCACTTCCGATTCCTATTATGTAACGGGAAATTTTTTTGGCGAATTTGAAGAAGAGGTCTTAAGCGTCTTTACTCCCATTTCCTCCAATTATAAGATTAAAGGTTATGTCATCATTCATAAGCCCATGAGCGATATTTATAAATCAAGCGACAGCCTGTTAGGTGTAACTTACATCACTTTAGTGCTACTGATTCTTCTTTCTCTCATTATCTTATTCTTTTTTACGGAAATGTTTTATTTCCCCTTAAAAAAGATTATTACAGCTACGGAACAGTATGCCAGCGGTAACATGCACTACGAGCTATCTGTGGAAAGTACGGACGAAATGGGCTATCTGGCCGCCTCCTTAAATTACATGGCAAGCGAAATTGCCCGCTCGGAAGATAATCAGAAGAAATTCGTGGCAAACGTTTCCCATGACTTCCGCTCTCCCCTTACTTCCATAAAGGGGTATTTAGAAGCCATGCTGGACGGCACCATTCCTCCTGAAATGCATGAAAAGTACCTAAATATTGTATTAAACGAAACAGACCGGCTCACCAAGCTCACTAACAGCCTGCTTACTTTAAATAATCTAAACACAAAAGGGATGGTATTGGAACGCAGCGACTTTGAGGTTAACCGGATGATCAAGGAAACTGTGGAAACTTTTGAAGGCACCTGTAACAAAAAGCAGATTCTGATAGATTTGATTCTGACAGGAGATGAGATGTATGTAAACGGAGATATGACCAAAATCCAGCAGGTGCTTTACAATCTTTTGGACAATGCCATTAAGTTTTCCCATAACAACTCCGTTATCACAATTGAAACAAGAGAAAAGAACAATAAGCTTTTTGTTTCCGTAAAGGATAACGGCATTGGCATTCCTAAGGACAGCCTGAAATTAATTTTCGACCGTTTCTACAAAACAGATTTATCCCGTGGAAAGGATAAAAAGGGCACCGGCCTTGGACTCTCTATAACGAAGGAGATTATTCATTCCCATGGGGAGAATATAAATGTGATCAGTACAGAAGGGGTTGGAAGCGAATTTATTTTTACTTTGCAGAAAGCGGAGAATATGGATTTAGGGGATGACTGACTTTTCCTGTCTCAAACAAAGAAATTTTGATATTTCAATTATAAGTTATCTAAAAACAAACATATTCATTGGGTTTCTATTGTCTAACTATAATGAATTATGATATGCTATTTATATGGAAGCAATCGTGTTGCAGGGTGTGTTGACCTCATTCCAAAGAGGATGGGGGTGATGCCTATGAAAAATCATTTTGATTTTATGGATTTAATGACCTTTGGTCTTTTCCTATTGGCATTGCTTACATTCGTGTTTGCGTTTTGTAAGTAATCATACATAGCAAA
>JAAUZH010000006.1 GCA_014804675.1 Lachnospiraceae bacterium
ACTAATCGGTCGAGGGCTTATCCTGAAGGAAGATAGGTAGGGAAGACATCCCCGAGAGGATCGGGGGAAGGATGGAAAGATAGGAAGAGAAAAGCATTGTTCGGTTTTGAAGGTACGGAGGTAGCATATATTGTATGTTATTAAGAAAAGTTTACAATGAGATGATGATAAAAGTACTTTTTTATAAAAGTGCTTTTTTTGTATCATGAAAAAGGAGAGTTATGCAGCTTTTGATTGTAATTGTTTTTTGTGTACTGATTTTGTGCATTTGTATTATTTTATATGACACAAATCGTTTTGTTGTTCGTAAGTATCAGTTTCAAAATGATAAGATTACGGACACTTTTCGATTTGTATTGCTGTCGGATCTGCACAATAAATCATATGGAAAAAATAATGATTCACTGCTAAAGAAAATTGATGAATTAAAGCCGGATGCAGTATTGTGTGCAGGGGATCTGCTGACGGCAAAGCCTGGCAGGGATTTTCATACAGCGGCAGCATTGATCAGTGCGTTAGCCCGGAATTATCCTATTTATTATGGAAATGGCAATCATGAGTACCGATTAAAATTATATCCGGAAGTTTATGGCAGCATGGCAGAGGATTATGAAAAGGAATTAAAGAATGCAGGAATAGAGCCTTTAGTAAATCAAAGAAAAGAGCTGCCGGATAAAAACATTGTTATTTACGGTCTGGAAATTGGCCGTGAGTATTACAAAAGATTCCATAAAAGTAAAATGGAACGGGAATATCTGCCCTCTTTGCTGGGGGAGTTAGATGACCAGCGGTGCAGTATCTTATTGGCCCATAATCCGGAATATTTTCAACAATATGCAGATTATGGCGCAGACTTTGTATTATCCGGTCATGTACATGGAGGCGTGGCTAGAATTCCTGTTTTGGGAGGAGTTATTTCCCCGTCCCTGCGGATATTCCCCAAATATGACGGAGGGGTATTTCAGGAGGAAAATGGCAAGGGCGGCAGTACGGTCATGATTTTAAGCAGAGGACTTGGTACACATACGATTCCCATTCGGTTTTGCAATCCGGGAGAGCTGATTGAAATTACGATTTTTCCCGGAGGAAAGCAGTCCTGACAAAAAGTTCAGAGAATGGACACAATAAAATGTGTTTAGATAATATAAAAACACAAAATATTGTATGAAAAACGCAAAAATTACTTGAAAAGAACCTTATTTTATTATAAAATGTTTAGCGGACGTAAGTCCAAGGCTATGAGTTTATGAGAAAGAATAAGGAATAGAATATGGCATTAGAAGTAAAGTTACAAGTGTTTGAAGGCCCTCTTGACCTTCTTCTTCATTTAATTGAAAAAAACAAAATTGATATTTATGATATTCCTATTGTGGAAATCACGGAGCAGTATTTGGACTATATCCGTCAAATGCAAAGGTCAGATATGAATGTGATGAGCGAGTTTCTGGTAATGGCGGCTACCCTGATTGACATAAAATGCAAAATGCTCCTTCC
This sequence comes from Lachnospiraceae bacterium, assembly GCA_014804675.1. GTDB lineage: Bacteria > Bacillota > Clostridia > Lachnospirales > Lachnospiraceae > RGIG3040. The sequence goes on from JAAUZH010000006.1 coordinate 1,495, forward strand.
AAAAGAAGTAAACGAAGAAGGAGAAGAGGAAGATCCAAGGGCAGAGCTGGTACAGAAGCTGTTGGAATATAAAATGTACAAATATATGTCTTATGAGCTGAAGGACAGGCAGGTAGATGCCCAAAGAGTTCTTTTTAAAGTGCCTACGCTTCCAAAGGAAGTGGAAGAATACAGGCAGCCGGTAGATTATGAACAGTTGATTGGAGATATGAATCTGTCAAAGCTCCATGAGGTGTTTAAATCCATTATAAAGAAACAAAGTGATAAAATCGATCCAATCCGTTCTACCTTTGGGAAAATTGAAAAGGATGAGGTGGACATGGATGCCAAAATGGTTTATGTGGAGGAATTTGTCAGAAATCAAAGGCGCTGCAGCTTTCAAAGGCTTTTTGAAGGGCAGGTTTCCAAAATGGAAATGATTGTTACCTTTCTGGTGATTTTAGAGCTTATGAAGGTTGGCAAGATCAATATTGAGCAGGAACATATTTTTGATGATATTATAATCACTGCAAATGAAGCAGCATAAAGGCAGGAACTTAAGTGGAAAAGAAAAAGGCAATATTAGAATCCATTCTGTTTACGATGGGAGGTTCCGTGGAGGTTTCCCAACTGGCAGAAGTGATTGAAGAGGATAAAAAAACGACGAAAGAGTTATTAAATCAGTTAAAGGAAGAGTACGAGCAGGAGGAACGGGGAATCACCCTTATGGAATTGGAGAGCTCCTATCAGATGTGTACCAAGCCTGAAATGTATGAGTATTTGGTAAAGATAGCCAAAACGCCAAAGAAATTCGTGTTGACAGATACGGTGTTAGAGACACTTTCCATTGTAGCATATAAGCAGCCGGTAACCAGGATTGAGATTGAAAAAATCCGGGGAGTAAGCTGTGATCATGCGATAAACAAGCTGATAGAATATGATTTGATCATGGAGGTGGGAAGACTGGATGCACCTGGCCGTCCGCTTTTATTTGGCACCACGGAGCAGTTCTTAAGGAGTTTTGGAGTAAAGAGCCTGGAGGAGCTTCCAGAATTGAATCCTGACAGGATGGCGGAGTTTAAAGAACAGGCAGAGCAGGAAGTACAGTTGAAATTGGATATATAGCGCCAGAAAAGCAGACAGAGTATATTTTGTCTGCTTTTTTCATATATTGGAAAGAATGTTGTAGACTTCGGAGTCGGAAAATTGAAGATGGAATCTGAAATAGGAAACAGTAAAAAGCGGAAATTCAAAAGAAGAGAAGAAGAAACGGAACATGGAAAAAGAATCCCAAAAGAAAAATGTGGAAGAGGAAAGGCCTTCTTAATTGCTGTTTTTTCAGCTGTTCTTTTGGAAATAGGGGCAATTCATGCGCTGCCCTGTTTTCCCATGTGCTGCGTATATGCAAAAGAAGAAGCACCAGATTTGTCTTTATATTCCAGGTCAGCTCTTTTGCTGGATGCTTCCAATAACCGGGTACTGTATGAGGAAAACGGCTATCAGGTTATGGCAATGGCATCTACTACGAAAATCATGACCTGTATTCTGGCTATCGAATCCGGAAGGCTTGAGGAAACAGTGGAAGTGTCAGCAAATGCCCAGAAAATGCCCAAGGTGCATCTGGGTATGAGAGCAGGGGAAACTTATCAGTTAAAGGATTTGTTATATTCACTTATGCTGGAATCCCATAATGACACGGCAGTTGCCATTGCAGAGCATTTGGGAGGAAGCGTGGAAGGCTTTGCAGATATGATGAATGCAAAAGCAGCAGAGCTTGGCTGTAAGGATACCTGCTTTATTACTCCTAATGGGCTGGATGCCAGGAAGGATGGAAAAACCCATTCCACTACAGCAAGGGATTTGGCGGTCATTGCAGCGTATGCGATTCAGAATCCGGAATTTTTGAAAATAATTGGAACAAGAAGCTATGCATTTTCAGAACTTTCCGGGAAAAGGAGCTTTCAGATAAGCAATAAAAATGCTTTTCTGGATATGATGGAGGGAGCAATCGGGGTTAAGACAGGATTTACCTGTGAGGCGGGCTATTGCTTTGTGGGAGCTTTGCAGAGGGATGGAAAGACTTTTGTATCAGTCGTTTTAGGAGCCGGATGGCCGCCGAACAAAACATGGAAATGGCATGATACGAAGATTTTGATGAATTTTGGATTAGAGAATTATAGCATAAAGAATATATACAAAAAAACAACCTATAAAAAAATGGAAGTACTAAATGGAGTGGAAGAACAGATAGAAATCGGAGCCGAGCAAAGGGATATTTCCCTGCTGTTATCCGATTATGATCAGGTGGAAATGAAGCAGACATTTCCGAAAACTTTGGAAGCGCCTGTTGCAGAAGGAACGGTCATTGGCTATGAAACCTATTATGTAAACGGAGAAAAATTAACGGAAATTCCAATCCTGACAAAGGAATCCACAGAGGCATATACCTGGAAGTATTGTCTGGATAAAGTACTACATCTTTTTTTCGCAAATACTTCACAAAAACTATGGTAAAATTCTTTAAAAATTGCAATTTTTGTCTAGTCTAAGAAAAAAAATTATGTTATACTGCTTAAGGATGCTTGCAGGTGAATGAAGCAGGCAAAAATTGTTATTATTGAAATGAATATAAAATGGAGGTCCCAAAAATGAGTAATTCTTCACAAGCGAGTCAAAGAATTGCAGCTTTACTCGATGACAACAGTTTCGTTGAAATTGGTGCTATGGTTACGGCAAGAGCAACTGATTTTAATCTGAAACAAACTGAAACTCCTTCGGATGGTGTTATTACCGGATATGGAGTGATTGATGGCAATCTTGTGTACGTTTACAGCCAAGATGCTTCTGTTTTAAACGGAACCATCGGTGAGATGCACGCAAAGAAAATTGCAAACCTCTATGACCTGGCATTGAAAACAGGTGCGCCTGTTATCGGTTTAATCGATTCTGCCGGTCTTAGATTACAGGAAGCAACCGATGCGTTAAATGCTTTTGGTGAGATTTATATGAAGCAGACACTGGCATCCGGAGTGATTCCACAGATTACCGCTTTGTTTGGTACGTGCGGAGGCGGACTTGCAATTGTTCCTACTTTAACGGATTTTACCTTCATGGAAGAAAAATCAGCTAAGTTATTTGTAAATTCTCCAAATGCCTTAGACGGCAATAACACTTCTAAGTGTGATACTGCAGCAGCAGATTTCCAGAGTAAGGAAAGCGGAGTGGTTGATGTAGTCGGTGACGAAGCAGCTATCTTAAGTCAGATCAGACAGCTTATTTCTCTATTACCTGCCAATAATGAAGATGATATGTCTTACATAGAGTGTACGGATGATTTGAATCGTGCCTGTGAGAATCTTGCAGGATGTGTGGGAGATACAGCCATTGCATTATCCAATATTGCTGACAATGGAGTATTCTTTGAAATCAAGGAAAACTATGCAAAGGATATGGTAACTGGATTCATTCAGTTAAATGGTGTTACCGTTGGTGCTGTAGCAAACCGCAGCGAGGTTTATAATGAGGAAGGAAAAGTAGAAGAGAAATTTGACAGCGTTCTTTCTATAAAGGGATGCTATAAAGCAGCTGATTTTATTAACTTCTGTGATGCTTTCAATATCCCGGTGCTGTCTTTGACAAATGTAAAAGGTTATGAAGCTACAGTAGGTTCCGAAAAAGGAATTGCACAGGCAGTTGCAAAATTAACCTATGCTTTTGCAAATGCAACGGTTCCAAAAGTAAATGTAATAATTGGAAAAGCTTATGGAAGCGCATATGTTGCCATGAATTCAAAGGCAATTGGCGCAGATATTACCATGGCATGGCCAACAGCTGAAATCGGCACGATGGAAGCGAAGTTTGCGGCACAGATTATGTATGAAGGACAAGGTTCTGAAGTAATCAACGAAAAGACAAAAGAGTATGCGGCGCTTCAGACAAGTGCAGCAAGCGCAGCAAAGAGAGGCTATGTAGATCAGATTGTGGAGGCGGTTGATACAAGAAAATATGTAATTGGCGCTTTTGAGATGCTGTTTACAAAAAGAGATGACCGTCCTGCTAAAAAACATGGAACAGTCTAGAAAGGATGATACTTCATATGAAAAAAGTATTGATAGTATTGAGTATGCTTATCTGTCTTTTCGGTCTGACTGGGTGCGGAAGCAAGGAATTGGATACAACGGTACTTGCAACTGAGGAAGAAGCAGAACAAATAGCCAATCAGATTATTGGTGAGATTGTTGATATGGTAGATCAGGGGATGGATGCTTATTATGAAAGCGATGCGACGCTTTCCGCAATTTTTTCCAGTTGGAATAGTACAATCGAAGAGATTGGTAATTTTAAGGAAGTTACAGGCTATGAAGTAAAGAACAGCAGTGACAAGGTTGAAATCATTGCAAGCATTGCCTGTGAAAACGGAGATGGCACGGTGGACATTGTTTTAGATGAAAGCCTGCAGATTTCCAGTGTGACAACAGAAGTGAATAAGACTTTCGGACAGCTTATGAAGGGTGCGGCCCTGAATATGGTTCTTGGAATGGGCACCGTATTTGTGGTATTGATTTTAATTATCTTTATTATCAGCGCATTTGCTTTTATTCCGAAGATTGAAGCAGCTATGGGCAGGAAGAAAGCAGACAAGGCCCAGGGAACAGAAGCGGTAGGAAAAGCAGTTGCACAGATTGAAAGAAACGAAGAGCTTTCGGATGACTTAGAACTGGTTGCCGTTATTGCAGCGGCTATTGCGGCCAGTGAAGGTGCGGCTTCTACAGACGGATTTGTTGTCAGAAGCATAAAACGAGCAAATACAAACAAATGGCAGAGAGCCTAATATATAGGAGGATTATGTAAGATGAAAAATTATACCATTACCGTAAATGGAAACGTATATGATGTAGTAGTAGAAGAAGGCGCAGGCACAGGCGCTCCTGTAGCAGCACCAAAGGCAGCGCCGAAAGCGGCACCAAAGGCAGCACCGGCGGCTCCGAAGGCAGGCGGCGCTGCAGGAAGCGTTAAGATTGAAGCTGGTGCAGCCGGCAAGGTATTCAAGTTAGAAGCAAGTGTTGGTCAGGCAGTGAAAACAGGAGATACCGTTGTGGTATTGGAAGCAATGAAGATGGAAATTCCTGTTGTTGCTCCTCAGGACGGAACAGTAGCTAGTATTGATGTAGCTGTAGGCGATCCGGTTGAAGCTGGTGCGGTACTTGCAACATTAAACTAGGGAGAATGTTCCCGAGCTAGAAAAACAGGAGGTCAACAAAATGCAATACATAATGGAAACATTAGACAATCTGGTACATCAGACTGCATTTTTCAACTTATCCGTTGGAAACTACATCATGATTGTAGTGGCTTGTGTATTTCTATATCTGGCGATTGCAAAAGGATTTGAACCACTTCTTTTAGTACCAATCGCATTTGGTATGCTGTTAGTTAATATTTATCCGGATATTATGGCCCATATTGGCAGTAATGGAGAAACTGGCGGTTTACTGTATTATTTCTACCTTTTGGATGAATGGGCAATCCTGCCTTCCCTGATTTTCATGGGTGTAGGCGCCATGACGGACTTCGGACCGTTGATTGCAAATCCAAAGAGCTTTTTACTTGGTGCGGCAGCACAGTTTGGTATTTTCGCAGCATATTTCGGAGCAATCGCACTTGGATTTAACGATAAATCAGCAGCGGCTATTTCCATCATCGGTGGTGCGGATGGACCTACATCCATCTTCCTTGCAGGAAAGCTGGGACAAACTGCTTTGCTTGGACCTATTGCGGTAGCGGCATATTCCTATATGTCACTGGTTCCCATTATCCAGCCGCCTATTATGAAATTGTTAACAACGGAAAAAGAAAGAAAGATCAAGATGGATCAGCTTCGTCCTGTATCCAAGCTGGAAAAGATTTTATTCCCGATTATTATTACCATCGTTGTGTGTATGATTCTTCCTACAACAGCTCCGTTAGTAGGTATGCTGATGTTAGGTAACCTGTTCAGGGAATCCGGTGTAGTAAGACAGCTTACGGATACTGCATCCAATGCACTTATGTATATCGTGGTTATCCTGCTTGGAACTTCTGTAGGCGCTACCACAAGTGCAGAAGCATTTTTGAATTGGGATACGATTAAAATCGTGATTCTTGGTCTGATTGCATTTGCATTTGGTACAGCTGCAGGTGTATTGTTTGGTAAACTGATGTGCATAGTAACCCATGGAAAAGTAAATCCGCTTATTGGCTCAGCAGGTGTGTCCGCTGTTCCAATGGCAGCCAGGGTATCGCAGAAGGTAGGTGCGGAAGCAGATCCTACAAACTTCTTATTGATGCATGCCATGGGGCCAAACGTAGCTGGTGTTATCGGTACTGCAGTAGCAGCCGGTACCTTTATGGCTATTTTCGGTATCGTATAAGATATTGTTAGACAGGAAATGTAAAACAACTGGGGAAACCCGTACAAATATTTCAGGAGGAAATAAAAATGGCAGAAAAAAAACCGATTAAAATTACGGAAACAATTTTGCGTGATGCGCACCAGTCTTTAATCGCAACAAGAATGCCAACCGAATTAATGCTTCCAATCTTGGATAAGATGGATAAAGTAGGTTACCATTCTATTGAATGCTGGGGCGGCGCAACCTTTGATGCTTCCCTTCGCTTCTTAAAAGAAGACCCATGGGACAGACTTAGAAAGATCAAAGACGGATTAAAGAACACAAAGCTGCAGATGTTATTCAGAGGTCAGAACATTTTGGGATATCGTCACTATGCAGATGATGTGGTAGAGTATTTCGTACAGAAATCCATTGCAAACGGTATTGATATTATCCGTATCTTTGACTGCTTAAATGATATCCGCAATCTGGAAACAGCAGTGAAAGCAACAAACAAAGAAGGCGGCCATGCCCAGATCGCTCTTTCCTATACATTAGGCGATGCCTATACTCTGGATTACTGGAAGGATATGGCAAAGAGAATAGAAGACATGGGAGCTAACTCCTTATGTATCAAGGATATGGCAGGTTTGTTAGTGCCTTATAAAGCAACAGAGCTTGTAACGGCATTAAAGAGCGCTACCAAGATTCCGGTACAGCTTCACACCCACTATACTTCCGGTGTGGCAGGCATGACATACTTAAAAGCAGTAGAAGCAGGCGTAGACGTAATCGACTGTGCTATGAGCCCATTTGCCATGGGTACGTCACAGCCGGCAACAGAGGTTATGGTAGAAACCTTTAAGGGCACTCCTTATGATACAGGCTATGACCAGAACTTACTTGCTGAAATTGCAGATTATTTCAGACCTTACAGAGACGAATGCCTTGCAAACGGACTTTTGAATCCGAAGGTTATGGGCGTTGATATTAAGACATTGTTATATCAGGTACCGGGCGGTATGTTGTCCAACATGGTTTCCCAGTTAAAGGAACAGAATGCTGAAGACAAATACTATGATGTATTACAGGAAATCCCAAGAGTTCGTAAAGACCTTGGTGAATGTCCGTTAGTAACACCTTCTTCCCAGATCGTTGGTACACAGGCTGTATTTAACGTGCTGATGGGAGAACGTTACAAAATGGCTACAAAGGAAACAAAGGCAGTGCTTCGTGGCGAATACGGCCAGACAGTAAAGCCTTTCAACAAAGAGGTTCAGGAGAAGGTTATTCCGGGAGAAAAGGTAATTACCTGTCGTCCCGCTGACCTGATTGAGAACGAGCTGGATAAGATTGAAAGCGAGATGAAGGAATGGAAGCAGCAGGATGAAGACGTATTGTCCTATGCATTGTTCCCGCAGGTTGCTACTGATTTCTTCAAGTATCGTCAGGCACAGCAGGAAAAGGTGGATCTGGCACAGGCTGATACAAAGAATGGAGCGTATCCGGTGTAGGGCGGATGTCTGGATTCGTGAAAGAAGTGTTGAATAATTAAGTGAGAAAAGCATCCTTGACTATGACAGGGTTTCAGTATAGTTGAGGGTGTTTTTTTTGTTGGGGTGTGTTGGTGAGAGGGATGCGTCAGAGGGAGGCGGTATGGTTCTATGGGGCGGTGTTTTTGAGGGCATTTTTCCTAAACAGGCTGTGGAGGCTGTGGCAGCCGTCCGGGTCATCCTATAGCGCCCTCCATGGCGCAACAGGATTAAAATTGCCGTCCATGGCAATTTTCCCCTGGGTATTTGGGCAGCCTGTTAAGGAAAAATGCCCTCAAAAACAATGCCCCATAGAACCATACCGCCTCCCTCTGACGCTGTTTCTTCTCAGCCGGTACGCTTAGAAAGGTGCCAGCAGGCTTTGAGGATTTCTTTGCACAACATAATTAGAACGATCTGAAAAACACAAAATCATAGCCTGCTCTACAACGTCAATTCTTGCCCAATTTCACCATGAGAGAAGCATTTTCGATACCCAGTAGAAGGCGGCAGGTTATAGAGAACTCTTTGGGGCCTTGGCAAAGTCGCCAGCACTTATGCACCGTATTTTGGTGCATTAGTACTGCTGCGTCTTTGCAGAGCGAAAGCGTGCCCCGAAGAGTTCTCTATAACCTGCCGCCTTCTACGTCCCCCCTCCAAAACCCCTCCCCAAAAAACCTGCCAACATTTTTCTTAAAAATAGCGAAGCCCCAACAAATATGATAAAATAAAAAAGTAAAATACCATTTCTTATCCATGCCAAGCGCTTGTGATAAGAAAAATGAGAAAGAACATGAGAGGAGTAAGAGATGGAAGGAATAGAACTGACCGAAGCAGTCAAAAAGGAAATCAAACCTTATGAAAGAGGAGTTCATTATTATGAAACAGACCAGATGGGGATTGTCCATCATTCTAATTATATCAGGTGGTTTGAAGAGGCGAGGAGTGATTTCCTGGAACAGATTGGAATGCCTTATGACAAGATTGAGGAAGAGGGGATTTTGATTCCGGTGCTGGCAGTGTCCTGTAAGTATAAGAGCGCAATCCGTTATGGAGATGTGGTTCATATTTACCTGAAGGTTACTTATTTTAATGGAGTACGTTTTAAAGCGTCTTATCAAGTGATTGGAAAAGAAACGGGAGTGCTCCATGCGTCAGGGGAGTCGGAGCATGGATTTGTAAATCGGGATATGATACCTTTGCGGATGAAAAAAGAGTATCCAAAGATGTATGAGCTGTTGGCGGCTTATGTGGAAGAGGAAGTGCTGGACAGGAAAAAAACTCCCAATACAAGGAGTTGACATAAAAGTTTTTTTATAGTAAAATAACATACGTGATAACGTATGTTATTTTACTTCACAAAAAGAAAGGGCAAAGCAGAAGATGGCAAGAAAAGAAACAACCACAAGAGCAGATATCGTTAAGGCAGCCTTTGAGCTTACAAAGGATGAGGGACATGGAATGCTGACAGCCAGAAGACTGGCAGGAAAAATCGGATGTTCCACCCAGCCCATTTTCCGGGTATATAAAAATATGGACGAACTTTATTCCCAGGTTTATGACGAAGTGATTCAATATTTTTCGGAATTTTATAAAGGTTTCCCCAAAATGGACGATACTCCTTTTATCAATCTGGGACTTGCCTATATTCGATTTGCCCAGGTGGAACCTCATTTGTTCGAGGTGCTGTTTCTGTCTAAAAACAGATATGGGAAAAGCCTGTATGAGCTGTTAAATGGCAGAGAAGGCTTTTTGGTAAAAGAAATCAACAAGGCGAAAATTGCCGGCGCCGGAAATCCCAGTGAATTGTTTATGAAAATGTGGATTTTTATTCATGGGGCTGCCTGTATGGTAGTTACAGGGGATTATGATCTGGAAGAAGCAGAAACGATAGACTTGTTAAAAGCTTCTTATCAGGCATATATTCAGTCATAGTGGGAGGACGAATGGATAATCAGAATGATATTATTACCAGAATCAATGAAAAATTCAGTACCATGAGCAAAAGCCATAAGGCGATTGCAGCTTATATTACGGACCACTATGACCAGGCGGTTTTCATGACAGCGGCAAAGCTTGGAAAGACCCTGGGCATCAGCGAGTCTACAGTAGTGCGCTTTGCTTCCGGAATCGGTTATGAGGGATATCCGGAATTTCAAAAAGCATTGGAGGGCTGGGTCAAGAATAAGCTGAATTCGGTACAGAAGATAGATGCAAAGTATGGAAGGAGCACCCAGTCGGAAATATTGACCTCTGTGCTGACTTCCGATATGAATAAAATTGCAGATACCATAGAAAATCTGGACCCCATTGCTTTTGAGACGGCAGTGGATACCATACTGGCTGCAAAGCATGTTTATATTGTAGGAATCAGAAGCTGTGAGCCGTTGGCGGACTTCTTAAGCTTTTATTTGACCATGATCCGGGGAGATGTATGTCTGATCCGGACAACCTCGGTAAGTGAGACCTTTGAACAGATGATCCGGGTAAACGAAGAAGATGTGGTGATTGGCATAAGCTTTCCCAGATACTCTATGAGGACCTTAAAGGCAATGGAATTTGCAAGAGATAGAAATGCAAAAGTCATTACCATTACGGATACGGTCCATTCCCCTATGAACCTGTATTCCTCCTGCAACCTGTTAGCAAGAAGCGACATGGTTTCCATTGTGGATTCCTTAGTGGCGCCTCTTAGCGTCATCAATGCCCTTGTAGTGGCGCTTTGTTTAAAATGCCCGAAAGAGGTAAAGACAAATCTGGAGACTTTGGAGGAAGCATGGGCAAACTATCAGGTATACTTAAATGATGAAATCAATTTTATCGATGAAGAACCTATGTTGAATTATCCTCTTATGAAGGAAGAAAAAAAGAATGAATAAAATCTGTATCGTTGGCGGTGGTCCAGCAGGAATGCTTGCAGGGATTTTTGCAGCAAGGGCAGGCAGCCTTGTAACACTGATAGAGCAAAATGAAAAGCTGGGAAAAAAACTTTTTATAACAGGAAAAGGCAGATGCAACGTGACAAATGCCTGTCAGGTGGAAGAACTGTTTCCCAATATGGTTACTAATGGGAAATTTATGTACAGCAGCTTCTATGGATTTGATAATAATAGGATAATGGACTTTTTTGAAGAGCTGGGAGTTCCCCTGAAGGTAGAAAGGGGAAACCGGGTGTTCCCCGTATCGGATCATTCCTCAGACATTATACGGGCATTGCAATACGAGCTTAGAAGGCTTGGCGTGGAAGTGCTTTTGAATACAAAAGTGAAAGAATTGCTTTTTCAGGAAGGAGAAAGCGGGCAAAAGCCCAGGATCAAAGGAGTAAGGCTGGCAGATGGAACAGCATTGGAGGCAGACAAGGTGCTTCTTGCAACGGGAGGGCTTTCTTATCCTTCTACCGGTGCTGCTGGTGACGGACATCGAATGGCAAAAGCGGCAGGGCATCAGGTGACAGCCTGCTATCCGGCATTGGTTCCCCTTGTCATAAAAGAAGAATGGTGCCATAAGCTCCAGGGCTTATCCTTAAAAAATGTATCAGCAAAAGTAAAACAGGGAAAAAAAGTGCTGTATGAAGGATTTGGAGAAATGCTGTTTACCCATTTCGGAGTCAGCGGGCCTATGATGCTGACGGCAAGCAGCTATCTGACGAAAAAGCTGGAAGAGCCGGCGGAGCTTGAGCTGGATTTAAAGCCGGCGTTGTCCGAAAAGCAATTGGATGACAGACTCCTTCGGGAATTTGAGGCAAACTGCAATAAGCAGTTTAAGAATATTCTTGGAAGTCTGTTTCCGGCAAAGCTGATTCCGGTCATGCTTCAACTGTCCCCCATTGCACCGGAAAAAAAGTGCAATGAGATTTCCAGAGAAGAAAGAAAGGCTTTTTTAGGGCTGATAAAGCATGTTACTATGACGATAACAGGCACAAGGGATTTTTCGGAGGCTATTATTACCCAAGGAGGGATTTCCATAAAAGAAATCAATCCTGCCACCATGGAATCGAAAAAAACAGAAGGCTTGTATGCTGCCGGAGAATTGCTGGATGTAGACGGGGTGACCGGTGGCTTTAACCTTCAGATAGCCTGGTCTACCGGTTATGCAGCAGCCATGGCAATGAGTGAAGCATAAGCAGAATATAGAAAATGCGAAAGGAAGGAATAAGAGCATGAGTTACAGCATTGCTATTGACGGACCGGCAGGAGCCGGAAAAAGTACCATTGCAAAGAAAATCGCAAAGGAAAAAGGATTTATTTATGTAGATACGGGAGCTATGTACCGGGCCATGGCATTTTATCTGATACAGCAGGGGATAAAGCCCTCAGAAACAGAAAAAATCAGTGAAGCATGTGAGCATGCAGATATTACCATATCCTATGAGGACGGAGAACAGATCGTATGGTTAAACGGTGAAAACGTAAATCCATATCTTAGGACGGAAGAAGTGGGCAACATGGCCTCTGCAAGTTCTGTGAACCGGGATGTGCGAATAAAGCTGGTCCAGCTTCAGCAGAAGCTGGCAAAAACAAACCAGGTAGTAATGGATGGCAGGGACATCGGTACCTGCGTGCTGCCGGATGCAAATGTAAAAGTCTATTTAACAGCAAGCTCCAGAGTCAGGGCAAAACGCAGATATGATGAATTGGTAAAGAAAGGGGAAAGCTGTGATATAGATGCCATTGAAGCGGATATCATAAAAAGGGACCAACGGGATATGACAAGGGAAATGTCGCCTTTAAGACAGGCGGAAGATGCAGTCCTGTTGGACAGTTCGGAAATGAATATAGATCAGGTGGTAGAAGCGATACTGAATATGTGCGGATAATCTGCATGGGCAGGCATTGCCGGAAAGGAAAAAGGCATGGAAGTAAAAACTGCAAAAACCGCCGGTTTTTGTTTTGGAGTAAAACGGGCAGTGGATCAGGTTTATAAGCAGATTGAAACAGGCGGGAATATTTATACGCTTGGTCCCATCATCCATAATGACCAGGTGGTAAAGGACCTGGAAGAAAAAGGCATCCGGGTCATAAACAGCATGGAAGAGTTAGAGCAGCAGGAAAAAGGCACTCTCATCATCCGGTCCCATGGTGTGGAAAAAGAGGTATATGAACAAATTGAAAAAATGGGTTTTTCCCTCGTTGATGCAACCTGTCCCTTCGTAAAGAAGATTCACAAAATCGTGGAAGAGGAAAGCAAAAAGGGAAGACATATCGTGATCATCGGAAGCTCCCATCATCCGGAGGTGGAAGGAATCATAGGCTGGGCAGAGGGCAGCGCCACCGTGATTGCCACAAAGGAGGAAATGGAGAATTTTACCTTGAAAGAGGGCGAAAAAGCTTGCATCGTGTCTCAAACGACATTTAATTACAATAAATTTCAAGAATTGGTTGAAATTTTTGAGAAAAAAGGTTATGATGGTATTGTTGTGAATACTATATGTAACGCAACTGAGGAGAGACAGACCCAGGCCAGAGAAATTGCCAGGGGTGTTGATGTAATGATAGTGATAGGCGGTACTCATAGCTCAAATACCCGCAAACTCTATGAAATCTGCAGGGAAGAATGTGAGAACACTTATTTTATACAGACACTGAGCGATTTGAAAAGGGAACAGATTGGGCCCGCTGGTTCGGTGGGAATTACCGCAGGGGCTTCCACCCCAAATAATATTATTGAGGAGGTTCAAAATTATGTCAGAATTAACTTTTGAACAAATGTTAGACCAATCATTTAAAACAATCAGAAACGGAGAGGTAGTCGAGGGGACAGTCATTGATGTAAAAGAAGACGAAGCCATCCTGAACATTGGATATAAATCAGACGGTATTCTTACACGAAATGAATACACAAACGAACCGGGCACAGATTTGACGACTATCTTAAAACCGGGAGATACCTTGGAAGTCAAGGTAATCAAAGTAAACGACGGAGAAGGACAGGTTCTCCTTTCCTACAAGCGTCTTGCAGCAGAAAAAGGCAATAAGAGAATCCAGGAGGCTTTTGAAAACAAGGAAGTGCTGACAGCAAAGGTTGCCCAGGTATTAGACGGCGGCTTAAGCGTGGTATTGGATGAAGTACGCATCTTTATTCCTGCAAGCCTTGTATCCAATGTATATGAAAAGGATTTATCCACTTATGCAGGAAAAGAAATTGAATTCGTCATCAGCGAATACAATCCTAAGAGAAGAAGATATATCGGTGACCGCAAGCAGCTGCTGGTTGCAAAGAAAGAGGAGATGCAGAAAGAATTATTTGCAAGGATCAAAGAAGGGGATGTGGTGGAAGGAACTGTTAAGAACGTAACAGACTTTGGCGCATTCATTGATTTAGGCGGCGCAGACGGACTTCTCCATATTTCCGAAATGTCCTGGGGACGTGTGGAAAATCCAAAGAAGACATTTAAGGTAGGACAGGAATTGAAGGTCCTCATTAAAGAAATCGAAGGTACTAAGATTGCCCTCAGTTTAAAATTTGACGAGTTGAATCCCTGGAGAGATGCAGAAAAGAAATTTGCAATTGGGGATACGGTAACCGGTAAGGTTGCAAGAATGACAGACTTTGGTGCATTCGTAGAGTTAGAAGAAGGCGTGGATGCGCTTCTGCATGTATCACAGATTTCCAAAGAGCATATTGAAAAGCCTGCTGACGTGCTGAGCATCGGGCAGGAGGTGACTGCTAAAATCGTTGATTTCAATGAGGCGGACAGGAAAATCAGCTTAAGCATGAAAGCATTGTTGGCGCCGGAACCAACAGAAGAGATGGACAAGGAAACCGAAGAGGATGCAGATGTTGTTTCTGTAGATATTGATGCTGTCATTGCTGCAGAAGCGGAATCAGAAGAATAAAAAATAAGGTAGGTATAAAAATGCCCGTTTACGATTATGAGTATTTTAAAGGCGCAGTCTTTGAATTAACCCAGATAGATTTAAATGCTTACAAGGAAAAACAGATGAAGCGCCGTATTGATACCTTAATAGGAAAAAACGGCATTACCGGTTATGAGAAGTATATCCAGCTTTTGAAATGTAATCGGGAGAAATTTGATGAATTTGTGAATTACCTTACCATCAATGTGTCGGAGTTTTACCGGAATCCGGAGCAGTGGGAACTGCTGGATAAGGAAATCTTTCCGGAGCTGATCAGACGCTTTGGCAAAAATTTGAAAATATGGAGCGCTGCCTGTTCCACAGGAGATGAGCCATATTCCTTAGTGATGGCATTGTCTAAGCATCTGCCTCTTTCACAGATAAAGATTATTGCTACGGATATTGACAAGCAGGTAATTGCAAAGGCAAAGACAGGTCTGTATTCTGAAAAAAGCATCCTGTCCGTGCCAAAGGAGCTAAAAGCAAAGTATTTTACCCAAATTGGTCCTTCCTACCAGATTTCCAAAGAAATCAAGGCAAGGGTGGAGTTCCGGCAGCATAACCTGCTAAAGGATGCCTTTGAAAGCAATTGCGATTTGATTGTATGCCGGAATGTGCTGATTTACTTTACGGAGGAAGCTAAAGAGGAAATATTCCGGAAGTTTTATCATTCCTTAAAGCCGGGCGGCTCTTTGTTTATTGGAAGTACAGAACAGATTATCAATTATAAGGAAATGAATTATAGAAGGAAGAACTCTTTCTTCTATGAGCATATTTAGAGCTTTTAAGAAATATGGAAACGGCTTTGGTAAGCATGACCAAAGCCGTTTTTCCATGCCGTTCTATTTTTTGTTATTATGAATCAGCATATCCAGCACATGAAGGGCATATTTTTTGAATTCCTCAGGGCTGCGTTTTCTATCTTCCGTCAATTCAAAGTATAAATTCTTGTCTTCATAGCTTTTTTTGAAGACAGGAGTGAAAATGGTATCCCATTCCGGCAGATAAGTGCTTTCTTTTTTCGTATAGCAGTCGGAAGCGGAAGCCTGTCTGCGGAATGCCTTGTCCACATAGGAAGCTACGGATTTGTGCAGTGCAATATCTTCCATGGGAAGATAGTAGTATTCCCTGTAATTGGAATAAAAATATTTCAGCTCTTCCTTTAGGCATGGAACCTTTAAAAAACCTTCCGTGCCTTCACCGCTGAAATGGCAGCCCTTGCCATGGATAGCAATAGGCTTTGGAAAAGCAGTGTGGAATTTTATTTTCATGACCACCTCATAGGAACGGCTGCCGGATAAATCGTCATAATGATTTGCCGAAACTTTGACTACACGAAAGGGAATTAGCAGCATATCCATGTAGGATAACATGGGAAGCAGCTGGAACATTCCCTGCATGTCTTCCCGATTGTGAAGAAAGAGCAGTTCCCTAAGCTGTGGGTCTTTTGTTTTTACATATTCATGATAAACGGAAATCAGCTCTCCGCCGTTATATTTATCGTCTCTGGAAATCCCTAAAAAGGCTTCTACTGTTTTCTGTTTACAGTTTTCCAAATGCAGAATATTTTTAAAGCTGGAAACCCGCTTATAAATATCGATTCCATTCATGGACGAGGAGCCGGCATCCGATTCCCTTTCCGGTTCTTTTGGATCAAAAGGAGCTTTCAGGCCAAACTCTTCACATTTTTGTTTCAAGTAAGGCAGATCAAAATTATTGCCATTATAATGGATTAAAGTATGGAAGCTTTTGCAAAGGGTAAGAAATTCCTGTAAAATCAAGGGCTCTTCAATATAATCCTCTGCCAGATACTGAATCAGCTGCCAGCGGCCTTCCTCCCGGCACAGACACCCGATTAAATATAAAGAAGAGGATTGTGCAGCAAATCCCGTTGTTTCAATGTCTACAAATAAAATCCGGGAAAGCTCGTCTATGTGTTCGATGGGATAAGAGGATTCGTTAAAATCCATGGGCTTTTTAATCTTTTTCATAGTACCTCCTGAAGATGTGTTTTGTTCCGGATGGGCTAGAACACTTGTGTATCGTTTTCATTATGTTTCCAGACTATCATAGCATATTTTGAGGGGATTTCCAACTTTGGGGGAGAAAAAAATGTTGGGGGGAGGGGGTGGATGGGGGACGTGGGAGCTGGCATAGCATATGGTAGACTTCCGGGCACGCTTTCGCTCTGCAAAGACGCAGCGGTACTAACGCACCAAAATACGGTGCGTAAGTGCCGGCGACTTTGCCAAGGCCCTGAAGCCTACCATATGCTATGCCAGCTCCCACTGTGTATCGAAAGCCCCCTCGCTGTATAAGGGTGCCTGGTGCAATTTTATTGGTAGCTTAAAGTAGGTGATGAGAAAAAAGGCTAAGTAAGGCTATACTACCGGGAAAGAGAGGGAACTTGTAGTGGCAGATGGAAAACAGCGGCAGAGGGATGGGGTCTGGGGCGCTGCATTGTTTTTTCGGGGGCTTTTACTTAACAGCCTGTTCAAAACCCAGGGAGAAATGGCCATGGACGGCCATTTCAGGCATATTGCGGCATGGACGCCGCTATATGCCGGCCCGGACGGCAGCCAAAACCTCCCCAGGCTGTTTAGTAAACGCCCCCGAAAAAACACAGCAACGCCCCAGACCCCATCCCTCTGCCGCGTCCCCCCTCTCACCTCCCCCCTCCTTCCCACCCACCTGCAAAAAAAATCCTCATTTTTTGTAGTATTTTGTATAAAAAAATAGTAAAATGAAAAGGCAGGCAAGTGCATGTCAAAGCATTTTAAGAATTATATTGAAATAGAATTCAAATAGAAATTAAAATCTGTAAGTATAGAAGAAAGAAGGGCAAAGCATGGGAGGAAGATTAACATTTCACGGAGGAATTCATCCGTATGAGGGAAAAGACTTAAGCAAAGACAAACCCATTTTAGATGTAAATCCAAAAGGAGATTTAGTGTACCCTTTATCACAGCATATCGGAGCGCCGGCAGTGCCTGTTGTGGCAAAGGGAGATAAGGTATTGGCAGGCCAGAAGATTGCAGAGGCGGGTGGATACGTTTCGGCGCCTATTTATGCTACTGTTTCCGGTACGGTAAAGGCAATTGAACCAAGGCGGGTAGTGGTTGGGGACAGTGTCATGTCCATTGTAATCGAAAATGACGAACGGTATGAAGAGGTGGAATATGCACCGGTAAAGCCTCTTGCGGAAATGACAAGGGAAGAGATTTTAGAAAAGATTAAAGAAGCGGGAATTGTAGGAATGGGTGGCGCAGGATTCCCCACTCATGTGAAGCTTTCCCCGAAGGAGCCGGATAAAATTGATTATGTGATTGCAAACTGTGCGGAGTGCGAGCCTTATCTGACCTCCGATTATAGAAGGATGTTGGAGGAGCCGGAAAAGCTTATTGAAGGCTTGAAGGTTTCCATGGCGCTTTTTCCAAATGCAAAGGGAATTCTGGCAGTGGAGGATAATAAACCGGACTGTATTCAGATATTAAGGGAGCTGACAAAGGATGAGCCGGATATTCAGGTAAAGCCTTTAAAGACCAAGTATCCCCAGGGGGCAGAAAGGCAGTTGATTTATGCGGCTACCGGACGGGCTATTGATTCCACAAAGCTTCCGGCAGATGCAGGCTGCGTAGTGAATAATGTGGATACGATCGTAGCAATCAACAGAGCGGTAAGGGAAGGAAAGCCCCTTATGTACCGGATTGTAACGGTAACGGGAGATGCCATAAACAATCCAAGAAATTTCCGGGTGCGGATTGGCACCAATTATCATGAGCTGATTGAAGAGGCAGGCGGTTTTAAGGAAGAGCCTGTAAAGATTATTTCAGGAGGCCCTATGATGGGCTTTGGTATTTTTGATCTGGATGTGCCCACTACGAAAACCGCCTCTGCGCTGCTTTGTCTGACGAAAGACGATGTTTCCGCCATGGAGCCCGGTCCCTGTATCAACTGCGGCAGATGTGTGGAGGTTTGTCCGGGACGGGTAGTGCCAAGTAGGCTGGCTGATTTTGCAGAGCATTATGAAGAAGAAAAGTTTTTGAAATGGAATGGCATGGAATGTTGTGAATGCGGATGCTGCAGTTATATCTGCCCGGCAAAACGGCCTTTGACCCAGTCCATTAAGTCCATGAGAAAAATCATATTAGGAAAAAAGAAAAAATAGGAGGAAATGAACGTGAGCGATTTAATGAAGGTTTCATCAAATCCCCATATCCGGTCTAAAGTGACTACCGGCAATATTATGCTTTGCGTGATACTGGCATTGCTGCCTACTACCTTTTTCGGAATCTACAATTTTGGAGTACGCGCCCTGGTTCTGATTCTGGTTACGGTTGCGGCGGCGGTATTATCGGAAACTATCTTTAATAAAATATGTAAAAAGAAAAATACCATTGGCGATTTATCGGCAGTAGTAACAGGGCTTTTACTGGCACTGAACCTGCCTGCATCCGCACCCTGGTGGATTGGGGTCATAGGAGGGGCTTTTGCCATTGTGGTAGTAAAAATGCTATTTGGCGGATTGGGACAGAATTTTATGAATCCGGCTTTAGGAGCCAGATGCTTTTTGCTGATTTCCTTTACTTCCATTATGACGAATTTTGAATGGGACGGTTATACGGGAGCAACTCCTCTTGCGTCATTAAAAGCCGGGGAACAAGTGGACACCGTATCCATGATTATCGGAAAAACGGCAGGAACCATTGGAGAAACTTCCATGATAGCTATTTTAATAGGAGCCTGCATTCTGATTTTCGTGGGAGCCATTGATTTGAAGATTCCTTTCAGCTATCTTGGTTCCTTTGTGGTGTTTCTGATTTTGTTTTCCGGACATGGATGGAGCCCGTCTTACATAAGCGCACAGCTTGCAGGGGGCGGATTGATGTTAGGAGCCTTTTTTATGGCAACGGATTATGTGACCAGGCCCATTACAAAAAGAGGGCAATATGTATACGGCATCATTCTTGGTATTTTAACAGGGATTTTCCGTATTTACGGAGCAAGTGCGGAAGGCGTTTCTTATGCGATTATTTTAGGCAATCTGCTGGTGCCCCTGATTGAAAGGGTGACACTTCCCAGGGGCTTTGGCAAAGGAGGGGAAAAAGCATGAAAAGTATGTTGAGGGATACGTTGATACTGTTTTTGATTACCCTGATTGCCGGCTGTGCCCTTGGGGTGGTTTATGAAGTGACAAAGGCGCCGATTGAGAATCAGAAGCTTAAGGCAAGACAGGAAGCATGTCAGGAAGTATTTGCAGAGGCTCTGGAGTTTGAAGAAGTAGAAAGCATGGATGCTTCAACAAATCAAGAGATTTTAAGAAATCTGGGATTCAATCAGGTTTCCATCGAAACGGTGATGATTGCAAAGGATGAAAGCCATGCTCCTATAGGGCTTGTACTTACGGTAACGGATCATGAGGGCTATGGCGGGGATATCCAGTTTATGATGGGCATTCAGGCAGATGGCACGTTAAACGGCATTTCCATTTTGGCTATCGGAGAAACCCCCGGACTTGGAATGAAGGCGGAAGAGGTATTAAAGCCTCAGTTTGTCAATAAGAAGGTGGAGCAGTTCACCTATACCAAATCAGGCGCTCTGTCAGAAAGCGAGATTGATGCCATAAGCGGCGCTACCATTACGACCAATGCCGTGACCAATGGCGTCAACGGAGGGCTTGCTTATTTTCATGAAAAATATGAAGAAATCGTGAAGGGAGGGAATGGCAATGAATAGTGGAAAAGAAAGATTGATAAACGGCATTATTAAGGAAAACCCTACCTTTGTGCTTATGCTGGGCATGTGCCCCACACTGGCGGTTACCACGTCTGCCATGAACGGGCTTGGAATGGGGCTGACCACTACGGTGGTCCTTGCGCTTAGCAATGTGTTTATTTCCCTTCTTAGAAATATCATTCCGGATAAAGTGAGGATTCCGGCTTTTATCGTCATTATTGCCTCTTTTGTTACCATGCTGGAGCTGCTTTTAGAAGGCTTTCTTCCTTCCCTGTATGCCGCCCTTGGAATCTATATTCCTTTAATCGTGGTAAACTGTATTATTTTAGGAAGGGCAGAAGCCTATGCTTCTAAAAATCCTGTCTTTTCCTCTTTTTTTGACGGCCTTGGCATGGGTCTTGGATTTTCCATTGCCCTGACCTGCATCGGTGCAGTAAGGGAACTGTTAGGAGCGGGGGATTTGTTTGGATTTCATATTATGCCTACTGCTGACTATCCATGGCTGCTTGGAGGAAAGGAAATCGCATTTTTTACCCCTGCCAGCATTTTTGTCCTGGCGCCGGGAGCATTTTTCGTTCTTGCCTGCCTGACTGCCATCCAGAACAAGGTAAAGCTGGAAGGAGAGAAAAAGGGAAAGGATATGAGCAAAATCGGTTCCGGCTGCAGCGAGGACTGCATGAACTGTGGGGAAGAGGGCTGTGGCAGGAGAAGGTTCTATGATACTGAGGCCAGTGAAGGTCCTGTAGGAAAGAAAGAAGTGCAAAGAACGGAACAGAAGAATACAGAGAGACAGAAGAATATCGGGCAACAGAAGAAAGAAAAGAAACAAAAGGAAGCTGGGCAACAGAAGAAAGAAGAGCAACAAAAAGAAGCCGGGCAACAGAAGAATGTAAAGGAAACGAGAAAAGAGCAGCAAAAAACAGAAGAACAGAAAACAAAACAGAAGAATACAGAGAAAAAGAAAAAATCAGAACAGAAAGATGCCAAAAAGGGAAATAGCATAGAAAAAAAGGAAAGGGAGGAAAAAAACAATGAGTGAGTTGATTATCATAGCCATCGGTTCGGCGCTTGTAAGCAATGTGGTATTAAGCCAGTTTTTAGGGCTCTGCCCCTTTCTTGGAGTTTCCAAAAAGGTGGAGACAGCAGCCGGTATGGGAACGGCGGTTATATTTGTAATCACGTTGGCCTCCCTTGTATGCAGCGTTATCTATCAGTTCCTGCTGCAGCCCTTAAATATTACGTATTTGCAGACCATTGTGTTTATTCTGCTGATTGCTGCACTGGTGCAATTCGTGGAAATGTTCTTAAAGAAGTATATGCCGCCTCTTTATGAGTCCTTAGGCGTATATCTTCCTTTGATTACTACAAACTGTGCCGTGCTGGGCGTTGCACTTACCAATGTACAGAAAACCTATGGAATCTTAAAAAGCGTGGTAAACGGTTTTTCTACTGCCCTTGGGTTTACCATTTCCATTATCATTCTTGCGGGAATCCGGGAAAAGATGGAGCACAATGACGTGCCGGCACCCTTTCGGGGAATGCCTATCGTCTTAGTGACGGCAGGACTTATGGCAATTGCATTTTGCGGCTTTTCCGGCTTGTTATAGGAGGGTGAGACTATGAATATTGTTGGGATTTTCATTGCGGCAGGAGTGGTCAGCATTACGGGCCTGCTCATTGGGTTGTTTTTAGGAGCTGCCGGCATTAAGTTCAAAGTGGAAGTGGATGAAAAGGAGGAAGCGGTTTTGGCGGCGCTTCCGGGAAATAACTGTGGCGGCTGCGGGTTTGCAGGCTGTTCCGGTCTGGCGGCAGCCATTGCCAAAGGAGAGGCAGCCGTAAATGCCTGTCCGGTAGGCGGCGAGCCGGTAGGAGAAAAGATTGCGGAAATTATGGGCGTGGAAGCGGAGGCAGGAGAAAAAATGATAGCTTTCGTAAAGTGTGCCGGCGACTGTGACAAGGCAAGGCTGGATTATGATTATACCGGAGTGGAGGACTGCCGGATGCTTGCGTTTGTTCCAAATGGCGGGCCCAAAAGCTGTAATGACGGCTGTCTGGGATTTGGCTCCTGCGTAAAGGTTTGTCCCTTTGATGCTATCCATGTGGTAAACGGGGTGGCTGTAGTGGATAAAGAGGCATGTAAGGCATGTGGAAAGTGCGTGGAGGTATGCCCGAAGCATTTAATTGAACTGATTCCTTATAAGAGCCAATATGCAGTGGCATGTTCTTCAAAGGAAAAAGGGCCTGTTACCATGAAAGACTGTCAGGCAGGCTGTATCGGCTGTGGAATCTGCGTAAAGCAGTGCGAACATGGGGCGGTTTCCGTATCGGATTTCCATGCTTCCATCAATCAGGAAAAATGCACAGGCTGCGGCGCATGTGAGAAAAAATGTCCAAAGAAAAGTATTGTAAGCCTGTAAATAGTTTATTATAATGAGAAAGTTAGGATTTATGGAAAAAAGACATAGAAAAGCAGCAGAATGGAAATGCTGAATAGGAAATGCAGAACAGGAAAGGCTGTAGTCCCAGACAGGAAGGAGCAAAGACAGAATGAAAAGAGAAAGTATCTGGAATAAGTATACAAAAGAACAGCTAAAGGAATTGGAAGCCCTTAGTGAAAATTATCGTCATTTTTTGGATGAAGGAAAAACAGAACGGGAATGCGTATCCCAAATCGTGAACCGGATTGAAGAGGAAGGCTATGTGGAGTTAGAGCGAATCCGGAGGGAAAAGAAAAAGCTGAAGGCAGGAGATAAGATTTATGCGGTGAATATGGATAAAAATGTGATCCTGTTCCAGATTGGCTCCAAAGCTTTTGAAGAGGGCATGAATATTTTAGGAGCTCATATTGATTCCCCGAGGCTTGATATCAAGCAGAATCCTTTATATGAAGAAGGAGATTTTGCATATCTGGACACCCATTATTATGGCGGCATTAAAAAATACCAGTGGGTAACCATTCCTCTTTCCATTCACGGAGTGGTTGTAAAAAAAGACGGTTCCACCGTGTTGATAAATATAGGAGAGGATGAGGAAGACCCGGTATTTTTTATTTCGGATTTGCTGATCCATCTGGCAGGGGAGCAGATGGATAAAAAGGCAAGTAAAGTGATTGAAGGAGAAGCTCTGGATATTATCGTAGGGAATAAGCCTTTGGAGGGGGAAGAAAAGGATAAGGTAAAGGCTGGAATCCTGAAGATTTTAAAAGAGGAATACGACATAGAGGAAGAGGATTTCATTTCTGCAGAGCTGGAAGTGGTTCCGGCAGGAAAGGCAAAGGATGCGGGCTTTGACCGTAGCATGATTTTAGCCTATGGACAGGACGACAGGGTTTGCGCCTACAGTTCTTTAGAGGCAATGCTGCAGGTAAAGAAGGTAAAACGTACCGGCTGTTGTATTTTAGTGGATAAAGAAGAAATCGGAAGCGTAGGGGCAACTGGTATGCAGTCTAAATTCTTTGAAAACTGCGTAGCGGAAATCATGGAGCTTGCCGGGCAGTTTTCCGAGCTTGCCCTTAGAAGGTGTCTGGCAAATTCCAGAATGCTCTCTTCTGATGTGGGAGCAGGCTTTGACCCGGGCTTTGCCTCCAGCTTTGATAAAAACAATGTAGCATATCTGGGACATGGAATGATTTTAAAAAAATATACCGGAGCAAGAGGAAAATCGGGTTCCAATGATGCCAATGCGGAATATATCGGATTCCTTCGGAACATCATGGAAGAGGCGGATGTTACTTTCCAGACCGCAGAGCTTGGAAAAGTAGATGCGGGAGGAGGCGGAACCATTGCCTACATTCTTTCCTTGTATGGAATGAATGTAATTGACTGCGGCGTTCCGGTGTTGAATATGCATGCTCCTTTTGAAGCTACAAGCAAGGCTGACCTTTATGAGGTAAAAAGAGGATATGAAGCATTTTTAAGAGCGGAATGAGCAGACTGAAATAAGAAAATCAGGTAAAAAACGGATGATGCGAAAAAAGCATGGTCCGTTTTTTTTTGTATTTTTAATTTTATGGTGCAACCTTTTGCCAGTCTATGGGATATTCATAATAAGAAGGTATATAGTTATAACTGTAACTTTTCATGACATTTATGTTAAGGAAAGTTTATTGTAATAGTTTTGTGCAATTTATATAATTTTAAGTAGTAAGGCAGGAGACTGGAAAAGCATGATTGGAAAAAGACTAAAGAAGTTAAGAAAAGAAAAAAACTTCTCACTGGAGTATGTGGCGGAGAAAATAGATGTATCCCGCCAGACTGTTGCAAAATGGGAAGCAGGTGAAACACTGCCGGATGTAGTAAAGTGTAAAAAGCTCATGGATTTGTATGAAAGTTCCTTGGACGAGCTGACGATGAGTGAAAAGGAATTGAAGATAGGCAAAGGAGAGTTAGCAGGCCAGACCGGAAAATACATATTTGGGATTGTAAGGGCAGGGGAAGGAGGACAGATTATAATTCCGCAGAAGGCAAGAAAAGTATTACATATTCAGAAGGGTGACCGGCTGTTGGTGCTTGGAAACCCGGAGCAGGGCATGACGATAGTGAAAATTGATGAATTGAATGACTACCTTAACTGAGAAAATGTTGCTACAGAGGTTATGAAAATAAGGGTAAAATACCTGATTAGTGGAAAAGAAAAGAGAGAAAGGGGAATGCATATGAAGAAAAAGACAACCCGGTTTTTGTCGCTTTTATTGGCGGCAGCATTATTACTGACCACAGGAGGAATGCCTGTTTCTGCCCAGACGGTCAGTGGTAATGGGCCAAATGGAGAGGAGGGAGAAGCAGATACTTCTTTCTATGATCTTATTTTAGAGGGAAATGGTGCGGTTAGTGAAAACGAGACCTCCCACAGCGAGGAGACGGAAGAGGGAATGGAAGCCACCGAAGAAACCACAGAAGAAACCACAGAAGAAGAGGAAGACACCACGGAAGACACTGTCTCCGGCCAGAGCCTGCCGGAAATCCAGACAGGAGCCGTAACGGGCCCGGCAAATCCGGTCCACCACTGCACGAAGAAAGATGACGGCTCGGACTATACGGACTTCAGCTATGTATACTTTGGGAGCTATCCCCAAAGTGAGGTAAGGGACAGTGCCACCATAGCTGCCATTGACAAGGCGATTGCGGCATCGGGGATAGCAGCGGAAGCAGGAACCGATGTATGGGTAAATGGAAGCAAGTACCGGAGGATTAGTAAAAGCGATACGAATTACGATAGATATTTTGATGGAGTGTCAAATAACGGCTACCGCTATTTCAAATGGGAGCGGATCAAATGGAAGGTGCTGCAAAATAACGGAAATACCTTGTTCGTAGTGGCAGATCAGGCAATTGATTGTAAAAACTATAACGAAACGAGGAAGAGTGTCACATGGGAAACCAGCACCATAAGGAACTGGCTGAATAATAGCTTTTATGCCACAGCCTTCAGCAGCAGGGAACAAAGTGCCATTGCAGCACAGGTGGTAGTGAATGAGGATAATCCAAGATACCAGACAGCAGGTGGAAACAATACAAATGACAAGGTCTACCTTCTGTCTATAGGAGAAGTGACAAAGGAGGAGTATGGATTCTGCAGTGATTACAGTGTTTATTCCATGAGCCGGAGAACAAAAGCAAGTGATTATGCCAATGTAAGGGGGACTTATGTGGATTCTACTGGCATCTACAGTGGCAACTGCTGGTGGTGGCTGCGCTCGCCCGGCGATAATAGTTACATTGCCGCGTTTGTCAGCATCAGTGGGTGCGTCCGTCGGTATGGCGATTATGTCTACAATGTCAATGACGGCGTTTGCCCAGCTTTGCACATCAATCTGTCATCTGCCATCTGGTCCGCAACCGATGACGGCACCAGTGGAAATGGCGGAGAGGAAAAGATACCCGTAAGCCTTCAGGCATCCAAGGGAAAAACCGTTTATTACGTAGGGGAATCCCTGAACGTAGATGACCTGAAAGTAACAGCTTCCTATCAGCACCATCCGTCAGAAGTACTGAAAGCCGGGGAGTACACGACCAATGCAGCAAAAATCAACATGAACACCAAAGGGAAGAAGACCCTGACCATATCCTATACATCAGGAGGGACGACCCGCACAGCCTCTATTACCATAACCGTAAAAGCCATAACCAAACTTTCCCTGACAGGCCCCTCCAAAAAGCTTGCAGCAGGAAAAAAAGTAAAGCTGACGTTAAAGACCACCCCAAGCGGGGCATCTGCAGCAGCGGTGAAATGGAAGAGCAGCAATAAGAAATACGCAACGGTAGATAAAAATGGAACCGTCACCATAAAAAAAGCCGGAGCAGGAAAGACCGTGACCATCACCGCAACGGCACGCGGGAACAGCAAGGTGAAGGCCACGTATCGTTTCAAAATCATGAAGCATGCAGTAAAAAGCATTAAACTGAAAGCGCCCAAGAAGACCTTGAAAGCAGGAAAGAGCATGACCATAAAGTCCACAGTAAAGACTACCGGGAAAACAGTCAACAAGACCTTGAAATGGACAAGCTCCAATAAAAAATATGCCACCGTCAACAGTAAGGGCAAGGTAACGGCAAAGAAAGCCGGAAAAGGAAAGACCGTGACCATCACTGCCAAATCTACGGATGGAAGCAATAAAAAGGCAACGGTGAAGATCAAGATTAAATAGAACAAAATTACATAAAATAAAAGAAACAAGAAACGAAGATTCAGAGTTTTTTTCTTTTCTATTTTGGAAAACCTCAATGTTACAAATGATTGACAATGTAAACTAAATGATATACAATATAAAAGAAAGAGGGTGATATTATGGCGACTGTACAGACTCAGATAAGAATAGAGGAAGATGTTAAGAAACAGGCGGTAGAGCTGTTTAATCAACTTGGAATTGATATGTCCAGTGCGGTAAATATGTTTTTAAGACAATCCATCATGCGCGGCGGGCTTCCTTTTAGCGTTGAAATTCCTAAATTTAAGTCGGAAGTAATTGAAGCTATGGAGGAAGCAAAACAGATTAGCAGAGATCCGAATACAAAACGGTATAGTAGTTTTTCGGAGGCATTGGAGGATTTAGATATATGAAGTATGAATTAATCCTCACTGGAAAATTTAAAAAAGGATTAAAACTTGCTAAAAAGCGTGGATTGGACATTTCTTTATTACAGGATATAGTAGAGAAATTGTTGCATAAAATCCCTTTGGAAGCAAAAAACAGGGATCACGCATTGGTTGGAAATTACAAAGATTATCGAGAGTGCCATATACAATCCGATTGGTTGTTAATATATCTTATAGAAGATGATGTACTGACACTAACATTGATTGACACAGGTACACATGCGGATTTATTTGACGAATAATCAGGGTATGAAATCAGAAAGTGGCAGATAACCCAATAGAGCAGGCATAGCATAAGAGCATCTTATGCTATGCCTGTTTCCGCGTTTCCCCTCCCAAATCCCCTATTTTTTCTCCAAATCAAAAAATTCCCGCACATATTCCCCGGAAAAACCGTTATACCTAATGAAAGAAAAACAAGCCGATATAAAAAACAGAAACAACCACCTGCAAAAAGAAAGGAGGAAGCCCATGTGTCACTGGAAATAGAAGAACAATATGACAAAATCTACCGATACTGCTATTTCAAAGTCCAAAACCAATATGCAGCAGAAGACCTGACCCAGGAAACCTTCCTCCGCTATTTTACGCAAAACACATATATCAGCAGAGGAAAGCCTCTGGCATATCTTTATACCATTGCGAGAAACCTGTGCACAGATTATTTTCGGAAAAAACAGTTTGAGATACCGGATCAGGAAAAGCTGCAGCAGAAAATAGAAGCTGGAAAGGAAAACAGAAGAGAAGCGGATTTAGATTCTTTCATTGCAATAAAAGAAGCACTAACACATCTGACAGAAGGACAGCAGGAGCTATTGCTTCTTCGTTATGTAAATCAAGTGTCCGTGGAGGAAATCAGCCGGATTACCAATTGTTCCAGATTTGCTGTTTACAGAAAGACAAAAGAAGCATGTAAAGAATTAAACAAATATTTGAAAAAGGAGGATTTCTTATGAATAAAAAGCAACGAGTCCAACTGCAGCAGGCATTTGAAGCTCCCCTTCCCACTAGAAAGGAAGAATTTTTAAAGGCGCTGCCTTATCCCAGACTGCCAAAGCGGCAGCTATGGCTGCAACAGGCAAAATTCATAAAAAAGCGGACATGGGTTGGCTCTGCGGGGTTGTTTTTCCTGTTATTCCTCATATGTCAGGGAGACAGGCTGTTTTTGGAAAACAGGCAGGAAATCGGCATGATTTCCGCCCTTACACCTATGTTTGCCCTGATTACTTCCATGGAACTCATCCGCTCCAGACAGTACAACATGGAAGAACTGGAAATGTCCACCAGATTCTCTTTGGGAAATGTACTTCTTATCCGAATCAATCTGCTGGGAATCATGAATATGCTTTTATTCCTGCTTCTCATCCCGTTTCTGGCAACAGGGCAAAAGGTGGCTTATTGGCAGGCGGGAATCTATCTGCTGCTTCCTTACCTCATAACAGGCTTTCTGACACTGCTTGCGGTCTGTCATTTAAAGACAAGAGACACTTCCTTTGTGTGCGCTGCCATCAGTGCCGCAGTCACCATTGCCTTTGGAACAACTGCTTATAGAAAGCCGGTCATATATAAAACGGAGCATATAGGAGTGTGGCTGTTTATGGCAGGTATCTTCCTGCTGCTTTTCCTCATACAAATAACGATGCTTACAAGAAACGGAGAGAAATACGTATGGAACTTTCAATTGACAGAGTAACCAAACAATATAAGAACAAAATCGCCGTGGACCGGATATCCATAAAGCTTACGGAAGGCGTATATGGGCTCTTAGGCGCCAACGGAGCGGGAAAAACCACATTTATGAGAATGGTATGCGGCATCCTGACTCCCACAGGAGGAGAAATCAAGGTGGATGGCAGGAACAATATGGAAATGGGAGAGGAGTTTCGGAACCTGTTAGGGTATCTGCCCCAGGATTTCGGATATTATCCGGATTTTACTGCTTACGAATTTATGATGTATATGGCTTCCTTAAAAGGGCTTCCTTCCGGAAAGGCAAAGGACAGAACAAGGCAGCTTATGGAGGAAGTAGGTCTTTTACAGGCAGCAAAAAAGAAGATCAAAACCTATTCCGGAGGGATGAAGCAGAGGCTGGGAATTGCCCAGGCAATGTTAAACGACCCGAAGATTCTCATACTGGATGAGCCCACGGCAGGCCTGGACCCAAAGGAGCGGGTGCGCTTCCGGAACCTGATTGCTGACTTTGGAAAAGATAAAATCGTATTATTATCCACCCATATCGTATCGGACGTGGAAGCCATTGCCGACCAGATACTTCTTATGAAGGACGGGCAGCTGAAGCTTGCGGGAACCGTAGGGGAAATGGAGCAGTATGTGGAAGGGAAAGTATGGGAATGTGTCCGGAATGAGAAAGAAACAGAGCAAATCGTGAATGCCTTTAACGTAGCAAATATGCACCATAACGGTGGGAAAACCACCTTCCGTATCATTAGTGAAACAAAGCCCTTTGAGAATAGCATCCGTGTAAAAGGAACTTTGGAGGACTTGTATTTATACTATTTTCAGGAGGAAACAAAATGTTAAGCTTGATTGGATTTGAACTGAAAAAAATATGGAAAAAGAAAGTGAACAGGGTGGCAATGTGCCTTGGATTGTTTTTACTGCTTTTTGTGAATTATTATAGTATCAAGGGGGAGGAATTCCAGTTAAAAGAAGAGGAGCCAAAAGTAAAAGGACTTGAAGCCGTGAAAATGCAGGCGGAATATGATAAGGCGCAGACAGGGGTTTTAAGCGAGGAGTATCTTACAGAAATTGTAACGGATTATCAAAATCAGCTGAAAAAACTGGAACCAGGAGAAGAGGGGTATGACTGGTGGCTGATTTCACCAAATACAAAAATTTTTTCAATAGTCTGCAACAACTATTCAGAATGGAATGAACAGTGGCGCTGGGAGGATTTAGCTTCTATCAACACGGCTGATGGAATAGGCTTTTATGAAAGGCGGCTGGAAAAAATAAGAAATGGACTGAATATGGATTACTCCTATGGAAATTATACGGAAAAAGAAAAGCAGTTCTGGATGGAGAAAGCGCAATCCGTGAAAACCCCTTTTTTGTATGGAAATACAGAGACATGGAATTTTATCTGGAATAACATAGGTGTTTTGTTCTATTTACTTTTTGTAATCAGTATCTGTATTGCGCCCATTTTTGCGGGAGAATACCAAAACCGGACAGACGCCCTGATTCTTACGGCAAAATTCGGAAAGACAAAACTAATAGGTGCAAAGATAATTTCTGTTTTTCTTTTTTCGGTAGGCTATATGCTGCTTTGTACAGTCATATCGGCAGGAAGCCTTATGGCGGTTCTGGGGGTGGAAGGCTATGACCTGCCGGTACAGCTTTTTTCCAAAAATTCTCCCTATGACTGGACCGTATTAAAAGCAGTAACGGTACATTTTGGGATAATGCTTTTGATGGCAGCTTTTATAGGAGCCTTTTCCATGCTGCTGTCAGCTCGCAGCAAAAATCCGTTGATCGTGCTTGCGGTAGATTTTCTGCTGCTTCTTGGAACCATATTCATTCCTTTTTCCAAGAACAGCCGGCTGATAAACTGGATTTTATTTTTAAGGCCTGTGCTAGTCATTGATTTTGAAGAGGTGCTTTCTACTTATAACAGCTGCCAGATAGGCAATGTAGTGATTTCCTATATACCCATGTTCTGTATCGCTTATGGGGCGGCTGCAGTTTTGTGCATGGTATTTACAGGAAGGGGATTTTCAAGGCATCAGGTTGGGGGAAGGTGAGTTTCTGCCTCTTATAACTTATGAATACGGTTAAACCATTAATTATTGACAGTTTCTGAAAGGTGGTATACAATCAAACTAATAAAAAATGAAAGAAGGGTAAAATTATGAAATGGTACAGCGCCATGAGAAATCGAATAAAAAAGAGATATGTTTTTTCAGGGGGACTATTCGTTTGCCTATGCTTGCTTCTGGGCTGGTGCATATTGGGGAAAGCGAATTCTGAAACTGATAAAAGCGAAATATCTGACTCACAGTTAGCCGAAATGATTGAGGTGACGGAACCGAATACTGAAATGGATAAAAACGAAGTGTTTGGCACTTATTTAGCCCAAACGATTGAAGAATCTTTTATGGATTTAGAGGTTGTGAAAGCAGCAGATGCAGAGATAGCCTATGATAAAACATCAGGTCAGTATGCAATAGAAATGTCGTTAGAAACAGCCGGAGAAATAAGTGATGAGGAAATTGAAACATACAAACGGGTATTGAATAATTACCATGAATTTGCAGAGATGACCTTGAAGATAAATGGTGAATGCAAATAATATATATAGGGCTCCCACGTCCTCTTATCCCACTTTGTTCAAAAAGCTGAACTATGATTTATTATTTACCTGTCAAGAAAAAAATTCTGTTTATTGCAAAGATATGAAAACTGTGCTATATTGGGTACATGAAAAGGAACAACCGCCCACAAGGCGGGTTGACCGAGTTAATCAGATAGAGAAACCACCCTTTTGCTCGCCAAAGTCTAGGGGTGGTTTTTCTATGTATGGCTACTTACAAAACGTAAAAACGAATGTAAGCAATGCCAAAAGGAAAAGAACAAAAGTCATCAAATCCTTAAAATCAAATTGTGTTATACAGTTTTTAAGGGAAAACGAAAATAGCCGCCACTATTCGCAGTAGTGACGACCTGATGTAAATTAGGTTTTTTGCTGTTGAGGGTAGCCGCTTCTATGGCTTTCCCTTTTTCTGTCTATAATGTAGCATATCTGATAATGGGATTCAAGCATTTTTTATACTTCCTCTCCGGTATTGCACATTTGACGAACTGCCGGACGCTATGCAGATGCACGTTTTATATTGTGAAAAAATTCCTGTATCAGAGTACAGACTTGCAATGTGGAGCACAAAGACACGCTTCACTATAACAATCTGTCGGAAAAAGAGGTTGAGCGCATCACAATTACAGCTCCTGATCTGGTGGAGTTGCGGAAACAGGAAAATGATTTGCTGTCATATAGTTATCCAGCGTTTGTTGTCCTGTTTAATTTGGGTATGAGAATCGGAGAAATGGCGGCGTTGACGTGGGAAGATGTGAATTTTAAAGAAAATACCATAACCATTGACAAAAAGACAGGTCAGCAGAAAGTGGATAAGCGAAACCGCAAACAGTGGAAATACAGTCTTTGCAATCAGAGTATGACAGTATCGGCAAAGAGAAGTCAAAAACCGCCACAGAATTAGCATATGCCGAAGTAATCAGCTATAACAAACAGCAGAGCAAAACTAGACGGAGGGAGGAAGAAATTTAATGTGAATTTTATTGTAAAGATAGGTGTTTTTTTGTATAATTGAAATGTGGAAGGAGTAAGCTATATCGTATCTTTTGCCACAGATTTTTAGAAATCGAGGTGATAAAGTGCAGGACAATACAAAGCAGACACAGGAGGTTATGGCAAAGCGTACCGCAAAAAACAGTGTATTCCTTGATCTTTTTCAAAATAAGAGCTATCTGCTAAAGCTGTATAAAACACTTCACCCAGAGGACACCACAGCGACAGAAGACTCACTAACTGATGTAACGATAGAAAATGTGCTTACCGACAATCTGTATAATGACTTAGGCTTTATTGTCAACAATAAGCTGATGATCCTAATAGAAGCGCAATCTACATGGACAATGAATATTTTAGTAAGAGTTTTGTTGTATCTGGCGCAAAGTTATCACGAATATTTTCAGCGCACCAGCCAAAACTATTATAAAAGCAAGAAAGTGAAAATGCCAAAGCCTGAACTTTATGTGATTTTTACAGGAAACAAAGGGAGGAAACCCGATAAAATATTTTTGTCTAAAGAATTTTTTGAGGGTGCGGATATTGACATTGAAGTAAAAGCAAAGGTCATCTATGAGAGTGATAAGGACGATATCATCAATCAGTACATTATTTTCTGTAAAGTTTTTAATGAGGAGACAAAACAGCATGGAATGACACAAAAGGCGGTTACGGAAACAATCAGAATATGCAAAGACAGGAATGTTTTGAGGGAATATTTGCTTGAGAGAGAAAAGGAGGTTGTGACGATAATGATGAGTTTGTTTGATGAAGAACAGATAATGAAGTCATTTATCAAGAGTGAAAGGCATGATGAAGCTAAAGAAACAGCGGAAAGAATGATAAGAAAAGGAAAAATGTCACTGGAAGAAATAGCGGATTATGTTCCGTCATTATCATTTGAAGAATTAAAAGAACTTGAAGCCGAGATTATGCAGTTGGCATAATTAACAAAACAATTTAATATCAAAATAACAGTGTAAAGGCGTATGGAACAGTAAATTGTAAACCATGCGCTTTTTTGTGTCCAAAAGGAGGAACATGAGCGACAATATTCAGCCTTGCCTATTCTGCCGGGGCTGATGTAAAGATTGTGAGCCAGAACCTTGGACACGCTTCTACATCCGTGACACTGGACACATACACGCATCTGACAGAGGATAAAAAGAAAGAGCAGGAAGTAGTATTGAAATAAGTTGAGATAACACAAGATAAAGAAACACGAACAAAAGTTCGTAAAGAAAAAATACTTGACACCACAAAATCCTTAGTGTATGATAGCAAAGGTATCAAGAAAAAACAGGTGATACGATGGAAAAAATTGTAGAACAGGGCTTACTGTATGATTTTTACGGCGAGCTTTTAACAGAGCACCAGAAACGCATATACGAAGATGCGGTCTATCACGACATGTCCCTTTCAGAAATTGCTGATGAGCACGGAATTTCCAGACAGGGCGTCCATGATTTGATCAAACGGTGTGATAAGAGCCTTTCCGAGTATGAAAGCAGACTGCATCTGGTAGAAAAGTTTACAAGGACAAAAGAAAAGGTTCATGCATTAAAGGAAATACTGGATAAATTGGAAGATAAGACCATGAGCCGGAGATTAGAGGCTCTTATCAATGAAATATTAGAGGAATTATAATTTATGGCATTTGAAAGTTTAACAGATAAACTACAAAATGTATTTAAAAATTTAAAAAGTAAGGGACGCCTGACAGAAGAGGATGTAAAAGCTGCCTTAAAGGAAGTAAAGATGGCATTGTTAGAAGCCGATGTCAACTTTAAGGTAGTAAAGCAGTTCATCAAATCCGTAGAGGAACGGGCCATTGGCGCCGATGTGATGAACGGGCTGAATCCGGGACAGATGGTCATTAAAATCGTAAACGAGGAAATGACTGCCCTGATGGGTTCCGAAACAACGGAAATCAAAATGCAGCCCGGAAAGTCCATTACCGTTATTATGATGTGCGGTCTTCAAGGTGCAGGTAAGACTACCACAACCGCCAAGATTGCGGGAAAGCTGAAGTTAAAAGGCAAAAAATGCCTGCTGACAGCCTGTGATATTTACAGGCCCGCCGCTATTAAGCAGCTGCAGGTAAACGGGGAAAAGCAGCAGGTGGACGTGTTCACCATGGGAGAAAACCACAGTCCGGTGGACATTGCAAAAGCAGCCATAGAACATGCCCAGAAAAACGGTCATAATGTGGTGATTTTGGATACCGCAGGCCGTCTTCATATAGATGAAGCCATGATGGAAGAGTTACAGGAAATCAAGGCAAATGTAGAAGTACACCAGACCATTCTGGTAGTAGACGTTATGACCGGACAGGATGCGGTGAACGTTGCCAAGGAATTTGATGAAAAGGTTGGAATCGACGGAGTAATCCTTTCCAAAATGGACGGCGACTCCAGAGGCGGTTCCGCTCTTTCCGTAAAAGCGGTTACCGGTAAGCCTATTTTATTTGTAGGTATGGGAGAAAAACTGTCCGATTTAGAGCAGTTCTATCCGGACCGGATGGCAAGCCGTATTCTGGGAATGGGAGACGTGCTGACCCTCATTGATAAAGTACAGGCCAATCTGGACATAGATGAAGAAAAAGAAAAACAGATGGCTGCCAAAATGAAAAAGGGTAAGTTCGATTTTGAGGATTACCTGGAAAGTATGAAACAGATGAGGAATATGGGCGGTCTATCCTCCATTTTAAGCATGATGCCCGGCATGGGCGCTAAAATGGGAGACATTGAGTCCATGGTGGATGAAAAGCAGCTTGCCAGAATGGAAGCCATCGTGCTTTCCATGACAGTAGAGGAAAGGCAGAATCCAAAGCTGTTAAATCCAAGCAGAAAGCACCGGATTGCCAAAGGCGCCGGAGTGGACATCGGAGTGGTGAACCGTTTCATCAAACAGTTCGAGCAGAGCCAGAAAATGATGAAGCAATTGCCTGGCATGATGGGCGGCATGGGCAAAAAAGGAAGATTCAAATTTCCTTTCTAACTTAGAAAGTACCTGAAAGTCCCGTTTTCCAATGAAGGGATGCAGAAGTAAGTCCTGATATAAAATCGGGCACTGAGAAAGCTGTGAAGCCGGATATCCAACCGGTTGAACTAATATAATGAAAACATATTTTCGGAGGTGAAAAGAAATGGCAGTAAAAATCAGATTAAGAAGAATGGGACAGAAAAAGGCTCCTTTTTATAGAATCGTAGTTGCAGATTCCCGTTCTCCAAGAGATGGAAGATTTATCGAGGAGATTGGAACTTATGATCCAAATACAGATCCAAGTACCTTCAAGGTAAATGAAGAGTTAGCAAAGAAATGGCTTGCTAACGGTGCACAGCCAACAGAAGTGGTAGGCAAGATTTTTAAAGCAGCGGGAATTGAAAAATAATTTCGGAATCTAAAAACTTGTCATTGCACTTTTGGAGGTGTACTATGAAAGAACTAGTTGAAGTGATTGCCAAAGCGCTTGTTGACAATCCGGAGGAAGTTGTTGTAACTGAGAAAAAGGAAGGAAAGACACTAATCGTAGAACTTCATGTGGCTCAGGCTGATATGGGAAAAGTCATCGGCAAACAGGGAAGGATCGCAAAGGCGATTCGTTCTGTAGTGAAAGCTGCTTCTTTTGGAGAAAATCAAAAGGTGGATGTGGAAATCGTCTAAAAAAAGGGATGGGGTGCCTGTGTGGCGCCCTGTTTTTATTTGTGTGATGATTTGAATAAGGGGATGGCTGGACGGACGCAACAGCGGGATGAGAGTGGATTTGCTTCGGTGTTTTTGATGGGGCTTTTTCTAAACAGCCTGTGGAAGTTTTCGTTACCGTTCGGGTCGGCATATAGCGGCGTCCATGCCGCAATATGCCTAAAATTGCCGTCCATGGCAATTTTACCCTGGGTAGTGGACAGGCTGTTAAGAAAAAGCCCCATCAAAAACAATGAAGCAAATCCACTCTCATCCCGCTGTTGCTGTTTTGTCACAGGCTATACTTTAAAAAAGAGCGTTTATTTCCAGAAACTCTCTAACATCTTTTTAAAACAGCCTGCCATACCTTTCCCATACATAGAACTTTCCCACATGTAGGGCCTTTCGATGCACAGTGAGAGCTGGCAGCCCATAGCATAGTCTTCTGGGCCTATAAGGAAAGTCCCCGATACAAGATCGGGGAAAAGTAAAGTCGCCGGCACTTATGCACCGTATTTTGGTGCATTAGTACCGCTGCGTCTTTGCAGAGCGAGAGCGTGCCCATAAGACTATGCTATGGGCTGCCAGCTCTCACGTCCTCCTATCCAACTCCCTCCCCAAAAAGCGAAACCATGACAATCCCCACAGCTTTTCCCACTATATGACTTTTACATAGCCAGAATTTATGATATGATGAAAAAATGCAGGAGGAAGAAAAGAAATGGAAGATTTATTAAAAGTAGGCATTATTACGTCTACTCACGGTATTAAAGGAGAGGTAAAAGTATTCCCCACTACGGATGATGTAAAGCGGTTCAAAAAGGGAATCAGCCTTATTTTGGAAACAGGAAAAGAGCAATTGGACCTTGAGGTAGAAGGAGTAAAATTCTTCAAGCAGTTTGTCATATTAAAATTCAAGGGCATTGATGATATCAATCAGATTGAAAAATATAAAAGGAAAGAACTTTTTGTCACAAGAGAACATGCGGTAAAGCTGAAAAAGGATGAATATTTTATTGCGGATTTGATAGGGCTTTCGGTGATAGATGAGGAAGGTAATACAATTGGTGTGTTAGGGGATGTGATGGAAACCGGAGCCAATGACGTGTACGTTGTAAAAATGGCGGATGAAAAGGAAGTGCTGATTCCGGCAATTAAGCAGTGCATTTTAGAGGTAAATGTAGAAGGGGGCTTTGTCAAAGTCCATATGATGGAAGGACTGCTATGAGATTTCATGTTTTAACATTATTTCCGGAAATGGTCCTGCAGGGACTTCATACAAGCATATTGGGAAGAGCCTGTGAGCAGGGGCTGATTGCTATTGAAGCGGTGAATATCCGGGACTATACAAAAAATAAACACAAAAAGGTGGATGATTATCCCTATGGAGGCGGTGCCGGAATGCTGATGCAGGCACAGCCCGTTTATGATGCTTATAAGGCAGTGGAAGAGAAGATTGCCGGACTGAATAAAGAAAAAGAAGGAGAAAATGAGTTAGCGACTGCTAACAAGATAAGTAAGCCAAGGGTAATTTATTTGACGCCTCAGGGGTCCGTATTCAGCCAGCATATGGCAGAGGAACTGGCAAAGGAAGAAGACCTGATTTTTTTATGCGGGCATTATGAGGGAATTGATGAAAGGGTCTTGGAAG
This sequence comes from Lachnospiraceae bacterium, assembly GCA_014804675.1. Classification (GTDB taxonomy): domain Bacteria; phylum Bacillota; class Clostridia; order Lachnospirales; family Lachnospiraceae; genus RGIG3040. Next base: position 39,726 of record JAAUZH010000006.1, read on the forward strand.
AAATCGTGACGGATTATGTTTCCATTGGCGATTATGTGCTTACCGGAGGAGAGCTTCCTGCCATGGTCATGATTGATGCTATTTCCCGTCTGGTGCCGGAAGTATTGAATAATGATGTATCCGCTGAATTTGAGTCCTTTCATGAGGACCTTTTGGAATATCCCCAGTATTCCAGGCCGGAAGAGTGGCAGGGGAAAAAGGTGCCACAGGTGCTGCTGTCAGGACATCATGCCAATATTGAAAAGTGGAGGCGGGAACAGTCCATAAAGCGGACAAAGGAAAGAAGGCCGGACTTATATGAAAAGTGGAAAGAAAAAAATAAATAGAAACAGACATGTAAATAGACGAAAAATATACAGCTTATAAGTGAAACGGAGGAAAAGATATGCTGAAAGCGGAACATTTAAGTAAAGTGTTCATCCGGACAAAGCTGGAAGAGGAAACTCTTAAAAAAGGAAAAGGCTTCAAAAAAAAGTCAGTAAAAGAAGAATTTTATGCGGTAAAAGATATTTCTTTGGAAGTGGGGCCCGGAGAAATTTTAGGCATTTTGGGACCTAACGGGGCAGGAAAGACTACGCTGCTGCGGATGTTGGGCACTTTGATGGAGCCTACCGGCGGACGGGTAGTCATGGAGGACGCACAGGGAAACCAGATTGCTGAACCGGTAGAAATGAAGAAAAATATCGGATATTTATCCGGCAATACAAAGCTTTATCACAGGCTTAGCACAAGGGAAATGCTTAAAATGCTGGGAGATATTTATAACCTTTCCAAAGAGGAATGTGAAAGACGGATTGAAGAGATTTTCACGGTGCTTGATATGAAGGAATTTGGGGACAACCGGATTGAAAAGCTGTCTACCGGACAGACCCAGCGGGCTTCCATTGCCAGATGCCTGATTCATGATCCGGATATTTATATATTTGATGAGCCTACTTTGGGATTGGACATCCTGTCGGCAGACGCCATTGTAAACTTTATGAAAGAACAGAAGAAGCTTGGAAAGACTATCTTGTATTCCACTCACTATTTAGAAGAAGCACAGTTTTTATGCGAACGTATCCTGATGATTTACAAAGGGGGTATTTTGAAAGAGGGGACTCCTGCAGAGATCATGGAAGATACGAAAACAGAAAATTTAAGAGATGCATTTCATGTAATCATGGAAGGAGCGGATGAGGCATGAGTACAAAAAGAATAAAATCGCTTTTCAAGAGGGAGCTTATAGATATCTTTCGTGACAAGAAAACATTGGTCATGATGGTATTGGTTCCTCTTTTGCTATATCCGTTGTTGATTGTGGCCATGACCTTGATTACAAGCGCTGTCATGACGGATCAGGAAGAAAAGATTTATAAGACGGCCTTTTATGAAGTGCAGGAAGAAGAAAAGATTCAGGATGTGCTAAAGACACATGAAGAAGAATTATCCTACAAGTTGGAAATCCTGAAGGCAGAAAATCCGGAAAAGTCCCTTATAGATAAGGAACTGGATGCTTATGTGACAGCAGAAGAAAAGGAAGGGAGGATTTGCTATTCCATTCACTATTTATCTGCAGAAACGGATTCCGTCACTGCGGCAGAGGTGCTTTATGACGGACTGGAGCTTTTTCGGGAAGAGCTTCGGAAAGAAGCCGTAGACGATCTGGGGCTTGATGAGAATGTGGTACTTTATCCCATCAGCTATGAAAAGGCGGATATGTCCTCAAAAGAAGAAAGCATGGGAAGCATGATCGGCTCCATCATTCCCTTTCTGATGATTACCAGTATTTGTTTAGGCGCCATGTATCCGGCAATTGATGTGACGGCAGGAGAGAGGGAAAGAGGAACGTTAGAAACGCTTCTGACCCTTCCTGTGACCAACTTTGAATTGATTATGAGCAAATTTCTGGCAGTATCGGTCATAGCCTGCACATCGGCATTTTTAAATATTCTCTCTATGATGGCGGCCTTTGGATTTATGTTCAGCTTTTTTTCGGAAAGTGTGCAGAATCTGTCTTTTGATTTTGCAACCTTTGTGCCGGCCATTTTATTTTCTGTGATTATTATGCTTGTATTCGCACTGCTTGTAACCGCTGTCTGCATGTGCGTCTGCATTTTTGCAAAAAGCTTCAAGGAAGCAAACAATTATATTACGCCCGTACTGTTAGTATTTATGTTTTCCAGCTATGGGGGAATGCTGCCTGATTTTAAGCTGACGGCTTCCACCGCAGCAGTTCCCATTGTCAACGTTACTTTGCTGATTAAAGACTTATTCAGCTTTCAGTACAACTATGGTCTCTTTGCCGTAGTGCTTTTTTGCAACGTGGCATACAGCCTGCTTACCGTTATGGTGCTTGGAAGGATTTATAACAGCGAATCCGTTCTCTTTGCAGAGGGCTTTACCAGCTTAAAAATTTTTCATAAAAGAAGCGAGATGAAACAGGGACAGCTGCCGGGTTACGGAGATTTGCTGCTGCTTTTATGTATTTTGATTCTGGGAATTTTTTATATTGGTTCCTTTGCTACGATAAAGCTGGGATTCTTAGGTGTTTTGGTACAGCAGCTATTGATTCTGCTTCTGCCTGTCTGCTATGGCTGGTATATGAAAACAGATTTTAAGAAGCTGTTTTCTTTAAAGGCTCCCGGCTTGAAAGGAGTGTTAGCATCCCTTTGTTTTTTGGCAGGCGGCTTTTGCCTGAACCTTGTGTTAAGCAGTGTGTTATCCATGTTTTTCAAGGACAGCAGCGAGAGCCTTCAGGTACAGTTTGATTTTCTTTTGCAGGCGCCCTTTTGGGCTGTCGTGGTTGTTATGGCAGTCCTGCCTGCTATTGGGGAAGAGCTTATGTTCAGAGGATTTGTCTTTGGCACCATGAAAGGGAAAACAAGACCTTTTCTGGCGGTCTTTCTGACAGGTTTTATTTTCGGCTGTTACCATTTCAGCCTTGTAAAGCTGATTCCTACCGCCTTTTTAGGATGCCTGCTGGCTGTTTTAGTATACCGGACCGGCAGTATTTTTCCGGCTATGCTCATGCACTTTGCCAATAACTTTATTTCTCTGTTCGTAAGCAAATATCAGGAGCAGCTTAGCGAAAAGTATCCTGCTTTGATGAATCTGGATTTTGGCAGCGGACAGGCATTGGTGTTTGCCTGCATGATTTTTGCCGGAGTGATTTTCCTTGGGCTTGGGTGGCGGTTAAGCAGACAGAAAGAGGAACGGCAGGGGAAATAGTATAGTAGTCTTATAAATCAGGGAGATTATATGAAAAGACTATATAATAAGTTTGAAGAAATAAGATATCTGCATGTTGTGATTGCGGTATTGGAAATATGGATATTATTAACTTGTATGTATGTTTATGGGATCAATAAGATTTTTTTAGGCAATATAGCATATAGTTTTGTTGGTTTTTGTGTGTTGGAAACAATTGTTTTCTGTATATGGTATCCCAAGGAGCATGCGGGGAAAAATGCGATAGCCAGAGGAAAAGAATATAAAGCAAAGGTAGTATCCATATATACAAAGGAAAAAAAGATATATGGACCATATTCTTCTAAAATTGTATATAGAATAAAGGTATGTTATCATATTGACAGGAAAGCATATTTTGCAGAATTTGGTGATTATGGAAGATGTCCTTTTGAGTATGTCAATGCCCAGCAAATGTGTAGTGTATATATTTATAAGGGTAAAGTATACCCTCAGTATTTTTATAAAAAGCAAAAGGCAAATATGGAAAAAGATGAAGAGCAGGATAAGCTTTTTGGGGAGGTGAATTCAGGGAAACTGGATAATACTCCACTGGATGAGCTTTTAAAGTATTCCATAAAGGATCTTCCATACTTAACTCGTGATGAGTTACATAATGCGTTCTCAGAGAGATTGATTTTATGCAGTGTGCGTTCTAAATCATATATGATTTTCAGTCCTTCCATTTTTAACTATATAGATAGACCAGTCGAACTGAAGACGGTATATGTTGAAGTCCATATGACATCAAGGAAAAAATACAACAGTATCGATCTGGAGTCAAAGCTTATGGATTATTGCAGATATGCAGATAACAGGTTTTATCATAATGAGGAAGATATCGTTTATAATGGGATAAGAAAAACGATAGTTGATGCAATCAGGGAAATGGATAAAAGAATCATCATTCATGAGGTATGCATTGTAATTTTGTAATACGGAATGGATATGAATATTTCATTTTCGTATTGTGTATTAAGAAACAGGAGAAAAATGATATGCAGGTAAAATATTATGATATCGGTTTGAATCTTTTTTGTAAACAGTTTCCGGAACCGGAAAGGATTATCTGTGAGGCAGGTAATGATGGAGTATGCTGTATTCTGACCGGAACGGATATGAAAGAGAATAAGAAAATCAATGATTTTGTAAAAACACATGAAGCTTTTGGGACGGCTGGAATCCATCCTCATAATGCAGACCGTGCCAGACAGGAGGATTTTAATCTGATAGAGCAGATTGTATCCGAAAATAAGAAGATAGTAGCGGTAGGGGAATGCGGTCTGGATTATGACAGGATGTTTTCTACGAAAGAAAATCAAATAAGATGTCTGGAAAAGCATATTGTGCTTGCTAAGAAACTGAATATGCCCTTATTTCTCCATGAGCGAAACGCAGCCGATGACTTTATAAAAAGATTCAAAAAGCATCCGGATATATGCAAAAATTCAGTAGTGCATTGTTTTACGGGAAATAAAGAAACATTGGATAAGTATCTCTCTATGGGATTTTCCATTGGAATTACCGGATGGATCTGTGATGACCGCCGGGCAAAAGAATTACGTGAGGCAGTATCCATCATTCCTCTGGACCGGATTTTGGTGGAGACGGATGCGCCATATTTAACCCCTAAGAATGTTCCGGGGCTTGGCAGAACGAATGTGCCGCAAAATATTCAGTATGTTGTGAGAGATTTGGCGAAATATATGAAAGTATCAGAGGATGTATTGATGGAAAACGCAAGGAAGAATACAGAAAGGATATTTCATCTGTGACTCTGATTGAAATGGAGGTAGAGGGATGAGCGGCTCTGTGAATAAGGAGTTTTTGGAATTTCTTTTAGAGAGATTTCAAATAGAAAGAAAAAAATTTGACCGATCTGGTGTATATGCCTATACGCAGCGTTTGCTTGCTTATAATTCAAATAAAATAGAAGGGAGCACTCTAACTTAAGTCTGGTGTCTTTGAGGATCGTGCCAATGGATATGCGATTGGCGATTATAAAAGGCGTCCTAATATGATAGGCATGTATCAGACTGTAAGACCGGAAGTAGATTTATCCATATTGGCAGAATTTCATGCAAAATATGAGAGTATTCATCCATTTCAGGATGATGATGTTATAATAAGGACAAAGTTAGAGAAACCCAGTAAAATCAAGGGGTTGGCACTAATTTAGTCCTTATTTTTTATACCTGTAGACATGGTGTTTTGAATGGGACAGCGCTGTTAAATCAAAAAACCAAATTTTTCATACATAAAGATTTCAAGTTAATTCTTGGAGTGACTTTGTGTACGCAAAAGAGGTGATAACTGAATAAAAAATATTAGGTAAGACTAAATTAGCTCTTTTTGTGGACAAGTGCCACATTGTCAAAGCTAACTTGGTCCTACTTTTTTATTGCAAAAAGGAGGAGCCGGATATGGCAATGACGAGGCAGGAGCTGATTCAGTTCTTAGATGGGCTGGTGGAGTTAGCCAGCGAGGAAAACAAAGCAAAAGCAGTTTTGGTAAAAGAAAGATTCATAAGTGACTTTGAAAAGAGTTACGAGTATGAGAAAGAGGTTAGTGATGGGAGTAGCGAATCTGAGCCAAAGTATGCAGTAACGGCAATCTTGGATAGAAAAAGCGGGGAGCTGCTCTATGACGAGGAGGCGGATTTTGTGGAATGTGTACATCACTGGCTGGAAGAAAAAATATCCATTGCTGAATTGGAGAAAGAGAGGTGCAGCGTGGAGGGAATCGAGGTGAGGGAGTATGGAAAAAGCATACCGATTAGGAGAAGTGGAAGAAGCCGTCAGTGAAATGGAGCTGTATGATGTACCGGACGACGTCATGGAAAGCGACGAGGACTACCAGATTATCATAAGCGGATGGCAGGTGTATATTCCGGAACTTGGGATTGCCCTGCATGAAGGAGTATTCTGCAATTATGACGAGGAAGAACAGGCATATCTTCCTGATTTTTCCGTTACTGTCATAAAAGAGGCAGCAGAGGAAGAAACAAAGGAAGGGGAATGGCTCTATTACGAGCAGGACGGCTTTGTGATTACGTTAGCTAATTACCTGCATGGCAAAATGGATATAAGCCGGATTGAACAATTATCCTGTTTTATCCGTATGCCCGATATAGAGCCGGAAACCTAAAAGAATGAATATGCTGTGGCTTTAGTCACAGCATTTCAGATAAGAAACTGTAAACCAATATGTATAGTCTGCAAGGCACAAGCCGTAAAGCAGAAGCCTGTGAGACAGGCAGAAAGAGAGGAAACTATGGAATATGCAATCAAATTAAACGCAGTAAACAACCCGGATGTAAGTGTACGGGCATTTGCAACAGTCACTTTTGGGGAATCATTCAAGATTACCAATGTAGCGGTAGTAGAGGGAAAAGGAAACAAGCCCTTTGTATCCATGCCTTCTTTTAAGAGCAAGGAGAGGGACGAACACAATCAGGCGGTCTACAAGGATGTATGCAATCCCATTACAAAGGAGTTCCGTGAGGAATTGTAGGGGGAGATTCTTGATCTGTACGCAGAGATGGAACAGACCGGAAAAACGGAGGTTGTAAAGGAAGCGGAAGGAACGCAGGAGCCGGATTTTACAGTCAAAGTAACTCCTTTTGAGAGGGAAGGAAGAAATGTCTTAGGAATTGCCCGCATTTATTTTGAGGACAGCTTCGTTGTCGGGAATGTTAGCATCTTAAAAGGCAAGGAAAAAGAATTTGTGGCAATGCCCTCGTATAAGGCAAAGCAGAGTGGAAAGGACGGTAAGCCCCAGTATCAGGATGTATGTTTTCCTGTGATAAAGGAGTTCCGTGAAAAACTCTATGATACAATCCTTGAGGCATATAAGCAGGAAAAGGAGCTTGCAGCAGATCAGAGCAGGGCACAGGTGGCGGCACAGGCGCAGGCAAGGACTGGAAGCAGACAACAGCAGGAACTTCCTTTCCACTAAAAGAAGCCGGAAAGAGAAAAAAATTCACCGGGCGTGAAAAAATGCCCGGCGGAGAAAGGAGAAAGTAATGGAGCAGACAGCAGGAAGCACAAGAATGACAAAAGACCAGATTATAAAGGAACTCATTGAACTGTTGAACCGGAACCAGCAGAAGGAAGCAACCAATGATGTATTTGAAATGGCGGCATACACTGACGGTATGGAGCAGAAAATGGATGCAGTCTTAGAGGAACTCGTTAATGTTCGAAAACAACTTGCAGAGATGAAACGTAGGCAGGAGAGAAAAACAGTACGGGAGGCATTATCGGGAGCGGTAGAGAAGCTGGAGCAACAGTGTCAGAAGATGAAACAGCAGCTATTTGAGGTCAAGACAGAAATTAAGGCAAAGGCAGCGGAGATTGTAGAGGAGGCAAAGCGGAAAGGAAAAGCTGCCTTAAACAAAGTATCGGAGTTTTTTGGAATTAGAAATAAGCTGCAAAATATCAGGCAGAATGTGCAGGAGTCCATAGCAGATGTAGATAAGAGTATTGTAAAGATAGAGGCTTTCGGTACAGGCATGAGGGAGGCAGGGCATAAGATCGCCAATACTTTTCGTACTTTTGCGGATAAGCCAGAAAAGGAATATGGAGAGAAGAGATTTTCAAAGACAGAGCTGATAAAAAACCTTTTCAGGCAAAGCGCAAGCTGTTGTCTGGTATCTTGAATTATACAGATGCTGCAATAGAAAAGATGGAAAAGCTGGCTACGGATGTGCGCCAGCAACGGGCGGAAAAGGCAGCGCATGAACCGGAGCGTACAGAGGAAGCAGAGCTGATAAGTCCCAAAGGTGGCAGAGCCGGAATATCAATATGGAGCAGAGGCTTTTGAGGCACACCAAAAAGAAGCAGAGAAGGCAATGACTAAGGATAACACAATGAAGAATTTGCCTGTAAAAAGCCGATAGAGAAAAGTCCTCTTGAATTGAACTTAGGCTTGATTCAAGGGGATTTTGTATTTGAAGGTATTTTTTATGTGTGAAATACGAAAATTTTATAAATGTATTTGGTACAAAAATCGTATTTGGTGTAAAAAAATCGTACTTCGTGATAAAAATCTTAAATTTCAAAGCGTATATGACGAAAAAAACTAAATAAAAAACCTGAAAGCAAATGGAGGTAGTTAGTTATGAAAAGAAACAGAAAAATTTTATGTGGATTATTGGCATTAGTATTGGTAGTTGCAATGTCATTTGTTACATCTACTAATGTGTATGCAGCTTCAAGCTCAAATACATACAAGTCATCAGGCAAGATGAGTGTTGTATTGTCTGTTGGACAAACAGGTGATTCAAGTTCAGTTACGATTAATGTAAGAAATTTGCCAGAAAATGCAATTATTACCAAATTAGAAGTGAATACAGGTTCCTTAACTTATCAGGGCGGAGTGTTGACGAATTATTTAACCATTTCAAGTTCTAATGGAAGAAGTGAGCAGATACCATGGAATGGTGCTGCTAATAAAACATTAACTACAAGTCGTTTCCTCGCTTCACAGGCTAATGGTACATATACAATATCATTTAATGCTACTTGTTTGAGCGGACCAATAGTAGGCGGTAGTCAATTAAATATAGGTACAAAAACATATAGTAACCCATATATAGTAATATATTGGGACGATAGTTTATAATAATATGAATAAAATGCTTTCAGGTTTTTTATGAAACTTATAGAATATTAAAAGCCATATATAAGAGGTGAGCTAATATGAATGTCAGTCAAATATACGGTAATCGGCAAAACACGAGTACCTTGGCAATGACTGTTAATCAGTCTAATAACAAAAAGGCAGGTTTGGATAACGGAAAAAGAGACACGGTAGAAATATCGGCTACTGCATATGAGCGAAATGTCGCAGGGGAGAAAATGACTGCGACATCGGGTAAGGACACATTAGGGATAACAAAAGGTGATAAAGATAATTCGTTTGTTATTCATTTTTCTGACTCGGCAATGGTTAGCAGGGCTGTTTCCAGAGGCTATATCACAGTTAATGGTATAGAATTTCAGCTATCAGAAGAAACTAAGCAGCAGTTATTAAAGGCAGATGAACAGTCAAAAGCAGAACGAGAGAAAGCATATAATGAATATGTTATGCAACATGAAATGGCGGTTGCAAAACAACAGAGTGAAACATGGAAAAAAGCATTTGGTAGTATGATAGACACTGTTGATATTCTCGATGAAATTCTTGGCAAAAAAGCAATGTCTAAACAATATGAGAATGCCACAAAAGCGTATAAAAATACGCAAGATGGGGTAAGCTGGTCGCAGTTTGAATGGAAAACATATGATACACAGATGAAGATTTCTGTTGAGGATACCATAAAAGTTGAAGATATTTCTAAAGGGGAAATAATAATTAGCTAAAATGTATATAGATAAAAAAGAAGTAGCCGATAGTTTGTTCTATCGGTTACTTTGATAAATAAAGTGTAAATATATAACGAATAAGTTGCACAACAAAAAGCAAAGGTTATGGTATAATAATTAAAATACGTTGCATTGGAGGTGAGCATTATGATAGAGATTGCTGTTTGCGATGATGATGTCAATGATCTTGATCATGCAGTTAAAATTTTACATGAGATTTTTATTGCTCAAAACATAGGTTATAATATAAAGACTTTTTTGTCTGCAAATGAGATGTTGGATAATATCAAGAAAATTGATATTGGCATTTTAGATATTGCGATGAGCGAATTAAATGGTATTAAAGTGGGAAGAAAATTAAGAGAAAAATTCCCTGATGTAAAATTGATATACATAACAAGTTTTGAAGAATACTGTATGGAGGCAATTAATGATGTTCATGCGTTTTCTTTTCTATGCAAACCTTTGGATAATCGTAAGATGCAAAAGCAGATAATGGAGGTGCTTAATGGCATTCCTAACGATGCTATTGAAAAGGAATTTTATAAGGTAACAGATAGTAAGCAAAAAGAGTATGTATCCATAAAATTGAAATTAGAGGATATTTTGTATTTTGAGTATATCAAGAGGCAACGGAAAGCTGCCATAGTATTAGAGAATGAAACATATGAGTGTGAATGTGTATTTGAAAGATTAGTTGAAGAGTTAAAACAATATGATTTTGTTGTGAACTGTAGAGGAAATTTAGTGAATTTAAGTCATATTGAGAAGATAAAGGGATTTAGTATTTATTTAGACAATGGAAAAGAACTTCCAATAGCGCAAAAACGTATTGCGGACTTTAGATTAAGGATGAACGAATTTTTGCAAAGAAATTCATAGGAGAATGGATGATGGATAAATTTTTATTTATAATGAGTAATTTTCTTTCATGTTTTGCTGTTACTGCAATAATGTTTCAATTTATGAATGGTAGATATAAAAAGAGTATTAATAATAAATATATATATTCTTTAATTCAGATTGTTATTATAGTGTGTGTGGTTTGCATTAATTTGATGAATATTTCTTTGTTTAATTTGATTGCGTGGTTTGCTGTGTTTGGTATATCAGCATATTTTTTATATTACGAGGACATGGATAAACCATTACGGCGTATACTTGAGTGCGAAGCGTTAATGTTTTGCATGGTTGTATGTGAGTCATTGGGGGTATTCGTTTTACGGTGGATTTTGCAGGCAATGAGTATTAAAAAAATTAATGCGGCTATGCTGAGTTTCTTAGAGGTTACATTTTCAGCATTAATTATTATTTTTTTCTATTATATGGTTATAAGCCGGCTAATGAAAAGAAGTAATATACCGTACTCAAAGACACAATATGTTTTTTATTCTATCATATTGGGATACAGTTTCATTAATATGCTGGTAATTATAGAAATTTTTAAGCAGGGACAGATAAACTATTTATGCACGATAAATATGGGTTGCATTGTAGTGGCAGACTTATATCTTTTATACTTTGTCAAAATGGCTGATGAGAAGAGTTATTATGAGAATCAGGTAAAGGTTTTAGAGCAACAGGCGAATATGCAGTATGAGTATTACTTGGAGCAGACGAAAAAGTATGATAAAACTGTTCAGATACTGCATGATGTGAATAAGCATATTAAAACTATTGAAGAATTGTATATAGCAGGGCAGGCACAAACAGCAGGTGAGTATATGAATGAGATAGGGGGACTGTTAAAGCCATTAATACCAACTCAGTATACAGGAAATCCAATATTGAATATTTTACTTACTGACAAAGAAATGCTTATGAAAGATAAGGGAATTTCGGTGGAAATAGAAATAGATAATGTAAGTTTGGATTTTATTGAACCGATAGATGTTACAACTATTTTTGGAAATTTATTAGATAATGCTATTGAAGCAGCAGAAAAAGCAGAGGGTAACAAGTGTATATATATAAAGATCAGTTCCCGGCATCAGATGATAGTGATAAGAATTGAAAATAGTTGTAATGTTGTAAGGTGGAAGAATAATATGCCAATATCGAAAAAGGGAAAAAATGGGGGAATAGGACTTCTAAATGTAAAGAGTAGTATTGAAAAATATGATGGAAACTTAATATTAAAACAGGAAAATCAAAAATTTATAGCAGAGCTTTTCCTTAATTCATAATAGAAAAGAGCAGGAATGCTCTTTTTTTTGGGTATGACGGGCATGCCCGTACTCTGTGGTGAAAGTCCATTTAGGCGTAGCTACCGACGAACTTTATAGCGACTCTCAAGGTTTGTATCGTGAGGTGCAGGCGAGAAGAAGAGATAGCGAAATCGTAGCCCTACGAACAGAAACCTGATAATAAGGCGTTTATGGCGGGTAAGTTAGCCCAAGATAACGAAGCCCTAAAGGTAGCCGTAAACTATAGGCGTAAATCAGGAGGGTAGACGAGGAAAGAGTACAGGCTTATCCCGTGAGGTCTCACAGGCGGTCTCATTAGCCGTAGTAACAACGAACTGTGAGAAGTCAGCAGAAGCCATAGTAGGAAATCTCTGCAAGCAGAGATGAACCGAAGGGCAGAACAATGTAACCGTGCAAACGAATGTATGTACCAGTGAATGTCTGACAAGCGGATGTAGGCGAAACGTATATGAGCCGTAAACGCATAAACATAGGACGAATCACAGGGAGCGGAAAGGAGCGAAGCACACAAAGTATGTCAGAGTTGTTAGAAAAGATACTGGACAAGAAGAACATGAACGAAGCATATAAGAAAGTCTGCACCAACAAGGGAGCAGGCGGTGTGGATGGCATGGAAACCAGCGAACTTGACGGATATATCCGTGAGAACTGGGACAGTATCAGGGAGCAAATCAGGGCAAGGAGCTATAAACCCCAGCCAGTAAGGCGTGTGGAAATACCCAAACCAAACGGAAGCAAAAGAAAACTCGGAATACCGACGGTCATGGACAGGGTAATCCAGCAGGGCATAGCACAGGTAATTAGTCCCATGTGTGAGCCTCTGTTTTCAGACCACAGTTATGGATTCCGTCCAAACAGGAGCTGTGAAATGGCAGTCAGGGAGATGCTTGTGTTTCTCAACGAGGGATATGAGTGGATAGTTGACATAGATTTGGAGAAATTCTTTGACAACGTACCACAGGATAAACTGATGAGCCTCATTCATAACATTATAAGTGACGGAGACACGGAATCACTGATACGGAAATATCTGAAAGCAGGTGTAATGGTACAGGGAAGATATGAGAAAACGGAACAGGGAACCCCACAGGGAGGCAACCTGTCACCGCTACTGTCAAATGTCATGTTGAATGAACTGGATAAGGAACTGGAAAAACGAGGACTGCATTTCGTGAGGTACGCTGACGACTGTGTGATAGCAGTCAGAAGCGAGGCAAGTGCCAAACGAGTCATGCACTCCATAACGGACTGGATAGAGAGAAAACTTGGTTTGAAAGTAAATGCCGAAAAGACACGCATAACAAGACCACAGAAGTTGAAATATCTTGGATTCGGATTCTGGAAAGAGCCAAAGAGCAAGGAATGGAAGTGCAGACCGCATAAGGACGCTGCGCAGAAATTCAAAAGGACGTTAAAGAAGCTGACAAACAGAAGCCAGAGCATGGCATTTACGGTAAGGGTACAAAGGCTCAACCAGGCAATCAGAGGGTGGATAAACTACTTTGCATTAGGCTCAATGAAAAAGGCAATGAATGACATAGATGCTCATCTGCGTACAAGACTGCGTGTAATCATTTGGAAACAGTGGAAAGTACCAAAGAAACGTCAATGGGGATTGCAGAAACTCGGCATAGGAAAAGACCTTGCAAGATTGACGGCATATTGTGGCGACCGCTATCAATGGATAGTGACGAAAACATGTGTTGTCAGGGCAATCTCAAAAGAAAAGCTATCACAGGCAGGGCTTGTGAGCTGTTACGATTATTACATGGAACGTCATGCTTTGAAGTTATATTGAACCGCCATATGCCGAACGGCACGTACTGGTGGTGTGAGAGGGGGATTAAATTCCCCCTACTCGATTAATTCGTATTTCGTGCAAAAAAATCGTACTTGGTGTTTATAGACTTGAAAATCTTGGTAAAATTGGCGAAATTAAAGATGCATGAATAGGTAGTTGTAAATGTAAAGCCTAATAAAGGAATGAAAATAATTGACTATCAGAATGTGTACTTGAGAGAAATGACTTTAGAGATTTATCAATACCTATCATGGAAAAACTATAAGGAGGTAATTGCTGACATGAAGAAATTGAATGATGCGGTGTTAAAATTAGTTACAAAAACAGCACTTGCGAGCGCAAAAAAAGAGGCAAACTCAGCTTGTATGTGTATAGGTTATCAGCCCAAAATGCCGGAAAAAGTTAGGAAGCTGAAGAACCAAAATGGATAGGCTGGTTAGGGGCATTTTACTTAAAATACAGACAGAGGAACTCGTGGATAAGGAAGATATTGAAATATATCAGTTTGGTTTAGAGTGTATATTGCTGAAACTGATTCATATAGCATCCTATTTATTGATTGGCATATGTATGGGAGAAGTGTTTTCTCTGTTAGTCAGTGGAAGCATATTAATTCCTTTACGAAGAAAAGCAGGCGGGTATCACGCAAAAACCAGAATGGGATGTTACATATTCTCCTGTTTTGTTGTTTGCTTATTGTGTTTGTTCAATAAGGTTACAATAGCGCCTATAGTGGGAATTATTGGATTGGTTGTAGCAGATACACTAATCCTGATGTTTGCCCCAGTAGAAAATGAAAATAGGATGCTGGAACCTGATGAGAAAATCCTTTTTCGTAAACAGGCGATTGGATTACTGGTATCGGTTAATATTGTGGTTTTAGCTATCTTATTTATCCATAAGTATCTCTTTGTCGCATATTGGATGGAGAAAGGAGTGATATTTACAGGAGTATTACTTGCGTTAGGGGTAAAGAAGAAAAGACAAACTGAGTCATAGTTTTATCTTGTGATTTTGTATCAGCCTAAACGCTTGAGAAAACATGATGTTAAATAATGAAAAGAAAGGTGGAATTTACAATGAGAAAAAAATTATTGGCAGGATTGCTGTCATTGGTTATGGGATTTTCGTTCTTGAATATGGGAGTGATTGCAAATGCAGAAACTTTACCGGAGGATAATGGGAATCCGATAGAGGTTATTGAAATCTCGAACGATGAAATGGCAGCAGAAGTAATTGATGAAATGGCAGCAAATGTTATGGAAAGATCATATGCAGGGGAAGCCTATACTTTCACTGAAAGAGCCAGTGTGTACAGTGATAGTGAGGATTCGGAATCTAACACTGATCCTAATTATGCTTATGTGGTAACTAATGATATCGTTATGCAGGGTGCTATTGAAACAGAAAATGAAATGAGATGGTATGCTTTCTCGCTCAGTGAAAGAAGCAAAGTATGTATCTTATTACAGATGGTGGAAACTATGGATGCTGACCTATATATGTTTCAGTTAAATGAGGAAACATATGATTTAGAGTTACTTGGTGGCAGTGCTAATGAGGGACTGGGGACATCTGAATATTTCAATAATGTAATGGATGCAGGTGTCTATTTCTTTGCTGTAAGTGGATACGAAGGTACAGGTGCGTTTGCTTTTGCATATTATCAGAGTACGGCAGATGTTGCATATGAAGTAAATGATACTTCATCAACTGCAACAACAGTAGCGTTTAACAGTAATGTTATAGGGGTAATTGATTCTCCATATGATATTGATTATTACAAATTTACTGTAACGACACCAACGATTATTCAATATTCAATTTCGTCATCGAATGGGTATTCATTATTGTACGCAGGAAAATCTGGTAGTAGTTCAGCTATCTATACAGTGAATTCCAGCAGTAAATCTTACAAGATTATGCCGGGTACATACTATTTTGCTGTACTTTCTGAAAGCGGTTCATATTCTGCAACCAGTACATATACGGTGAACTTTAAAAAAGTTGGTGCGATGTCCGGTGACAGTTCGGTTACTCTTGTTGGTATAAGTGAAAATGCGGGTATAGTTTACGAAACAAATAATACAGGTTCCATAAACTATGTAAATGGAAATCCAGTTGATATTAGTTACTCCTACTACTCAAATTTATCAAATTCTGCCGGTTCACAGTATTATGATATATCAATAGATGCAAATGCAGGAGCTTGTGCTATTTTAACGGATGTATATGAGCCTGCGGCAGTGCATTATTACAGTTCTACAAAACCAGCAATGAGTGTGAGTAGCAGACCAGCGTTGATGCTGACATTTTATGCAGATTCAAATTTCTATAAAATTCATTGCAGAGGAACTGGATCATACTCAATGAATACTTTCTGGGAGGACTTGAATTTTGTTACAGTTTTAATTGATCCGGCAACTGGAAAGTTGATTGATATTGTAGAGTACAATTACTATTATGATTTTGCTCCGGTTGGCTCGAATCGTATCACTTTGACACGTTCATATTTAATGACTTTCTATAATAATTAGCATGGAGGCGGTATTATGAAGATTAATACTATTGGAAATAGTTTCTTGATAAACAATACGGAAAAAAAAAATGTGCCACATAAGGTGTTTGAAAATATTTCTGCAAAAGAGGGGCAGATTCCGGTCAAGGTTTCTATTTCAGAAGAGGGGAAAAAGAATTATAGGAATAGCTTGGGCAAAAAAGGTGAAGGTTTTGACACTGTGGTTGAGCAACGGAGTGGATTGCTTTCGGGGAAAAATATGCCTGAAACAGATTATAGTTTTGAGCTAGGAAATAAATTAGCAGCTTTGAATGAAAAAGATGTATATAAATCGACAGAAGATAAAGCATCTGATTTGCTCAAGGCGTATGCAAGTATGTATGATGAAATTGTACAGGGATATGAGAGTGGTACAAGGGAACGATATTCCAAGGATCAGTTATCTGAAAGTGGGTATCGAAAGCTAACTATGTCTGAGGAGATAAATTCTTTAAATGCCGCATATAAGAAGTACGCAGATAATTTGGAAATGCAAGCGCAGCAAGCACCAAAGATTGCGGAAGCACATGATAAATACATGGAAAAATTATCCAAAATAGGTGCTGAAAGAGCAGAACTGGCAACTAAGGCTCAGAAACTATATTCTAAGGTAAAAGATGAAGGTGTAATGGAGAACATTAGTGAGAAAGTCGTAGCTGCATCAAAAGTGTTTGTGAAGCAATATGCAAATTCAACATTAAGGAGTAGGGGGATTGAAAGTATACTTGGAAATATTGAAATCTTCAAGAAATAATATTTCCATATTTTAACTATTCACAAGTGTAATAATAAAGGGATGAAAGGAGGTTAGAGAAATGAAGTGATTAGGAAAAAAAAGCAGGATCTGCGTATGAAACTTTTTCAGCGTATGCTTGTATTTGTAACTGTAGCAATTGTTCAACTTGTAATTGCAGTTGGAATGTACGTGCAACAGATAATTATTATGATGTGCTGAATAGTAGCAATACTAGCAGAGCAAGTAGCCGAACCTCGTAGGCGGATGGACAGCCAACCCTAGTAAATGGTTGGCTGTCCTAATTTCAAATTAGCTAAGATAGAAGGATATTAGTATGGATGAAAAAATATATTAGGTTGTGTTTTTGAAACACCAATGAGTAAGTATTATTATGATACAAATAGAAATGCAATTATATGCATCTCCGATAATGTATATGATTTTTTGAAAAAAATATGCACGAAGACATTACAAAATTGGATGATATTCCAGCGAAAGTGCAAATCATGTTGCAAGAAGGGTTTTTATCGAATAATAGAGTGGAGATGATTGGATACTCATTAACAAATTATTTAAGCGATATATTGGATAATAAGATTCAGACACTTACATTGCAAGTAACACAACAATGCAATTTAAGATGTGAATATTGTATATATTTTGGAAGTTATACTACAAGAAGACATTCTAATAAAGTAATGGATTTTTTGACAGCAAAAAAAGGAATTGATTTCTTGATCAGTCATTCACAAAATTCAAAACTTTTAAATTTAGGATTCTATGGTGGTGAGCTATCGTTAGAATTTGATTTGATTAAAGAGTTCATTAAATATATACAAGAAAAGGCTGAAGGAAAAAAGATAACATATAATATTACAAGTAATGCTACATTGTTGAATAAGGATCATATTGCATTTTTTGCTGAAAATGATGTGGCACTAACGATAAGTTTGGATGGACCTAAAGATATTCATAATAAAAACAGAAAATTTGCAGTTAGTTGGAAAGGCACGTTTGATGTTATTGTTGAAAAAATGAAAATTGTTAAAGAAAAATTTCCTGAATATTATAGTAGGATTAACTTTAATTGCATGCTTGATCCAAGAAGTGATATTTCGTGTGTAAATGAATTTTGGGCAAAAGATGAATTGTTAAAAGATTCTTTTGTAAATGCTAATCCTGAATTATTCACGGTAATACGATTTACTGTTGTCTCTGTTGCATTTGGCTTTGAAACCATATATAATCCTTCAATCAGCCGACAGATAGGCTAAAAAAGGGCAGACCTCACCTGTGATCCGAAATAAAGGATTTATCAGTTATCAAGGTGCATTAGTAGTAGTTATTCTAACTGTGGGTGCAGCTTCCAGATATTTCCCAGTGTCTCATAGAAGTCTTTCTTGTATGGACAACTGCTGCACAGTTTGAAATATTTATATCGTGCTGATTTTACCACTCTTGCGGCAATTTTAAACGGATGGTATCAATACGCTGTTTTCTCATACTGACAGCAAGTGCCAGCCGTCTAAACCAATTGAATAAGTTGTATGCCAGACTATGAATCTGAAGACGGTTTGCATTTACCAACTTAGAAGGACTGCTCACGGAAGCGAAGTCAAATCCGCTTTTGCACTCTTTGATGAAGTTTTCCATCTTTCCTCTGCCACAATAAAACTGAATCACCTGGTAAGGTTTCATTTCCATAGTGGTGACAATAAACGTATACATGTGAATCATCTGACCATAAGGCTTTTCTATTTTGAAAACCACCCTGCGGGGATGATACCATGAACCGGCCTGGTACATAAATTCACCATACTCAACAGCATAATCTATCTGATTGCATCGGGTAGCACGATACAGAGCCTGATTTTCATCTTCGGCTAATTCACGGAGCTTCGCGTTCTCTTTGAGCCGGATGGCATATCCGCAATCCTTTGTTTCAAGAAGCTCATACAGATCTGGCGATGGAAAACCACTGTCATCACGGAGATAAAGCGGCATATCTGGATAATCAGCAGTGAATTCATCTAGAAGGGACTGCATGAAAATATCAGCCTCTTTACTGCAATACATGGTGCCGTCAAGGAGCTCGGTCCTCAGCAGGTCACCTGTCAGTCCGTCATAACAAAGCAGGGGATGGTATCCATGTGCCTGATAATGGAAGTTGAAGCCCTCACCTTCCTGCTGTCCATAGGTATCAAGAAGTGTGGAATCAATATCAAAAAGCATGAACTCGGGTTTCTTTATGGAGTAAATAATCTTGCGGAGTTCACGGGTAATCAGATTCAGCTGTTGCAAGGTGTCACTATCCATGCGGTTGAAAAAGCGTGACAGCGTGGGCTGGGATGCAAGGGTATCCTTATCCAAAACAGCCGTCATCACGGGGGCATTGGTCAATTCATCCG
The DNA here is from genome assembly GCA_014804675.1 of Lachnospiraceae bacterium. Classification (GTDB taxonomy): domain Bacteria; phylum Bacillota; class Clostridia; order Lachnospirales; family Lachnospiraceae; genus RGIG3040. Next base: position 59,031 of record JAAUZH010000006.1, read on the forward strand.
CATAGTCATCTTCAAAATAGGAACTGATAATCTGGTAGATGACCTGCATCAGATTCGCTCCATCCTTATGGATGCGGAAGCATGCAGTATCGTTGGTTTTAAATATATGATTGATGAGCTTTACAACTCCAATCTTAAACAGGAATTCCTTAAACAAGAGAAGTCCTGCATCGGAGGATAAATCGCCTCCATCAAAATTTATTTTCATGTTAGTGTAAAATTATAGTTGGCAAAAAATAAAGGGAAGAAGCCGAAACCTCTTCCCAATCATACAGTTTTTCTTTATGATGTTAGTTGCGAATCAAACAGATAAAGGAGAC
>JAAUZH010000007.1 GCA_014804675.1 Lachnospiraceae bacterium
ATAAGTGCGTTACTCATAATCCTTTCATTTCCTTTCTTTAATATATCGCACTTTATAACAAAAATAAAGTGCGTAAGTTTTTGTTACCGGTAACTTACACACTTTATATTACACTCTCTGAAGCTATATTGAAATTCCGCTTCGACAGCTTTTCGTGCACCTCTTCCCGAAGCTTCATGGCTTCCACTTCTCTAGTAATCCTCTCTCCCTTTCCACTGACATATAAAAACAAATCACCTGTTTTTGTAAAATAGACTGCCAGCTCCTTTGCTGTAACGTTCTTTTTTTCTAAAAGGATATAGACAATTTCAAATAGGCGATGAATCTGCATGACAGCCACCGTTATTTTCAAATGTATTGTTATTATATACCTTTTAATATGACAATAACATGTCCTCATAACATTTCATAAAAACCGATCCATTCCCCTGCCTTCCTCCAACCGCTTTTTATAAAGCTCCGGCTCCTTCATTCCTTCATAAGCCTTGATCCGCCTTGCATCATATATGACTCCCTGTAATTGTGACTGTATTTTATTTTCCAGCTTTCAGAAAATCCTCATACAGTGGGGACATGCTCCTAAGTCTTTCTACAATCTGTTTTAATTCATCCACAACATAATCAATTTCTTCCCTGGTTGTTTCATCAGACAGGGTAAGCCGCAGTGAGCCATGCGCTATCTCATGGGGTAGTCCAATGGCAAGCAATACATGAGATGGATCGAGGGAGCCTGATGTACAGGCTGAACCACTAGAGCCCGCAATCCCTTTTTGATCAAGCAAAATCAACAAGGATTCCCCTTCAATGAATTGGAAACTGAAATTTGCATTGCCGGATAACCGTTTGGTCCTATGCCCATTTAACTTTGTATAGGGCACTTCTGCAAGAACTCTTTCAATCAGATAATCCCGCAGATTGCTTTCATAGGCATGCCTTTTATCCAAAACTCCTTTTGCAATCTCAGTAGCCTTTCCAAATCCTACAATCCCCGGTGTGTTATAGGTTCCGGCTCTCCTCCCGCGTTCCTGGGAACCGCCATGGATAAAAGAACCAATCTTTACCGAATTTCGCAGATACATGATTCCAATTCCCTTGGGACCGTTCATTTTATGGCCGCTGGCGCTTAACATATCAATATTCAGTTTATCCACGTTAATATGTTCATGCCCATATGCCTGTACTGCATCCGTATGAAAGAGGATGTCATGTTCATGAGCTATGGCTCCAATCTCCTCAACCGGCTGTATTGTTCCAATCTCATTATTTGCAAACATAACGGATATGAGGATAGTATCCTTCCGGATTGCTGCCTTTAATTCATCAAGCTTTATCACTCCATCTTCATCTACATTGATATAACTAATTTCATATCCCAGCTTTTCCAGATATTCACATGTATGTAAAACTGCATGATGCTCAATATTTGATGTAATAATATGCTTTCCTTTTTCCCGCCTGGCAAATGCTGTAGCTTTCAGCACCCAGTTGTCCGACTCACTTCCACCTCCTGTAAAGTAGATTTCTTCCGGTTTTGCCCCAAGAAATTCAGCCACTGCTTTCCTGGCCTCTTCTATGGCTTTTTTCCCTTCCTCTGCAAATCGGTAAATACTTGACGGGTTTCCATACCATTCTTTCAAATAAGGCTGCATTGCCTCATATACTTCATCCTTCACTCTTGTGGTGGCTGCATTATCTAAATAAATGAGTTTTTTCATCCAAATTCCTCCTTGTTCCTTTTAAAATTACAGATGGTGCCAATCAGATTCGAACTGATACTCTGGGTTTTGCAGACCTTGCCTTACCATTTTGGCTATGACACCAGAAAATAAACCAGAAGCATACGTTTCCATATAACTTCTGGCTGTCCAGTCAGCTATATAATGCCTATTGAATTACTATGATATTGTATCAAAAAAATTTGTGTATCATAATACATTTTTTATTGCCAGTTATAACTAATTCTAACAGCAGAGCCGCCTTTTATCCGTATCCCTCTTCCTTGCTCCATTTCCCTAAATTCATTCCTATATGTAATAGATATCCTGAGGTATAATACGTTCCAGGAACTTTTTTGTCCGCTCTGCCTTCCTTATGGCTTCCTCCCTGGGCTTCTTTTGCACTTCTGTAAGCCCTTCCATAACATTCTGCAATGCTGTCTTATTGGAAAACAAACCATAATTTTGAAATACAAATGCCGTACGTCTGCGCACGCTTAATATTTGTTTTTTTGTTGCATGTTTTAAATCTATTACATCATTTCCAAACTGTAATTCCCCTCCATCAGCCTTTTCTAAAAAATTAATGCATCTTAAAAACGTGGTCTTTCCTGAGCCGCTTGGTCCTAAAATAACAACCACTTCTCCATCCTCTACTTTCATGGAAACATCTTTTAATACCTCTGATTTGCCAAATTTTTTTCACATGCCGTAATTCTATCATATCCTGTATCCTCCAAATAGCATTCATTTCATCCTTTGGTTCATATCACCTGTGAAACTGGAATATTTTTCCCGTCAAATTAAATATTTTTCCGCCCTCTCATCCGTATACTCATACTGATGTGCCGCCAAATCAATTTTGCCTGAATCCAATGATAATAGAAGCTGGTCAAATGCCATTGTCTGATATTCAAATTCATATTGGGGAAGCAATTCATCAATCGCCTTTAACACATCATACTCATAGCCAACAGCATTCCCTTCCTCATCAACATAGCAATACGGATTATACATATTCCCAGAGCCTACTATAATCCTGGTCACTTCATTATCAGACTCCTCCTTTCCACCACATGCAGTGAAAACAAATGCTCCAAGGACCACTGCTGAAACTAATACAATTGTCTTTTTTATAGAACGATTCAAAAATCTTTTCATAATAATTTCCTCCATACGATATACTATTTTTTAATTCAAAAAACCAGAAGTCGATAGTGCCCTATTAACCTCTGGTCGTCCAGTCAGCGTTTTTGTTGCTAATTTTTCCGCTTTTTCTATAAAAAAGCAGATACATTTTATGATGCTATTAATTGTAAATCCACATACTGAATAGAAACATCCTGAAACTCATGCCTTATCCGTTTGAATCCCTCTAAGAGACTGATGATTATCTATTTTTTCAAGATATACTGTAATCTTTGTCAAAGCCTCTTCCACTGTACAATCCACATCAAAGCCTGTAATCGCCAGCTTTTCTAACTGCCTGGTGATTTGAAAGCCAATCTTTTTACAGATTACGCACCTGCAGTCACCTATGAGCTGCACTTTCGGAAATGTACCACCGCTGCTGCCACAGCCATTTCCGGTTCCACAGCCGCCAGATGTGCCACAGCCATTTCCACTGCCACAATCGCCATTATTTGCTGCATCTGCTTTTTCCGGCGCTTCGCCTTCCGGAAATGTATACTCTCTCTTTTCAGCCAGATGATACTCTTTCCCTTCTGCTTCGTATATGTCAAAAACATTGGCTGCGCCAAAGCTTGTGTCAATATTCACTCCATCACTGGATGCCACTGCAATCTTATATGCCATATAAGCGCTCCTCCCATCAAGCTTCCTGTCTGTTTTACCTCTTGCCGCTACAGTTCTTTCGCCTGTGGCTAATTAAATCTCTGCACCGCAACCGTATAGATATCTTCTATCAGCCTGATGCCTCCTGTATATCCCACATAAAAGTCATCGAATACTACCTTATCCTGTACAGGCCATGCAATATTCAGATAGTTTCCTTTCAGCTTTTCCGTCAGCTCTTTTTCATAATAGCTCCCGAGAATCAATGGATAGCCGTGATAGTCATGGTTCTTGATTTCCTCATGTATCTTGTAGCTGTCCGTTTCAAATGCCACCTCTGCCTTAAGTCCATAATTTAACTTTGTAAATTCTTCTGCTATTGCATCCCTGAATTCCCTGGGCGTATCATCTACGATAAACTGCTTTGCAGGCACCAGCCCTAAATCATTGGTCAAGAATTTGGTAATGCCAAGGGCATACTGGGCATCTGCTACTACTGAAAACTGCTTATTGATAACACGGTTTTCCAGAAAAAGGTCCGCATATCTCTCAATCAGGTAATAGTAATAATTTTCATGCTCATTGATGACTCCCTCAACCTTCTTCTCATCCACACCTGCAAATTTTCCAACCTCACGGAGAAATTTACTTGTCTCATATGCACCAATCGGCAATGTTGGATAATGAAAATATGGTATGCCCAGTTTCTTTTCCATCTTCTTCATATTCTTTACGGAAACCCAAGGGGAAACAAGCAGGTTAAATTCTGCTTCCGGAATCCTGTCGATATGTTCGATTCCCCTGTTGTAACCAAATATGGTGTTTGGTGTCAATCCAATTTCTTCAAGCAGTCGTTCCAGCTCTTTGATGTTCCCAAGCCAGAATAAATCCTGATAAGGAACATCTGCCCAGATATTTACCAGACCTTTCTGCTTGTTTTCTGATTTTTTTAAATACTGGTCAATAATCGCATCTATTACCTGCTCATGTCCCTTATAGTTATTTCCCTTGAAGCCTGCTGTGGAAGCATAGATGACTGGCTTATCTGCATCTGCAAATTCCGAAACAACCTCTCCGGTATCATCACCGACAATTTCCGGAATACATCCGGTCAGCACCACGTAAAGATCCGCATCTACAACCTTGAGGGCATTGTCAATGGTGGAATGAAGCTTCTTCACACCGCCAAATACCACATCCTTTTCATTGATGCTGGTACACGGGAATATATTAGGAGAAAAGTATCCTGAGCTTCCTATACTGTCTGACAGCTTCTGTGCGCATCCCGGTCCGGAATGAAGGATTGGAATCGCTCTTGTAATAGCCTGCACTGTCTGCATAGCTCCAAGGGCACATTTATATCTCTGTTTATCTAATAATTTTGCCATTACTTCGCCTCCTCTAAGAATGTTCCTACGTTCTGCTGATACCACCAGTCTGTATAGGGAAGCTTTGTCCTTTTTGCAAGGTTCTTTTCAAAGCTTCTGTTCCTGATACTATCCAGGATGGCATAAGCAAACTCTAATGTATGCTGATATCCAAATATCATATATTCATCTGCTACATATACTGCTGGAGTCCCATTCTTAATTGCCCACACCGTTGAACCGGGATGGCGGGACAGATACAAATCCGGCTGATACTTATTCAGTATATTCATTACCTCGAAATTCTGCTGGTCTGCAACGCTTGCTTCAAAATCAATCCCATTGTCCAAAAGATATTTCATGGAAGGGGGCACATCCCCGTTTTCATACTTCTTGTCATAATGCCATGCCAGCGCCCATACCACCTCTATGCCAAGTTCGTCAAGGACTCTCGATACCTCAAATGTGTATCCCGGACCCATGCCGATTACTGCCTTTAATCCCTTTAATTCTTTCTTTACCTCTTCAATCTTAGGCATGTAGATGGCACGCTGCTCTTCTATGTATTTTTCAATCTTTTCGGTTCTATCCGTAACCCTGCCAATTTCACGGAGCCACGTCTCAAATCCAACGATACCGCACTGGTTGATGCTTCTTACATAAGGCACTCCATAGGTTTCTTCCAGCGCATTGCCAAGGTAATTCCCTAATGTTCCGCAGATACAGGTCGTTGCCAGCGATTCCGATATATGGGAAAGCTCTTCCACTGTGGAATTACAGTACAAAAATACCGGCTCCAAATCAAAATTGGCAAACATCTCCATAATCTCCGGCCTTGCACTCTCATAAAAATTCTTAAAATTGATTTTATTATTCTTTTCCCTTGGAGGCTGTACGATAGAAGAAAGTACGGCATGATCCGCAATGTCAAAGCCAGTAGCCCAGATACGGGATTTAAAACCCTCACAGTGCACAGCCACGATTGGCACCTCTATCTCTTCCTTTACTTCATCTACGATACTGTCAATATCTTCCCCGATAATACCTGTAGCACAAGAACTTGTCACAAAGATTGCCTTTGGGGAATATCTTTTATTCACTTCCAGAATAATCCCCCGGAGTGCCTCTGTGGAGCCAAATATAGTGTCATTTTCGTTCATGTCCGTGCCCACATATACAGTATCATTGGTTACCCCCCGCTTTTTTGCCATAACCTTATCCAGATAATATGCGCCTGCAGCGGCTACCGAGCATCCTGCCGGTCCATGATGAATGATTGCCACATCCCTGATTGCCGATAACTGCCCTAAAGCACAGCTGGAAAGGCATGTGCTGGACTGGGAAAAACATCTGGAGCAGCCCTTCAGCGTCCCGCATTCACTTTGACCTGCCAAATCACTTAAGGAACCAATATAGCCTGTGATGGAACCGATACGGTTCTCTCTGGTGGCAACATTGGAATTATTTAAATTAATTGCCATAAAAATCCTCTTTTCTGTTTTCTTTGTAGTTGTTTTTCCTTATTCCGCCTCATATAAATGTGTTGACAGATAACGAAGCCCTGTATCCGGGAATAATGCTACAATCTTTTTCCCTTTATTTTCCGGTTTTTTTGCAAGCAGCGTAGCAACATATAGCGCAGCTCCGGATGATACTCCCACTAGAATGCCATCCTTTCTGGCAAGCTCCCTGGCTGCCTCATATGCCTGGTCAGTATGAACTTCATACCACTCGTCATACACTTTCCTGTCCAGATTTGCAGGAATGAATCTTTCCTCTACATTTTCAAAGGGATGAACGCCTGTAATTTCCTCCTGCTCGGGGCGTTCCGGGCTTTGGAAGGAATCTTCGGTAGGCTGGACCGCAACAATTTTAATGTCTGGATTTTTTGATTTTAAATAATTCCCTACTCCGGAAAGTGTTCCCCCTGTACCTACACAGCCAACAAAAATATCGACTCCGCCATCTGTATCCTGCCATATTTCCGGTCCTGTGGTCTTAAAATGTATATTTGGATTAGCCGTATTTCTTGACTGGTCGGCGAACCAGATGTTTTTTTCGTCCTTAACCGCTCTTTCCAGAGCCTTTACACATTCTATAAAGTCAGGTCCATATTTTTCCATGCTTTCTGCAATTTCCGGCACTTCTGAAAGCTTCACTGTTTCGCCCCCAAAGGCATGGATTACCTGAAACCGCTCTTTTGAAACCTGATCCTGAATATAAATCCTGAACGGATATCCTTTTGATGCCGCAATTGCCGCAAGGCCAATTCCCGTATTGCCACTGGTCAGCTCAATAATGGTATCACCCTTTTTTAATTCTCCGGATTCTTCCGCCTCCTCAATCATGGCAAGGGCAATTCTATCCTTGACACTTTGATTCGGATTAAAGTACTCCAGTTTTCCAATAACTTCTGCCTCCAGCTTCTGAGACCTTATGTAACCATTTAACTGTAATAACGGTGTCCTCCCCACCAGTTCTGCAATTGACTGATTGATATTTCCCATAATCATTTATCCTTTCTTATATACGATTGGTCAAAATTTATATCTTATAATCGTCTGCCAAATCCATCATGCCGTATTCCATAAGGATTTCCTCCAGCCTTTCCTGAGTCATAGGGGTAGGAATGACAAAATCTTCATTGTCGATCACTGCCTGGGCAAGATTGCGGTATTCCTGTGCCTGATTGGAATCCGGCTTATATTCAATGACAGTTTTTTTATTTATTTCCGCATGTTGGACCACATTATCCCTTGGCACAAAATATAAGAGCTTTGTCCCCAGTTCTTTTGCAAAGGCACGGAGCAGGTCCAGCTCCCTGTCAACATTTCTGGAATTACAGATAATACCACCAAGTCTTACGCCGCCGGTCCTGGCATATCTCTGGATTCCCTTTGAAATATTATTGGCTGCATAAAGGGCCATCATTTCGCCGCTGGCAACAATATAGATTTCCTTTGCCTTGCCCTCACGGATTGGCATTGCAAAGCCGCCGCAGACAACATCTCCAAGCACATCATAAAAAACATAATCCAAATCCTCTGTATATGCTCCAAGATTTTCAAGCATGTTGATGGATGTGATGATGCCCCTGCCTGCACATCCTACACCCGGTTCCGGCCCTCCTGATTCCACGCATCTTGTGCCTCCAAACCCTTCCTTCATGATCCGGTCAAGGGAAATGTCCTCTCCCTCCTCACGAATGGTATCAAGTACGGTCTTTTGGGCAAGCCCTCCAAGCAGAAGCCTTGTGGAATCCGCTTTTGGATCACATCCCACAACCATGACCTTTTTCCCATGCTCACAAAGTCCTGCGGTAAGGTTCTGTGTGGTAGTGGATTTGCCGATTCCTCCCTTTCCATAAATTGCAATTTGTCTCAGTTCTCCCATGATTCTATAATCTCCTTTTTCTATTCGTTATGCCATATCCTGCTTTGACTGACTCTAAATCATTACAGGTTGTCATATAAATCTTCCGTCAGCGACAAGCTTCCTCTGTACCCTGCATATGCACGGTTGAATATCAGCCTGTCCTTTAGCGGAAAGGTCGCTGCAATACACTGTATCTCTTTCAGAGATGCTGCTTCTCTTTCATTACTGCTTCCAACAATCAATGTGATTTCTTCGTCCTCATACAATGCCTGGTTGATTTCATATTGGTCAGCAGCAAACACGATTTCAGGCGGCGTAGCATATTCCATATCCGAAAGCTCCTTTGTGATTCTTTCCTTATCCTCCGTCCTGAATATCGGTTCTGAAATAATGGCAAGTTTTGGTGTAAAGCTATAATCATTTGCCAGATATCTGGTGATTCCTACAACACTGGCAGCATCCCCTACTACTGCAAATCGTTTCCAGCTAAGGACACCAATTGACTGTGCAAGATAGCTATACACATAATCCTCTTCCTTTTTTATGACAGAATCCACCATTTCCCGGTCTAAATTCAGTTTTTGAGCCACAACCTCTATAAATCTCCCTGTATCAGTAGCTCCTATAGGAAGTCCGGGATACCTTATCCACGGAACTCCGAATTTCTTCTCAAACTTCTCTGCCGGTCCTTTAAAGAGCCATGGATTTACTATAATGTTCAGTGCCGCCCCGGAACATTTCCGTATATTCTCAATGCCCTGATGCTCCGTAAAGAAGGTATTGACCCTTAATCCCAGCAATCTCAATATCCTTGCTATTTCTTCCAGATTTCCGCTCCAGAAGGGATCGTGATACGGTACAATTCCAAAGATGTTTACCAGTTTTTCATCCTTCGGAACATTTTTTTCTATGACCTGATCAATGAAGCCGTTCCATATTACTTCATAGCCAAGATTGCTGTCTCCTGCAAAGCCGGGAGTTTCTATGGGATATACCGGATATCCTTTTTCCCTGAACTCTTCTGCAGCGCTTACAATATCATCCCCGATAATGCCTGCCGTACATCCTGTCAGTATAAAGAATGCATCTGCATCCATAATATCTATGGCTCCCTGTATGGTTGTCTTTAATTTCTTCACACCACCAAATACCACGTCCTTTTCCAGCATATTAGTAGAAGGAATAGATACGCTTGAAACAAAGCTGGAACTTTTATTTCCTGACTGCCCTTGTTCTGCAGCACATGTCTGCATACAGCATCCGGGACCGGAATGCAGAATCGGACAGACTCTGTCTATTGCACCAAGAACAGAATTGATTCCACCCAGCACACAGCCGCCTCTGGGATTTTCCAATATTTCAGACATCTGTTCCACCTCCTACGATATACTTGAAAGCATTTTCTTCATACCAGCTGTCCTTATAGGGCAGTTTTACATGTTTTGACAATTTCTTATTAAAGCCCGGATTCTGCAGCTGATCGGCTATTTTATTTCCAAGATATAAAAGACCATCATAGCCCATGGTAGGCCTCTTCATGTCCAATACATGGGTTGTAGGTATCCCAAGCTTAGCCGCCCAATCCGGAACGCCGATAAATACATCGGGCTTCAATTTATTTACCAGATTTACCTGCTCAAACGGCTGCATATTGGCAATATCTATGACAAAATCCTTATGGATTCCATTCAGATATTCCATATCCATCTGTGCATCCCCATCATAAGTAGGCGTTTCCAGTCCTACCAGCTCCATGCCGAAATCATCAATCAGCGCTGCCGCTGCATCTATGTCATCACCTATAATGCCGGATGCGCAGGATGCAAATACAAATATCAGCTTCGGATGATACCTGTCTACCGCTTTCTTTACAGACTCCCTGAGTCTGCTTTCCCTGACACCTGAATATGTAACCGCCATAAGACACCTCTTTCCTTATATTCCATCCAGTAATTTCTGTACTTTTATGTATCTGATTAATTTATCCACGGATTCCTCAATAATCCCCGGCATTTCATAAACCTTTAGCCCCCGGGCCTCCAGTTCATTTCTTGCCCTCATTCCAATCCGGCTTACCAACACGTATTGGCAATCGGATAAATTACTTGCTGCCTGTTCCATTTGATTTTCTTCGTGATCGCCATTTACGCATACCGGAACCGTATTTCTTTCCTCTGCCAGCTTAAACTCTGCCGTATCTTCCTCTGTTTCCAAAATATAAAACCGATCCGCCCTGCCAAAATGCTGGTTCACAAGTTTTCCATCTGTAGAAGCCACTGCTATCCTAACCATGGGAAAATGTCTCCTTGATCCGCAGTCTCCTCTGATAAATCTGATCTCCTACTTCCTTTTCTCCCGGAATGCCCACTGCATCAGCCCTGCACCTCTGGCAATGCCTGAACACATCTACATACTTGGACGCTTTGGCTCTCGCACCATCTATTTCTATACAGGAAGGTTCCCGGCATTCTTTTAGCTCATACTGTGGAATCAGAGGGATAATGTTATATATGCTCGCTCCAAGCTCTCCCACTGTCCTTGCGATTTCTTCAATGTGGCTTCCATTTATTTCCGGCACAAGCACGGTATTCACTTTTATGGTGATTCCCGCCTTTGCAATCTTCTCAATTCCCCTTAACTGATTTTCAATCAGAATTCTGGCTCCTCCTATTCCTTCTATTTTTTCGCCATGATAAATAATATATTTATTTAGCTTTGCTTCAATTTCAGGTTCTACCGCATTCACGGTGACGGTTAAGGAATCAATCCCTACTTCTATGATTTCATCAGCCCTTTCATACAAAAGCAGGCCGTTGGTGCTCATACATTTAATCAGCTTGGGAAAATGTTTTTTTATCAGCCTGAATGTATCAAGGGCATTGTCTGTAGCCAATGTATCTCCCGGACCGGCAATTCCTGCAACGGTAATTTCCGGACAGAGTTTTAGGGATTTTCTTATGATTTCTATTGTTTCTTCCGGTTTTAATATTTTGCTTGTAACACCCGGACGCTGCTCCACATCATTGATGGTCCTGTCACAAAACCGGCAGGCAATATTGCATCCCGGGCTAACCGGCAGATGAATTCTTCCTGCATGGTTTTTATGCCCACCAAAGCAAGGATGGGAATTCTGTAAATCTTTATAATTATTATTCACTATGCTACTTCCTTTCCAAGGCATAAAAAACAACCGGAGATTTGCCTTGTCAATTCCTAAAGCAAAACCTCCGGTTGTCCGGTCAGTTCTTTAATCTTATTTTTTTATTCTGTTCAATCTGTACCACTTTACCATCCTGCACCGTTATGGATATGGTGCCGAATTTTATTTCTTCCGCCATTTGTTTCACAACTTTCAGATAATCCTTCTCCGAAAGCTCTGTCTGCTTATCTGTCATATGTCCACCACCTTTTTTGTGGATAATCCAGGCAACGGTTCAAAGCCATGGGCAAAGCTGCAAATCCCATGCTTTCCTTTGTTCATGCCCAGCCGAAATTAATTGTTAAAGAGTGGCGTCGATAAATACCTGTCACCGGAATCAGGAAGCAATACAACAATTGTCTTACCTGCATTTTCAGGTCTGGCTGCAAGAATGGCAGCAGCCTTAAGCGCTGCACCGGATGAAATACCTACTAAAACACCCTCGCTCAAAGCAAATGCCCTGCCCTCTGCAAACGCATCCTCGTTTTCAATTGTAATCACTTCATCATAAACTTTTGTATTCAGGACTTCCGGAACAAATCCGGCTCCAATTCCCTGAATCTTATGGGCGCCTGATGTCCCTTTGGAAAGAACCGGGCTTGTAGCAGGCTCTACAGCCACTACCTTGATATCCGGATTCTGCTCCTTTAAGTATTCGCCCACACCGGTAACGGTACCGCCTGTGCCGACACCTGCCACAAAAATATCAACCCTGCCCTCAGTCTGCTTCCAGATTTCCGGTCCTGTTGTAGCCTTGTGTACTGCAGGATTTGCAGGATTTACAAACTGACCGAGAATAACTGCGCCATCAATTTCCTTCTCAAGCTCCTCTGCTTTTGCAATGGCTCCCTTCATGCCCTTTGCACCTTCGGTCAATACAAGCTCTGCACCATATGCTTTCAGAAGATTTCTCCGCTCCACGCTCATCGTATCCGGAAGCGTGAGGATAGCTTTATATCCCTTGGCTGCTGCTGCTGCTGCCAAACCAATTCCTGTATTGCCGCTTGTAGGCTCAATGATTGTTGCTCCCGGCTTTAACTTTCCGCTCTTTTCGGCATCTTCAATCATTGCCAATGCAATTCTGTCCTTTACCGAACCAGCCGGATTCAGATACTCCAGCTTTGCTATAATTTCTGCTCCCTTTACGCCTGCCTTTTCACTATAACGGTTAAGCTTAAGCAGTGGTATCCCTCCTATTAATTCCAATGCACTTTCTTTGATTTCTGACATAATGATTACCTCCTCGTATTTATTTTATTTGTTGTTTTTATGGATAGCATTTTCATAAAAATTAGCAGCTGCCATTCCGGCACCTGCTTCTTTTCATGCTTTCAGGTTCCTAATACACATGGCAATAGAACTGTATTCACTTCTACTCTCATACAGCAATAACACATGGTTCTGTTATTTTTTTCAATCATGTATATTCCTTTGCTTTTGTATGACATATGTATCCCTTCTTTCTTAACCTATCTTTTTGATAGGTATTATATGTTTTATGATGTTATTATAATCACTGCTTACTCTCTTGTCAATTATTTTTTTTCATTAAGAAAAATGTGTTTCTTAGAACTGGTTATAACGATTCCCTATGGCAGTTTTTAGCTGCTCCATAGCCTGCTTCAATATACTTCTTGGACATGCCACATTGAACCGCTCAAATCCGGCTCCGGTTTTTCCGAATATGGCACCGCTGTCCAACCACAAATTAGCTTTTTTCACAATAAGCTTTTCCAATTCCGCTTCCGACAATCCCAACTCCCTAAAATCCACCCAAATCAGATAAGTGCCTTCCGGCTCTATCAGCTTAAGCATAGGAAGCTCCGCTTGTATATACTCTCTCATAAAATCTATGTTTCCGGCAATATATTCCATCATCGCCTCATACCATTCATCTCCATAGCAATATGCCGCTTCACAGGCAGTAAGTCCAATGGCATTGAGCTGGCTGTATCCTGCCGCTGCCACCTGTTTCCGGAACTGTCCACGAAGCTTCCCATTGGGAATAAAAATATTGGAAACCTGAAGCCCCGCCAGATTAAATGTTTTGGCAGGCGAAGTACAGGTGATGGATAAATCTGCAAATTCCTTTTTCAGGTTTGCAAATACTAAATGCTTCCTGTCTCCAAATACAAAATCCTCATGGATTTCATCACTTACCACAACCACATTGTGCTTTTGACATATGTCACCCATCCCGATCAGCTCTTCCTTCGTCCAGACCCTGCCTACAGGATTATGAGGGCTGCAGAGCAGAAACAGTGGAATGCGGTTCTCCACGATCTTTCTTTCAAAATCCTCCAAATCAATATGGTATTTGCCATCCTCTAAGAGCACCAGGTCATTGCTGACCACCCTCCTGTCATTATCTTCAATCACCTCTGTGAACGGGTAGTATACGGGCTGCTGGATCAACACCGCATCTCCAATTCTGGAATATGCTTTTACAGCCATGGCAAGGGCAAACACTACCCCCGGAGTCTTTACCAGCCAGTTACGCTGCACTTCCCAGCCATGCCTTCTTTCCATCCAGCCCGCCACCGCATCAAAGTACTTCTCCCGGCTTTCTGTATAGCCGAAAATCCCATGTCTTACTCTTGCTTCCACCGCATCTAGTATTTTTTTGGATGTCATAAAGTCCATGTCCGCCACCCACAGCGGCAGCACCCCTTCCGGCATTCCCCGTCTTGCTGCAAAATCGTATTTCAGGCAGTCCGTATCTTTCCGTTCTATCAATTTATCAAAATGTATATTTACTTCCGTCATTCCTGTTTCTCCTTGTTATTCCTTATTATATTCTTTTTCAAAAGAAGAAAATGCCTGCTCCAAGTCAGCTATCAAATCATTTTTATCCTCTATTCCGGCTGACAGCCGGAGCACCCTGTCCGTAATCCCGTTTCTGATACGGATTTGTTCCGGCACATCTGCATGAGTCTGGGTTGCCGGATAGGTGAGCAATGTTTCCGTACCCCCAAGGCTTTCTGCAAAGGAAATCAGCTTTGTTGATTTTAGCATATGCAACGCAAGTTCCTTACTTTCCACTTCAAAAGTAAGCATACTGCCAAAACCTCTTGCCTGCGACCTGCAAATCTCATAGCCCTTTGTTCCTTCTATCCCCGGATAATATACGTTCAAAACCTTTGGTTCCTTCAGTAAATATTCTACGACTGCCTTTGCATTTTCCTGTGCCTTTTCCATTCTTATGGGCAGCGTCTTAATGCCACGGAGTATCAGCCAGCTGTCAAATGGCGCAAGTCCTGAACCCACCGTCTTAATCAGGAACCGCAGCCTGTCTGCCAATTCCTGGGAATTGGTCACAATAAATCCAGACAATGTATCATTATGCCCACCCAAAAACTTTGTTCCGCTATGAATGATAATATCGGCTCCAAGTTCAAATGGGTTCTGAA
Organism: Lachnospiraceae bacterium; assembly: GCA_014804675.1. Lineage (GTDB taxonomy): Bacteria > Bacillota > Clostridia > Lachnospirales > Lachnospiraceae > RGIG3040. The sequence continues at coordinate 14,861 of JAAUZH010000007.1, forward strand.
AATACGGGGACATAAACGTATTGTCAACAATCAACAGCAAATGGTGCTTTTTTGCAATATCAGACACCTTCCGTATATCAATTATATTCATCATCGGGTTTGTTGGCGTTTCAATAAAGATTGCTTTCGTATTTTTTTGGATAAAGCTTTCAATGTCCACGAAAGAACAGTCCACATGGCTGAAAGTAATCCCGTTTTTTTCACTGACACGGTCAAAAAGCCGGATGCTTCCGCCATAAAGGTCCCCATCCGTAATCAAATGGTCTCCCGGCTGAAATAATTCCATCATTGCAGTGATGGCTGCCATTCCGGAAGCAAATGCCAGTGCGTCTACACCACCCTCAAGCGCAGCCACTACCCGCTCCACCTGCTGCCTGGTAGGATTCTGCAGGCGGCTGTAATCAAATCCGGTACTTTCTCCCACTGCCGGATGTGCATAAGTAGCCGTCTGGTATATGGGAAAACTGATGGCACCAGTTTTATCCTTATCATAATCTTTTCCATTTCCGTAGATACATTTTGTTGCAAATCCATAATTCATGTATGTATTCCTTCCTTTCTGCTAAAACGCCGATGATTATGTATCTATATACATATTTCTGCTTTCATTATACTTTCCATGGTTTCCTTTCGGTATTATATTCTCCTTAGAATCAGTTATCAGCATCTCTTATACCTGGACGGCTTTACTAAAAAATACGAGCTTGATTACCTATATTCCCTGTGTTAAGATAGGTTTTGAGATTATGTCTGATTATCCATGTTGAGGAGGAAACTATATTGAAAATTTCAACCAGAGGACGATATTCATTCCGTATGATGATAGATTTGGCACAGCATTACAATGAAGGCTTTATTGCATTGAAGGATATCTCTGCCCGCCAGAACATTTCCAAAAAATATTTGGAGCAGATTATCCCCTTCCTAAACAGGGGCAATCTGCTCCATGCCAATAAAGGCCATATGGGAGGCTACCAGCTTGCAAAAGCGCCTTCCGAAATTACAGTAAGGGAAATACTGGAAAGCGCTGAAGGCAGCCTGACACCAGTAAGCTGTATGGATAATACCCCAAACCTTTGTGAAAACTGTGAAAATTGCCTTACTCTTCCAGTATATGAAGGGTTGTACCATATTATCCTTGATTACTTAGACAACATCACTTTACAGGATGTCATAAACAAACAGCCGGATTCCTGCGAATATTATATATAATCAGCCTGTGCATCTATCCATGTGTTTTTCTCAAACAACATGCTTATATGCAGATTATTGTATTTCCTGACAACTGCCATACTTTCGTAATATCTCAATATATTTTTGCCCAAGAATGCTAAGGGGCATATTTTTACGCTTCACATATCCAATGGTCATGGTATCTTCCGTATCCAAAGGTACGGATACAAAATTGCCGCCATTTAACTCTTCACATATAATTCCGGAACACAAGGTATAGCCCTGCATTCCAATCATCAGGTTCAGCATGGTTGCCCTGTCATCCGCCTTGATTATCTGCTTATAATCCAAAATGCTCAATACCTCTTCTGCAAAATAGAAAGAATTCTTTTCTCCCTGTTCAAATGACAGACAGGGATAGTCCTTCAGCTCGTCAAGCCCTATCGTTTCCTCTCCTGCCAAAGGGTGTCTTTTGCTTAGGTATACAGATACCCCGCATACAAACAGCGGGAAAAATTCCAATCCATTATCCGAAAAAATCTTTTGCATTGCCTTTTCATTAAATTCATTTAAATACAGCACACCGATTTCACTTCTATAATCCCTTACATTATCAATTACCTCATGGGTTTTTGTTTCATGCACTGCTAATTCAAATTCACCTACGGAAAATTGACTGCATAATTGTATAAATGCTTCCACGGCAAAGGAATAATGCTGCATGGATACGCTGAACTTCTTTTTTGCCTGCTTATGCTCCATATATCTTTCGCCGATCATCTTATTCAGTTCCACCATCTGCCTTGCATAGCTTAAAAACTCTTCCCCTTCCGTTGTAACTACAATACCCCGGTTCGTCCTTATAAATAATTCTATATGCAACTCATCTTCCAAATCCCTGACTGCACCAGACAATGCAGGCTGTGATACAAACAGCTCTGCTGCTGCTTTGTTCATTGATTTCGTATCTGCGATTTTAACTGCATATATCAATTGTGTCAGTGTCATATTCCTGCCTGCCCTTTCCTTCTATTTATTCCTATCTTTTTGATAGGTAATATAAGCAAAGTATAACATGAACAGTGAAAGTTTTCAACCAGATTATTGTTATCGTTACTAATGACATCCAAAGGCTATTATATAAAAATAATACCCGTAATTTACTCCTCTTCCATGTCTTTTATACTCCATACTTTTAAAATCCCCGAAACATCCAAATCATTCTTCACCCGGGCGCTGTAAATCGCATCACCATCGCTATCCAAGAGTATAGCCAGATAGCGTGGTTCAGCACCTTCATCAGAAAGCTCATAAATATATGAACAGCCTGAAAATCCTCCTGGAACATTTGGCTCTCCAAATTCCTCTACAAATTCTGAATAACTGTGGGATGTTTCAAAGAACTTTTCTACCTGCGCCAGTGAAAGTTCCCGGTCAACAGGTGTAAATTTTTCCGGATATCCTCCTATGAATCGCACCTCATAATCTACGTCACATTCTGTGAAAACCTGAAGAGCGCTCTCATCCCTGTCATCTCCCCCCTTATCCATCATTCCTGCCCTGCTCTCCGCAGCATATGCATACATTGCCTCACACTCATATTCTACCGAAACAAGACGGACTTTCTTTATCCCAATCTCATCCTTATCCTGATTGTTTGCATACATCAGTGTAAAATCACACCAATAATATTTGCCGTTTGACACTACCGGAAATCCCGAATCTACTTCTGATGTGCTTATTTCCCCCATACTGTACGAACCATGCGCCATGCTGCCATCACGTTTACAGATATCGGTAGGACCACTATAACATTCTAACAGCTTATCAACGCTGTCATCAAACGTTTTGTCTTTCTTCCGGACAGCCGGAGCAAACATATCCTTGATTGCTTCTTTATCCCGGGCATCAAGGGCCTGAAAAAACTCATCCACTGTCTGATTATAAATTTCCTCCTCAGAACCAATTGATAAGTACTTATTAAATCCACATCCGGTATGAAAGCAACAAAGCGCTGCCAGCAGGACCGCCATGCAAATATTTAAAACTTTCTTTCTCATTTGTATTTCTCCATTTCTTTATTCATCCACTGAAATCAGCTCATAATTTCTTGTTCCTATGCCGATTTTCTCTCCATGCTCCACCGTATGGATTCCATGTCTGGATTCCATCCGTTCAATCAATGCCTTTCCATCCCCTGCAGCATATACCTGATCCACACATGCCTGATCCAGCGCTACCGGGTCCAGAGAAGCAAAAATACCGATATCTTCCATTTCCGGTTTTGCCGGATGGGAATCACAATCGCAGTCCACAGAAAGATTATTCATCACATTGATATAGAGAATATTGTCTCCCACATATTCTACAATAGATTTTGCTGCTTCTGCCATGGATTCCAGAAAATCATCCTGGGGAGTATCCAGTCCAAAGCCTGTTTTTTCCTTTCCTGCACTGTGAATCCAGCTTTTTCCCATGGCCGAGGCAATACCAATGGACATATTTTTTAACACTCCTCCAAAACCGCCCATGGCATGGCCTTTAAAATGAGCCAGATTGATAAGGAAATCATACTGCGACAGATGGGAACCCACATAATTTTCCTTCAGATGAGTTCCGCCATTCACCTTTAAGCTCATATCTCCATCTTCATCCATAATGTCAATAGGAGCTATGGCAGCAAAGCCGTGTTCCGCCATAACTTTCTTATGGGACTCTGTGTCTGCACGCCTTCCTCCATATGCGGTGTTGCATTCCACGATCGTACCATCGGCTTCTTTTACAAGGGGAGCAATTAACTGTGGGGATAAAAAGTGATGACCGCCCGGTTCTCCGCTGGAAATCTTGACGGCTGTTTTCCCGGCAGCTTTTTTCCCCAATGCTTCATATACTTTCATAAGTCCTTCTGCATTGATGCTGCTTGTCATGTATACCTTTGCTGTCGCCTCATGGCTGCTATGTGTTTTTACAAATACTGTTTTCATCCTTAATCCCTTCCTTTCCTTTTAATACCTTTTCCTTATTTAACATTTCCTGCAATACTCCAAAATCATTTGGTAAAATAGCAAGGCACAAAAATAGCTGCCCAGCTTTTTCATTCCTTCATAAGCCTTGATCCGCCTTGCGTCATATATGACTCCATCCATAGCAATTCCTTCTTTCTGTGATTCACTCTTTTTCCATGTCTTTCATACTCCATACTTTAGAAATCCCCATAACATCCAGATCATTCACCACCCAGGCGCTAAAAATCTCATCACTGTTGTTATTGAGGGTTAAATCCAGATAGCAGGGCTCATCACCTTCATCGGAAAGCTCATAGACATAAGTGCCGCCTGTAAATCCTCCTGAAACATTTGGCTCTCCAAATTCCTTCACAAATTCTGAGTAACTGTATGATGTTTGAAAGAACTCTTCTACCTGTTCCTGTGAAAGCTCACGGTCAATGGGTGTAAATTTTTCCGGATATCCTCCAATAAATCGTACCTCATAATCTACGGAACATTCTGTTAAAACCAAAAGAGCGCTCTCATCACTGTCATCTCCCCCCTTATCCATCATTCCTGCCCTGCTCTCCGCAGCATATGCATACCTTGCCTCACACTCATATTCCATCGTTGCAAGCCGGACTTCCTTTATGCCAATCTCATCCTTATCCCAATCATTTCGATACATCAATGCAAAATCGCACCAATAATATTTACCATTCGACACTACCGGAAATCCTGAATCTACTTCTGCACTTCCTTTTCCATGGTCGTTATCGTACGAACCATGCACCATGCCGCCATCACGTTTACAGATATCGGTAGGACCGCTATAACATTCCAGCAGCTTGTCAATATTCTCATCAAGTGTTTTGTCTTTCTTCCTGACAGATGGCGCAAACATATCCTTTAGCGCTTCTTTATCACGGGCATCAAGGGCCTGAAAAAAATCATCCACTGTCTGATTATAAATTTCCTCCTCAGAACCGATTGATAAGTACTTATTAAATCCACATCCGGTATGAAAGCAACAAAGCGCTGCCAGTAGGACCGCCATGCAAATATTTAAAACTTTCTTTCTCATTTGTTTTTCTCCCTTTCTTTACTCATCTAACGAAATCCGTTCATTTTTCTCGTCCCATACTGATTTCCGGCTTTATAATGCCTGCATATTTTCCAAGGATAATGGCAGCTCCAGACCGTTTTCACATAAAAGCTTCTGATTCATAAGTATATCCCTTGTATTCCCATCACGAATAATATGCCCGCCAGCAATCAGAATCGTTCTTGGACAGGTGTCCAGAATCAAATCCAGATCATGGGAAGCAATGATCTTTAGTCCCTTCATTTCTTTTATCATATGTATCAGGTTCTTCCGGTTCCTTGGGTCCAACGCTATGGACGGTTCGTCAAACAGCAGGATTTCCGGTTCCATGGAAAGAATCGTGGCAATGGAGACCAGTTTTTTCTGCCCGCCGGAAAGCCGGTAGATCTGTCTGTCTTTCCATTCTTCCATATGTACCTGTTTCAGCGCCTGTAGAACCCTTCTTTCCACTTCCTCCCTGGAACACCCATAATTGCGGGGGCCAAAGGCCACATCCTCATATACCGTGGAAAGAAACAATTGACTATCCGAATCCTGAAAAACATATCCGATTTTTCTTCTGACTTCTTCCAGACTTTTTTTCTCCACCTCCACTCCATCTGCCTGAATGCTTCCCTGATGACCTGATAACAAGCCCACAAGAAGTTTTAAAATCGTTGACTTGCCTGTCCCGTTGGCTCCAATCAGCCCCACCCTCTCTCCTTCTTCAATCCGAAAGCTCATATCGGAAAGCACGTCCCTCTTTCCATCATAGGAAAATGTAAGATGGCTTACTTTTATTTCCGCCATGACTAACCTCCATTTCCTTTATCCCAATAGATTTCCCACCATTTGAAAAACCGGAAAAACTCTTAAAAACAACAATACCAGCGTCCATGCAACTGCATAAATACCACTAAGTCCCCTGCTTATCCGCCCGCCTAATACTTCCTGCTGCCGGTATTCACCCTGATAGCCTCTAAGAAGCATGCTGTCATATATGTCCCCGGCCCGCTCCATAGTTCTTAATAACAACAGTCCCACAAAGGAACCCCATGTCCGTATATGAATCCCTTTTTGCCCCGGCGCCCTTAACTGATAGGCCTGTGACATCCTCTGCACCTCCTTCAGCAGAAGAATGAGATAGCGGTAAATCAGTAAAATCACAGTCACGCCGCCTTTTGGTACGCCAAAGGTACGAAGAGCGGCACAAATACCCTCTATCCCGGTTTCCATCAGCAGAAAATATGCCGCATATACGGTCAGCATCCCTTTTATCAGTAATGTTGCCATGGAAATCATACCGCCTGTTATATGCATGCTTCCAAGGCAGAATATGACATTTCTGTCAAAAAACAGGTTAGCCGTTCCCAAGAGCACTATCAGCAATAGAATATACCGGATTCTTTTCAGTCCCTTCCAAAAGGAAAACTCTTCCCATATTCCGGTTATGAACAGATAAAGCCACATGCTAAGCAGTCCCATCACATTATATTTATGAAAGGAAACTGTAATAAGAATAAACAGGACGCACACAAACAGTCTGGAAGCAGGATGTATCCGGCTTTTACTGCTCCTCTTTCCCGCTTCGCTGTCCACTTCATGGAGCATGGCAACGGCCTGCTGCAGCTTATTCATGTCCTTCCTTCCCTTTTCCCGATTTCATATCCGCTGTTTTCCTTTTTCCAAACAACTTCAAAGTATAGCAGCCTAATATACATACAGCTGTAACTGCCACTCCTCCAAGGATACCGGAAACAGAAGTTCCTGCTGCAGATTCACTTCCCTTGAATTGATAATCCGGCAATAGCGCCACAGCATCCTGTACTCCCGCTGCCCTGTCGTAAATCCCTCCTGCCGTTTCAAGCTCCATCGTTCCTGCTGCTTTTTCCATAGACCATTCCAATCCGTCCGGGTAGGCAGAAGCTGCCAAAGACAATGCCCCTCCAATCACCAATGTGGAAAAGACCAAAACCGCTATCGTCTTCTTTTGAGACAGTTTCCCTGTTCCACTTTCTTTTACGCCATATCCCCACAGCATTTCCGGTCTTGCCTCATAAAGAAATACAAGGACTGCTGCCGTTATCAACCCTTCCACCAGACCGATTGCAAGATGGATTGGCTGCATCGCTGCCAGAAATATCAAAAACGGCAGTTGGGTAACCCCGGAAAATAATGTTTCCAGAGTAACAGAAAATGCCCCCAGCTGCAAGGTCAGCATACATCCCACAATAGACGAAACAGCAATCTTTTTCTTTGACATTCCTTTTTTCATCATCCATTTCCAGATAAGCCCGCCGCCTACAAAGCACCCGTAGAATGCCATATTCCATATATTAGCTCCAAGAGCCAACACGCCTCCGTCAGCAAACAGAAGAGCCTGTATAAGCAACACTCCTATCATCGTTAAAAATCCCGCTTCCGGCCCCAGAATTGCGGACAAAAGCATTCCCCCGCACAGATGTCCGGAAGAACCGGTTCCCGGTATGGTAAAATTTATCATCTGGGCAGCAAATACAAAGGCGCCCATGACTCCCATAACCGGTATCTTTTCCGGTTCGCCTGATTGTCTTACTTTTTTTACGGAATATCCCATGGCCCCGCCGGAACAAAGGTACATAGTCCCTGCCACAGCCGGGGCAATGAGGGCATCTGCCATATGCATGTTCTTTTCCTCCTGCTTGTCTAACTTTTCCTGCACTGCTCAACAATCATCTGGTAAGCCTCCTGAAAGGATAATCCGCTCTGCCCACAGATTGCTGCCACACTGTCATATTCCGGGTAAAGTCTTGTCTGCTCTCCAATCCGGCATTTTTTTACCACAGCCTGGCCGTAAGGTGTCTGGACTGTTTCCAGTTCTCTTTCCAGTACGGTTCTCTCCATCTCCATCCTTCTGATACCGATTGTGGTGGTTTCCTGAAAGATGATCTGTTCCAGTTTCGGTATATCTTCTTTCTTGCAGATGACATTCAACTGCCATGCCGGCCTGTTTTTCTTCATAAAGACAGGCATATAATGTACATCCCTTGCTCCTGCTTCAAACAACCGCTCCATTACATAACCAAGGGCTTCTCCGGTACAATCATCCACATTGCTTTCCAGCTTATAAATCGTATCTTTTTCCTGGGAATCCGCTTCAATCAACATGGCCCTTAACATACTTGGATGCTCATAATTCCGCTTTCCGGCGCCGATTCCCGTTTCTTTTATGGAAAATTCCTTTGGAAGCTTATCCCCGGTTCTGATTGCCGCAACGATTGCTGCTCCTGTAGGAGTCACGAATTCTCCCTGCACATTCATGATTTCCACTTTCAGGGCATGGGTCTTTAAAATATTGGCAACTGCCGGAACGGGCACCGGCAATACTCCATGCTGGCACCTTACTGTACCGGTTCCCTCACATAATTTTGGTACGATGACCTGATCGATTTTCAGATTATCAAGGCATACTGCCACAGCCACAATATCCACAATGGAGTCGATTGCTCCCACTTCATGGAAATGCACCTGCTCTATTGGCACATTATGGGCTTTTGCTTCCGCTTCCGCCAGAATATGAAAAATCCTTTCTGCAAGATTTCCTGCATTTTTTGTCATATTGCATTGTGCAAGAATGTGTTTGATTTCCTGAATGCCTCTATGTTCATGAGGATGGGTGTGGGCATGAGTATGCTCATGGGCACACAGGCTATTCTCCCCTTGCTCTTCCTGCTGCCCTTCTTTATGATGATGGTTACTTGTCTGCAGCTCTTCTCCGTGATGATAGTGAGCCGTCTGCTCTTCTTCACCGTGGTGATGCTCCTCATGATGTCCATGCAGATATTCCATATCATGATCATGATTTTCATGGTGCTCATCCAGGATCACACGGAAATCACAGCAGTCTATTCCTGCTTTCTTTACCCTGCCGATTTCTATTGAAAAGCCTTTTACCGGAATACTGTTCAATGCTTTCATAAGCACATCCTGATCAGCCCCTAAGTCCAACAGAGCCGCCACCGTCATGTCGCCGCTGATTCCGGCAGTGCATTCCAAATATAATGTATCTCCCATATGCTCTCCTTTTTGCTATTATCTTATATTCTTATTGGAAAGTGACAGTCCAGCCCTCAGTTTTCCCCCGCAGGAATCGGGAGCGGCTGCTGACAGAACATGATTTCTAAAGGCGCCCTTATAAAAACGCCAGCGCTTAGCCAGGTATTTTCGAGCTTAGCACTGCTACGTTTTTATCAGCGCGGAAGCGTGGCGACGTAGAAACATGTTCTGCCGGCAGCCGTTCCCGATTCCTGCAGGGGAAAACTGAAGACTGAAGTGTTACATTGGAAAATTCAATTCCTGATTCCTATATCCATGCTTCCGGAACGAAATCCTTCCAAATCCAGCGTGATATAGGAATACCCCAGCTCCTTCAAATATGCCGCCACTTCCCTTTTTTTTTCTAAAAGCCCGGCCATATAGTCTTCATCCACTTCAATACGGGCTATTTCACCGTGTACCCGTAACCTGATATTATATAATCCCAACGCCCTTAAAAATGCTTCTCCCTGTTCCACATGTTTCAGCTTCAAAGGGGTCAACGTTTCTCCATAGGGAAAACGGGTGGCAAGACATGGGGCTGAGGGTCTGTCCGCTACAGATATGCCATATTGGGAAGCCAGCTTCCGCACCTCTGTTTTGGTCAATCCGGCTTCCTTTAAAGGACTTTTGATACCCAGCTCCTCAACCGCCCTGATTCCCGGACGATATACCAGAAGGTCATCTGCATTGGTTCCTTCCATTAAGATTGCAGCGCCTAACCGCTCCGCTTTTTCCTTCATCTCCCCAAAGAGATATTTTTTGCACCGATAGCAGCGGTCAACAGGATTTTGAAGGATATCCGCCTGTTTTAGCTCTTTTATCTTTAGCAGAATATGTTCTGCCCCTGCCTCTTTTGCTACTTTCCCTGCAATTTTTCTATCGCCCGCCGGATGCAGCTCTGTATCGGCTGTAATCCCATAGACAATCGTTCCCTGTTCTTTTGCATATGTCACAGCCATTTTTAGTAAAAGGCTGCTGTCGACTCCCCCGGAAAAGGCAACTGCCACATTTTGTTGTGCATATCCTTTCATCATGGCATGGAGCCTGTTATATTTTTCTTCGTATGAATCCATATCATTTCTTACCTTTTACAGCCAGTCTGTTAATCTGTGTCGCCATATAGCCCGCACCGTATCCGTTGTCGATATTTACTACTGCGATCCCGTTGGCACAGGAATTTATCATAGTCAGCAAAGCCGACAGCCCATGCAGGCTGGCGCCATATCCTATGGAAGTAGGAACCGCAATGACAGGGTTTTCCACAAGTCCTCCCAAAACACTGGCAAGTGCTCCTTCCATGCCTGCAGCCGCCACGATACAATTGGCTTCCTGTATGGTGTCCAACCGTTGGAACAGCCTGTGAATGCCGCTTACCCCTATATCATAAATCCGTTCTACACAGGCTCCAAAAAATTCCGCTGTCTGGGCAGCTTCCTCCGCCACTGGTATATCAGCTGTCCCTGCGGTGCATACAGCGATTTTCCCGCTTCTTTCTTTGTCCTTTTTTTCTATCTTAAGGATATGGGATATCTCATCATAGGTTACCTGGGGCAGCACTGTCTTTACCGCTTCAAACTGGTGGGCATTTGCCCTTGTACCAAATACTTCCCCATTTGCTTCATACATCTTTTGATAGATGGACACCAGATATTCATCCGGCTTGCCGCTGCAAAAAATCACTTCCGGGAAACCGGAGCGGACTTCTCTATGGGAATCCAGCTTTGCATAGCCTAATTCCTCAAAAGGCTGCTTTTTGAAATGTCGTTCTGCCTCCTCCACGCTGAGCTTTCCGTTTCTTACTTGTTCTAAGATTTCTCTGGTTTCCATTTTGTGCCTCTTTCCTAACGGTTTTAAACTTTACAATTTTTATTATTTTAAAAAGAAGTGCTTTCATTATACTATATAAAAGAGTTTTTCGGCAATTCTTCTTTTGGCTACTTCTTATGACCACATTTTGAAATAAATTTCATCATCAGTCAACTCATCCGTTTTCATAATCTATCCCTTCCACTTAAACCAAAACTTATTCCACCTGCAATTTATATGACTGTTCTATTATCTCCATAACATTATCCACATCAGATGTATGCTCCATAAACAGCTCAACATCGCCATTTCCCCAACGTCCAAGACCAGTAATATCTTTACAAATCCCCTTTGGATCATACACTTTTAAATACTTCATGTTCACAGATATTCTTAATCTTTGTTTCTGAACTACCACATCCACGAAGTTTGTATCTAACTTATATGCTATATACAATTTCTTGTACTCCCTCTTCACATCTGAAGAAAGATTCATGATTCGTTTATCAAGCACCTCAAATAACGTCTTAGTAAATACATTAATATCATATGTATCCAGGGAATATTTCTGTGCCGGCTTTTCTTCTACTCGATATGGTGCAAGTTCTGCTTCCGAAAGATTCGGATATTTCCACACTTCCTTTGCTTTGTCTGACAATAATTTCGCTCTTTCTTTTATGTGTTTTTCATTCCATTCCGTCAGTCTCACAAGATAAGCATTCAATCGCAATGCACTTTCTTTAAATCCACCTTGCATCCCCATCTTTTCCATAAATGATTTATCACTCATTTCTGAGTTATATGCTGTAAGTGTAAGATTTCCAATGGTATGAATATATGTTTTCTGGATATCTTTCCAGTTTGGTCCCAATTCCTTTTTCCATTCATCATTAAGGTTAGGATTTTGTGGCATTATATGCTCAATGGTATAATTTTCAATAACAATTGGAGCCTTATTATTATAATTTTCCAAATGACTTAATATATAATTTCTCGAACGCATGTTATAAATATTTCTGGAAACAAATGCCGCCTCAAATTTATCATCATTTGGAAACTGTTTATAATCATCTCTCAAAATAAAGAATGCCTTAATGGAATTCATATAATCATCTTGCTTTATCTCATTCCGCAAAGTTGCAAAAGTTTTATTTAAGGAATTGGGTGGAATATCACAAATGCTTCTTCTGAAAACATAACTTATACACATCTTAAGAATCTCAATTAAATTATCTTCTTTGATTATTCTCTCTGCGTAATCATTATGCACTTTAAGTAAAAACGGAAATGCAACTTCCATCCTAAGATCATTCACATCTGAATACAAAGATTTTATTATAGTGTTTGCACTTCTGCCAAATATCATATCCGTGTAATACTTTGCATATGTTAATAAATCTTGACATAATTCTCGTACTGATGAGAATTCGCAATTGACATGATATGATTTAAACTCCTCATACACCTTGTCCATTTTAGGGATTCTGGTTAGCTTCATCGTAAGATAATCTCGGAAAAATCTATCCATAACGGAATCCTGTTTCTCATACTCAAACATTAACTCCATCGGTCTCCAAAAATGCTCATATACATAACATTGCTCATCATTTTCCAAGCCCATCAGTATATAATTTCTGACCAAATCCGATTCTGACAGTTCTTTTCCTGTTGAATTCAAACTTTCGAAAATTGCCTGTGCATCATCTATAGTTCTATCCAGTGTAATATTTACAATCTGCAATTTTCCTATAGATTCATATATCTCTGCAGGCATTAATTCATTCTTTTCTATCTGTTCTCCAAAAAACTTATGGTTTGTCAACAGACGGGATACTGTATTTTCACCTATTGGCTTTTTCTCAACCAAATTTATCAATATCTCTCTGTCATTCTCTGTTAATAACAGTTTATATCTTTCATCACCGCTCTCATATTCATTTTTCAGCAACATATTATCTATTCGACGCGAATTAATACTTGTATCCTCTGGATGATTTATTGCATAATCCCTAAGCGCTATCAGCAACAGCGTTAGTGTGGTCATTCTCTGCTGTCCATCAATAATCATATATTTCTGAACACCTGTTGGCATTGCCTGTTCTGCAATATTAACAATGGAACCCACAAAATGACCCTGCTTATTCTTTTTCTGCATATCAACAATATCATTCCAAAGTCTTCTGCACTGTTCAATATCCCAGCTATAATAGCGCTGATATACTGGAATCAGAAATTGTTTGTTTCCGTTTAAAATTGAATATATATTTCCCTTTGTTGCATCCAAAGCTAATGTCCTCCTGTTATTTTTCTCCGTATTTTATTGATGATTCTGCTACCATCATAGGTTGGCTAATCTGATTGTCATATAAAACAGAGCTTTTAGTAAAATTTACAATGTTACTGTCCTCTCTGTCCATATCATTATTATCCGTCCAAAGCTCACACTGTGTCATAACGGTCTGCACAGCATCGTCCATTCCTTCCGGTGGATATTTGTGTTTCTTAAGAAGTTTCTTTGTTATGGCAATCAGCTCTTCATTCTCATAAAAGTCTTTTATCGCTTGAGGCTTTGTGAGGGCATCGTAAAATGCAAGCTCATCTGCTGTAAGCCCCAGCTTATCTCCTTCCTTTTGTGCCGCTGCAATCTGCCTTCTCTTATTTAACTTCTGCCGCCCTCAGAAGTTATTAGACAATAGAATTATAATTCTTCCATTTTATAAACAGCATATCCCTCGTAGTAATAGCTATAGTCAATACCTTTCATATATACTTCTCTATCGTTAATTTTTTCTGTAAGAGCCTGCTTCAAAAGATGTTTGATTTCAACATCCCTGATCGGACTTCTCTCCATTGCAAGAAGATAATTGTCCTTATCTACTTTACTCCAATCAATAACCCGACCTATTTCTTTTTTTAAAATAAGATCAAGCCAGATTCTTGTACTGCGACCATTACCTTCTCGGAAAGGATGTGCCACATTCATTTCAACATACTTTTCAACAATTTCATCAAAAGTAGATTGTGGCATTTTGTCTATATTTTCCAAAGCAGCCTGCAAATATATAACCGATGCAAATCTGAAATTGTTTTTTGCAATATTCACATTTCTCAATTTTCCTGCAAACTCATAAATTTCACCAAATAAATACTTATGAATTTCTGCAAGTGTTTTATATGTTCCAGCTTCTAAATTATCCAAATGATCACTTTCAAACAATTCAAGAGCTTTCTTTTTGCTCATTTTCTCTTCAGTTCGTGCAAGCTCTGCCGGATCCATAATATCTAATTTATTTTCAAGTGTCATATTTATTTCCTTTCTACTATTACTTGTGTTATATCATAATATTTATAATCGCTAAACAATAATTTACCGCTACACCATGACTGAAATCGTGCATATAAACTAAATTGCGGTGGTAACGAGGAAACGGCAGAGCCGTTTTCGAGTCTACAAGCAGCTTAGAGTTGAATTGTGATAACATCAAGTTCACCAGACAACAACTTAGGAAGAAGAGTATCACGAATAACTGCGAGTTTTCTGTTTTCTTGAAATCAAGAACAGTTAATTGCTGTTGTGTTGTTCCTGTTCCGCTTATATGAAGCTGTTTCAAATAGAGATATAAATACTTTGCGCTAAGCAAAGCTGTATCAGGAATCAAAGTCACTAAACGGACAATAGGCATATACGGGATATGACGAAGGCAGACAAAGCCAATAGTACCACGAGCAGATACTGTTACACTTTCATCATAGACCTTTGGAGTATCAGTAAATCCGTAAAGACCAGCATCACTTAGTCCATTTGAATAAATTGGATATGGACAATCTGTTGTTTTTACTGATGATATAACTTTTGGCTTATCTCCACCAGCTCCCATTTTAGTAGATTGTTCAAGTGTGCTAACTGCCCAGTCGGATGGCATAGTACAACCAAAAGGAATATAGTTAATAAACCACGCTTTGAATAATGTCTGTGTTTGCTGCTCTAAATTATTGTTTATCTTCTCATTCTGTCTGATTTTTTCATCTATACTTGATAATACACTGACTAAAATATCCTGCTGCTTTCTATCAATCAACGGAATTGGCATCTTTGCAAGTGCCTATGCATTGATATTTCTACGAGTACTTCCTGTCTTAAAGGAATTTATCCAACTCTTATATTTAGAAGATTGACAATAGTACTCTCATTCCAGTTGAAGCCAACATATCAATCATCGCCAAATCTCTCTTTTCAGAACAACTATCACGCATTAGTTCAAGCAATTCATCAGAATATGTTTCTTTAATATTGCTCGCCGTTTTAACTCTATGTATCCTCCTTACTGGACTTTTTAATATATAATCCTCTTCTTCAAGCCAAGAGATGAAACTAGACAAAATTCTTCGAATATTATCAATCGCAACTCGACTTGACTGGTTTTCTTGCTGATATTTCGTAAGATATCCTCGCAAATCTTCTGTAACAATTTTTCTCACCGATTTGCCAATACCTACTATCATAGTATCTATAGTACTCTGATAATACCTCAATGTTTTTTCCGAACATCCTTCAATGCGCTTAGCTGCTATAAAAGCCATTATTAAGTCACCCGTATCATCTTCTGCAATATCTCCGTCATGATTTCGTGCTTCATATATCATTTCTCCTGTAAAATATTCCAGGGAACGACTTCAACGGCAGTTCTGTTGGGTAACTCTCGCCGTTGATAAGAGTATTAGCACTATTTTTCTCCGTAGAATCCTGTATCTGCTATTTCCAACCACTTTAAGTACATCTCTTTATAATGCTCTTTTATAAATGCCCTTATTTTTCTAATCTCACGTTCTGTAAGCTTGCCCTGTTTTTCTACGGTAGTATCTCCATTACTTATGACAAAAAATTTCGCTGAACCGGCTTCTGTTAATTTCCTATCACTTGCGTGTACATGCATTGCCTCTATCACACAACTCGCTGTATAATACAAATAGTAACCGCACACCTTAAATTCATAATATTTCGGCATTCTATTCCTCCATAAATTGCTTATTGTGATTGTAATAATCCATAACAATCTCATTTTCAACATCGTCCATATTGGTTTCTACGATTTTATCATTTAAAATAACAGCTGCATGGTTTATACAATTGAGATTTAATACACGCACACATTTGTTATCTTTTGTAAAAGCATATCCATTGATAATCATGTCTGCCTTATCTGCAATATCTTTAATATCAAGCTGCATATTCAATCCTCACTTCCTTTATAGGTTCTAAAAAAGCATCTGTATCATAGTATAGATTTTGAAGTATCGGAATCAAGTCAATATATTCCTCTACTTCATCCAAATTTTTGTACTTTGCCATCACTACCAAATATCCATGATCCCACTCTATAACTTTCGTATATCTTTCTAACTTGGAAGATGTAACAAAACGGATTATTTGATTATTAAATTGAAATATTGTATATTCTCCGCTATTTCTAAGAATTGCATAATTGTGCATATTATTTTCACATCCTTTCACATTTATAAACTGATATTTCTAATTTAAAGCATAAACAATAATTTAGCGGTTTAAAGGTCAATGTCTGAGATATCCAGCTCACCAGACATTAACTTGGGTAAAAGGCTATCTCTCAGGTCTACTAAATGAGCATTTTCCTCTTTGTTATGTCCGATTACTTTAAATAACGGAGTGACAAATTGGGTAAACGCAGAAATATCTTTCTGTGCTATATCATTAAGCGGCATTGCCGCAATATGTTGAGGATAGATATGTGGCCGGGCTGAGCCAGTTTGAGCATCAAATATTTCTTTTTGCCGTTTTTTCAATAAGACATACCAAAAAAACATGGTGTATGCATCTATATCATCCTCAAATCCGTCACCGTCTTCAACCAGTTCTTTATATCTTTTGTCAAATGCCGCTGAAATATATCTTAAAAATATAAGTCCCACAATAACTTTTCTATATTCCGCTGCCGGAATATGCCCCATAATACACATACCGCATCCCATATTTGTTTTTCAAATCCTATATTTGCATTATTCTTTTCAGCCACAACTAGTCCTCGCTTCCCTTTTTATTACTTTATCGTTCTAAAATTTATTTTCTACTTAAAAATCCACCATATATTAAATTTAATACTTGACCACATTCAATGTTCTACTTTTCGAACTCAATCTGTACAATATCGTCAAACCCACATTTCAACTCCACACATATACGTGCAAGAATGGCTAATGACACCTGCTGATATTATCCATCTTAGTAGATGTACTTGGTACATTTTTGTTCTTTTTCTCAATTCTTATTTTGTTATATCCCTATCAACCAACAACTTCTACAAGGGCTTATACAATATTTTAACTTGATTTTTTGACATGCCCTTTTCTCCCAAAAAATATTATATCATCTACTTTTTCTAGTTACAACAAGAACCCTTAGTTCCTAAAACAAGCGCTAGTACCACGATACTACTAAATATCACAAAAATAAATCACACTCTTTCATTTAACCAACTAATAATTTCCTGTTCCAATTTGCAATTATTTGCTAACATGAATTCCACAACTTCATCATGGAAATGAACTTTCAACAGCGAATTTGCCTTTACCTTATCATTCTTTTCAAGCGGCTTACAGTATTGTCTGTATTTTATCAATTGCTCTACATCCATGTACAATGGTTCAAATGAAATTCCTGTTTTATCCATGAGATTCTTTAAAATAAAATATCCATCTGGATCAATGTCCCCAAAATGATACCAAGAAACGCCACTATTATGTTCCGCTATCTTCTTTAGTAATTTTTGTTTGGCAGTATTATGATATCCACTAAGATAAATAAAGGTTGATTGATTGTTACAAACCCTGTTATACGAAGTAAGATTTTCAACAGTAATTATTTTTTTTGAGTTTACTTTTATTGTTTTTATACGAATAATTACTTCTGATGAGATAGCAATTGGATTATTTGGTGTTGCACTAATAGTGCTACCATCATCATAATAAATCTCTACATAACCCTTAAAAAACACATATGACGGATTCGAATATACATGGTATTCCTCTAGAATTGCTCTCTCTTTCTCCTTTTCCTCAAGAACGGATAAATCTATTTCTAAGTTTCCGTATCCCTCAATAATTTTACATATACGAGATTTATATTTTTTTTCAAAGAGTTTTGTATCTCCCAGCACTGCCACTGATAATTCGCGTTCCATAATGTCTTTCGTATTTCCAAGAATATATTTTAACAAATTCAAAATATTGATCGCAACATCAGCCGTAAACTTGGCATCTTTATAATCATTAAGTCGTTCCATCTGTTTCTTGCAAAATGCATCCATAATATAATGAATGTCCATGTATTCCGAATACATTTCAATTTCTCGATTACGCTTTTCTGTAATATCTTCTCTCTTCAATAATGAATATATATCATTTATGTAATTAGTATTGAGTTTAATTTTAGAAATCACCGGAATACCTTTTACATAGTCCAAAATCACAAACCCAGAATCCATTAAAGATTGCATTTCCCTATTAAATTGATTTACTTCATCTTGATCCGTGAAATCTCCGTTATAATCATAAAATACTTTTTCCGGCTTAATGGCAAAGCTTTGATTCTTATTATTTTGCCCTTTATATGTAATGCTGTTTTCATACACGTCCAATAACTTATTCAAAACTTCTATTTGTACTTTACTCAGTCCTAAACTCATCTAATTTCACCAGCCCTTCAACAGCCCACGTATATTTTCCTTTCATACATAAACTTATAGTGGAGTTAATATGGGAACCGATACTGTCAATCTTTTCTGGTGGAGCTGCATAAATCACCTGAAACTTATTATCCTCAAAAAATTTGACCATTTGCTCAATTCTTTCTCTGGAAAGAGCCGAAAAAGCCTCATCAATAAATGCCAGTCTGGCACATGAAACATTTTTAGGATAGCATTGTAATAAACTGGCTGCAAGAATAATAAAATATGGAGTTTGTTTTTCACCATTACTTGCCGATCCCTGTTTTTTTGATAAATCCGCCGTTACTTCCTCTCCATCCTGTCTTGACAATATACGCATATCATACTTGAAATACTTCCGATAGTCTGTGTACTCTTCTTCATTTTCTTCCTCAAGTATCGTGTCCATAAATTGCCTTATGTTATATTCCATTTCTTCGTCATTCTGATTCATGGCACGATATACATCCATTGAATTCATATAACTCTCAAGCTTTTTACAAATATTAAAAAATACCATTCTATCTGGCTTTTCAAGCATCTTAAATTGATATGTGTCTTTTCCAAACGGAATATTCTTAAGCACTTTATTTATTTCATCAATTTCATCCCTGGCTTCTCTGATAGCTTCATTAATTTCTGCAACAAAATCAACCATAAATGCATTCTCCAGTACGTGTTGTTGTTCCTCCAATTTCTGTTTTGCTTCTTCAATTTTTACATTGGCAATATCTCTATATTGCTCTCTAAAAAAAGCAATATATCCTACACCATATTTTTCATCACTTTGCCCTATAATATGCCAGTACTTACGTTGTTCACTTTCCAAAATCCTTATAGCGCTATCCTTTTCCCCTCGAACGTTCTCAACATTTTTAATCGTCATAACACGTGCACTATCACTTTTGATACGGAGCTTGTCATACAATTCAACCATTTCTTTCCTTAGTTCTAATCTTTGTAAAATGGCATTATCATATTCTCGCTTAGCCTTATCAATTTGTTGCTCAGATTCATCATACTTATCCTTATTATCACGAATCCTTTCTTTGCATGTAGTAATATCATTATTTACGTTAAGAAACTGTTCGTCAACCTGTCTGTATTCTTTATCTGCGCTTTCTTTTTCCTGTAAAGCAGCAGCAAATCCTGGAGTATTTTCTATTTTTGTTAATTCTGCTTTTTTATTTCGTATTTCAGTTATATTATCATCAATGCGGTTTTGCGCATCAAATATATATCTTGTCTCATCCCAGTTTACTGCTTCAATATCCGCTATATGTTTACTTAGAATCTCCGAATTTTCATATAACTTTTTTTCTTCTTGTACTAAAACAAGTTTGTCTAATTTTGCTTTTTCGAGTTGCTGCTTAATTGCATCTTTGCCCATAAATATTTGAGTTCTTTGCAGATTCATACAACTCATCGTAAAACTCTTAGCCAATGTTCCATCAATCATCAATCCGCCTTTTGGATATTGATGTAATTCCTGAATATCATTGCACAAATGGATACCATTAAGAAGGTAATTTGCATATCTTCTTCCATATTCATTAGGAATATCAAGCATTGTAGCAGCAGACTCAGGTATGATATCTGTTTCTGGTAATTTATCAGTAATTACAACCTTAATATCTCTTAGTTGATGTTCATGGACAATCTCCATTACCTGTTCACAATACTTTCCATCTACTACAATATCAAATCTCTTTCTCCCCAAAAATGTCTCTATTGCTAATTGCCAATCCTTGTCAACCTGTTGAACTAACTCCGCAAACAGTCTTACGTCTGTTTGGATATTTCGTTTTGCAAGTTCTGACTTTATTATTTGTTTAGCATCTTCATATTTTCTTTCAAAAGGAAGGATATCTGATTGTAATTTGGATATTTTTCCTTGTATATCTTCCAGCTCTTTTTTTATTTTCTCTATTCGGTCTGAAATATGTACATTATCTGTTTGATAATCCGCCTTTTTTCCACTAATTATATTCTTAAGCTTTATAAATGCTGTGATTTTTTCATCAACATTGAAAGTAGTAGCCGCAATGCCTTCAATAACCGCAACATCTTTGTCTGTCAATCCATCATCTATTCCAAGCCAATCCATAATGTCTTGAATTCTTGTTTCCAACAATTGCAATTCTTCCAAATCTTTTTTATATTTCTCGTTTTCTTTTTCTATTGAAAAAATACTGTTTTCTAATGACTTGGTTATTTCTTCAATGCTACATAATAGTTCATTTTTCTCTGCATTTATTTTTCTATCTAAAGCTTTCCTTCGCTTTTTGCGCAAATCTTCCAGCTGGCTCTGCAGTTGATGTAACTTTGCTTTATCAACATCGATTTTCTCTTCTAACTGCACTCTATGCTCCTGATGCCATTTCATTTCCTGATATAACAAAAGAATTCGCCTTATCTCATATTTTCGTTCGGAAGCTTCATAATCAGCTATTTTGGCTTGCACAACCTCCAGCTGAATTTTTCCGCTTGCCAATTCTTCATACACCTTTTTAGCAGCGTCATATTGATTACGATGTTCTCGAATATCACTCATTGAACGAATAGGATGTTCGTCCAAAACACATTCCTGAATAAATCTATCAATATTATTCTCTGGATTGAAAGCCATCATTTTCACAAGTTTCGCTTTATACTTTTCAACTCCACAACGAAGACCTAATGCCCTTAACACCTGCTCAGTACCTTTGTCGCGATTCATAAACTCACCTGCCAAGACTTTCTTACCCTTTACTGTCAGTTCATGACGCGGATATACCGTTACCTCTTTGTCTTTTACTGTATAGAATCTACAATCATCAATTCTAGTCTCCTTAAAAACAAACCATTTTTTTGTATTACTTGTCTCATTAATGTACTCAATGCATACCCCCACTACCAGGTATTGTTTTTCTAAGGGCGCCCAAAACTCCATTGCAATGTAAGATGTCACTTCGCCTTCACGAATAAATCTATTTTTCCCTTCACTCTTTGTATCTCCCCGAACATAAGAAACCACATTTCTATCTCTGTCTAATGCAGCCTTATTAAACTGGGTGTTCCCAGTCAACATGTAAGTCATTGCATCCAAAATCGTAGATTTGCCACTTCCATTAACTCCTGTAAATAAAGTTGAGCCTTCCAGCGCAATAGGTACATTGGAAAATCGTGACCAATTAACCAGCAAAAGTTTTGTTGCACTTTTTCTACTATTTTCATTCAACATCATCGCTTTGCTCATCCGAATTCTCCCCTAAACTATCCTTTCCAACTAATACAACCTCTGCAACTTCTTTTACAAATCTTTCAAATTCATTCGTATCCAAGGAAAACTGTAACGAAGGATATAAAACAAGTTTACAATCTATATCTCCAACATTTCCATCAACATCCATCAAACTGTAATTTTTAAATACTCTAAAAATGCTATCTAAAGCTGTTTTATTTACCATATCCCTTGCATCATACTTTTCTAACTCATAAATCAAATCAGACACTCCAATCACAATTACTGAAGACAAGGTCCCTTCTTTCATTCTCGACACATAAAGCAGCCACAGGCAACACAATACAATTGTTTCTTCTTTCGTAAAACGATGCCTGTTTGATTGCAGTTTATCCTTATCCCCTATTTCAGAACAGTTATCAAGCATGATAACACCATTATCCTTATCACACCGAACTTCAAATCCCATAAAGGAAAAGTAATTCAAAAATATTTCTATATGACTAACAACAAAGAAATAATGCTTTCTATCTTCTTGCTTATCTCTAACCAAAAACGTCCTTCTTAACATTTTTCTGCAACAGTTTTGAAACATCAACTTATCCGAAGATGTAAAATCATCCCAAGCCTCAACAATATTCATATTATACCTCCAATATTCTGAATGACCTTAAAATCATATTTCCAGTCTCAAAATACCCTTCTTCCAGTTCGATCTTAAATCCGTTTTCTTCCGCATAGGCTACGGCTGACAAAATCATTAACAAATCTTCTTTTGTTTCAAGTGGAACCTTATCAATTGACAATTCGTGCCTATTGCCAATTAATGTTTTTAAATACTGTTTTGTTATTTTTTTTGAATATGGGTTTCTAGCTTCTTTCTCATATACCTTTTTAAGGTTATCCAAATCTTCCTCCGTAAGAGTTTCTATTTCCGTCACTGATTGTTGTCGTACTCTTTTTTTATTTTGTGGCATTCTAATTGATTGTACGTTAATGTATTTGTTTTGATTTATTCGAATCATTTCAGCCATTTCGTCTGGTAATTCTTCTCTCATACCCGATTCGGTCATCATATCCAACATATACTTCAATGTTCTTTCAACATTTCCACGCATATCAATTTCATGATTTTTCAGATATCTTAATCTTCCCAATGCCATTGTTATATAAAGGTTTAGTTTATGCTTAATATCTGCAATGATTCTCAAATAATCATCCTTCAAGAACTTCTTAATTGTATCAAACATTAAATCTATTTTCTCTTCAGCTTCCCATTCCTCAATATCTTCTTCATTAACACATCCAATTGTAATTAGTTCATATATATCATCATCATTTTGCATTTGCTCCAACATGGTTATTATCTTGCCACGGTATATATGAATGTTATTCTGTGGTTTAGTAAGTCTGGCATACTCCTTAATAAAATCTCCATCACAATATGTAATAATGTTATCCGTTAAGCTCTCATATGAAATTTCTTTCATTAACTTTTCAATTGTTTTGCGAATGTATGTAGACATTTTCTTAAGAGATTTTGAAAGTGCTTTTGCATTCTTATATACGTTTTTCAACGCACCTACATATGGATCACCATTCCATTGTTCCTGATTCATTAAAGTATTATAAATATTATACATATAGCTTGAAAGTTCTTCTCTTTCAGGCCGTTCTAAACGAATCAGTAATTCAGCCAGCATAACGCCTTGTTCGGTTATTACTATATATTTTTCAAAAGTTGACTCATCAAATTCTTCTTCCAGCCACCCTACATCCTTGCTTGCGAATTTCCCTAGATAAGCACTTGCCATATCTTGATAACTTTTAGCTGTTGTATCATTGTCTGCTCTCAATTCCTCAGAGTTATCCGAAATATAATATGCTAATTCGTCTCGTAACACATTTCTCTTTATTCTATATGAAATCTCATTATCATATTGTTCATATATAAATTGAAGCAAAGCGGCATTAGTCCTATAATTACTATTACTTGATAATAGATTAAAAAAATTGTTCGGAATTATATCAAATACACTAACCACTTTGCACCTTCTCTCTTTTTATTATGAAACCTTTTGTATTATTTCGTCGCTGATTTCGCAGCTCACACCTTAAAAAATATTATATCATCTACTTTTTCTAGTTACAACAAGAACCTTTGAGTTCTTAAAACAAGCTTTCTATTGTCATACTTTCATTTTCTTTCATTGATACTTGTCTAGCTTTCAAATATTCCTTTGTTTTTATTGTTCTCCATACTTCTTTATCACCCAATGCCCGTTCCTGTTACCTTCTCTTCCAAGCACTCCGTTTTCCTGCAGTTCCTTTATATCTCTCTGTATTTATTTCCTGGTTAAATCCATTTCTTTCATAAGTTGAATTTGAATCATCTTAGGATCTTGATACGTTTTAAGTCTTTGGGTACTGGCACATAGGTCAAAAAATCCTCCTTCCCCCTCAGACCAACTTGGCCCGAAGTAATAAAAAACGCTGTCAAAGCGCCTGAATAAAGAAAACTGCCAGCGTTAGCCAGCAGTTTCATAGTTATTATATAATATTTTGTTTTATCCTTCGTTGCCGTTCTGTGACAAATCAGGAAACAGAATACGAAGGTAATCTCGTCTGCCATACAGAACACGGTCAATATAAACGTCTTGCATGATCACACGGTAGAAAACCATATAATTTCCACTAACCAGAAAACGGTAATCACTTTCCACATCTGTCACAGAGGACAACGGGACGCCAATTTCTAAAAAATTTTCCAGTTCGTCAACAGTGTCCATGATCTTGTTTACGCTATTTTCTGCGGCCTGCGGATTGCATAACTCAAAAGAAATATACTCCCAGATTTCGTCAAGGTCGTTCCGGGCTTGCGGGGAGTAGTGGATATTATTCTTCATTCGCCTTTGCCTTGAAATGTGCTCTCACATCCGAGGACGAAAGCCATCCCTTTTCCTCTCCTGATTTTTTCCCTTTTGCAAGTTCACCCATTAGTTTCAGGGTCGCCCGTGTTTTTTCGTAGTCCTGTATGTCAATAATCGCATAGCGCCCACGTCCGTTTTTTGTAAGAAAGACGGGCGCACCGACAGATACATCACGGAGCACATCACTGTAATTTCTCAAATCAGAAATTGGTTTAATATTAGGCATAATCACATTCTCCTTTCCTGTCTTTAGTATATCCTGATTTGATGTGAAATTCAACAGCAGATTTTACAGCAGCAATTAATGTGCGCCCATCTCTATTCAATTTCTAATTAGCCATCCACTCCTTAGGGTCCGGATATTTATGATCGCCCGTTGCATAACCGCCTTTGTATTTTACCGTCATATACAAGGTCTCTTTGCCCTTTACCAGTTTCACATAGCAGACAGCATCTGCAAATGCAACACCGCCGCCACCCATAAACTGCTTATTTCCGTCAGCATCCGTATACTCCATACTTATTCCTCCATCATCAATGCTTCCCACATCTGGAAATACAAAAGTCCATGGTTTCTATCACTGCTTCCGCCTCATAAGCATCAACTGCCTGTTTCATCTGTCTTTTTCTGCTAAAGGACTGCAACAGGCAGCTGCTTTCGATTTTTCTCTCCTCCACTTCCTTATCCCATAGCTTTTTCAAAATTCTTTTTTCCTGCGCCTGTTTTTTCAAGTATTCTTCCAGCAGCATTTTTCTTCGTTTTTTCCTCTCTGCCCGTATATCCCTCTCTATTTCCGACCGGGACTTACCAAAATGATTTTCCCTGATTCCTCCGGTATATATACGACAGCCTTCCCATGTATCGTCTATATGGATATAAGCAATCAGCGGTACTCCGCTTCCAAAATCCATCGCTTTGCATCTGGCTATGGCCTCTAATACCCTTTTTTCATATTCCGGATCGTTCTTCATTCTCTCATAAGCCCTATCCGTTATTTCTATCATCCATTCCATGTTTTTCTGGGAGGGATGGGTAGAAAGACGGTTTACTTTTTCATGGAAATATATTTTATATTCTCCTAAAGTCATATTTTTTGTGGAAACAGCTGCTTTTTCATTCAACTTATCCGCAAATGTAGTATTTGTTTTCTTTTTGCTGTCTGCCACATAATGTCCGGAGACCTCCGGCACATAATTGGTTTCAATAGGATGATTCATGACGGCTCCTTTCTACTATAATGTAATCATGCAATTACGCTTTTGCATCAAATCCCGCTAACTCCGCAGTGGGAGGCACTATACTGCCGGAAGAACTTATTCTGTCCATAAGGTTTAAGGTAATGCTTTCCACATTATCTCCCCTTACCGCCACTGTATATTGACTTTCTTTCATGGCCCTTTTTTCAGCCATTCTTTCCTCCACTTTCTTTTCTCTCGCTTTTTTCTCTTCCCGTCTCCTTGCGGCCTTTTTTTCTTCCGTCTTTTTTTCCTCTGCCCTTTTTCGGGCATTCTCCCGCGCAATCTTTCCATCCGGGTCATTGGTACAGCCACCCATACAGGAAATATTCCCATTGGCATCTATGGAATAGCTGGCATAAGTCATTGTTGGATTTCCTGGCATGGTCTTAGTAAAATTAACAGCACTTTTTACACAATCCGGAATCACCGCCAGATTGCTTTCCAGAAACTTCATTTTTTCCGGATCATTCAGGCATTTTTTCAAAAAAGCTTCCGAAACATTTACCGTTACCGGCACTCCATGCATGGACGTCTGTCTGTTAAGAAACTTATATTTCTCCTGCAGATAAGCAGAATATTCCGATACATTTTTATATTCTGATTTCGCTGTATTAGTATTGTGCTCCGGCAGGGACGAATTATGTATGTCGTCTTTATTTGAACAAGTACGGAATGATGGTTGACTGGTATACATATTGCTTGTTTCCTTTAACATATGAATCACTTTTCCCTTCTTATTTCTATTTAATACATCGTAATTTTTTTCTGATTCCTAACAGGGATGTCACGAATTCCTTTATTTTTGAAGTGAAAAAGTATTATTCATGACAGTTCAGCCCGCCTGAGAGAGTAATTACATTTACTCTTTCGGGCGGGCTGAACTGTCACTATTGCTAATTTGTTTCATAGCCAGTCAATTTTTTTATTTACCTGAATATAAGCTATCTTTAATATAATCTATCTGGAATTCTCCACATATTCCATAAATTCCTGTGTCTTAGACCAGTACTTTACTCCCCAGTTTTCAAAATCCCACTGCTCCATATATTCATTGCATTCATAATCCACATAATAGATTTTTCCCCCCTGCACCACAAAATTGGTAGGGAAATAATCTATATTCAGTCCAAAGGAATACACCTTTTTGCACATTTCCCTTATCTGCGCCAGATAGTCATCCTTCATCCGGTCTGACAGAACCAGATCATAAATAGTGGGACCTTCGATATATTCCTTAATGATGATTTCCTTTTCTTTGTCTATGGCAAACATCTCTGGAATCCGGATTCCTGTTTTCACAAGCCTTTCATAATCATTCTGCTCTGCCTGTATTTTGTCGCCAAACTGATAATAGTTGCATGGTTCGTGATGAATCTGCTTCAATACGCAGTTTTTTTCCCCATCCCATGCCAGATAAGAATAGCCTCCCTTTCCGTGTCCTAATAATCTTATCTTTTCATAGCCCCTGCCATCTACAATGATTGTTTCACTGCCATCCTTCCATGGCTCCTTCTGTTTGCTGTCATCTGCTTTCATATTGCTCCTCCGGAATTTTGTATTGCTTTTTACAAGAGCTCCCTCTGTATGCCCCATAAGCAGCTATCTATATTATAATATTTCACGGAAAAATATTCTAGCAAAATAACATCCCATCATTAACACAAACCTATCACTCTTTTTCTTGTAAGCACTTAACAAACCGCACATATCAGCCAATATTTAAAAAGGCATCCTGGAACCAATGCCGGAATGCCTTTTCTGCTACGTTTCATAAAACACCGTATGCTTACGCCTGTATGTATCATTGTCTTTCTGCCTCAGTTCATTTTCCACCTGTGCCAGCTTTCGTTCCAGCTCCTCCACTGTTTTTTCATCCTTGGCAGCGTTTCTCTGTATTTCCAATTGATCCTTCTGCTGTTTCAGCTTTTCAATTTCCCGGTCCACCTGATCGGTATTTCCTGTGCAGCTTTTTTTCTCCCTTCCAGAATCCACATATTGGATCTTAGGCTTTCCGTCTTCATCCTGAATCTTTTTATAAATCCCGGCAGGGTTCTGGGATTTTTTCTCTTCCGGAATATATTCATCCTTTATAAGCCATTTCCCTTCTTTTTCATTTCCAGCCTCTTTATGAATCCCATTTTCCGCAGACTCTTTTTGAAAATCCCGGTAAACTTCCTCCGGAGACTGCAAGCCGTTGTTTTCAATTCCTAAAATGTTCATTCGTATCTTTCCTCCTTATTTTTCTAGCATAGTAACACTTCAGCCTGCCCCTTCTATCCAAGTCCATTTTCCCCACAAAGTATGCCAAATTGTTACTTTCTATAGTCTTTACACCAAAATAGATGTGTTGGAACCTTGTTGTGTCTGGCTGGTTTCTCCCGTTTTTGTATATATGATGTTTTCTTTGCCTACAACAGGCTTTCCGGTTTCCGGATTATCAGCCTCCTGCTTTGCGGCATTTTCCCACAATGCTTTTCCCTCCTGACTGATTTCCAGTATTTCTCCACCGTCTTTCCTGCTCTCCTCCATTCTTTCTTCCAGCTTTTCACTTTCTTCTTTCAGCTTTGCAACAGCATTTTCACGTGCCGCTTTTTCTCTTTCCTTTGCTTCCTTTCCATCTTCCTCCATTCCTTCGTAAGCTTCTGCCTTATATTCCTGTGCCTGATTCGAAAATTCATTGACATATCCCATGGCTCTTTCCATGGTTGCCGTATCGCCTCTGCGCCTGGCTTCTTTAAAAACCCGCAGGGGAACCTTTGTCATATCCATGTTGGTTCTTGCTCCCACTAAGCCTTCCATTGTTTTTGCGCACATCATACCCTTACCGCCTCCTCTTAAAATGTCTTTCCTTCTTTTTCGGCAGCAGAAGTATTGCCTGTTAGTTTCCTGTCTTAAACAGTCTGTTCCATGTCATGTACGGCATTCTTTAAGGGCAGCAGAATGGAAATCAAAAATACATTCTTTTTTACTTCCATGTCCATAACTCCACCATATTTTCGTACTACATCCTTGATATTGCCAAGACCGATTCCGTGTTGGTCCGGGTTTTCCTTCCGTGTAGTTCCCATTTTCACGGCTTCCGGCAAGCCGCTGCTATTTTTTACTTCCAGCAAAAAACACCTTTTTACCAATTGGCCCTGTATGTTTATAAACCGCTTTTCATTCTCGGGAAGCCTTTCACATGCCTCCAGGGCATTGTCCAATAGATTGCCGAACAGCACGCACAAGTCCATTTCATCAATAGAACATGACTTTGGAATCTGCACATGGCTTTCCCATAAAATTTTCTTTTTTTCCGCCTGCTTCCGGTTCTGATACAGCAATGCATCCACCACTTTGTTTCCGGTAGCCTCTTCCCCCGGCTCCATATCTCCGGCTTTTTGCATTTGCCTTAAATACTGATCCATTTTTTCCATGTCCCTGTCTGCCAAAAGTCCCTGCAGCCCTATGATGTGATTTTTCATGTCGTGCCTTAGCCGTTCCATTCGTCCGTACTGCTCTTCCAGCATTTTGTAAGCCGCTATCTGGGATTGGTACTGCCCCATTTTCTTTTGCTCCACATAAATCTTATTCATCCCGAACACATAAAATCCTACTGCAAACATGGACAACGCCGTAAAAACACAATTTCCCACATGACTGAAAATCTGATTATAGTATAAATTCCACTCATCCCTGCCCCTTACCATAATTCCATATGTGGCGCCCCATCCCGACATATCAGCAATCATGACAATGGCTAACAGCGGTGCGGTTAGCAGTGCATACCATCTTTTCATCTTTCCATCAAGAACAGATTTTAAATATTTTGACAGCAGTCCAATCACCCAAATGCCTGTTGCAAAGGTGAGGCAGATAATCACATATTCTTCCCATATACCAATAAAGGGTTCCATTTCTCCCTTCACCACATGCAATATTACTAATACAATACAGGAAAAAAAAGACTGGCAAAATCCCCACACCAGTGTTCTGACCGCAATCAATATGGACGCCGTCAATAGTTTCTTTTCCATCTCTGACAAAAACAGCAGCGCTGTCATTCCCAGAAAAAATAAATGTTCTGACAGCCCATAGAGAATATAGGGAAGCTTGTAATGCTCATAAACAGCCATAAATGCCATGATGCCGCTAAAATAAATGAAAATAAACAGCTTTTCTTTCGCCTTTGAGGTTTCCAGAAATTGATTGCAAAATCTGCCTGCGGCAATTGCATACGCCAGACAACAGGATACTGATATCAAAACACCCCAGGGAATCGTTACTAAGCTCATAGAATTCCTCCGTTTGTTCTCATGTAGGCAAGTATTTCTTTCCCGAATTCCTCATATCTTCTCTTGGCAATCATGATTTTCTCCCCGTTGTCTAAAACAGCTTCCTGCCGGTTGTATGTTTCCACATATTTTAAGTTTATTAGATAGCTTTTATGACACCTGAAGAACCCTTCTCCTATAAGCCGCTCCTCCAGTCTTCCAATCTGCTCATAGTATGTGAAAATACCATCTGTTCCGTGTACATAAATCATTCTTCCCTTTATTTCAAAATAGTAAATATCATCTAAAAATAGTTTTTTCTTCTGTCTTTCTTTGTTGACGATCAGAAAGCTTTTCGGGCTCTTTTCCAGCTTTTGCACAGCTCTTTGCAATGCTTTTTTCAGCTTTTTATCATCAATTGGTTTTACCAGATACCAGAAAGCCTCCACGTCATATGCTTCAAACACATATTTCCTGCTGGATGATATAAAAATCAGCAGCTTGTCAGCCGCTGTTTTGCGAAACAATTCTGCTGTTTGCATTCCATCCAGTCCTTCCATGATAATATCCAGAAACAGAATGTCAAAAGCTTCCGGCGCTTTGAGCAATTCTTTTCCGCTGTGAAACTGACACAAAAGAAAGGGCACTTTGAGTTCCCCCAAAATCCCTTTGATTTTCGCTGCTATATGGGCACATTCCCTGATATCGTCGTCACACACTGCTATGGACAGCATGTTTCCACCTTCCTTCGGTATATTTATTGTATCTATCGGCAGAAATGGGGATAAAAATTGATTGCTGCCTTGAACGGGCATTTCATTGTCATATACGGGCTTGGTACTGTCTGCTTTCCTATGGACCATATTTGCCATATCAGCCTTGTATGGCTAATACAACAGACAAAAGCAAAAACAGACATACCGGCACTAATGCCAGAACGCCCAACACATTTACCAAAATCAACTTATATTTTCTGTTTGCAATCAGTGTATAGACTCCTAATGCGCCTCCAAACAACACTCCCAGCAGTAAGCCATTGAAAACCCTTTCTATGATCATGGAATCATCAACCAGAAGTTTCACATAGACAACAGGAATCCAGATTGTCACAGCACATATACTTAAAATACGTAATACTATTTTTTCTTTTTTATCTTCTCTCATATTCATTTTTCTTCCATCATCAGGCAATTATAATGCAAAAGGCAGGTGAAATAAGCGGACTGCGTTACGATACATAATATTCTCATAGCTTTCTGTTCCGATTCTGCCCTCAAGCTCCTTAAAATATGCCTGATAAACGGAAATATCACCTTTTGGATTATTGTGATAGGTATCCAGCCCGTCTATGGGATTGTCGCTTCCAAACATCATTTTTCCACTGCCTGCAGTCTCTACCGCCTGAATGGTGCTTTCCAAAGGAACCCAGGTAGTATCTCCATATAAGTTTGGCAGAGTACCCAAAAGGCGGATTGCTTCCTGGTTATCCGTCCCCAGTCCCATGTGCACCATAATAAAGTCTATATCCGGATATTTTTCCGCCGCATTCCGAACACGAACCGGCTCCGCCTCTTCACAGCCTCCGGTATGTACTGCTACCGGAAAATGGAATCTTTGTGCAAGCTCCAGATACGGCGCCACTTTCGGATCGTCCATTGCTGTTTTGGAATGAAAGGGATGAAACTTTAATCCATAAATAATATCCCTGTTTTTTTCCAGCATGTCCACAAGCTCCTGTGTTACCGTTTCCCCATAAGGCTTCATCCAGGCAAGGACACCTATTTTATCGGGGTATTTTCTGGCAAACCGAATGCTTCTTTCCAAAGAAGCCACTTGATCTATCTGCAGCTCCTTTGGAATTTCCTTCTGGTCAAAATCCAGTTCTGTGGAATCTATATTAGAAACGAGGGAATAATCTATGCCGTATTTTTTCATGGACTCTATTACCATTTCCTCCGGCATTTGGAATTTTAACATGTTTCCGATGTGTACATGGGTATCGATTATCATAGTGTTTACTACTCCTTTTTTCATTTTAATTATTCAACCAGAAAAAGGGGGCCTGATGCAATGCATGATTCTTCTGATTTTTCTAAATTATACTAAGCTTTATGGAAAATAGCAATTTTTTATATCATTTGATTTGCTTCAAGTAATCGTTGGCAACTGATTATTATCATACTTGGAAGCCACCGTTCTCCTTTACTTCCCATAAGCCCAGATTTTCTTAACCTGATCCTTTATTTCTTCAAAAGTCCACTCTTTTCTGCTTCTTGCCACGCAGTTCGGATCATTTATCTGAAACCCGCTATCACCATAACCATAAATGACAATGAAATGACCAGACACCGTAAAATCACCCTGCCCCATAGCACATATCAATACTTTTCCTTTATCCAGCTCCGCTTTTATGGAACGTTCTGTCATTCTGGGTTCTGTAGCCTTGATACCATATATTTCAGGAAAATCCTCCATCAGTCCCCATGCGGTGCCTGTTCCACTTACATAGTAGTCGTTCTCCATAGAATAGGCTGCTATCCTGTCAGGCGTGAGCGTTTCATCCCTTGTCAGGTAATACAAAATCATTGACAGACAGGTGGGGCCGCATCCTGCAAGCCCGATGCAGCTGTCCCCGCCATATAGCTCATATCCCCAACGTGAGTCCCATTGGAGCAGCAGTGGGCATTCCTGCTCCTTTTCCAATTCTGTTAGACCGCCTGCCGCATATTTGTTATCTCTCAAATAGCCCGCCACAAAATCTGCCATCTCCGGGTTATTTGCCAAGGCTGTCAGCATAGCCTCCGGATATTGTGAGCTGCTCCTGCTGATTGCCGCAATTTCCGGGTTCTCTTTCCCTAATTCCTCCAATCTTTGGATAGTTTCTGACCGGGTACGCTGTACTGGTTTTTCCACATTCATTATAGCAATACTGCTGACATAATCTGTTTCCTCCTTCGGGTAGGTTTTCACAGACGTTTCAATCCTTCCATATTCCAACACTTCTATCCGCTTCAGTGCAGTCCGCATTTCTTCCAGTTCTGCCTTTATATCTCTGATGTGGAACACAAGTACAGCGATAACAGCCACCATTGCAGGGAGAAGCAGCCTGCTTCCTGTCTGTTCTTTTTTTCTGTAACCCACCCGCCTTTCCCTCATCCTAATATTTCTATTGCTATTCTTCATCCTAAGTTTCTCCCATAAAATAACTCATTT
Organism: Lachnospiraceae bacterium; assembly: GCA_014804675.1. GTDB lineage: Bacteria > Bacillota > Clostridia > Lachnospirales > Lachnospiraceae > RGIG3040. The sequence goes on from JAAUZH010000007.1 coordinate 48,585, forward strand.
CCGATTCTCAAAACTCGCTCATAGCGTTAATACAGACCTCTTTTCCTTTTTACCTTTTCCCATCCTATCGTTGCCGCCAACAAAATTCCTGACACCAAAACTGACACCAAAATACTCCATTTCATACAAGACAGGCTGCTTCCAAACACCCTGTATATCTCGTTACCTACATAATAGTGAGAAAAAGAAGTCATTCGCAACGGCATGAAATTGGCAAAATAGTGGTTGACCGGCCAGAGATACATTTGCTCAAAAAGCAGTAATAGAATCCAAAAAAACACAAATATCACCGCACTTGTCATGATCTTCTCCATGATAACCGTCACAAGAAGCAGGAAAGAAACAGCAAACAACAGTGCAGCCAAACCAACCATTACATTAAGTGAAAACTGTTGGAGGTTCGTAATATTATAAAGGGAGAAGAATGTATTTACGTTGCTCTGGATACACTGATTCCACCCTTTCAATCCGAAAGGCACGATTTTTATCACGAAATGCAAAAAGATACCTAGCAAATAAAGAAAAACCCCTATTATATATGCCGCTAGGACTCTGGCATGATCCAGCGGCGTTTTCCCATATTTTGTTGAACGGTACAGCTCTGTCATATTGCTTTTGGAATCAATACCGAAAAGCGGAAGCAACAGGACAGAAATCAGAATCAGCAGCACTGGCACAAAAACATTCATGCCATCATTCAGAACTTTCCATCCTTCCGCATAACCAAATTGAATCTCAGAAATCTGCCCTGCGTTCTGCATGAACTGCTCTATTTCCTCTTGGGTATAATGGATCACCTGACTTTCCTCCAGCATCGCCCGGATATTGGATAAGCGCCTTGGATAAAAATTGCTGATATCTTCATCAGACAAATCCTGAACGGATTTTCCGCCATAATTAGCTGCAACAAGTCCTACCAGATTTCTTTCATCCACATAGGTAAATTCCCCCTCATGCTGCCGCATTAGATTCAAAAACTCCTTGTCTATCTGTGTCTTTTGCCGATCTGCTTTTGCATGGGACAGATTTTCATGCCATGTCACTGCAATCCCTGCCACCCCTGGCACTTCATAGCTCCTCAATATGGAATAGACGCTATATGCGGAGAATAACGCAACGATTGCCAAAAACACCAGAAAAACCCTTATACTCAATATTCTTTTTCTTTCTATTTTAATGATTTCTAACATTTCTACCTCATTTCCGTACCTCTCTTGCATACAAAACCTAGTTTATATAGTATTTTTTATACGATAGCCGCATTATCAGCCAAAGAACAGCTACATATACAATGCTCAGGATGAGAACAACAACAAAATAGGGAATGATCGCTGTGCCAACAAACAGGAAATTATAAGCTGACTCGCTTCCTCCAAATCTTATGGGATTCAGTAGCTTTATCTGGCTGTATGTGTCTGTTCCCTTTCTTAACAACAGAACAGCGGCAATACCTGCCACTACAGCAGCTTTGGAGTTCTTTATCTTCATGGACAGCAACATCACAATATTGGCAATGACCAGGGCGCCTGCCAGCCCGCCAAAGAAGATAAGCAACAGCCCCGTTCCAATACTGATATTAAAGATACAGTCAAACCAGAATGTCTGTGCAGAGGCACCAAGCCCATGCAGGCTGCCTATCACTCCATGAACCACCATAAGCACACCGACATAAATCAAATATGCTGTCAGAGTAAACAGATTTCCCGCTATCCATCTTGCTTTCATATCCTTTTTTCTTCCATGCTTAGAGGACAGCGCCAGTTCGTCAATGCCATTCATACTGTCCTTTGCATACACTGAAGCCAGGCAAAATGCCAAAATGATGAAAAACACAGAATACTCCATTCCAAAATAGCTGTTTAAATTAGCAAGCCCTGTATGATACGCAACCTTAAAAGGAGTTTTTAAGTGATCGACCTTGTTCTGCAATGCCTCAATCTGGGATTGTGAATACTGATACACTCCGTTTTCTTTATTCACATACAATTGCTGCTCTATGATAGCATCCTTAAATTTCTGGTAAAAACTCTCCTCTGAATTTAAGAACTCATAATCCAGCCCTATCATATCGTTTCCATTCGACATATAAAGACTATAATATGCATAATTGATCACATAGTTTGGGATGATATATTTTGTCATCCCGCCTGTGCCCAAAAAGCCCCGGTTATTATCCAAAAATTTCTTTTCAGGACTGGAATTATATTCATCTATGAGATTTTGGATATATTCTCCATTCATTACCCCCTCCAAATCTTCCGATGCCTCTTTTAATGCCCTGAAAGCCGACAATCCGGTAACAATATCCCCATTCTTATTAAGCGCCCTCTGCTGGATATTCAGCGTGACCACAGAAAAAAGAATGGTAAGGATGCTTAATGCAGCAATAGAAACAATGGATACTCCATTCCACAATTTCTTATACTCCAACTTGATTAAATCCTTCAATTTTCATCCCTCCATTATTCCATATATGAACTGCCGTGATGCATGACTTTCCATGCACTGCCTTTTTCTTCCCTTACAAGAATCAGATACTGCCATGTTCCGTTATCACAATACTCAACCACATAGATATTTTCCGGATCATACCCGTTTGCGACACCTTTATCCTCTGCAGAATAAATTGCCCATATCCTCGGATCAACGCAATGGTATGTAGTATTCCTTGTCTCCACGGAAATTCCAAGAGTATCCTCCACATAGCTATTGGCTGCGCCGTATGCTTCAGCTATTTCTCTCGAATCAAATGTCTCTAAAATACTTGCATCGTATGAAATGCCATACTCCTCCTCACTCACTGAACCACCCATCGTCACCCCATTTCCCAGTGAGGTAGGTTTCGCATTCTCCCTTGCTTCACGGTACGCTGCAAGTTTTTCTTCCAATTTTTCATCACTTTCCGGTGCCACCTGTTCCTGCACTTCTTGTGCGTCTATTACGTTCTGTGTTTCTGTTTTCTGTTGCGTTTCTATTTCGTCCTGTTTTTCTATATCACCGTTGTCCCACTCTATGTTCTCTGTAAAAGGAATTGGCTCTACCTGTTGTATATTATTAGTTGCATTATCATCTCTGTTTCCACAGGCAGTCAGTCCTATAACCATCACACATGCAATTGCTGCAATAAATCTCTTTTTATTTCTCATCTCTTACTCCTCGCTTTCATTCATGATACCGCCAGTAAAAATATAATAATCTTCCAGTGTGGGCTCTACCTGCTGATTTTCTACATCAGGATACCTTTCTCCCACGAACCGAACCTGCACTTCCTTACCCATCTGCTTTAGATGTATGACAGACCGCTCTTCTCGGAGCCTCTGGTATGTTTCTTGATTTATTACAGTTTCCCAGACCTGTCCTTTCACTGTCTGCACCAGATCGTCCACATTTCCGTTCTCCAGAACCTCCCCTTTCTTCATAACCACAAGTTCGTTTGCAATCGCCTCAATATCTGACACGATATGGGTGGACAGCAGCACGATTTTGTCCTTGCCCATATCACTGATTATGTTTGAAAAACGAATGCGCTCTTTCGGGTCAAGTCCTGCTGTCGGTTCATCCAGTATTAAGATCTCAGGTTCATTGATAATCGCCTGTGCAATTCCAATCCTGCGTTTCATGCCACCTGAAAAAGTCTTAACCTTTTTTTCTGCAACATCTGACAGGTTTACAAACTCAAGCACTTCATTTATTCTGCGTTTCAATTTTTCTTTCGATACCCCTTTTAAGACACCCATATATTCCAGAAAGTCCCTTGCCGTAAATCCGGGATATACACTGTAGTTCTGCGGCATATATCCTATCAAGCTGCGATATCCTTCATCCATTGAAAAAATGTTCTTTCCGTCATAATATATTTCCCCTTTTTTGGGAAAATCTACGGTAGCCATCATCCTCATAAGCGTACTCTTACCCGCCCCATTTTCGCCTAACAAACCATAAGTCCCCTTATGCAATGTGAAGCTGACATCCCTTAATGCCTCCTTTCTTCTGTTATAGGCTTTGCATATGTGCTCTACCTGTAATTTCATCCTCTTTCCTCCAATCAGCCATATTTACCATAAGGCAGTCGCCATACCCCGGCAGATTTCCTTATGTATTTGCTAAAAAAACACTCAAGCAGAATATACTTATATTCTACCTGAGTGTTTCGTTTTACTTTTGGTAAAGTTGTGTCATAGATGTAAAATATTTTCGGTAAAGTTGTGTTATGAGGCAAATTATTTCTAAATACAATGTCAGAACACTTTGCTCACGGTTAGGGCATAGATAATTCTTACTTTTTCGTTATGAAACATTTCATTATTGCCTATGAATTCTTTTCCATTGTAGACTTGGGCATTTTGAAATTTCACCTCTGCAAATATATGACTGTCATCAATCTTTAACATAGCTTGTGTTCCTTCCTGATTTTTTGTTATATCTGTATTGCTGACCTGCAATCCGGATAGTTCCACAAAATGTTCTAATTTCTCATATGGTATTTCCTCTGGCATATCTTCATATAAGGTGATGTCCGCATTACAGACTTTTCCAGTAACTGCGTTAATGTATAAAATCGCATACATAGACGAATCAGAGAATTGCACAGTCCAAAAACTATAATATGGTTCTGACTGTACTCCCACAGACACTTTTTGCATTGCAATACCAAGCGTTGCGGATACGGAATATGCCTCTGTTTCCTCCAGTCTGTTTTCTCCAATTTCCATTTCCACAAGCCATTTTCTTCCTTCTATTATGGCTTCTTCCATAGAAATCTGTCCATTTACAGGATTATGAACGGTTACTCCTGTGCGTTTATTCCAACAGCTTAGTATCTCCTCCACCTGTTCGGTTGTAAGAACATATCCTATACTGTCAGATTCTTCATCCGTTTTCCCGTCCTCCCCGCTTTCCTGCCCCTGCCATGACCGAACGGGTGCCTCTACTACAGCCCTGCCTCTTTCCGTTAATAACTGTCTTTCCTTTTCCCGCATGATAAAGTTCATGCCAGCCATACTGCCAAAGGCAAACACAAGCGCGAGAAACAAAGTAAGGATTGTATATTTGTATGATTTATTCATTCCCATAGTCCTCCTGTAAACGGAATGTAACACTGATCACAGTTCCTGCCTTTCCATCGCTTTCTATCTCCAACTTCGCCCTATGTATCTCCACAATTTTTGACACCAGAGCCATTCCTATCCCCGCCCCATGCTGTTTCCTTGACCGAGACTTATCCACCATATAAAATGCCTCCGTGATCCGCCCCAGCTCCTCTGGTGGAATTCCTTTCCCATTATCTTTAATCCTAATCTGGTAAGTGTTCTTTCCCTGCTTCCCTTCTATCCAGATATCCTTGCAGTCTGCTTTCAAAGCATTATCCGCCAGATTCAATATCATTGTCTTGAAAAGGTCATAATCTACCCGGATCATTCCTTCCCCTATCTCCATATGCAGGGCTGCCCCATACTTCCTGCATACAGGCTCTATGCCCTGTTCCAGATTTTCAAACATTTCCCTGACAGACATCTTCTCTAAAATGAAGTCCTGCTTGTCCAGCACAAATAAGTCCATCAGCTTCAAGGACAAAGCCTCAAGTCTCATGCCTTCCTTCAGTATATACCCGGCAGCACTTTTTACTTCTTCCCTCGGAAGATTCCGCTGGTAAAGCATATCCGCATACCCAATCACGGATGTCAGAGGCGTTTTCAGTTCATGGGCAAAATTCGCAGCAAAATCTTCTTTCTGTTTTGCCACATTAGACAGCTCACCAATTTTATCCTCTACCTGCTGCGCCATCTCATTAAAATCGGATGCCAGTTCACTGATCTCATCCTTTCCCTTGGTGCTGATTCTTTCGGAATATTCTCCTCCCGCAATCCTTCTTGTCGCTTTTGCCACTTTATTTAAGGATGCTGTAATCAATTTCGTCAGCAGAAATACCAACAGAAAACTGATGCAGAGGATAGCCATGTATATTTTCTGGAAATAGGCAATCGTGCTTTTCTGGACATTTATCACAGAACTGATATCTGTCTGCGTAATAAGGTACATACTATTTTCACCTTGGCTGACATAATCACATACAAAAATATAGTGTTCCCCATCTTTTTCATAAATTTGGAAAGATATCCTGTCATCCTCCCCTTCGTCAAAATCAGGCTCCTCCGGAAGTGTTGACATATTTGAAAAAATATACTTTCCATCTGTACCATATACAGCAACTGGAACGGTAAAATTCCTTGAAACGTCTGAGAAATCCGCTTCATTCTCTTCAAAGAACTCCGGATTGGAATACAGGATAGACTGCAGGATATACCTATTATATTGAAAATCTTGAAAGGCAAATTTCTTTTCCTGGCTGATTGCATTTCCATAAGTATAATTTATCAAAAAATATCCCGCCACTTGAAAAGTAATGCTGAATATGGCTACAAAGCATAGAAAGATTTTATGAAACAGCCTCATTCTCCATCCTCCAACCGATACCCTATCCGAAATACAGTTTTAATATAATTATCCCAGTTCAGTTTCCTTCTGAGCCGCTGGATATGGGAATCCAGTGTGCGGGTATCTCCCACATATGGTTCACCCCACACCTTCTCATATAACTTTTCCCGGTACAATGCTACGTTTTTGTTCTGGATCAACTCCACCAACAAATCAAATTCCTTCACTGTCAGATCTACCGGATTTCCTCTCTTACTGACTATTCGAGAAACCATATCAATCTCTACATCTGCAAAAGCCAGCTTATTATTTATCTTGCCATATCTTCTAAGCAGAGCTTCCACACGAGCCATCAACTCCCCTACCTGAAAAGGTTTAGTAATATAGTCATCCGCACCGAGCTTTAATCCCTTAATACGGTCATCAACATCGCCCTTTGCAGTCAGAAAAATAACTGGCGTTCCCATTGGTTTTACATATTCTAATAGTTCGTATCCGTTGATTTCTGGCAGCATTATGTCCAACAAGATTAAATCAAACATTTCTTTTTCAATATAATCTGCTCCCATTTTTCCATCATAAGCACAAATACAATGATACCCCTCTACTACTAAATTAACCTTAATTAAATTAGCTATTGATTCCTCATCCTCAACTATCAATATTCTTTGCATCTATATATCCCTCCATTTTAACTATTATATCACACACTTGTGACTTAGTTGTGTCATGGAAAGCAAACAATCGGGTAGGCGGCAGATAATTATTTTATCTACCGCTGACGATAATTTTGTTAAATCCCTTTTTATTTCATAACCTAATCCGTTATAATTAATCATGCAAAAACACTTCTTTGTTTGGTTGTTTGTAGTGATTCAATTATAAGAAAGATTCTGTGTTTTTGCATTTTTTGCTATGCAGAAAAAAGGGGAAACTCAAAGAAAATTATAGCATTCCACAAATTTGTATGTTAAGATGACAAGTAAGCAATATAGGCATTCTTTTATCAGCGGATTTTATATCTGCTCCATATAAGATGAAACCGTCAAGAATGAGGGAATACAAATGAACGAATATACAACAGATGAAATGAATACTATCTCACAGACAGAAGCGCTTCCATTTGAACATACAAAGGGCTTTCATCCACTTTACATATTTCCACTGCTGTATGTTCTGTCCATTTACTTACTTCCAACCTACCTGTCCATAAAAATAGAAGGTGTTGACTTAACGTTCCTGCTTTTTCTGCCATTTGCATTTGGTGTTCTTAATATCATTGCTGCGGTGAAATTCTGCAGACCGGAAAACCGCATCATCATGCTAAATGCCACAGTATTTGTAAAATATGCCATGATTCCCTTTTTTATAATAGGCGGCTTTATCGTGGTGGCTGCCTTTTTCCTGTCCTTTATACCGGTTCCCTTTATGATATTTGTAGGACCCGCATTTGTGTTACTTGGAAACGTTTACGGTTGGTTTGTTCTGGCATTTGAAGCGCCTTATACGATTTCTTATCTGCGCCTGTCCTTCAAATCAAATACTCTTTCAAAGGTTATGCTGATTGTCCATGCCATGCTTCAGTTTTTCTTTTTCGTGGACGTGATTGATGTGATGTTCCTGACTTTGAAAGCACGCAAATGGAAAAAACTGACTCTTACTTTAATCGTGTTGTGTGTTGTTTTGGCACTGGTGCTTTTTGTTTGGATTATATGGAAAGCTGCAGAAATTTTCTCCAGCTAAAATATTATTTCATCCAACTGCCATCAGGTATCCAGACGTAAGGCTGTTTCTTTGCCACCAGGTAATGAAATTCAATCGCCAGGCTTTCTATCGTTAGGTCTTTGAAAATGGTTATGTTTAGAAACATGCGCCGGTTCAAACAGTCTTTATCTTTAGAGGAAAGCAGGAAGATATTGGAAGGGGGGAACCTTATTAGTAAAATTATTCTTCACTTCCATGCCAAATAAATAAAATGCATATTGTACGGTTCCCGAAAAAGGATTCTGCACGATATCAAAGGAATAACCAAGACCTGAATAGTGGCAATATTGCTGGTTTTCCGTTTCCATACTGAATACAGGGGATTTTTGCCGATTCACTCTTGATAGATCAACTGCCCCCGCAGCCATCCAAAGAAATAGCAGAAATAACAGGAAGCATACAATCATCTTGCTCTTTTTTCCCATAAAACTCTCCTTAAACAGCTTCCAATTCCTTTTGCTCCCTTTTGCGCTTTTCTTTCCGGACCTTTATGTATAATACAATAGCGCTGATAACATCTGCCACAAAGAAAAAATGCAGAATGATATTGATGACTACATACTTTTTGGATACGACCCGCTTCATTCCCGCCCGAATCAGCGCATTTACTCCATAGGCGGATGAAGCAATCATTAAAAATAATGCTACAAAGAAAAAGTAAAGTATCAAAAATGGGGACATAAATATGAACACTGGAACTACAACACACAATGCTAATATGAAATCAATCAAAAGAATGGTCAGATAAACCGGAATATGAATGAGCTTTATCAGCATATTCCAAAAAGCCAGATGATAATAGGAATCTTCTTCCCTGCATGTGCAGGCATAAATCATATTTAAAACATAAACCACAATCGTAATTATTATGCTTAATATAAAAAAAGTATATACCAGTATTTCATTTACATCATCGCCTGCAACCGGCCAAAGTAAAACATCATATAAATACGGCCATAGAGCTAACGTAACAGGAAACCATCTCTTTTTTTTCAATTTCATTTCACTTGCCTCATCTTTCTGTATTCCGCACTTTGTGCTGCTTGTTATTGCAAATTGTACCATAATGCCGGACTATGTGTAAATCATTTTATGCCGGCTCACACGTCCTTCTATCCAAATCCTCCTATTCCATAGTACATTGCATCAGCAGGGATTTTAATTCTTTTGCAGCAATACTTAAAGGATACCGTTCATTTTCAACAAAGCAGATTTGTCTGGAGGGAAGCTCTTCCGCCTGGGAAAGCCGATATACTTCTCCCTTTTCAATGGCATCCTTGGCAAATACCTCCGGCATATACCCGATTCCTAAATCATGCCTGACCATGGGAAGAATCTGGTCTGTAGTAGCAGCCTGCAGCTCCGGCTTGAACAAAAGGCCATGGCTATGGTAAAAATTCTCATAAAATTGATAAGTAACCGTATCTTCCCCAAGGCATATTACCGGATAAGCCATAAGCTCTTTCATCGTCAGTTTCTTTTTGCATAAGGCACCATAAGCAGGCCCCCCGATCAAGGCATCCCGAAACCGGATAATCGGATAAGAAACAAGGGGCTTCTCCACATCCGAAAGCGTGGTTACCACTGCAAAATCGGCCTCTCCATTTTTGACGGATTCAATCGCCTGTACGGTAAGATGGTTTAAGATACGGATGCGGATCCCGGGATAGTTTTTTTTGAAAGTGCCCAGTACAGGAAGCAGCAGCATACGCAGTGCCGTTTCACTTGCCCCTATTGTGACACATCCATTTTGCATACTGATTGCTTCTGCGATCTCATCTTCCGCAAGCAAAAGCCGTTCCACCGCAACCTTAACATGGCCATAAAGTCTTTTCCCTTCCGGCGTCAGGGAGATTCCCCGGTTCGAACGTATCAACAGCCTGCAGCCTGTTTCGCTTTCCAAAAGCCTTATGGCACGGGAAATATTGGGCTGGTTGCTTTGAAGTGCCTTCGCAGCCTGTGTTATATTTTTATACTTTGCTACGTAATAAAAGATTCGGTAATATTCATAATTTACATTCATAATTTTTCCGCTTTGTCATATCAAATTTATATGTCTATAATATCATATATATATTTTTCGTATTTTTTTATCCAGAGTATAATACTTTCAGAAAAGAAATTCAAGAAATGCATGGAGGATTGATAACGTGAATAAAGATTTAACCGTAGGGAAGGCGGAAACCGTATTATGGAAATTCTGTCTGCCGCTATTTGGAAGCATTCTTTTTCAACAGCTGTATAATATTGCAGACAGTCTGGTAGCAGGGAAATTCATAGGGGAAAATGCTCTGGCAGCAGTGGGGAACAGCTATGAAATCACACTGATTTTTATTGCATTTGCATTTGGCTGCAACATTGGATGCTCCGTAGTGGTATCCCAATTGTTTGGCGCAAAAAAATATGGAGAAATGAAAAGCTCTATCTATACCGCCATGATTTCCAGCGGGGTTTTGTGCATAGCATTGATGATATTCGGCATTGCCAGCTGCGGAGGACTCTTGAACCTGATCCATACCCAGCAGGAAATTCTTGCTGATTCCAGGCTCTATCTGGATATTTACATCTGGGGGCTTCCATTTCTGTTTTTTTATAACATTGCAACAGGAATCTTCTCCGCACTGGGTGATTCCAAGACACCATTTATTTTTCTGGCAGTTTCCTCCACTTCTAATATTCTGGTAGATATCTTATTTGTATCTTCCTTTCACATGGGTGTAACAGGTGTTGCCTGGGCAACCTTTCTATGTCAGGGGGTCAGCTGTATTCTTGCAGTTCTTGTTGTGTTAAAAAGACTGGCCGGAATCCACACAGATGCTAAGGTGCCGCTCTATTCCTTTGAAGCATTTAAGAAGGTTGCAGTAATTGCTATTCCCAGCATTTTACAGCAAAGCTTTATTTCCATTGGCAACATCATTATCCAAAGTGTCATCAATGACTGCGGCGTCGGAGTGACTGCCGGATATTCGGCAGCTGTAAAGCTAAACAATCTGGTCATCACCTCATTTACCACACTGGGAAATGGAATCTCCAATTACACTGCGCAAAATTTAGGCGCTGGAATTTTACCAAGGATAAAAGACGGCTTTAAGGCAGGAGTCAAGATGGTATGGCTGCTTTGTATACCGATTATCCTGCTCTATCTTTTGGCAGCAAAAGCATTGATCACATTTTTTATCAATGACCCCTCCGATTTAGCACTGGCATCCGGTATGAAGTTTCTGTATATCGTAGCTCCCTTTTATTTGATTGTATCTGTAAAGCTGGTTGCTGACGGCATCCTCCGGGGAGCCGGATTGATGAAAAAATTTATGGCTGCCACTTTTACTGACTTGATTTTGAGGGTGGTGCTTGCCGAAATACTGGCAAAACAGATAGGATATCTGGGAATATGGTGTGCATGGCCAATCGGATGGACCATTGCCATGACGCTTTCTGTTGTATTTTATTTAAACGGACCGTGGAAACATGCAGCTGAAAAGCCTTAACAATGGAATTCCGAACAAATGGCGCCTGAAGGTTTTGTTTTCTCACCCAGCGATTCCAACCAATCTTCGGATATAGGGAATTCGTCTTATGATTTCGTAGAGAAGAAGGGTAATGAGAAACAAATACAGCAAAAACCAAAGATGTGCAGGGGTAAAGCCTCCCTTATAGCCGGTAAGGTCGGTTATTTTTGTAAAGAACAGGTAGTACTGCCCCAAATACGTGCCCTGGTAGTCATTAAAATACACTTCTCCAGTATATGTCATGGCCGGAACAAGAACCAACAGACCAAATACAAAAGGTATCACAAGCTTTTTATACGCTCCCATATAAATTGCTTATTTGTCCTTTTTTGCAGGGAATATTTGCTGCTCATTCCGGCAAGTGTAAAAAGAAGCGTCATATACCATGGATATACGGCAGTGGAAAAGGCATACAGAACATTGTTCGTATGGGACCAGACATAAAATCCGCTATATTCGCCGCCATTCCATATTTGTGAGGCATGGAACGGGAAAAGCAGGAGTATTGCCAGGGTTCTTAGGTTGTCTATGTAATGTTTTCTACTTTGCATTTTAGATTTGCCCCCTTATTTTTTCGACTCCGCTTTACATTTTCCTTTCACATCAGATTTTTGCTCAATAACTGTGACAGCATCTGTTGAAATTGAGTATTTTCCTCAGCACTTGTAAAGAAAAAGGTTTTATCAATTCCCTCAACTTCTATAACAGCTTTTTTCAGAAAATTTTTCCCTTTTTCCGTGTTAGAAATGGAATTAGCCCTTGTATCCGTCTCATGTGGCATACGGCAAATCAATCCCTTTTTCTCCAGCAATCTAACAGTAGAAGATACCGTCATAACATCAATCATGGAAAAATCAGAAATCTTTTTTTGCGTAATACATATTTCTTGTTCAGACAGTTCTTCTATCACGGCTAAAATTACAAACTGCGTGTGCGTCAGATTGTATGCCTGCAATACTTGTTTGATTTTTCTCTGCCATAGCATAGATGACTGCCAAAACAATAATCCTATGCTTTCCTTGTGATTTTTACATTCTGCAAACTTCATACTATCCTTTTATGCGGAAAGGAGTTTTTCCAAACACTCCGGTATTCCTGCTGTAATTCCCTTCCCCATACCTTTCATTTGATTTTCTTCACCGCCTTCAATGGTAACGGTATGGGTAATAGTAACACCATTTTCGTCTTCTTTCAAGAGATGTCCAAAGGTAACAGCAATAGGACCAAGTTCAGACTTTGTAGTAAAACTTTTCTTATCCGAACACTCTGTCAGCACGATAGGTAAACTTGAACCATCAGCTATTTCCATGATACCCTGGGTGCCAGCAGAAAATGGGCCGGAAAGCTGGACAGATTTTACACTTTTGTCCCATAATCCCCACTTGGTTACATCCGAATAGAAATCCCATATTTTTTGAATGTCAGCCTTTCCAGTAATTGATTTTTCATAAATGAACATATTTTTATCCTCCTTATAATAAGTATACTTATTATAAGTAATATTATGATAAAAGTCAAGGATGTAAAGGATTTAAGCAAAGAAAGCACACAATCTAAGCCAATGCCGGGCATTTCTATTTTTCTTATATCAGCTATGCAATTTTTCAAACCTTCAAATTTCCACAAAATTCATTTGACTTACATCTAATTCTCATTCATCTTCGCCAGCTTCGCCGCCTGGTCCGCCGCAATCAGGCTATCCAACAGCTCCTCAATATCCCCATTCATAATCGAATCAATCTTATAAAGGGTAAGCTTGATCCTATGATCCGTCACACGTCCCTGAGGAAAATTATAAGTACGGATCTTCTCCGAACGGTCTCCTGTACCAATCTGGCTTCTTCTCAGCTCCGCCTCCGCATCATGCTGTTTCTGCTGCTCAATATCATACAGCTTTGCACGTAGCAGTGCAAATGCCTTTGCCTTATTCTGAAGCTGGGATTTTTCCGTCTGGCTGTATACCACGATTCCGGTAGGATAATGGGTAAGCCGCACAGCAGAATCCGTTGTATTGACACATTGTCCTCCGTTTCCGGATGCACGCATAACGTCAATACGGATATCCTTATCATCAATGACAACATCCACATCCTCCACCTCCGGCATAACTGCAACCGTAATAGTGGAAGTATGGATACGCCCGCCGCTTTCTGTTTCCGGCACCCTCTGGACACGATGAACACCGCTTTCATATTTCAGCTTGGAATAGGCTCCGTTTCCGGTAATCATAAAATTTACTTCCTTCATACCCCCGATGCCGATTTCATCCACGTTCATGGTTTCCACCTTCCACCGCTGCTTTTCTGCATAATGCACATATAAACGGTACATTTCCGCTGCAAATAAAGCGGCCTCGTCCCCGCCTGCGCCGGCACGGATTTCCACAATAACGTTTTTATCATCATTGGGGTCTTTGGGAAGAAGAAGGATTTTTAACTCCTGCTCCAGCTCCTCCACCCGCTTCTTTGCATCATTCAGCTCTTCCTTTAACATCTCCCGCATGTCTTCATCGGTTTCTTCCTCTAACATGGAAAGAGAATCTTCAATATCCCCTTTACACTTTTTATATTCCTTATATGCCTCCACTATAGGGGTCAGATCGCTCTGCTCCTTCATAAGTTTGCGAAATCTTTCCTGATTGTTAGCCACATCCGGCTCATTCAGCTCTCCCATCAGCTCTTCAAAACGAATCAATAAATCTTCTAACCTGTCAAACATGTTTCTCCTCCAAAAAAGTTCCAAAAACTATCCGGTCCAGACCCACATAGTCTTTTTTTAACTGTACCTCACAAAATCCGGCTTCCTCTAAAAGCTTCGTCACCGCTTCTCCCTGATTATAACCGATTTCCAAAAACAACATTCCGCCCCGGTTTAAATAGCTCCCGGCTTCCCTTGCTATTTTCCTGTAAAAATCCAAACCATCCTTTCCCCCGTCCAAAGCAATCACAGGCTCATGATCTTTTACTTCTGCTGCCAGTGTCCCAACGATTTCTGTTTCTATATAGGGGGGATTGGATACGATGATATCAAATTTTTCCTGCTTTCCGCTGGCCTTATCCGGTTTAAATACCGAAAACAAATCGCTTTCCAAAAATTCCGCTTCCAGCTTCAGAGCTTTCGCATTCTGCCGGGCTGTCAAAAGCGCCTCTTTTGAAATATCCACTCCCATTCCTCTGCAGTCATTGGAATAGTGCAAAAGGCTTAGCAAAATACAGCCGGAGCCGGTACATATATCCAAAATGCTCATGCCGTCATGAAGATGGAGCATAACCTCCTCTACTAAAAGCTCTGTATCCTGTCTTGGTATTAAAACCTTATCATTTACCAGAAAGGAAAGTCCCATAAACTCCTGACTGCCTGTAATATGCTGCAATGGAATATGCTCTGCCCTTCTGACAATACAGTTTACATAAGTTTCATTTTTCTCATGGGGTACCGGTTCCTCTCCATGAGCAAGCAAATCATTTCTGTTGGTGCCACAGACGAATTCCAGCAATATCCTGGCATCCAAGGCAGCCTCTTCCACACCTGCCTGCTCAAGAGAAGCTTTTCCCATTTCATATACTTCCTTATATGTCATGGATTACTCCTTTACTTCCTCTACTTCCTCCTGCTCATCAGCTTCCTTTAAGGCTTCCCTGACTTCTTCCGCACTGTCCACATCATAATCAAAGGCCTCTTTAAAGTATGCCTTCCAATCAAAGACTGCTTCCACCGAAGCAATGGCAACTTCCACCATTTGTTTATCCGGCTCCTTGGTGGTCAGTTTCTGCAAAAGCATTCCCGGATAAGAAAAAACAGCCGTAATAACATTATCATATTTTCCCGCCAGACGAATCAGTTCGTAGGAAATTCCTGCTATTACCGGCAGAAGCAACAGCCGAAGCAGCAGCTTCAGAGCCAGATTATCCACCCTGATAAAGAAAAACAATACAGCGCTGACTACAATAACAAACAACAAAAAGCTGGTGCCACACCGTTTATGCTGTCTGGAGCTTTTCATGACATTTTCCACATTCAGTTCCCTGCCCCGCTCCACACAATTGATACATTTATGCTCTGCCCCATGGTACATATAAAATCTCTGAATATCCTTCATAAGAGAAATCAGCACCACATAGGATAGGAAGATCAGCACCCGGACAATTGCCTCAAATAAGGCAAGAAGCGTATCGTTCACTACCACTCTCCCTAACAGCTCCGTAAGAAAATAAGGAAGCACCATAAAAATCAGCACTGCCATAATTACAGAAAAGCATACGGTTGCACCCATTACAACGTCCTCTGCCCTTCCGCCAAATACTTTGTACATGGTCTGATCGAACCTGGACTCTTTCTTTCCCTCTTCCTCTTCCTCGTAAAAGGAGGCCGAATAGGTCAGGCATTTCGTCCCCAATATCAAAGAATCAATGAAATTAAAAATTCCCCTGATAAAAGGAAGCCTTTTCCATCTGCTGCCATTCCCAAGCTCCTTATGTTCTTCTACCTTCACCTCAATCTTACCGTCGGGCTTTCTCACCGCTACCGCATATTTCTCTTTATTTCTCATCATGACGCCTTCTAAAACCGCCTGACCGCCGATTCCGGAATATCTTGTGTTCTTTTTTTCGCTCATAACCGCTCAAACCCTTCCATGGTTCCCTATTATCCAAAAACCCTATCACTACGAAAAATAAGGTTGAGACAAAAGCCTCAACCTTCTTAAAATCAAACTATTTGCTTGTAACACCGTATTTCTTATTAAACTTATCAATACGACCATCAGCTCTGGCAGACTTCTGTTGACCTGTGTAGAATGGATGACATTTCGAACAGATTTCAACATGAATATCTTCCTTGGTAGAACCGGTTACAAACGTATTCCCACAGTTGCAGGTTACAGTTGCTTGATAATACTCTGGATGGATTCCTTCTCTCATTTCTTTCACCTCTCTATGCTAGCTTCCCGCTGTAAATCCCTATCCACACCGATTTACAATGAAGCTCTTTCTTCGTTTTACATAAACAGCTTTCTTAGTATATCACAGGTTTTCCAGTTGTGCAATAGGTAATTTTTAAATGAATTTTATTTTCTTGACCATCTGCACCAGCTCGCCGTTGTTTCTTGTCCGCACGAACATATCCAGAATCTTTTCCACCGCCTCATCAGACTTCATGCCGTTTAAGGCCTTTCTCATAATATTCACAGCTTCCATCTCTTCCGGCATGAGCAGAAGGTCTTCCCTTCTTGTACCGGATTTTGGTATATCAAGAGCCGGAAATACTCTTCTTTCGGAAAGCTTTCTATCCAATACCAGCTCCATGTTGCCGGTTCCCTTAAATTCTTCATATACCACATCATCCATCTTGGAACCGGTGTCTACCAATGCAGTTGCCAGAATCGTCAGGCTTCCGCCTTCTCTCATATTTCTTGCAGCGCCGAAAATCCGCTTCGGCATATGAAGGGCGGAAGGATCAAGCCCCCCTGATAACGTTCTTCCGCTTGGGGGAACTACCTGGTTATAGGCTCTTGTAAGACGGGTAATGCTGTCTAACAGGATCATAACATCCTTATTATGCTCCACAAGCCTCTTGGCTCTTTCGATTACCATTTCCGATACCCTCTTATGATGCTCCGGTAACTCGTCAAAGGTAGAATAAATGACTTCTACGTTAGGTCCTTCAATGGCTTCCCGGATATCCGTTACTTCCTCCGGACGTTCATCAATCAAAAGGATGATCATATGCATGTTGGGATTGTTTGCCTTAACAGACTTTGCAACCTCCTTTAATAAAGTGGTCTTGCCTGCTTTTGGCGGGGATACGATCATACCCCGCTGCCCCTTTCCTACAGGGCTGATCAAATCCACAATGCGCATAGCCACGGAAGCTCCCGGTCTTTCCAGCTTCAGTCGTTCATTGGGAAAAATCGGTGTCATATCTTCAAAGTTGTGTCTATTTTCTATTACCGATGGATGATAATCATTAATGGACTTTACATATAACAGGGCGCTGAACTTCTCTGCCTGTGTCTTAATCCTTGTATTTCCTTCCACAATATCTCCGGTTTTCATACCGAATCTGCGTATCTGGCTTGGCGCCACATATACATCACTGTCTCCCGGCAGATAATTGGCTGACCGGATGAAGCCAAAGCCATCCGGCATTACCTCTAAAATTCCTTTTACTGTAATGCCGCTGTCCAAATCTGCATTCACGGCATCGGGATTGCTTTTGCCAGCCGCCTTTTCAGGCTGTTTTTCCACAGGCTTTCTCTTTTCCTTTTCTTCTTCCTTCTCCCTCTCATCCGCTGCAAGCATCGCTTCCACAATGTCCGCCTTCTTCATTCCCGAAGTCCCTTTGATTCCCCGGCTCTTGGCAATTTCCTTTAAATCCGTTAAAGCCAGTGACTCATACTTTTCTCTCATACTTTCTCCTCTCCATACTTTCCGCCGCTTCCTTCCAATCACATTTTCGCCATTGATTTTCCTTACTTTCCCGACAAAGGCATTCAACAGCAATCAAAATGCTTTATGTAAAGTTTCTTTGTTTTCCTTTTTATGATAATTTCTTATTATGGGAATCTCTTGTAGATAGTCCTCGATTGGTCAAGATACAGTTACTAGTATACAGCATGACTTGGAAAATAGCAAAGAGTTTTTTCTTTCTTGCAATCAAAGACCAAATATTATAAGATGTTAGACGGAATAGAAATTCGAGGAAAGAAGGGATTTACATAATGACAATAAACGAACAAGCCTTAAAGCTTCACGAAGAATGGAACGGCAAGCTGGAAACCGTTTCCAAAACACCTGTAAAATCAAGAGAGGCTCTGTCCCTGGCATATACCCCGGGCGTAGCAGAACCCTGTAAGGTAATTGCCAAAAATCCGGAAGCTGCCTATACATATACAATGAAAGCCAATACAGTTGCCGTGATTTCTGATGGCAGTGCCGTATTAGGACTTGGCAATATTGGCCCTCTGGCAGCTATGCCGGTTATGGAGGGAAAAGCAGTGCTGTTTAAAGAATTTGGCGGCGTCAATGCAGTTCCTATCTGTCTGGATACTCAGGATACGGAGGAAATTATCAAGACAGTTTCATATTTAGCCCCTGCTTACGGCGGCATTAACTTAGAGGATATCAGCGCTCCAAGATGCTTTGAAATCGAAGAACGTTTAAAGGAAATGTTAGATATTCCTGTATTTCATGATGATCAGCACGGTACTGCCATCGTGGTGTTAGCCGGCATCATAAATGCCTTAAAGGTAGTGGGCAAAGAAAAGGAAAACTGCAAGGTGGTAGTCAACGGTGCCGGAAGCGCCGGAATTGCTATTACAAAGCTGCTTCTTACCTATGGATTTAAGAATGTGATTCTGTGCGATAAAGTAGGTATCGTTTCCAAGGAAACGGAAGGTCTCAACTGGATGCAGCAGAAAATGACAGAAGTTACAAATCCCGGCAACGAAACGGGTTCCCTGGCAGATGCTTTGAAAAATGCGGATATTTTCATAGGCGTTTCAGCTCCTAACATCGTTACTTCTGAAATGGTGGCTTCCATGGGAAAGGATGCCATCCTATTTGCCATGGCAAACCCGGTTCCTGAAATCATGCCGGATTTGGCAAAGGCTGCAGGTGCAAAAGTAGTTGGAACCGGACGTTCCGATTTTCCAAATCAGGTAAATAACGTGGTAGCCTTCCCCGGCATCTTTAAAGGGGCCTTGGAAGGCCGTGCCACTCAGATTACCGAGGAAATGAAATTGGCTGCTGCCCTTGCCCTTGCCGGATTAGTACCGGAAAATGAATTAAACGAAGACAACATTTTGCCGGAAGCCTTCAACCCAAAGGTGGCAGAAGCGGTGGCAGAAGCAGTAAAGAGCCACATCAGATAATATGAAGCCTTATTACTATAGCCTTTCCGATTACTTAAAGGCTGCTTATGGAGAAAAAATATATAAGATTGCCTTGGACGGTGGATTCAGCTGCCCCAACCGGGACGGCACCTTGGACACCAGAGGATGTATCTTTTGCAGCAAAGGAGGCAGCGGCGAATTTGCCATACCCACGAAAGGACTTACCATTGATGAGCAAATAGCAGCCGGACTGTCTCTTTTTCATGAAAAGAAAACCGGTCACAGATATATTGCTTATTTTCAGGCCTATACCAATACTTACGGCCCTGTTTCCAGGCTGGATAAGCTTTATCGGGAAGCGCTGCTGCATCCTTCCATTGCGGGGATTTCCATTGCCACAAGGCCGGACTGTCTGGGTGAAGAGGTGCTTTCTCTTCTGGACGTGCTAAAAAAGGAATTTCCGGACAAATTCATCTGGATCGAGCTTGGCGTGCAGACAGTTTCCGAAAAAACCGCCTCCTACCTTCGAAGAGGCTATCCTCTGGCAGTCTGCACGGAGGCAATTACCCGGCTAAGCTCCTTGTCCATTCCGGTCATTCTTCATTTTATTATCGGACTGCCTGGGGAAAACAAGGCGCAACTATTGGAGGATATCCATTATGCCAATCATCATGCTGTCTTCGGAATCAAATTGCAGCTGCTCCATATTTTGAAGCACACGGATTTGGCAAGAGAATATGAGCTTGGGCATTGCAGGATGCTTTCCAAAGAAGAATACTTAGATATGCTTGTTTATGGAATCACACATTTATCTCCCGCCATTACCATACACCGTCTTACCGGAGACGGTCCAAAGGAACTTTTACTGGCTCCCTTATGGAGCTTAAACAAAAGAGAGGTCCTAAACTCTCTTCACAAAAAAATGAAACTGGAACATGCCTATCAGGGAAAGGAGTTTTTTGCTTGACACAGGAACTGTTAACCTTATACAAGCTCATTGTGCTTTATATGCTGGAATGGGCCAATTTTCCTCTTACCAAAGCGCAGATTGGCGATTTTATCTTAGAAAAGGAATATACAAATTTTCTCACTCTTCAGCAGGCTATCTCCGAATTGACAGATTCCGGAATGGTCACTGCCGTTACGATAGGGAACCGTACCCAGCTTCACATTACGGAAGAAGGAAGAAGCACCTTATCTTTCTTCCAGAACCGGATTGCAAACGGCATTAAAGAGGATATCCGAAGCTATCTAAAGGAAAAAAGCCCCCAATTGCGCAACGAGGTATTCATTACTTCCGAATATTTCCGTTCTCCAGGGGGCGAATATACGGCGCATTTATCCGCAAAAGAAAAAGACGCAGATCTGGTCAGCATAACCCTCTCTGTGCCCTTTGAAGAAATGGCTTCTGCCATCTGCGATAACTGGCAGAAGAAAAACCAGGAAATATACAAATATCTGACGGAACAATTATTTTAAAAATTCCTCAATGACTCTGCCATCCACTTCTCCCAGGTCTACCTTCAGAAGCTTTGCCAATGTAACGCCTTCATCCCACAAATACATATGGGGAACCATTCCTTCTTTGATTCCATAGCCTTTTGCCAAAAAGAAGGTCTGATATCCTTCCCCATCCGGCAGATATCCATGGGTCCCCTTCATCTTCCCTTTCTTCATATCTTTGACTTCCAGAGTCAATTCCTCAAATTCGTCTAAATAACAAACTCCCTGTTTTGCTTCTATCATATAGACACATCTGTCATCTCCACCCCTATCCCCTGCCTCTTTTCCAGTAAAAATCCGTTCAATTCCATATATTTCGTTGCCTTCGGTCCTGCATTTTTCTAACAGTTCCGTCAGTTTTTGGTAATCCCTGTCATTTATGGTTTTCTTATTATTGGCATAAATATAGCAGGAACCGTCACAATTTTTGGCAAGAAATTGATAATCCACGATTTTCTTTCCCTTGGTTTTCAGAAATCCCTGTTCCTTCAGCAAATAGTTCAAATAAACTACCCGCTCCACATCCTTCTGATAGTGGTCCCCCAACACGACCAAAGTGGTCTTTTCCATATCTCCTGTCTTCTGCAATGCCGTCAACAGCTCTCCCAGCCTTTTGTCATGACGTTCCAGGGCCTTTGTAACCTTATTATGGTGCACTCCATAAATGTGCCGGTTCGTATCCACATCCGTATAATGAATCAGCATCATATCCGGCTGGTAGGTCTCTATAGTATACAAAGCGGACTGATGCACAAAATTATCCAGAGCCGGCTGCCTGACCCCGTCCCGCAAATGTCCAAACCGCTTTTGGAGGGCAAGTTCATAGGAAGCGGTTCCGTTTAATGCGGAAACGATGACCTGATTCTGCCATGGACGGTTAGCAAGCACCTCCGGAAGGTTATACTGTATTTTGCTCCTGGCTGTAACCGGCCACAACAGGGCTGCTGTTTGATATCCTTTTTTGATTGCTTCATCATAAAGGGTCGTACCCTTTACATACTTTCGCTGCCACATCCAGTCCGGCTTTGCTCTTTTTGGCTGCACCAGCGTATTGTTCACTACTCCGTGATGGATTGGCTTCTTTCCCGTAATAATGGAAGTATGTGCCGGATAAGTAATGGATGGATAAACACTTTCCACATGCTCACAAACTGCTGCATGTTTATAAAGCTCTTTGAAGTTAGGGAGCGTTTTCAAAAATGCAAGATCCTCACTCCCTACCGCATCCAGGGATACGATAATCAGTCGATGATCCTTCTCTATTTTATTTGCTTTATTTTTCTTCTGATTCATTATTTCCGCTTTCCTTCAGCCAGCGCATATGTTCCTTTATTTTCTTTTCATAGCCGTTTCCGCTGGGCTTATAAAATTCTTTGCCAGTTAGCTCATAAGGCAGATATTGTTGCTTTACATAATGTTTCTCATAGTCATGGGCATATTTGTATCCCGTTCCATGCCCCAGCTTTGCCGCTCCCTTGTAATGGGCATCCTGCAAATGGGCAGGAACTGGAAGGTTGCCAGTTTCCTTTACCACCGATGCAGCTTCAAAAATCGCCTGACAAACCGCATTGCTTTTTGGAGCACAGGCAACGTAGGAAACTGCCTGGGATAAAATAATCTGGGCTTCCGGCATACCAACCCTTTCCACTGCCAAAGCTGCACTGACTGCCACATTTAACGCATTGGGGTCCGCATTTCCTACATCCTCTGCTGCACAAATCATAATCCTTCTGGAAATAAAGGTCACGCTTTCTCCTGCATAAAGCATCTTTGCCAAATAATAAAGGGCTGCATCCGGATCGGAACCTCTCATGCTTTTGATGAAAGCAGAAATGGTATCATAGTGATTGTCCCCGCCTTTATCATAACGCACTGCCCGCTTTTGTATGCACTCACCGGCTACCTGCAGCGTAATATGGATTTTCCCATCCTCTGACCGGTCTGTTGTTATGATTCCAAGTTCAATGGCATTTAATGCATGTCTGGCATCTCCTCCTGCAATATCTGCCAGAAATTCCAATGCGTCCTCCTCTATGACTGCATCATAGGCGCCCATGCCCTTTTCCTTGTCATTCACCCCACGAAGCAGCAGCTGTTTAATATCTTCCCTGGAAAGCGGCTTCAGCTCAAATACGATGGACCTGGAAATCAAAGCTCCGTTTACTTCAAAATAGGGATTTTCCGTAGTGGCTCCAATCAGCACGATGGTGCCGTCCTCTACAAAGGGGAGCAGATAATCCTGCTGTCCCTTATTAAATCGATGAATCTCATCAATAAAAAGAATGGTTTTCTTCCCATACATGCCCAGTGTTTCCTTTGCGGCATTTACGATTTCCTCCATATCCTTCTTTCCGGAAACAGTAGCATTGATCTGTTTGAATTCCGCACTTGTGGTATTGGCAATTACCTTTGCAATCGTGGTCTTTCCAGTACCGGGAGGTCCATAAAATATAATGGAACTAATCTTATCTGCTTTAATAGCCCGGTAAAGCAGCTTGTCTTTACCCAGTATGTGCTTCTGTCCCACTACCTCTTCCAATGTGGCGGGCCGCAGTCTGGCAGCCAGAGGAGACTCCTTTTCCATCTGGTTCTGCCTCATATAATCAAATAAATCCATTTTATTGCTCTTCCTTTTCTACGATTCTGCCCTGTTCCTTAGATACTGCTGCACTAATCCAGCAATATCTCGTCAACTGTAACAAATTCATACCCTTCCTCCTGTAATATGTCCACGATTTCCAGAGCTGCTGTCACAGATGACTTATAGCAGTCATGCAATAAAATAATATCATTTTCTTTTACTTTCGTCACTACCCTTTGTACAACTGCCGAAGAGTTCTCCGTGCACCAGTCCAGCGGGTCCACCGTCCACAGAACAGGAATCATTCCCAGCTCTGTCTCCAGCTCCTTTTCCCATGCCCCAAAGGGCGGCCTGATAAATTGCGGATATTCTCCGCTTAAATCGTACAAAAGCTGATTGGTGGACAGAATTTCTTCCTTAAATTCTTCCTTGCCCACAGTTGTCAGTTCCACATGATGATAGGTATGGTTTCCAATCAGATGTCCATCTTCCTTCATAAGCTCAATCACATCCGGATATTCTTCTGCGCTCATTCCTAATACAAAAAAGGTTGCCTTTACCTTTCTTTCCCTTAATCCTTCTAAAAGCTGCCTGGTATAATTGGGATAGGGACCGTCATCAAAGGTAAGTGCAATTTTCCCTTTTTCTTTCTTTTCTTCCGCTTTTTCCTGATCATTTTCCTCCACTTCTCCGCCTCCTGCCAACATAACTTCATCTTCTTTCCTAAATAGGAAGCTGGAAAATTTCCAGGAAAAAAGGAGCATGCCGAACAACAATAAATACAGTGCCATCAATAGTACACAGACCTTCTTTTTGCTCATGTCATACTCCTTATCATTTTAAAGCTTTATTCTATCATATGCAGAAACTTTTCCCTTAACACTTTCCTTTTTTCAAAATCTTAAAAATTCTTGCACAAAAGGGAGGAATATCCACTTTCATGGAGCCTTTGCATACCTGATAATTCCGGTCATCCGGCTTAGTCTTTCCGTTATAGCACTCCCAGTCACTGTTTAGAAGCTCCTTTACCCCGTCTTCCGTTTCCACCTGAAAGGGGAATTCCTTCCAGAACTGATCCGAAAAATTCAAGACAACGATAATCCTCTCGCCATTCCCCCGCCTCTCATACACGTAAGTGGAAAACTGTTCCGCATGTACCTCCAGCCAGCGGAAACAGAGATGATTGTATTCCCCGTCGTATAATGCCGGCTCCTGCTGATATATCCTGCATAAGTCCTTGTAATAATGATGAAATCCATCATGGGCCGGATAGGAAAGCATCTCCCAATCCTGTTCTCTTTTTTCATCCCATTCCCGGAATTGTCCGAATTCGTTTCCCATAAAATTCAGCTTTTTTCCCGGATGGGTATATACATAAGCATAGAAAGCTTTTGCCTGGGGGAACTTATCCTCATACTGTCCCCACATTTTCTGGATAATGGTAGCCTTTCCATGTACCACCTCGTCATGGGAAAATGCCAGCAGGAACAATTCATTGTAAAAATACTGCATGGAAAATGTAAGCTTATGATAATTAGCAGGGCGATGCACCGGCTCCAGCTTAAAATATTCCAACGTGTCATTCATAAATCCCATATCCCACTTGTAGTCAAATCCCAATCCCCCATAGGAAACAGGAGCCGTTACCTTTAAAAAGTCCGTGGAATCCTCTGCAATTAAAATAGCCTCCGGATGAATCTTATGGAGCCCTTCATTCATACCCTTGATAAACTCCACACTTTTTTCATTGACTCCCCGCTTAGGGTCTCCCTTCCAGTAAATGGCACGGCTGATTGCATCCATACGAATGCCGTCAAAATGATATTCCCTTAGCCAATAGTTGGCGGCAGATTGTAAGAAGCTGCGTACTTCGCCTTTTGCGTGGACAAAGTTATAGCTTCCCCATTCGCTTTCCCCCACGTCCTGAGTGTCATATTCATAAAGGAATGTTCCGTCAAATCGGGAAAGACCATAGCCGTCTTTAGCAAAATGCACCGGAACAAAATCCATAATGACGCCGATATTGTTATGATGGCATTTATCCACCAGCTCCATCAATCCCTTTGGCTCCCCGTATCTGGAGGTAGGCGCAAAAAATCCCGTATTCTGATAGCCCCAGGAGCCATCAAAGGGATGCTCGCTTAAGGGAAGGAATTCAATATAATTGAAATGATTTTCCTTTACATAATCAATGAGTCTGTCAGCAATTTCCTCATAACGGTAAAATCCGTTTTCATCCTGGGGATTGGTATGCCAGGAACCCAGATGAACTTCGTAAATGTTCATAGGTTTATTGTAATTTTTATCTCTTTTTGCAAGCCATTTTTCATCTGTAAAAGTGTATTCCTCCAAATCCACGATTACAGAAGCAAAATCCGGCCGCAGCTCCATGGCAAAGCCATAAGGGTCGCAGTGCTCCGTCATGCAGCCGTCTCTTCCATATATCCGGTACTTATAAAGCATTCCTTTTTTTGCATGCTCCACATAGCATTCATAAACGTTCGGATGCCATTTCTGCCTCATCTCCACGTTTTCCCAATTGCTGAATTCTCCTATTAAGCACACCCCGGCAGCATTAGGGGCATAAACCCGGAATACCACTCCCTTCTCCACCAGATGGGCTCCAAAATATGTATAACAGTCAAAGGCATTTCCCTGATAAAATTCATCCAAATTCATTTCCAACAGCACTCCTTCCCTAACAACTCTTCATTGATAATAGACATCCGTCTATTATCATGTTAATATGGAACATCCGGATTTGCAACCGACAAAAATGAGACATTTGACTAATAATCGTCACATGGTATAATATTGTCAAGTATTTTATTGAATATTCAGAAATAAGAGGCAACAGTTCAGCCCACAGCCGCCAGAGCGGGTTCACACAGAGAATGTTTTCTGCGTCGCCACGCTTTCGCTCTATAAAAACGCAACAGTGCTAAGCTCGAAAATACCTCGCTAAGCGCTGGCGTTTTTATAAGGGCTCCTTAAGAAAACATTCTCTGTGTGAACCCGCTCTGGCGGCTGTGGGCTGAACTGTTACAAATAAGAAAATCCGGGAGAAGCTTTATGAATGACAAGAAAATAGATCGAAGAATAAAACGAACCGAAAATGCTATATTTAAATCACTTTCCGCCCTGGCTTCCCAAAAGCCCTTAACCTCCATTACCGTTACGGAATTGTGTCAAATGGCGGATATCCATAAGAGCACTTTCTATCTCCACTATCATGATATTCATCATTGTGCCGAAGAATTTCAAAAACGGCTTACCGGCCGTATCTGTTCTATCATAGCAGAATATGAATACAGGGATTTATTGGAACGTTCCGGAGAAATCTGGGGACGGATTATGGAAGCTTATCTTTCCTATGACGGCATTTATCTGCCTTTTATCAAATCCAACAGCTTTGGAGCCATGATGCAGGATCTGGAAACTTCCATTATTGATACGATTGTGGAAAAATATCAAAGCTCATGCCCGGATGCCACAGAAAAAGAAGTGATGATGCACCGCATCAATGTAACCTTTTTAATCAACGGTTATGTAGGTACGCTGCGTTCTTTTGATTTTGCTTTATTAAAAGATGTGTTTTCCACACAGCTTCCTAAATCCCTGCTGCACGGTTTTTCTACCAAAGGATAAGAAACCGGCATTTCAGGTTATTCATAATCTTCCGGAAAATAATCTGCCATCATTGCCCTGAAATAGAATTCATCGGTTCTTGCATATTCCAGATCCTCCATGGTCTTTTTGTCATTCAGCATACGAATTGCCAGATTCAGACCTCTTAAACAGCCCTCATTGTATGCTTTCTGCTTTGCATTGTTAATCCATTCTTCCGCTGTCATAAACCATTTCCTTCCTTTCCCTCTTTTCCATAAAGAAGCTTTTGGGACACATGCTTAATAAAAAACTGCACAATGGGCCCCATGCCAAAAGCAGTAATGACCGTACCGATTCCCACACAGTCCACAGCATGGAGCACATACCCTATTATAACACATATCACATCCGTAAATATACGACAAAAACGGTACTGGGCAATCTTCTTATCTGCCATGATCAGGGAAACGGCATCATAGGAGGATACGCCTAAATCGGCTGCAATATACAAAGAAGAAGCAAAGCATAAAACGAAAATAGCAACTGCCAGAGTCACTCCCCGAATCAGCCAGGTATCCGCCTCATATATGGCATTCAGTATTTTTAAAGAAACATCTGCTACTATGCCTATAATAAACAGATTTAAAATAGTGCCTATCCCGATATAGTGCTTATCTATCAGAAATACCAGAATCAAAAGGATGCCGATTATAACAGGATACAATACTCCATAAGAAGAATGCACTGCATTGGCACAGCCTGTTACAAATGCAGTAAAGGGGTCTGTTCCAAGCTGGGCCTTCCTGAGAATTCCTACAGAAACACCTGTAAATACGGTTCCGATTATGGTCATGATAATCCGTTTCCATTTTTTCTCCATTTTCCTTCCTTCTTTCAATCATTATCACTAAATATCTTCTATGTTTCACAAAATATTTAGTCATATTATACAAAATTATTTCCGGGCAGAAAAGGAGATGCCGGCCAACCATCAAAATAGTATCATATTAAGATAATATATTCCAAGCTTTTTTTGATATGTAAAAAAACAAACTGCATGTTCCGGACAGGGCTACATGCAGTTTGTTTTATTCTTTCAATTACAGTGTTCCTTGTGTAAATAAGGATTTTACATGATTGATTTCTTCCTGAGTCGCCTTTGCAGCAGGCACATAATAAGATTTTTCCCTTGCCATTTGATAAAGCTGCTCCTGAGAAGATTCACATGCGGTACGGAACTGTTTCAGCGTATCTTTTAATTCCTTGTTTTCCGTCTGGGGAATCATTTCCGCAAAACGCAGCAGTTCTCCGTTAATTCCTGTTAAAGTATCAGCTACCATTGTTTTTTCCTGCATTTGCATCGTTCCTTCTCCCTCCTACTGCAAAAATTTCATAAGTGCCTGCTTATTCTGCTTTGCAGTCTGAGCACCTTTTTCGAAAAATTGTTTGATTTGTCCGTCCTGACAGCATTTTGCATACTCTTCCATCTTACAGCTGGAAGTATCATAGCCGCCGATTAAATGACGGAGGTTTTGAAGTTCCAATTCAGAAATATTTGCCATTTTGGCACCTCCTACGTTTTTTTACACTGTTAGTATGAGGATTTTTTCTGAAATTATGCAGAAGCTTTTTTATCTATATTCACAATCTTATCCCGGAATTTTTTTCCAATTTCTGTTTCTTTATATAAATCGATATATTCATAATGCTCCCACATATGCATGGGAAATACAGCATCACACCCATCTCCTACTTGTCTGAGAAAATAATCCATCCCATAGCCATAGGCTTTTTCCAGCCTTGGGTCTAACGGCACAAAAGCAGCATGGAAATGAGTGCCTGCAATCTTATCAATTTCCTTTTCATAGGCTGCCTTCATCCTTTTCTTATACGCTTCTGTTTCTCCTTCCCAATACCAGTCATTCAGATCACCGGCATGATAAATGGATTTTCCTTCGCACAAAACGCAGAATGCCACTCCTGCATCCGTAGACCTGAGAGTCCTTATCTCTATATCCGGAAGCTTCAAGGTCTTGTCAGCCCCTAGATTCGTAAGCTTCTCCTTTACCTTCACCGGAATCCCCTTTCGTTCCAGATACTTATCGCTTAGCCGGATATCGCTTCCCAAAAAATAATGAATATGCTCATATTGATCAAAAAGCGCAAAAATAGAAATGGCAAAATGATCCTGATGCTTGTGGCTGGCAAACACATAAATGGTCTTATCTTTTGAAAATTCCGGCAGTTCTCCCTTATAATAATCAAACAATAAAATATGCTTTTCCAATTCCACTAAAAATCCACTGTGATACAAATAAGTTACTTTCATTCCGCTTCTCTTTCCTGTTCCAATTCTTTTTTTAATTCCTCATAGGATAAGGGCTTTAATGACATTGACCTGATGTAAAGCTTCTGAAACTGCTCCTCCTCTGCCAGATTCAGCTTCCCGCATTTCTCGATGAGCTTTTCCAGTTCATCCCTTTCCTTCCCTTCCCCTTTGGCGCTTTCCATACAGTCCTTCCCATAAAGAAATGCCCCTGCCAGAGAAGTATTCCCAACGGCAGTTATCTTCTCCCCAAGCTCTATGGGAATCAGCCCCATGGAAACCGCACTTTCCACATTTAAGTAATAACCAAAGCCGCCGGCAAGGTACACCCTTTCCAGCTCTTCTATCCCTATCCCGTATCGGTCTATTAACAGACAAATACCTGCAAATACGGCTGCTTTTGCCATCTGCAGCCCCCGCACGTCCTTTCCCTTAAGGACTGCTTTTCCAATGTGTATCCCTTCCTCAAACCATGGTTCCTGTAACAGTCCTGTCTCATCCAGAATTCCCTGCTTTTTCAATTCATCCAGGCAGGCTATCAAATCGGCTCCCATAATCGTTTCCCCGCTGCCGCCTTCAAAAGCAGGTCCTGCTGCCGTAGCCGTTACTAAAATCCTGCTGTCATTTCCAATTGCCATTTCTCCATTGGTGCCTAAGTCAATAAAAAGCTCCGGCGCTTTTTTACAAAAGCCTCCCTGCTTTTTCACATAATACAGCCCGGCAGCAATATCTCCTCCTACAAAAGCGGAAATTCCAGGAATGAGAATCGTTTTGATTCCCTGCAGGCTTGTCTCCTGCCTGTTTATATTTTCCGGCAGAAAGGGATATATGCCAAGATTTTCTACCGAATGGCCCATGAAAAGCTGTCTCATAGGAGTGTTTCCGGAAAGGTATGCCTCTTTTGGTTTCCGTAATCCTTTTTCTTCTGCTACCGTAAGCAGCTTTTGGATGCCTTTTTCCAGGGAATCCCGGATTAACTGCTGCAGCTTCTTCCTTCCCTCCTGCTCCATGGCTGCCTGAATTCTGGATATCACATCAGCGCCATATGCTCTCTGGGGATTGATTTCACAAAAAGTACCATAGACCCGTTTGGTCATTAAGCCTCTTAATTCCATGGCAATGGTGGTGGTTCCCAAATCTATGGCAATCAACGTATCCTCCTCATTACCATTACCATTACCATGACCATTACCAGCCTGATTCTGAGATTCCTGTATTCCATACACTTCTGACACAACGGACGCAACTGACACATCTGTCACATCTTTTACATCTTTTACATCTGTCAATACATTTATTTGTTTTTCCTTTTGGACATACAGCTCTATTTCGCAATCCCTCATCGGTTTGGAAAGACAGGCAAGGCGGAACCCCTGTCTAAGTTCCTCCGGTGTGAAAGCCGCTCTGTCTCCGGCGCTTGGCAATACGGCTCCGCTTAAGAAGCGTACCCTGCACCTTTTGCAGATTCCTTTACCTCCGCAATGAGAAGAAAAGGATAATTCTTCTTTTTTCAATATTTCAAAAAGGCTCTCTCCCTGTCTAAGTTTATATAATATTTTTTTACCGTCCTCCATGACAGTAACAGCAGTCTGTTTTTTTTCAGCATCCATCAGCCTACCTCTTCTTTTTTCTACCTGCTTTATACTTAAAAATTTATACCTGAAAAAGAAACGCAATTTCCTTCTGTTTTTGCATATACTAAAAAAGCAATAGAAAGGAGCATCGTATATGAAACAACATTACCCTTTTCCTTTGGAACCGCTTCCATATCCTTATGACGGATTGACACCGGAGCTTTCCAAAGAAATCTTATTTCTTCATCATGACAAGCATTTAAAAACTTACGTGGATAATCTCAACAATCTGCTTGCAGGATATCCCAATTTACAGAATCTTTCCCTGGAAGACCTTTTGATGCAGTTAGACAGTCTCCCAAAGGCGCTTCAGACAGGCATCCAGAATAACGGCGGCGGTGTATATAACCACAATCTTTATTTTGCCTGCATGACTCCGGAAAAGAATTTAAAGCCGGAAGGGGAGCTTCTCACTGCAATCAACAGAGACATCGGCTCTTACGAAGAATTCGTAACAAAATTCACTGCTGCCGCCATGGGTCAATTTGGCTCCGGCTATGCCTGGCTTATCAGTAAAAATGGTTCCCTGCAAATCATCAATCTGCCAAATCAGAACACGCCTCTTGCCAAAGGCATTAAGCCTGTCTTGAATCTGGATGTGTGGGAACATGCCTATTACCTGCAATATCAGAACCGCAGAGCCGAATATGTGCAAAACTGGTTCAGTCTTGTAAACTGGCCCTATGTAAATGAATTATATTTAAAAAGCTGCCGTTCGTAATGCGGAATGGAAATTGCAGGATTCCTGATTCTGCAATTTCTTATTTTCCGCTCTTATAACTTCTTAACCAATTTATCCACGTCTTCTCTTTTTCCAATCACCATAAGATGCTCTTCCATGGAAAATACATGGTCAGCCATGGGAAGAAGCTGTGTTTCCTCTCCGGACTTGTAGCCCAGAATGCTTACCTTGTATCTTGCCCTGAAATTCACTTCTTTAATTGTCTTTCCTGCCCATTCCTTTGCGGTAGGTATTTCAAAAATAGAATATTCCTCATCCAACTCAATATAATCAAAAATATGATTCATGCTATAACGCACGGCTATCTTCTCTGCCATATCCCGATCCGGGTAAATGACCTGATCTGCGCCGTTTCGCAAAAGGAACTTGGCCTGGATATCCCTGGTCGCCTTGCTGATCACCAGCTTGGCTCCATTTTCCGTTAACAAACTGGTAATTTCAAGACTGCTTTGAAAATTGGTTCCTATACACACAAAGCAAATATCAAAATTGCGGATTCCAATGCTCTTTAGCACGTCCACATCCGTACAATCCGCAATTTTAGCATTGGTCACAAAGGGAAGAACGTCTGTAAGCTTTTCTGCCGGCACCTGAATGTTGGCAATCTTCTTTCTCTCCATAAAGAAAAGAGCAAATGACATGCTGCCGATTCTGCCATCCTTTTCCCCTCTCAGATTATACCATACATGATAAAGCAATACTACAGCCGTCACAGTTTTTATCCCTCCGGCAGCGGAGATAGGTCATGTTATCCTGTACTTTTCTTAATAAGATGATATCCCTGTCCCTTTTCTTGTTCTTCATGTTTCTTCCTTTTTCAGACTCTATGATACTGATACCGGCTTTACAAACAGGATATTATTCAATAACTCCCTATGGGGCTGCTCACTATCCGCTTGAAATACATCAATTCTATGTATATCGCTGCTCCTGTCCTTAAAGGCCGGAAACAGAAATCCACATTCAGGTTCTCCCGGCTCATAATCTCCTGCTACCGGACAAATGGTACAAATAATAAATCGATAAACCTCTTCCGATTCCCAAAGATATTCTCCATCCTTTGCCTTTTGGGGCACGTCATAGCTTCCATAAAAGAAATAAATGGCATACTCCCCGTCTGTCTGATACTTTTCCCCAAATACCTCATAAAATACATCCAGCATGGCATCATTTTTCAATTCACATTCCTTCAATGCCATAAGCAGCTGCCACATGCTTCTAGACTTCCGCTCCGCTTCCTCAAAACAATATTCCTTTAACTGCACGTTTGTATCGGAAAAGGGAATTGCTTTTGCCATATTCAGATACAGCTGCTGATCCTTTGTTGATAATTTCTGGAAATGCTTATGAAAAGTTCCGTCTATAAATCCTCCTTTTTCCAAATATGCTCCTGCAATCCTGCTAAAACAGTTCCGCTTCAAAGTCATACGTCTGGTAAGCTCCAGCATATCATCCCGATTAATCTGATCCATATTATCCATACTCCTCCTCATCCTTCTTTCCTTTATTTTCTGCAAAATACGTTCCCATTATAGCAGTCCCCTGGATTCCATTCAAGGATTTTGGCAGAAAACTCCTGCGGCGGAACAGTTCAGCATCTTCTTTTGCTAAAAAAGGAAACCAACGGGGCTCTCCCACATTGATTTCCTTTTTTTCAGCGGCTACACAAATTGATTCTTCTCTTCATCATAAACATAATCCATGGCCTTGAGCTTTTCCACAATTTCTTCTTTCTGAACATCCAGATCCTCACAAAGCTCATCCAGATTTTTATAAAAATCCCGAAGCTTCAGATTCAC
The DNA here is from genome assembly GCA_014804675.1 of Lachnospiraceae bacterium. GTDB lineage: Bacteria > Bacillota > Clostridia > Lachnospirales > Lachnospiraceae > RGIG3040. The sequence continues at coordinate 82,318 of JAAUZH010000007.1, forward strand.
AAAACTAAGCAGCATGGCAGGGTCTTTTGGTATCATGAAATTTTCCCTCTTTTCTTTTATTTTCCCTGTATTCCTGCAACCAGATCGCCATCCCTTACGGCAATTTCAATCACATCCTTTGGCGCCGCCTTATCTTCCAGAATAAGCTTTGCAGCCAGTGTCTCCACATATTTCTGCATAAAGCGTTTTAAAGGCCTTGCACCATAAACAGGGTCATATCCGTTTTCTACGATAAAGTCTTCTGCCTCCTTTGTCAATACAAGGGTAAGCTCTTTATCCGAAAGTCGTTGATTTAAGTCCTCTAAAATCAAGCGGATGATACCGCCGATATTATTCTTTGTAAGAGGCTTAAACAAAATGGTTTCATCCAGCCTGTTTAAAAATTCCGGTCTGAAATGATTTCTCAAATCATTCATTACAAGGCCTTCTGCCTCTTTGCTGATTTCTCCCTGGTCATTGATGCCATCTAAGAGGTACTGGGCTCCTATATTGGAGGTCATAATCAATATGGTGTTTTTAAAGTCCACGGTTCTGCCCTGGGAATCGGTAATCCGTCCATCATCCAATACCTGCAGGAGTACATTGAATACATCCGGATGAGCCTTTTCAATTTCATCGAACAATACTACTGCATAGGGCTTTCTCCTGACTGCTTCGGTCAACTGTCCGCCTTCGTCATAGCCCACATATCCCGGAGGCGCTCCAATCAGCCTTGATACAGAAAACTTCTCCATATACTCACTCATATCAATCCGGATCATATTGGCTTCATCATCAAACAAGGACTGTGCCAAAGATTTGGCAAGCTCCGTTTTTCCAACGCCTGTAGGTCCTAAAAACAGGAAAGAACCAATTGGCTTTGTGGGGTCTTTAATGCCTGCCTTGGAACGGATAATTGCTTCTGACACCTTTGTCACACCTTCATCCTGCCCAACTACCCTTTTATGCAATTCCTCATCCAAATGCAATGTCTTGTTTCTTTCACTTTCCGTCAGCTTTGCAACAGGAATTCCTGTCCAGCGGGATATGATTTTTGCAATTTCTTCCTCATTTACATATTCATGAAGCAATTGCCTGTCCGCACTTCTCGTCTTTTCTTCTTCGATTTCCAGCTGTTTTTTCAAAGCCGGAAGCTTTCCATAGCTGAGCTCTGCCGCTTTTTCCAAATCCCCTTCCCTGCTGGCAATCTGTATTTCATTATTCATTGCTTCGATTTCTTCCCGAAGCTTTTGCAGCCTTTCTACGGAATTCTTTTCATTTTCCCAGGTTGCCTTTTGGGATTCCAGCTCTTCCCTGCATTCTGCCAGCTCCTTTTGCAGATTTGCCAGGCGTTCTGCGGAAATCTGGTCGTCCTCCTTTTTCAAAGCAGCCTCTTCAATTTCCATCTGTGTCACCTTGCGATGTAACTCATCCAGCTCTGTGGGCATGGAATCCAGCTCTGTCTTAATCAAGGCACATGCCTCATCCACCAGATCGATTGCTTTATCCGGCAAAAACCTGTCGGAAATATAGCGGTGGGACAATAAGGCAGCGCTGACTAAAGCATTATCCAATATTTTTACTCCATGGAAGACCTCATAGCGTTCCTTTAATCCACGCAGAATGGAAATGGTATCTTCCACAGTGGGCTCCTCTACCATGACCGGCTGGAACCTTCTTTCCAAAGCAGGATCTTTTTCAATGTACTTCCTGTATTCATCCAAGGTGGTAGCGCCGATACAATGCAGCTCTCCTCTTGCCAGCATGGGCTTTAGCATATTTCCAGCATCCAATGCTCCATCTGTCTTTCCTGCACCTACAATGGTGTGAAGCTCGTCAATAAACAGAAGAATCTGCCCATTGCTGCTCTTTACCTCATCCAATACCGCCTTTAAACGTTCCTCAAATTCTCCCCGATATTTAGCACCTGCTACAAGAGCGCCCATATCTAATGCAAATACCTTCTTATCCTTCAGGGACTGGGGCACATCTCCCCGCACGATTCTCTGTGCAAGCCCTTCCACCACAGCGGTCTTTCCTACTCCCGGCTCGCCGATCAGCACTGGATTGTTTTTGGTCTTTCTTGACAAAATCCGGATTACATTCCGGATTTCCTGATCCCTTCCAATGACCGGGTCCAGCTTCTGGCTTTTTGCCTCTTCTACCAAATCCTTTCCGTACTTGGCCAACGTGTCATAAGTAGCCTCCGGATTATCGCTGGTAACTCTTTGATTGCCCCTGACAGTGGAAAGAGCCTGCAGGAAACGTTCTCTTGTAAGTCCATATTCCGAAAACAGCTTCTTTATTTCCTGATTGGGATACTTGATTAGACTTAAAAACAAATGCTCCACGGACACATATTCATCGCCCATTGCCTTTGCTTCATCCTCTGATGACAGCAATGCCTTATTTAATTGCTGTCCCAGATATACCTGTCCCCCCTGTACCTTAACTCTCTTTTGCACCGCACTGACAGCTCTGTCATGGAAATGCTCCACATTGATTTCCATTTTTTCCACCATCTTTTTAATCAGGCTGTCCTCTAAATCCAAAAGGCTTAAAAGCAGATGCTCCTGCTCGATTTCCTGATTGCCATATTCATATGCCAGCTTTTCGCAATCCTGGACGGCTTCTATTGATTTCTGTGTAAATTTTGAAATATTCATACTGCTTCCTCCTTTAGCTACGCCCGTTTATTACTTATTTTATCCAGATGAAAGAAGTTCATAAATCTTTATCAACATAAATAAGATAAGAAACTCCTTTTTAACTGATAAAAGTAATGAAGCTTTCCGTTGTTAGCACTCTCTTTTCTTGAGTGCTAGTGTTATACTAACAATATAACACGTATTTTTGAAAAAGCAATATGAAAATGAAAGTTTATAGAATTTTTATTTCTTTTTCTTTCCTTTTTTTCCATATGTATAGAAACAGATTTTTAATCAGCCAAATACCAATTATCATTCTCATTACATAAATGAAGAGTAATCGATTTTCCACTATGACCTTTTCATTTTCCCAATCCGGAAACACTATCGACACCGTCTTCATTGTCCGCTTATTCAGATTCATTCCGGTTTTAAACAGTCTTTCCATATGAAAACGGTTTGTCTCTTCTACAATGCTGATTTCCTTTTCCCGCAGGGAAGCCTCTCTTTCATAACGATTGATCCCAAAAGCTTCCTCCACTGTCTTCATGGCAAATCCTTCTAAAGGCTCCGGCAGCAATATTTCATAAGAAATCAACGCAGTACTACATCCCAACTCTTCCATACTGCCATAGGGCAGATAAATTTTCTTTGTATCCGAACCCATCAATTTTTCCCACTGTCTGTTCTTATCCGCTATGACACCGCATACAATAATTCCTCTTTCATTGATCCATATGGTTTTTCCTATGGAATCACTTGAGCCGAACAGAGCAAAGGAAAGGGATTCACTGATTACTGCCTTATCCCTTATCAAATCCTCTTCGCTGAATTTATTTCCTCTTAAAAAAGACATCCTGTGAAAGTCAAAATAATTTCCTCCCACGAAAGCAGCATCCGCCAAAAGAAAGGTATTCTGATAGCTTACCTGCAATGTGCCTCCTCCTTCATAAGCATCTAAAAAAACTGTTTTCTGTTGACTTGTTTCCACAGAAGGACTGTTTCCCAGCTGCACCGTCAACTTATTCCTAAGCTCCATAATATCGGAGCGGTCCATTTCCAATTTTGGACTAAAAAATACGCTGAGTCTTTTATAAGCTTCCCCCTCTCTTCCAAAGGTATCTTCTAAATTTTCATTTTTATTTACACTTTTTATATTATGGCTAATAAAAAGGGAAATCAAAAAAAGAAGGATAAGGCAAATAGACAGGTACATTGCCGTTCCTGCCTGTTTAAATTTATATGCTGCTTTTTTTAGCATATCCTTCATAAGCTTTTCCTCTCTTAAGCTCCTGCTAATCAACCAATCGCACTTTCATACCATCATCAATTGGCTGGATGGATTCTGTAATAACATACTCATCCGGACTTAAATCCGAAGAAATCGCTGCATAGGTATCATCGGATGCTAATACCTCTACCAACCTTCTCTCTGCCAGATACCGGTTGCCAAGAGGAGTAGTCTTTACCCTAAGGACATAGACAAACTTTCCCTGATTATCCTCATAAACAGCATTGACGGGTACAATGGCTTCATAATCCTCCTGCATATCGCCCACGGAAATTGCCAGTGACTGTTCCTGGGTAATTTCTTCTCCCTGTACCCGGAAAGTAAGAATCCTGCTTCTGTTGGGGTCTTCCGGATTTGCCTTAATATTGATAAGCTCTGCGGCAGCACTCTCATCCCAGACGTTTAGTACAGTGGCTTCATTTCCCACCGACACATATCTGCTCTGCTCCACGGTCACAGGAAAACTGACAGTATAGCCTTCATCTACCATATTGATGGTAACGACAGTTTCTTCCTGTGACACCGTATCTCCTGCCGTATACCGGATTTCACTGATTACTCCGGCAACAGGAGAATGCACTTCGTTCCCATTTTCATTTTCCTTAAGCCGGTCAACTTCTGCCTCCTGTTTACTTAATTGCTCACCCAGATACTGAAAATCCAGATTTTGTATCCTTGCTGCCAATAACAGCTCCTTCAATGCAAGCTCCTTTTCCTTTACAAGCTTCTCTGCATCCTCCACCCCCATAGTGTCTGCCTCTAAAAGCGCCAGCCGTTCTTTTTCCGTTTCCACTTCCAAAGACTTGCTTTCGTAAGCAGCATTTGCCTCCTCAGCCTCTTTTTCCAGCTTTTCTATATCAGCATTATCTTTTATGGCAGCCTGCATAGCTTCCTTCTTTGTATTTAAGTCCTCCTCCTTGTATGAAATCTCCTTTTCCTTATCCCGTATCTCCCTGGCAAGCCTTGTTTCTTCTGCCGTATTTCCATTTGCAAGCTGTAAGTCTGCCTGTAAATCTCCAAGGGCTGTATGCAATCCCTCCAGTTCCCTTTCCATTGCCTGAATTTCAGCTTCCATGACAGTGCAGTCTTCCTTGGAGCCTCCGTCCGCCAGTTTCTTTTGTGCTTCTTCTACATTGGCTTTCAGCTTTCCCACTTCCTCCGATTTCACCTGTATGCTTTGTTTTAAGGCAGATATTTCTCCCTGCCCTGCTTCTGCCTGCTTCTTCTTTTCCATGGCAGCCAGCAATTCATCTCTGGCATTCTGGATGGTCAGATTGGCGGTTCCATATTCATTTCCCATCTCCAGAAGAGACTTCTGGTATTGCAGCTGCAGGTTATCCAATGCTTCCTCTTTAGATTCCAGCTCTTCATTTTTTCCATCCTCGCATAAGAAAAGCAGCTGATTTTCAGAAACCGTATCTCCTTCTGAAATATACATATGGACAATCTTTTTCTGACTATCCAGCTTTACCTCATAATTATGTACTGCCTCTACCTTTCCGTTTCCCCGGACCTTATTATAAATGGTCCCGCTTTTCAGCTTCGTTACGGTCACCTGTGGCAGCGCCAGATTCATGATGGTATTGGAGCAGAATGTCAGTATGAGCAGAGCTGTAAAAAATACCACAGCCAGATTCCGTATATGCTTTTTCCTGGTTTTATTTTGTTCTTCCATTTCCCTTTTCTCCCATTTCTTATGTCACTTATTTGCTTCCTCCATAACAGGAAATTCCGTCTACCAGATAATCTTCTCCATATAAAATAACGAATATCGTGGGCACCATATAAATAACGGCAACTGCAAATGCCAATGTGATTTCTCCCGTATTGATCGTAGAGAGATAGACAGACAAAGGATATGCTTCTTCCTCTGACAGCATGATAAGGGGCTGTTCCACCATATTCCAATAATCAATAAACAATAAGATTGCCACCGATACAATGGCGCTTTTACATAAGGGAATACAGATTTTTGTAAAAATGCTCCATTCCCCAGCACCATCCAGTCTTGCCGCTTCCATAAGGGATACCGGAATCCTCCTCATGAACTTGGTCAGCAAAAAAGCGCTGAAAGTGGAAAAAATACCGGGCAGGATAATAGCCCAATAAGTATTTAAGATTCCCAGCTTTCCTGCCACCAGATAATTAGGCACCAGACTGACCTGAAAGGGCATCATCATAAGCAGGGTATATACAAAAAACACCCCTTCCTGAATCTTGCTGCGAAATCTTGTAAAGCTGTAAGCCGCCCCAAGAGACACTCCAATCTGAAGCACTACGACAGGCACCACAAGAATCACGGAATTCCAAAATTTAAGTAAATATTCAGGGCTTAAGAGCAAAACCGTCTCATACTGCTTCAGGCTCACCATGTCCGGCAGGAGCTTCAGATTCACTTCTTTAGAAACATAGCCGTTTTCCTCCCCATAGCTTCCATATACGTTTCCATAATTGATGACCACCTCTTCCTCCTTCATAAAAGAATTTGTGATGGTCAAAAGAATCGGCATGGCAAAGGATGTGGCAAACATGGCAGTTATGAAAAAAAGCGCCGCTTTTTGTATGAAGTTCTTTTTCTTCCTTTTTCCTTTTTTCATTTTACTTCCCATATCATCCTTCCAGGTCCCTTCCCGCTCTGTTTTCCAAGAAGAACAGAATACTGATAATAAGCGTCAGCCCAATGGACATAAAAACTGCGGCTGTTGCAAGCTTCTGATAATCAAATGCCAGAAAGGTATTGTTCATAAAATGCTGCAATAGATATAAGGAGTCATTGGGATGGGCTCCCGCCAGTAAATAGACCTCCTTAAATATTTTAAAGGAACCCACGATTGCCATCAGACTCACAAATAAAATAGAAGGTGACAAATAAGGCAGCTTGATATACCAGAAGCTTTGAGCCCCACTGCCGCCATCAATAATGGCGGCTTCCAGCAATTCCGCCGGAATCTCATTTAAGGCAGCCATATAGATAATCATGTAATAGCCTAAGTTCTTCCATAAGAACAAAAGAAGCACAACGAGAAGTCCATAGTCTGATTTTAAAAAGTCCGTTTTTCCCCGTCCCAGGCATGTTAAAAATCGATTTATCGTTCCATTATAACAAAACAAGACCTGCCATACCAGCATGACAGAAGCGCTGGGGACCATTAACGGGCTTAAAAAGATGGTACGAAACCAGCTTTTACCGGGAATATTCTGTTCCAGCAAAAGCGCCATGAGCAAAGACAGGATGACTGCTGACGGAACCGACAGGGCAGAAAACAGCAGGGTGTTTTTCAATGCTTTTAAAAAAGCCTGGTTCTGTAAGATAGCTATGTAGTTTTCAATGCCCGCAAAGCTTCCCCGAACCGGATTATCCACAAAAGAATAATAGATAATGCAGCCAAAAGGAATCAGGTAAAAAACTGCCACTCCAAGGAAGCTGACTGCAAGGAAGCTGTATTTTTTTGTCTTTTTCATTAACTGTCAGTTCCTTTCTGATGGTTCTTTTATACTGAATCTATTTGGATATTTTTCCAAACCTCCTGCACACCAAAGCTCCCCCAATCCAAAAGCCGATACCAATGAGCAGAAAGCAGCCGGAACGGAAATAATCCTTTCCCATATCCTTAGGCATATTGCTTAAATAACAGATACATGTGCGTTCTGCGTTCATATCAGAAAAAAGGGAATAGCCGATATACAAAAAGGCGGCAAAATAAGCAATCGTCTGTGAACGCAGCAAATACATAAGCCATAGGACAATCCCCTGAAAGAATATGCAGATAGCACTTATCCTCACATATTCATAAAAAAATCCTTTTAAAAAGCACCCATAAATCAAATAGGTGAACAATACAGGCACGTGAAAGAGCAATGCATAAAATCCCGCCACCCTGTCCGGCTTTTTCTCATACAGATAATATAGCTCACGTCCATCCGATTCTACCCAGTCATATGCGCTAAATACAATCCAGAATACGGAAAAGAATGGCACGATTACTTCCGTAACTGATAAAAACTGTTCATATTGCCTGGAAGCATCCAACAAATCATTTCGAAGTATGAAACAGAACCAGACTGGAAGTACAAGAAACAGCACCAGCATTGGAACCACATAGACGAACCCCATTTCCTTCCTGATCATTTCATTTTGTTTTCGAATCCTTTTAATAAACATATGTATGCATCCTCTAGTGTCACTTCCTCTTCCCATTGTCTGTCCTGTTCTTTTTCACATACGAGTCGGTAATACTCCTGCCCATCTTTCTGGAAGGACCTTAATACAGAATATTCTCCGTCAATCTCTCCCTCTTCCTTTACCGGAATGGTATAGACTTTGTGCTCTGCATGCCTTAAGATTTCCTGCTGGCTGCCCTGTTTCAAAATACTGCCCTGATTCATTATGATGACCTCATCACAAAGGCTTTCCATATCCTCCACGATATGGGTTGAAATCAGAAGCATGCTCTTTTTCCCTACCTGGCGCATAAGTTGTTTCATTCTAAGCCGCTCTTCTGGATCCAGCCCCACGGTAGGCTCATCCAATATAATGATTCCCGGATCTCCTAGCAGCGTCTGGGCAATTCCAAGCCTTCTTAACATTCCTCCGGACAGCTTTTTGCATTTCATATCTTTCTGCTCCGTCAGGTTTACTGTTTCTATACAATTTAAAATATGTTCCGAAAGCCCTTTATCCGGTACTTTCTTTAAAGCTGCCAGATACTCTAAGTTTTCATATACGGTTAAATTCCCATGAAGTCCGAAGCTCTGGGGCAGATAACCGATTCCCCTTTTTTTCAGTTCCTCATCCATGCAGATTTCTCCAGAATCCGCCTCATATAAGCCTACCAGACAGCGCATCAGTGTAGTCTTTCCGGCTCCGTTTGGTCCTAACAGCCCATAAATCCCCTTATCCAGCTTTAGGGTTATGTGGTGCAGTATTTCTTTCTTTTTAAAGGACTTACATACGTTTTCTAACACAATTCCCATCTTTTCTCTCCTATCTTATGCAGTCTTTACTGTTCCTCCAAGTAGATTGCTACTCTGTTTTGAATGCTCTCGCCCACTTCTCTGCTTGTTTTTTCTTGATTGTAATAGGCTTTTGCTTCCTCCAATACAATATCCATAATAGGATTATCATATATTACCTCATGGTCGATTTCCTCTATGACTTTTTGAAACTGCTCTATATCCTCTTTTGAAGAAGGCTTTCTTTGCAAAGAAACATCTCCATACAAACTTTCCCCATCAAACGGTTCTATCTGGTAGCCCCAGGCATTCTCATAAGCTTCTCTGGCAGCATTTATCCTGATATATTCTTCCGTGCAGTCCTTCCTTAAAGGAATCATCGTAAAGGATTCCTGATATTGATAATCCGGAGCATACAGCATGCTCAAAAATTTCCAAGCAGCATCTTTCTTTCTGGACATGGAAGTAATTGCCATTTTCTGTCTTGGCAGAAAGCCAAAACCGGTTGCCCCGCCAGAAGGATAGGGCATAAGGGACACTTCCCTGCCAAAGAGCTGCCGGTACTTTTGTAAAAGCCCAAGCACATCCCCTTCTCCCAATATATCCACTGCCAGTACCTTGCCACCCCGGATTTCATCTATGATCTGATCTGTATCTTTTACTGGTTCCGGGTCTTTTCTCTTTTCTGACAGCACCAGAAGCTTCTCAAACTCCCCAGAAGCAAAATGACAGGTCTTTGTCTCATAATCTACAAAATCAGAAAAATGATTCCCCACCAGTTCCAAAAGCAGGTCGTATTCCGTACAGCCTTCTACATAGCCTGTGTTTTCTTCCCCTAAAACAGAAGTCTCATCTCCAATCCAGCCTCCTATCTCATAACCAGCAGGAAGCTGATACAGTTTTCCATCTGTTTCCAACAATGACAGAATATTTGTATGAAATTCCGAAAGTTCATAATCCGATTCCAAATAAGGATACATATCTTCTAAAAGCCCCTTGGCTATAAGAGAATGGAGCCCTACTCCTTCCAGACATAGAATATCCGGTGCGTGTTCTGACATCACGTCCAAAACCAACTGCTTCTCCGGCTCCTCATACTCATTATAATCCTTAATGATAATCTGATATTCCCCATTGTTTTCATTAAATGTAGCTGCAAGCCCTCTTATTCTTGTATCCACATTCATTCCAGCCAGAATGACCGATATTTTTTCTTCCTTCTCTAGCGTCCTTCCCAAAGCATACAGCTTTTGCTCCGGCTTTGCTAATTCCCCGTAGTCCCACAGACTGGCATAAAAACCAGAATCCAATGCGGGACAGATTTCGCACACAGTCTCCGCATCAATACCGGATTCATCAAGGCTCCCTATCTGGGTCATATTCTTTTCTAAAAGATGATATCCCCATATGATATTTGCCGTGTCACAATAGTAAATATCATATTCCAGTCCATCTATGATTTTCCAATCCGCATCAAACCCGGAAATGGGAAGCTCATATTTTTCTTCTGGGGCTCCCTCCTTTAAGCACTGTACATAAACATGTCCGTCATGGTGATTGTATACATAAGCCACCATGCCACTTCCAAGCTTTCTTAAAAATCCAAAATCCTTTCCCGAAATTACTCCTTTTCTATTCCCGTCCTCGTCACAGGCAAGAACCGCATTCCCTGTATTCACATAAAGAAATCCATCTGCATCCATCCGTATGTCTGTTATACGATCCGCAAATGCTTCCAGAGAATGCAGCGCCTCTGTAATATCCATGTCAGAAAGCACCTTTCCATCTTCGGAAAGCACCTTGACCTGATAGCGTGATGCCCTTTTTACCGCCATTGCCGGCCTTCCTTCCGAATCCGAAAATACACACAGCACTTTTTCAAATTTATCAGCTTCATAGGGGATTTCCATAACAGCACCCCCATCATCAATCCAGTAAAAGCTGCTGCCTCCGGCCGCCCCAAATTCCGTCCTATACAGAAAAAAACCATTCTCTATCCTGCATATGGCATAAATATTGCTGTCTTCCCCTATCGTCATCTGTTCCTTAACAAAAGCCGCATCCGATAATGCCGGCTCTTCTTTTACGACATTATGATAAACTGCTGTCATTGCAAAAAAGAGTCCTCCTGCCAGCAGACAGGATAATAGTATGATGATTCCTCTTTTTATTTTCATGCTCTCTGCTCCTATTTACTCTCTCCATATAATTGTTCCACATCACTCTGCCAGATTGATTCATATAAGATTACATAATCGTCCTTTGCTATGACCTCACATTTCTGGGAACCGTTTGCCGGCATGATGAGTACTTTTTTATTATGAATGGTAAAATCTGTGTTTCCATATTCCTGCTCCAATAAATCCGCATAGTCCACCGCATCCTCAAAAGTAGGCAGGTCCGTATCCTGAACGCCTCTCAATACCGGATAGATAAAAGTAACATCTCCTACCGTCCGGCTTGCTACGAATCCGCTTAGCAGGCAGAAGCCTTCTGCCCTACCTTCAAAATAATTTCTTTCCGTTTCTGGCAGAGACGAATATACCTGCTGTCCTGTATGTATCCTGACCTTAAAATACGGCTTTCCCTCCGGAAAGACATCCGGCATACAGTTGATATTTATCATTTCCCCTGCAAATTCAACAGGCTCTTCCCTAAACAGTGCATGGAATCCCGCAATGGGATAAAAAGCTACGCCATAATTTAAATAAATCCCCTGGCTCTGGCTGTAAAACTGCTTTCCGTTTCCGGAATAGAAAAAGGTCATTTCCGTTATCTTGCTTCCATCCGGATTGCGCACTGTAATGTAATCCCCCTTCTGGGTAAACTTCAGCTTTTTTTGTTCCTGATCCAAAACCTTTCTGACTTTGTACGGATGGTATAACGTAAAGCAATACTCCTCCTGCGCCTCTCCCGATAGGGATAGGACTGCCTTTGCTTTTAAACAGGTCAGGACCGAAAAATTCAAATCGTATTCCGTTACCTGAAACTCCGCTATCTCTTCCTCCGCCTGCTCCATGGCCTTTTCATTTACATAATGCCTATTATCCCATTGTTGACGGCCAAGGTAAGAACCTATTGGCATTAATCCTTCATAGGGAAGCAAAAGCATGCATATGGAAACGATTGTAATAGCCGCTCCTAAAATCGTCTTTTTCTTACCCATATAGGCACAGATAATCATTAAAATCCCTAGCCAGAATAGAATCAGTCCCATCCTGTGCAGTTGTACCGGGTTGCCCAGGTAAAGATTAAATACAAATCCACATCCCTGCGGAAGCACTGCAAAAGGTTCAAACAGATAATAGAAAATATCGGAAAGAGTTTTCCTGTATACCCACTCCGAACAGCTTACCATACAGGAAACCAATAATCCTCCTGCAAGCTGATAGGTAAGTCCCGGAAGATAGGTAAGGCACCTTCCAATCATAATTGCCAGAATACCATCCAAAAGGTAGTTTACAGCTATTCCGATGGATATATGAACCAGATAAGGAACATAGTCCCTGTAGCCTCCTGTCCAAAAAGCCGCAAGATTGACCACATATATCACCAGACTGAAACATCCATGGAAAGTAAGCAGCACAGCAAACTGGCTTCTTTCCAGCCTTGTCCGATGGATTGCATACACAATCTCGCCTATTTTTGCGCTTTGCGTCTTCCTGAAAAACAAAAAGGAGGTCATAAGCAGTATGATAAAGTAATAAACTGCCAGATAACATGAAATAAAATAAACGGAATAATCATGATATGTATAAGCTCCTGCAGCAGTATAATGGAATACCTGCAAAAGCTTTGTGAATATCATGCTGTTCAATAATAGGCAGGTTATAAAAATCAGTGGGCTTTTTATAAATAATTTTATATTTTGAAAATAATTTTTCATTTTGCTCCTTATCAGGAAGAGGCTGTAAAGCCAGCCTCTTCCATAAATCACTACTCTACTTTTATGATTCCATATCCAGTTCCGCCCGTTAATGCCAGTCTATAAGTTGTATATCCGGCAGTCGTATTTGTATAAGTTGTTTCTGCACTAGCAGTTGACGTAGAAACTGCTTTCCACGCACCACTGTCTGCTTGTTGAACAGTTCCTGTTAATGTCTTCTTTGTATAGGGATGTAATGTGTATGAAAATCCTTTTGTGCTTGCTGATACTATCCCTGAATATTCTGGACCGTCTCCCCTCTTAGTTACCATTTTACTGGTAGAGGCAAGTGCTGTTCCCCCAATCAACATTGACATGGCACATACAATTGCTACTGTTTTCACTAGCTTCTTTTTCATTTTTTGTTTTCTCCTTTCTCTTCCCAACTGCATACAGTATTCAATGTTTTATGCATTAATGTAATTTAATCATAAAGCATTTCGGACACTAAATCAAGTTTTTTGTTACAAGTGTTATGTGAAGGTATGCATTCCATCCTTCTACGTACCGACTAATCTCTACTCCCATCTCCGCTTACTTACCCAAACCGCCATTCCAAACAATCCAATCCCAATAATCAGAAAAATTCCGCTATGGAAATAGTCTTGGAAACGGTTTACCGGCAATTCTACTGCATAAGAAAGTCCTCCTCTCTTTCCGATACCGGCACTGAACACCGTATAAAGAAATACGGCAAGAACCGTTATCATCTTACTTCTTGTCATATACAACAGAAACGATACCGTTCCCTGAAAAAAAACACAGACACAAAAAATCCGAAAATATTCATAAAAATATCCTTTTAAATAATAGTGATAGAGCAAATAGGATGGAAGCAACAGCAGATTAAAATATACAGAATAAAATGCCCCCATCAAGATAGGTCTTTTATATACCGAATCATACAATTCCTGCTTTCTGCCCTCCAGCCATTCCTCCAATTGAAACAAAAGCCAGAATATGGATAGAAATGGAATAACCGTCTGGGTTATCCCAAGCAGCTTTTTATAAGTTTCTATCGTATAGATTCCTGCTTTAGGACGAAGAAAGCACAAAAATACAGCAGGCAGGACAAGCAGCACTGCTACCATAGGAAGATAATACATTATTCCCATCTGTTTTTGTTTTAAGCGGTATATCCTACATCCTCTCTTTATCCACATAAGCAGTTATCTCCCTCTTACTCCTGCAAATACATACTGACTCTGTTCTGAATCGCTGTTGCAGCCTCTCTCGGACTTTTTTCTCCGTTAAAGTAATCCTCCGCTTCTTCCCTTATGATATCAAAAATCATTTCATCCATGATAGACTGGTGGTCTATAGAAGCAATCAATTCCCGAAAACGAGAAGCGTCTTCCATGGATGCCGGTTTTAGCGAAATAGTCATATCAGAAAAATCCACTTCCTGATTAATAGGTTCTATAAAGCGCTGCATATCATCCATATATCCGTCTACCGTAGTCTGCCTTTTTATATATTCCTCCAATGCTTCTAAATTTACCGGAATCTGTCCGCCTCCTGCATCCCTCAATTGTTTTTCCTTATTCAGCTGCATTTCCAGAAAGCTCCATGCAGCCTCTTTATGCTCTGACAGGCTGCAGATGCCATAGCTCCGCCCTGCCAAAAAGCCCACACCGCTCTCTTCTACAACAGGATATGGAACAACCGTAATTTCCTTTTGATATAGATTTGAAAATAACTGATAATTGCATATATCATAAGGGCTATTATCCCATCTTGCCCCAATTGCCTTATCCGTCTCGATTCCCTCTAAAACGAAATCCATGACCACATAACTGTCCATATGCTCTAATCGTTTATCTGATAGGGCATTTGCGCACTCCAGCATAGAAATAAACTGCTCTGTATCAAACTGACAACTTTTTGTCTTATCATCAACCAGCTTATGGAAATTATTGGCTGTGATTTTTTCTAGCAACTCTTCCTTACCGATATCTATAATAAATCTTTCCTCTTCTTCCCCTATTTCCTTTATATCATTCACCAGCATTTTTTCATCTGCCAAAGTTCCTTTTGCTGTAATGATTCCATCAATTGTGTAGTTTACACAGATTTGATACAGCCTGCCATCCTGAGAAAGCAGGTTTATAATATTGCTATCCAGCTTTTTCTTTAACCCACTACTTTCCAGATAAGGAGTAAGGTCTTCCAATAATTGCCGGTTCTGAAGCTGATACAGATTTACATCTGCCAGATAAATAATATCCGGATTTTCTCCTGACATCATATCCAATACCATTTGCTTTTTGGGCTCTTCAAATTGAGAATAATCCTTAATCTTTATATAATACTCCTGATTGCTTCCATTAAACTCCTCTACTGTTTCCATCATGAGCCCATCCGGATAAACTACAGCCAGCAGAAGTTCCTCTCTCCCGCTTTTCGTCGCTCCGGGCTGCACATAATATAAATCATTTCCAACATAAAATCCTTCCTTATTATAAGTATCCGCTGACATGAAAATATCCAGAGCCGCCGTTACTCCATATCGGCTCATGTCATTTACAGGAAGCCCTGCCTCATATAGATTTACAAGCACTGTGCTCTGCTCCTTCTCTAAATCATATCCATACAGCAGATAATTGGCATCATAATAATACAAATCATAGGCAGCGCCATCCTGAATCGCCTCGAAGTCCCCAATGCCCTTTATGGGAAGAATGTATTTCTTATCTGCCTTTGCTTCTAAAAAAGTCTGCACAGCAAGTTGCGTACCGGTACCTGCAGTATCTTCCTCCACATAAATATAAGCAATTCTTCCATTTCGTATGTTCCTTAAACATCCCACGGACAGCAGCCCGTTTATCTGCTCTTTCAGCTTTCCCTGACTGCTATATACATAAATACATTTCTCTCCTTCTTCTCTCAGGAGCACATAAAGATCTCCTGCTTCATCCATGCGCACGGATTCTACCTGCTTATCTCCAATACTTTCCGAGAGACTCCATGTATGAATACAATTACCGGAAGAATCAAATTCCTTCATATAAATATCCGTTGCCTTGGAAAGCAGCACAAGAAGCCTGCCCTGCCCACTATGGCATAAGTCCAGTACCTTTTCAAATTTCTCCAGCTTATAAGGAGCGCTTTCCACATTTCCTTCCTTATCAATATAACAAAAACTTCCAAAATACTGTTCATAGACCGGATATGTATAGACCACTGCCCTTTCATTTATGATACATAGCCGCTTGGCTGACTGCAGATTCTCAGATTCAATCAGGGTTATGCCTGCCTCCTGATTTTCGAATGCCGATTGCTGCCCTGCTCCCCATATGGCTTTTATGCCAAAAAATACTGCCAAGGCAATCAAAAATGCTACAAGAAAGATGCCTGCTTTCCTTACTATGTATGTTTTTTTCATCTTGCCTCCAATTTTTCCTTCAAATAGTCCATTTCATATGTTCGTACACTATCAGAAAACAATAAATAATGATCATGAACCACAGGACACTGCATGGAAATAGAACTTGGCAATACAATTACCGTCTTGTCTGTTAGGGAAAATGCTTCCTGTCCTGATTTCTCGTAGAGAAGCCCCGCATACTCCACCACATCTTCATAAGAAGAAAATCCTCCTTGTTCCAGCCATTCCAATCTTGGATGGATAAAGACAGTGTCACCGACTACAGTTTTTTCCAATAATCCGGCAAAAAGTCCAAAGGTGTCACCTTCCCCTTCAAAGCTGTTTTTCCCATTTTCCGTTAAGGTAGAATAAACTTTGCGAGGTGTAATTACCTTCACCTGAAAATGCGCTCTCTCCTGCAGGTAAGATGGGTAGAATCCATAACCATATTCACTTTTCCCATATATCTTTTGAAAACCAGCCATTGGATAAAAGCAGGTTCCGGGCATCAGATTGATTCCTTCCATCTGGCTGTATAGTTCTTTTCCGTTTCCATAATAGGATAACTTTATCTGCTCCAACGTTTTTCCCACTGACGGATAGACTGTCAGGTAATCTCCGTCTCTTTCATATGCAAGCTTTTCTCCATCCTGACTGCGCACATCCATTACCCGATAAGGATGATATAAGGTGAATTGGTATTGCTCTAAATTCTTTTCCCGTATGTGCATAGTCACTTCTGCATACAGACAGGTAAAAACATGAAATTCCATCTCATAATCCGTTACTGCAAATTCCGGCTGTTTTTCCTTTTCCTCCACTATCCGTTCTTCATTACCATTGTAATCATAATAATGGTATACCGGATACCATGTACCGCCACCCCCATAATAGGACTGTCCTAATTCTTCATAAGGCAACATTAAAATAAGAACTGCCAGAAGCAGCACTCCTGCCAGGAATTTCTTTTTCCTTTTTAACACAATCGCAACAATCATGCCAAATAACATCCCCCAAAACAGGATGGTTCCCACTTGATGTATCTGTATTGGCAGACCAATGTGCTGCTGTATTCCCCATTCTCCACCTCCGGGAGTAATAATCTGTAGCAGTGCATAAAGCTTATAAAACAGCTCTTTGTTTTCTACTTGGTAATAAAGTTCCTCTTTACAATACCCCCCAAACAAAATAGTAATAAAAACTGCCAAAAGCACCTGATATTTTACTTTTGACACAAGGGAAACGGCTTCTGCAGCCAATATCATTACCATTCCTACAGCCAGATAATTTGCTAAAACGTACAGAATCATCTGCCTGAGAAATTCCATATCATTTTTAAAATGGCTCTGAAAAAAGGCTGCCGCATTAATAAATAGAAGCGCTCCCGCAATTGCCAGATTCCAGATGAACAATGCCCATCTCCTTGCCCGTAATTCCCTGCTCCTGTCCACAGAGCATACTATTTCTTCCATATGCTCTAATTTATTTACATTAAATGCATACAGTGCCATGAATAAAATAACAGGAATGAAGTAAGGCACCATACGTACGTTTTCCTGCAGCATACGATATGCCACATCCATAGGATAGCCTGCACTCTCTTCTGCTACAGACCAATAAAATACCTTTATAAACTCTACTATTAAGAAAGCATAAAAAATAAAAAAGCTGAGTAGGAATATTTTATTTTTACGTAAAAGCTTCAAGTTATATATTATCATGTTTTTTCATAGGGTGCGGTCAGTTTTGACCGCACCTACCTCCTTTATTATTGGACAGTCACTACTCCATAGCCATATCCATCACTTAAATGTACCCTATAGCTATAATTTGCCTCCTGATAAAATGAACCAGTTGTTCTAGTTGAATATTTTTTTAGTCCAACTACGTCTTTGAAAACTCCTCCCGGACTATATTGCCGAATACCACCTTTCAAACTCTCATTTGTATTAGGTTTAAACTCATAGCTTCCCACTGAACCCGAACAACTTGCAATAGCAGCTGTACTTATTACCGTTGAATCTCCAGATTTCGTTACCATCTTACTGGAAGTAGCAAACACAGTTCCTCCCACTAACATTGACATGGCACTTACAAGCGCCACTGTTCTTATTATCTTCTTCATCGCTTTTTCTCCTTTCTCTTTCTAATTGCATGTAATTTTCAATAGTTTATACATTTATACAATTCAATTATAAAATAGTCCATTCTCCAAATCAAGCAATTTGTTGCAAACGTTAATTTTTAGTTGTAAAGGCAACCAATCAAGCACCTTTCATATATGCTTTCAGACACCCTTTAACAAACATATGTCTTTTGGCACACCTTACAAATATAAGCTTACACTAATTCATTTCTTCAAAATACAATTTCACTCTTTCTTCCATGCTGTCCACCGCTTCTTCCAAGGACTTTTGCTTCATAAAATAGGCGTTTGCCTCTTCACTGATGATGCTGCTTAACTGCTTATCATATGTATATTCATATTTCAAAGAATGAAGAAGCTCCCAGAACTGCTCCTTTTCTTCCTCACTCATGGGTTTTAAGCTAAGCTCTACATCTTCATAGGTCACGTCACAGTGATAAGGTCTGATTTCTTTTCCAGTCTTATCCACATAGGCTTCTGATGCCGACACCACTTTTAGCGCCCGCTCCATTGCATCCTTTTGCACTGGAAAATAATCAGGATACACGGTATCATATTGAAACTGCTCTGTTAACAAAAACTTCAGAAACTCCCAGGCACCTTCTTTTTCATTTCCTGCGCTGCAGATTCCTATGTTCATTCCCATACAGTGAAGTTCATTGCCACTTCCATCAGGAAGGGGATAGCCTACAAAGGCAGAATCCTCACCGAACATATGCTCATAAGTCAGTATGTCCTCAAATCCCATACACGTACCTGTCATAAGAAGAAATTGATTATTCTTCACGGATTCTGCCAGGCTTCTGTCTTCTGCATCTTGGGAAAGCCTTGCTGCAAAAAGCAGATATTCCTTTATCATTTCTTTGCTAAAAACAGCTCCTTCCCGGGATAGGTAACTGCACAAATGGCTTATTACCCCTTCTCTTGTTTCCTGAAAAAATACCCTCATTTGCTGCTGGTTGCTTAGTACTTCCTCAATCCTCTGCAGGCTGATTCCAATTTCATCTCCTGTCAGGGCAGTTCTTCCCACTGCCGTCCCAACAGCAAAGCCCGGTGTGATTTCATAGAGCCTGCCATCCGTTTCCAGTGTTCTTAATATATCCGGAAGAATATCTTCTCTTTTCAGTTCACTATCCTGATCTATGTATAAGTACAAATCTTCTAACAAACCTTTTTCCTCATATTGTTTTTTAGGAAGATTGTTCAGACAAAGCAAATCAAATCCTTCTCCACCTATCATTTCTGCATTTATCTTTGGCAGGGCATCCTCATAACTTTCATAATCCACTATTTCAATCCGATATTCTTCATTTGTACGATTAAACTTTGTAACCGCCGTCTTGATAAGCTGCGGAATACTCACTCCCGCCATTTTGAGTTCCATTCTATTATCTTTCTTTGTTCTTTTAGACAGCAGCAGGATACCATTGATATTTTCAGGCATCCCTGTATTTGTGGTAGTACAAATAAAAGCATCGCTATCTAACTCGCAAATATTATCCAGAATTTCGCTGTTTAAGTCAGACCGGTTCCAGTCCAGTAATTTGTATGTTTTCTTTTGGTCCAGACTATACCCATAAATCCCTTCCGAATCATAACAATAAAAGTCATAAACACCGCCTGAAGCCAGACGAAATACTGCTTCTTCCTTTATGGCAATCCGCTTGCTTATCTTCTTTTTGGTTGAATCAATGATTGCTATATTTGCTCCTTCTACTCCAAGGATAGACAGAACAATACTTCCCTCCTTATCCTTTGCCATATCAATTGCCTGCAGTTCTTCATCTATTTTTACGATTAATTCACTCTTTTTATCCCAAATCAATATATTCAAATCGTCTAGTAGAAAATACAAATTATCTTCCCTATCCGTTAAGAATTTTATCACAACCTTATCCTTTAAATAGGGCGTCATATCTACTTCTTTTATCTGATTTCCCTGATCATCTATATATTCCACCGTATATCCTTTTGTCTCATCCGAAAGGTTTTCTTCTAAGAACAAGACTATATTCCCGCTCTCATCCAAATCAAACAGACGACACCGTTTCTTGCCAGATTCATAAGGAACTTCCGTTAACGTTTCCTCTTCCATAATATAAAGGTGCATTTCAACAGAACCCTGCTCCTGATTTCTCAGAAAAGTACCCATTACTATTTTTCCCTTTTCATTCCGAAGCTCATATATCAGCTCATTTTCCTTTAAATCCATTTCCAGGACCGTGCTCTCATAGCCCCCTTCCGGATTATCTTCCGGAACTATCGGTTCCTTCTGTGAGCAACCGATACTGCACAATAACATAAACAAAACCGCTACTTCGACTATCCTTCGCAATGTTTTCATACCTTTCCCCCTTTTACCTGTCCCGCACCAGATAGCCGGTGCCGCAGGCAATCAGCCCGGAACCTGACAGGGAAATCAAAACAATGACTGCCAAAGGTATTTTTTCCATGGAATTGAAGATGAACAGAAAGTTCCAAATATAAATAAGTATCAGAAACAATACCTTAACTGCCTTATGGGCAAACATCCCGTCGTCTTCTCTTTTGCATTTTTCCGTAAAGACAATGGCAGCCACAATAAACAAAACCGCAATGAGCACCTGAATAATACTTCGCGCCGTACTTAAAGGCAGAAAATACCTGGGAAACTCATATAGAACATCTCTTATTCCTGTAAATATGGGATCTAGTTTAGGAAATTTCCCATATAAACCGGATACCTTGCATAAAAATTCTTTTTCGTAATAATTCCTTTTTCGATATATTCATCTAGTTTATTTTCCATTAAATGGTATTTCGTCGTTTGTTCTTCTGCCTGTGTTTTTAATTACTGATATTCCTGACCTGCTGTTTTTCCAAAATAAATCAACACATATAGAGACAAAACGAAAACAACAGGCAAGTAAAACTTTTTATCTTTTTCCATAATTTCTTAAATTCCCTCATATCTGTCCCTTCTTTCACCGTAAAATATTCTCATTCTTCCTTACCATAACCGATAACGCACATACTCCCAAATGCTTACAAGGATGCCCCACATTTTTTCCATTACGCAAAGATACAAACAGAAAGCCACTGCCAATGCCAAAAGCTCCTTTCTTTTAATGCGTATTAACCGTACCACTACTTATGACACAGTTATGCTATAGTGTTTGCTGGTTGTCAAGAGGGGCAGGAGAAACTTTCTTCCGGAGTCTGTCCTGCCTCTTTAACCACTCTTTCAAATTCTCATCATCTATCTTTCCTTCAGCTACAACAAAAAACTCTCCGATACACACAATCAATGAGTATCCGAGAGTTTTCCGCACCAGTAGGATGCGAATTTATCTCTCACACCCAACTCGTACTTATTCGTTCCTACTTCTTATTCTGCTCCACATACTTCTTCAAAGCTTCCGGCTCCTTTGGCTGATGCATATACCAAGCAGAAGCCTCCCCTGCGCTCGCTGCCGCAACCTTAGTTGTTACATCCACAATGAATTTTCTTATCTGATTTTTTTCCTGCATAAAATAGCAATCCTCCTTTTTACGACTGAAACAAGGGCAAGCATGTCCACCAATATTACCGTATAGCTTAACATAAGCCCAGCCTGAAATTTCATCCCAATGCACAATGCTGACATCATGGTATAAGCAGCAGATAAATAAAATCCGTACTTTTTTGCTTTTCTTTTTTGCAGGGAAGTCAGCGGTTTATTTTCATTTTCCACAGGCATAAAAAAATACCATACCAGGAAATGTATTAAAAATACAACTGCCAGACCAATCCAGTCAAAGTCCTTTACCGTAGTATGATATAATAATAACAGCACGCTATAACATAATATCAAAGAAAGATTGCATGTAACGTAACTTCCTGCGTGATAGCCCCCTGACTGCTTCCTAATTGCTACAAAGCCTGTAAGAAATACAATGCTCGCCATCCATTCATTGCATAAAAACCCTATCAGAAGTACAGATCCTATGTTTACCAGAGTCGCCAATATAATCTCCATACCATACTGGCAGATTTCCAACTGCTCCTTTTCTACCTTTTCAGCTATATGAAAATACTTTAAGAGAAATCCGGCGGTTTCTTTTATCATGCCCCATTTCCTCTTTCTAAAAAAAATCGGGGCTGAAACTGGAAGTTAATGGCGGATGAAAGAATGTTAAACCTTTCGAAAATTCTGTGTTTCAGCCCCTTGGAACAGTTACTAATCGACGAATCATCAATTAGTACTGTATATATCCTATAATACTTTTTCTGTTTTTACAAGATTTCTGGGAAGTTTGGTAATTTTTAGGGAAGTTTGGTATTATTTATCTAAATATAGCACAAAACTGACACAAAATTTCCCCAACTCCTCCCAAACATCTACATGCCCTTCGTATTTTTTTACAATTTCCCTGATCGTCTTCATGCCATAGCCATGTCTTCCTTTATCGCCTTTACTTGTTTTCAACTCTTTGTTCTTTTTTAATATGGATTCTTCTATGGTATTTTTTATTTCCACATAAATCTTTTCATTGTCCTGAGACATGGACAATTCAATCGCCCGCCTGCCCTCTACACGCTCACAGGCTTCCACTGCATTGTCCATGAGATTTCCTAACAAATTGCACAGTTCCATTTCATCCACTCCTGAAAATTCCTGTACCGAAGTCAGGCTCACATCTATGTTCTGTTCCCTGGCATAACTGATTTTCCGATTTAATATAGCATTGATATATTCATTATTTATGTAGATTAGATTTTCCCGTTTATCTATGGATTCAATGAATTTTAACAGATATTCCTCCATCAATGAATACTTTTCCTGTGTCAGCAGATTTTCCAATACACTATAATGCTGTTTCATATCATGACGCATCTGCTTCATTTCATCATACTGCTGCTTTACTACTTTTGCATACTTTTTCTGGTATGCCGCCTGTTCCTTTAACAGCAGGTTTTCCGTTTCTATCTTTCTCTTTTTTGCCAGATTGTTCAGCATTCGAAAACAGATTACATTTAAAACTATCAATGAGCCGCAGGCACACAACAGCCTGATTTTGTTGATTCCCTCCATTTTCTGGGACACGACTGTCTGGGTTATGCAAAAGAAAGCCAGCAGGGAAATCATAAATACAAGTGCAAATATTTTTCCTTCACTTCTATTTAAAGGATTCCACTTCTCTTTTATTACATTGGCAAGGGTCTTTAAACAAACTGCCAACAAAACTTGTGTCAAAATCAACCCCAAAAACCGTTCCGGACAGATTGCCAATGCCAATGTGGCTCCATCAATGCCAGTTAATAGGCAAATTGTCAAAATAACACCTGTTGACACAAAGATTATAACCAACTCTTCCAGCATCACAACCGGAAGCATAGCATACCATTTTCCTTCTAACATCACAGCTGCCCAAAGCCACTGTAAGAGAACAAATACTATTACTCCTATTCCCTCAAAACCAATGATGCTATTTGACAATACAAGCATAACCGCATACAAGATCGTTCCAATTATTTTAGTAATAATCGGCTTTTCTTTCCAATATTTCACTTTATATATGCGAATCATAAAATCTGTTAAAATAAATGCCTGAATAATATTTATCAGATTTTCATAACAATTCCAAATCAATTCCTTCATTTTATGCTCCTTAAATATTTCATATAGGCAGCCACCACGCTTTTTTTGTAATTCCTGCTTAAGGAATAGGAATATCCGTCCTTTAGAATTACCGCCCCTTCTTTTTCCCGAATTCTGCCCACATAGCTTAAGTTCACCAGGGTCCTGCTGCTGATTCGGATAAAATCATATTCCTTCAACTTTTCTTCTGCAGCATTCAGACTTTCTCTTACCCGTAAGGTTTCTTCATCAGCCAGTTCATATTCCAAATAATTCTTTTCACTCTGTACTACTACAATATCGCTTACCGCTATCTCTTCCACAGTGCCATAGGGCAATGTGATATTGATTTTTCCATAGCTTTTCTTATATTCCTTCAGCTTTTCCACCACATGCACCAGCTGCGCTTCCAGGCTTTCCCCATTCTCTTTTCTTATAAAATGAAAAGGCTGATAGTCAAAACTTTCATAAACCAGCTCTTCTCTGGATGTGACAAATATAATGCTGATTTCCTTATTGCGTTCCTTCAATTCTTCCGCTGCTTGAAATCCATCTATATCCGGCATGGAAATATCAAGAAAAACCGCCTGAAAAGGTGTCGTTTTGTGACATTCCAACAAGTGCTTTCCCTCTGAAAATAATTCAATATGTACTGGAATCCCCTTTTCCAGAAAAATTCTGTCAAGCTGACTTGAAATAACGGAAAGCATTGCCTTATCATCATCACAAACCGCTATTCTTAATATCATACTTCATCCTCCTTCCCCTATACCCCTATTATAGGATAACTAACATTCTGCCTCAATTGTTTTTTTACAATATTTTCCATTTCTTTCACTTTTATCCATTAAAAGTCAGTATTTTGTTAAAATCCGACATCCGTAAAAGCATAAAAAACACCCTTTTGAACCATATCATTTGCTATCCTGGTTCAAAAGGGCATTCTTTTATCCAGTATTCCTAATTTTTATTCCTCAAATCCATTGGGATTCTGGCTCTGCCATCTCCATGCATCCTGGCACATTTCCTTAATGCCGTTTTCAGCAGTCCATCCAAGCTCTTTTTTAGCAAGAGAAGCATCTGCATAATTAGTTGCAATATCCCCCGCACGCCTCGGTTTTATTTCATAGGGAATGGCAATTCCGGTAGCCTCTTCAAAATTCTTCACAATATCCAGCACGCTATAGCCGATTCCGGTACCCAGATTGTAGATTTTCAGGCCCGGATTCTCTTTTACTTTCTCGATAGCTTTTACATGGCCTTTTGCAAGGTCCACCACATGAATATAATCTCTTACCCCGGTTCCATCCGGTGTGTCATAATCATTCCCGAATACTCCCAGCTTTTCCAGCTTTCCTACCGCCACCTGAGTAATATAAGGCATCAGATTATTGGGTATGCCGTTTGGATTTTCTCCAATCTTACCGCTTTTGTGCGCTCCGATAGGATTGAAATAACGAAGCAGGATCACATTCCATTCATTATCTGCCTTATAAATATCGGTAAGCACCTGCTCCAGCATGGCCTTTGTCTGTCCGTAAGGATTGGTGATTTCTCCCTTGGGACATTCCTCCGTAACCGGAACCACTTCCGGCGCTCCATATACAGTAGCCGAGGAAGAAAAAACAATATTTTTTACGTGATGATTTTTCATTACATCCAAAAGCAGCAAAGTTCCTGTAATATTATTATGATAATACTCCCAGGGCTTTTGTACGGACTCGCCTACTGCCTTTAATCCTGCAAAGTGAATACAGGAATCGATGGATTCCTTTTGGAACACAGTCTCCATGGCCGGCTTGTCCAAAATGTCTGCTTTATAAAATTTCACAGGCTTCCCTGTAATCTCTTCCACCCTTTTTAACGATTTCTCACTGGAATTTGATAGATTGTCAACAACCACTACCTCATAACCTGCATTTTGTAATTCTACCACAGTGTGGCTTCCGATAAAACCGGCGCCGCCTGTTACTAAAATTGCCATAATAATCCTCCTTTATAGCTTTTGCGCGATATTGTGATTTATGGTTATAGTATTGCTTTCTAATGGTATATTATAGCAAAGAAATGAAGGTTTTGGAACTTATTTTTTTCATTTCTGTAATGTAATCTGCTGCTTCTAAAAATAGCGGGGATGGATTTCTTCCGGCTTTTTCACAACAATCCGGTTAGCACAGTTTTCCTTGCGGCAGCTTTCACAAATGTGCCTGCATATTTCCTTTTTCTCTCTTGTGAGCTTTCCCAGAAATACCACGCTTTTTTGCGGCATAAGCATATATGCTTCATTATAGGTTACCTGGCTCTGGGAAAAATAATCAAAAATATCCTTGGTCTTATCCAAAGGATATTTTTCTCCCAAAAATTCATATTTGCTGATATACAGCCCTTCTTCCGCTTCTATCCGCTCTGCCAGCTTTTCATAAGCCTGATTCAGCAAGTCCAGGCTTAAGCATTCAATCACATAAGCAGACAATATATCCTGAGCCTCCAGATATAATTCCTGAAACCGGTCCAAGGGCTCCCCTAATGTAACGATTGCTGCCAGAAAATGTTTTTCCTCTACAAATCCAAGCTGCTCCGGTCTTTTTTGCTTTGGACTAACAATCTCGTAAAATGCCTTGCTGTCTATTAGCGGTTTCAATGCCAGAAAAAAAGAGCATAAAACAGGTAAGTCTTCTTTTGAAAAATGGTAACGTTCCAACGTTCCCTTTATCTCTTGTTCCGATAAATTCAAAGTAAGCTTTACCTGTTTCATGCCCGGTTCATTCTCTTTTCTCTGTGTTTATGTTCTCTTTCTTCCATGCCCTTCTGTCCGCTTATGCGCTTTTTACAGACTTGGCACGTAAGGTACGCATTGCATTCAAAATAGCCATAAATGCAACGCCCACATCTGCAAAAATAGCCAGCCACATACTGGCAATTCCTACTGCTGCCAGAATCAGCACGATTACTTTTATCCCAATGGCAAAGACAATGTTCTCTTTTACAATGGTTAATGTCTTTCTGGAGATTTCCATGGCCCTTGCAATTTTGCTTGGCTCATCAGTCATGATCACGATGTCTGCGGCTTCAATGGCGGCATCCTGTCCAAGTCCGCCCATGGCGATTCCCACATCTGCCCTTGCTAACACCGGTGCATCATTGATGCCGTCACCAACAAAAACCAATGCCTCTTTTTCACTTTTCTCTTTCAATAATCCCTCTACTTTTTCTACTTTATCACCTGGCAGCAATTCTGAAAAGACTTTTTTAATGCCAAGCTCTTTTGCCACCGACTGGGCTGCTGCCTGCCTGTCTCCGGTAAGCATTACGATTTCCCGGATTCCGGCCTTATATAATTTTTCCACTGCCTGCCTGCTGTCAGCTTTTATTTCATCGCCAATTACCAGATATCCCAGATACTGCTTTCCTTCTGCCACATAAATGACAGTACCGTTTGCCTCTATCTGCTCATAGCTGACTTTCTGCCGTTCCATAAGCTTGCTGTTTCCCACATAAATGACATTTCCGTCAATATGAGCTTCTATGCCATAGCCGGGAATTTCCTTCGTTTCTCCAATCCGTTTCTTATCAAATTCAAATGCTGTTTCTTTTCCATGAAAATAAGCTTCCTTTAACGATTTTGATATGGGATGATTAGAGAAGCTTTCACTATAGGCCGCCAGCTCTAGCAGCTTCTCTTCTGATACACTTGCTTCTTTTGCAGGATGGATTTCCTTTACCTGAAAGCTTCCTTTCGTAAGCGTTCCGGTTTTGTCCATCACCACGATGCCCGCCTTAGATAAAAGTTCCAGATAATTGCTCCCCTTTACTAAGATCCCTTCTCTGCTGGCACCTCCTATACCACCAAAGAAGCTTAAAGGAATGGAAATGACCAATGCGCATGGACAGGAAATGACCAAAAAGGACAATGCCCTGTAAATCCACTTGAAATAATCCCCATCTATCAGGATTGGTGGCAAAAATGCAAGCAAAAGCGCTAACACAACAATCGTCGGGGTGTAATACTTGGCAAATTTGGAAATAAAATTTTCTGCCTCTGCCTTTTTGCTTCCGGCATTTTCCACCAAATCCAAAATCCTTGCCACCGTAGACTGTCCAAACTCTTTTGTTACCCGGACTTCAATCATGCCTGTAAGATTGATACAGCCGCTGATGACCTCTTCTCCTTCTATCAAATCTCTTGGGACACTTTCACCGGTCAAAGCCATGGTATCCACCGTTGTATTTCCCTTTATGACAATTCCATCAAGTGGGATTTTTTCCCCTGCCTTCACTACAATTATCTCACCAATCTGCACTTCATCCGGGTCAACCTGGGTTTCTTTTCCGTCTCTAAGCACATTTGCATAATCCGGCCGGATGTCCATAAGGTCGGAAATGGACTTTCTGGATTTATTGACCGCATAGGACTGGAACCATTCACCTATCTGATAAAAGAGCATGACTGCTACCGCTTCCGCATAGTCTCCTACAATAAAGGCTCCTACCGTGGCAATCATCATGAGAAAATTCTCATCCATGACCCTTCCATTTACAATATTCTTTCCTGCTTTCTTTACTACTTCAAAGCCTATAATAAAATAAGCAATCAGGAAGATTCCCAATAGAATATTGACATTTATGTCAGATGCTGAATGTTGTATGACCAATGCACACAGAAAGATAATGGCACCCAAAATAATATTGCGAAGCCTCTTTTTTAATTTTTTCGTCATATCCTCACCTACAATCTGTCTGCCGGTAAACTATTTTTCTTCTACCGTTACATCCGGCTCGATTTTCTTTACGATTTTTTTCACTTCTTTTGTAACAGCCTTTACATTGCCCTCTTCCATTTCCACTACAAGCTTCTTTGTCAGGAAATTCAGGCTGCATTTTTCTACTGCCTCCAAAGCTGCTACCGCCTCTTCAATTTTCCCTGCGCAATGTGCACAGTCCAAGTCTTCTAAAATATAAGTTTTTTTCATGATAAAATTCTCCTTTGATTTAATTTTTTATATTTTCTCATCTCCTACTAACATACTGCCAATTAAGAGAATGAGCAAATTTTCCTTTGATGCTGCATGCCATAGCCTCATTCTTCAATATGCTCCATGCCCTGACTTAAGATATTGGAAATATGTCCGTCTGACAAGGAATAAAAAACTGTCTTTCCTTCCCTTCTGGTGCGGACCAGATTCATCTGCCTCAACATTCTAAGCTGATGGGAAATGGCCGATTGGGTCATGCCTAATATCTGGGCAATATCACATACACACATTTCCGAACACAGCAGTACATACAGTATCTTAATCCGGGTAGAGTCTCCAAACACCTTAAAGAANTCNGCCAAATCATACAATTCTTCTTCATCCGGCATTTTTTGATTNACTTCTTTTACAATNTCATCATGCACNTGGATGCATTCACAAAGTTCCTTTTGGTCTTCTAATGCNTCTTTTTTTCTTTTTTCATTCTTTGCTTCTNNCATGGGATTCCTCCTTANCTTNCTCTAATTTTGGGTATACAGCGGTTAACCCGTTTACAGTATTCTTCGTATTCTTTGCCATACAGCCTTTTCANCCATTTTTCCTCAGTGNATATCATCATCACAGTCAGAATCACCCAGAATACAAAAGGCANAATCANCAGCCACAGATTATTTGCNANGAACAAAGCACCGGTACAGGCAATCANAATAGCCGAATAAATNGGATTGCGTACATATGCATAANNGCCTGTGGTTGCCAGTGTGTTGCTCTTAATGCAGGAATCTACTTTGGCNTGAAAAACTGCACTATACCACAATGCTCCNCCGGTAAAGATCATAATGATTCCTATNACTGCAAAAGGTATTTGCAAAGCTTTTATTTGCCCNGAAAGAAAGCGNCCTGTTNCNGATAGNCGGATTCCGGCAATCGTCAAANCAANAACCANGGCTGTATAAAGCGGACCAATTCCATATCTNGGTAGATGTTTTTTTTCACTCATANTGNNNACTNCNTTTTCTTTCGGATATATCTGCTACTTNTTTTTTCTATACTTTGNATGATATNNNNTTATATATGAGNAATTGTTCATATNTTCATTATATGCTNTTTTTTNNTTTTGTCAATGGGGAATGTAAAAAAAGCGNCAAAAGAGGGATGAGNATCCATCAAAAACACTGCNTGNANCCTCATCCCTCTTTTACGTCTATGCTCCTATCGAACCCTATCNCTCNGAATCATCTCGTAATGTCATATTAAANNTTTATTAAAGCACAAAAAGGAAAAACAGCACTCCGTATGCCTTCTTCAAATCTCTGTTTACCAGNAGATAGACACTCCCCATCATAANTCCCAGCACCAGNCNCTGNAGCCCGGTNNCNAAATCCTTAGTAAAAATATGNNCAAGTCCCCACGTCAGNCCNCAAACAATTCCTCCATAGGGGATGGCNTGTTTCCGAAACCATAGCTCACATGCCTTTTGCCCAAACACGATAATCAATAAAAAAAGCATNGTCTCAAATGCATAATAAATATACTGAAAGGTAAAAAGCAGNGGACCTTTCCTTACAAACTCCAAATATATCTTAAATCCGCCCCAGTCTATATAATTCATGAANAGACTCATCACCAGAAACAGNCCACATAATCCCCACTGCCACAATGCCATGGNACTTCCCTTTTTNAATATAGGAAACTGATATTTTCCTTCCGCCTTCCGAATCAGGACAATTGNAAAAATCCCCCATGTAACACAGGTAAGAATCCAGTGTATGATNNNCTGGAGCTCTGACCAGCTATCCATGGATGCCCCGTAAATATGCGGTTCCAAAAGATACGCATAAATCCCTTCCANTCCCAGNCCCGCAAAAGCATATAATCCCANGCTCAAAAAGTCAGACCCTGTGACTATGGNTTTTGATTTATCTGTTTTCATCTGATTTTTCATTTTCACTCTTATACCTCCGTATGTTTTTTAAAGCCTGATTGGCACGTCTGATTTCATAAAACAGGGAAACATAATAAACTACCGCACCTATCACATATGGAATGGTAAATGATATAAACATATCCCGATATCCATTCTCATGGAGCGGTTCAAAAAACGATGATANCCATANCAAAANCATAACAGTGCCAATCAACAGGAAATACTGCAGCAAAATCACCACCAGCAAAGGAAAATTTTGAAGCCGGTAATGCTGTGAAAGAATAAATACTGTCAGAAAAGANAGGAAAAACATGAGCAAAAGATTTTCCTGATATCCTCCGAAAACNTTCTGCACAATNGCTTCCAACAAGATTTTTAGCAGCACCAATACGGTAAACACCACACACACAACGGGAAAAAAATTCTGCNTATTAATTATTTTCATCATACACCTCCTGTATCCTATGCAGCGCATCCAGAAATGATTTTTTATAGCTTCNGTTTAAAATCAAGGTTTCGCCATTATCCAGCATCAGGCGAAGCTTCATGTTCAAATCTGCCTTAATATGGCTTACTTTATAAATATTCACCGCCACCGACTTTCCTATCTGAATAAATCCGCCTGCCCCAAAGCGGGCAAGGAAAGCTTTCAGACTATAATCCAACTGCCAGACTTCCTTTTCCTGATAAGCAAAAAGCTTCCGGTCTACTACTTCCAGATAATAAATACTTCCCGAATGCAGCTTTTTTACACAATCATCTTTTCTCCCGCAAATGCTTTGAAAGGAAAGAAAAAAATCTTTTATCAGTTCTATTGTTTCGGACTCCCGGCTATAATGCACATCTACATAATCCTCTTCCAAATAAGCCTCTTCCAAATAATGAACTTTCACTCCCTCACCTCCTATGAAAATGATGATACCTTTTTCTTCAAAACTCCGCAAGAAATGTCTGCGTAACCTGCGTTTGCATGTGCGTATGCTGCAGTTTTTCTCCTTGTGAAGTTGGCTTATTCTGCTGTAAGAGTGATATATTTCATACCATTTGAAAAATCATATTATTCCTACTTCAATAATTTTTAATAGAAAAATAACCGTTATTATGCTATACTAAATATAATTAGTTTTTTGTATATATTTGCCAAGATATTTTATTTGTTGGAAAGGGATATAAAAATGGAGTCATTTTATTTAATAGATTTCGAAAATGTGCATAATGAAGGGCTAGAGAATATAGACACACTTACTAAGACAGACCATGTTCGTATTTTTTATACAGAAAATGCATCAAAGATCAGCTTAGATATTTTAGATAATGCTTTTACTAAGGGAATTGACATTGTTACACATAAAATCCCTGTTCGCAAGCAGTCTTTGGATATGCATCTCGTTTCATATCTTGGATATTTACTGGGAATCCATAAAGGAAAACCATATTCTTATGTAATTATCAGCAAGGACAAAGATTATGACAATATCATAAAGTTTTGGCAGGAAAAGGACTTTAAGAATATATCTCGAAAGCAGAAAATACCAAGCGGCAATATAGCAAATCAAAAGAAAACAACGGTCTCTGCAACAGCAGCTTCTATACAAACTATCAATGGTAAAATAAATGCTGGTATGGCATATGAGTTTTCCGGTGACGATAGAAGTGAATTGAATTTATATATGCAGCATGCTCTAATTAATTTAAATTACACAAAAAATGCAGCAAACAGAATATGTAAATATGTTGTTGCACATTGTAATGATGAGCGTATGTTAAGCGGGATTCATAATGACCTTAAAAGAGAATTTGAGGACTCTTCCGAAGTCTACAAAGATGTAAAAACAATTCTTGAGGGATTTGTATCTTCCAAAAGCAAGGTTGCCAAACGTGAATCACAGGTGCGTTCTTTTTTTGGTCAGCATTTTAAGAAGAAAATATATGTTGATAAGAAAGAAAAAATCATTAAAATTATTTCAGGCGCTACAACCAGGCAGCAGGTTAATAATGAATTGCTAAAGTTGTATTCTGACAGCAATCGGGTAAAAGAAATGATAAAAACTTTACAGCCGTTGATTAAAGAACTGCCCGGAAAATAGAAGGTGGAAAAGCTCCAGTTCTTACTATTCTTTTAATATCATCCACGGCAAATCAGATAATTTCAGGAGGAAAATTTATTATGATTAAGATACTGTTTATCTGCCACGGCAACGACTACCTTCGCAAACCCTTTATTTGCCTGAATCGCAGCAAAATTTGGCATATCGTGGCAGACGAATAATACTCTGACTACTGTTTGACTACGAATGAAGGAATGAAAATGGATAAATGTGTTATTAGTGGCGTCATAAGTGCAAAATGGGTATCGTTAAATAGTTTAAAAACCATTAAAAGGCAGAAACTAAAAAATTAATGATTAGAGAAAAAAGCTTTATTTTATGGGATTTCTGGAAATCGTTAAAATGTTTGGAGATATATTCAAAAAGTTAGGCGGATCATTAAAATATTTAGAGTAATCGATTGATTAAAAGGAAAACAGAAAAACAGAAATAAAGCAATGAATGATAAGCCACAATGTAATTGGGAAAAATAAGAAGGTGAAGAGAATTTGGCAAAGCTAGTTGTTGGAGTAAATGATTTAGAGACATGGTGTAAAAATAATTATAGAGAAGACTTATTAGAAGAGTGGGATTATATTTCGAACAAGGGGTTGAAAAATAAATTAGGAGCAGATGTTTCTATGCCTAATCTTGTCATGCCTAATTCGAACATTAAAGTTGGTTGGATATGTAATAAAGGGCATAAGTATGAAGCTGCTATAGGAAATAGGACAGTAATTAATAGAGGTTGTCCATACTGTTCTGGAAGTAAATTGTTAATCGGATATAACGATTTTGAAACATGGTGTAAGAATAACAGTAGAGAAGACTTGTTGGAAGAATGGAATTACAAAAAGAATAACGGGTTAAAACCGAGTGAGATTCTTCAAGGTGGAGCTGGAAAGAAATATTGGTGGATTGGTGCATGTGGTCATGAGTGGGATGCTGTTATTTCGAGTAGAATTACTGTTAGACAAGGAAAAACTCAATTAGTTAAGCCTGCTGGATGTCCTTATTGCAGTAATCCACCTAAAAGAATTCTTGTGGGGTTTAATGATTTAGTGTCATGGTGTATATCTAATCAAAGAGAAAATCTTTTGACAGAATGGGATTACGAAAAGAATGATATTTCTCCTACAGAAGTTACGTTTGGAAGTGGAAAATATGTATGGTGGAAATGTAACAAGAATCATGAATGGAAAACACAAGTACATAATAGAACGGAAGGTTCAAAAACTAATTGTCCTATTTGTGCTAGAACTCAGACGTCATTTCCAGAACAGGCGGTAGCATTCTATTTAAGAAAAGAGTATGACATATTACAAAGATATAGAATAAAGGGGCGAGAGGTAGATATATTTATCCCTAAGTTCAACATTGCTATAGAATATGATGGCTTAATGTGGCATTCTGGTAAGGCTAAAATTAAGCATGATTTAGAAAAAACCAAGAAGCTTGTATCTGAGGGGATAACACTAATTAGATTAAGAGAAACAAAAGATAATACGTCAATCAATAAAGAGAATGGACAATATGTTATAGAATTTGTGACAATAAATGGAAAATACGTCACAACAGAGTTCGAATGGGCCTTAAATGAATTATATAAGGTTATTAATACTATTACTAATCATAATGGCATTCCGATTATAGATATGAAAGTGGATGAATTACAGATTAGAGCGCATTATATGAATGTCCTTAAGGAAAATAGTGTTGCGAGTGTTTTTCCAGAACTAATTGAAGAATGGGATGTTGAAAAGAATGAAGGGATTACACCAGATGTATTTTCGGCTAGAAACAATAAAAAAGTATGGTGGAAATGTAGTAAAGGTCATTCATGGTTAGCTTCAATTAATACAAGAGGAGAACACAAGCTGGGGTGTCCGTATTGTGCAGGACAAAGAGTAATAGCTGGAGAGAATGATTTTGAATCATGGTGTAGAGATAATAATAGTGTTTTATTGGTTGAGTGGGATTATGAAAAAAATGTTGTAAAACCATATGAGATTCCTAGAACATATAAAGAAAAAATGCATTGGAAATGCAGTAAAGGTCATGAATGGGAAGCAACAGTATATAATCGTGTAAATGGAACAGGCTGTCCAGTATGTAATAATGGAAATAATGTAAGACGAAATAAAGTGTCATTAGCTGAATGGTGTTCTGAGAATAATTCTAGTTTGTGCGAGGAATGGAATTATGAAAAGAATAAAGATATAACACCACAATCTGTTACATATGGTAGTCATGCTAAGGTATGGTGGAAGTGTTCTAAAGGACACGAATGGGAAGCTCAGATTAAAAGTAGGACATATAATCATGGATGTCCATTTTGCTCTGGCACAAATAAAAGAGCAATAAAGGGTGTAAATGACTTAGAAACATGGTGTAAACAAAATGACCGAGAGTATATATTGGATGAATGGGACGAACAGCAGAATGAAGAATTAGCTCCAGATATGGTTACTTGGGGAAGCCATAAACGTATTCATTGGAAATGTAGTAAAGGACATAAATGGGAAGCAGTTGTAAAAGAACGAACGAAAATTCGTGGAAATCAATGTCCAATATGCAGAAAAAAATTATAGATATATCTATGGTAGCAGGTGTTTTGAGTTGGCTTATAAGGAGAAGAGTGTATGAAGGAAGTATTTAGCGATGTTCAAGCATTAGATTTTAATAGAAATCGTTTCAATATTTTTGATATGTATGATAATGAACGAGTACCATTTGAATTGGTTTTTGATGATATTTGTCCAGTTTGTGGATATGGAATAGATATGGGAAGAGACTACACCCATAAGTTCCATGATATTTCAAGTGATAACCAACAAGAATGTAAAGTGGCATGTATTCATCTGTGTGGACATTGCCATAAATTGTTTGTTACCGAACACGTGATGCGAAGAAGTAAGGAAAGTTACATTGAAAAGGGACACACAGTATATCCTATTATCGTTCAACACAAGGAAATATCGGATGAAATTAAAAAAGTGTCATCTGATTTTGAGAATTTATATATCCAAGCTTGTTCGGCTAGTGCTTATGGGTTAAAGGATATATATGGTATGGCATTGCGTAAAGCATTTGAGTGTTTGGTAAAAGATTATGCTTTGTTTTTGAATCCTAAAAAAGAGGATGAGATTGTAAAGAAATCATTAGCTAATTGTATTAGAGATTATATTGAAAATACAAAGATTGTTGAATTATGTACTAGCTGTAGAATTATTGGTAACAATGAAACTCATTGGAAAAATAATAATACAGCAGATGATATAATATTTATGGAAAAAGTATTAGGTGCAGTTTTGCATTTTATTGAACAAGAAATGATTGTATTAGATGCTAAGAAGTTTAATGATAAGTAGAAATAGAGAGAAACTTATAAGTATAGTAAATTTGTTTGATGACGCATTCTTATATTTATATGGCATATTGAAATATTTTGAATATGCGATGAGTGTGATAATTGAATATTATGAAATGAACCCTCAACAGGTTCAGGGGTGTTCAAATGAACCCCTCAAAATACGAGTAGTAACACACCTTGTTTTAACTACGAATGAGTGTAATGATTTGCCGTATTTTGCCTCGATTTGCCAAGATATGTACTTAAATTCAATGTCATGTGACATTGTTACAATACCTTACACGAAAATGAAATGCGCAAAATACGGCGAATTACGGCAAAATAAGGCTTTACAGGAGGAAAAATTATGAAAACGCGTGTGCTTTTTATCTGCCACGGCAACATCTGCCGTTCCCCCATGGCAGAGTTCGTTATGAAAGACATGATAGAAAAAAAAGGCTTACAACACCAGTTTCACATTGCTTCTGCTGCCACCAGCACAGAAGAAACCGGCAATCCCGTACATCCCGGCACCAGAAATAAGCTGAAAGAATATGGCATCTCCACTGCTGGAAAATATGCTATACAGCTAAAAAAATCAGATTATAAGGACTATGACTATCTGATCGGAATGGAAGAAAGAAACCTTACCAACATGCGCCGTATCACTGGCGGCGACCCGGATAAAAAGATGTACTGCCTTTTAGATTTCTCCAATCATCCACGAGATATTGCAGATCCCTGGTATACGGGAAATTTTGATTTGACTTATACGGATATTGTGGAAGGCTGTGAAGCCTTTCTTTCCTACTTGGAAAACAAAAAGGAACTGGAAAATGAATAACAACTAAGAAGGAGAATCCCTATGAAAATCAACCATACCGCTTTATATGTAGAAGACTTAGAAAGAGCAAGAACATTTTTTGAAACATACTTTCATGCTGTCTCCAATGAGAAATACCACAATCAAACCACAGGCTTTGAAAGCTACTTTCTAACCTTTCAAGGGGACACACGTTTGGAAATCATGACAAAACCCCAGCTTGACAAGCATAAAAAATCACCTGTAAGCTGGGGTTATATTCACTTAGCTTTTAGTGTGGGAAGCAAAGAGCAGGTAGACCATCTCACTGCCAGATTAAAAGCAGACGGCTACCCTGTCATAAGCGGTCCCAGAACTACGGGAGACGGCTATTATGAAAGCTGCATTCTGGATGAAGAAGGCAACCAGATTGAAATTACTGTTTGATTTTCTTATCAGAAGCAAACTTTGATATCAAAAAGCAAGACTCAATGCACCAAACAACCCTGAGCTTGCCAATCCCATAATGATGCCCGCCAGCACCACGCCACACATAACCGCTAAAATGCTGGACTTAAAGTCCATATCCAAAAGGCTTGCCGCCAATGTGCCCGTCCATGCGCCTGTACCAGGAACCGGAATTCCCACAAACAAAAGCAGCGCAAAGAAAAGCCCACGGCCTGCCTTTGCCTTTAATTTTTCGCCGCCTTTTTTTCCCTTTTTCAGGCAAAAAGTAAAAAACTTTCCGATAATAGGCTTATCCGCTCCCCATTCCAATACCTTTCTTGCAAACAAAAAAATAATCGGCACTGGAAGCATATTGCCGATAATCGCCACAATATAAGATGGCAATAGCGGCAGATTAAATAAAACGGCATAAGGAATCGCCCCGCGGAGTTCAATCAACGGTACCATGGAAATAAAAAATACCAAGATATATTTTTTTAACATGTATTTACCTTACCTTTCCTTTTCTATTGCAGCAGCGATATACCGCTGCTATACTTTTTTTGCCAATTTTTCCCATTGTACCATACCTTTCCTTCCTTTGCATCAATAAATTGGAAGAACATTGGCAAGGGTTGGGGGATTGGGATAAGAGGACGTGGGAACTGGCATGGCATATAGTAGTCTTGTGGGCACGCTTTCGCTCTGCAAAGACGCAGCGGTACTAACGCACCACCACTTCATCCTCTCCCTTTATAGTATAATCCCCACAAACCCAAATTATGAAACTCCCAACCTATTTTAAAGGACTGGTATATCTGCACTCCGGGAAATTGCTACAGCCTAAAAATTCTCCAAACTTTCCGTTTCTTCGCTTTAGTTCTCCGCTGCACTTGGGGCAGATTTGGATTTTTATGTTTTTCTGGATTTCTGCCAGTGCTTCAAAGCATTTTTGATTCATCATGCAGTCATTCAATGCCCGGTGTGCTCCTTCCCGGCTGATTTGAAAATAATCCGCAAGGTCCACCAGCTTGTGGTGCTTCAATTGTGGCAGACAGCTTCTGGACATATACAGGGTGTCAATATAATCATTTATAATTTCCATGCCAAATAATCCCATGGCTTCCCTGTAAATAAATTTCAAATCAAAGGACTGTATGTTATGTCCTACCAGTACATCCTCCCCGATAAACTTTAAAAAGTCTTCCAGCGCTTCCCTGATATCCGGTGCATCTGCAACCATTTCATCCGTAATTCCGTTTACCTCAGTAGCATAATAAGGAATGCTCCGCCCGGGATTTACCAGCGTGGAAAAGGTATCGGTTATGCTTCTTTTTCTTACTTTTACTGCAGAAATCTCGATAATCCCATCACTTATGATATTGGTTCCTGTTGTTTCCAGATCAAATACCACATAATCTTCTACATATTTTACCAGTCTTTTTCCCTTGCCCTGTGCTTCCATTTTGTTCTCCCTTTGTATCATTTATCTTATCTGTGATTTTCTTTCCATGCTTCTATTTGCTCAAGCTTTTCTTTTACCTGCTTTTCCGCTCCCTGGACCGTTGGTCTGTAATATTTTCTGCCTTTTAAGGACTCCGGCATGCATTCCATAGCCGTCAGCTTTTCTTCCGCATTATGTGCATATTCATAGCCTTTTCCATAATGAAGCTCTTCCATCAGCTTTGTAGGCGCATTCCTAAGCTGCAGCGGCACCGGCTCCGCTATTCTCCCAACAGCATCCTCCTTTACCTGTTCATAGGCCGTATACAAAGCATTTGACTTAGGAGCCATGGAAAGGTAGACTACCGCATGGGAAAGATTCACATTGCACTCCGGCATTCCGATAAAATGACTTGCCTGATAAGCCGCCACTGCCACCAATAAGGCATTGCTATCCGCCATTCCCACATCTTCACTGGCAAACCGCACGAGCCGCCTTGCTACATACAGAGGATTCTCCCCTGCCTCCAGCATTCTTGCCAGCCAATACAATGCCGCATCCGGGTCACTGTTTCGCATGGACTTATGAAGAGCCGAAATGAGATTATAATGCTCTTCTCCATTCTTGTCATAAAGCAATGATTTTTTGCTGATGCATTGCTCTAAAATTTCTTTTGTCACAATTGTTTTTTCAGCAGTCAATTCTCCATTAAGCACAGCCATTTCCAGAGTATTCAGCGCCGTCCTGGCATCTCCGTTTGCAAACTGGGCAATGGCGGAAAGCATTTCCGGCAAAATATCCACCTGAATATATCCGTATCCCTTTTGGCTCTTAAAGGCACGCTCTAAAAGCTCCTCCAAATCCTCTTTAGAAAGAGGCTGCAATACGAACACCTTGCATCTGGACAATAAAGCTCCATTGATTTCAAAGGACGGGTTTTCCGTAGTGGCGCCTATCAATGTAATGCTGCCCTTTTCCACATAAGGCAGGAAAGCATCCTGCTGGGCTTTGTTAAAACGATGGATTTCATCTACGAAAACCACCGTCTTCATTCCCATCCTCCTGTTTTCCTCTGCCCCTTTCATAACATCCTTAATTTCCTTAATTCCGCTTGTTACCGCACTGAAATCAACAAATACCGCATTGGTTTTCTTTGCAATGATACTGGCAAGAGTGGTCTTTCCCACCCCAGGAGGTCCCCAAAAGATCATAGAGGAAATCCTGTCCTGTTCAATCAACTGTCTTAAAAGCTTTCCTTCCCCCAGCAGGTGCTTCTGTCCTGCAAACTCCTCAAGGGTTTCCGGCCGCATTCTACTGGCTAACGGATTTGCTGTTTCCCGATTGTCAAAAATGGATAATTGCTCTATGGTAACCACCGCCTTATGTTTTGCTTGAATTATTGTACCATGTTTTCATTCAATTGGCAAACATTTGTTCTTGCTGTTATTTGCTGCTTATTCCAGCAACCGTCTTATCTATGATAAATTACGTAGTATAATATTATTTATTAAAGCCATTGCATTTTATCCCTATTGTTCTATAGTAACAATCATCGGATAGGAAAACAAAAAAATACAAATTATGAAATATATTTTAAGTGATTTCCCATCATTCCCCGTATAGGTATATAGAAACACATCATACTTCTTAGAAAGGGGAATCAGCCATGACTAATTTAGCAGAACTCATTACATATGTCCACGAGGATGAAGCATTGGATTTTCAAGGTAATCTGGAGGAAGATTGTAAAAACCACATTCTTTACCTAATCATGCAAAAACAGGGACATAATCATGAAATTTCCGTTTCTCCTCACAAAGAATCAGAAGTTAACAATCTTAAAACCAGAAAATCAAAAAGGATATTTATTAGAAAGCGATTGATTATTGTCATGCTTACCGCTGCTATTTTATTTTGCATGTCTGCTTTCGCAGCAAACCATGGGCAGTGGGA
The DNA here is from genome assembly GCA_014804675.1 of Lachnospiraceae bacterium. Taxonomy (GTDB): domain Bacteria; phylum Bacillota; class Clostridia; order Lachnospirales; family Lachnospiraceae; genus RGIG3040. Next base: position 123,212 of record JAAUZH010000007.1, read on the forward strand.
TATCCGCCTCATGGAATTTGGGCATTTAACCGATACTGCCTATTTAGAAGAAGGCAATCTCTATCAAATGGTACCGGTTGAGACGAAACAGCAAATCCCAAAATCTCCTTTATGTATTTTTACCCCACATCTCTCATAAAATAAAAAGAACCAGACAAATTCACCCAAAGGAGATTTTTATGTGCGGTATTTCCGGTTTTTTTGATGCAAAGGCTTCTTTTTTATCTAAGGAGGCTGACTATAAGTATATCCTCCAAAAGATGAATCAGGCAATTACCCATCGTGGTCCTAACGGACAGGGAATTTTTTTAAGCAATACATGCGGCCTTACCCACAGCCGGCTTTCCATTATTGACCTGGAAACCGGCAGCCAGCCCATGACAAAAGAATATGAGGGTGGCAGATGTCACATTGTATACAATGGTGAAATATACAATTACAAACAGCTAAAAAAAGAACTGACAGAAGCAGGGCACCATTTTTCCACCACCTCGGACACAGAGGTGATCTTAACCGGATTTTTGGAGTATGGAGCGCCTTTCGTAAACCGTCTGAACGGAATTTTCGCTTTTGCCATTTACGATGAGCCTCATGAAACCTGTTATTTATTCCGGGACTTTTTCGGCGTGAAACCGCTGTTTTATACTATCCATAATGGCACCATGCTTTTTGGTTCGGAGCTTAAGTCTATTTTTGCATTTCCCGGCATCCGGGCTATTCTGGATAAAAACGGTTTCAATGAAATTTTTGGCCTTGGCCCTGCCCGTTCTGTAGGAAACGGCATTTTTTTAGGAATGAAAGAGGTAAAGCCGGGCTGTTATCTTACAATCAATAAATACGGTCTGGAGGAAACTACTTATTTCCGCTTAGAAAGCAGGCCACACACAGACAGCTACGAAGAGACTCTTGAAAAAACCGGCTCTCTGGTGGAAAATGCCATAAGAGGGCAACTGGTTTCCGACGTGCCCATCTGTACGTTTTTATCCGGCGGAATCGATTCCAGCCTTGTTTCCAGTGTAGCCGCAAAGGAATTAAAAAAACAGGGAAAAACCCTTCATACCTTTTCCTTTGATTTTATAAATAACCATGATTATTTTAAGGCAAATGCTTTCCAACCCTCGGAGGATCGGCCATATGTGGATAAAATGGTAGAGTATTTAGGCTCCATCCATCATTATCTGGAATGTGACAGCCAAACCCAGGCGGATTTATTATCCGATTCCGTAACCGCCCATGACCTGCCCTGCATGGCAGATATTGACTCTTCCCTCCTTTACTTCTGCAGCCAGGTCTCAAAAAGCCATAAGGTAGTTCTTACCGGAGAATGTGCTGATGAAGTATTTGGCGGCTATCCATGGTTCCATAAGCCGGAATTTTTAGAAAGCAATACTTTTCCCTGGACTCCCTCTCTTGCCCCCAGACAGTCGCTTTTAAAAAGAGAGGTATTGGAAGCGGTTCAAATGGACGATTATGTGCAGAATGCTTACTATAAATCCATTCGTGAGATCAATATTCTTCCAACCGACACCCAGACGGAAGCAAACAGGCGGCAGGTAGCCTATTTGAACATTCGTTATTTCATGCAGACTCTTTTGAACCGAATGGACAGAACAAGCATGCATTCCGGACTGGAAGCAAGAGTTCCTTTTGCGGATAAGGATTTAGTTTCTTATGTATTTAATGTGCCCTGGGAAATGAAGGCAAAGGATGGTCTTGTAAAAAATCTCCTGCGCCAGTCCAGTAATCACTTACTGCCGCAGGAGATTTTGTACCGCAAAAAAAGTCCTTATCCAAAAACTTACAATCCTGCCTATGAGCAATTGCTCGTAAGCCGCCTGACCGCCGTTTTAGATGGAAACAGTCCCCTTCTCCACTTTTTGGATGAAGAAAGCGTCCGAACCTTCTTAAAAAATCCAAAGGACTACGGCTCTCCCTGGTACGGTCAGCTTATGGCAGGTCCCCAGATGATAGCCTATCTTTTGCAGATAGACTTCTGGCTGAAAAAATATCGGGTTGCAATCCGCTTATAACGCTTGCCAAAACTTGTTATTCATACCCTTGTATCACAGGCTGTATCTGCTTTCCCTGCAATGCAGCCTGTATGGTATCTATAATCAATTCGGTATGGGCAATCATGGAAGCCGGTTTTTTCTCATAATTATCCTGTCCGAAAGGAACAAAATAAATATTTTTCATGTTCATAAGCTGCCCTAAGTTCTTAAAATTCATACCAAGGGCATCGTTTGTAGAAATGGAAATGACCAAAGGCTTTTCATTCCTAAGATGAGCCTTTGCTGCCATAAGCACCGGAGAATCCGTAATGCCGTTACAAAGCTTTGCCATAGTATTTCCGGTACAGGGCGCTATTACAAGCACATCCAGATATCCTTTTGGACCAATTGGCTCCGCTTCACAAATAGAATAAATTCCTTTTTTTCCAGCAATATCCTCTATTTCTTTCACAAATTCCTCTGCTTTTCCAAATCTGCAGTCACAAGTGGCTGTCTGATTGGAAAAAATCGGCTGTATCTCCATTCCGGCCTCTTTTAATTCTTTTGCAGCTTTCTTTATTTTATCAAATGTACAAAAGGAACCTGTAATCGCCAATCCTACTGTCAGCTCTTTTAACTCTTTCATAATAACCTCCTGCTTTGATACCTTCTTTTATAACTTTATAATTGTTGCAATACTGCTTCGGATAAAATAACGCCCGCTGTTTTTGGTGCGTATTTTCCCGGAATTCCCAGATAAAGCCCTGCTTCTACGGACATTTCCCTACAAAACGCAAAGTCCACTCCTCCCGGTGCGGATGAAATGTCGATAATGATGGGATATTCTTCCTTTTCCTTTCCTTCCAGCATATCTTTCAAAACACTTTTATCCATAACCATTGCCGGCACTGTATTGAAAATAAATTGATAATCCATCTTTTTTGCTTTTCTATAAGACGCTTCCTCTTCTGATTCCTTTCCGAACATATCTCTTGTCTGATAACCGTAAAATGCTCCTTTATTTCTGGCAGCTTCACTTCTTGCCATAATCGTAACCTCTGCTTCCAATGCTGCCAGCTTTTCCGCCAGAGCTTCTCCACATCTTCCAAAGCCTATAATGAGACAGCGGCTTTTCTGTATGGTCATGTTGCTTAGCTTCATAGCTTCTAAAATAGCTCCTTCTGCTGTAGGCACTGCATTCTTTAATGCAACCTGCTCAAGCTCCATGTAATCCACCCACTGGGCCTTTTTTTCCTGGCATACATTTTTCAGACTTTCCGGCAGCTTTCCTCCAAATATCATTTGTCCCTTTTTTATATGAGCTTCCAGCTCCTTTAAAAAGATGTTTTTTTCTTTGGATTTTACTTGCAAGTTATCTTGCAAAACTGGCACAGGCAGTAGTATGACATCACTGTCAACCATGCCCAATTCCAGTGTTTCCGGGGTTTTTACGAAATCCTTTTCTTCCAGCTTTCTCATTCCATAACACATGATTTTAAATCCTTTTTCCCGCAATTCCATAGCCAGATAATATTGTCTATTGTCCCCACCTACTACAAATACCTTTTTCTCTTTCATACTCTTCCTCCCTATATGTCAATATATGTCAAAAAAAGGAGAAGGTGTTTTTCCGATTAGAAAATACCTTCTCCTTTTTCTAAATGATGTGTTTAAATTCAATTTAAATATCTTTCCGCCTCCGTTCTGGATAAATGATAACTTTCCATAATCGCCTGAAGAATGATATCTATGGATACTCCAAGGCTTCTCATGCCATGAGCCATTTTCTTAATCGCCCTGTTTTCTCCAATCTTAATGCCTTCTTTTTTTCCTTCTCGTCTGCCCTCCCTTTTCCCTTCTAACCTCTCGTCCTCAAAAGCTTTACACATATTGTAGCCTCCTTCCCTTTCAGAGCCATATTGCTCCTTATTTATCATCAGCTTACTTTCTCCTGATAAAATACTTAACATCTCAAGGGTATCCCCGCTTAGTTTTTGATAAGCTTCGTCCCTTTCAACAAGCTGCCTCAATACCTTCCTGTCAGATTCATATTGTAAAAATTGAAAGCATTGCCTGATTTCTGTATGAAAGCAATCCACCTTATCACGTCTTGCTTCAAAAATAGTAATTTTATAATTATTGATATATTTCAATGCTTCTTTTGGTATAGCCGACATCTGAAGCATACCAAACAAGTCCTTTGGACCGTCCCATGGCTGCTTTCCATAATATATAACAGCCGTTATCACCGGCGCCAGACGGTCATTCCTGCTAAATCCGGATAGTTTCTCTGCCCCTTTCAAATCCTGAACCTGCTTATGCTTTTTTCTTATACTGGTCAGCTGTTCATCGTATGCAATGGCATCATAAATCATATTTCGTATTGGCATGGCATAATGAATATCCGACTGATTTTCGATTCCTAATAACAGGTAATGCATTCCCTGACAGCTTTTTTTCAGGATATCACGATACAGATACTTCCTGCCGCTCCTTCCATTTGTCCCTTCTCTTCCCATAACTCCCCGGATTTCCTGTTCCGTTAAATGCTCAGGCTGAATAATCTTTTTCCCTCGGAAAACATATCCATTAAAGAAATCTGCAAACCTTTCGTTATCCTGAAAATATTCTGTTGTAATAATGTCTTTCCTCAACCATCTTCTCCTTTGCCCATTTCATGCTTTTATTGCAAAAGCAAAGGAACTGATGAAAAAGATATAATCGCTTTACCATTGATACTTTTTCTATATTATACACCCCATAGATTCGTTTTGCAATAAAATCGTTTATTTTTTTATTTTATTTCGTTTGTTATGTGCAATCTATATTGCTTTTTTCCTTCACCTCACTTTTTTATTTTTTCTCTTCATTGAAATAATGGCGATACGCCAGATTTTTGATATTTGACTGTAGGAATAGAATACAGAAATTTTTTCGATTTGTCAATGGGATTTCGGTATACAGACAGGCATTTATCTGCTATATAAATGTCAAAATCCCCCAGAAATGAGGGATTCATGCACTACAGGCATCTTATTCCTTACTCTTATTCTTCCTCTTCCATTAAAGTAATAAAATCATCAGGAAGTATTGCTTTTACCCTTCCCTCCTGATAGTCTTTCACATTTCTGGTAATAATATAGTCTATACCTGCTTTTACTGCTGTCCTCTCAATAACTGCATCCTCATAGTCATTGACCGCCGAAGCAAGGGCATCCACACATTCATCGCTTGTCACTGCCAATATCCCCATAAGGGAGTACAGTTTTCCCATTACCTGTTTTGCCTGTTCTGTACTATGCAGGTACTTTCGCACAAGATAGTAAATATCTGTGGCTGAACTTGCTGTGATATACATATCCACAACACAGTTTGCCGCCATAAGGAATATTTTTTCCGCACTCTCCTTCCATGGTTCTCTGGATGTCAGTGCATCAACAATCACATTCGTATCAATCAGAGCTTTCATTTATGTTGTACCAAGCCTCTCTCTTTTTGCTTCATCCATATCTGCATCTATGGGAAGAATCCCAAATAAGGATTTTGCGGTCTTCACCCTGTCCTGATATGGATTTGTCAGCTTTGCCACTACTTTTCCATTCTTTGTGATGAAAACATCCTCTGTTGCAGACAATGCCAGATACTTTCCAAGATTGTTTTTCAGTTCTGTTGCTGTAACTGACATAAAACCACTCCTTTCCCTGTACTATTATTATATCCAAATTGTACGATTTCAGCAATACATTTAGCTAAAATATATAGAAACTCCAGCCCGAAAGCTTTTAATGTCAGCAGAACCATTCAGCAAATCAGCATAAGCTCTCCATTTACCCTCTGAATCCTTCAATCCCTCTGTTTTCAAAGCTCTCTCTCCTAACCCTTGAAATAAAAATGACCTCAAAACGGGATTTTACTCCCATTTCAAGGTCGTTATTTGCTTCATATTCTATTTTTGGGGACTACTCCGTTTTGCCTTTGGAGGATAAACGAGTGTACCTCGGAATACCTGCACTCTTCTTATTTAAAATACTCCACTCCGGATTCAAAAATCTTCATATCCTGCTCACCATAAATATTCATGGCAACTGCTGTATCTCTTCTTTCCACATGGGCCATTTTTCCAAGGCATCTTCCATCTGCGGAAGTAATTCCTTCAATAGCCGCATAGGAACCGTTTACATTCCACTCTTCATCCATGGAAACATTTCCATTAAAGTCAGCATATTGTGTTGCCACCTGACCGTTTGCAAACAATTTATCAATCCATTCCCTGCTTGCTACAAACCGGCCTTCTCCGTGGGAAGCAGGTGTTACATATGTTTTTCCAAGCTCTGCGCCTAAAAGCCATGGAGACTTATTGGTTACTACCTTTGTATATACCATTTTGGAAATATGGCGGTTTATAGTATTAAAGGTAAGGGTGGGGGAATCCTCATTCTGGCCTGTAATCTCGCCATATGGCACCAGTCCCAGCTTAATCAATGCCTGGAAGCCGTTACAGATTCCCAGTGCCAGTCCGTCTCTTTCCTGTAAAAGCTTCATGACCGCTTCCTTCATTTTTTCATTCTGGAAAGCCGTTGCAAAGAACTTGGCGCTTCCATCCGGCTCATCTCCTGCTGAAAAGCCGCCCGGGAACATAATAATCTGTGCCTTTGAAATGGCTTTTTCAAATTCTTCCACACTGCTTCTAATATCTTCTGCAGTCAGATTCTTAAATACCTTTGTGATTACATTGGCACCGGCTCTTTCAAATGCCCTTGTGCTGTCATATTCACAGTTTGTTCCAGGAAATACCGGAATAAATACCGTAGGCTTTACTTTATTTTTGCAGATATAAACATCCTTTGTGTCATAAAGCTTTGTTTCAATAGGAGTCACATCTTTTACTGCTTTTGTAGGGAACACCTTTTCCAGCTTCCCGCTCCATGCTAAAAGCGCTTCCTCTGTGGAAATCGTCACATCCTTGTAAGTAAATCCGCTTTCAATGACCTGACCTGCTACTGTATAAGGAATATAAATTTCAGAAAGTTTTTCTTCCGGTATTTCCACTAATAGATTTCCAAGTTCATTTTGGAAAAATGCTGCCAATGGAAGGCTGGTTTCTGCCGCAAATCCCAGCTTGTTCCCAAATGCCATCTTACTTACCGCTGCCGCAATGCCTTTGGCATCCAAGGCATAAGCTGACACGATTGTCTTATTTTTAATCAATGTATGAACTGCTTCAAATATCTCCATTGCCCTGTCATACCTGGGCAAATCATATTCATTTCTGGGTATTTCCAGTTTTACAAGCTTATTACCCACTTGCTTTAATTCAGGAGTGATCATGTCCTGATATTTTCCCAAATCCACTGCAAATGACACAAGTGTCGGTGGTACATCTATGTCGTTAAAGGTTCCTGACATACTGTCTTTTCCTCCAATACTTGGAAGACCAAAGCCCATTTGGGCATCATATGCTCCAAGCAATGCTGCAAATGGCTGGCTCCAACGCTCCGGATCTTCTGTCATACGTCTGAAATACTCCTGGAAGGTAAAACGAATCTTCTTGTAATCTCCGCCTGCTGCCACAATCTTTGCCATGGACTCTAACACAGCATATACAGCACCATGGTATGGACTCCAACTGGATAGATATGGGTCAAAGCCGTAGCTCATCATAGTAACCACATCCGTATTCCCCTTTAACACTGGAAGCTTTGCAACCATGGTCTGGGTTTCAGTTAACTGATACTGACCGCCGTAAGGCATATATACACTTGCCGCTCCGATAGAAGAATCAAACATTTCTACCAGGCCCTTCTGGCTGCACACATTTAAATCACTGACCGTTTCCAGCCAGGCTGTTTTCATGTCCCCGGCTTTTACCGCTTCTTCCACTTTGGAAAGGGTGGTCTTGGCAAAATAATTTTCCTCCTTTACAGGCATGTCCACCTTTACATTAGTTTCCTGATGTGCACCATTGGTATCTAAAAATGCTCTTGCAATGTTTACGATTTCTTTTCCCCGCCATTTTAATATCAATCTTGGAACTTCTGTAACCTCTGCCACTTCCACTGCTTCCAGATTTTCCTCAGCCGCATATGCCAAGAACTGCTCCACATCCTTTTTATCCACCACTACAGCCATTCTTTCCTGTGACTCGGAAATAGCAAGCTCTGTTCCGTCTAATCCTGCATATTTCTTTGGAACTCTATCCAGGTCTACGATAAGCCCGTCTGCCAGTTCTCCGATAGCAACAGAAACACCGCCGGCACCAAAGTCATTACACTTTTTAATGAGCCTGCTCACTTCTTCCCTGCGGAATAATCTTTGAATCTTACGTTCCGTAGGCGCATTTCCTTTTTGCACCTCTGCGCCGCATGTTTCAATCGAAGCTTCCGTATGGACTTTTGAAGAACCGGTTGCACCGCCACAGCCGTCACGTCCTGTCCTTCCCCCTAACAATATAATGATATCTCCCGGATCGGAAGTTTCCCGAATCACATTCTTTCGGGGAGCTGCACCCATAACGGCACCGATTTCCATTCTCTTTGCCACATAATTGGGGTGATAAATCTCCTTGACAAATCCCGTGGCAAGTCCGATTTGGTTTCCATAAGAAGAATAACCGTCTGCCGCACCACGAACCAGCTTCTTCTGGGACAGCTTTCCTTTTAAGGTTTCCTCCACCGGAACAGTAGGGTCTGCCGCACCGGTTACGCGCATTGCCTGATATACATATCCTCTTCCCGAAAGGGGATCGCGGATAGCGCCTCCCAAACAGGTTGCAGCGCCACCAAATGGCTCAATTTCGGTAGGATGGTTATGGGTTTCATTTTTGAAAAATACAAGCCATTCCTCTTCCTTTCCGTCGATTTCCACCGGAACTACAATAGAACATGCATTGATTTCATCGGATTCCTCTAAATCCTGCAGCTTTCCTTCCTTTTTCAGCTTCCGCATTGCCATTAAAGCCAAATCCATCAGGCAGACAAATTTATCATCTCTTCCTTTAAAAATCTCTTCTCTTGTCTCTAAGTAATTTTCATAGGTCTTTACGATTGGCGCCTTATAATAGCCATCTTCAAATTCCACATTTTTCAATTCGGTGGAAAAGGTAGTATGACGGCAATGGTCAGACCAGTAAGTATCCAGCACCCGGATTTCGGTCATGGAAGGATCTCTGTTTTCTTCTCCCTTAAAATAAGTCTGGATATGCAGAAAATCCTGAAAGGTCATGGCAAGTCCCAGTGAATCATAAAGCCCTTTCAATTCTTCTTTTGACATATCCTTAAATCCGTCAAAAACAAGCACATCTTCCGGCTCTTCAAATTCCGTTATCAAAGTATCCGGTTTTACCATATCGGTTTCTTTGGAATCTACCGGATTGATGCAATATGCTTTTATTTTTTCAAATTCATCATCACGAATGTTTCCTTCAAATACGTAAGTAACAGCAGTTTTGATAACAGGTTCTTCATCTTCCTTTAAAAATTTCACACATTGTACTGCTGAATCCGCCCGTTGGTCAAATTGTCCCGGCAGATATTCCACGCTGAACACCCTGGCATTGTCTGCCATGTCAAAGGTCTCATAAAATAAAATATCCACAGGCGGCTCGCTGAACACGGTTTTGCAGGCTTTTTCAAAAATGTCATCGGAAAGATTCTCCACATCATACCGAATCAACACTCTCACTTGGGAAATTCCTGTAATCCCAAGATAACTAACTACTTCTTCTTTTAACTCTTTTGCTTTGACTGCAAAGTCCTCTTTCTTTTCTACATAAATACGTTTCACATTCGCCATGATGACTCCTCCGTTGTCTGTTGTTTTCCATTGCTGGGTATGCTTTTTCTCTTTTCCTTTTCTTAAGAGCAATGTCTTTTTATAGTATACAAATATTTTTGCGGTTTTTCAACTGGAAAGAAGGGGATGTTTGACATCCACAGGAGAATCTGTTACAGAAAAAGCACAAAAAAAACATTGCCAACAGACAGTCAGCCTTCAGATTAAGTTAACAAAAGAGCACCAGCTTCCCAGGCGGTTACCTTTTTATGGCAATACCCATATAGGTATATTAACGGAAAGCACTGGTTGGCACAAGACCGCCGGCATGTTCCTCATTGACATTAAGTGTGATTTTATCGTAAGATAATCCATATAGATATTTGTTTGCTCTCGCAATATACTGCTAACACATTGTTTGGGAAAATGACTGCTACACTCTTGCCAACATATTCTGCCAGAACAGAATATTTATTATCGGCATATCTGATGAGGCAGTCTTTTTCAACTCTTCCGGGATTTATCTAATCTATAATATATTCTCTTGCTTCCGGGATGGGAAGAGGATATCCACAGGTCCAAAAATGCGTGAGATAATTAAGAGATAGCAGAAAAACGATATGGGAAATCTGGAGAGATGCGTGTCTCTCCAGATTTTTCACTACAATAAGCTGATTGGCAAAGCGTAACAGTGTTTGCTGTATAGGAAACTTTTCTTAAAAAATGGAGGATTTTTAGAGATGAACACAAATGAACAACATACCCCACATCCACAGGTTGCTGAAAAAGCGGTAGAAGTGGCAAAGCATGTACGTCAGATTCAGTCTGGAAACAAATCGGCATTCCATGCATTGTATGATGCCACAGAGCAGTACATATATTTCTGTATTTCCAGCCAGGGAGTGCCTGAAGGTGATGTAGCAGACGTGATGCAGGAGGTGTATCTGGCAGTCTACAAGGATTTGCATACAATAAAAGAACCCCAGGCCGCAATGGGCTGGATGAAGAGTATTGCGTTCCACAAATCCATGGATTATTTCCGCCGTATGGGAAAAGATGTGTTGACAGCAACTGGCACGGAAGAATTCCTGAACGTGCAGGAGGACGAAACGCTTCGCCTGCCGGAGGATGTGATGGAGAAGGAGGAAAGCGGGCAGCTGATCCGGGATTTGATACGTGAGCTGCCGGAGGAGTACAGGCGAGTATTGATTCTGCATTATTTTTTAGAGTGCAGTGTGGCAGAGATTGCAGAAGAAACCGGCGTACCGGAGGGTACGGTAAAAACAAGGCTGTACCGTGCCAGAAAAGAGCTTGGCATGTCCATAGAAGCCCTGGAGAAACAACAGGGAATCCGCCTGCATTCTGTACTGCTGGTGCCAGCCCTTGGGCTATTGTTTCACCAGGAGGCTCAGGCGGCACAGATTCCTGCCAAGGTCCATGGCACCGTGACAGGGGCATTGGCACATGCCGCCGGTACGCCAGCTGGGAATGGTGCGGTAACGGCAGCCGGGCTTGCGGCAAAAAAATGGATTATAGCAACGGTGGCAACGTTATGCGTCGGAGGCGGCGGGGCACTGTTGCTATGGCAGGGAGTCGTTGAGACGAATCCTGCCAATGTGCCCGGAAGCGAAACGGCTTCAAACGATACAGCAGTGCAAAATACGGTGTCAGCGCCTACAACAGAATCAACCGTGTCCCAGCCATCATCTATACCCCCGGAACCCACTGTGGAACCAGTTGACAAGATGGAGCTTTTTGCCGCATATAAAAAACTGTATGAGATTGTACAGGCAGACCGTACATGGCCGGATGGAGTGCCTTTAGCAATCAGCGGAGATTTTGGGGAAGCGTTGCAGTATGCCCTGCAGGATTTAGACGGGGACGGGAATGAAGAACTGGTGATTTCCACAGTTACCGCAGATTATATGGCAGCATATACAGAAAAGATGTACAAATACGATCCAGCATCGAAAGAGTGCATACAAGTGGCATCCATGTATCCTTCGCCCATATACTATGACAATGGTATGATCTATGGAGCATCCGAAGAGGGTACTCGGTTTAGCAATAGCATGCAGGCTTTTAACAAAGAAAGCGGTGTGTATGAGGAAATTGCCAGCACAACATTAATATTCCGCGGGGATCTGGAAGTTATTGGGCTGACATTTCCGGAAGAGGTGGATAAAGACGGGGATGACTCCATCTGGAAAATCCAGGTGGGAAACGAAGAGACCTACATGGATACGAAAGAGGGAGAGGCATGGATTCAGGAGAAAATTGGCATGGGAAAACAAATAGAAGTCAAGTGGATTCCTTTTTCCGAAGGGTGGAAATATTGATTCAATTCGATTTCTAAAAAATAATTTTGTTTTTTGAAACCGGATAAGCATTTCCTGCGACTTATTATATATAAGTAGTACTAAGGCGGTTAAAATCCACATTTTCCCACCTTAGTCATACATCGGATGCCAATGTGATGGCATCCATCACGCTTAAACACGGAAAGGAGATTACATATGAAAAGATTATTGAAGACAGTTGGACTTGCATTTGCCGGAGCGTTGCTCGGCTATATTATTGGCTCGGTATTTGACCCGAAATCCGTTACATGGTACACCTGGTTTTTTGCGGGAGTTCCCTTTGGCTGGAGTTTCCTTGGCAGATATTTCGGACATCTGGTGTCCACCCATCTGCCAACCACCCTTTTCTTATTGGTCATACGGGTGGCACTGGCAGGACTGCTGGGAGCTGATTCCAGTGGAAATTATCCGCTCGCTGGTGGAGTTTTTTTCTGGAAGAGGGGAGTAATTTTATTTTTCCCTTTACATACAGGCTGAAAAAATAGGACTAAATCAGTGCAAAGCCTTTGTTTTACTGGACTTCTCTTATTTAGCCCTATTATAAGTTTCCAGAAAGATTTTTTCATGGCGCATTCCACTGCCCTTTCATTCACATAGGCATTTCCACACTGTTATTTCATTTCACATATATTTCATTTCACATATATTTGATTACTCATTTTACCATCTCATTATTGTCATCCACTATATACCTTTCGATACCTCCTAATGGGTATTGAAAGGCTATCTGTTGCGCTGGAATTCTTGCAAGTTTCACATTGCATGTTATTATATCAAGTGTTATTTGCTTATTTTGTGGTTGTCATAATATTCTCCACTATATCTTGTAGTGTTTGCAACTTTATTGATATTTTAGGGATTTTCTTATAGTTTACACATAATCTGGTAGATTTAGGACTTTTATGTATACTATATATTGTGCTTTTATGTGTTATTGAATCTATATATTGTTTTTTATAGTTTTTGACTGATTTGGTCATACAAATTTTATTTTTCCTGTTATTGTATGTTATTTTAATGGATGAGTATAAGAAAAATTGATTTTTTGCTGTTATTTTATTTTATATTATTATTTCCTGTAGTTTTTTTTATTTCATATGAATTTTTATATACAATTCGCTAAATACAATTGTATTTTTTTGATAAAATTATTCTCTTTTTGTGCCTTTTACTTTTACATAATCTAGTATTCTTTTGACTACAAAGCACTATATCTTGTATTTAACTTGCTATTTTATTATTTTATATTATATGCTATTTTATTTTATGTATACCATTGTTATGTTAACACATTACTTTATTTTGTGGTAATATTTACTATTGTAACTTTATTAGTATCTGTAGTTTTTATATCATTTTTTTTGCAAAAATCAGAAGTAGTACAATTCAAAAAAACATAGAAAATCAAGAAAAGAAAAAGTGGGAAAAAGCAAGGGAAGCGGCAGAATGATGATAAGAATTCGGAAAGCTATGGGCCAGATATAAAAAATAGAAAAAAAGAGGAGAAAGTCACATTCATCATCCACTTTTATTGTTTCCTACTTCCACGGCACCCACAAGGAAATCATCCTGCTGCTTTGTTCTTCTCCATTACTCTCTTCCTCTGCGAGCTGAACAAGATTTTGAATTTGATACATGGGAATTTCTATGACGCTTCCGTCAGAAAAGGTGTATGAAACCAGAGCCTCTTTCTCCTTTTTTTCTTTTACCTCCACATTTCCACCTGAAAGATAAAGCATTGCAACGGCACTGGTATCCGGCTCCAGATACGGGCTATACATTTCCTGCTGATTTCCCAATGCCAACTGATATGCAACTCCCTCGGTAAAGAACTGCTGTTCTTCTCCATAATAAAGATAGCTTTCTCCCACTGAATATGCCTGTTCAAATTCCTCCTTTGTTTTTATTTCATCATACATATTCAGCTCCTGATGATTTACAAGATAGCTGCCATCTTCCTGCCTTACCAGTTCAACTGCTTCTTTCCACACATTGACAGAGGGCTTAGAGGTTACAGCATAATAGTAAATATCTGCCATATCATCTTTTATGACAATCCCGTAGTCCTCACTCCAGGGCCATGGACTGGACCATCCAAAAGAATACTCTTTTCCGTTATTTACACTTTCCACCAGTTCCCATTGTAAAAATGCTTCCTTATCCCAGGAAAGATTGTATAACTCATTTCCATTCCGCAGGGAAAAGGCTTCCGCCCACTTTTTTGCCACTGCTTCCTTTTGCTGGTGTTCTTCCTCTCCAGCTTCCATTGTATCTTTCTTATCTTCCTCTGCTATTGCCTCCACCGTTTCCTTTTTGTCCCTTTGATTGGTCAAAAGCCCTGCTGCCACTGCCACACACAGTATCATTCCAAATAATGTAATTCCTGTCTTTGCCTTTTTATAAGAAAGCACATTCAGAATCCGGTTCCTTATATCCTGTTCCCCAAATGCAATGGGAATCTTTCCAAGACTCTTGTCACAAACTGCCAGAGATAACAGAGAATTGGAATATGCCTTTTTGATTTCTGGACCCATTTCCTTTAACACTCTTTCATCACAGGACATTTCCATATCTCTTCCCATTAGCAGATAAGACAGCCATACAAAAGGATTGAACCAGTGGATGCAGACAATAAGAAATGCCATAATTCTTATTCTATAATCCCATCGCCTCACATGAATCTGTTCATGGCGGATTACATATTCCAGCTCTTCCTGCTTCATTCCCTTGGGCAGATAAATTTCAGGTTTCATAAATCCAAAGACAAAAGCGGTTTTTATCTGCTCCGATACATAAATGGAAGCACATTCCCCCTTTCTCCTTTCATGCAGGGCTTCTGAAAGCTTCTTAGCTTCTGCCAGCTTTCTTTTTATCCCAATAAGCGACCATCCAAAATAGCCGATCAGAGGCAGCATTCCCAATATCCAGATTCCTGCACCTATCCTTCCAAGCGCTTCCCATTTTCCAAGGCTCAGATTTGTATTTGTATCACTGCCCTTTTTTGCATAGTCCTTTCCTTTTAAGACTTGCTCTTCATAGGGTAAGGCATTTTCTTTCTCTGGTCCCTGTCCCCCGAAATCCGCTTGTCCTTCCCGATTCCCTAAGCCTGCCTGCTGCTCCGTGTAAAATGTCCTTTCCATTCCCGTAACTGCACTTGGCACCAGGCTGACCGGACTTTCCAACACAACCGGACAGATAAGCCGTATGAATACAATCATCCACAAAAGATAGGAATATATTTTAGGAGCCTTCTTTAGAAACAGGCGAACGAAAAGCACAAACCCGATACAATAAAGGGAAACAATGCTCATCTTTATTACAATAAAAAATAATCGCTCCATATGCTCCCTTACCTTTCTTCATATTTTTCAATCATATCCTTAAGCTCTGCGATCTGCTGTCCCGATAAGTTTTTTCTCTTCATAAATGCTGCTAAAAAAACAGGCAGTGAACCGCCAAAGTTCTCTTCTAAAAATGTTTCACTCTTACTTTGCAGATAATCTTCTCTGGTGAGTCTGGCAGTGACTACCGCCTCCTGATTTTGAAATATTTTCTTATCACAAAGCTTTTTCAACATCGTATATGTAGTGGACTTTTTCCATGAAAATTCCTTTTCACAAAGCCGCACCAGCTCTCCAGAGGAAACTGGCTCTTTCTCCCATATAAGCTGTGCGAATTTCATTTCGCTTTCCGTCATAGTGTAACCCTTCATCTTCTTTCTCCCTTCTGTCCGTATCTATATGGCCTCATACGTTTTATTTTGCTGGCAAACATGTTTGTTTTGTTGGTCTACGTTTAACAGACCTAGCTGCTAGTCTATAAGTTGTAGACCTTATGTAGAGTCTATACCTTGTAGACTTTCTTGTCAATCACTTTCTCTATAAATTTGATATAACAGGCGGAAAAGCCGAACAGGTTATCAACGGAACAGCTAAAGGCAGAAAATGCCTTAGAATGGATTGGGAGAATGAATAACATACGGGCGTGTGCGATGGAGACTTTAAACGAGGAAATCATATACGCATAGACAGCATGGCGGCAGAGAAAAATCTTTGTCGCCAAAATTTTCTCAAAAAGTCTTGCTCGTAACGCTACGTAACGATTTATAATATGTATCAGGAGGTAAAGAACTATGGAAAAACACAGAGCAATTCCAGATGGATATATGACAGTTGGAGAAGTTGCGAAAAAAATGGGAATAACTGTCCGAACTTTGCAATATTACGACAAAGAGGGGTTACTCTCCCCTTCTGCAGAGAGTGAGGGGGGACGCAGGCTTTATACAAATAAAGACTTAGTTATGCTTCATCAAATTATATCTTTGAAATCATTGGGTTTTTCTTTGGATGATATAAAGCATCGCTTAATTTCTTTAGAAACACCGACTGATGTGGCAACCGCCCTTACCGAACAGGCAGATAGCATAAGAGAGAGAATAGAACAGCTAACAGCTTCTTTGACAGCAATCGAACAGTTAAAGGAAGAAGTGTTACAAATGCAGACAGTCAATTTTAAGAAGTATGCAGATATTATTGTCAATCTGCAAATGAAAAACGACTCTTACTATCTTATTAAGCGTTTTGATGATGATACGCTTGACCATATCCGTAATCGGTTTGATAAGGAAAGCGGTTTGAATTTTATGGATAGATTTAATCGTTTGAGTGATGAAATTGTAGAACTTCAAAAGGAAAATGTGTCCCCTGAAAGTGAGAAATGCCAACGAATTGTAAAAGAGTATTGGGGATTGATTACAGAATTTACGAACGGTGATATGAGTATGCTTCCAAAATTGATGGAGGTCGGCAATATTGATACCGCTACAAATGCTTGGGAAGAAAGACAAAAAATTGTAAATGACTATTTAGAGCCAGCTTGGCAAGTCTACTTTTCAAGACTTGGAGAAAATCCGTTTGAAGGGGTGGAATGATGAATAGTGCAATACAAGTTTGTGGATTAAAGAAAAGCTATGGCAGCCATATTGTTCTCAATGGGCTTGATTTTGAAATTGAAAAGGGAGAAACCTTCGCTCTGCTCGGTGTAAATGGTGCAGGAAAAACGACAGCCCTTGAGTGTATTGAAGGTTTGAGAAAATATGATAGCGGTACAATTACGGTAAACGGGAAAATGGGTATTCAATTGCAATCATCATCTTTACCTGCCCATATCAAACCGATGGAGGCTGTAAGATTATTTTCAAAATGGAACAAGGCAAAGATTGATTTCACTATGCTTAACGCTCTTGGCATTAAAGAAATTGAGAAGAAACAGTATATCCAACTATCCACAGGACAAAAAAGGCGATTACATCTTGCCCTTGCACTTATTGGTAATCCAGATATTATTTTTCTCGATGAGCCGACTGCGGGGCTTGATGTTGAGGGTAGGGTTTCACTTCACGAACAAATTCGCAAACTCAAGTCACAAGGGAAAACAATTGTTTTGGCAAGTCACGATATGGCAGAAGTGGAAAACTTATGTGACCGCATTGCAATTTTGAATAATGGGAATATTGCCTTTTGTGGCACAGCGACAGAACTGACAGATAAGATTGGGGAAGAGTATTTTATCCATATCAAAACGCAACTAGGGAACAGCACTTTTGAAACAGATAATATTGAAGATACTTTGATTTCCTTGCTTAATGATTTGAATCAAAAAGAAATTCGTATATTGGATATTAAAGTTGACCGTGGTACACTTGAACAACATTTTATCGAAATGGCAAGGAGGGAAACAGAATGAACGGTTTTTTATATGGTGTAGCGTTACAGTGGAAATTGGATATACGAAGTAAGTCCCTCTTAGTTACCTGCTATATCGTTCCGCTTATTTTCTTTCTTCTTATGGGTGGTATTTTCACTTCCGTTATGCCCGAAATGGGAAGTACACTAATACAATCTATGATCGTAATGAGTGTTTCAATGGGGGCATTTATCGGATTGCCTCCGTCGTTAATTGAAACTTACGGAAGCGACATAAAAAAGGGTTATAAAGCAAACGGAGTACCTATCTATTTAGGACTTATTACAATGTTCCTTTCGGCATTTGTTCATTTGATGATTACCTGTATTGTGATAGTGCTATTAGCCCCTATTCTATTTGAAGCAACTTTGCCGACACAATTTCCGTTTTTCTTTCTTGCACTTGCTATATACATTATTGTGTCGTTAAGCATTGGAAGTGTTTTAGGGTTGACGGTAAAAAATCAAGCGAAACTGACGATGATAGCACAATTAGTGTTTTTGCCCTCAATTATGCTTTCGGGAATTATGTTCCCTATCGACTTGCTACCCGATTTTCTTGAAGCCATAGGGCGTATTTTCCCTGCTTCTTGGGGATACCGTTTGATGTTGGATAATGGATTTTGCTTTGAAAAACTGTGGTATCTAATCCTTGTCTTTTTTGCAGCGGTAGTTGTATGTGGAATAGTTTTAAAAAAACAAAAAGCAAAATAGTTTGGGAGACAACAGTTTGAATAAAAATGAATGGATACGCTGCCCCAGCTGCAATAGTAAAACCCGTGACAGGATCAGAGAAGATACTGTATTGAAAAACTATCCCCTCTACTGTCCAAAGTGCAAACAGGAAACATTGATTGAAGCAAAGAATTTACAAATAACCGTCACCAAAGAGCCAGACGCATAAGACGCAGAGCCGATGAATGAGTGAGT
The DNA here is from genome assembly GCA_014804675.1 of Lachnospiraceae bacterium. Taxonomy (GTDB): domain Bacteria; phylum Bacillota; class Clostridia; order Lachnospirales; family Lachnospiraceae; genus RGIG3040. Next base: position 142,007 of record JAAUZH010000007.1, read on the forward strand.
AATCACCGTTTATCGGCTCTTTCCTTTTACATAGGCAGGACAAGCCCACCTAATAAAAAAACGATGTTCGGGTGGGCTGTTTTGCTGTGCTTGAAATACTCTCCGACTTCGCTTTTTGCAGGAATATGCCGCAAGGCGGTTTCTGGCGTTGGCTGCCGTTCTCCGCCGTTCAATCTGAATTTTAACGATTTTCAAAATTCATCACCTCAGATTCTATTATGTTCCGTCACTTAATTTATCGGCAGATTATTTGTTATTTTGGGATGCAGGGAACGAAAGGCATACGAAATGGAACGAAAGGTATCTGCCAAATATAAAGTTTTTCACTTTTGGTCCGATAGCACCACTCACATATTACCTCTAACCTCCCCGCTTTCCAAGTAATTTCCGGCCTGCATGTGGAAATAGCAGACCGCCGCATATGGGAACAATGATTCAGCCAGCCGAAAAGAAAAACTCTCCCTGTCTACCAGCCCCACTACTTTTCCGCTGTCGCACAGTTCAAGCAGAAATCCGGCTACCTGTTCACTTGTGTGGTATGTTCCGAAAGACTTGTTCTTCCTGTTTTCTTGCAATATGTCTAAAATACAGAAATCGAATTAGCAACCCGCCTAACCAACCCACAGGTGCAGCAATCCAGATGCCACGATAAGCTAATTCTGTACCAGACAATATGACAGCCGCAGGAACCTGCAAAAGACACAGGGAACCGACTGAGGCAATCATTGGAACGAATGATTTTCCATATCCCAACAACAAACCATTCAATATCTGCATAGCTGCAAAAACCAAGTAAAACACAGATACCGTCCGCAGGTAGCCATTCCCAATCTGTACAACATTCGGATCACGATTAAACAGGGATATGAAGACAGAAGGAAACAAGCATATTACAACCGAAATAAGAAAGGAAATACCCACTCCCATAACCAAAGCTGATTTTCCACCTTTGATTACCCTGTCAATTTTCTTAGCTCCATAATTTTGAGCAGTAAAGTTTGTCATAGCGTGTCCCAAATTCAAGGCTGGCATTTCTGCAAAAGAATCTACCTTAGAAGCCGCAGTATACGCCGCCATACAATCAGTTCCAAAACCGTTAATTAAAAACTGTATGGACATAAATCCAACGCTCACAAATACCTGTTGTAACATGGCAGGCGTACCAATTATTAAACTTTTTTTCAATTCTTGGCAATCAAGCTGCAAATTCCAGAAACGAATGAATAATTCGGGGTAACGCCATTGCATATAAAACATACAAGTTAAAAATGAAAAAGTCTGTGCCATTACTGTTGCAATTGCCGCTCCGGCAACTCCCCATTTTAATGTAGTGATAAAGAAAATATCTAATACAATATTGATAAGTGTTGCTGCAATCAATATGTAAGTTGGTGTCTTAGAATCTCCCACCCCTCTGAAAATATTCGTCAAAGAATTATATGCAAATGTAGGGATTACACCAATAAATATAATTTTCAAGTAACTATTGGCGATTGTCAGCAAATTCTCAGGAACCCGAAACAATACTAATATCTGATAAGACGAGCATACTCCGGCAACTGCTATTAAAATAGAAAGCACTATTGAAAACAGGAAACCGGTATCAATTACTTTCTTTATCTGCTGCATATTTTTGGCTCCAAAATAACGGGAAATCAAAACGCTTGTCCCCAAAGAGATGCCACTTGATAGTGAAATCAGCAAAAAATTAATCTGATAGCTGAATCCTACTGCTGCAAGACTCTCTTTTCCTAAAAAATTTCCGACAATTACGCTGTCGGCTACATTATAAAGCTGCTGAAATAAGTTCCCTACTAATATAGGCAGAGAAAAATATAAAATGGTTTTCAGCTCGCTGCCTTGTGTTAAATCTTTCATTAGCATCCTCCATTATTGTATCATTATAAATAGTCATGTTTCTATAATATTCGCTTTAGTTGTATAAGCAAGCAATTTCCTCTGCTATCACTTTCCCGCCTCCCGTTTTTTCTGGAGATAACGTTCCATCCTCATAAGTGCCTCCTTTAATTCATCAATGGAATACGCATAGGAAATACGGATAAACCCTTCACCTGATTCACCAAAGGCATTTCCCGGAACAACAGCTACCTTTTCCTGATCCAACAAATCCATAGCAAACTCTTCGCTGGACATTCCAAACTCACGAATATCGGGGAACATATAGAAAGCGCCTTCTGGTTCAAAGCATGGAAATCCTAAACGGTTCAATTCGTGATACAGATAGCGTCGGCGCTGATTATAAGATTCTCTCATATATGCTGCATTCTGTTCGCCATTTTTCATTGCTTCGATTGCTGCATATTGACTTACTGTTGGCGCACACATGACTGCATATTGGTGTATCTTTGTCATCTGCTCCATAATTTCTTTATGCGCAAACACGTATCCCAAACGCCATCCTGTCATTGCAAAATTTTTTGAAAAACCATTTATCAGGATTGTCCTGTCTTTCATTCCCGGAAGGCTGGCAATGCTTACGTGTTCTTTCCCATAAGTAAGCTCGCTGTATATTTCATCAGAAATTACCAGCAAATTATGCTTTTTAATCACTTCTGCCAATTCCATCAGATTACTCTTTTCCATGATCGCCCCAGTCGGATTGTTGGGATACGACAGAATAAGAACTTTACTGCGCTGAGTAATTTCATCTTCAAGCTGTTTCCCGGTTAAGCGAAACTGATTCTCTGCCTTTAATTCAATCGGTACCGGAATTCCGTCTGCCATCACAATGCACGGCAAATATGAAACAAAGCCGGGTTCAATATACAGTATCTCATCACCTGGATTGATAATCGTCCGCAGAGCTATGTCAATCGCCTCGCTGCCACCGACTGTAACCAAAATTTCATTATTTGGATTGTAGGTCAGTCCAATCCGCCTTTCTGTATAATTGCATATTTCCTTCCGAAGATTGTATAAACCACTGTTTGCAGTATAAAAAGTTTTGCCTGACTGCATGGCACGGATTCCTGCCTCACGGATATGATATGGTGTCGCAAAATCCGGTTCCCCTACTCCAAGAGATATAACACCGGGGATTTCATTAGCAACATCAAAGAACTTTCGGATTCCCGATGGTTTTAGTTGTAATACTTTTTGAGATAACAATTCCTTCATGGTGTCACCACCATTCTTTCATCCAGTCTGCCCATGTCAAAATCTACACCCAACATGATTGCAATCTCCTGATTGGTAAGTCTGCTGTTATTTTCAAGCACTTTTAAAATCTGTTCTGATAAACTATTTTCCATACATTTCTCCTGCAAAAGCATACAATATAATCAATCTAAACATTACTATTGACTTTGTGTGTTTTCAACCTTAAAATTGTATGCAAGACAATATTGTGAGGTGAATCCGTATGCCCGTTAATTCATTTGAAAACTATCCAATGAGCTGGAAACCTGATAAGGAATTGCTAAAATTTCCTGTCTATATTTCTTTGGCTGAGCTTTTAGAACAAGATATTATGAGTGGCAGACTTCCGGCTAACACGCAGCTTCCCCCTCAACGGGAACTGGCTGATTTTTTAGACGTAAATTTAAGTACCATTACCCGTGCTTTCAAACGATGTGAAACAAAAGGACTGATTTATGCCATAATTGGAAAAGGAACTTTCGTTTCCCCAAACGCAGCCATGCCTGTTCTAAACATCCCGGAAGATCATCCATATATTGAACTCGGCCCTATCAGACCCTATTATCAATTTAATACTGATGTTGCAGATGCCGCCCGCAGAATTTTACAGGGTACATATTCCGATAAACTGTTTGAATTTGAACTTACTTCAGGAAATGACCGCCATCGAAAGATTGCTGCAACATGGCTATCAGAATTTCAGATAACTACTTCTTCCGACCATATCATTCTGGCTTCCGGTACACAGAACGCTCTTGCTATTGCACTGTTATCTTTGTTCAAAGCGGGTGATAAGATTATTACTGATGTTTACACTTATTCAAATTTTATTAGTCTGGCAAATCAGTTAGGTATCCAGCTTATTTCTGCTACTGCAGACCATGAAGGGATGCTGCCAGAGGTTCTGGAAAAGCAATGTAAATTGATGGATATAAAGGGCATCTATCTGATGCCGTCATATCATAATCCTACAAGTATCACGATGTCATCCCGACGCAGACAGGAAATCAGCCGTATTATAAAAGAACAGGACATAACGCTGATAGAAGATGACACCTACGGGTTTATGACAAAAGATAAATTGCCCCCGCTCGCAACCTTGGTTCCGGAAAATACAATCTATGTACACGGTCTGTCCAAATCTCTTTCCGCAGGGCTACGGATTGCCTATGTGGTGGTTCCTGACAAGTACCAAAAGCTGTTTTATGCCACAGCCAACAATATTACACTGAAAATACCTTTGCTGAATGCCGAAATTGCAAGCGAACTGATTGCAAGTGGAATCGCTAAAGAAATCATTAAAAAGAAGTGTATGCTTTCAGAGGAACGCAATCAGCTATATGTAAAATATTTCCCGGAATATATCTCTGAAAATCCTTATGGTTTTTTTCAATGGCTTCCCTTACCAGATGGCACTGACGGATATCATTTTGAAGTACAGGCAGGAAAACTTGGAGTAAAGGTATTGTGTTCAGACCGCTTTGCAGTAGGGGACACATCCAAATTTTCTGCAATCCGCATAGCCACCTGCTCTCCGTGGACAATGGGAGAACTGGAAACAGGTTTAAAAATCATCCGACAAATCATAGAAGATAACCAGATGCTTATCCGGCGGGAAGATTTTATCATTTGATAAGTTCTATTAAACTGTGTTATAGACTATTTCCAGCTTTCATAGCACTAACCTCCCCGCTTTCCAAGTAATTTCCGTTATCAGGCCGCCCGGCCTGCCTGCGGAAATAACAGACCGCCTCATATGGTGGTGAGCCATCCGCGGCGGTTGTCTTTTGCACAATAATCACAATTTCATCGGCTCTGCGTCTAAGCGTCTGGCTCTTTGATGAAATTTACTTGTAATTTTTCTGATTAAAATATACATTCATGCTTACATTTGGAACATTAAAGAGGATAATTTTTCAAAATCGTATCTTCCCTAATTCTGTTCTAGGTCTTACTTCCACAAATAGGACAAAGCAAAGAAATGCTGGCACTATGATATTTCTGTCTTTTTCATCCATGACATCAAGCCTCTAAGTTCTGCCCCAACCTTTTCAATTTCATGCTCTGACTCGATTTGCTTTTTCGCATTGAAATAGGTTCTTCCTGCCTGATTTTCAAGCAGCCAGTCCTTGGCAAATTTTCCTTCCTGAACATCCTTGAGAATACCTTTCATGGCTTTTCTTGTTTCATCAGTGATAATCTTCTCACCTGTTATGTAATCGCCATATTCCGCTGTATCACTGACAGAATACCGCATCATGGTCAATCCGCCCCTGTTGATAAGGTCTACGATTAATTTCATTTCATGGCAGCATTCAAAATAAGCCATTTCCGGCTGATAGCCAGCCTCAACCAGTGTTTCAAATCCTGCTTTGATCAACGCGGAAACACCGCCGCAAAGTACAGCCTGTTCTCCAAAAAGGTCTGTTTCCGTTTCTTCTTTGAAAGAAGTTTCTATCACTCCAGCTCTTGCGCCGCCAATTCCAAGTGCATAGGCAAGTGCAGTTTCCCTTGCTTTTCCGGAAGCATCCTGATGAATTGCTATCAGGCATGGAACTCCTTTCCCTTCTAAAAACTGGCTCCTGACTGTATGACCGGGACCTTTTGGTGCAATTAAGAATACATCAACAAAAGGCGGCGGCACGATCAAGCCATAATGTATTACAAATCCATGTGCAAACACCAAAGCCTTTCCTTCTGTAAGATGCGGCTCAATGGATTCTTTATACAGCTTTGCCTGTTTTTCATCATTGACCAGCATCATAATAATATCCGCTTCCTTAGCCGCTTCTGCCGCTGTAACCACTGTCAAACCGACTTTTTCAGCTTTTTCCCATGATTTACTGCCCTGATACAAACCAACGATAACATCCACGCCGCTTTCATATAAATTAAGTGCGTGGGCATGCCCCTGGCTTCCATAGCCAATGATGGCAACCTTTTTTCCGGATAACACTTGAAGATTGCAATCCTGTTCATAATAGATTTTTGCCATTGATATGACCTCCTGTAAATTAAATTTATTATAAATGGCAGCAAAGCACTGTTTGATACCATCATAAACTTATTAAATTCTCACTGATTTGATCGGTTTATCCTGCCTGCAATCTCACGCATCATAGAAACCATTTTATCCCCGTCCTCTTTATCTTCTATAAGGCGGTTCACTACCATATCGTGCAGAATATAATCCTCCATCAGATAAATATGGCTTACATCTTCTGTATAAAACGCATCTTTATCTATATCTGCGGAATAACCATACAGCAGTTTTCTTCCATCTGCCGAGAGAATAAACCAATGCATATTTTCCGGCATATTGTGTATCTTACTGTTAAAGTGTCTTTCAATCCCCTCCATAGGATCATCAATGTCATGACCGATTCCCAAAACACTACATCCCCGGCTTTTACATTCTTCTAACTCAGGTAAAAGCAATTCATACATCTGACTCCACATGGAAATAAGGACATACTTGTCAGCTTCTTTTAATAGCTGCCTGCAATATGCAGTTATATTCTCTTTTCCTTTGACTGTAAAAACATAAATCTCCTGCTTTCTTTCTTCAGCCTCTAAATCCTGAAGATTGCTTTTGACTTCTTCATAATCGCTTTCCCACTCCTTTTTTATCCTTTCCAAAAAAATTTTACTTGGTACAGGAGTGTAAATCTTAACATTTTCACTGCTTTCTTCCACCATAGCTAAACCAAGTTTTGTAACAGATTCTAAAACATCATAAATCCTTGCCCTTGGTACACCTGATTCCTTACTTATTTTGTACGCATTTGCTGTCCCTATTTTTAAAAGACTTGCATATGCTTTCGCTTCATAGAGGTTTAACCCAAACTTTTGTAACTTATCAAGCATTGAATCTTTCATTTTGCATTCTTTCCTTTCCCTTTATTTTGCTATTTTCCTGCTTTATGTAAACTAAATATGTTCTGCAATCAAACTTCCCATAGTTTCTGTATCAACCTGTTTTACAACTCCATACTGGCTCTTGTCCTGCGGAAAAATGTCAACAGTGCGGTATCCTTCACTGAGAACCTGTTTGACCGCAGTTTCAATCTCTCCTGCTTCATTTTCTAAGTCGAAAGAATAGCGGAGCATCATTGCCGCACTTAATATTGCTGCTATCGGATTGGCAATTCCTTTTCCCGCAATATCCGGAGCAGAACCGCCGCTTGGTTCATATACCCCAAATTTTGTATCATTCAGACTTGCGGACGGAAGCATACCAATAGAACCAGTAATCATGCTAGCTTCATCTGATAGAATATCCCCGAACATATTTTCAGTGAGGATAACGTCAAACTGTTTCGGATTTTTTACAAGTTGCATTGCGCAGTTGTCAACAATCATATGCTCTAATGACACTTCCGGATAATCCCTTGCAACGTCCTCAACAACTTTTCTCCATAACCTTGATGAATCCAATACATTTACCTTATCTACACTTGTCACTTTTTTTCTGCGCTTCATTGCAGTTTCAAAGCCCTTAACAGCAATACGCCGTATTTCTTTTTCGGTATACGACAAAGTATCCAACGCTGTAAGTATTCCGTTAATTTCCCTTGTGCTTCGTTCGCCAAAATAAAGACCACCAGTTAATTCCCGTACAATTATCATATCAAATCCGTCACTGACAACATTTTCTCTCAGCGGGCACGCCTCCTGTAATTCTTCATACAGGTATGCCGGTCTAAGATTCGCAAATAAATTCAACGTTTTTCTTAGCTTTAGCAATCCCGCCTCTGGTCTTAGTTCCGGCGCTATTCTATACCAAGGTGACGTTGAAGCATTTCCTCCAATAGAACCTAATAATACAGCATCAGCAGCCTTTGCAACTTTAATCGCTTCATCTGTAAGTGGTTCTCCATATACATCAATCGATGCTCCACCCATTAAAATATCCTTATAAGCAATGTTGTGACCGTATTTTTCAGCAATCTTATTCAGAACCTTTTTTGCCTCTGCAACAATTTCAGGTCCGATACCATCGCCTGGTATACATACGATATTAAAATTCATTTTTATTCTCCTCACTAAATTTTCAAATAGTTACCACTTGAGTGGTCATTATATCATCTTTAATAGATATTGTCAATTGGATAGCACGAAACGACTATTTTTCGGGAATGAAAAGCAAAAAAGGAACCTGTATGGCTCCTCCCCGAAAAACAGAAAAAAAGACCGGGGAAGGTACTTGACAAATCTTCCCCGATCTTATAATAACCACATATCCTTTTCCGATGGTATACTAGAATTATTTAATCTTCCATACCTTTTTCAACTTTATCAAGAATGTATGATGTGAATTTGCCATCCGCGCTATCACTTGGGAAATCTTCTTCCAGTTCTACCTTCATACTTTCAAATTCTTGTTGCAATTCTTCCTTTCCTTCTGCTGTCAAATCGTTCCAATTTTTATTATTAGCATATACACAACCGCTCAAATTGATTGCAACCATACCTAATATAGCCAAAGCAAGAAATTGTTTTTTGATATTTTTAATTAGACTCATAACTATCTCCTTTTTACAAAACATATTTAGGAAGCCAACGCCAGCCATATTCTAACTTCAAACCATGCGCTTTCCTCAGATTGGCAAAGCAGTCTACCACCCATGCCTTTCACAAGATACTCTGCGATGCACATACCCATTCCGGAGCCTTCCTTTTCTTTTGCATTCTGCCCCCTGAAATATTTTTGCGTCAGGAAGATTTCCTCCTCCTTTTTTACACCATTCCCAAAGTCCTTTATACTGATGCACAGAAATTCACCCTCAAAACCGCAACGGACTTCTATCTCCGTATCTGCATATTTATAACTGTTAGAGATGATATTGTCCACCACCTGCAAAAACCGTACCCTGTCAGCCATAACAAGACACTCTGGTATCTCAAACTCCTTTATCCGTTTCCTGAAATCTGCCTGCTGCAATGCTTCCCCTATGGCAGAACTTTCCGTCACTTCCAGTCTTATCTCAAGTCTTTCCAGCTCATTTAACATAGTTGTGTGAAGGTTGCTAATCATCCCGCTTATCTGGTTCGTCTTCTGAGCAATTGTATCAAATTCCCGGCGCAGTTCCTCTGAATCTGTCGTCAGGGACTGATACTCGGCAATCGCCTGAATGGAAGCCACCGGGTTTTTAATATCATGGCTGATAGAAGCGATCACTTCACGCCGCTGCTTATCCGCCTCCTGCTCCCTCTTCCTTGCATAAAGCAGTTCCTCTCTCATAATGTCAAAACTTTCCGAAAAAGCCCCAAAAGCTGCACTGTCGATTCTGCCCACCGGAATGTCCAGATTTCCTTTTGCTATCTGGCTTGCAAAATCATTCATCTTTCTTACCGGCCCGAATACATGCTTCTTTAAATATAAAAACGCAAGGACATCTTTCAAAAATAATACGACAAGAAACGATATCGCCCAAACTTCAACTCTTCTTTTTAAATCTTCCTCTTCGTTATTGATAAAGATAATCCTGCCCTGAATTTTACCATCCACCAAAATATCTACACTGTAATCTTTATGGATAAAGTCATACACATAATCCGTATCCAGCCCCTGTCTGGATGCCGCCACCGTCCTGCCATCGGCATCGGTTACAAGATAGTCCGTCCCATACCCCTGCATCATATTGACCGCCTGCTCCGCATCCGGCCAGTATTTCCTGACAGTAGATATAATGTCATTCGCCTCGGTATTCTTTATTTTATTTTGCGGTGTGGCTGCCAAAATATAGCACAATGAGACGCAGGCAGCCAGATACAAACTGGCGGTGATCATAATAAAGCGCTTCACTTAATTCTCCTTTGCAAGACGGAACATATAGCCTTTTCCATACTCCGTTATGATATAGACCGGGCTGGAAGGGTTATCCTCAACTTTCTCACGAAGCTTCCTTATGTGGACATTCAGTGTCCCGTCCCCCACATAAGCCTCCTGCCACACTTCCTTAAAAAGTTCCTCCTTCTCAACCAGACGGTTCCTGTTGCGGATAAGATAAAGCAATAGCTTCATCTCCATCCTTTTCAGCATAACAGGCTCCCCCTTTTTTAATAAAGTTTCCTCTTCCATGTTCACCTGACATTCCCCGAAAAAGATATCCCTGTCATTCCCGGCAGAATATCTCCGCAACACAGCCTTTACTTTCGCCAAAAGAATGGGCAGGGAATAGGGCTTGCAAATAAAATCATCACCGCCCATATTCAAGCCTAACAGAATGTTTTCTTCTTCCGTCTGGCAGCTTACAAAGATGATTGGAACCTGTGTCTCCTCCCGTATCTGCCTGCACAGGTTGTACCCGCACCCATTCCCCAGGTTAATGTCCAGCAATATCATACGGGCGGTATTATCCTTTATAAATTCACGATATTCCTCCGCACCCGCTACCGCCGCCGCATTTATCCCCGAAAGATTCAAATATTTACAGGTATTTTCCGCCAATGGAACCTCATCTTCTATCATCAGACAATCATATACCAATTGATCCGCTTCCTTCCTTTTACCGATTGAAAAATAAACTATCGAGCCTATTTTTCAATCTACTACTCTGCCTTTATAAGATTGCAAGGGACAATCTTCCTGACTTTCCATGCTGAAATTAACGCTGTCAGGCATCCTGCCGCTTCCATGCATAGGACAAGCGCAGCGATCCACGCCACAGGGAAACGGAAAGAAATCCGGTAAACTCCCATCCCATGAAAAAGCCCTGCCATCACTGCATTAGAGCCAAAATACAGGAAAATGCTCCCTAACAGGCTGCCCCCTGCGATATACAACATAAATGTCACCACTGTCTGGGATATGATCTGTCCGTTGGAATACCCCAGCGCCTTCATTATCCCAAAATCCCTTTTTCGTGTCAACAAAATGGAACTCGTTACAAAATACCCCATAATGATAATGAGAAGGAACATGACCGCCATTATAAAGAACACCACACCGGAGACACTGTTTATGATCGGGGCAAGCTGGGAATAAAATACCTGTTCAAATCCTCCCACATAGGAAAGCCGGTCTGAAAAACTATCTTTAAGATTTCTGCAGTATTCCTCTGCATCAATCCATTCCTCCAGATAGACATGCACTGTCTGCCACTGTGCTGCGGAATCAACCAGCTTCAGCCCTTCCATAGTAAGGTAGATATCCATCCCTCCTGTATAGGTGCCTTGCGTAAGACCGACGATCAGGAATGTCCCTTCCCCTGCATCTTCCTGAAAGATCTGGGACACTTCTACAGTATCACCGATATTCTTTCCAAGTGCCTGCGCCAGATTCCCTGAAATAGCAGTTTCATTTTCATGTTTCGGATATCGCCCTGCATATATTGAGGGATTTTCCAATACCTCATAATCGCCGTACACGCCTAACGCCGCATATACCCCATTATCACACAGAAGTCTTGAACTTCCCGGCTCAATGGCTGTCATAACTTTGCGGACACCTTCCCCTTCCAGTTCCCCTGCTATCTGCGCTGCTTCTTCCGGTCTGGCTGGCTGGACATTTACAGAATAAACTTCCGCACCCGTTACCTGCAGCAGCCCTCCCTTATCATTGACCAACCTTGCATACAGGACTACTGCAAACCCGGCAACACACATAAGGACAGATACGACAATACCTGTCAGTATGCTCCTTGCCCTCTCAAAACTTATCATCTTAATTATAACGGACAAGTTTACCGGGAAAGGTGTTTTTTCTATGTCCATCCTGCTTTTTCTGCCAGGAATCACTTTTTCCCTTTCTTGAATGGCTTCCACAGGTCTTAACCTGAATATCCCCTTTGACAAAAACACTGTTACTGCCATAGTCACCAGTAAAATAACCAAAAGGTTTTTCCCTGCTTCAAGTCCCAAAAATACAGCGTTCCATACAAAACCGATATCATTCGCTATACTCTTTATCACCATCGGCATGATGCACTGTGAAATTCCCACGCCAGCCATACCACCGAGCAATCCAAGAAACAGGAACTGTAACACATAGGACATTACAATCTGGCCACTCCTGTAGCCCACTGCTTTCAATGTCCCAAGTTCCTTTAAATCCTTATCCAAGGTATTCCACATATGAAACCCGATCACCATAAAACAGGCTGCAATTCCTATAAAGGAAGCTGCATTTATGACTGCCACATAAATACTTAAGTTATTGCTCCGGCTCGTCGCAGCATATTCAATATCCGAAGTATTATAAAATATATCCCCGTCAGATTTTCCGGCTACAAATTCTGTAAACCTGTTTGCCAGCCCGCTTACATCCCCTTCCGTCTTCATCATCACTATTTCCGCATCGCAGTCTGTCCCTGCTTTTTCCCGCAAAGAAAGGAAAGCCGCTTCCGGCAGATCGAAAGCAATATTTGACCTGCTTCCAAAAAGCACATCTTCCGTAAAGCCTGCAATGATATAAGAATCCTGCCATTCCCCAGATGAAATGTTAAGCACATCACCAATCTCAAAACCAAAGAATGTCTTGCACACATAAGGTACATAGATTCCATTTTTTGGCACCCGCTTCAAACGCTCCATTATTTTAAGGGAAGAGAGAGAGCCCTGCCTGTCAGCATCCCTAAACATCCAGCTCCCATTTACCGGCTCCCCGGTTCCTGCCTGAATATCCACACTCCGAAGCAACACAGCATCTGCCATTTCCATATCAATTATTTCTTCATCTGCTTTCCGGAAGCCCTCAATCTCTTCCCCGTATTCTTCACAAAAACCACGGGGCAGGACTGCCGCAAAATCAGCACTGTTCGTCTCCACTACCTTTTCCTGATACAGCCTCCGAAATCCCTCCGTCATCTGGCTACCGGTATAAGACAGAAGCATCGTTGCCATGAGCAAAAGGAAAAACGCAAATGACGTTTTACCACTCTTTTTTAAGTTTGATCTTATCAGCAAAAACATATCTACCACCCCATTTCTTCCAGAAAATGGAGCAGCTTTTCTTTTCTTTCTTCAAAGCCCGGCTCATTTTCACCCTGATAAGCTCCTAAAGAGCATTCCCCGTTTATCCTCCCATCGCGCAGATACAGGATACGGTTTCCACGCAATGCTGATTTCAGATCATGGGTTACCATGATAGTCGTCTGCCCCTTCCGGTTAAACTCTGTCAGAAGATCCAGGACAGCTTTCCCGGAAGTGGAATCAAGCGCCCCCGTAGGTTCATCCGCAAATACGACTTCCGGATTGTTGATCAGCGCCCTTACGATGCCTGCCCTTCCCATCTGACCTCCCGAAATCTGCGAAGGATATTTCTCCCACTCCTTTTCAGTAAGCCCTACTTCCGCAAACAATTTCCTTCCCCGCTCCGCCACCTGCTTTTTGTTTTTCTCTACAAGCAGCCCGCTCACAAGCACATTGTCCATGAGGCTCATACTGCCAATTAAGCAGACCTGCTGGAAAACAAATCCGCAGTTTTTCTTCCTGAACTGTGCCAGCTGCTTCTCTGAATATTTTGAGAAATTAGTATCCTTAAAATAAACCTCCCCCATGCTTGCCCTGTCCATTCCCGACAGGATATGGAGCAGTGTGGACTTCCCAGAACCGGAAGCCCCCATAAAAACAGTAAAGTCTTTGTAATATATCTGGATATCCATGTTTTTGATCACATGCTGGGGAACTTCCCCATTCATATAGCTCTTACACAATTTGTTTGTACTGATTACAGCATTTGCATTCCTTTCCATATATTCCATTTCCTCCGTATTGCTTTCAGCTGAAATACAAATTTATTATTTGCTATATCATATCACTCAGAATCTTAACTGTCTTTAACCGGAATCTTAACAATTCTTAAATGCTTGCATTCTTTATGGCCATTATACATGATTTACTTTTTTTAAGAAAATAATTTTTCTGATATACAGTTTTCAAAAAAACACACCGAATCCGTTATCAGACCAGCGGATACGCTGATGTATGATTTTGTTCTGCTTTCTGTCGGATTGCGTGAAACGACTATTTTCCGGGAATGAAAAGCACAAAACGACAAAAAAAAGCCTACACAGCTCCCTATCATTTCCCCATTTAATTTTTACCGTTTTACTCATACACTATTTAGCGAAACCCCTATACTTTTGCCATATTGTGTCAATGGCCATGTTATTAGCCCTATCCCCAAACGCAAAAAAGAGAGGCTCACCAGTCGCCCCAGTGAACCCCACCACGCTCAAAATCCCTCGATTTCAAGCCATTTTCTTATACTTTCGCCAAATCGTTCCAACTTCCTATGGCATCAATTATTTATAGCCGCCTGTGCCGCTACGATACTTAGTGGACTTTTTACCCCGGGGTAAAAATGTTTACCCCCTTTACCCCACC
>JAAUZH010000008.1 GCA_014804675.1 Lachnospiraceae bacterium
GATGCCTATGAAAAATCATTTTGATTTTATGGATTTAATGACCTTTGGTCTTTTCCTATTGGCATTGCTTACATTCGTGTTTGCGTTTTGTAAGTAATCATACATAGCAAAACCACCCTCATAACTTTGAACGGTTGAAGGGTGGCTTTGCTATTCTTATAATCGGTCAACCCCTTGTGGGCGGTTGTTCCTTTTTGTATTCCTACTATAACATAAGGAATAGGAAATTTCAACAACTATTTCACGAAGAAATAACATGCCTGAATTATTTGAAAATGTATTGACCAGTAGTAACAACCGCATGTTATAATTTTTTATAGGTTGCACCATACAGGAATCCAAAACCAAATAAATAATATGATAAAGGAGGATATTGCGTGAAATACAGAACCTTAAAACGATGTAATAATTTAAAAGTAAGTGAAATTGCACTGGGGTGTGAAGGATTTATTGGAAAATCACCCAAAGAATTTCAAGCAATGCTTGACAGAGCCTTGGAGCTTGGAATCAACTTTATAGATCTGTATACCTCTAACCCTGATTTCAGGGACAAGCTTGGTTCCGCCATTGCAGGCCGGAGGGAACAAATCGTGCTCCAGGGGCATATCTGCTCCGTATGGGAAAACGGGCAGTATCTCCGCACCAGAAATCTGGAAAAAGCAAAGGCAGGGTTTGAAGACCAGCTAAAGAGGCTTGGAACAGATTATATAGATATTGGAATGATTCATTATGTTGACAGTGAAAGTGATTTTCTGGAAGTATTCCATGGAGAGATTATGGAATATTGCAGACAATTAAAGAAGGAAGGCCGGATTCGTGCCATCGGATTAAGCTCCCACAATCCGTTAGTGGCAAGGAAGGCCGTGGAAACCGGTCTCATTGATGTTCTGATGTTTTCGGTAAATGCTGCCTATGACATGCAGCCTGCCAGTGAAGACTGTAACGATTTATGGGCACCTGAAAACTATAAAAACGGACTTACAGGCATGAATCCGGACCGGAAGGCTCTTTATGAATTATGCGAGCGTGAAAATGTGGCAATTGACGTCATGAAAGCATTTGGCGGCGGAGATATGCTGAAGACAGAGCTGTCCCCCTTTGGAGTTGCATTTAATGAGTATCAGTGCATTGAATATTGTCTTACAAGGCCGGGAGTCGTATCTGTTATGGCTGGCTGCCATTCCATCAGTGAAGTAGAGAAGGTTGTTTCTTATTTTGAAGCATCCAGAGAAGAGCGGGATTATTCGGTGGTATTAGCTCAAATGGATAAATTCCAATTTCATGGGAACTGTATGTATTGCGGTCATTGCGCTCCCTGCAGTGTGGGAATCAATGTAGCGGATATCAACAAGTATCTGAATCTGGCTTTGGCACAGGGTGAGGTTCCTGAAACGGTTGCAGATCATTATAAGTTATTGGAGCATCATGCTTCAGAATGTGTTGCCTGCAGAAAGTGCGAGGGAAATTGTCCCTTTGGCGTTGCTGTTGTTGAGAGGATGGAAAAGGCGGCAACGGTATTTGGGTATTAAAGCTATGCTGCCTCACAAGTGATTTTACCCTTGAATTCTACCTCTGCTTATGATATATTGTAGATACAAAAAAACAACCGCCCACAAGGTGGGTTGACCTAAAAATGAGATAGAAAAATCCACCCCGTACTCGGTCAAAGTTTTGGGGTGGTTTTTCTATGTAGACTTACTTACAAAACGTAAAAACGAATGTAAGTAATGCCAAAAGGAACAGACCAAAGGTCATAATGTCCTTAAAATCAAAATGATTTTTCATAGGCATCACCCCCATTCTGTAAAAATGAGAGGTCAGCCCACCCTGCAACACGGTTGTCCATTTGAATTTTATCATATTTGCATACATTCTGCAATCTAATTTCTTCTTAATATCAAGGTGTTACCCAGGTCGTTTATACTCACTTTAAAATAGCGGAACGGATACCCGGGAATAAAAGAAAACCCCGGAAATGCAGCATTTCCGGGGTATAACTGTCTTTTGCCATTTTCGGCTTGAATTATCTCTTGGAGAACTGTGGTGCACGTCTTGCTGCCTTGAGTCCGTATTTCTTTCTTTCTTTCATACGTGGATCTCTTGTCAGATAACCAGCTTTCTTCAATACCGGTCTGTAATCTCCATCAACCTGAAGCAATGCTCTTGCGATACCGTGTCTGATGGCGCCTGCCTGTCCTGTGTATCCGCCGCCGTGTACGTTTACTAAAATATCAAACTTGTCTACTGTTTCTGTAGCTACAAGAGGCTGGCGAACGATAACCTTTAATGTTTCCAGTCCAAAATAGTCATCCAGTGTTCTTTTATTTACAACAATGTCACCTTTACCAGGTACTAAATATACTCTTGCGATAGATTTTTTTCTTCTTCCAGTTCCGTGGAATCTTTCTGCTGCTTTAGCCATTTTAATTCTCTCCTTTCAGTTCCTTTAATTAAAATGTTAATACTTCAGGCTTCTGAGCTTGGTGCTTGTGCTCCGGTCCTGCGTATACGTGAAGTTTCTTAAACATTTGTCTTCCTAAAGGTCCTTTTGGAAGCATACCTTTTACAGCAAGTTCAATAACCTGTTCCGGTTTCTTTGCCAATTTTTCTTTTAATGTAGTCTCTTTCATTCCGCCTACATAATCAGAGTGATGATAATAAATCTTCTGATCTAATTTCTTACCTGTTACCTGAATCTTTTCTGCATTGATTACGATGACATTATCACCTGTATCAATGTGAGGTGTAAAGATTGGTTTATTCTTACCTCTTAAAACTTTAGCAACCTCGGAAGCTAAACGGCCAAGTGTCTGACCTTCAGCATCTACTACATACCATTTTCTATCAATTGTAGCTGGACTAGCCATAAATGTTTTCATCCTGTTACCTCCAAAAATCAAGTCCATTGACTTCTTCTAATTGTTATCCCTTCTCCGGGGCTAATCGGAATCAAAAGGGCTGTTGCTTTGGCACCCAATTACCGCTTTACCGGGGCTTTGGCTTAACGTTTTCTCAGGTCGCCACTGTGAAATATTATATTATACGCATCCTCGTGTGTCAACCATTTTTCTTCCATTTTACGTCATTTTGGCTATTTTTGCTATTTAAACCAACTCTATCTCCCAATTATTGGCATTGTGGACTTATACCCCGTTTTTTTCTTTAAAAGCTTTGTATACTTACTTCTCTGCTTTTTCGGCATATAAATTTTTGCCTTGCTATTAATTTTAGCAAAGGAATTTTTGCCCATGCTCTTTATTTTCTTGGACTTAATCGTTATTCTGACCAGCTTTTTGTCACCGTTGAAAGCATTTTTCCCGATTGATGTCACATTTGTCCCAATGGTGACCTTCTTAAGCTTCTTATAATTTTTAAAAGCACTTGCAGCCACTGCTGTAACCTTATATACTTTTCCACCCAGATTCACTGTATTTTTAATAGTCACAGAAGTTTTTTTCTTATTTGTGCTTCCTTTTACCGTTACCGTTTTTGCTCCGGTAATCTTGTATTTATAGCCGGAAACCGTATAGGTGTGCCCTTTATATGTTTTTATAGAATATGGCAACGTATAGGAGCCCTTGTAATTTCCTGTTCCTGTTACAATCACCTGGTAACTTCCCGTCTTTTGGGACTGGGTCGGATAGGTTACTGTGAAATTCTCTCCTTCCTTTAAACCGCTGATCCGTACTTCAGGCTTTTGTACCTTTCCATTCCAATCAAATACCGTCTTGGAAAGACTGATCTGGGATTTGTCCAGATCACTTGGCTCTACCCTGGCCACTACGCTGATTTCATAAGGAGTCTGTACACCTTTTCTAGTCACCCTTATATATATGATTTTGCTGTCTGTTACATTTTTGACAGTTGGAACCGTCTGACTCCATGTCTTTCCATCCACACTATAATAAATGCTGTCCGTTTTGAGATTTTGTCCGGTAACGGTTACTGCCTTGTGCTCCTTTCCATCATAAATGCCCTTATATCCCTGGGCATCAATCCGGAAAGTGTTTTCTACTGCACATATTTCAATGGATTCTGTTAGTGCGCCCTCATATCGGGTGCCTTCCTCTTCCAGCCATGCGGATATTTTGTAAAAATAGATGGTATCTTCCGCTATATTCGTATCCAAATATTCATTTTCTTCTACTTCTGCCACTTTTTCATAGGTATTTGTACTTTCGTTCAGACGATATACATAATAACCGTCTGCATTCTCACACTTCTCCCACATAATTTCTATTTGAGCAGGAGTGGCAGCATATTGCACTTGTCTTACCGGTCCATGCAGCACAATGACCTTTGCAGTATCAATGCAATCGGAGCTATCCCTTGCTTCTGCTTTTAAATAAGTAACTCCGCCTGCCTTACCCGTTAATGCTGCATAATCTGTACCGGCATGGGAATTTTCCTTTGTCATATTTTCAACCGTTGCAATTCCTTTTTTGGAAAAGCTGTAATCCAGCCTGGGAATGGATGCATCTTCCGGCGCAACCATTGCCTGCACTTCCACCGTTTCTCCAAAAGCAACCACATACTGCTCTTGGGAGAGCTTTATGGATTCTATAGGCTTCTCCACTGGCATAGTAACAGATTTGGGAGATGTATATATCCCATAAAAAATTTCATCTCCGGATTTCACACATGGCATTACGGTATAGGTATAGGTATCTCCATCTACAAAACCGCCTTCCAGACTACAGGAATACTCTCCTGTATCGTTTTTGGGAAAATACTGTACATCCACATAGCGATATCCCATCACCCTCGATAGCATATAACCATCAAATGCACTGTCCTCCTCCCTGCCTCGAAAGCGGACATCTATCTTCTGATACTCTGCAGAAAGTTCAAAAGAATCTGCCGGTATGCCTCCGGTAGGTACGACTCCAATCGGAATCGTAATGCTCTTATTCCATGAATCATTGGAAGAAAAAGTAATGGAGGTAATTCCTGCTTTCAACCCCCTCAGGGCAAAATTCATAATATTATTTTCCGGCCGCATCTCCAATACTTCTACAATCGATTCATCTGCCACCTGCCAGGTAATCTCTAAATTTTCATAATCGGCCCAATTAGGAGAATAAGTTACCCTTAAATCTCCCTTTTCCGCTCCTTCTATGATACTAATCGACTGGGCATTGCAGGAAAAAGACTGCACCGGTTGATAGCTCATAGTAGTGACCTCTATGACATTCTCAGGCCCCTCATATAAAATTCTAGTTCCAGTCTCCCAGTTGGTAATAAACTCACAAACCTTGAATTTATATGTAGTCCCTCCAGACAGCCCACTTACTTTATAGCTGCTCTCTTTCGTGTAATTGCCGCCCAGCACCTTCCATTCATTGGAAGCATCGTCCCACTGGTAAACATAATAGCCATAACCAGTATCCTGTCCTTTCCAGTTCAATGTCAACCCTCTGTCTGTAATATCTGCAGCAGCCAGATTGGTTACCTTCGGATGCTGTACATAAATACCGCATGTTCCATAACATTTTCCATCAGTAGAATATGCCCGTATTTCTCCCACTCCGGAGCCCTTAACAGTAACCATGCCATTTTGGTCTACTGTTGCTACCTTTGTATTGGTGCTTTCCCATTTTCCAACCTGTTTGTTGGTGGCATTGTCCGGAACAAAGGAGGTTACTTTCAGCTGTGAGGTAGTTCCAATCTTATCGTTGGTAAAATATAGGTACGACTGGCCTGTCAGGCTGGATATATTTATTTTCTTAACGGTAACCGGTGTAACATGCACCGTAATTTGAACCTGTAAATCACTGCCATCCACCGTTCTTCCTGTAATAACTGCATCACCTGTGTTTACCGCAGTAATAGTTCCTATTTTAGATACCGTGGCAATTTCCGTATCCGAGGATTCCCATAACAGTGTCTGATTTGCCTCATTTTTCGGCAACACTACGTAATCCGCATAAAATTTCAGACCAGGCTGCAAATCGATTTCCGTTGCATCAATCTGTATATTCGTTGCAGTTTTCCGCACAAAATGAATGATACATTCTCCGTATACACCGCTTCCATCCACAGCCACAGCAAAAACCTTCACATCACCATACAGCTTTCTGGTAACGACTCCGCTTGCATTTACGGAAGCAATTCCGTCAACTGACGTATACCAGTGAATTTCCTTTTCCTCTGTTTCTTCTTCCGAGAGCACATTGTTTTCTTCGTCCATTTCCGCTGCCATACGCACAACCTTGTCCAAGGATACCGTATCGCCCGTTACCGTAATTTCCGTAATTTTTTCCCTGCTGCCTGCATAAGTAATATCCACAGAGGTAACCGGCAATTCCTCTTCCTTTACCTGATAGGGCAGAATGGTATTATTTGATTTATTTATCCGGGTCAGTTCAGGACTTACACCATAAGCAACATATTCCTCACCCACTCCAAGGAATGTGTTGTTTTCATAAGTAAGGACATTTAACGCTCCGCCTCTCCAGTAAAAAATCCGGTCATAAAGCTCTTCTCCTGCCTCACCTGTATCCGTCCGCTTTGCATTCCATTTGTAATATGTATTATCACTGAACGTAAGTGAATTAGTGCTCCCATAAATTTTATTCACTGCATGCCAGGGATTCTGATACCTATTCCATATATCCCGCTTATAATCATATACAGTATTTCCCTTCACTTCCAGGTCCTTGTCCTCCTGACCGCTTTCCAACAAATAGAAATGATCCACAGCGCCTGCATACATGGAAACCCGATTGCCATTGAACTGGTATGTACTATTTGCCACACTTCCGATACTTCTTAAAAGAACGATTTCATTGTCATTGGCTATGGCATTTTTCGTAGCAATAAAAAAGTTGATTGCAGAATCAGCCACCAGCTTATTATGGGAAAATGTCATATGTCCGGTTGCTACATTGGACTTTCGCTGCCCGCCATCTACGCTGGTTAAGAAAATTTCATTATTTTGAATCAGAATGTCCTTGTGATCTCCAACTGTATTTCCTTTGTGGAAAACATCTCCCATCCACCCATAGGAAGCGACTATTTCAATAATGTTGTCTTCAATCACACAGTTTTTCACACTTCCAAAGGTGGCAAAGTTGGAATCTGCCTCGCAGATAAAGTGATTTCCCGCTATACGGATTCCTGATATATTTTTTGAATTGTCGTATGCCACTGTCATACACATAGTTCTGTGACCGGTAATATCAATATACTTTAACTGGCTGGAATGAATGGTATTATTTAAAAAGCTGATATTTTCCAGTCCTGCATTGTCGTTCTCCGTAGAGAAAAATCCAATCTGCTCATCTCTTGCATTTCCATAAAGATCACAGTTCATAATGGTAATATTTTTTTCTTTTGTGGACCAGATATCCAATACCCCCACGTTGGCTCCCCGATAAGTGCCGCTCATCTGAGTCATCTTACATCCGTCTACCGTAATATCCGCATTGCCGGAGTAACAGCAGAAGTTTGAATATTGCTTGTCCTCAAAATAGTAGGAGTTGTAAGTAGTCTGTGGAATCAGCATATCCACGTTATATATGTATATATTCGTACAATAAATCAAAGTGAACTGACGCATATAGTTATACAAATCCACTTCTCTTGCTTCAATCACAAAATTCCCCAGAAAGGCATTTTCTGCACCCCAGACCTGAAAAAAGTGCTCTGCATAGCCTTCTTCCTTCCGGTAATCATTATCGGTAAACAGAATCGAATTTTCTCCTTCACCTACGATATTGATTTTTTTTCCAGATACATGAATCTGATTGGTACATTTATATTCCCCTTTTGGAATGTATACAATGCTTCTTTCTATATCTGCATCCTTATCCGTAATCTGATTCATAAAGCTGAACGCATTGTTGATAAATCCATTATCAACAGCTTCTCCGTCTCCATGGGCTCCAAATTGCTTTACGCTGGCTGCATACCATTGGTTACCACTCTTATCCGTATATTTATCCGGAAGAAATACCGCATATAATCCATTGTCCAGTTCTATTGCCCAATCCACTTTTTCATTAGCCTGCACCAGCTTATAAGAAGCAGCGCCACCATCTCCCGCCTCATAATATCCGCTGGTTCTTACGATGACACCCGGCTTCATTTTGGTATGTGTACATGCCTTCATATCTTCCACAGTATCAAAGGGCCGCAGGGAATCAGACGCATATGTCTCTCCAAAGGAAAACTCTTTTAAGAAAGAATAATCCATATCCTTATACGCAGAAGCAGCCGCAATGGCAACACTGTCGTCAATCGGAACCTTGTTGGTATCGGTCGTCTGGGAATCAATGGACCCGGTGCGATACAAGTCCCTTGCCGACAAACCACCTGTCATTTCTTCGGTTTCCCAGCTCTGTGCATGTTCCGTATCCTCTCCCCCAATCACAGGTTCTTCCTCTGAAATCTCCTCCTCTTTTGATTCCTCAATCGGTTCCTTTCTTCCCTCTCCCTCTTGCCCGCCATCTTGTGGAAGCGCTTCTTCCGGTAGTCCCTCCACAGAATTCTCACTGATGCTGGTGGCAAGCGCCATCATATCCATTTGGGAACACAATAGAGAAACCAATAGTACCCCTGCCAATATTCTACGTGTTATCCTTACCATTTATACCCCTCATTTCTTCTTTCGTTTATTATACAAATTCATATGCCGTCAGCATAAGCCCTTTTGCCGGTGCCGTAGGTCCCGCTGACTGACGGTTCCGTTCTTCTAATATCGTAGGAACATCTGCCGGATTTAAATTCCCCTTTCCTACCTCCATCAAGGTTCCGGCTATAATCCGCACCATATTATACAGAAATCCATTTCCGCTGACACGGATGCAGATTACCGGTCCGTTTTTCTCTACCGTACATTCATAAATGGTTCGAATCGTGCTTTCCACTTGAGTCCCCACAGCACAAAAACTTTTAAAATCATGCTCTCCCACAAAAAAGGCCGCCGCCCGCTGCATATTATCCACGTTTAGCGGTACATAAGTAAAATGGGAATAAAGCCTTTCTACCGGATTGGGAAAACGGCTATTGTAAATCCTGTATTCATAAGTTTTCTTCGTAGCAGTAAATCGAGGATGGAAATCCCCATCCACTTCTTTTGATTCCTGAATCCGAATATCCTCCGGCAGCCTTTGATTCAATCCGTAGGATATTTTTTCTCCCGGCATTCTGGCATTGGTATCAAAAACTGCCAGATTGCACAAAGCATGGACTCCGGCATCCGTCCTGCTGGCGCCGCTTACCTTGATTTCCTCTCCTAACAGCTCTGACAGGTGCTTATTCAGCTCTGCTTCAATGGTATTGCCGTTTGACTGTATCTGCCATCCACAATAATTGGTTCCGTCATATGCCACAGTCAGCATGACTCTTTTCATAAATCCCCCTTTCTTTTCCTGACAAATCCCTATAGAAAATTTACCGGAAATACTTTTCCAAGCACGATTACGGATACCAGATAGACACAAAATACTCCAAATGCCCCATAATCAATACTATGATATTTCAGAGGCTTCATTTTGGTACGTCCCTCTCCTCCCCGGTAGCATCTGGCTTCCATAGCCATTGCCAGATCATTTGCCCGACGAAATGCAGATATCATTAATGGTACCAAAAGCGGAACCATGGCTTTTACCTTTTCCATCAGCTTACCGCTTTCAAAATTAGCCCCCCTTGCCATCTGCGCTTTCATAATCTTATCGGTTTCTTCCATTAAAATCGGAATGAATCGGAGCGCTATGGACATCATCATTGCCACCTCATGCACTGGAACCTTAAAGACCTTTAAAGGCTTCATAAGCCTTTCCAAGCCATCCGTCAGCTGATTGGGCGTAGTGGTCAGGGTCATCAACGAAGAGCCTATGATCAGAAAGGAAAGCCGGATAACAATATACACCGCATTCAAAAGCCCTTCTCTGGTAATCGTAAACTTCCATAACACAAAAAGCGGCTCACCCCTTGTCAAAAACAGATTAAACACAGAGGTAATCAAAAGCAGAAACACTACTGCCTTTAGTCCCTTTACCATAAACCGGAAAGGAACCCTGGAAATTTTAATGACCGCCAGTAAAAATACAAATGCCAATACATATGCAGTCACATTTTTATATAGAAATAAAGAAACAATATATACTATTGTCCCAATCAGCTTCACTCTGGGATCCATACGGTGAATCACAGAATCCGTCTGATAATATTGTCCTAATGTCATATCTCTTAACATAATTTTGCCTTTACATAAGTCTAATTCTTTTTTCTTCCTGATACTGTCATCCCGTACCAGGACGAGAAAAGATATTCAGGATTTCATTCTTTGCTTCCAAGATCGTAGTAGCATTCGTATTCACCGGGAACCCTGCTTCCCTGCATTTTTCCATAATGTAAGTAACTTCCGGCGCTGAAAGACCAATTGCCTCCAATTCCTTATAATGGCAAAATACCTCATCGGGTTTTGCATCAAATACAATTTCCCCCTGGTTCATTACGACAATACGGTCTACATATTCTGCTACATCCTCCATGCTGTGGGAAACCAATATCACTGTCATTTTCATTTCTGTCTGCAACTTCTTTATCATGGTCAATATTTCCGTTCTTCCCTTTGGGTCCAAACCAGCAGTAGGCTCATCCAGGACCAGCACCTCCGGCTCCATGGCAAGCACTCCTGCTATGGCCACCCGCCGCTTTTGTCCTCCGGACAAATCAAAGGGGGACTGATAAAAATATTCATCCGAAATCCCCACCTGCTTCAGGGCTTTGTATGCTCGAAGCTCTATTTCCTTTTTGGAAAGCCCCAGATTTTTCGGTCCAAAGCATACATCGGAAAATACATCGGCTTCAAACAACTGATGCTCCGGATACTGAAACACAAGCCCAACCTTGCTTCTTAATTTTTTCTTATCAAAATCCGGATCATAAATATCTTCTCCGTTAAAATAAACGGCACCCTCTGTTGCTTTTATCAATCCGTTTAAATGCTGTACCAAGGTGGATTTTCCTGAACCGGTATGACCAATCACCCCGATAAATTCGCCATCGTGAATGACAAGATTGATATCCTTTAATGCCTTTACAGGCATATTCGTATCCCCATCGAAAACACAGCTTACATGGTCTATGATTATTGACATGGCATTCTCCCGTTTAGTTCAATCTTACTAACTCTTATAATATCTGCAATGCGATTTTTTGCAGTTCCTCTATAAACTCTTCTGTAGTCAAAATCCCCGTTGGCAGATTTATCCCGCTTTTTCTAAGCTCGTGGGCTAAAAGGGTTACCTGGGGAACATCCAGCCTGAGTTCCTTTAATCTTTCCACCTGGCTGAAAATTTCTTTTGGAGTTCCTTCCATTGCAATCTGTCCCTGATCCATAACAATGACTTGATCGGCATGAATCACCTCTTCCATATAATGAGTAATAAGGATGACCGTAATATCCTCTGCCTGATTCAAAGCTCTTACTGCCCGTATGACTTCCTTTCGTCCATTCGGGTCCAGCATAGCGGTAGGTTCATCTAAGACAATACACTTCGGATGCATGGCAAGCACCCCTGCAATGGACACTCTCTGCTTCTGCCCGCCGGACAGCTTATTCGGCGAATGCTTTCTATAAGCATACATCCCCACTGCTTTCAGGCTTTCTTCTACCCGTTCCCATATTTCCTTTGTAGGCACTCCCATATTTTCAGGACCAAACCCTACATCTTCTTCCACTACCTGGCCAATGATTTGATTATCCGGGTTTTGGAATACCATGCCAGCAGACTTTCTTACATCCCACACTGCTTCTTTCTCCCTGGTATCTTTGCCATCTACATAAACAGTTCCCTCTGTAGGCATTAAAATAGCATTCAAATGCTTTGCAAAAGTGGATTTTCCGGAACCGTTATGTCCTAATATGGCAACAAAATCCCCCTGCTTTACTTTCATGCTTACGTTGTCCACAGCTCTTGTAAAGCCTTCTACATTTCCCTCTTCATCTCGTCTTATATATTCAAATACCAGATTTTCCGTTTGAATGATTTGCATTTTCGCTTTTCCGTTCTAATCTTTCTGTTTGAGTTCCCAATGCTTGTGTTCAATTGACAACCCATTTTTTAACACGGTTTACAATTTTCTTATGTTCTATATTTTACTAGATTACGGGCAGAAATACAAGATAGCAGGGGATATTTTGATAGCCGGACGTAGAAGGATGCATGGCATACATCCTCCTACTGGGTATCGAAAAGCCTCCTGCTGTTTTTAAAAAATGCCAGATAAATGAAAACAGTTTTTTCCTTGACATAGATTCTTTTCAAGAATATAATCATTTTTGCATAACGCGTGTTATATTTATGAGATAATCAATATGCTGCCAAATGCAAAAATTGTCAGGGATACGGTTGTGGATGCTTTTAGGGAGGAATTATAATGAACACATTATTTAAGAAAAATAAACTTTGGTTTTCCATTTTTCTTATATGGATGCTCATACTCTGTATGGGAATGGCATATTTCCTTATTCACAGTCATCATCCGAAAACCACTGTTGCTTTAGAGCTTTCAGGTATGAAAGAAGCCGTTCCTTCATATATTTCCATAGTATTAAAAACAGGGGAGGAACTAACAATTTATACCGAAAAGGAAACAGAGCAAAGCATTCTGGCTATAGCAGAAGAAAGCAAAGCGTTGGTTATGGAAAGTCCGGAACGGATAACCGTTTCAGAAGGCTTTTTTTATCAGCCTATTACGGAAGATGTAAAGGAACGGATTTATGGATTGTCTTATAAGGAAAATTGCACAGTGCCTTATGAGGATTTGAATTATGTGGGTGTGCTGTACGTGGATTTTCAGGGAGAAACCCAGACAGGAGAGCTCATATGCAATAAGGGAATTGCCAAAGACCTTGCCGAGATTTTTAAAGAGCTTTATGAGAATCAATATCCCATCGATAAAATCCGCCTGGTAGACGAATATAATGCAGATGATGATTTATCCTGTCTGGATAATAACACCTCCTGTTTTAACTTCCGGGTAGTGGGCGGTACAAATAACTTATCCAAACATGCTTTGGGTCTTGCCGTGGACATCAATCCTTTTTATAACCCCTATGTGACTTATCCAAACGGAGTAGAACGGATTTCCCCTCCCGGCAGTGAGCCTTATGGGGATAGAAGCGCTGATTTTCCATATAAGATTGATTATGATGATTTGTGCTATCAGCTTTTTACAGCCCATGGCTTTACCTGGGGCGGGGATTGGAAGAGCTTGAAGGATTATCAGCATTTTCAGAAGGAGCTGGAATAATAGTGAAATACAGTAACTTTTTTGGTGCTTGTTTCTGACAAAGTGGAAATCATATCATATTTTTGTGTTAAAAAATTAGAAAGCAGTAAACATTTTTTGACTTACTGCTTTCTAATTTTATTAACAATCAACTACTTTATTATATTCCTAAATATATTCCTGTCCGCACTGCATATCTCCCACTAAATGAATATTGGAGTTTTACTAATATTGCCGACTGTATAAGTCCAGTCCCACCATATACAAAAAAAAGGAATAACAGATACACATAATCCCATTACACTCGAAAGTATCCTTTTAGCAATTTTGCCTCTCATAAAATCTATCCCCTTTGCTCTAAATTTTTCTTATACCATCTATAATATATTTCATTCAGTAAAAAACCTTTTTTTACTTCTATATATCCCATCGTCTCACTATCTAAATATAACCCCCATTTCTTTTTATCAATTTGTTCTATTTTTAAATCTTCCAACCTATATGTCTTGTATATAAACCTATTATTTTGAACAATATCATACAACACATCCTCGTTTATTTCTTCTCTTGTATAATACGTCAAAATATATGCTTCATCATCCTCTTCACTTGCCAATTCTATATAATCTTCATTACCACTTCCCAATATAAAGTAATACACTAGCTTATCAATTGTAGTATCTACTCCTGCCGCTGAACCCATAAACAAACATCCGATTAAAAACACAACTGTCCAAAAGGAATATATCCCCCAGTAGGCAGCCTTGCTTTTTACATTTATTTGATCCCTATGTCGCCCGAAGCATATAACGTTTGTTATTTGTCTTGGGAAAAAAAGAATTAGAAAAGCGGAAATAATTATGTAATAAAATTTCATTTCTCCACCCTGCTTTCATAAATATTCGTGAGCTCATACTTGGAATCCGTAGTGGTCATTTGCTCATCCAAAACCTGCAGGCAATAATTCTTTCCCTCCTCTGTTTCCGCTTCATCTGTATAATCTGGAAGATTTAAGGAAATACCCTTCCCTTCACCCATAACATATTCCTGCTGATTTATAGTAAAACTGCCCTGCAGCATATTCTCCCTTCGCTTATTTGTAAGATATATCATACTAATACCTAAAAGTGCAAAAACAACAATACTACTAAGAATAATCCATTTTCTTTTTTTCACTTTCAACTCCTCCCGCATAAATTAACCTACAACCAATGTCAGTAAAAATTTATATATTTAAATTTATTTGCTACAGCATACACTTTAATTGTAAAATATGTCAAGTATCTTGGGAAATTCGGTAATTTTAAGGGAAGTTTAGTAAAAAAAGACAGTTGCCAAAGCACCCTCTGGCAACTGCTTAAAATTTTACTTTTTCTTTTTTCAATCTGCTAATGATAATCCTCTTTCACCTGACGGACTCAGATACTTACACTAACTCAAGAACAACTTCCATAGCAGCATCACCCTTACGCTGCTTAATCTTGATGATACGTGTATAACCACCCTTACGGTCAACGTACTTTGGAGCAATTTCATCAAAGAGCTTTGCCACTAAGTCAACATTCTTTGTTTCTTTCTTTCTTCCTGCGTTCTTTTCCGGAACTTCTACTACAGGATTTAATACCTTTAACATCTGTCTTCTTGCATGAAGTCTGCTTGGCAGATCCTTCTTGATTTCCTTTTCCACTTCATCAAAAACAGTGACGGTCATACCATTGTCCATTTTGATGAGCTTGCCGTCTTTATCACGGTGTGTTTCGGAAAGAACCTTTTTGGTGTCCTTATCCACGATCTGCTTTACTCTCTTGCCGTCTTTGTCCTTGCGGGCAACCTTCGTGGTTACCTTTACAGTTTCAAAGTTATCTTTTTCTTTTACTGCCATTGCAATAATGCCTTCAGCAATTTTCTGAACTTCTTTTGCTTTTGCTTCTGTTGTAATAATCTTTCCATGGTATAAAAGTGCTGTTACCTGGTTTCTAAGTAATGCTTTTCTTTGAGCAGAAGTTCTGCCCAGCTTTCTGTATTTTGCCATTTTCTAAATCCTCCATTCATGGTTTCATCCGGCCACGCCTTTTGGTCTTACTTACCGGATAAATTGTTATTGCCACTTATGAGTCCGCACACCGGCGCCCTTTGGTCTTACCCTGTATGCTTTTCACAAATTAATTGCTACTGTTCTTAATTATTCCTGTTATTCATAAGCAATGAGCCAGTTTGAAACTACTCATCGCCTACATTCAGCTGCAAGCCAAGTTCTTTTAGCTTTGTCAATACTTCTTCCAAAGACTTGCGTCCTAGGTTACGAACCTTCATCATATCGTCGGAAGTCTTATTGGTCAATTCTTCTACTGTATTGATTCCGGCTCTCTTCAAGCAGTTGTATGAACGAACGGAAAGCTCTAATTCATCAATGCTCATTTCCAATACTTTTTCTTTTTCATCGTCTTCCTTCTCTACCATAACTTCTGCCGTCTTGGCATTTTCGGATAACTCGATGAACAAGCCTAAATGCTCGCTTAAAACCTTTGCAGCAAGGCTCACTGCCTCGTCCGGAGCTAAGGTTCCGTTTGTATATACATCTAAAGTAAGCTTATCAAAATCTGTGATTTGGCCTACACGGGTATTTTCTACAGTAAGATTTACTCTTTCTACAGGTGTGTAAATAGAGTCCACTGCAATCACACCAATTGGTAAGTCTTCACTCTTGTTCTTATCAGCACTTACATAGCCTCTGCCTTTTGTAATAGTAAATTCCATGTATAGTTTGCTGTCTTTTCCACCGCTAAGCGTAGCGATAACCTGGTCCGGATTCATGATTACAATATCAGAATCTGCCTGAATGTCAGAAGCTCTTACGATGCCTTCGCCTTCAAACTCAATATATGCGGTCTTAGGCTCATTGGTAGCACAGGTATTCTTAATAGCCAGGCTCTTTAAATTCATGATGATTTCTGTTACATCTTCCTTGACACCGGGAATGGAACTGAATTCATGCAGCACTCCGTCAATCTTCACCTGACTAACTGCCGCACCGGGCAAAGAAGAAAGCATGATTCTTCTTAGTGAATTACCAAGTGTGATGCCATATCCTCTTTCCAAAGGCTCTACTACAAATCTGCCATACCTTTTATCTTCAGAGATTTCTGCAACCTCAATGTTAGGTCTTTCAAAATCAAACACTGCCAATACCCTCCTTACAATTATCGTTATTAACTGCTATCAGCCGACAGACTGCCGCACTTTCCGACAGGACTGTCAGCTAAAATCCTATACTCAAAATATCAATCACAGGTTTTATTATTTAGAATATAATTCGACGATAAGCATTTCGTCAACAGGTACGTCAATGATTTCTCTTGTAGGAAGCTCCTTAACGGTTCCCTTCAGACCTTCTAAATCCTGTTCCAGCCATTCCGGAACCAGTCTTCCACCAGTCACTTCAACAATATCCTTATATCTTTGCAAGCTCTTGGATTTTTCTCTGATTTCGATTACATCACCGGCTTTTACAAGATAAGACGGAATATTTACGGACTTGCCGTTTACTAATACGTGCTTGTGTCCAACTACCTGCCTTGCCTCTCTTCTGGTTCTGGCAAATCCTAAACGGAAAATAACGTTGTCCAGTCTGCTTTCCAGAATGATCATAAGGTTTTCACCGGTCATTCCTTTCATTCTGTCAGCCTTTTCATAATAATTTCTGAAAGGCTTTTCTAAAACGCCATAGATGAATTTTGCTTTCTGCTTCTCTCTTAACTGGAGACCATACTCGCTTACCTTCTTGTTTGCTCTGTTTAAAGTTCTATTGGATTTTTTGTCATATCCTAAATAACTTGGTTCTAATCCAAGAGATCTGCATCTCTTAAGAACAGGAACTCTGTTTACTGCCATTTCTTTGTCCTCCTACTATTGTTTACAGCAGCCAGGGTCTTGCCCACTGCTTTCTTCCAACATGCTTTCTTGTTTTTTATATGATTATACACGACGACGTTTTGGTGGGCGGCAGCCGTTATGTGGTACTGGTGTCACGTCACGGATGCTTGTTACTTCAAGGCCGCAAGCCTGCAATGCGCGGATTGCTGCTTCTCTACCTGAACCCGGTCCCTTGACCATTACGTCAACTGATTTCAGACCATGTATCAATGCTGCCTTTGTAGCAGTTTCTGCTGCCATCTGAGCTGCATATGGAGTAGATTTCCTTGAACCTCTAAATCCAAGACCGCCTGCACTTGCCCAGCTAAGAGCATTTCCCTCTGTATCTGTCAATGTAACAATTGTATTGTTAAATGAAGATTGGATGTGTGCTTGTCCCCGTTCAACGTTTTTCTTTACACGCTTTTTTGTTACTTTCTTTGTCGCAACTTTTTTAGCCATCTAAACTAACCTACTTTCTTTTCAATCTCAATCACTGTGTTATTTTTTCTTATTTGCTACTGTTCTCTTTGGACCTTTTCTGGTTCTTGCGTTTGTCTTTGTCTTCTGGCCGCGAACCGGAAGTCCTTTTCTGTGACGGATACCTCTATAGCATCCGATTTCCTGTAATCTCTTGATGTTAAGAGCAACTTCTCTTCTTAAATCACCCTCTACTACCTGAGTTTCATCGATTACTGCACTGATTCTCTTTACTTCATCATCTGTTAATTCTCTGACACGAGTGTCAGGATTAACCTTTGCTTCTGCCAAAATGCGGTTAGAGCTTACTCTACCGATACCGTAGATATAAGTTAATCCGATTTCAACACGTTTGTCTCTAGGTAAATCAACACCTGCAATACGAGCCATTTTCATTTCCTCCGTTTTCTTCGATACGACTAGCGCATCTATAGTTACTAATTGACTGGGAAGGCCAGATATGATGCCTACTATGCCTTCCAGCCGGGATCTCCCGACCTTTCCGATACTTCGATAAAGATTTCCTTCTCGGTATCAATAAGTAATTTCCCGTAGGCTCACTACGTTCCATTATCTTAAATCGGCATGTGTTTTGACGGAAACACGATGCCATCAGCCGCACATCATAATGTGACAAGAATTTTATTCCTATGGTCAAATTTGGCTTTTTCGGGAATTATCCTTGTCTTTGTTTGTGTTTCGGATTTTCACAGATTACTCTGATCTGTCCTTTTCGCTTAATAATTTTGCATTTTTCGCAAATTGGTTTTACTGATGATCTAACTTTCACGTTAAACCCTCCTTTCAAAAAGACCGTTTTACATTATAGCACACAAAAACTATCAATGCAATAGTTTTTTATTTATCTCTCCAAATGATTCTTCCTTTAGTCAAATCATATGGGGATAATTCTAAGGTTACTTTGTCGCCCGGTAATATCCGGATGAAATTCTGTCTTAACTTTCCGCTTATATGGGCAAGCACTTTATGTCCGTTTTCAAGTTCTACCTGAAACATAGTATTAGGCAATTTTTCAACTACAGTTCCTTCAATTTCAATTACATCTGCTTTCGACATGGTTACCTCCTAATTTGTCACGCCATCTGCTGTGGACTGACTTAAATCCAACTTCTGAACATTCTTTACTGCTCTTTTTATTTCCTCATCCCTTACCGGCTGATTCTCAAGCAGCCGTTTTCCAAGGGCTTTATCGGCATTTTTGTTCATTATCTGAACATGCTTCTTCTTTTTTTTCTTCGGATGCTCCAGAGTCCTTATAGAGCCGTCCGCTAAATAAACATATTCCTTTTCTTCTTTTACTATGATATAGATATGGTCTTTATCATGACCTGCTTTTGATATTCCAAAGCTTCCAACCATTTGCATTCCTTTCCGTTACTCTCTCCGGGTCCGCTTTTTACTATAATAAAGTCAGTATTTCCGGCTCCCCTTCCGTAACCAGTATGGTGTTCTCATAGTGAGCGGATAAGGAACCGTCTGCCGAAACTACCGTCCAGTCATCTGCCAGCCATTCCACATCACATCTGCCCATATTGATCATAGGCTCAATGGCAAAGGTCATGCCTGCACGCAGCTTTAAGCCTTTTCGCCTTTGGGCGAAGTTGGGAATCTGCGGATCCTCATGAAGCTTTGTTCCGATTCCGTGTCCCACCAGTTCTCTTACGATGCCATAGCCAAACTGGCTGATATAGCTGTCAATGCGGTTAGATATATCAAAAAGATATCCGCCTTCCGTAGCTGCTTTGATTCCTTCAAAAAAGCTCTGCTTTGTTCTTTCTATTAAAAGCTCTGCTTCTTCACTGATTTTTCCTACCGCATGGGTTCTTGCTGCATCGGAATGATAGCCCTTGTAAATCAGACCTGCATCCAGACTGACGATGTCCCCTTCCTTTAAAACCCTGTCATCACTTGGGATTCCATGAACCACCTGCTCATTGACGGATACGCAAATAGAGGCGGGAAATCCATTGTAATTTAAAAAGTTCGGTATACAGCCATAACTTCGGATCAGCTTTTCACCTAATCTATCAATATCCAGAGTTGTCATGCCGGGTTTGATTGCCTCTCCAAGCTTTGCATGTACTTCTGCAAGTATTTTCCCGGAATCTCTCATTAGTCCTATTTCTCTTTCAGATTTAATTGATACAGCCATAGCTTAATCTCCCAAAATATTTACGATTGCCTGAAAAACATCTTCCATAGGGATTGTGCCATCAACGGATTTCAGCACTCCCTTTTTCTCATAAAAATCAATTAAGGGCTGGGTCTGCTCATGATATACGCCCAAACGGTTCTTTACGGTTTCCGGCTTATCATCCTCTCTTAAAATAAGCTCTTTCCCGCATCTATCACAAATTCCTTCTGCCTTTGGCGGAATGTGTTCAATATGATAGGTAGCTCCGCATGAGAGGCAGGCACGTCTGCCGGACATCCGGTTAACGATATTTTCATCAGGAACATCCACATTGATTGCAAAATCAATCTTATCGCCAAGTTCATTTAAGGCATTGTCAAGCACTTCTGCCTGCGGAATCGTCCTTGGAAACCCATCCAGCACGTATCCATTTTTGCAATCATCATTTGACACTCTGTCCAACAGAATCTTTACGGTTAATTCATCCGGCACCAATAAGCCCTGATCCATATACTTTTTTGCTTCCATTCCAAGCTCGGTGCCGTTCTTGATATTTGCCCGGAAAATATCGCCTGTTGAAATATGAGGAACACCATATTTATCTGCAATCAGTTTTGCCTGTGTTCCCTTTCCTGCTCCCGGAGCACCTAACATAATAATTTTCATTTTAAAACCTCCAAATCGGGTTGCTGCTGTCTGTAAATGTTACTATTTAATCAACTTATTTTGGGACAAGCGGAATACGCCTGCCCCAATTTTTCTTCTAATCATTTAAGAAACCTTTGTAATTTCTTACCAACATCATAGATTCAATCTGCTTGATCGTCTCTAAAATAACACTGACGATAATGATTAAGCTGGTGCCGCCAAAGTTCACACTTGCTTTGAATACTCCGTTAAAAATAAACGGAAGCACTGCTACGATAATAAGACCAACGGCTCCAATGAATATAATATAATTTAATACCTTTGACAAGTAGTCCGTGGTGGGCCTGCCCGGTCTGATACCCGGAATGAAACCACCCTGCTTTTTAATATTATTGGATACTTCCAACGGATTAAATGTAATGGAAGTATAAAAATAAGCAAAAACTACTACCAACACAACATAAACCAGTAAACCAATGGAATACACCGGCTCGGAAGGATTGCACCAGTTTCCTGAATTCAAGCCTTTTAATATTTCTGCTCCTATGCCTGTTCCATTGTAGCCTGCAAACTGACAGATTACTATTGGGAACTGCATCAAAGAGGAAGCAAAGATAATCGGGATAACACCTGCTGTATTGATTTTCAACGGTATGGTAGAAGATTGTCCACCCACTATTTTTCTTCCCTGAACCTTTTTTGCATACTGAACCGGAATTTTGCGAACACCATCATTTAAGATAATGACAAGAACAATCATTCCGACAATAATTGCAATAATGACCACTGCTGCTACAACACCCATGGCAATGTTCCTTGCATTTTTGACAAATTGCTCATACAGTCCTGTCAGGTCCTGAGGCATACGGGAAATAATATTGATAGTAAGCACGATGGAAATACCGTTGCCTACACCATTTTCCGTAATACGCTCACCTACCCACATTAAGAATGCACTGCCTGCCGTTAATGCTGCAATTACTACAATATAATCAATTACAATTGCATCTTCCTGTAATAATCCGGAACGTCCAAAGCCAATTGCCATTGCGGTAGCCTCAATTAAAGCAAGGCCTACCGTTAAATACCGGGTTATGGCTGCTATTTTCTTTCTTCCGTCTTCTCCGTCCTTCTGCATTTCCTCTAATTTGGGAATCGCAATTGTTAAAAGCTGCATAATAATGGAGGAAGTAATATACGGAGTAATGTTCAATGCAAACACCGACATACTCAAAAAGGAACCACCTGTAAAAGCATCAAAGAAATTAAATGCATCCCCTGTCTGCTGGGAAAACCATTGGGAAAAATATTCCCGGTTTACACCAGGCACCGGCAATTGACATCCAAATCTGATTACCAGCAACATAAGAAAGGTAAAGAATAATTTCTTTCTGATTTCTTTTACTTTAAAGGCATTTTTCAACGTTGTTAACATTAGATCACCTCTACTGTTCCACCAAGAGCTTCAATTTTTTCCTTTGCAGACTCACTGAATGCATTTACTTTTACATTGAGCTTCTTGGTAAGTTCTCCATTTCCAAGGATCTTAACACCATCCTTAGGGTTTTTAATTACTCCAGCCTCTATTAATGTTTTTACGTCAACAGTTGCATCGTTGTCAAACCTATCTAATACAGAAACATTGATTGCAACAATTTCCTTTGTATTGCGGTTTGTAAAACCTCTTTTGGGAATTCTTCTGTATAATGGCATCTGACCGCCTTCAAAGCCCACTCTAGGCGCTCCTGAACGAGCCTTCTGTCCTTTATGGCCTTTACCAGCTGTCTTTCCGTTGCCTGAACCGTGTCCACGGCCTCTTCTAAAGTTATCGCTGTGTTTGGAACCCTCTGCAGGTTTTAAATTATATAATTCCATGACCACACCTCCTTGTCTTTTCTAATTAAGCTTCTTCTACTTTCACTAAGTGACAAACCTGTTTGATCATTCCTCTTGTTGCTGCATTGTCAGGAAGCTCAACAGTTTTGTTTAATTTCTTTAAACCAAGCGCTGCTACCGTAGCTCTGTGCTTTGGAATCGCACCAATTGTAGATTTCACTAAAGTAATTTTTAATGTTTTGTCTGCCATCTTTTTATTCCTCCTTACCTTTCCCCTGAGCCTTTAGGCGATGGGGAGTTTCCGCCTTTCCCCTGAGCCTTTAGGCGATGGGGAGTTTCCGCCTTTCCCCTGAGCCCTTTGGCGATGGGGAGTTTCCTTAAGCCATGATCTCTTCTACAGACTTACCACGGTTCTTAGCTACTTCTTCTGGAGTTTTTAACTGGCTCAGTCCTTCAATAGTTGCTAATACAACGTTTTGCTTATTGTTGGACCCTAAAGATTTTGTACGGATGTTCTTAATGCCTGCAAGTTCGCACACGCTACGTGCCGGACCGCCTGCGATAACACCAGTACCTTCAGGAGCTCTCTTAAGAAGTACGGAAGCACTTCCAAATCCTCCAAGTGTATCATGTGTAATACTGTTATTTTCATCTAATGCAACAGAAACAAGTCTCTTTGCTGCATCTTCTTTTCCTTTGCGGATAGCTTCCGGAATTTCTGCAGCCTTTCCAAGACCTGCACCTACATGTCCGTTGCCATCTCCTACTACAACTAAAGCAGTGAATCGGAAGTTACGACCACCTTTAACAACCTTAGTTACACGTTTGATGGAAACTACTTTTTCTGTTAATTCCATATTGCTGGTATCAATGATTGTACGTTTCATGTGATGTTCTCCTTCCTTCCTAGAATTCTAAGCCAGCTTCTCTGGCTGCATCTGCTAATGCTGCGATTTTACCCTGATATATAAAGCCGCCTCTATCAAAGACTACTTCCTTAATGCCTTTTTCCAATGCTTTTTTTGCAATCACGGTTCCTAAGTATGCTGCTGCTTCAACGTCGTTGGTTTTTTTCAATTGAGCCTTTACGTCTTTTTCAAGCGTAGATGCTGCTACTAATGTGTTTCCAACTGTATCGTCGATAATTTGAGCATACATATGATTATTGCTTCTAAACACGGCCAAACGTGGTCTTTCAGCAGTACCTGAAAAACGGTTACGAATTTTTTTGTGTTTTTTGATACGAACTTTTGCTCTTGATTCTTTTTTAACCATTTCGTTACTCTCCTTATCTATTTCTTACCAGTCTTACCAACTTTACGTCTGATTGTTTCATCAGCATATTTAATACCCTTGCCCTTATATGGCTCAGGTCTTCTCTTATCTCTGATTTCAGCTGCGAATTGGCCAACTTTTTCTTTGTCGATGCCCTTAACGATAATGATGTTCTGTCCGTCTAAAACAGTTTCGATGCCTTCCGGATCTTCCATTTCAACCGGATGGGAATATCCTAATGATAAGGTTAATTTCTTACCCTGCTTTGCTGCCCTGTAACCAACACCGTTTACTTCCAGCTTTTTCTCATAGCCTTCCGTAACACCTACTACCATGTTGTTGATTAATGTTCTTGTCAGACCATGTAAGGATTTCATTTTCTTTAAATCGTTTGGTCTTGTTACAAGAACCTGATTCTCTTCAAGCTTAATTTCCATTTCTTTCGGCAACACTCTTTCCAATGTTCCCTTTGGACCTTTTACAGTCACTTTATTATTTTCTGCAATATCAACAGTNACTCCTGCCGGTACTGCGATTGGCATTCTTCCTATACGTGACATGCCCGTACCTCCTATNATTTTACTTTNCTNANNNNTACCATACGAAAGCNAGNACTTCNCCGCCTACGTTAAGCTGTCTGGCNTTTTTATCAGTTACAACGCCTTGATTNGTAGAAATGATTGCNACACCAAGTCCNCCAAGTACCNTTGGAAGCTCATCCTTGCCTGCGTATACACGAAGACCNGGCTTGGAAATNCTNTTAAGNCCGGTAATNATNTTTTCNTTCTTATCTGCNCCNTATTTTAANGTAACACGNATTGTCTT
Organism: Lachnospiraceae bacterium; assembly: GCA_014804675.1. GTDB lineage: Bacteria > Bacillota > Clostridia > Lachnospirales > Lachnospiraceae > RGIG3040. The sequence goes on from JAAUZH010000008.1 coordinate 24,377, forward strand.
GAANTTTCCNTCTTCTACNAAATCATATTTTTTAATATAACCTTCATCTAANAGAATNTCNGCAATAGCAATTTTCATTTTAGATGCAGGGATATCAACTGTATCNTGTTTTGCAGTATTTGCATTACGGATTCTTGTAAGCATATCTGCAATTGGATCGCTCATTGTCATTTCAGTTGCTCCTCCTTTACTTTCCTNNTTACCAGCTTGCTTTCTTAACNCCTGGNATNTGTCCTTTATATGCTAANTCACGGAANCAGATTCTGCAGATTCCNTATTTTCTTAAATATGCNTGTGGNCGTCCACAGATTCTGCAACGTGTATATTCTCTTGTNGAGAATTTNGGTTTNCGCTGCTGTTTNACTTTCATTGNTGTNTTAGCCATGAATTTACCTCCTTACTATTCCCCTGAGCCNTTGGCGATGGGGACTTACCTTACTATTCCCCTGAGCCCTTGGCGATGGGGACCTACCTACTTATTTTGCAAANGGCATATTNAATAATGCCAANANTTCACGNGCTTCTTCGTCTGTNTTTGCTGTAGTAACNAAAATTACGTCCATACCTCTNACNTTATCCACNTTATCNTATTCGATTTCNGGNAANATAAGCTGNTCNTTAATACCAAGGGCATAATTTCCNCTGCCGTCAAAAGCATTTGGATTCACNCCACGNAAGTCACGTACACGAGGCAATGCCANGTTCACTAAACGATCTAAGAACTCATACATNTTTTCCCCNCGAAGCGTAACCTTNCATCCNATTGNCATTCCTTCTCTGATCTTGAAGTTTGCCACTGAATTTTTAGCCTTTGTCAGTACCGCTTTCTGTCCGGAAATCGTNTCTAAATCTTTTACNGCTGATTCTAANATCTTGGCATTGTCCTTTGCTTCACCAACACCCATGTTNATNACNATTTTNTCAAGCTTTGGCACTTCCATAANATTTTTATATTCAAACTTTTTAANCATAGCATCTACGATTTCGTTTTTATACATATCTTTGAGTCTACTCACCTGTTTCGACCTCCTTCCTTAGAATTAATCAATTACTTCACCTGTAGATTTTGCATAACGAACCTTNTTGCCGTNCTCCACCTTNAANCCNATNNTGGTNGGNTTGCCNTTGTGAAGNTACATNACGTTTGAAAGATCGATAGGTGCTTCNTTNTGAATAATTCCNCCNTTTTGATTTGCAGCAGANGGCTTTGTATGNTTGGAAACAAGATTTACNCCTTCNACTACNACTCTGTTTTTCTTATGGTCTACGGAAATAACCTTTCCTTCNTTGCCTCTGCATTTNATNGCATCGCCAACCATAACNTTTACTGTATCGCCTTTTTTAATNTTCATTGTTGCCATAGGGTAACCTCCTATAATACTTCCGGAGCCAGGGAAACAATTTTCATGAATTGTTTNTCACGAAGCTCTCTTGCTACTGGTCCAAAAATACGAGTTCCTCTTGGTGTCTTATCATCTTTAATGATAACAGCAGCATTTTCATCAAATCTAATATAAGAACCGTCTTTNCGNCGAGCGCCTTTTACAGTNCGNACAACTACNGCTTTTACCACATCGCCTTTTTTTACAACACCGCCTGGTGTTGCATCTTTAACGGTAGCAACGATNACATCGCCGATNTTTGCATATCTTCTTGTAGAACCGCCCATAACTCTGATACATAATAATTCTTTTGCACCGGTGTTATCAGCAACTCTCAATCTACTTTCTTGTTGTATCATGCTAATAATCCTCCTGCACTATTTCACTTTTTCAACGATTTCCACAAGTCTCCATCTCTTATCCTTGGACAATGGTCTTGTTTCCATTACTTTTACGGTATCTCCGATGTTGCATTCATTATTTTCNTCATGAGCTTTNAATTTGTAAGTNCTCTTTACGATTTTCTTGTAAAGCGGNTGCTTTACGTGGTCTTCAACTGCAACAACGATTGTTTTCTGCATTTTATTGCTTACGACCTTACCGGTACGTGTTTTTCTTAAATTTCTTTCCACGGTNTTGACTCCTTTCTAACGTTTCTTAACCTGTTGTTATTCTGCAACTTTCGCTTTTTCAGTAATCACTGTCTGAATCCTGGCAATATTTCTTCTTACTTCCTTGATTCTGCTAGTATTATCTAACTGGTTGGTTGCATTCTGGAATCTCAAATTGAAAAGTTCTTTTTTAGCAGCTACTAACTCTTCCGCTAATTCTGCAGCTGATTTTGTCTTTAAATCTTCTACAAATTTATTAGTTTTCATTTGATACACCGCCTTCCAAGTCTGCTTTAGAAACAATTTTACATTTGCATGGAAGCTTATGTGTTGCAAGACGTAATGCTTCTCTGGCTGTCTCTTCTGCTACNCCGGAGATTTCAAACATTACACGGCCTGGCTTCACAACTGCTACCCAGTATTCCAGGGTACCTTTACCGGAACCCATACGAGTTTCTGCTGGTTTTGTAGTTACCGGTTTGTCCGGGAAAATCTTGATCCANACCTTACCACCACGTTTGATATAACGGGTCATGGCAACACGGGCTGCNTCGATCTGNTTGGAACGAATCCAGCATGGCTCCNTAGCCACGATACCNTATTCACCGTAACTGATTGTATTTCCTCTAGTCGCTTTTCCTGCCATGCTTCCGCGGAACTGTTTACGACGTTTCACTCTTTTAGGCATTAACATTATTTATCGCTCCCTTCCTTATTTCCCTTAGTAGGAAGTACTTCGCCTTTGTAAACCCATACCTTTACGCCAATCTTGCCGTAAGTAGTGTCTGCTTCAGCGAATCCATAGTCAATATCTGCACGAAGTGTCTGAAGNGGAATCGTACCTTCNCTGTAGAATTCGGTACGTGCCATATCAGCACCGCCAAGACGTCCTGAACAAGCNGCCTTGATACCAAGAGCGCCTGCCTTCATGGTTCTTCCCATGCAGGACTTCATAGCTCTTCTGAAAGATACACGGTTTTCNAATTGAAGTGCAATGTTTTCTGCAACTAACTGTGCATCCTTNTCAGGTCTCTTGATTTCCTTAATGTCTACTAAAACCTTCTTATCNGTTAACTTAGAAAGCTCTTTTTTGGTTACTTCGATTTCTGCACCGCCCTTACCGATGACNACGCCCGGTTTTGCAGTATAGATNATTACTTTTACTCTGTCAGATGCTCTTTCGATTTCAATCTTGGAAACACCTGCGCTGTATAATTTTTTCTTCAGGTATGTTCTGATATTATAGTCTTCNACCAGGAAATCTGCAAAATCAGCATCCGCATACCATTTGGAATCCCAATCTTTAATAACGCCGACTCTTAAGCCGTGAGGATTAACTTTTTGTCCCATGATCTTTCCTCCTATCTTTCATCAAGCACAACTGTAATGTGGCNCATTCTCTTTTCGATTCTNTAAGCCCTGCCCTGTGCTCTTGGTCTTACTCTCTTCATTGTAGGACCTTTGTTTGCGTAACATTCAGCAATATAAAGGTTCTCTGCGTTCATTCCATTATTGTTTTCTGCGTTTGCGATTGCTGATTGTAATAATTTCTTAATCACACTGGAAGCATATCTTGGATTGTATTCTAAGATAGCCAGTGCTGTCTGTACGTCCTTGCCTCTGATGGCATCTAATACGAAACATGCTTTCTGTACGGATACTCTTGCGTAAGATAATTTTGCGCTGGGTCTTGTATCCTTTTGTGCATTTCTCTCTCTTTTAATCTGGGATCTATGTCCTTTTGCCATGGATGAAACCTCCTTTCAAAATTATCTTACTTTTGATTTCTTTTCGTCTTTTCCATGTCCTCTATAAGTTCTGGTTGCAACAAATTCACCTAATTTGTGTCCAACCATGTCTTCTGTTACATATACAGGAACGTGCTTTCTGCCGTCATGTACTGCGATTGTATGTCCAACAAATGATGGGAAAATCGTAGAACGACGGGACCAAGTCTTGATTACTTGTTTGTTTCCTGCTTCGTTCATAGCATCTACTTTTTTCAGTAAGCTTTTGTCAGCGAATGGTCCTTTTTTCAGTGATCTAGCCATTTCTTCTCCTCCTATTTAAATGATCTGCCGTCTCTTCTTCTTACGATCAACTTGTTAGATTGTTTATTTTTCTTACGAGTCTTAAGTCCAAGAGCCGGTTTACCCCAAGGTGTGCATGGACCCGGACGACCGATACCGGTCTTTCCTTCACCACCGCCGTGTGGATGGTCATTAGGGTTCATAACGGAACCGCGAACGGTAGGTCTGATACCCATGTGACGTTTACGTCCTGCTTTACCGATGTTCACTAAGTTATGGTCTGTATTTCCTACAACACCAATAGAAGCTCTACAGATGATTGGCACCATTCTCATTTCGCCTGAAGGAAGACGAAGTGTTGCGTATTTTCCTTCCTTTGCCATCAGCTGTGCGCTGTTGCCTGCGGAACGAACTAACTGGCCGCCTTTTCCCGGATACAATTCCACGTTGTGTACCTGAGTACCTACCGGGATATTTGCAAGAGGTAAGCAATTGCCAACTTTAATTTCAGCGGTTTCACCGTTCATAACCTTCATTCCATCCGTTAATCCTTCTGGAGCGATGATATATGCTTTTTCACCGTCTGCATAGCAGATCAGCGCGATGTTTGCTGTTCTGTTCGGATCGTATTCGATGCCAATTACAGTTGCCGGAACACCGTCTTTACGTCTCTTAAAGTCGATGATTCTATATTTTCTTCTGGAACCGCCTCCGCGGTGTCTTACAGTAATCTTACCCTGATTGTTACGACCGGCATTTTTCTTTTTGGAAACACAAAGTGATTTTTCAGGAGTAGTCTTTGTAATCTCGGAAAAATCAGAACCAGTCATATTTCTTCTGGAAGGTGTATATGGGTTATATGTCTTAATTCCCATGATTGTTTCTCCTTTCGGTTGTTTTATTGTCGTACTTTACTGTACATACTTTCCCCTGATCCGCTAGGCGATGGGGACTTACCTTAACTTTCTCTATTTATGCAATTTTACAGTCCTGTGAAGATTTCAATATCTTTGCTTTCTTCTGTCAGCTGAACGATTGCCTTTTTGCTCTTTGCAGTTCTGCCTACTACCATGCCTCTTCTTTTCTTCTTGCCGTCTAAGTTCATGGTGTTGACTTTCTTTACCTTTGTTCCTTCGAACATTTTTTCAACTGCTTCTTTGATCTGCGTCTTATTTGCTTCCGGATGAACCAGGAAAGTGTATTTCTTTTCTCCCATACCGGACATGCTCTTTTCTGTAATCACTGGTTTGAGGATTACATCATAATATTGAAGCGCTGCCATTATGCGTACACCTCCTCGATTTTCTTAGCGGAATCCTTTGTAAGAACAACGGTTCCTGCTTTCATAATGTCGTATACATTGATGGTGCTTGTAGAAGCTGTCTGGATTGCAGGAATGTTTCTTGCACTCAGCACTACATTCTGATCATTATCAGCAATAACTACCAATGCTTTCTTTACATTTAAGTTATCCATGACTTTCTTGAAATTCTTTGTCTTGATTTCATCGAATTTCAATTCATCTACTACAATTAGCTTGTTCTCCTGCACTCTGCTTGTGAGAGCGGATTTTAAAGCTGCCCTTTTTTCTTTCTTATTTAACTTGAAAGAATAATCTCTTGGCGTTGGAGCAAATACAACTCCGCCTCCTGTCCATTGTGGAGATCTTGTTGAACCCTGTCTTGCATGACCTGTTCCCTTCTGTCTCCAAGGTTTTCTTCCGCCGCCGGAAACTTCAGAACGTGTTTTTGCTTTCTGTGTTCCCTGACGATTATTTGCAAGCTGTTGAACAACTGCCATGTGTACTAAATGTTCATTTACTTCAACACCAAATACCGCATCGCTTAAGTCGATTTTTTCAACTTCCTTGCCTTCCATATTATAAACAGATACGTTTGCCATCTGAATGGTCCTCCTTTCATCCTAATTAAGCTTCAGCCTTAGTGGTTTCTTTGATGGTTACTAAAGCTTTTTTAGGTCCGGGCACTGCACCTTTTACTAAAAGTAAATTCTGCTCTGCATCTACCCTTACTACTTCAAGGTTCTTAATCGTAACCTTTTTGCAGCCCATATGTCCCGGCATCTTTTTGCCCTTAAACACTTTGGACGGACTGGAACATGCACCATTGGAGCCTGCATGACGGTGGAACTTGGAACCGTGAGCCATAGGTCCTCTGGACTGTCCATGTCTCTTAATAGCGCCCTGGAAACCTTTACCCTTTGTAATAGCGGAAGCATCTACCTTGTCTCCGTTTTCAAAGATGTCTGCCTTGATTTCCTGTGCCAATGCATATTCTTCTGCATTTTCAAATTTGAATTCTCTCACATATCTCTTAGAGGAAACGCCAGCCTTGTCAAAGTGGCCTTTCTCCGCTTTCGTTGTACCATGTCTGTGGATTACTTCTTTTTTGCCGTTCTTGTCTTTGTTGATGATTTTGTCTTTCTTGTCAACAAAACCAACCTGAACTGCGCTGTAACCGTCATTATCAACTGTTTTGATCTGGGTTACCACACATGGTCCTGCCTGAAGCACAGTAACTGGAATTAAGGTACCGTCTTCATTGAAGATTTGAGTCATTCCGACTTTTGTTGCTAAAATAGCTTTCTTCATTCTGTTACCTCCTTGTTTCTACAGCGGAACGGGTCATAAGCTTTGGCCTCGCCGTTCATACTAGATCCAGGTAATATAAGAAATTATATCAACCAGTTAAGGATCTTAGTCTGTTCTTGTTCTGTTGCTTTTTATTTGTTCTTCATCTTGATGCCGATGTACACACCTGCCGGCATTTCAAGTCTTTGCAGCGCATCAACCGTCTTCTGGGTCGGTGCGATCACATCGATCAGTCTCTTGTGAGTTCTCTGCTCAAACTGTTCTCTGGAATCTTTGTACTTGTGAGTAGCTCTTAAAATAGTAACAACTTCCTTCTTGGTAGGAAGAGGTACCGGTCCGCTCACCTGTGATCCATTCTTCTTAACTGTTTCGATGATTTTCTTTGCTGAAGCATCAACTAATTGATGTTCATAGGCTTTCAGTGTAATTCTCATTACTTGGCTTGCCATAAAAAAAGTCGCCTCCTTTTCGCACTTTTGTTTCTTTAAGTACGACAAGCGGTGACTGTACACTCTCCCGTGTGTGTCCTTATGACTTTCACACGTTGTTTCTGTCCCTTTGACAGACGTTTTATTTTGTACAGTGACTTGTCGTCAGTTTCCTAACTTGACATTCGCTCCACGGAAAACCTGCAGTTCTTTCTAAATAAGAACCTGCAGCAACCTCACGCTTCACAGCTATCATGCCACAGCAATTGCTAGTATACATGAGAAAAAGGGGTTTTGCAACCCCTTTTTTCAAATTTTTTATTTTTTCTTTTTCACAGTAACCCCAATTGCGGTTTCCGGATCTCCCAACAGATTGATGGTATACATGCAGAACCGGATTACATTGCCATTATCGGCATCGCTTATATATTTAATAGTTTTCTGCTTGCTTTTTGCCAATGCTACTCCCATTTTCTTTTCAGAGCTGTTTCCGTTTAATGCATAATGCCAGAACCAGCGGTCGTAAATTTGAGAAGGTCCGTTCGTTCCCGACGAAGAAAACCAACCGTATCTGGAATTTACCACACAGGCAAATGCTCCTGATTTTTTACTGGATACTAACAGATATTCCGCTATGCTGTCCTTGCTTTCGTAGGAATCCGATGTGGTCATATTGTCAAAGGAACCTGCATAACATCCCTGGCTGTAAAAGAAGAATGCCTTTGTATTCTTCAGCTTTGAGGCATCCGACCTGCTAAGACGCATTACTGTGCTTGTATCCGAATGTCCCATATGGTTGATCAGCTCCGGCGAGGCATTCAGCTTCTTAATCAATGTGGTCTTTTTCCATTTGTTATTTGAAGAATCCCTGTCATATAAGGTCGTCACCTTATAGCTTTTCGGCACTCCCTTTGTAGTGATATTATTGCTGCTGGAGCCGGTCTTGATTTCATCTTTGTAATTACCGCCATATATTACATCCAGCGTTTTCACATCCAGACTGGCCGTCGTTCCCCCGCTGTTATAGTAATGGCTGCCCTCAAAAGCTTCTTGAAAGGTTTTCCCTTCACATTCATTCAAGTACTCTTTTACATAAGATATTTCCTTTAAAACAATCCGCTTCTGTTCTTCATCATAGGTACCATTCAGCAGTGCAGTCTCCAAATCCTGACAAAAGCTGTACAGCTGTAACAATTTCATTCTGGTTATCTGCTCGGTTTGTTCCTTTCCCTCTAAATATGCCTTAACCTGAGGATAATATTGAACCAGAAATCCTGCAAACTGCCCTGCCAGAGTCAAGTCGCTCATCAGCACTTCCTGTAAGGTCTCATTTACCTGATAATACATAGAAATATATTCCTGCTTTATTTTTCCATCCCTTAAAGACCTTATTGTGTCCGAAAGCACCTGTCCGTCCATTTCTCCCTGAAGTCCTGATGCAAGCTCTACGGAACACTCATAATTTCCCGTCAGCTGCTCTCCAACCATCAATGCCTTTTTCTGCTTTGTGCGTTTTTCATAGTTGATTGTCTTGGTAACAAAATTATTAGCTTCTGTTTTATTGTCTACTGGGGCGCGGCCAATAAAAACGTCATAGCCCAAATCCACCTCTTTGCCGCCTGTACCGTCATTGGGTTCTCCATAAATGGCATTTTTATTCGAGTCATAGTTTCCGCTTAGGCAGGCATAGTACATATCCGATGCAATCTGAGTGGTTACTCCGCTGCTTACCGGAGGACAATACAGAATTCTGGTAGGTATTATGGCCTTTGAGCTTTTTACATTTCCATCTCCATCGCCGCCCAACAGGATATATTTGACCCGGTTATTTCGATAAGCATCCTTAATGAAATTCCTTATCTTTTCTGCTTTATCTCTTCCGGAATAATTTTTGTATATCTTTTCCGTAGTAACTACAGCCGTGCTCAATCCTTTTGTCTTTTTATGCTTTGCTAATTTCTGAAAGGTGCTTTTTAACTTGTTATTCGTAATAATGATATAATCAATCCTGCCGCTTCCCGCAATGGTCGTCCCTGTCTTTGTTTTGCCAGTGGAAAGGTATCCTGATAGCTGTTCTTCATTTACCAAATCTTCATCCAGGAAAATCAAATCTTCTTTATCCGGCACATAAAGGGTTTCCTGATTCTTTTGCGTATCCTTCTTGAAAGTAACCTTTACATCCATGGAAGCATTATAAGAAAGACTTCCATTGAAATAGGACATAGGATAAATGGTGAGAGTACAAATACGGAAACCTCTTACTTCCTGTACTTGGGAAATAGTATAATTCTTTTTTGGATACGGCTGGCTTCCCTCATAGACAGCCGTATTATAGGCACTGCTTTTGCTGAAATCAATCGTATTCCGCAGACTTCTTGCCAGTTCCCTTGCCTTTTTTAAGTTGCTGTCGGCGTCCAGACTTTCCTTCCCCAAAGAATCATCTATCCTTCCACTCCCTAACTCTTCGGCTTCTATTTCTCCTTCAGCAGCTTCTTCCTCCACATCCGTTTCCTGCTCCACATCATTTTGCGAAACCGGCTGTCCTGCCTGCACAGCCGGCTCCTGTTCTTCCTGCTCCGGTTGTTCTGCTTCCTGCTGTTTTGCTATTACCTCATCTATTTTCTGCTCATCCGGCTCCGTTCCTTCCGTTTCCTCTTCCGGAAGCTCCTCCTGCCATATCTCATCCTGAGTTATCGTTTGAAAACCGGCAGAAGGTGCGATTAAAATATTTTCATATACAGTAGTGGAGCTTCCTTTCACTTCCACTTGATCCACCGTCTTGCCCTTTGGCACTACAAAAACAACGGACTTCGAAGGCAGATCCGGCATCCCCTGACTGTTGAGCTTGTCCAGCCCTTCCACTTCCAGAGACGTTCCGAGCTTTTCGTTTTCAAATCCCAGCTCTCCAAAATAGTAATTCAGCTTTAAGGTATCCGTCTTTTTAGCCTCTGCTCCAAACGGAATGGTGACAGCCAGAACAGAAACGGCACATAAAAGCGCCATGATTCTTCTTTTCATTTCCTTTCCCTCCCTAATAGAATTCACGAAATAGTCCTTATATTTCAACTACATTTTAATTATGCAGTATTTGGAAGGTTTTTACAAGAGCTTATTTTATTTTTTTCTCTTATTCCAGCTCACCCTTCCGCACATCTTCAAATTCCTTCAATATTTCTTCCGTAGGAGCTTTCGTACAAAGACTTGCGATTACAATGGCTGCTACACCGATTACAAAACCAATTGCCAGGGAATAGAGCCCTGTGCTTGTCCCCAGCGTAATCACTGTTCCTGTTCCATCTGCCACAAGGGGAATATAATCCCAGACAATAACGGTTATAGCACCGGAGAGAATTCCGGCAACCGCCCCTGCAAAATTAGTACGCTTCCAGAACAAAGACAGCAGCACAATTGGGCCAAATGCGGCGCCAAGTCCCGCCCATGCATTGGAAACCAGTCCCATTATGGAATTGTTCGGATTCAGGGCAATGAAATATGCCAGTACCGCAATAATAAATACGGTAATTCTGCTGACTCTTAAAACAGTCTTATTGTCTGCATCCTTTTTTATGATGCCTTTGAAAATATCCTCAGCTACAGAAGAAGCGCTGACCAAAAGCTGGGAATCTGCTGTAGACATAATCGCCGCCAGAATACCGCAAAGGAAAATACCGCCAATAACCGGCAGGCGGAAATCCTGTGTAAACATTTTAATGATCATTTGAATGAATACATTTTCAGATTCACTGCCTTCCAATACGGCTGGAAGATAAGCTCTGCCTACCACTCCAATTACACAGGCAAAAATCAGGGACAATGCAACCCAGCCAATTGCAATTCCTTTGGATTTTTTCAACTCCTTTTCATCCTTTACTGCCATAAAACGCACCAAGATATGGGGCATTCCGCAATAGCCCAGTCCCCATGCAAGCTGGGAAATGATTTCCATTGCTGTAAAAGGTTTTCCACCATTATCCATGATATTCAGGAAAGACACCGCACCTCCCGCTACTTTTGTCTGTTCCAACGCAGCCGAAACATTTCCTGTTCCTACCAGTTTTAAAGCAATCAAAGGTACGGCCAAAATAGCCACCAGCATCAATGTCCCCTGCACAAAATCAGTAACGCATACGGCCATAAAGCCGCCTAAAAAGGTATAAACTAAAATAACAAATGCCCCAATGGTCAATGCAATTTTATAATCCACTCCGAATACAGAAGCAAACAACTTACCTCCCGCTGCCAGGGCAGAGGCAGTATAAACAAGAAAGAAAATTACAATTGTTATGGAAGAAATGAACAAAAGAACTCTCTTCTTATCATGAAACCTGTTTTCAAAATAAGTAGGCAATGTCAAAGAATTGTTTGCTCTTATAGTATATCTGCGAAGCCTTTTTGAAATAACAAGCCAGTTAAATACCGTTCCCAGAAACAATCCGATTGCAATCCAGGATTGTCCTGTTCCAAAAGCATATACACTTCCCGGCAGCCCCATCAACAGCCAGCCGCTCATGTCAGATGCCTGTGCCGATAAAGCAGCTACAAAGCCTGACAGGCTTCTTCCTCCCAAAAAGTAATCCTCTGAACTAGTATTTTTTTTTGCATAAATGGCGCCTATGATAATCATGCCGATTAAATAAAGTGCAAAAGCAAGCATTATGTATCCTATTGATCCACTCATCTTCTTCTCCTCCTCGTTTTCCATATATTTTTTGCAGAAAAAAACAAGGGCTGATGTCTTCACCCTTGCCTGACTTTTCCTATTATAATATGAGATGAAATTATCGTCAATCCATTCTTTTTGCCCACTCGGCTGTCCGGGACCCGTTCTGATACCCACGGAAATCAATTTTCAGTCAGAGGTTCTCGCCGCAGGCATTGGGACGGGCTCCACGCTGAGCATATTTTCTAAAGGAGCCCTTATAAAAACGCCAGCGCTTAGCGAGGTACTTTCGAGCTTAGCACTGTTGCGTTTTTATAGAGCGAAAGCGTGGCGACATAGAAATATGCTCAGCGTGGAGCCCGTCCCAATGCCTGCGGCGAGAACCTCTGACTGAAAATTGATTTCCGTATCTGATACCCTTTCCCAATTGAATTTTCATTGAAAATAAACTATAATGAGATGAAGCAAATTGTATAGTATACCAAAAGGAGAAGGGCTGCCATGTGGATTGCGGACAACTGGAAAGATTACGAAGTATTGGATACCTCAAAAGGAGAAAAATGTGAACGATGGGGAAATTATATTTTAGTAAGACCTGATCCTCAGGTTATCTGGAACACTCCCCATACTCATCCCGGCTGGAAGCAAAAAAACGGGCACTATCATCGAAGTTCTAAGGGAGGCGGTGAATGGGAATTTTTCAACTTACCTGAAGAATGGTCCATTCATTACAGGGAATTGACCTTTCACTTGAAGCCCTTTAGTTTTAAGCATACCGGCCTCTTTCCTGAGCAGGCAGTAAACTGGGATTGGTGCGCCGGAAAAATCAAACATGACAGCCGCCAGGTAAGGGTCCTGAACTTGTTTGCGTATACGGGCGGGGCTACCTTATCAGCAGCAGCAGCTGGAGCCGCTGTTACCCACGTGGATGCCTCAAAGGGCATGGTAACCTGGGCAAAGGAAAACGCTTCTGCTTCCGGTTTGTCCGATGCACCTATAAGATGGCTTGTGGATGACTGCGTAAAATTTGTGGAACGGGAAATTCGCCGGGGGAATACTTATGAAGGTATTATTATGGACCCTCCTTCCTACGGCAGAGGGCCCAAAGGGGAAATTTGGAAAATAGAAGACAGCATTTTTCCTTTTATTGAGCTTTGTACCAAGCTTTTAGCAAAGGATGCCATATTTTTTTTAATCAATTCTTATACCACCGGACTGCAGCCTGCAGTTTTATCTTATATGATGAATACTGCCATTACCAAAAAATGGGGCGGCAAAGTAGAAGCTTCCGAAATCGGCCTTCCCGTTACGGAAAGCCAGCTGATACTTCCCTGCGGCGCTTCCGGAAGATGGTGCCGATAAGTAATTATCCTTCTATTATTTATAGATTTTTTAGCCATAATGTACTATCAAAAAAGGAGAACTGCTGTATAACAGTTCTCCTGCTTTATTCTTTTTATCAATAGTAAGAACTGCCTGTTCCTTGTATTCCCGCAAGCATAGCCGCTCCAAAGATAAGAATGAAAGCAAAATACAATACTACCATAACTCCTACCACAATCAACTGTACTTTAAAGAAATTAGATTTGCTCTTCTTTTCATTCTTACTGAATGCCCAGACGAACATCATAACAATATTAACACATGGAACCAAAAGAATCAAATAAGTAATCAGCCATTCTCCCATCGATACCGGCTCTTCCAAGCCATCATATGCCGGTCTTGGCGGATCCAGGGGCCCATTATATGTAGGAGCCACAAAAGGCTTGTCATTAAAGTTATTGGTATTTGGTTGGTTTGAATATGAGCTTTCAAAGCCATTGCCCATATCGTTAAAATTATTGTTATCCATATAGATTTCCTCCCTCTTTTTCTTTTGCTTTCGCAGTTGAAAATTTCATTTAGTAAGTATATACTATGTTAGCGTAACATATTTTAAAACTATGAGCAAGAAAAACACGAAATTTTCTCAATTTTTTTGCAACAATTCCGCCCACTCCGGAAAGAATGCGCCCTTGGCCCATGGCCTTACAAAATTTTAAATGTATATCTACAACAAAAATAGATAAGCGCCCCTATACAAAGCAATGCAATTCCCCCGTTAAAAAAAGGAACTCTTTTCCCCTTTCCATACCGGAAAAAGAAGCTCCATAAAAGAAACAGCATAAAGGGAAAGATCATGGCATTCATGGAAAAGGCAGCCTTCCACCGAAATGTACAAAAATAGAAAAGGGCTCTTGTAAGCCCGCAGCCCGGACAAGGCGCCTTGAAAAACAGCATGCTCGGACAGGCATCTCCAAAAAGAACTGTGGAAAGCAGCAGATAAAACACTGCTGCCACAATTCCCACTTTATAATTATCCCAATCCTTTTTTATTCTTTCAAGCATCTTCTTTTCCCTATCTCCAAAGAAATTTATATGCCACGATAAGAGGCAGCAGCATGAAAACAACGCTCATAAGAAACCTGGTCCATTTAAGAGGTCTATCCGGAAACCATGCTTCTGCCGGATTTTCAGGTTTCAGTAAAAGTGTATAATATTGATTGACAAAAGGAGCGCCTTTATGATAATCCCAGTAACCGGAATGGACATACTCCTTTCCCTCATAAGTATATTGGAAAACCGGTATACACACTGTGCTGCCCTCTCCGCCGCAGGTCTCCTTTACATCGATGCATTTTGCCTGTATGGCATATGTATATATGCGCTTTTTCCTTTTATCAGCCAGCAGTTCTTTCACAACCATCCAAAGCCCTGTAATAAAAAACAATAAAACCACCAAAAGTACGATAATCTTATCTCTGTCAAGTCTGATATCCTTCAAAAAGGAAAAGCTCCAGATGTATGTGGCAGATACTCCCATACACTCAAGTCCCACAAGGGGAAACAACAAAACCCACGCTTCCTTCAAGCTGATTCCTCCTTTCATAATGGCAAAGATTCCCAATACAAAAAATATACTGCCCAAAAGGAAGACACCAACAGGAGGATTTACCTGAAAAAAGTAAATCATGGCTATCACCGTCAAAATCATAACAATAACAAAAACAATACCTATAACTCCGTCAAGGTTACGATTTTTCTTTCCCATCCTCACTTCTCCTTCCCAAATACCTACGCAATAGAGGTTTAACTATCGAAAAAGCAGCCCGAATCCAATACTGTAAAGTAAAATGCACCAGGGCTTTGATAAAAAAAGAATGAGACAGAACTTCTTAAATCCCATTGAGGTAAGCCCCGCCAAATAACAAAATACATCATCCGGTCCCAGCGGAAGCAGAATCGTCAACAAAAACACAAGCACAAATCCCCTGCTGTTATCCACCTTGTCCGCATATTTATTGTACTTTTCCTCTGAGACCATCTTCTTTACCAACCGGACCCCAAATCTTCTTGCCAAAAGAAATGCAATGATACTGCCTGCACAAATCCCCGTATAATTATATATAAAGCCCGCTACCGGACCAAACACTCCAGCCCCTGCTGCGCAGCCAATAAAGCCAGGCAAAACAGGAATCACTACCTGAATCGCCTGAAACAAAACAAATACTGCTGGTGCCGCAACTCCAAAGCTGTCTATATAAGTTCCAAATGCCTGCCTTGATACAAAGCAGCCCTGAATATAGCCATTGATGATTACATATGCCATAAACAGAATCGTAAGCGCTGCCAGAATCGTAACAAGCCATTTGATATTTTTTAATACATTTGATGCTTCCATATTCCGCCTTACTCTCCTTTTACTTACATCAAAAGTATCATATCAAATCTTTTCTTTTTTTTCTTCCTATAAATTCTTAAAAATTCTTAAATTATAGAAATTCCCTTCAGCCGCTGATACAGCTCTCCCAAAGGAAGCCCTACCACATTGTTGTAGTCTCCCTGAATTTCCTTAATATAAAGTGCTCCTTTTCCCTGAATCCCATAAGAGCCAGCCTTGTCCATAGGTTCCTTTGTTTCAATATATGTGCGTATTTCCTCGTCTGTCATAGGATAAAAGACTACTTTTGTTCCAACTGCAAAGCTTTCCTTTTCTATTTTCCCCTTTTCCTGCCATACTAAGGTAACTCCGGTATATACAAAATGTGATTTTCCCTGCAGCTTTTTTAACATGTAAAAAGCCACTTTCTGATCCTTCGGTTTTCCCAAAATCTGAAGCCCTGTGTTTACTTTTTCCTGTTCTCCTGTACAATAAAGGATTTCACAGACCACTACCGTATCCGCACCAAGCACCAGACTTTTTTCCTTTTCTTCTTCTTCCAGACTGCCAAACACGTCTTCCGCCTTTTGGCCCGATAATTCCTGTACGATTTCCTCCGGTTCCGCTTTTGTAATCACCTCATTTATCTTGGACGGGATAACCGTAAAAGGAAAGCCTGCCTGCTGCAGAAGCTCCCGTCTCCTTGGGGAGTTTGAGGCAAGTATTAGATGTTTTTGGGGCATGATGATTGCTCCTTTCTGATGATTTGTAAATTTTTATGAGGGGGGGAGGGATGGTATTCCGGAAGGTTGTGAGGATATTGGGATGAATTGTTGCCTGCAGGTCCTGATATGCCAAACACTCCAATGAGCCTTTGGGCAAAAATTGTGTCAGCAAAGGCTTCCACAATTTTAAAGTCTCATTTCCGCGGCATATAAGGACCTGCAGGCAACAATTCATCCCAATATCCGCTAAGGCTTACGAGAATGCACCATCCGCATATTCCATCACGAAATTAATATTATTCATATAGTCATTCTACTTGCCGGCACCCCTGCCCCTTTCACTATACGCTAGTAAGAGTGGCTGTTGTCGATTTTATATTATCCCATTCCGCTTACTCTTCCATCAATCTTCGCAAGGCTCTCCTTCCATAGCGAGCGGCTTGTATCGATAACGTTTGCCGGATAGCGGGATGTGATTGTTTTCTGCGGACCTTGGCGAACACGTCAGCACTTAGCTTGCGTCCTTTGCAAGCTTAGTACTGCTACGTGTGGAGCAGAGCGGGAGCGTGTCCAAAGAAAACAATCACATCCCGCTATCCCTCACAACCTTACGCCCCTCCCCCACTATTATACCCTCAATTTATTCCACAATCAAACTTTTCGTATCCACCTTTTTCATCCTTCCTGATATTAAATAGGCAAAAAAGAAAAACACCAAAGCCAGCACCATTACCGGAACTGCATAATCCATAAATCCGTAATCGGTTACAAAATGGGTGATTCCCATGGTGCTAAGGGCCATCGTCATAAACTTATCATTGGTCAAAATGTTACATGCCCCACCGAAGGCGCCTCCTGCAAATGCAACAGCCAGAAAGCGCAGGGAAAACTGCAGCCTGAGATTAGCGGTTGTAAATCCCTGAGACTTATAAATTCCATAGTCGTTTCTTTCCTTTAAGAATACCTTATCGCAGACCATATAGGCTACAACCAGAATAAACAAAACCGAAATGCCATAAATCAGCAGACTTGAAGCCATAGAAGCAGCGGAAATGGATTGCATTCTCTCTCTGATTCCCTGCACGTCACTAGTCACGATTTGACTCCCAAAGTGTTCCTGCAGTTTTTCTACCAGGCTGCCGATCTGTTCCTTATCGGAAACCAAATAATTATATTGATTTATCTCATGATTGGAAAATTCATAGCGTTTTAAACCACTGGTAAGTATACTCACTACCTTCCCTGTATTTTGCACGGACTGAAAGTATCCTGTAATTAAAAATTCTCTGTTTTCGCTTCCATGTGACAAAGAAACGGTATCCCCGATTTTCAAATCATACTTCTTTGCAATAATTTCGGTAATCGCGATTTCATTCTCATAGCGCGGCTCTCTGCCTTTAAATACATTGGTAAATTCCTGACTGCTTTCCGGAGCAATCACTGAAACAGGATCTCCATCCAAAGTAAGATACACCACCGGACATAGATACCCTCTTTCCATTCCTCCATACTCTTCTATAAGCTTCTCCACATCCTTCTTTACTTCTAATGACTCTTTATAGGTAACCATCAGATCAAATTCTATCCCATAATAATCCTTCAGCATATGTTCTTCGTTAAGGCAGGACAACGTTGAGGTTACTGCCATGATAAAATAAACAAGCATCGCCACAAGAACCAGACTGCTTATATACTGTCTTACATTAGTGGTAATCTGCCTGAGCATCATACGAAATGCCAGTCCTCTTTTTCCGAGAGTTGTTTTGATTCTTGGGGAGAAATAAATACAGTCCCTTCCTCCTGAAATGGCACGCATAGGAGAAATCTTTCCTATTTTTCCAGTCTTTATAAAAGCAAATCCCACAATAAAGCACAGCATCAAAAACATAACCACTAAGCTTATCCCATATGAAATTTTATGCTCCGGCAAAAACCCTGTAATCTGCACTAACTGTCCGCTCATAAAATATGTGGATGGAAAGGCTGCTGAAAATCCCAATAAACCTCCTACAGCTCCAGCCAATAAATATTGGCAGACATAAACAGCCTGCAGCTGCCATTTCCTATAGCCCTGAGACTTTAAAATACCCAGATTCACATAATCCATTTCAATGGTAGAGGTAATGCTGTGACCTACAATACCTAACACTCCTGCAAACATTAAAACCGCAAATACAAGTATGACTGCCGAAAAAATATTTGTAATCGTAGTGGCATAGAATATAAAATCATTTTTGGAAAACGTAAGCGTAGAATTGCTGATTATGCCTGTCCTTTTATCTATTTCATTTTTAAATTCTTTTTCTTCCAGCTTGCTGCCCTTTTTTTGATATACCATCAGCTTATCATTGGAAGAAAGAAATGTATCTCCCTTTTCATATGCTTTTTTCAGCATTTCATAATCACTGTGGCTGATCCATACATTTTTTGTTCCGCCAAACAACGGATTTCCAAACGTCATATCCTCTACAAATGCTTTGACCTGAAATGTTTTGCTTATCGTTTCGCTTTTTACTTTTACCTGGTCCCCTACCTTACAGGAATATTGTGTCTGAAAAGAAACCGGAAGATAAATTTCCCCCTCTGCCAAAGGCTCCGGTTCCTGTAAAAATTCCAGGTTATTTTTTCCGAAAACAGGATACGGCATATTTTTCTCATCGTAAGTCTGAAACAGCATACTATCCTTTATCTCTTTTCCCCCTATGGAAATACTGTCCTTAGAAGAAATCATCACACAGAAGATTCGATATACCCGTTCCACCTCCTCATAGGCTTCTATCCTGTCTATCATTTCTTCTGTCAGAACATTTTCATTAAAACCGCAAAACAAATCCCCTACTCCCGATTCCGTCAGGGACTGTTCTGCCCGCTTTTTACAATTCTCTCTGACAGAGCATGCAGTAGTCACTACCAATGTGACTAAAAACATCAAAAACAGGACACTGATAAAGTTACTTTTTTTACTGCGAAGATTTGCTTTTAAAATAGATAATATACTCATGCCGCACCTCCTACCAGCACATGGAAGCAAGCCATGCATTCACTTGCGCTTCTCTGCTCTTTGCTTCCTTTGCTTTAAAAGGCGCCAGCTTTAATTCGCCCATGATTCTTCCATCTTCCAGATATAACAGCCGGTTCCCGTAAATTGCGGCTCTCACATCATGGGTTACCATTAAAATGCTTTGTCCGTTTTGGTTGATTCCCAAAAGCAGCTCCATAACGTCTTTCGTATTTTTCTGATTTAAGGCACCGGTAGGCTCGTCTGCAAATAAAAGCTTGGGCTCGTTGATCATGGCTCTTGCAATAGCCGCTCTCTGCTGTTCTCCTCCTGAAACCTGGGAGGGAAGGCGTTTCATGGCATCCTGTATATTTACCTGTTGCAAAAGCTCTCTTGCCCTTTCGTTCGTTTCCTTTGTTGTTTTGGATTTATTTAAGTATCCCGGCACCGCTACGTTTTCAAACAGGCTCAGATTGCTTACCAGATGCATCTGCTGAAATACAAACCCAAAGTCTCCTCTTCTAAGCATTGCGGTTTCTTTTTCCTTCATGGCGTTTACAGCCCTTCCCTCATACCATACATCACCGCTTGTAATGGTATCCATGCCGCTTATACAGTATAAGAGTGTTGACTTTCCGGAACCGGAGGAACCCATGATCACGGTAAAATCTCCCTGAAAAATTTCCAGATTCACCTCATTAAGCACATGGTTCTGCTCTCCGTTATTGGAAAAGCTTTTGCACAAATCCTTGGTTTTTAATAAAATGCTGCCCATAAATAACTTCCTTTCTTCTTTGCTTTTTTATTGACTTATCAATAGTAGCAAAAAAGTTTTTAAGAAATCTTTAAGAGATTTTCAGATGAAGGGATACAGAAAGTCCCTCCCCTGTATTGGCTGCTTCCACACTGCCATCCATCTGCTCCATAATGTATTTTACTATATAAAGCCCAAGTCCGGCTCCTTCCTCTGTGCCTGCATTTTTTCCCCGGTAAAACTTTTCAAATATAAAGGGCATATCCTCATCCGGGATTCCAGGGCCATAATCTTCAAAACAGATTACAGCTTCCCTGTTCTTTCCCCCTGCAACCTGTGTCTTTACGGAAACTTCTATACTTCCGGCCTGCCTGCTGTTTCCATTTCCCGCGTACTTTCTGCTGTTTCCGATAAGATTTCCAAAAACCTGTATCAGTCTTTTCCGGTCCCCTTCTATACAAATATCCGGGATTTCCCCAATAATATGAATATCGTCTTTATCCCCATTCATTTCCTTTACAAATTCCATCATTACCGGCTTTAACCATATTGTTTCCACATCAAGCTTCAGTTTTTCCAAATCCGCCAGAGAATGCAGGAACATATCATTAGTAAGCTTTGTGACTTCATCACATTTTTTCATGATTACCGAGATATATCTCTGCCTTCTCTCCGCCCCCGAATCCATATTGGCTTCCAGCCCTTCCGCATAAGCCCGAATGGATGCAATGGGCGTTTTGATATCATGGGACAAGGTGGCAATTACCGTCTTATTATTTTCTATGGCTTCTTTTTCACAGGCTCTTGCCTTTCTAATTTCTCCTCTCATATGGTCAAAGGCCCATGTAAATTCTCCAAAGTAATTAGTCCTTTCATAAGGCAGGGAAATATCCAGATTTCCTTTTGCAATTTCCCCGGCATAATTCTCCAACACCGAAAACGGTCTTATGATTTTGAAATACACATATAGAAAAATGAGCAAAAGAAAAAGACAGCAGAGAACTGTCATTCCCAAAACTACCTTTCTTATCTGTATATGATACCCTTCTTGTGAAAGAGCCCCTGCTGTTTCCATAAGAGAATCCGCCGCCTCTGAAAATGCCTCTTTTGCTTTCTCATCTGCAAACTCTCCTGCCAGTCCTAACTGCTTTACTTCATTTACCTGTACGTTAACATAATCCCCATCTGATTCCTGATCTATTATGCTGTTGTATAGAAATGCTGCACCTCCTACATAAAGAAACAAAAACAGAATCGTAATCCATATGATTTTTTTCTTCATCATGTTCTCCCGCCTTTATTCACCATTGAAACTGTAACCAACACCCCAGACTGTTTTTATGATATCAGGCTTTGAGGGGTCTTTTTCAAGCTTTTCCCGAAGCCACCGGATATGCACTGCTACAGTGGACAGCTCCGCCTCGCTGTAAATGCCCCATACAGCTCTTAACAGCTCCTCCTTGGACAATGGCTTGTTTTTATTTTTTGCCATATAAACAAGCAGGTCAAATTCCTTCAAAGACAGAGGAACAGACTTACCCTGTTTTGTAACTGTACGGCTTTCCACATCAATCAGAATATCTCCTGCCGAAACAGGCGGTTCTTCCTGTGAAAAGCCATAGGTCCTGCGTATCAGTGCGTTCACTCTTGCTAACAGCTCTTTTAAGGAATAGGGCTTTGGCAGATAATCGTCTCCTCCCATATCAAGGCCGGTAATCCGGTCATCCTCACTTGTTCTGGCACTGGCAAATATAATGGGAACCGTAGAGACCTTCCTTAACTCCTTACATACAGAAAAGCCTGTTTCATAAGGCAGGTTAATATCCAATAATATCAGGTCAAAGCTCTTAGACTTCAAAAGCTCATAAGCAGCTTCCCCGTCATGGACGCAGTCTGTTTCGTACCCATAGTCATTCAACATGTCACTGGCTATCATTGCCAGATCTTCATCATCATCTACAATCAGGATCTTTCTCCTCATCGGCCTGCACCCTGTATGATTTCCACTAAAATGCCGTTAGGGTCTGACAGGAAGAAATAGCTCCTGCCCAGCCTTCCGGTTTTGATTTCAGGCATCCTGGAAATCAACTGTTTTTCCAGTAGATATCTTCCAGCTTCCTCCAAATCCTCCACATATAACCCAAAATGCTTTGAGCCTATAACCGGCAGGTCACTGTTTAAAGAAAGAGCCGATTCCGGCATGTCTTTGCATTCTTTATAAGCAAACAGTTCTAAAATAAATTCCCCATTTTTCATATGAACGATGGAAAGGGATCCATCCTCTGCTTGAAAGCTTTTTGCCACCCCAAATCCCAGTATCTGATAAAATGCAATGCTGGCATTCAGGTCTTTCACGCTAATGGCATAATGATCTACTGAAAACATATTTTTCTTTCCTCCATGGCAGATTTGTCATCTGCGCTCTTTGCTATTTCTGCTGATTCATTCTACAGCCTTTTTTCTTCCTCAGGCTTCCCGATCCGGCTCTCCTGCACTTAAATCCGTATAAGCATCCAGTAAATTTACCACTTCCGATGCCGTCTTTCCGTAAATTCTGCAGCATTCATGGGATACGGTCTTCTCTTCTGTTTTTTCCGGGTCCATATTCACGCTCATCCGTACTGTTCCCTGAGCCGTTTCCCTGTCCAGATGATTCATAATATCTTTTATAATTTCTTCATCAAAGGTATCTTCTTTATCCATATGCAGCCCCTCCCGTCTTTCTATCAATACTTTTGTACATCTTAGCATAAAGACATGGCTGCCGCAAGATATGCTCCCTATCAAATATCTACCTTGAACTTTCCTCTGCTCCACAACCACATTGGTGTGTGTACATCAATTGGTTTTAAATCTGTGCCTTCAAGCAATTCCTTCCATCTGGCAGCAAGAATAATCTGAACATTCGATAGCTTCGATTCTTCATGGGAAATAACACCTAATCTTTGACTTGCTTGTATAACATGAGTATCCGGAGCTACCGTGATATTTTCTCTGTCAATAAATTCAATATCCGTATATTGTTCAAGCACATACAGCCAGTAATTAACGATTTTATTACCGCCTAGATATGGGAAAGCTTTTTTGTTACTCTGTATATATTCTTTTATTTTTTTCACAGAAAACTCATTCATAGAAAACAGATTGCGAATATCTCCATCTAATTTGTTTTCTATGGTTTCACATAACCTCTTCCAGATTAAGGGTTGTTTGTTTGGTTGTAATGCAACCTTATATCGAACAAGATATTGCCTTAAAAATTCTTCAGGCATTGCACAAACCTCTCTGCAATTAAATACTATTTTTGCATTTTTATCAGCATACATTCTATTTGCACATTCCCATAAAACATATGAATTTCTTTGGTAATTTAATGACATTGGCAAAGTGAAATAAATATAGTTTTGTTCAGAATTTTTATTGAGGTGAGGATTCTCATCTTCCGGCATTTTTTCTCCGCCTAAATAACCTTCTTGGTGCATCTGAATAAGTTTATTCACTTTAATCATAATTTCCTTGCTATCCATTCAAGCACCTCACATTCAAACTTTGCAACACTCACTCACAATGGTAAAGTATTTCCTTACCTGTTTTTTTCGCATAATTTATTTCTGCTGATACGGATTTTCCAATATATCCATCAATATTTACTACATAAATGCCATCGCTCATATCAATTTTCTTATAATGAGCGCTTACAAGATTGTTTAATTCTTCTGCAGCCAGATCTGTATTTACTACGTTATATACACATTGCAGAATATTATACCCTTTTTGAGTTTCAAGATAGTATGCGATTTCTTGCATCTCTTTTTCAAATTTCATGCTGCCGCAAATAGTGTAGGTTTTCACATTATACTCCTTATAAAGTAAGAAAAAATAATTTTCAGTTTGCTGCCTTGTTTAACACCATCAATTATAACACAATTCTTTGGAAATCATAGCTTCGCAGCAGTCTTCTATTGATATATTTTAATCTTTCAGAAATGCCTTTCGATTTGATATGGTTATCTGCCTGGTGCATATTTTGATAAATACCACATATTGGTTGTGGTATTTGTACCTTTTTACTCTTGTACAGGTTCTGTTTGGGAGCCTCCCCTGATATTTATTTTCCAAGTCTGACAATGATTTCTCCTGTCTTACAAATACTTTTTTAGTACCACGAATCCTTAGTTTTTCAATGAATTTGTGGCCTCGGAGCAATCCCGGCTGGTTCTTGGATTGCTCCCTAAAGAAAGTCAATCGAATATAATTACAAAAACTGACATATACAACTTAATTGTGCCTCTTGCGTCTCTTACATATTTATGTTAAACTCATCACAACTTTAAATTGATGAAATAGCTGTCAACTTATTTTTCTCAATCTATTTCCAGACCAGTTCGGTCATGATTTCAACTTTTTATTATTTCAAACGGAGGTATGCCTATGATTGTATTTTTATAACAGATTTATTATATTTCAGACTAATATTTCTAAATCACTTCAATATCAGAACAGAAACCCTGATAACTCAAAACAGTTATTATCTTTTTTCAATAACGTGCATTTTTATCTTGCAAATTTCCCATGTATTTCCTATACTATGATTAAGAAAGTTTATCGGTTATCTCTTTTTCTGCTCTGGCAAATCAATATATTTCAGACAGAAAAGGAGAACTGCAAAAGATGAACAGTCAGACCTATGCAAAAAAGGCAAGGCTTTTAAATCCCATTGATGATGATTTCTTAAAGAAGATGGCGGAGGATATCCTGTTTTGCCAGGAAATCATTCGGACAATCTTAGAAGATGATTCTTTGACAGTGCTTGAAAGCCATGCACAGCATACCATTAAAAATCTGCAGGGGCGTTCCGTTATTTTGGATATCCTGTGCAAGTCCGGCACTGGCAAGATCATTAATGTGGAAGTACAAAAGGGAAACGATGTTGACCATCAGAAAAGAGTCCGCTACCATGCTTCCTGCATTACAGCTAATATCACTGACACAGGTTCAAGATTTCAGGACATACCGGATTTATGTATTATTTACATATCAAAATCAGACTTCTTGGGAGAAGGAAAAACCGTTTACCATATAGACCGGATTATTCGGGAAACTGGTACTATTGTGGAAAACGGCTTACAGGAAATCTATGTGAATGCTGCTAATAAGGATGGTTCAAATACCTCAAAGCTTATGACCGTCTTTACAGAAAGTGATGCATATGATGATGAATTGTTTCCAGTCACATCAAAAAGAAAACGTTATTTTAAAGAAGATCAGAAGGGAGTGGCAGAAATGTGTGCCATTATGGATGAAATCAGGGAAGAAGGAAGATTAGAAGGAAAGCTGGAAGGAAAGTTAGAAGGAATATTAGAAGGAAAAGAAGAGGGGAAATTTGAAATGAAATTGGAAGTCGCAGAAAACCTGTTAAAAATGGGGCTCAGCATTACTAAGGTTATTCAAGCAACCAAACTTCCTCTTGAAACCGTCCAGTCAATGGCTGAGCGGCTGTCACATTACCTTTCTGTTTGACACCCTTCCCTTTTCATGATATGCTTTAAAAATAATAACCAAATACAACAGAATCTTCAGGGCAGGGTTAGATTCCCTACCGGTGGTAAAGCCCACGAGCCGCATGGCATGATTTGGTGACTCTTAGTAAGCACAACTTGTTTCCTAAGCCAGAATTCCAAAGCCGACAGTACAGTCTGGATGAAAGAAGATTGAAAAAGAAGGGATTTTCCATTTCTTTTTATTCATTGATACTAAGTGTCCTGAAGCTATTTTAGGATACTTTTTATTTTTTATAATTTATTAAATTGGAAAACTTTATAAATCGGGAATTTTATTACCCTTTATATCCTACCAAAATCCCCTGAAAGGAGCACTCTAAATGAGCCATGAAGAATACATGCGCCTTGCCATAAAAGAAGCCATAAAAGGCATGGGCTACACCAACCCCAATCCCATGGTAGGCGCCATCATCGTAAAAGACGGACGAATTATCGGAAAAGGCTATCATGAAAAATACGGACAGCTTCACGCAGAGCGCAATGCCATTGCCTCCTGTACGGAAAGTCCGGAAGGTGCTGCTATCTATGTGACCTTAGAGCCATGTTGTCATTATGGCAAGACACCTCCCTGTACGGAGGCGATTATAGAAAATAAGATTTCCACTGTCATCATTGGTTCTTCCGATCCAAATCCCCTGGTTGCGGGAAACGGAATCAAACAATTACAGGAACATGGCATTCAAGTCATTCCTGACGTATTAAAGGCGGAATGTGATGCCATAAATGAAGTCTTCTTTCATTATATCCGCACAAAAACCCCTTATGTGGTCATGAAATACGCCATGACAGCAGACGGCAAGATTGCCGCCTATACAGGGGAAAGCAAATGGATTACAGGAGAAAAGGCAAGGGAACATGTCCAGCATTCCCGTCACCGCTACGCCGGCATTATGGTTGGAATCGGCACTGTCATGGCGGACGATCCCATGTTGGACTGCCGGCTTCCAGACGGATGCAATCCTTTGCGGATTATCTGTGACACTGCCTTGAGAACGCCGCTTACCTCCAAAATCGTAAGCACCGCAAAAGAAATACCAACCTGCATTGCCACTTCCTGCAAAGAAGAGGAAAGGCTTACTGCCTATCAGGAAAAAGGCTGTGAGATTTTACAGATTCCGAAACAAAACGGGCATGTGGATTTAACAGCGCTTATGAAAAAGCTTGGTGAAAAGGGCATAGACAGCATTTTGTTAGAAGGCGGCTCCGGATTGAACTACAGTGCCCTGCAGGCAGGTATCGTCAATAAGGTCCAGGCCTATATTGCCCCCAAGCTGTTTGGCGGCGAAACTGCAAAAACTCCGGTAGGCGGCCAAGGAGTGGCATTTCCAAAGGATGCCTTTTTTCTGGAAAAGGAGCATATTACCCTATTAGAGCCGGATATCCTGATAGAATGGGAGGTAAAAAAAGATGTTCACCGGGATTGTTGAAGAAGTAGGAACCATTTTACAGATTGACAGAGGAAGTAAATCTTCCGTCCTGCATATTGGAGGGAAACTGATATTTGATGATTTGAAAATCGGCGACAGCGTTGCGGTAAACGGCGTATGCCTTACGGTTACCACATTATCTTCCAACTCCTTTACTGCTGATGTGATGAGCGAAACCTTATCCCGAAGCTCCTTAGGAACGCTTACCAGAAACAGTCCTGTGAATCTGGAACGTGCTATGGCAGCAAACGGCAGATTTGGCGGGCATATTGTATCCGGGCATATTGACGGCACCGGAACCATTGAAAGCATAAAAAAGGATGATAATGCTGTCTGGTACTCTATAAATGCTTCCGAAAAGCTTATGCGCTATATTGTAGAAAAGGGCTCCATAGCCATTGACGGCATCAGTCTGACCGTTGCCAGGGTCACCAAGAACTCTTTTTCTGTTTCCATTATCCCCCATACCATAAAGGCAACCATCTTAAGTACAAAGGGCACTGGAGATATTGTAAATCTGGAAAATGATATAGTGGGAAAATATATTGAACGCTTTCTTACAGCTCCGCCTCCGGAGTCGAAGGACATTCTGCAAGAGGCTGCCCCTCAAGGCCAGGGCATCACGAAAGAGTTTTTAGCAAAATACGGCTATTAAGAGGCTATTTTCAGGCTTTTACCAGTCTATGAAATAAAATCAATTATACAACAATCAAAGAAAGGAGTTTTACTATGTTTACATTCAACACCGTTGAAGAAGCCTTAGAGGACTTACGTCAGGGAAAGATCATTTTAATGACAGATGATGAAGACAGGGAAAACGAAGGGGATTTTATATGTGCTGCGGAATTTGCCACTACGGAAAACATCAACTTCATGGCTACCCATGGAAAAGGGCTGATTTGTATGCCCATGTCAGAAGAATACATCAAAAAGCTGCAGATTCCCCAGATGGTGGCGGATAATACCGACAACCACGAAACTGCATTTACCGTTTCTATAGACCACAAGGATACTACTACCGGCATTTCTGCTGCGGAACGTTCCATTACCGCCATGAAATGCGTGGAGGAAGGCAGCAGACCTGAGGATTTCAGAAGACCGGGGCATATGTTTCCCCTTCTGGCAAAGAAAAACGGCGTGCTGGAGCGAAACGGCCATACGGAAGGAACCGTGGACCTGCTCCGGTTAGCAGGACTAAAGGAATGCGGCTTATGCTGTGAAATCATGAAGGAAGACGGCACCATGATGCGCACCTCTGATTTGATAAAGCTGGCAGAAAAATTCAACCTGAAATTCATTACCATCAAATCCCTGCAGCAATACCGAAAAGTACACGACAAACTAGTAACCCGCATCACCGACACAAAAATGCCTACAAAATACGGAGAATTTAGAGCCTATGGCTTCGTGAACAATTTAAATGGAGAACATCATGTAGCTTTGGTAAAAGGCGATATCGGAGACGGAAAGAACCTTCTCTGCCGTGTGCATTCCGAATGTTTGACAGGAGATGCTTTCGGCTCTGCCCGCTGTGACTGCGGCCAGCAGTTTGCTGCTGCCATGACCCAGATTGAGCAGGAAGGCAGAGGCATCCTGCTTTATCTAAGGCAGGAGGGCAGAGGCATTGGGCTCATCAACAAGCTGCGGGCATACCACCTGCAGGATCAAGGCATGGATACCGTAGAAGCCAATCTTGCCCTTGGGTTTCAGGAAGACTTGCGGGAATATTACATCGGTTCCCAGATATTAAGAGATTTAGGTGCAAAATCCCTTCGTCTTTTAACCAACAACCCTTTAAAAGTAGAAGGACTTGCAGATTTTGGCATTGAAATTATCGAACGGGTTCCCATTCAAATGAATGCAACTCCTTATGATGAATTTTATTTAAAAACAAAGCAGAGAAAGATGGGACATCTTTTGGACTATTAAAAACTTAAAAAGAAAGAAGGAAGAACACATGAGAGTTTATGAAGGAAATGTAGTATCAAGGGATATTAAGGTTGGCATCGTAGCAGCCAGATTCAACGAGTTTATCGTATCCAGACTGTTAGGCGGCGCTTTGGACGGGCTGAAAAGACATGATGTAAAGGATGATGATATTGATGTGGCATGGGTGCCTGGAGCATTTGAAATCCCACTGATTGCTTCTAAAATGGCAAAAAGCGGAAAATACGATATGGTAATCTGCCTTGGTGCAGTAATCCGTGGTTCAACCTCCCACTATGATTATGTATGCAGTGAGGTTTCTAAGGGAATCGCAACAGTTTCCCTGCAATCGGACATTCCGGTTATGTTCGGGGTATTAACAACCGACAACATTGAACAGGCAATTGAGCGTGCCGGCACAAAAGCTGGCAATAAAGGCTATGACTGTGCTGTCAGCGGCATCGAAATGGTAAATCTTATTCGTGATATAGAATTCTAAAGGAAAATCCGGACATCTTTTCTCTCGGAGAGTGTAATATAAAGTGTGTAAGTTACCGGTAACAAAAACTTACGCACTTTATTTTTGTTATAAAGTGCGATATATTAAAGAAAGGAAATGAAAGGATTATGAGTAACGCACTTATGGCACCAAGAAAAAACAAACGCAGCGAGGCTAGCAAGGCTATCGCACAGGCAATTATTGAACAGTATCAACCTACTTCTGCTGAAGATATGCAGGATGCTCTCCGGGATATTTTCGGACCAATGTTTGAGGCTATGCTTCAAGGAGAGATGGATAGTCATCTTGGCTATGAATCTAACAATCACGGATTCAAGGATACATCCAATCGAAGAAATGGCTATACACACAAAAAGCTTCGGACATCTATGGGAGAAGTTGAAATTGATGCTCCACGAGATAGAGATGGATCATTTGCTCCCCAGCTCATTCCTAAGCGTTCTAAGGATGTGAGCGGCATAGAGGACAAGGTTCTGTCTATGTATGCCAAGGGGATGAGCCAGCGTGACATTGCTGATACTATCAAGGATATTTATGGGTTTGAGATTTCCCATGAAACCATTTCCAATATCACAGACCAGGTTATC
The DNA here is from genome assembly GCA_014804675.1 of Lachnospiraceae bacterium. Lineage (GTDB taxonomy): Bacteria > Bacillota > Clostridia > Lachnospirales > Lachnospiraceae > RGIG3040. The sequence continues at coordinate 54,297 of JAAUZH010000008.1, forward strand.
GAGACAGCTAACGAATGGCAGAACCGCCCGCTCAAGAAATTTTACACATTCCTATTTGTAGACTGCCTCTATGTCAACATCAGAAAAGAGATGGAAACAAAAAGCTGTGCAGTATATGTGGTTTTGGGTTATGATGTTAATGGTATAAAAGATATCCTTGGCATCTGGATCGGTGAAGCTGAAGGAAAGCATTATTGGATGCAGATATTTGATGAAATTAAGAGTCGCGGTGTTGAAGATATCCTGTTTATAAGTATGGATGGTGTATCAGGCCTTGAAGAAGGCGCCAAGTCTATATTTAAAGATGTCGTAGTCCAGAGATGCATTGTCCATCTTATCAGGAACTCCATTAAATACATTCCCTCAAAGGACTACAGAGCTTATACAGCGCAGTTGAAGAAAGTATATGGGGCTGCCAGTCTAAAAGCAGCGGAAGCTGAATTTGAACGGTTCAAGCAGGCATGGAGTCAGTATCCGGGAGCAGTTGATGTCTGGATACGCAACTGGTCACATGTGGAGCAGCTCTTTAATTATGGAAGCGCTGTGCGTAAAGTGATGTACACCACAAATGCCATAGAATCGATCAACTCCAGTTTCCGCAAAGTAACGAAGAAAGGTTCTTTTCCAAGTGAGGATGCTGTAATGAAGGCGCTATATTTACGGATTAGGGAGCTTTACAAAAAATGGAATGGCCGTCCAGTTTCGAATTGGGCTATGGTAAGGAACCAGCTATCTATGAACGAAAAAATTCAAGCACGAATACTGAAATATGAAAATCTCTAATAGCATTTAGGAGGATATTTATGAGTAAATACTATGACTATTTTGAAGAACAGGAACATAATCCCGATGAAGTTACAATGGACGGATTCATTGCCGAAGCCATGCGGACAGATTTAAAATTTAATACTTTGGCGGAAGAATTACAATATCAGCGGACATCCAGAATAACGCTCATGAATGAACTCCTTACCTGCTATCAGTATCTCAAAGAGCATGATATGCTACTTCTATATGAGGCTTATCGCAATGGAGAGGAACTACCATTTAATTAGCTGATTATCAGATGCAAAATGGCGGTCAAAAATGACCGCCAAAAAA
>JAAUZH010000009.1 GCA_014804675.1 Lachnospiraceae bacterium
AATCTGCTCCTTTGCTACTGGCATAAAAACACTCCTTTTCGATAAGAATTTGCATATCCTAATTCTTACCAAAAAGGAGCCATTTATTTCCAAAAACACAAACTTATTTACACTACCTTTTATAGTGCTGGAAAATGGCATCGGTAGGAGAAAACCGGTGCCATCTTTTTATGTGAAACAGTACTATGGTAAACTTTTATTTTGCTTTTTCAGCATAAGTGGTAGTAACCAGTTCATCATAAGGGACTCTTTCGGAAAGCTCGCCGGCTTCCTCTAAAATATTTTGTAAAAGTGTAAAGCTGTCTTCCTCAAAAATCAAATCCTCTTTCCATGTATCCTGTTCTTTATAGCGGGATATGATAGTTGTTATAGTATCAAGCTCTGTTTCTGGGAACTGATTTTGAATGGTTTTTGCAACTTCCTCTGCAGAATGGCTATTTACATAATCCATGGCCTTTTGCAGTGCATTTACAAAGCCCTGCATGATTTCAGGATTTGCATTCATGTAACTTGTTTTGGCACTAAAGGCAGTGTAGGGCACATAGCCGGAGTCTTCCCCAAGTGAGGCAATGACGTAGCCGGTGCCTTGTTCTTCTAAGGAGGTGGCAAAAGGTTCGAATTCAACTGTATAGTCCCCCTGCCCGTTGGTAAATGCAGCAGCAGTAGAACCAAAATCAATGCTCTGGTCAATAGTAAGGTCCTTGAAGGGATCGATATTATTTTTCTTTAAGATATATTCAAATACCATTTCCGGCATACCGCCTTTTCTTCCTCCCAGTACTGTAGTGCCTATCAGGTCGTTCCACTCAAAATCAGGGACCTGGCTTCTGGCTACAAGGAAATTGCCGGCTCTTTGCGTTAATTGGGCAAAATTCACCACATAATCATTGGTATCCCCGAGATAAGTATAAACGGTGGATTCCGGTCCCATAAAGCCGATATCGGCTTCTCCGCTTAAGACGGCAGTCATGGTTTTGTCCGCCCCATATCCCGTAACCAGCTCCAGGTCAATGCCTTCTTCTTCAAAGTATCCTTCTTCAATTGCTACGTACATAGGGGCATAAAAAATAGAATGAGCAACTTCGTTCAGCACTACCTTTTTATTGTCGCTGGTACTGGATTTGCTGCAGCCGGTAAGGAATAGAGAGAAAAATAACCCTAACATCGTAAGTAAAAGCAGACTGTGTTTTTTCATAATACCTCCATATGGAAATTGCAGGAAAATCCAAGGGATTTTCTTGCAGACTGTTACAGATAATATATGGAGCAGCCAAAAAGATGTGACAAAAGGTTGGAGGTATGATATCATATTTCAGTACACGAACTGTCTGGCTGACAGTCAAAGAAAACGGGACGGGAGAACAGGACCGGAATAAGATGGGAGTAAGCTATGAGCATTTATGATACCTTAAATAAAGAACAAAGGGAAGCGGTATTTCATACAGACGGGCCGGTGCTGATACTGGCAGGGGCAGGCTCGGGAAAGACAAGGGTGCTTACCCACAGGATAGCCTATTTAATTGAGAAATGTCAGATAAACCCCTGGAATATCATGGCCATTACCTTTACCAATAAGGCGGCAGGGGAAATGCGGGAAAGGGTAGATGACCTGGTAGGCTACGGTTCGGAAAGCATTTGGGTGGCAACCTTTCACTCCACCTGTGTGCGGATACTAAGAAGATATGCGGATAGAATCGGGTTTGATAATAATTTTACCATATATGACACAGATGATCAGAAGACTATTATGAAGGAAATCTGCAAAAAGCTTCAGATTGATACAAAGATGTTAAAAGAACGGACTATTCTGGGTGCCGTTTCCTCTGCAAAGGATGAACTGATTTCTCCTGTGGAATATGATTTAAACAGTATTGGTGATTTTACAAAACTGAAAATCAGTAAGGCATATATGGAATATCAGTCTGTTCTTAGAAAAAATAATGCCATGGATTTTGACGATCTGATTGTAAAAACCATCGAGCTTTTTAAAAACTGTCCGGATGTATTGAAGCAGTATCAGGAAAAGTTTCAATATATTATGGTGGATGAGTATCAGGATACGAACACGGCACAGTTTGAATTGATACGTCTGTTAGCGGGCGGTTATAGAAATCTTTGTGTAGTAGGTGATGACGACCAGTCTATTTACAAATTCAGGGGAGCCAATATTCGTAACATCCTGGATTTTGAAAAAGTATATGACGATGCTTTTATCGTGAAGCTGGAGCAGAATTATCGTTCTACCTCCAATGTATTAGAAGCTGCTAACTCAGTAATCAGAAATAATATAGGGCGGAAGGAAAAAGCTCTCTGGACTGATAAGGAAGGAGGCAGCAGCCTTCATTTCAGACAGTTTGACTATGCTTACGAGGAAGCAGAATACATAGCCTTTGATGTGGCAAAGAAAAAAAGAGAATTGATTTGTGATTATAAGGACTGTGCGGTTTTATTCAGAACCAATGCCCAGGCTCGTATTTTGGAGGAACAATTTGTAAAAGCCGGCATACCATATGACGTAGTGGGAGGCGTTAATTTTTATAGCAGAAAGGAAATCAAGGATCTGCTTGCCTATTTGAAGACCATTGACAACGGAAAGGATGATGTGGCGGTAAAGCGTATCATCAACGTGCCAAAAAGGGGCATTGGCGCCACTACGATTGTCCGGGTACAGGAATATGCGGACAGCCGGAATATTAGTTTTTATGATGCCCTAAAAGAAGCGGATCAGATTATGACCATTGGAAAGAGTGCTTCCAAGCTAAAGCCTTTTGTGGATATGATACAGATTTTTCGCAGCAAGCTGGAGTTTTATGGGCTAAAAGAGCTGATAAAGGACATCATTGATACAACCGGCTATGTAGCGCAGTTAGAGGCTGATAATGATGAAGAAGCAAAGGCCAGAATTGAAAATATTGATGAATTGATTTCCAAAATCGTTTCCTATGAGGAAGAGCATGAAGAAGCAACGCTGTCTGAATTTTTGGAGGAAGTTGCTTTGGTTGCAGATATTGACGGGATAAGTAAAGACAACAATAAGGTGCTTTTAATGACACTTCACAGTTCAAAAGGATTGGAATTTCCCCATGTGTATCTGGCAGGAATGGAAGATGGAATTTTTCCCAGTTATATGACGATTACATCTGATGATCCGGCAGAGGTGGAAGAGGAAAGACGTCTGGCATATGTGGGAATCACAAGAGCAAAAGAGGATCTGACCTTATCCTGTGCCAAACAGAGGATGATCCGGGGAGAGACGCAATATAATCCAGTGAGCCGTTTTGTACGGGAAATTCCCGGAGAGCTTTTGGATAACAGGCTGCCGGTTTCAAAGAAAAGGGAATTTGAGGAGTATGAAGAGGCTTCTTATGAAAGAGCAGCTTTTAAACAGAAGCCCTATGCAGGAGTCAGCAGAGTGAATCGCGAGCAGAAGCCATCAGGAGCTTTTTATAGCAGGATCAGCCAAAGTTCTCAGGCAGAAGCCGTAACGAGTGAAGGAAATCCTTATCAGTCTATTGTAAAGCCTAAGGCGGTGGTAACAAAACCCACAACAAATGCTTCTGTAAAGCCCTTTATTGCAAAACAGGATCAGCTTTCCAATATAGCAGGTATCAGTAAAGGAGCGCCTTCCGTGAGTGGAACGCTTTCCTATGGAGAGGGTGACAGAGTGAAACATATTAAATTCGGGGAAGGAACTGTAAAAGCAATTGTAGAAGAACCCAGGGATTATCAGATCACAGTTGAATTTGATGATTACGGGACAAAGAAGATGTTGGCGGCATTTGCAAAATTACAAAAGATAGAGTAATGGTAAACTTGTTGAACTGTTACAAATTATTTATGAAATTTCCAAAAATCTGTAGTAAAAATACAAAATAAGTGGTATGATATTAGAAATAAAAGAGTCGGTTTAAAGTAAATCAGATAGAGTGAAAGGAAGGGAACCCATATGAGCAAAGCAAAGGTAGAAGAATTGGTTGCAGTCATTAAGGCTAACGACTTATTAAAAAGAGAAAAGGAAATCGAAGAAGAGAAAAAATCCAATACAGTCCTTTGGATTTTTGCGGTAATCGGTGCCATTGCAGCAATTGCAGGTATTGCCTATGCCGTATATTTGTATTTCACACCAGATTATCTGGAAGATTTTGAAGAGGATTTTGAAGAAGACTTTGATGATGATTTCTTTGAAGAGGAATCCGAAGAGGAAACAAAGAAAGAGGAAGCAGAGGAAGAAAAATAGGATTCATATAAAATTTTATGACTGAATTGCAAACGGGATTCCATAGGAGTCCCGCTTTTTGCATGTATGAAAAGCAGTTTAGATATAAAAAACAGTTTGCACATGGCAAGGCAGGGAGACAGATTATGAAAAAAGGCGAGCAATATACTGGAATAGTGGAAAAGCTGGATTTTCCCAATAAGGGAATCGTATCTTTGGAAGAGGGAAAGGTAATAGTAAAAAATGTAATTCCAAAGCAGAAGATTTCTTTTGTGATTCAAAAAAAGCGAAAAGGAAAGGCACAGGGAAGGCTGGTAGAGGTTCTGGAAAAATCTCCTGTGGAAATAGACAGTCCCTGCCCGCATTTTGGTATATGCGGAGGCTGCACCTATCAGAATCTTCCCTATGAGGAGCAATTACGGATAAAAGAGAGACAGGTAAAGGAATTGCTTGACGCAGTTTACATAAATCAAAATCAGCAGCCATCCTATCAGTTTGAAGGATTGAAATCCAGCCCCAGCCAGTTTGCCTATCGTAACAAGATGGAATTTTCTTTTGGAGACGAAAGAAAGGACGGTCCTCTTTCCCTTGGGATGCATAAGCGGGGAAGCTTTTATGATGTGGTTTCGGTTGGGAAGTGCCAAATTGTAGATGAGGATTATCGGCTGATTTTAAAAACAGTTTTGGAATATTTTCGGGACAGCCAGATAAGCTTTTATCATAGGATGAAGCAGACCGGATGCCTGCGCCATCTTCTTGTTAGGAAAGCGGTAAAGACCGGCGAGATTTTAATAGCTTTGGTAACCACTACTCAGGAAGCAGAGGCTTTGAACGGACTGCTTGAGGGATTTACAAAGGCATTGCTGGATTTGGAAACAGGTGAAAAAGAGAATGATAATAGTAAGAGGGCAGTGCCGGAAAAAAGACTGCGTGGGAAGATTGCCGGTATTTTGCACACGAAAAATGATTCTCTGGCAGATGTGGTGAAAAGTGACGAAACTGTAATTTTATACGGCAAGGACTATTTTTATGAGGAGCTTTTGGGATTAAAGTTCAAAATATCACAGTTTTCCTTTTTCCAGACAAACAGCCTGGGAGCGGAGATTCTTTATGAAACGGCAAGGGAATATATTGGAAGGCTGGATGGAGATGGACCAGCAGATTGTGACCAGTACCTGGAAAACGGAAAAAGGGATAAGATAGTTTATGATTTATACAGCGGAACCGGAACGATTGCACAAATGCTTGCCCCTGTAGCAAAGAAGGTTATTGGTGTGGAAATCGTGGAGGAGGCAGTGGAGGCTGCAAGGCTGAATGCCCGGCTAAATGGGCTTGATAATTGTGAGTTTATTGCAGGAGATGTTTTGAAGGCCTTAGATGAGATTGAGGAAAAACCGGATTTGATTGTTTTAGACCCTCCAAGAGATGGGATTCATCCAAAGGCGCTGAAGAAGATTATTGCTTATGGAGTGGAGAGGATTGTGTATATTTCCTGTAAGCCTACCAGTCTGGTGAGAGACTTGGAGATGTTTTTGGAGAGCGGGTATGAGATGGTCAGGGCGAGTGGGGTGGATATGTTTCCGGGGACTGGGCATGTGGAGACGGTAGTATTGATGTCAAGGGTTAAAGGGAAATAGGCTCGAAAGCCCTTGATTTCAGGCATTTTTCGACTTTCCCCTGCTTCGAGAAGGTCGAGTGAACAATCGCCCTGCGGTAACTTATCCACGGCGGCACGGCTCAAAAAATGTGAGAGTGGAGTTGCCGAGATAGATGTCAAAGCTAATTGATTTTATTAAGCAGATAAAGAAGGAGTAGTATGTCAGATATAACAGTTGAAGAACTTGAGTACTACATGAAAAATCGACTACATGTAGTTGCTTTGGGTGCAGGCGCAAGCTGTGCCGCAATCCCTGACGGCGATAAATATGGTAGAAAGATTTCTGCTATGTCTGGGTTCATCGAAAAATTGGGCTTGGGAGATATTCTTTCAAAAGTCGAACTTATTACAGAATCGAATAATCTTGAAGATATTTACATGAGCTTGATGAGAGAGGAAAAGAGGAACCAGTTTGTAAAGAGGTAAAAAATGAATTAGAGGTGGCTATTCGTGAATATATGAATGGATTTGAATTATCAGATAAAGTGATTATGGGATTGAAAAGCAATTGAATCTACATTATAATAAATTGTACAAAAAATATAATTTATTTCATTAAAAAATGGGGTGGAGTTAATGCTGAGGAACAATATTGAAGTTGATGTAAAAGTAAAATGTATAGAAGCAGAAACTACGCAGGCAAAACTCGCTGAGGATATAGGTACTACTCCGTCTTATGTGAATCGTCTAATAAAGAAAAATGAGAAAATTGTAAATAAAACATTTATTCAAATGTTAGAGTCTCTGGGATATGATGTTGAACTGACATATATAAAACGTGGGGAGGAATAAAGTATGAGCAGTGATTTGTATAGGCTTATTCCAGAAGAAGGAAAGCACCTTGCTGAATCTCATAATACAGAAGGCGCTTACAGAGGAGTATATCTTGATGACGAAACGAATAAACCCTCTGGAGCAGGGGGAGTTCATTAAAGTTGAAGATGATAAAAATGGAGATGATTTCAGTGAGAATGGAGCAGATAAAGGTTTAGCAACGGTAGCGGGACTAATTGCTGTTGGCATTGGAATTGGTGTTGCTACGACAAAAGCGTATCCATATGTTAAGGAATGGATTAGCAATTCGGCTGTTCCTGAAGTAAAGAAGTTTTGGAATAAAATTAGAAAAAAGGACACTGTTATATCTGTAATCACTGACGAGTCTGCTTCGTTGACAATTGATGTGGCATCAGTTCAAGAATTTTCTAATAATATTGATGAAGTGTTGAATGAGTATCAGGAAAATATGAGTAGTGAAGAAGCACAGGCTCATCTTTTAAACATTATGTGTTGTGCTATGTATATGGCGGGGGAAATCAGAAAACTTTCAAATGCTGTTATGAAGAATGAGCAAATAGATAGGGAATACCTTTTGGAATGAAAGTCATTAGTGGAAAAATTAACTACTCAAACGGTAACCGACAATATTAACCGAATTTTAGAAAGTAATGTATTGTCAATGAATGAAACAGAAAAAGAACTGATAACCCTATTGATGGGAGATTCTTTGATTACTGATAGGGTATTTGTTCCTATAAAAAATGAAAAAATCAAAGAAGCATTAAGATTAACGGATTAAATGGTTGGGAGGAATTGATATGGCAGTGCGTGGAAAAAGTATCAACTTGTTTTTGATGGATGGAGATGCCGGTGGAAGGATAAAATGTACTCTTGCAAACTGGACAGGTGTTGCTTATAAGATTCCAAGGACAGCACTGGATAAATGTAAAGAGCGTGACGATTTGAAACAAAGTGGCGTTTATTTTTTGTTTGGCATCTCAGACGAAACGGGAAAAGGAGTTGTTTATATTGGGCAGGCTGGAGCGAGAAAAAATGGTGAAGGTATTCTTAACCGTCTGCAGGAGCATAAACGAAATCCAGAGAAGGATTATTGGACAGAGGCAATTGTGTTTACAACATCTAATAACTCTTTCGGTCCTACAGAGATAAGCTATCTTGAGAATCGTTTTTGTAGGCTTGCTGTAGAAGCGAATCGTTATGAAGTCAAAAATGGTAATGACCCTAGTCCAGGTAATATTACTGAGGAAAAGGAAAGTGAGATGGAAGAATTCATTGACTATGCTGAAGTGATAATGGGTACGCTTGGTCATAAGCTGTTTGAGCCGCTTAGTAAGGCTGTTGGGAAAAAACAAGATGATTCTTCCATATCAGAAAATACTGCAAGGCTGCATCTTGAACGTACAATTAAGAATGTGGGAAAAGTTGAGGCAAGCGGTACACAAACAACAGAAGGGTTTGTAGTTCTTCAAGGCAGCCATATTTCCCTTGTGGATGATAACACAATACCTGCTGTTATCAAAGAACACAGAAAGAAAGCTTCTGTTAATGAACAAGGCATTTTGCAAGAAGATATGTTATTTACCAGTCCCTCTTATGCGGCAATGTTTGTTATTGGCAAAAGTGCAAATGGTTTGACCAGCTGGAAGAATGAAAATGGGCAAACCTTAAAGTCACTCGAATCCATAGAAGGATGATCGTCACGAAATATAGGAAAATATAAAAAGATAGAAATTTAATGTTATCAGAGAGGAGTTAGAATGTTCAATCAAAATCAAATATACAGTATTTTTAATCAACAACAAATACAGGAACAATTGCAACAACAATATCATAATCAGCAAATGTGGAAGGTATCCGATTGCGCAAAAAAATTAGATGATTTTCTTAAAAGTGCAGAGGAGATAGATGTTCAGTATCAGCAACTTGTTTTTGCTGAATGCTGCGCAGTATTGGGGAAGCATATGCAAAGATAAGTGAGAATTGGCTTACACAGTAATGATTAAAATAGTCGTTCGCTCATTGTTAAAATCGTGTGCAAATGCACCCGGTGCGTGTTCATCGTTATCATAGTACAGATTTGCAAAAGTTACATTGTATCATTTTAGTAACGGCAACAGATGAGACTTGCGGGAGCGGAGGATTACTTGTAGGAGCAAAAAAAATAGCGAGGTGATATGGAGTGAACAAAGATCCTTTTAAGGAATATATCAAAGAATCCGAGCCCGCAAAGCGGGACAAGGGGTATGCATGGCATACGGCTATTGGCCTGCAGGCAGTTGACGGGTTGAAGACATCAGAATATCTGGTGCATACTGCCGTTCGGAATATTGAGGGCGAGATTTCCTTTGAAGAGGCAAACGCGCTTTTACAGACCTACTATGAAGAAAATCCTACCCGTGATGCATCAGACCGTACTGAGGAGGCCGATAAGGTTTCCGCACGGATCGCTGCGCTTCTTTCCGAGCGTGCTTTTAGCTTCACACCAAACGAGTATATTTCCATTCACAGAAAGCTGTTTGCCGGCATCTATTCCCACGCCGGATGCATCCGGGATTATAACATCACGAAGAAGGAATGGGTGCTTAATGGAGCGACCGTACTATACGGTAGTGCCACGGAACTGCAGGCGACATTGGATTATGATTTCTCCGAGGAGAAGAAGTTTTCCTATAAAAACCTCTCGATGGATGAGATCATCCGCCACCTTGCTGTATTCGTATCCAGACTATGGCAGATCCACGTGTTCGGCGAGGGCAACACCAGAACGACGGCGGTATTCTTCATCAAGTATCTGTGCACGCTGGGCTTTGATGTGACGAATGACATTTTTGCTGAGAATGCGTGGTATTTTCGGAATTCGCTGGTCAGGGCAAATTACAATGATCTGAAAAACGGCATTCATGAAACGACAGAATTCCTTGAAGTGTTTCTCCACAATCTCTTGCTGAACGAGAATCATCCTCTTCATAACCGGACATTGCATATTAGCGGTACTTTCAAAGAGCCGGAAAAAGCGAACATTGACTCTGGAAAAGTGAACATTGAAGATGCTTTTACAGCAAAAACCGCTTCTCATGTTCGGAAATTACAAGAGGCATTGGGCTCCAAGGTAGCATTCGGAAGGTCGGATGTTCAGCGGGTGCTTGGTCTGAAACCTACAAGAAGCTCTGCTCTGCTGCGTGAAATGGCAGAGCACGGCATCATTGAGCCGGTGACAGGACACGGAAAAGGTAAGTATCGCTTCCGGCAGCATTAGAGTTGAGGCGATGGGAAATTACAGCATTTCGGACATATTCCCTCAGAGCGAAGTCTTGAGGCGATTGGAAAATCTGTGCGGATGCTTATATATAGTAGGAACAAGCACATCGACCTGTCTCAGAGAAAGAGCGCGGTCGTGAAAATGGCGTTTTCGGGTGTAAAAACGCAGTTGATAAATTTCTGCGAACGAACGGGACAATTTTCCGGAGATTTGACATCAATCTGGAGCAATCGAGCCATGTGGAGACTATTGTGTTGATACAAAAGAAAAACTCGTAGAAATCCTTTATTTTAGGCACTTTGCGAAGCATTTCATGTTCACTTCGGAGGGTGAAAAAATCCGAAATAAGCACCTCAAAAACTACTTTGATGTTTCGGTGGTAGCTGATATCGGGTGTGGGAACACAAACGGAAAATAAAGGTTTTCCGCAATCAACGTGTCTATGTAGTGTACACCCTGCTGATAAAATATAGGCAACAGGCTCTTAGAAATTGAATGGGATAAGCGTATCATTATAGATAGTGGTACGCTTATTTTTCATCCATTTGCATCTTTGAATATACTGTTATCTGTCTATATAATGAAAACAAAAAGGACGGTGATATGAATGAGAGAAAAGAAAAATCATTTGTATGTGGATAGCCAAGAAAGAACATTGCTTTTACATAGCCTTGTGGAGCTGAAAAATCAGCTCATACAGCAGGGCAGATATACGGACTGCGTTGACGAGTTGATATTCAAAGTCGTAAACGCACCGATTAAGAGAATGAAAATTGAATATATCTAAGGCACATTGGGATAAAGTCAAAGCCGTATCTGTTTTTCTTGTTTCTTATAAGTTCCATAAGTTTACCGCCTATGCTTGAATTTGTTAAGTTCCATTTTACAGAGATAGAAGTTCTCATTAAACGAGATACATCTCTAGGAATAGGAACTATAAGTGCTTTTATACCTATTGCATAAATTCAAAAATAGTAGTAGAATAGTTATTGACCGTAAGTCAATAACTAAATACAAAGGAGGTGTGTTAAAAATTGGCTAGACCTGTAAAAAAGACACCAGAGGAATGGAGAAAAGAAATCCTAAATGCTGCACAAAGCCTGTTTATCTCTAAAGGATATGAGGAAACTTCGATTTCCGATATTATGGATATGGCAGGCGGGGCAAAAGGAATGTTTTACCGCTGTTTTGGGAGTAAAGAAGATGTCATGTACACATTGGGGAATCAACTGTTTTTTGGGAACAATCCTTTTGACGCAGTTAAGGGGAGGAACGATTTAAACGGATTGCAGAAAATCAGGTCATTGCTTGTACTGAATCAATCCGATGACAAACGCAATCATCTAAATATGCAGGCAGTCCCTATTCTGAGAGACCCGCATATTTTAGCCGTAGCAGTAGAGGAAAACAGGCGTGTACTTACCCCTTTGTGGTTGGAATTGTTAGAGGAGGGAAAGAATGACGGCTCTATCAAGACAGAATATGCAAGGGAGCTTTCCGAACTTTTGCCGCTCATTAACTTTTGGCTGATGCCAACGGTATTCCCTGCAACAGAGGAAGAATTACACCATAAATACCGTTTTGTAATGGAAATGTTAGAACATATGGGATTGCCGATTTTCGATGATGAAGCCGTATCGTTTACGGAAAAATTTATCAATGATATTTCACAAAAAGGAGGGAATGAGACATGACGCAAAAATTATTTACAAAGAATTTTATTCTTCTTATCTTGGGACAGCTAACATCCTTATTTGGAAATTTTATTCTGAAACTTGCGTTGTCCATGTATGTACTGGAAGTGACTGGTTCAGCCGCTATATTCGCAGGGATATTGTCTGTTGCGACAATTCCGACTATTATTCTTTCCCCGTTGGGCGGTGTTCTTGCGGACAGGGCAGACAGGCGGAATGTCCAACAAATGAATATGTCTGTTATCAGAGAGCCAGACGCAAAGACGCAGAGCCGATGAATCTGTGAGATAATAATACCTCACAGCTCGTCGGCTCTGTTTTTTTAGAAAAGAAGTTTAATTATTATTTGTGCTTATTGCGGCAGTCTGTTTCTGCATATCATTCAGTTTTCTATGAAGTGGTATTGCTATAAATACCGTTATGATTGCGGAAAGCATATCAGCAATCGGTTGGGCATATAAGATGCCGTTAAGCCCCCAGAACATAGGCAGGAGCAGGATAACAGGGATGAAACAGATTCCCTGCCTGCAAGCTCCGAGGATAAATCCTTCTCTGCCTTTTCCCAAAGCAAGGAACAGGGAGGAATACACAGTGTAAAATCCAAAGAGCATAATCGAAAAGCCGTTTGCCCTTAAAGATGTCGCTCCAATACGAATCATCTCGGTATCGCCCTTTGTAAACCTCGAAACGATAGCCGCAGGGAACAGAGCCAGTACCAGACCGAAAACTACGCAGAAAACCGTAGACCAAAGGATAGAAGTCCCTATTGCTTCACGTAGACGGTCAAACTTTTTTGCTCCGTAACTATACCCTGCAATGGGCTGAAAACCTTTGATAAATCCGAATACGGACAGGCTGCCCATTGAGATAAGGCGGGTGACGACGCCCATGCCTGCGATCGCTGAATCCCCGTAATTGCCTGCGGCATTGTTGATTAAGGAAATGGAAACACTGGTTAATATCTGGAATACCAGTGTCGGGATGCCGACTTTAAAAATTTCAGACAGGATTTCCTTTGTATAGGTGCAGTCCTTAATCCGAAAATGAAATACGCTTTTCTTCCGCAGGATATAGGTCAGATAAACATAGGTGGAAACTACTTGTGAGATTGCAGTTGCTATCGCTGCCCCTGCCACGCCTAAATCAAATACATAGATAAATAGTGGGTCTAAGGCGATATTGAGGACAGCCCCCATTAGCAAAGCACACATGGTTGTTTTTGCAGCTCCTTCGCTTGTTACGATATTATTCATGGTGACATTGAACACATTGAAGATGCAGGAAACAATATAAATGCCTGCGTATGTGGCGGCATAAGGCAGGATGCTGTCGGTTGCCCCTAAGAGTTTCAAAATGGGGTACAGGAACACCATAGAGATAATAATGATGACCGCCCCGACGGACACGCTGATGTATAATGCAGTGCTTGCAACCTTATCTGCATTTTCCTTATCGCCCCGACCTAATAATCTGGAAATATAAGAAGCGGCTCCGTTGCCAAACAGCAGACCAAGACCGACAACAACTTGTCCGAGTGGGTAGACCACCGAGATTGCCCCCATCTGGCTCTCCCCTAACCCGCCGACAAAGTAGGCATCCACAAGATTGTAGAAAGCGTTTACCAACATACCAATCATGGTTGGGATTCCCAGTGCTAAAAGTGCTTTTGGAATGGATGCATTTCCGAGAAGCTCCATTTTTTTGCTTTGACTGTTCATTGTGATTCTCCTTTCACTTGACATATGGTTTATTGTATAGTACTATAAAATATAGCAATTGCGACGCAGGGACTATAATACTATAATTTATAGTAGTTGTCAATAGAAAAGGAGGAAATTTGAATGGCGACCATTGATTTGATTGTATTGGGAATGTTGAAAAAGGAATCTTTGAGTGCGTATGATATTCAGAAACTGGTGGAATACCGAAACATCTCGAAATGGGTAAAAATCAGTACACCGTCTATTTATAAAAAAGTGCTTCAGCTAGAAGAAAAGGGGCTGATTAGGGGCCATACCGAAAAAGACGGAAAGATGCCAGAAAAGGCAGTATATACGCTGACGGATGCAGGAAAAGAAGAATTTGAAAAACTGATGCTTGAAATATCCCGCAAGCCAATTAACATATTTTTAGACTTCAATGCCGTTATCGTGAATTTGGAAAGCATGACAAAGGAACAGCAGAGAGAATGTCTGGATAACATTGAAAGCAACATGAATGTGCTGAAAACCTATCTTGAGGAAAATATTGCATTGAAAGAGAGCGACCCAGATATTCCCGTTACCGGCATGGCAGTTTTACGGCAGCAGTTCCTTTTGGTACAGGCAATCGAACAATGGATTGCAACGCTTAAAGAGAAATTACAATAAAACATAGCAAGAATCATGAAAAGATATAAATTCCTTTGTGCTACAATACTCTATCAGAACCCCCTGCGGGCATACCATTATGCTTAAAAGGTGCGGGCAACAAAGTAGAAAGGAGGAAGCCTAATGCAAGGTCAGACAGTACATATTGTTTCACAGGCGATTCGTTATATGGAAGAACATCTGCATGAGAAGTTGGATTTGGATATGGTAGCGGCTGCGTTACATTATTCCAAATACCATCTGCATCGGATTTTTACAAAGACTGTCGGTTTGACGATTCACGAGTATGTGAAAAGACGGCAGCTTACAGAAGCGGCAAAACTTCTGGTGTTTTCTGAAAAGCCGATAATTGAAATTGCTTTTATGAGCGGATATGAAAGCCAGCAGGCATTTACGGATATTTTTAAGGCAATGTATAAAACTACCCCTGCAGAATTTCGGGAAACAGAGCATTTTTATCCGTTGCAGCTTGAGATTCATCTAAAGGAGGAAGTGATAAAATTGGATTTTACAAAAGACAATATAAAATTCGCCACGCCTGCGGATGTGGATGACTGGATGGAGTTGGTGAAACTTGCGATTGACGGATACCCATGTCTGGATAAAGCAGAATATATGGAAAATCTGCACCACTACATTGCGGATAAAAAGGCTTTGATTCTGCGTGATGAGGGTATGGCAGTCGGTATTATGGGATTTTCAGCCGACACGGGGAGCATAGATTTTTTTGCGGTGCACCCGCAGTATCGGCATCTGGGGATTGGGGGCAAGCGAAATCCTATTCCCTTATTGTAAAGACTATCTGACAATACAGCTTATCTTTGTGATTGGGAACATTATGCAGGTGTTATATCAAAATCTGTTTGTAACAGCGGGAAAGCCGACATTAGGGCTTGTGCTTTCTGTTTTGGCGGGTATCGCTAATATTGTTTTTGACTATGTTTTTATTGTTCTGTTGAGAATGGGGATAAAGGGAGCTGCTCTTGGGACAGGCATCGGATATATGATACCGACAGTTATCGGCACAGTATTCTTTTTGACTGGAAGAAGCGAGCTGCATTTCTGTAAACCTAAAATGGATGTGGGTGTATTGATAAAGAGCTGCTCCAACGGCGTGTCCGAAATGGTAAGCCAGTTGTCAACTGCCGTGACTACATTTCTGTTCAACGCAACAATGATGAAATTGTTAGGTGAGGACGGGGTGGCAGCTATCACGGTCATCATATATTCACAGTTCCTGCTCACGACCCTTTATATTGGATTTTCTATAGGGGTAGCCCCTGTCGTAAGCTATAATTATGGCAGCGGGAATGTGAATCAGTTAAAGAAAATAGTCCGCATTTGTTTTCGTTTTATAACGGCTGTATCCATTTTTGTATTCCTGTTCTCATTCTTTGCGGGAGAAAGCATTGCCAGAATATTTGCAGAGAACAATAAAAATGTTTTTAAGATTACAAAAGCAGGATTTACTATTTTTTCATTTAGTTTCCTGTTTTCTGGATGCAATACTTTTGCATCTGCGTTATTTACGGCATTATCGAATGGAAAGGCATCAGCAGCAATCTCTTTCCTGCGGACAATTGGATTTATTACGGTTTTCCTTTTGGTTTTACCCCATTTTTTGCAGGTAACAGGAGTGTGGTTAGCGATTCCTGTTGCGGAAATGCTTACCTTTATACTAATGATATACATGATATTCAGATATAGTAAACATTATAATTATTTGTGAAAGGAAGATAGAAAATTGAAGCAAACAGAATGGATATTATGCCCTCGTTGCGGAAATAAAACCCGCAATAAGGTTAGGGAGGATACTGTTTAGATAAATTATCCTCTCTACTGTCCAAAATGCAGGCAGGAAACATTGATTAGAGCAAAAAATTTTCAAGTGACAGTCATCAAAGAGCCAGACGCTTTAGACGCAGAGCCGATGAATTTGTGAGAAATCACAGTTTGTCGGCTTTTTTTATGAACATATATTTAGATACAGATGAAAACCTTGCAAATAGACAGTATGGTAAATGGTTGAAATCAAATTTTTATTCCTATACACTATATTGCAGGAACCGCTCTGCGAACCCTGCAATCGTGTATTCATGTTTACAAAAGATAGCAGAAAAAGAGAGGAAATATAAATTAGATTGGTCTATTCTTATTTGCGAGGAGGTCAGAAGATGGAATGGTTGAAAAAACTTGGAGCAGCCATTGATTACATAGAAGATAATCTGGACAAGGAAATCTCATATGATGAAGCAGCCCGTATTGCGTGTTGTTCCACCTATTATTTTCAACGTATTTTTTCTTATGTTTCTGGTGTGTCATTGGCAGAATATATACGCCGCCGCAAAATGACACAGGCGGCATTTGAATTGCAGCGTACAGACGGTAAAGTAATAGATGTTGCTTTGAAGTATGGCTATTCTTCTCCGACATCTTTTAATCGGGCGTTTCAAAATGTTCATGGCATTACGCCGACGGCAGCAAGAGCTATGGGAAGTATTTTACAAGCATATCCGTCCATTCAGTTTAAAATCGAAATAACAGGAGGAAGTGCTATGACGTATCGTATTGCGGAAAAACAACCGCTGCGTATTGTGGGCATCCGTATTCCGATGGTCGAAGATATGGAGGAAAATCGAAAGATAGTTCCCGATTTCTGGAAGTCCGCATTGCAGGGAAATCAATTCAGCGAGATATGCAGGATGTCTAACCAGAAGCCAAACGGAATATTGGGAATCAGCGTATATGAAAATCCGAAAGAGATTTATTATTATATCGGTGCTGCTACAAATGCTCCAGTTCCTTCGGGGATGTATGAATATGAAATCCCTGCGACTGCTTGGGTTGTTTTTGAAAATGATGGGCGTTTCAAGGAAGACGTACAAAGTGTATTCAGGCGGTTCTATATGGAATGGCTGCCATCCTCTGGATATAAGTATGCTGAACTGCCCGATATTGAGGTATATCCGATTTGTGACGGACAGCCATTGCATGGACACTCCGAGGTGTGGATTGCAATCAATAAGGAGGACTGATAAAAAATGTATCATTTAAGACTAAAGGGCGACCATTACGAAATGGGTATGAAACGTGGAAAGATTTTTAATAGGGGGCGAATATCTTTTCCGCTTCAGTTGGATGAATTTCAGCTTGAACATGGTAAACAGAGCGAAGCGGTATTGAGAAAGTTTTTCCCCGAAGTATGCGAGGAAATAAGAGGGGTAAGCGATTGCATCGGTGTGGATTATATGAATTTCATTTCATGGATGCTATGTATGGGCTGTTGTATGCATAACTTGAAAGATAATATCCCTGTTGAGGTTCGGGGCTGTACCGCTTTTGCATATTCAAAGAGTGGCAGGATAATATACGGCAGAAATAATGATTTGCCGCCCTATTTGTGTGACGGCAGCAAAAGTGAAATTTATGCCCCAAAGGATGGAAACAGATTTAATATCACTACATCTTCTTTCATCAATGGGGAGGAGGGATTGAATGAACATGGGCTTGCTGTTGCAATGACCTTTGTTATGACTGACAGGGAAAAGATACGGGCGGGATTTAATTCATGTTTCATTGTACGGTATTTGCTTGAAA
This sequence comes from Lachnospiraceae bacterium, assembly GCA_014804675.1. Taxonomy (GTDB): domain Bacteria; phylum Bacillota; class Clostridia; order Lachnospirales; family Lachnospiraceae; genus RGIG3040. Next base: position 17,591 of record JAAUZH010000009.1, read on the forward strand.
AAGCAAATAGCACAGAGCAGGCAATTTCATGGCTTTGTGATTTGCCAATCGCTTCTAATTGTAATATCTTACTTGCAGATAAAGATGGCAGGATGGCGGTAGTCGAATGTACACCGTCTGTCAAAAATATTCGAGAAGCAGAAACCTTAGATAATGGCAGGATAGTTTGTACTGTCAATAGTTTTACATCTGATAAAATGAAGATATATGATGATGCGGATGGGAATGATTATGATTCCCACAAGCGGTATTGGGTTGTTATGGATAGCTTTTCATCGGGACGTATTAGTGATGATTATATTGAAACGACCAAACAGCTTTTAAGGGGCGATTATGGATTTATGTGTCAATATGATAATGAGCCAGATTTTGAAACTGTTTGGAGTTCCATATTTGATTTGGAGAGTTTAACCATTTACCGTGCAGAAGGCGACCCCAGAAGAAAGAAATTTGTTACAGACAGCAGGCTGCATGACATTAAAATTAGGGGATGATGTATTGCGGAAAAATGTGGAATGGATATTATGCCCGCTCAGCGGCGGCAAGACACGCAACAGGATTAGGGGCGATACTGTTCTGATAAATTATCCCCTATACTGTCTGAAGTGCGGGCAGGAAAGTCTGATTAAGGTAAAAGATTTAAAAATAACCATCATTACAGAGCCAGATGCAAAGACACAGAGCCGATGATTTAGTGAGAAAACTCACAGGGCATTGGCTCTTTTCTTTTATAAGAACAATAGTGGCAAGCCCGTCAAATAAAAAAAACGGTAATTTTGACGGCGATTTTGCTATGCCCAAATATACAATAGGAAACACGCTCTGCGGAAGTTCCATTGCCATGAATGAATAACGAACACCCTCAAAACCTGTTTTTTTAGTCAGAGGGTGTTTTTTATGTGCTTTTTTAAAACAGCAGTGCAGACTCTTTTGAAAAGCTGCTGTCTATATATACATTTTCAAAGATTGGCGGATAGTCAGTTAAAAAAATCTTTGCCGCCACAAAGGGATTCTGCACCTTGTATGTAGAAGTAGAATCTCCATATAACAGAAATAGAAAATCTCAAATCCGTAAAGGCTTTACAGCCCTTGCGGATTTTCTTTTGTCGTTTCTTGGGGAAATACGCACCAAGAAAGGTATATATCAAAGAAAATGGCAGCTATACAGAGCTGTCCTATAAAGAATTTTGCAAACGAAGAGAAACGGATGGGGCTTATGTGGACAAGCTGATGATTTCCGTATTGTCGGCGGTAGCTGAAATTGAGCGTGAGAATATCCGAGTCCAGACAATGGAGGGAAGAATCCAAAAAGTCAGAGAGGGAAAATGGAATGGCGGGTTTGCCCCGTATGGATACCAGCTTGTAAATGGTAAATTGGAAATTAACGAAGAAGAAGCGGTTGCAATCCGAACAATCTATGACCAGTATGTGAATACAGACATTGGCGCAAATGGAATTTCAAAGTATTTAGAAAATCACGGAATCCGAAAGAGCGAGTTACATATAAGATGATTAAGGAATACATAGAAGCGAAGTATGGCTTCAAGGTACATACCGTATATATTGCAGAGGTAAAAAGGGATTTAGGATTGCCAATGTATGATGCTCCTAATGCGATAGCGGAATTGAAACAGCCTAGGAAACATCCGACAGCGGAGAAAGTGGAAGCGATAAAGGATGCTTTGGAGCATTTTGAGATAATTTAGCTAATATAGTCTCCTGATGTTGTGCAGGCGGCTTTTTTTAGTTCAGTTAGTATAAATTTTATTTTTTGTCCCAAAACAGTATTATTTTGTCCCGATATATGATATAATATAAAAAAGGTAATTGGAGGTGCGCTCTTGTGAAAAAACAAAATGTATTAAACTTGATAAAATATCATGTTGAAAAAAATGAGAATGCATTTAGAAATGAGGCAGTAAGCATAGCGAAATATTTTGATGCCATTGGTGATTATCAGCTGGCTGAATATATAATGGGGTTAATAGCAGAATCAAACTTGTATGTTCCACAGGCTAGTGATTTTGAAAGCGAATTTTTAAAACAGATAGATGATAGAGAAATGCAACCATTGAATTTGCCGATAGTAATATCTAATGATATAAAAGGTATTATTAATGCAGTTAATCATAACATAGGGATAAATAAATTTTTGCTTGAAGGACTGCCAGGTAGTGGAAAAACGGAAGCTGCGAAACATATAGCAAGGCTACTTGGTAGAACATTATATTGTGTTGACTTTGAGCATTTAATTGATAGTAAACTAGGTCAGACTAATAAAAACATTGCCAGCGTTTTTAACGAGATAAATATGATTCCATATTCAAATAAAATTGTTATTTTATTCGATGAAATAGATGTGATTGCCTTGGATAGAGTTAATAGGAATGATGTGCGAGAAATGGGGCGGGTTACTTCAACTATATTGAGAGAACTTGACAGATTAACTGATTTGAACAAGGAAATAGTAATTATTGCGACAACAAATTTGTATTCCAATTTTGACAAAGCTCTAATTAGACGTTTTGATGCAGTGATTAATTTTAATAGATATAGCAAAGAAGATTTATTGGAAGTCGCAGAATATTATTTTATATCTTTTATTAAAAATTTTAAAGGTATTCCTAAAGATACCAGATTATTTAAGAAAATATTGAGGGTATCGTCTGATTTGCCTTATCCAGGGGAATTGAAGAATATTATAAAAACCTCTTTAGCATTCAGCGATGCAAATATAGAATATGATTATTTGAGAAGGCTTTATAATTATTTGATAGGTAATTTAGAAGAAATAGATATAGAACAACTTCATGCACAAGGATTTACCGTCAGAGAAATAGAAAAGCTCAAGGGAGAATCTAAAAGCACTGTATCTAGAAAATTAAGTAAGGGGGAAGAAATTAATGAATAATGTACTGGAATTAAAAGGAAAGCGATTTGTTCAAGCTTCAAAAACTGGTGGCGGTGGCGGAGCGTCTATGAACAGCAAAAAAATAGTAACAAGAGAACAGTTGCTTAGATTGATAGAAAGAATAGATCAAATCAAAGAATTTTGGAAACAAGAAAGAAAACCTTTTGAGGGGATATTGATTAGTGTTCATTATAATAAAATAGTTGCAAAGAGTAATCGAATTGCAGGATTGTTTAAAGGAAAAGATTCTAATTATGCTATTGTAGGAGCTAAATTTAACAAAGAAAAAACGAAACATATTATTACGTACTTTCTTGATATGGAAGATTTGGATGAAAGTATAGAACTACTTTTAAAAACGAGTGATATAATCAAAGAGAAGTTTCAAAACGGAATAGATAAAGTTACTTTTGATGATAAAAAAACAATGGATAAAATACCATTTTCTCGATTTTCAATAGCAAGATCTACGTTTAAACAGGTAGTCGCAGACGTTTCATATATTGAAGATTTTGAAGTGGAAATGGCAACACGCCAATTAAAACAAAGTATCATAACATTGTATAATACGCATACAGATACAAAAATGTTATTCAAAAATATTGGAATTGACATTTTAAAAAGTAGAATATTAGATAATCAGACAGTATTTTTAGATGAAAATCAATTACAGATTTTATTTGAGAAAGCTCCATATCTTGTTTCTATGGCCACAGAGGATTTATCAGAGTTATCTCCAGAAGACTTCATTCAGGAATATCAGCAAGGGACTCTGTATATGCCTTCTCCAACTATTGAGCCAACTATTGGTGTGATTGATACGTTATTTGACAAACGTGTTTATTTTGGCGAATGGGTAGAGTATCATGATATGATTGACGATAATCTTCCTAAAAACCCAGATGATTATCGTCATGGTACAGCGGTGGATTCTATTATTGTAGATGGCGTAAGATTAAATCCTTGGCTTGATGACGGATGTGGCAGATTTAGGGTACGCCATTTTGGTGTTGCGATAGGTTCAAAATTTTCTTCTTTTACTATTACAAAACAAATAAAAGAGATTATTGCAAATAATAAAGATATAAAGGTTTGGAATATTTCGCTCGGAAGTAATCAAGAAGTTAATGACAATTTTATTTCTGCAGAGGCTGCTGTATTAGATAAAATCCAATATGAAAATGATGTTATTTTTGTTGTTGCAGGGACGAATAAGCCTAGTGCAGATATTGAGAAAATAGGCTCGCCTGCTGATTCAATAAACAGTATGGTAGTTAATGCAGTGACTCAAAATGGTTTGTCAACTAAGTATGCAAGAAGAGGATTGGCATTATCCTTTTTTGCAAAACCAGATGTTAGTTATTATGGTGGGAGTGAAGAAAAATATATTAAGGTTTGTGAACCATTAGGAGAAGCAAATGTTGCTGGTACTTCATTTGCGGCTCCTTGGATTGCCCGAAAATTGTCATACTTGATTGATATTTTGGGATTGAATAGAGAAGTTGCAAAAGCGATGCTTATTGATGCCGCAAGAGACTGGAATGAAAAGCCAACACCAGAAGAGGTTGCCTTATATGGACATGGTATAGTACCTATTAAAATAGATGATATTGTCCATACAAAAGAAGATGAAATTAAATTTCTGGTATATGATGTGAGTGAAAAATGGAATACATATAATTATTATTTTCCGCTTCCAATTAAAGATGACAAATACCCTTATATTGCAAGGGCAACGATGTGCTATTTTCCTATGTGTGATAGAACACAAGGTGTAGATTATACAAATACAGAACTTAATTTACATTTTGGTAGAATCAATAATAAAGGGAAGATAGAGGATATTAAGGGCGATAAACAGAATCAAGATGTAATGTTAGATAATGAAAGATATTTTCTTTTGGAGGGTGAAGCAAGAGAAAGATTTAGAAAATGGGATAATGTAAAATATGTTGCAGAAAGACCAAAAAACAGAATGATGCCTAAGAAATCTTATAACAATAAAAATTGGGGAATGGAAATAAAAACAAATAACCGCTTAGACCCTAAAGATGGAATGGGGATTCGCTTTGGTGTTGTAGTTACGTTAAAAGAAATCAATGGCGTCAATAGAATTGATGAATTTATTAAGAATTGTACTCTGAATGGTTGGCTAGTTAATAGAATTGATGTTCAGACAAGAGTTGATATTAATAAAAAAATCAATGAGGATATTGAATTCGAGTAAATATAGTTGATATTTTCTAACAGAAGAAATTTTAGGGGTAGAAAGCGTAAATTAGATGACATTTTGTTGGAAAAGGGATGCATGAGCGGTATTCGTATTGCATAAAAATTTCTTATATTTCCGTGTTTTTGTGGGGATATGTTTTAATTTGGTACACATGTTGAGACGGTTGTACTTTTGTCCCACAAATCACCAGACAGCCATATCAATGTGAAGAGTGAATTTGGAGAAGGTGAGGGGAAAGTTCCTTTGAATGCAATAGCAGAGTGCGCAAAGAAATATCAGCCAAAAGAAAAAGTCGAGGCGATAAAAGATGCACTTAAATATTTTGAGGTGATTTGATGAAAGAAAGTATATTTCAAATTGCAGAACAGATAAACCAACTGCATAAGAAAGCTTATGATATTTATCTGCCATTAGTCGATGATATGTGTAGAAGGAAAGTATCAGAAGAAGAATTATCCTATTTCCTTGATTATTTGTTAGATTTCGCCTGTGATGAAAAAATGCTGGGTTTATATAAAAAGGTGTGCAGAACGTATTTGTATATTTATCCAAGGTGCGTTAAGTCTTATATTGATGCATATCGGGAGATGTGGGAAGAGGAAGTTGAGTGATTATTCAGCATAATTTACTAATTAAGGAAGCAGTGGATAAGATGTTAAGGAAGTTCATGATATGATTACAGGAGGAGCAATGGGAAAAATAATTAAGGAAACTATTCATGCGAAAGGTATTGACATTGGCATATATACAACAAATTTTGAAAGTGAATTTATTTCTTTGACGGATATTGCGAAATATCGAAATGAAGATGATCCAAGGTTTGTAATTCAGAATTGGATGCGTAATAGAAATACTATCGAATTTTTGAGTGTGTGGGAAGAATTGCATAATCCAGATTTTAACCGTGTGCAATTCGAGGCGGTTAAAAATGAAGCTGGGTTAAATCGTTTCGTAATGACACCAACTAAGTGGATTGACCAGATGAATGCCATTGGTATTGTTTCAAAAGCGGGACGCTATGGCGGAACATATGCTCATAGTGATATTGCGATGTCTTTTGCAACTTGGATTTCTCCAGAATTCCAGTTATATATTATGAAGGATTACAGGCGATTAAAGACGGATGAGAATAGTCGATTATCTTTGAACTGGAATTTGAATAGAGAAATTTCTAAGTTAAATTATAGGATACATACGGATGCAATTAAGGAAAATTTAATTCCGCCAGAATTGACATCAGTTCAGATTGCTTACACATACGCAAATGAAGCAGATATGTTAAATGTTGTTTTGTTTGGAAAGACAGCGAAGCAGTGGAAAGATGAGAATCCAACTGAAAAAGGCAATATGCGAGATATAGCAACATTAAACCAGTTGTTAGTACTTGCAAATTTGGAAAGTTATAATGCTGTTCTGATTAAACAAGGGAAGAATCAAAAAGAGCGTATGGAATTGTTGCGGCAGTTGGCGGTACAACAGTTACAGACGTTGGATAATGTGAGTTTAAATAATTTGCCGAGATTAAGTGTAGATACATAGAAATTAAGTAATGTTAGAAATCTTGTAAAATTAAGTTGGAGTTAGTCAAGGAGTTCTTGTGGGAAAGTGGTAATACCGTTGAGACGGTGTGTTTGCTTGTGAGAAAAGAGGCGGGGTAGTATAGCAAATATGAAAAATCCAGATATTGATAACGTGCATGAAACCATATATCAGAGAATTCAAACGTATGTTTAAAGAAGTGAGAATGGAGGAGAAATCCTTATATATCAATCCGAAGACGGTTTGACAAATATTGAAGTTAGAATACAGGACGAAACAGTATGGTTGACACAACAATAAATGGCAGATTTCTTTCAAACGTCGCGAACAAATATCGTAGAACATATCGCACATATATATGATGAAAGGGAACTGGATGAAAACTCAACCTGTCGGAAATTCTGACAGTTTCGAAAGGAAGGAACTCGAGAGGTATCACGGGAAATGATTTACTATAATCTGGATATTTGGATTTCGCTGAAATCCAAGCCATGCGTCATAATCCCATGTATATGTCGGATTATGTGGAGCATCTTGATAACGTGTTGAAAACGACTGGAGAAAAACTATTGCAGGGGGCGGGGAAAATTAGTATGCATAGGCAATGGAAAAGGCAACGGAGGAATATAGAAAATATCAGGTTCAGAATTTATCATCAGTTGAAGAAGAGTATTTCGAAAGTATCAAAAATTTACATAGTACGGCAAAGAAGATACGAACGGAATTTCAAGAAATGTCAGTACGCTTTCTATTACAGATTTAAAATATGATTCATTCTTTTTTGCTAATATAAGAAAGCCAGATTTCCCAAAAGGCTTTGTGATTGGGAAGTATCAGATTTTCATAGGAACACCGCAGAAGATTCTGCATGAGGGGATAGCTTGGATATAGAAAACAGGCTGAAAAGCTGAAGAATGCCTGTTTTCTCAAATTTGGTATCAGCAATAAGGCACAGATACAAGGTGGCAATCTGCTGAAAGTTTCCGGACAGAGAAGCTTGCAGAATACACAGACGGACAGAGACTGAGTGCAAAAATGAAGAGGAGTAAAGAGAGAGACCGGTTAGGAGCAGCTGATTCCTGAACGGCTTTTTTGTGCTGTTTTCCGGATAGTAAAATAGTGTGAAATATGGTAAAATGGCATTAAACTTTGTTGAAGAAAGCATTGTTTGAATAGGCCTGTCAGAACAATGAAAAGATAAAAACGTAAAAAATAGAGGAGGAGCTACTATTGATAAATAATAAGAAGTCAGGGGAGCAGGCAGGGAAATTGTTAGCAGAGTATAACCTGCCAGACAAAGGTTTGATAGAGCGGTTTGAGCTCCGTAACATTAGAACGGAGGAGGCGGAACAGGCAGTTAAGATAGAGCAAATTTGCTTTCCGCCAAATGAAGCCTGCTCTGAAAAAAATATGAAGGACAGAATAGCAAAAGCACCGGAACTGTTCTTGGTTGCCATGGATAAGGAGAATGGAAAATTAGCCGGATTCTTAAATGGTCTGTCTACTAAGGAACACGCATTCCGGGATGAATTCTTTACAGATGTTAATTTATTTGATCCAACCGGACAAAATGTAATGCTGCTTGGTTTGGATGTGCTGCCGGAGTACCGCAGGCAGGGATTGGCGAAGGAATTAGTATTCCAGTACATTAGGAGAGAGAGGAAGCGTGGCAGAAAGCAGCTGTTTCTTACCTGCCTAAAGGAAAAAGTAACGATGTATGAGAAAATGGGGTTTGTTGACAGGGGAATTGCTAATTCTACCTGGGGCGGAGAAGAATGGCATGAGATGAGCTATGACATCGGAACATAAGAGAATATCACAAAGCTGGTATCAGCATTAGGAGAATGGTCATTCTTAAGAATACTTTTAAAAAGGAGAATATAAATGAATCCAATTGGAATCATAATCTGCAACTATAATAAGAGAGATGCGGTTGTGGAATGTATCCGCAGTGTACAGGAAAGCAAGGTACAAAACTTTGATATCTATATGGTGGATAATGCTTCTGCTGACGGCAGTGCAGAGGCAGTGAGGAGGGAATTTGGTGATTCCGTCACGATACTGCAGAATAAAGAAAATTTGGGAGGCTCCGGTGGATTTAACACAGGGCTTCGCATTGTGAAGGAAAAGGGATATTCCTATTTTGTCTGCCTGGATAATGATGTATTGGTAGATGAAAATGCCATCAATGCCCTGTATGAATATATGGAAGCCAATCCCCGGGTCGGTATGGCTGGCTCAAGAGTGTATCATATGCAGATGCCGGAATATATCCAGCAATGTGGCTTGAAGATTGATTTTGATCACTGTACAGCACAGACGCTGTATGCAGATCAGCTTGAGGATGGAACTTTGCCGGAGGTGATGGAATGTGATACCGTGGCGACTTGTTCTGTTATGATTCGCGGTTCGCTGATCCGGGAAACAGATGTGGGGATTATGCCGGAGGATAACTTTATTTATTGGGATGATATGGAATGGGGACATCGGATGCATTTGGCAGGATATCGAATTGTTACACTGGCAGCATCACGGGTTCTTCATCAGATGGGTGCCAATGTAAAACATGCAAATACATTTATCAATTATTATATGTGGCGTAATCGTGCCAATTTCTTTATGCGCTACACTCCGGAAGAGAAAATGGATCAGATGAGCATTCAGATTTTATCCTCCTTTTTTGATGCGATGTACGAGTGCCTGCTCCGGGAAGAGCACAATATCCGCCAGTCTCTGGCTTATGCACTATTTGATGCCATAAGCGGGGTGCGTGGAAAAGCGGATGAATATAAGATACTGAAGAACGATGCCAATGATGATAAGCTGATAGCTTATGTAGGGACAAAAAAGAGCTACTGCATTATTACAGATGGGCAGGAAGAAGATGCATTATATTTAAGGAATTTTCTTGCAAGTGTGAATCCGGATATCAAGGAAGTGAAGAAAGAAGATGCGGAAATGATTTTGCATCTGTGCCCTTATATTTTCAAAGTGAAGGATTTATCAAGGAAGGAAATCTATATTGATTCCAGCCGGAGCTGTATCATCACAGAGGAGGATGCGGAGATTGTCAGGAATTATGAATACAGCAGAATGCTGTTCCTTTATATGAATCAGAGTGTTTTTTTGGCAGCGGCAAAGAAGTTCCATTTCAACCCTATGGAGTAGAAAAAAGACAAAAGAAAGCACAAATTATCGGGAAACCTTTGGAGAGATACGATATACTGAATCCAACATCAAGGAGGCAGGTTATATGGATTGGATCAAAATCATAGGGGATGCGATGGAATACATTGAGGAGAATATTACTGAGAACCTGACGGTCAGCAGAATTGCTGATGGAGTGGATATATCCGCATTCTACTTCCAAAAAGGCTTTTCCATGCTGTGCGGATACACCGTAGGAGAGTATATCAGAATGAGGCGATTGTCTCTGGCAGGCAGTGAGCTATTGTCATCGGATATCAAGGTAATCGATTTGGCAATGAAATATGGTTATGATTCTCCGGATAGTTTTACAAAGGCATTTGTCCGGTTTCATGGAAGCACGCCTACTGATGTAAGGACAAATGGTGCATTGCTCAAGTCGTTTGCGCCATTGCATATTAAATTATCATTAGACGGAGGTACCGTGATGGAGTACAGGATTGAGAAGAAGCCCGCATTTAAGGTGATGGGTGTGTCCAAAATGTTTTCTTATGAATCTGCAAATGCAGACATTCCAAAGTATTGGGATGAGGTTTATGTTCAGGCAAAGGTAAAGCCTGTAAGGGGAAAGTATGGTGTTTGCTTTGATGAAGAGATGGCGGGAAACCAATTCCGCTACATGATTGCGGATGATTATCAGCCGGAAGTTACAGCAAAGAAGCAGCTGGAAGAATATGAGATTCCGGCACATACATGGGCAGTATTCCCTTGTAAGGGAGCTATGCCCCTTCCGCTGCAGGAGGTCAATAAAAGAATTTTTTCCGAATGGCTTCCGGCGAGTCAGTATGAGATTGCGGAAGGATATAACATCGAACATTACAGTAATCCTGCTGATTTCAAAGGCGGAATGCAAGATCCGAAATATTATGCAGAGGTTTGGATTCCGGTGAAAGAAAAGTAAAACGAGACTCCTTTTTGATAAGAATTGTCCTATCTGAATTCTTACCGAAAAGGAGTTATTTTTTTAGCCCATGATATTCAGGGAAATAGTTATAACCATTTAATAAACAGATAAGAAACAAATAGTAAACAGATAAAGACCTTTTCGAAATATGATGTATAATAATACCATAGAAACACAAACTTCTTTTCAATCACTATGGAGGGATAAACATGAGTACAATTCTTCATACCGATAAATTGTGCAAATCATTCTCAAACGGCGGCTTCCAGCAGCATATCATCAAGAATCTTGATCTTGAGATCAGGGAAAAGGACTTCACTATTATAATGGGTGCATCGGGTTCGGGTAAATCCACTCTGCTTTATGCACTTTCGGGAATGGATACCCCAACCCTCGGCAGCGTCTTCTTCGGTGACAAGGATATATCGAAATATACCAACGATCAGCTTGCTGTGTTCAGACGTGAAAACTGTGGATTTGTCTTTCAGAGTATCTATCTGCTCGAAAACATGACCGTATTCGATAATATCATGACAGGTGCACTTGTGATACAGAAGAACAGCCCCGAGCTTGTGAAAAAGACCGAGGAGCTTCTCAAAAAGGTCGGTATAGGCGAAAAGCTGTGGGATAAATACCCGAACCAGCTTTCGGGCGGTGAGTGTCAGAGGGTCGGCATCGTAAGAGCGATCATCAATGATCCGAAGATACTTTTTGCTGATGAGCCGACAGGCAATCTGAACTCGGCTTCGAGCCGTGACGTTCTTGATATCTTCACGGAACTAAACTCGAAAGGACAAAGCATTGTAATGGTGACGCACGACATGAAAACTGCTCTCAGAGGAAACAGGGTGATATATCTTCGTGACGGTGCTGTGATCGGCGAACATGAAATGCCGTCATTCGGCACAAATGATATCAAGGGCAGACAAGAGGGCTTGCAGAGATTCCTCGATGACATGGGGTGGTAATATGGAAAAGATACTCAGACTTTCTTTTACAAATATGAAAAAGCACAGGAAACAGACGATACTTCTTACTCTGCTGATCGTGTTCTGTATGGCTATCACGTCGGCGGCAATAGCGGGCAGTATTGATATGACGAGCATATTCCCCCGTGTGGCAGATGAGTATGCTATACATAAAAATGCACTTTATATCAATGAAGATTATTACAATGACAGCTTCATTCGGCTGCTTCGTGAAGATGAGAGGGTAACGGCTATCGATTCTGTCCGTGTTCTGTTCAGTACAGCAACGAAATACCTCGACAATGAAGGCGAGGAACAGTCGATGTATATGAGCTTCGTGACTAAGGAGACGGAAGGGAAAATAGAGCGCTCTCCTATAGAAACGACCCTCACCGATGAGGAGACAGCAGCACTTGAACACCCGATTTATCTGCCCTATGCAGGCAGAGAATCCCTTGCATCAAAGCTCAGTGAGGGCGACACCTTTGACATAATTTACGGAGCAAAGCTGTTCTCCTTTACAGTTGCGGGTTTTTATGAATCTGTTTTTTTGCCCGAAACCAATATGGGTTTCCAGATGATTGTATCGGACAGCGACTATGCTTCTCTGATGACCGTGATTGACAAGCATGAAATGATGCTGTTCGACTGCGATCCGCTTGATGATTGTGTGGATATATATTTAAAATTTTGTGACAGAGTCGAAGAACAGACAGGAAAAGATATCGGATATAATATCCTGAGCTTTGGTCTGTATAAAAATCTGGAACAGAAAAGCGCTGTTTTCTCGGGGATTGTCATTGATATCATGCTGTTTATGGCGACTGTTATATTCATTGCCGTTGTTATTATGATACGCTTCCGTATCGCAGGCGATATACAGGATCAGATACAGTCTATCGGCGTATTGGAAGCGCTCGGTTATACATCAAAGGAGATCGCACTTTCCTATACCGCGGAGTATCTTATGACAGCCCTTGCGGGCATTATTATCGGTGCAGGCGGCGCATTTGCGCTGCTGCCTGTACTGCACAGAGTCGCTGAAACACTTTCTGGACATCACGGCAGTCTGCATATCTCTCCGCTCCCGATACTGCTGACAGCATTGACGCTCCTTATTTTTGTGGGAGTAACCGCACATACGAGAGCTTTGGCAGTAAAGAAATATCCCCCCGTGCAGGCTTTCCGTAAAGGAATAGCTGTTCATCATTTCGGCAAAAACCATTTTCCGCTCAGGAATACGAAAAACAGCGTGCATCTTCGCCTTGCCCTGAAAGGCTTTTTCGATAATATGAATCAGAATGTCAGTCTTACTGTATGCATAGCTGTTTCGGCGTTTGCTGCTGTCGTAGGTGTCCTGATCGCCGACCTGTTCGGCTCTGATCTGAAAGTTGCTGCAAGGCTGGCAGGAGTGGAGGGAGCCGACCTGACCGTGACCGTTATGCACTCCGCCAACACTGAGGAGCTTGCAGAAAGAATAAGCATGATGCAGGGTGTAAAACGTGTGCAGACAGGTTCGTTTACTCTTGATATGTCCGAATGGCAGACTCTCTATGCCTTTGACCGTGAGAGTTCTCTTGTGCCGGTATCCTATCCCGATTTTTCTCAGTGCGAGAACATTCAGGCAACAGCAGGCAGACTTCCCGAACATGATAATGAGATCGCTGTTACAAAGCTGTTCGCTGCGCAGCATAGCCTGAAGGTCGGTGACGATCTTACCCTCGAATGCAACAGAGTAAAAAAGAATTACATCATCTGCGGAATAGTTCCAGGCATATCCAACGACGGAAAGAATCTCTATATTACCGAACAGGCTTTAAAACGTATCATGCCCGCTTACCGCCCTTCTGCGGTAGAGATATACCTTGAGGACAAAACGAATCTGGCAGAATTTCAGACACTGCTTATGCAGACCTACGGCAGATCGGTGGCCGATACCCGTAAAACAGAAAGCCTCGGCGATACNGCNGAGGAACGGCTGAGTGCAGAAGCCGANCGGCTGATNGCNGAGTNTCTCGCCAATCANGGTGCAGATCATATCGAATACTCGATACAGATNGGCGATANNACNATATCNGGTTCAAGCGAGAGCTTTGCTATCAAAANTGTGCAGNACNNCNNACATNTCCTNCAGACGCAGNTNGGCGGNATTTTCAGCANGATCAGCCTGACATCCTGGTCANNTATGGGTNTCGCAGCAGTNGTTTCNGCTNTCATTATCATAGCCCTTATGGAGCAGGCTGTCAGACGGCAGAGAAAAGAACTNGGTATCATGCTCGGACTCGGCTACACCACAAAGGAGCTTATGGTACAGCTTGCAATGCGTATCATGCCTGCTGTANTCNNGGCAATTNTCCTCGGCACTGNCGGNGCGGNGGCTGTGNTTCATGCGGNAATGGACGNTNTGNTCGGCACAACACNCNTNAATATCCCCATGATGATNGNTACNATTATAATTATGATNCTGTTCTGCTTCGGCTGTGCGTATGTCGGTGCAGGCAGGATAAAGAAGATCTCTGTAACAGAGCTTATGACCGAATAAAGNGGGAGGAATCATATTATGAAGAAGATANCANCNGNAATAGCAGCGATNATGATACNNGNGGNGATGCCCGTTACGGCAGNTTACGGTNCAGACAAGGAAANGACACCTGTACAGACAGAGNNAAAAGCCGATACCGTTTCGGCANTAGGCTCNNTAAGCAAGATATTCTGTACGNCTGCGGCATTACAGCTTTATGAGCAGGGACTGCTCGACATTGACGNTCCCGTGACGGATTATGTCCCCGAATTTACAATGCAGGACGAGCGATATAAAGATATCACTGTGAGAATGCTCATGAATCACACTTCCGGGCTTATGGGAATGGTATATGATGATATGATNCTCTATGATGATATTGACACGACATNTCATGACAGATTCCTTGGANATCTGAAAAATGCACGTCTGAAAGCTGACCCGGGAACACTTGCGACTTACAGCAATGACGGTTTCACNCTGCTTGAAATCGTGGTGGAACGTGTCAGNGGTGANAGTTTTACCGATTATGTGGAGAATCATATCTCAAAGCNGCTCAAACTTGAAAACACCGGAACGGNTGNNAAAATGTACGGCANTAAGAATACGGCAAATATCTTTGNCGGNGGTNTACCGTATGATACGGACTACTGTATGGCATTCGGCTCGGGCGGCATCATGTCCACAGCANCNGAGCTTTGCAAATTCGGCNCGGCATTCTTCAAAGGTGATGAGACTTTGCTNAGACAATCGTCAAAGGANGAAATGCAGAAGAACAATGCCCGTGANAAATATGAGNATGCATTNGGTCTNGGCTGGGATNCAGTNGATNNCAGCNAAANCTGGACGACAAGNGANGACGTTCAGATCATGTTCAAGGGCGGTNCGCTGTTACATCAGTANGCAGGACTTATGGTAGCTCCCGATGAACAGATAAGCGTGTCGGTGACAATGAACGGCGCAGGTTCNGGCNATGCAACGATGCTGACNGAATCGCTCATGATCTNNGCTCTTGNNNAAAAGGGCATAACAGTCACTTTTGATGAACCGNAAGTAATGGAAACAGCGGACAAAGTTCCGGAAAAATATCTGAAAATGGCGGATATCTATGCGAGAGAGGACGGCATATTCAAGGTGGAGTTCCNNGNCGGGAANTATATGGNGATNACCGAGATNACNGCAGAAAACCCCNAGGCNAAACGGTATATGTACACTGTTNATGACAGCTTTGTGCTTATGGANGGTGAACCCGATTCNGATAATTTTGTTCAGGCAGGCNATCAGGAACTGCTCACATTTACCGAAAGGAACGGTAATACCTATATCTGCAAGTATGAAAATACCTATGCCGACGGCTTCGGACNGTATATAGATTCATCTTACTATCTGCAAAGAGTGGGAGANTTTAACNTNANNGACAGNGTTCAGCAGGCTTGGACGCAGAGNAACGGAAAAAAATACTACNTGATAAANATGAAGTATTCCAACGCTTNTTACAATGTAAGCCCCTGNGNTAAGCTGAATGTACCCGAGGGTATAAACGGNTGTGNGAAGTTTACGGGTGGGATGATGTNACNGAAGACGGTNNGTTTTACCNATGAAAATAAGGCTGAGGGCTTTGTGCTGATACCCGGCGAAGCAGGACGGGANCTGACCGATTTTGAAGTGTTCACCGAGAACGGCTGTGAATANCTGCGCACGGGCGANCAGGCTNTGANGCTGGTAAGTGAGGATTCAATTCCCNNTCTTACGGCGGATATTCACGAAATAGCTCTTGAAACGGGACGGGCAAAGTGGTATAAGATAGGTGAGATGGNCTTAAAGTCCGTTACCCTTGATATCCCCGAAAAGGCAGCAGTTTATATTTATGATAAGTTTGATAACGTGGTTTACNCAAGCTATATGAAAGGCTATGGAAACAATGTGACACTTCCCGAAAGNGGAAAGATCGTATTCATAGGCGANAGCGGCGAAAAGGTGNGTATCGGCTGAAAGAAGTGATAGTATGGATTATAAGTGCNTGATNATAGACGATGATGAGATCATTGCCGAAAANACGGCGGAGTATTTTAATGCGTTCGATATAAAAACNGCTTATGTCACAAGCTATGAGAATGCGGTGGACTTCCTNGCNNAGAACACCGTTTCTCTNNTGCTTTTAGATATAAANCTCGGGGACAAGTCNGGCTTTGANNTGTGTAAGAGCATAAGGANCGAATACAATATGCCNATCCTTTTCATCAGTGCCCGTACAAGCGATGACGATCTGCTTATGGCACTTAATATCGGNGGAGATGATTATATCAAAAANCCTTTCAAGATGAATATTCTCCTTGCAAAGGTCAGGGCTATNCTGAACAGATACGAAAGTACACAGTCTGCCGTGAAAGAATCGCCTAAAGCGACAGGCANCAGAAAAATACAGATNATNGNCNGTCTGTTTCTTGATACACAGTCNCACTGCATAAGCAAAAACGGAGAACAGATCACGCTGAAAGCTCTTGAATACAAAATGCTGTTCTATTTNCTGGAGCATAGAGGAAAGGTCATAACAAAGGACGAGTTCTTGCAGAATGTGTGGNAAGACGAGTGCNTCGGTGAGGGTACGNTTGCNGTGCATATCCGTCATCTTCGGGAAAAGCTCGAAGCCGACCCGAATGAGCCGAAGATCATAAAAACTGTNTGGGGCGTAGGATATATCATGGGTGAAACGTCATGAGGTACNNAAGAANGCTTATTCTTCTTGCGATGACCGTTGCCTGCTGTATCGGGATATTCGTCATGACGGGCAGGCAAAAANATATGCCAGANATCGTCCTGCAAAATGATATTGCTGAAACAGTAAGNGAGAATATGAATGACCTTGCTATTCTTGAAGAAAAGTTTCCCGNTACCGATATANTTGTGTTTGATACGGAGGGTTTCTGCATCTATCCCGGNGGCGAAAACNTAACGCTCACGNAATCAAGAAATAACGGTTATCTGTGNCTNGCGGTGACGGACGGTGACAGATTNCTTGCAACAGNGGCGATACCCGACCCGTCTTTTTNGGNGTATNACAAGGCTTTTGANNANCTGNCCTGTGCGGCTGTAATNCTGTTTCTTATCATGGTAACGGCGGCAGTATCGTTCTATCTGTATATCAGCAGGAACATCTTAAAGCCGTTTTGCAAGATGAAAGAGTTTGCAGGCAGNATAGCAATGGGCGATCTCGACNGTCCTCTTGAAATGGAGCGCAGNAATCTGTTTGGGGCTTTCACCGAGAGCTTTGATATCATGCGTGAGGAATTGAGAGCATCAAANNNNAGAGAAACNGAACTCAAACGAAAAGAAAAAGAGCTTGTTGCNGAGCTGAGTCANGACCTGAAAACGCCTATTACGGGTATCAACACNATCTGNGATGTGCTGAGTCTGAAAGTACAGGATAANTATGTTCTTGGCAAGGTTNANGGNATACAGAAGAAGACACAGCAGATGGAACTTCTCGTCACNGATCTGCTGACTGCTNCACTTGACGATCTTGGNGAGATGACCGTGAACTGCACTGATGAAAATGCGNCTGTGCTGTATGACATCATCAGGGCGGCGGATACACGTTCTCTTGTGAGAAGGAGTACNATACCCGAATGTATGATANACNTTGANATAAAACGTATGGAGCAGGTTATCGGAAACATTNTCGGTAATTCTTATAAATATGCCGATACTCCCATAGACATTGAGTGTGCTTTGAGCNGAGACTATCTGAAACTGTCGATCACCGATTACGGCAAGGGCGTTCCGGCTGACGAGCTTGATCTTATNATGAANAAATTTTACCGTGGCAAGAACGTAAAAGATTCCGATATAGCCGGCAGCGGTCTGGGGCTGTATATCGCTTTGGCGCTTATGGCTAAAATGAACGGTGAACTTATATGTTCAAGCAAGGGTAAGGGGTTGACAGTGACTTTGATGATCCTGCTGTCATAGTTTATTGTATAATGTATCTCGGATAATTATGCCTTTGACACACCTTGCGCCGCTTTAAAATTGTTCCGTTCGCTTAGCTTTTTCCACTGAAAAGGCGGAGTTTGGAAATATTCAACAGCTGAACTGTTACGGGAATGTCCAGGCTTACTGCTGTCATCATTGACATTACAACCAAAACAAATTATAATATAGCAAACTTGAAAATGGAGAGAGGTTATGGCTATGCAGATATCCAGCAGATTTACAATAGCTATCCATATGTTTGCGTGCATCAATACTTTTGAAAAAGAAAGAAAGGTGACAAGCGATTTTCTGGCATCCAGTGTGGAGGTAAATCCTGTTGTAATTCGGAGAATCTTAGTACAATTAAAGACAGCTGAACTTGTTCATGTGCAAAGGGGAACAGGCGGAGCCACCATTGCAAGGCCTCTTGAGGAGATTACGTTTCTGGATATTTATAAAGCCGTGGAATGCGTAGAAGATGGTGAATTATTTCATTTCCATGAAAATCCCAATATAGAATGTCCGGTAGGCAGGAATATTCATAATGTGCTTGATGAGAAGTTGGAACGTGTTCAGAAAGCGATGGAACGAGAAATGGAGTCTATTACACTTGCAGATATTGTAAGTGATATGGAGTTGTATCTGAGCAAAGAGAAGCAATAATGGATTATACAGGAAAATAGAAGAAAGCAAGAAGATGATAAGGACTATGTCAAATGAAACTGACATAGTCTGTTTATTTGTGAAAAAGTAACAGTTCAGCCCGCCCGGGAGGGAAGTGCATTGGGAAGGCTGGGAGCCGGCAGAGCATATAGTAGTCTGTCAGGCACGCTTTCGCTCTGCAAAAACGCAACAGTACTAACGCACCCAAGTACGGTGCGTAAGTGCTGGCGATTTTGCCAAGACATGACCAGACTACTATATGCTCTGCCGGCTCCCAGCCTTCCCAATGCACTTCCCTCCCAGGCGGGCTGAACTGTTGCGTGGAACACAAAAAAGAGATGTAACCATTGACATTACAATAGAACGGTGGTATATTATTGGAAAATAATGTAACAATAAAGATTACAATAAAAAATTATTTTGGAGGTAATTTTTATGAAAGTCGCAGTAGTATGCGCAAACGGAAGAGTAGGAACATTAGTAGTTAAGGAAGCAGTAGAAAGAGGGCTGGATGTTACAGCAGTCGTGAGAGAGGAAAATAGAACAGCTGCCGGACATGTAATTCAAAAGGATTTATTTGATTTGACTACAGCTGACTTAGAGGGCTTTGATGTAGTGGTAGATGCTTTTGGAGCATGGGCGCCGGAGGAACTTCCGGGACACTGTAAGTCCTTAAAGCATCTGTGCGATATTCTTTCGGGCAAGAAGACCAGACTAGTAGTTGTTGGCGGTGCAGGAAGCCTTTATGTAAATCCGGAACATACCGTACAGGTGTGTGATGGTCCTGATTTTCCGGCAGAATATCTGCCTCTTGCACAGGCACAGGGGCAGGCCCTTGCAGAACTTCGACAAAGAAATGATGTACAGTGGACATTTATCAGCCCCGCAGGCGATTTCCAGGCAGAAGGAGAGAGAACGGGTGAATATATTCTTGCAGGAGAAGAACTCACTTTAAACAGCAGAGGCGAGAGCATCATCAGCTATGCCGATTATGCAATTGCAATGGTGGATGAAATCACAAAAGGAAACCATATTCAGGAAAGAATCAGCGTAGTGAGAAAATAATCATTTGCAGATGTGCATGACTGTCAGGCTGTATACAGGCAGCCTGACAGTAAAATATAAGAAAGAAGGAGAATGTATTATGCAGAGAGTAGTAAAATTTTTACAGGAGAACCCGGTACAGTATCTGGCAACAGTAGGGCGTGATGGAAAGGCAAAGTGCCGCCCGTTTATGTTCAGCTTTGAAAAAAACGGTAAGCTTTGGTTCAATACCAGCAATCAAAAGGACGTATATAAGGATATGCAGGAGAATCCGAATATTGAAATTTGTATCGCTTCTCCAGAATATCAGTGGATTCGTATCAGTGGAAAGACGGTATTTGAAAACAATTTGGAAATCAAGGCGGCTGCTTTAGAAAATCCAATTGTTAAGGAGAATTACCAAACACCGGAGAATCCCGTGTTTGAGGTGTTTTATCTGGAAGATGCACATGCGGTGCTTGCAGATTTTTCCGGCAATCCGCCTCAGGAAATCGATTTATAAATTATACATGATTTGATATCCTTTTTGGACAGGAGGTAATTCCTGACCAACAGCAAGGTCTGCCAGCTGATGCAAGTGGTATCAAAGTTTTGGTATTTGCAAAAGCCCTGGATGGAACTCATCTCAGGGCTTTTTATATACAGCATGCGGATGAAAAGATTATCGCACTGAAAGAGCATTTATTGCTTTATGAGAAGCAGGATGGATGCACATGTGGTCATTATAGGCGCAGGGAAGCTGGAGCTTATGTAGCAATGTATAGACTTTTTCGATGATATGTTTGAAAGAAGAATTGGATATTTTTATGACAGTGAAATGTTCCATTTTTAAGGTCTGATTATAACTATTGACATTATAGCAAAAAGTGGTATATTGGAATCGGAATGTAACATTGCCCGTTACAATAAGGAAGAGACAGCTATAATGGAAACATTGCCGGTATTGGGGAACTGGCATGCCAGTCTGTTTTTTTGCAATGGCAGGGATAGATTAGGAGGAAACAGCGCATGTTTCAAAAAATAAAATTTGGAGGGAAACAGAAAATGACATTTCAAAGTTTTTTAAGCGGTGTTCCAGCCAGGGACTATATTTTTCAAAGTGCACCCTATGAAGAGCAGATGAAAGAAGCGGCAAAAGCAATTGAGGAAGCAGAATATGTTCTGATTGGAGCCGGAGCAGGATTGTCAGCAGCGGCTGGACTGACCTATGGAGGAAAGCGCTTTACCGATAATTTTCCGGAATTTATCCAAAAATACGG
The DNA here is from genome assembly GCA_014804675.1 of Lachnospiraceae bacterium. Classification (GTDB taxonomy): domain Bacteria; phylum Bacillota; class Clostridia; order Lachnospirales; family Lachnospiraceae; genus RGIG3040. The sequence goes on from JAAUZH010000009.1 coordinate 38,812, forward strand.
AATGACTGATATGTATAGTGCGGGCTTTTATCCCTTTCCAAGTGAAGAAGCCAGATGGGGATACTGGTCCAAGCATGTTTATGTGAACCGCATTGCTCCAAAGGCACTGCCATTGTATCAAAAGTTAAAGGAATTGGTGAACGGGAAAAAATATTTTGTCCTGACTACGAATGCAGATCACCAGTTCTATAAAGCAGATTTTGGGGATGATAAAATATTTGCTACACAGGGTGATTATGGGCTGATTCAATGTATGAGTGGATGTCATGCAAAGACTTATGATGATATTGAGATGATGAATCAAATGCATCAGGCAAGAAAGGACTGCCAGATTCCTTCTTATATGGTTCCGAAATGTCCTGTCTGTGGAGGGCCTATGAATATGAATCTCAGGTGTGACCAGCATTTTGTGGAGGATGATGCATGGCATGAAGCAGAAAGTCGTTTTGGAGCATTTCTGGATGAATGTCAGGATAAAAAAACAGTATTGCTGGAGCTTGGTGTGGGATTTAATACGCCTACAATTATTCGGTTCCCATTTGAGAAACTGACAAGGGAAAAAGAAAATATGACACTGATCCGCTTGAATTTAGATGAGGCAATCGTACCGGAAAGCCTTGGGAAAAGAGCAATCGGAATCAATGCAGATATGGAGCGGAGTGTGTCAGATATTGGGAATGCGATATTAGTAAAGGAAAAAGTCAAACCAGACCATTCAGTTAATGATGGAATGTAGATGGAGGATATTGATGAGGAAGAAGCAAAGCATGAGGTTAAACAGAATATGGATATCCCTGTTGTTATCCGGCGTTGTATTTTTAGCAGGATGCGGCAGAAATGGAGGCAGTGAGGTTGATCATGAAATAGAAAATCCGGAAAGCAGCGAGGGAGAAATGGAGAACTTATTGGATAAAATAAATATGTCTCAGTGGCAATATGACCAGAATACAGATGTATATTGGCAGGCAGGTATTGTATATTGTGAGAATCCTGCAGATGCAGCATATGAAAATCTTGGTATTTATGTGCCGGGAGCATATATGAGTGGTACAGAAAATGGAAATGGAACCTATACGTGTGAAGTGAACGCTTCCGGAAAAATAGGGGAGTATACGGCGGAAACAGCGCCAATCGTTATTCCGGTAGATACCCCTGGCTATTCCGCAATGGCTGCTCCCACGGGATATGCCAGCAGCACATCTGTATATACGGATGCCGGATTTATTTATGTTTATGCCGGCTGCCGTGGAAGGGATGCAGGAGCCCCGGCAGGTGTGACGGATTTGAAAGCGGCGATTCGGTACATCCGATATAACGAAGGAATCATTCCAGGCAGCACAGAGCGTATTTTCTCCTTTGGTATGAGTGGCGGCGGTGCACAGAGTGCATTGCTTGGTGCAACAGGGGACAGCAGTCTCTATACCCCGTATCTTAAAGCAATTGGAGCCGTCAGTGGTGTCAGCGATGCAGTGGCCGGTTCTATGTGCTGGTGTCCCATTACCAGTCTGGATTATGCAAGTGAGGCCTATGAATGGAACCTTGGAGTCACCAGAAACGATTTGACAGATGAGATGCAGGCGCTTTCTAATGGAATGGCAGAGCAGTTTGCATTGTATATCAATGAGCTGGGGCTTACCGATGAAAACGGAAATGTTTTGACTTTAATTGCTTCCGATGAGGGGATTTATCAGGCGGGCAGCTATTATGACTATTTAAAGACGGTGATTGAAACCTCTCTGAATCATTTCCTGCAGGATACTGCCTTCCCATATACGGCTGCAAGAAATGAGAAAGGTGGCTTTGGCCGTGGAGACAATGAAAGATTTGAGCTTCCTGATGATATGGATGTGGATAGAAAGCAAAAAGGATTTGGGAACAAAGGAGACTTAGATGGTGAAATAGGTGGAGAATTTCCCGGCCCGGGCGGACCGGCAGGAGAAGATGATTTTTATGCACGGGATGGAATTGAACGAAATGAGACGGCAGGCGGAGTCGGATTATCAGGAACTTATGACACCGTACAGGATTATATAGATGCGTTAAATGCAGAGACCACATGGGTAGTGTATGACAGTTCCACCAATTCGGCTGCCATTACAAGCATTGCAGATTTTGTCAGAGCGTTTAAAATAGCATCTAAGGGCCTGGGCGCTTTTGATGCCTTGGATGAGTCTCAGGGAGAGAATGTTCTATTTGGCGATGGAGATGGTGAAGGGGACCACTTTGATCCGGTAATGGCACAATTGCTGGCTGGTTCTGACTATGGAGCAGAATTTGCTGGTGATTTAGAGCGGAAGGATGCCCTTGGAATCTCTGTGGCAGAGCGTGTCAATATGTATAACCCGTTGTACTATTTAAATAATTTTTATGAAGGCTATCAAACTGCAAACGTTGCATCTTATTGGAGGATTCGCACAGGAAGCAATCAAAGTGATACGGCACTGACTACAGAAGTGAATCTGGCGCTTGCTTTGGAAAATTATGGTGCAGATGTGGATTTTGAAACGGTATGGGGGCAGGCTCATGTGGAAGCAGAGCGTATTGGGAACAGTACGGATAATTTTATCACATGGGTAAAGGAATGCTGCCAATAAACAAGGAGAGATGGGATGAAAAATTTTGCAACACAGGAAGACCGATTGGATTATCTGCTTCAGGAGTTTAAGGAGGACTCCGGACAATATAAAGATTTGGAAGTGGAAGATGACTATGAAAGCAAGCGAATGGCATTGCGTTCTTTAATGAATATCCGTATGCCGAGGAAGATGGCAGAGAATATTATAAAAGTGCAGGATGAATTTTTGACGTTGGAGGCAGAAGAAAAAGGAATTGTGCAAATGTCTCAAATCAAGACGGTCAAAGAGCAATATGGCAGTCAGCATCCTTATGGGGATAAGCTTTCTATCTGGCAGGGAGATATTACAAGGCTTGCTGTAGGAGCTATTGTAAATGCGGCAAATTCACAAATGCTTGGCTGTTTTGTACCATGTCACCGATGTATTGACAACGCAATCCACAGCGCAGCAGGGATCGGGCTTCGGGCAGAATGCAGCCATAGGATGAATCAGAAACGAATTGAATACGGTCCCAGGTATGAGGAACCGACCGGTCAGGCCATGCTGACAAAGGCTTATAATCTTCCGGCTCAGTATGTGATTCATACGGTAGGACCCATTGTAGGATATGATTTGGCAGAGAAGCACAGGCAGGATTTGAGGAATTGCTATGAGAGTGTATTGAAATGCTGTATAGATCACAAGATTCGTTCTGTGGCATTCTGCTGCATTTCCACAGGGGAATTTCATTTCCCCAATGATGAGGCAGCCAAGATTGCGGTAGAAACAGTTACCGCTATATTGGAGAATCATGAAGGGAAATTCGATAGAATCATATTTAATGTCTTTAAAGATATGGATAAGGAATATTATGAAAAATTGTTGTAATGAAGCGAAGAGGGCTGGATGGGAAAAGGCGGATATGCCAGCCTGTTTTGAATGGAATAAGGAAAAATAAACAGTTAAGAGAGGAAAAATGGAAATGGAAAAAACAAAACAAAATTCGCTTGTGGAAGGACCGGTATTTACTTCCCTGATTCGGTTTGCCGTGCCGGTGCTGGGAGCCTTGATACTGCAGGCGGCTTATGGAGCAGTGGACTTATTGGTAGTGGGGCGGTTTGGAGATGCTTCCAGTATTTCGGCAGTAGGAACGGGTAGTACATTTATGCAGATGATTACATATGTAATCATCAGTCTTGCTATGGGGGCAACGGTCACCATTGGACAGCATATTGGTGAAGAGAAACCTGAGGAAGCAGGAAATGCAGTGGGAACATCAGTGGTGGTGTTTGCGGTGCTTGGAGTTGTGATGACAATCCTGCTGGAAGTGTTTGCAGGTAATATTGTGTCAATTCTGCAGGTGCCGGAAGCATCTGTTGCAAAAACGATTTCCTATATCCGGATCTGTTCCGGCGGCATTATGGTTATCATTGCCTATAACGTAATCAGCAGTATTTTAAGAGGCGTGGGAAATGCAAACCTGCCTCTGGTTTTTGTGGGGATTGCCTGTCTGGTAAACATTGTTGGAGATTTGATTCTGGTAGGCATATTCCGGATGGATGTAGCCGGTGCGGCCATTGCTACAGTAGCAGCGCAGTTTGTATCCGTGCTTGCCTCGCTTCTGGTACTGCGCAAGCAGCGCCTTCCGGTTTCTTTTTCCATGAAACAGTGTAAGGTATATGGCAAGGAGCTTAAGATGATTCTGAATGTAGGGGTTCCGATTGCTTTACAGGAGGCTATGGTGCAGATTTCCTTTTTAGTAATCAATTCCATTGTTAATTATATGGGCTTGATGCCGTCTGCAGGATACGGTGTGGCACAGAAAATAGTTTCCTTTATCCTGCTTGTTCCATCCTCTGTTATGCAGAGCGTTTCTGCATTTGTGGCACAGAATATTGGTGCAGGAGAAAAAACCAGAGCAAAGCAGGGATTTTATGTTGCCATGATTACAGGGTGCAGTGTAGGCGTCATTATTTTTCTGATAGGATTTTTTGGAGGAGCACAAGTATCTTCATTATTTACAAATGATGCAGAAGTAATTGCGCAGAGTGCAGATTATCTGAGAGGATTTTCGGCAGAATGTATTCTTACCTGTATTCTGTTTTCCAGCATTGGTTATTTTAACGGATGTGGAAAAAGCATTCCGGTCATGGTACAGGGAATTACCTCGGCATTTTGTATTCGTATCCCGGTTTCCGTTTTTGTGTCAAGGCTTCCTGGGGCATCCCTGGTGCTGGTAGGGCTTGCAACGCCGATTACTACAGTATATGGAATCATATTCTTTATGATTTGTTTTGCATGGGTTGGGCATAAGGAGAAAGCGAAAAAACAAGAATAAGGAATTTTCTATTATGAGGCATTTGAAAAAAAGAATTGGAGGTACGTACAATGGACATAACAATCAACCGCCAGAGTGTCTGCATGGGCGATGATGTAGAGGATCATGCCATTACATACACCATTGACTCATCCACCAGATTTAGCGAAATTTTTCAAGATTTAATGGGAAAGAGGTATTTTCCAAGCATCACAGGAAATGACGTGGTCTGGACATTGGTTTGTGGCAAAGATGATTTGATATCATGGAAAACAAAAGAAGATAAATTGTATAGTCGATTTGTTACCGAAGAGCCAGCTATCCTTAGTGTAAAACGCTGGAGAACTGCTGGAATATATTTCAGATACTATTCACCAACTATAAAAAGGGCCCAGCAGATTTTCAAGATGTTTGGAGGTTCAAAGTTTCACATAGGGCATGAGGGATTTATGGCGGAATATGAATCTTATGGTATTTCCCAAAGCATGGAAGAAGACTGGAAAAAAACGCTGTTGTAGTGATGTAAGGTTGTGGATATGTTTCAGTGTCATAATGAATGCGCAGCGGCAATGGGAACGGATAGAGAAGATAACCAACAGGAGGAAGAGGCTTGTGGGCGAACTGTCAAAATTACCGAATATAGGAAAAAATGTGGAAGAACAACTGAATCAGGTGGGAATTATAACGGAGGATGATTTAAAAATCATCGGTTCAAAACAGGCATGGCTGAAAATTCAAGAGATAGATGAATCCGCCTGTATTCATAGGCTGTTGGCGTTGGAAGGTGCAATTCGCGGTGTGAAAAAGACGGCGCTGCCAGATGATATAAAAGCGGAGTTGAAGGAATTTTACCAGTGGCATAAAAAATGAGTGGATAGATGAAAAATGAGATTATCTTAAACTTGTTCCTTTTTAAGAACAGTTTGAGATAGTCTTTTTTTTGGGTTTTAATTATCAAAAGAAAGAGATAAAAGCAATTAGTACAAAAACATAGCCTAATTTTGACATGGAACGGTATGATTAGAAAATTGTGTTAGAATGCCATCAAAGATAGGAAAACAGATGTTACAGGAAAAATCAACAGGATAAAACAAACATAATCATTTTAAAAAGGAGTTGAATGAAAAGACTCGTTGATGTATTATGTATAGAAAAAAGTACGAGGTGTGAAATGTATAACATTGGCATATGTGATGACGGGCGGAATATCTGCTCATCCATTGAAAATATGATATTGCTATACACAAAAGAGAAAGAAATGGAAGTCGATACAAAGGTCTGGTATTCGGGAGAGGGGCTTTGCAGTTACTTGAAGCAGGGCAATCATATAGATATTTTATTTCTGGATATAGAGTTATTTGAGCTGACGGGAATAGAAGTGGGGGATTTTATCCGCAATCAATTGGAAAACAGGGAGATGCAGATTATTTACATATCGGGGAAATCTTCCTATGCCCAGAAGCTGTTTAAGACACAGCCCATGGATTTTCTCATAAAGCCTATTACCCAGCCACAGATTGATGAAGCCTTAGACCTGGCTGTCAAGATCATCGGGAAAAATTCCGAGACCTTTGAATTTAAAAACGGCAAGGAATATTATTATGTTTCCTATGGAGAAATCATGTATTTTGTCAGCGAGGGAAGAAAAATAAAAATTATTACCTTACATGGGGAACAAGAATTCTATGGGAAAATGAGGGAACTGGAAAAAAATCTGCCGGGAGAATTTATTACGATTCATCAGTCTTATGTGATCAATAGAGAACATGTAGCCCGCTATACTTATGAAATGGTAGAGTTGACAAATGGCACCATATTGACCATCAGCAAGGCAAACCGAAAGCAGGTAAGAGAAAAAATATTGAGGGAAGGATAGAAGGAATGATAGATATTATTATTTGCGTCTCCACAAACCTGTTCCGGGTTTATCTGATTCGCAGATTCATGCAGATTTTTTTCGGCTGCAGGGAAGAGGGAAAAGTAAAACAAGTATTGGCATATGGGGGATTTTTTTTCATCAATACAGTCACCTATCTGGCGTTTCATCTTGTATGGGTCAATATTATTTGTAATCTGGCGGGAATCAGCCTGATTGTACTTTTATATACCAAATCCATAAAAATGAACTTGTTCGTGACTTGTTCCATTTATTTGATTAATATAGGCTGTGATACTGTTTCAACATTACCCTTTATTGACTACCGGGATGGGGAAAGTTTTACCCAGATTTATGCGGTCATATCAGTATTTTTCATATTTATTTGCGAGTTGTTTACGGAAAAAATAATCAATGAAAGAAAAGATAGCGAAAATGTTCAGAATTTTTCTTTGGTTTTAGTTCCTTTATGCAGTATCATAATGCTTTGCCTGTTAATTTATATAAACGGAAGTACAGTATCCGGGCTGGTTATTATCAGTGTAGGGCTTCTTATGGCAAATTTTCTGATTTTTTATTTATATAATATGCTGTCGAGGGTATTATCTCAAAAATATGAAAATGAAGCGCTGCGTCAGAAGATTCTAAATTATTCCAATCAGATAGAGATTATGTTGCAGGGGGAAGAAAAAGTAAAAGCGCTGCGGCATGATATGAAGCACCACATGAGCGAATTGAAGCTTATGGCAATGAAACATGAAGATAAAGCAATACAGAAATACATAGATGATATGGGAGCGTTTATGGAAAATCCAAATGAAATCGTATCTTCCGGAAATGTGGAAATAGATAGTGTGCTAAACTATATGCTCCAGCGGGCAAAAGAAGAGCTTCGTATTGTAAATGTAAAAATGCAGATACCGGCAGCAGTCAGCCATTTTTTTGACTTAAACGTTATTTTAGGAAACCTGTTGGAAAATGCAATAGAAGCAGCAATGCAGACGGAAGAAAAGCAATTGGATGTAAGCATAAAGCTGAAGCAGGGAGTCATGTGGATTAAAATAGAAAACAGTTTTAATGGAAGAATTAAGAGAGGACAAAATGGGCTGTTGACTACAAAGGAAAAGAAGGAGCAGCATGGAATCGGTCTGAGTAATGTGAAGAAAATCGTAGAGAAGTATAATGGGATTATGGAAATATGCTCCCATGACAATCTATTTTGTGTCAAGTTGATTTTGTATATGTCAAAGATTCAAAATGTATAAAGTATTTAGTAAAACAGGAATCGGTCTGAGTAATAGCCTTGTTCCTGTTTTTTTCTATAAGGTTAATTATTACAAATCCGTAGCCAAATTCTGACATGAAGCGGCATAGAAAAATATTTGTGGTAGGATGATATTTGAAAGGAGGGGAAAGCAATGCAGGTTAAAGGAAATGTAGTTAAAAAAATGGAAAAAGCCATTGCAAAAATGGCAAAAATGTCTGCCAGCGTGGAAGCCAACACAGCATGTCCATGTTGGAACTACCAGCCAAAAGAGCCGCAGAACGTGAAAAAATTGCGGAAGTTTTGAGATTGGCAGGAAGCCTGACAGGGAAGCTTCTTGAAGATGGAGTGATATCATCAGAAGAGGCGGAAATTGTAAAGTACGGCCTTGAAAACATAGGAAGCAACCTGTTAGGCTTGCTTGTAATCTTGGCAATTGGCGGCTGTTTTAGTCATTTGCTTGACAGCTTCCTCTTATGGCTGCTGATTTTTCCACTTAGAAAAAATGCAGGTGGGTTTCATGCGAAAACAAAAACAAGATGCCTGCTTGTATCAGCGGGGATGTTCATCGTATCTTTTATCTGCCTTGTCTGGATAAAATGGACGAAAGCAACGTACATATTGATTGCGGCAGTTTTTTGGGGGATCATATTTTTTATGGCGCCGGTTGGCAATCAGAATAAGCTTTTGGATGAGATGGAACAAAAAGTATATCGGAAACGCACAAGGATTGTGCTGCTTTTGGAAAGTATACTGCTGATACCGGCTTGTGTTTTCGACTGGAAGGAACTGCTTATGGTGATAGCCATGTGTTTTTCTATTGTTGGGACAACACTTTTAGCAGGGAAGATAAAGCTTTGGCTAAAATAAGATGTTTTTTGTAAAAGGGAATGAAAAATAATATTTTATGCCAAAAGAGAAATGAATATTAAAATAGTATGCGGTGCTGTCGGACAGGCGGCACCGCTATATAAATCACGGTAAAGAGTATTGCAAAGGAAAGACTAGAAGGAAGATTATGTGGTAGTGCAATACTATCCGGTAAAGTATCAGCTTCTTTGTAATTAGAAAATTAGATAAAGTATTTTGAAGATTGATTTAGTCAGGAAGAAAATTATAATAAATACTAAAAACAGGAGGAATGATTATGTGTACAGCAGCAACTTACAAAACAAAGGATTTTTATTTTGGACGAACTCTGGATTATGAGTTTTCTTATGGCGATGAGATTGCCATAACACCCCGCAATTATTGCTTTGATTTTCGAAGCATTGGCAGAATGGAAACCCATTATGCAATGATTGGCATGGCCCATGTGGTAGAGGACTATCCGCTGTATTATGATGGGGTGAATGAAAAGGGGCTTGGAATGGCAGGATTAAACTTTGTAGGAAATGCGGAATATAAGGATGAAGTACCGGATAAGGACAATGTAGCAGTGTTTGAATTCATACCATGGATTTTAGCACAATGTGCAACAGTAAAAGAAGCAAGGGTATTATTGGAAAAAATCAATCTTGATAATACTGCTTTCAATGCAGAACTGCCAGTGGCATCTCTTCACTGGATCATTGCAGACAGTACGGAGGCTATCACGGTGGAATCGGTGAAGGAAGGCATTCGTGTTTATGACAATCCGGCAGGTGTGTTGACCAATAACCCGCCATTTGACCAGCAGATGTTTCAGTTAAATAACTATATGAACCTGTCCATCAGGAATCCGGAAAATCATTTCTCCCCGAAGCTGCCATTACATGCATACAGCCGTGGTATGGGAGCCCTGGGCCTTCCGGGAGATTTATCATCCCAATCCCGCTTTGTCAGGGTAGCTTTTGTAAAAATGAATTCTATTTCTGGAGATTCGGAAGCAGAAAGTGTCAGCCAGTTTTTCCATATCCTTGGTTCGGTAGACCAGCAGCGGGGATGCTGTCTGGTAGGAGAGGATGAATATGAAATTACCATTTATACATCCTGCTGTAATGCGGATAAAGGTATTTATTATTATACTTCTTATGACAATCATCAGATTAGTGGGGTGGATATGCATAAAGAAGATTTGGATGGTACTGAGCTTTTCAGGTATTCGCTGATTCAGGGAGAACAGATTAGGATGCAGAATTAAGCAATAAGGGGGGTTTCGATAAACGGACGTGGGAGCCGGTATAGCATATGGTAGTCTTTTGGGCATGCTTTCGCTCTGCAAAGACTACTATATGCTATACCGGCTCCCACTGGGTATCGAAAAGTCAGATATTGCGTTAGAGGGAGCTATATATTTTAGAGAAGCAGGCAGTATCCATAAAGGATATAAGCAGTGCTATAATAAAAAAGAAAATGCACAGTATTTTGAAATTCCAATATATTATTGTATAGAGATATATTAGGAGAAGATGTTGGAATGGAAGAAAAAAAAGCCCCCTTGGTCAATACCTGCAGTTTTATGGGGATAAATCCGATTATGATGGAATTGCCTTATCCTGCTATTCAGGTAAGGGAAAGGAATACAGCCTATGCCAATCTGCTCAGTATTGATTATTGTGGTGCAGTATCGGAAATGTCTGCGATTACCCAGTACATCAATAACGAAAACCGCTTAGCCTGTGAAAAATGCCCTATGGCAAAAACATTATTGGGAATTGCCATGGCGGAAATGATACATTTGCAGAAATTAGGAGAGTTGATTTACTTATTGGGAGGAACTGTTGATTTTGCAGCAAAATACCGCAACGGAAGACAAATTTTGTGGACGCCGGAATATCTGGATATTCCGGAAAATGCAAGAAAAATGCTGTTTGCTGACATAGAGGCGGAAGAGAAAGCCATCAATCAATATGCAACACATATGAAAATGATAAAGGATGATTGGGTGAATGCGGTGCTGGCAAGGATTATAAAGGATGAAGAGTATCATATTATGGTGCTTAGGGCTTTGATGGAGGAGGTGTAGGATTAAAAAACTTAATATGGAAGCAGACAAAAAAGCGTGGGAATTAGCAACATGCTTTTTTTGTGTGTCCAATTTTAACAATAGCATGGGCGAATTATGACAGAAAACGATTACGAAGATAAAATTGTGATAAAATTTTTTAAGAAAGGAGGGAAGAGAACAAGGGGAATTTCTAGGAATTAACTTGTTAGGAGTAACTGGTATTTTATTTGCGTCAGTTTTCCGGCGTTTGAAAAATATTGTTTTGTGAATGGTGGCATTTCCACTTCACGGAAGTGTGGAAGGATTTTATACAGAAAAAAGAAATCTGATAACTGACAAAATGAAATTTCAAAAGTTTAAGGGATAAAACTGATAGAAACTTAGGTTTGAATGATATGGAGGTAGATAATATGTTTAAAAAGTCATTATCAAAATTTTTAGTAACTACGGCAATGTGCACGATGCTTGTGGCAGGGTCTGTCTGCGCAGCATCACGTCCAACCTTTTCTTTTACGCTGGGAAATACAGGTCAAAATTTTACGCATTTTTCAAGTACATACAATAAGAAAGCGTATACTTCGGATCCATGGACGTTAAAGGTTAATTCCATTACATATGCTGTGAATTCCTATGGAGTAAGATTTGTTCCAGTGCAGTATAATTCAAGTACAGGAAAAAATGTGAAAATTTGTACGCAAAGTGGAGTTTGGCGGAGTTCGGTAGGATATGGAACAGTTGCATTTGCTTCTAGTGATGTTGCATTGACTAACTATAAGTTGGCTGCAAGACAGGATGATGATTATTACAGTACGTTTAAGGCAAGCGGCTGGTTTAATGCGGACAAGGTAAGCGATCAGTAGAATAGCATTGTGCGCAGCATATTTAAAAAGTAGGTTGTCTAAATATGTCTGCGCACAATCATATTTTATGAAAAAGCAAATGGAAGAGGAAAGAAAATGAAAAATATAAATAAATCCGTGACAATATTATGCATGTTAATCAGTATGATTGGTGTTTTCACAGGATGTGCGGATGTACCCGAAATAAAAGAGGATAATGGAATTCAATATGCAAAAGGAATGGCAGAGCAGGATATTGATAATATATTAAGTGCGGAGGAAGAAGAAAATATTTTGGCAGATACAGGAGAATATCACTACCAAAAGAGTGTTGGGGAATCCGGCGCACAATTTCATATTGATGCAATCGTAAAAAATGTAGATGTGTCAAAGGCAGATGTTCTGATTGTTGATCCGTATGAGGATATGTTTGATAAGGAGACAGTAATCCGTCTGTTATTTCATGAAGATGCGACGGTAAAAGATATAACAGAACAGGCTGATGGAGAAGGGCAAGAGATTCAGGAAGAGCAAGGAACAGAAAAAGTAGTAACAGTTGAAATGGCTGCAACAAGCCGTTTGTGTCTGGAAAGTGCGGATGGAACTGTGCATTTTGCACGGAGCAATGACAGCTCATTTAATTATATGGATGATAAGCTGAGCGGAAAATATAAGGGAATCTTATCAGGAGAATTTCGGGAGCAGAATGATTATAATGTTCCGGGATATACGCAGGATGAGGCGGTTGGTCAAGTGACAGCATTGCTGAAGGAAGTTGGAATGGAAGGAATCCGAATGGTATCTTGTGTTTCTTATCACAATCAGGAAACGGGATATTATGACATGAAATTTACTCCCATTATCAATGGTCTTCCGATTGTATTTAACGACTATGAACAAAATACAGACAGTGTTGTGGATGTTATGGGAAATGTGCAAATTGGAAAAGAGGGTATATCGGACCTACAGGCATCTAATTGTTTGTGGGAAGTGATTAAACGAAAAGAGGCTGCATGTATCAGTCTGGACAAAGCTGTAAAAATATTGGAACAGTATATTTTGGAGGGAGATATTATTTGCTCGGATAACATTACATATACAAGATGTGAGCTTGCGTATTTGCCTACAACGGAAGATTGGACAACAGCAACCTTAACCCCCGTCTGGAGATTTTATGTTCCGATGGAAGAATGGGATAATATTAATATGGACGAAGTCTATAGCAAAAATATCACCATGGATATTTGTATCAATGCAATTAATGGAGAGATTGTGTATCAGCGATAAAGCAGATCGAAATGGAGGAGTAAAAAGAATTGAGTGCTTTTTTAAAACAGGATTTGAAAAGAGCCGTTATGAACAAAGGATTTTTTGTAGCAGTATTGTTGATTCATGCGATTTTTATCCATGCAATCAGAATTAATACAAATTTTGAAGGAAATCCCAGTACATACGAGATTATAAGTGTGGCAATGTCCCTTTCTGGCTTTTCCCCCTTTGCGGCGGTATTTCCAGTTTTGAGCTATTCTGTCAGCTTTTGTGAGGAGTATCGCAGCGGCTATCTCAGGATGATAACCGCAAGAACGGACTGGAAACGTTATGGATGGATCCGGATTTTGTCTACGGGGCTTTCAGGTGGAATCATCATTGCCCTTCCCTTTGCAGTAGTCTGTACTATTGCCTATGTGCTTGGTATACACGGTACAGAAGGCTTGACCGAAGGGGGCTTATATTACGGCACAAGGATGTGGTATTATCTGGAGCAATATGGAGACTGGTATATATTAGTTGGAAAAGTCCTGCTGGGATTTTTGTTTGGAGTTTTATGGGCGCTTGTGGGAATGGCATTTGCCATATGGTTTTGCAACCGGTATGTGGCATTGCTTGCTCCGTTTATCTTATACGAGATTATGTGGATTATGCTATATAATATCCCGTTTTTGAATCCTGTATTTTTATTTAAGGGGGATAATCTGCAATCCTATTCCCTATCGGGATTTATACAGTTTATATATATCATAATCACAGTATATGTTATATGGATAGGCTTGAGAAAGAGGGTGCATGATGAGTAGGATAAAGGAAATTCTAAGCTTATGTATTTATGAATTTCGTATACAGTTTACATCGAAACGCGTATGGCTGGGATACCTGGTGGGAATCGTCATTATCCTAAAGCAATCAGTAGAATATCTGGCATATGCAGATAGTACAGGAGAAGCCGTGAATGTATTGGATGCGTTTATAATTGCCGGGAATAATTATAACACGGTGATGTTCCTTGTGCTGGGTTGGCTTCTTGTGATTTCGGAGGCTCCTTTTGTAGATAACAATTCTGCTTATGTAATCTACCGGACACAGAGAAAAAACTGGAATAAAGCAATGGTCTTATATGTCATGCTTCAGGCTGTGATATACTATGGAATTTTGGCAGTTTCCACAATTCTCTTTAGCTGTAGGAATGGATTTTTTGCAAATATATGGAGCAAACCACTAACGAAGCTGGCAGGGAATGGAATAAATGTCCAACAGTATAATGTAAGCTTTCCTTATTCCTCATTTATGCAGGAAACTACGGTGTTTTCTGGTTTTTTACAGACATGGCTTCTGATTTTTATATATGGTCTGATTATGGGACTGCTTCTGTACACATTTAGCTTATTTTCCAATCAGATTGCAGGAGTTATTGTGGTGTTCCTGTTCCACTTTTTGGGCTACGAGATTATGAAAGAGGGATTCATGATGATAATCAAATATTCCCTTCTGGCTCGTTCTATTCTGGTTTTACAAGTAGGAAGTGATACGGGAACCAATGTATTTGAAACCTATCGGATATATGGGATTTTGATTTTGTTGATTTTGGGCCTTTCCGGCAGGCTTGTGAAGTATGTGGATTTCAGAGATATATCAAAAGGAGAATAAAACAGTGTTGGTTGTACAGCGAATAAGAAGAGTATGGAATCAGTGGAATTTGTTGTTGACAATATGCTTTGCTTTTTTTGTATATAACTGGACGTGGCAGAAGCAGGACCCGATAATGGAAATTCTTGGAGGAATTCCTGATTATGGGGGAAAAAACATAGAACTTGTACCCCTTGGGAAATGGCTGTTCCTATTTGCATTTTTCCTCTTTATAGTCTGTAAGGAAATACAGACAGACTTGAAAATAAGGAAATTTAAACTTTATCGGTATCAAAACTTTATGGCATGGTGGAGAGAGCATTTTTTTAGCATACATTTTACTAATGGGATTGCATTTCTGATAGCATATCTGATATGGGCGGGCTTAGGAGAAATGAATATGCAGTTGGCAGCCGCATTAACATTCTTCCTCCACTTAAGCAGTATGGTCAGCATTCTGCTGGCGGTTGATTATATCAGTACAGTAAAGCTGGCTCCCGGCATTCTCATTGTGGCAGAAGGAGTTGGTTATGTATTGTCTGTGAACTATGATATTCCATGGCTTGCCTGCGGAATGTATAACAGAAGTGTTTTTGTCAGGACGGATGGATTTTGGATAGGAACCTTGGTGGCTGAAGTCGTGGTAACTGTCATTTGTTTTCTGGCGGTGCCTGTATTGTGGAAGAAAGATATTCTGGAAAGGAAGGAAAACTAAATGGAATATGTGGTAAAGGTAGAAAATGTTAGCAAAAACTTCAAAAATGAACAGGTATTAAAGGATGTGAGTGTTTGCTTTGAAAAGGGAAAAATATATGGGATTGTAGGAAAAAACGGTTCAGGAAAGACGATGCTCTTTAAAACGATTATCGGTTATGTAAGACCCAGCTTTGGCAAGGTATATGTAAAAGAGAAAGAGATTGGAAAAGATATGGATTTTGCTGAAAATGTTGGGGTAATTATTGAGACGCCCGGGTTCCTATCAGGTTACAGTGCATACAAGAATCTGGAATATCTTGCAGCCATTCGGAATAAGGTTACGAAGCAACAGATAAAGGAGGCAATCTCATTGGTAGGCTTAGATGCCGAAAGCACAAAAAAGGTAGGAAAGTTTTCCCTTGGTATGCGCCAGAGACTTGGAATTGCACAGGCAATCATGGAGAATCCCGATTTGATTATTCTTGATGAGCCAATGAATGGATTGGATAAGCAGGGAATTGTGCTTGTAAAAGAACTGTTGCTTCGGTTGAAAAAGGAAGGAAAAACCGTTCTTCTCGCCAGCCATTATGCAGAGGATATGGAAATCTGTGATGAGATTTATGAGATGGATGCGGGATGCCTGACGAAAAAAGTATTTTATAATCAAGAAGAGATTGAATGAAGACTTAGTTCGCCAAAATGCATCCTCAGAATATCCTCAAGTCGAAACCTCTTTTACGAACCAGCCACAGCATATCGCCCGCATTGAGGATAACGGCCTTTCGATACACAGTGGGAGCCGGCAGAGCATATGGCAGTCTTTTGGTCCTATAAGGAAAGTCCCCGATACAAGATCGGGGAAAAGTAAAGGCGCCGGTTCTTACGCACCGTATTTTGGTGCGTTAGTACCGCTGCGTCTTTGCAGAGCGAAAGCGTGCCCCTAAGATTGCCCTATGCTATGCCGGCTCCTACGTCCTCTCATCCAAATCCCCCCTCCCTTCCGCAACAATCCCCTCTTGCCCCAATTCCATCAAAGCAGTACAATAGGAAAAACCAATCCAAAGCGAAAGGAGCAACCCAAATTGGAAGTCTATTATACAGAGGACGATAAGCACATAGCACAAGGCGTAAAAGCCTACCTGGAAGCAAAAGACCTTCACGTTACTATCCTTGAAACCGCTTCTGCCACCAAACAGGCCCTGCTGAAAAAGCAGCCCGCCATAATCCTTATTGACTGGAATCTGCCGGATGGAAGCGGTGATTTGTTATGCGGCTGGATTCGAAGACGTTTCGGGGACAGCCTTCCGGTTTTGTTTTTAACGGTAAAGGGAGAAACAGAAGATATTGTAAAAGGATTTCAAAATGGAGCGGATGACTATGTGGTAAAGCCCTTTGAGCTGGAGATACTGTATTCCAGAATGATGGCAATATTGCGAAGAGCAGGAAATTATGAGGCGGATAAGTTGTTTTGTGACAGGATTCATCTGGACAGGGAAAAGATGAAGGTCTGTCATGAGGATCAGGAAGTGCTGCTAAGCCGTATGGAATATCAGGTATTGCTCCGGCTTATGGAGAATAAAGGAAAGACGGTTACTAGAAAGAAACTGTTGGAAGAAATATGGGATTCCAATGGAAACTTTGTAAACGATAATACATTGACAGTGACCATGAAGCGGCTTAGGGAAAAGCTTGGAAATCCGCCATGTATCAAAACAGTCCGAAGCTTTGGCTATCGTATGGAGGATACCTTATGATATCTCATAAAAACAGGAAAACCACCGTTCTGTTGATTTTGACGGTTTCTTTACTGAGCATAGCATTGGTTTCCGCTTTTTGGGCATATTGGTATAGTCAGGCGCAGTTTGACCTGCTTTCACGGATATGTGGGCAGTTGGCAGAAATGGGGCCGGAGGAAGAACAGAGGCTGTTGACAATACTAAAGCAGTATCGGTCAGGAGCAGGATTAAGAAACGAGGAAAGCGGATTCTTATTACAGCATGGATATGGGGCAAAGGATTTCTGGATGAATGGACAACCAGATTTTTGGACAGTGACAGGGGCTTTTTTTGTTGCAGGAAGCCTTTTCTTTCTGCTTCTGTTTTTTCTTCTTGAAAGAAAGAACCGAAGACGGATTGAAGAACTGACCGCTTATCTGGAACAGGTGAATTTGCAGGGAGTGGGAACCATGATACAGGGGAGGGAGGATGCGTTCTCTTTGCTGCAGGATGAAATCTATAAAACAGTAACCGCCTTGTATCAAACAAGGGAGAACGCTTTAAAAGCAAAGGAAAATTATGCGGAAAACCTGGCAAACATCGCCCATCAGCTGAAAACGCCCATTACGGCAGCCTCTGTTTCCCTGCAGCTTTTAAAAGAAAAGGAACCATCTGCATATGTAGAGCAGGTTCTTGGACAGCTGGAACGATTGAGTGTCTTAGAGGAAGGACTGCTTCGGCTTTCCCGCATTGATTCCGGCAATTTAAAGCTGGAACGGGAGCAGGTGGATATTTATACCGTATTAAATCTTGCGGCGGACAATCTGTGTGAACTGTTAGAAGAAAAACAGGTGAGAGTGGAAATCCCGGAACATGGATGTATTGCCATATCAGGGGATATGGACTGGACTATGGAGGCTTTCCTGAATCTATTGAAAAACTGTATGGAGCACTCCGCTGCCGGAGGGACGATTTATTGTGACTATTCTAAAAACCCCTTATATACGGAAATCCGAATATGGGATGAAGGGAAGGGCTTTGCAAAAGAAGATCTGCCTTATCTCTTTAAACGTTTTTATAGGGGAAAGAACGCAGGAGACGGAGGAATCGGCATTGGACTTGCTCTTGCCAAGTCCATTTTTGAACTGCAAAACGGAACGATTACCGCAGGAAATCTGCCAGATGGAGGAGCCTGCTTTGAAGTCAGGGTTTACAGTCACTGAGCTGTCACTTTTCTTTGTTACAATGAAATGGTAGTAAACATACGATTTCAGGACAGGAAAGGGAGGAAAAGATGGAGATTTTGAAATGTCAGGGAGTAAGGAAAGTATACGGCACCGGCAATAATCAGGTGACAGCCTTGGATCACATTGACCTATCCATAGAGAAAGGGGAATTTGTAGCAATCATTGGAGCTTCCGGCTCCGGAAAATCCACGTTGTTGCATATTCTTGGGAGTGTCGATAAGCCCTCGGAGGGAAAGGTCATCATAGAAGGAACGGACCTTTCTACTTTGAATCAGACAAGGGCGGCAATTTTCAGGCGCAGAAAGGTGGGGTTGATTTATCAGTTTTACAATCTGATTCCCACGCTGACCATCCGGAAAAATATTCTTATGCCCCTATTGCTGGATAAGAAAAAGCCGAACTGGGAGTATTTTGAGCAGATTGTAAATTCTTTGGGAATCGAGGACAAGCTGGAAGCGCTTCCAAACCAGTTGCCCGGAGGGCAGCAGCAGCGGGCTGCCATCGCCCGGTCTTTGATCTATCGTCCGGCACTGCTTTTAGCGGATGAGCCTACCGGAAATCTGGATCAGAAAAATTCAAAAGAAATCATAGATATGCTGAAACTGTCCAACCGTAATCTGAACCAGACGATTTTGCTGATTACCCATGATGAAAAGGTGGCGCTGGAAGCAGACCGTATTGTGACTATTGAGGATGGCCGGATCATCAGCGATGAGAAGCGGGGGTGAGGAAGATGTGGAAGGATTATTCGGCAGGTTACATGAAAAACAACCGGGCTTGTGGCATTTCCATTATGGCGGCATCTTTCATTGCTGCACTGTTTCTTTCTTTTCTGTGCAGCCTGTTTTACAATTTCTGGCTGGACAGCATAGAAGGGACGAAGCTGGAGAATGGGGACTGGCATGGGCGTATTACCGGAGAAATAAACGGGGATGCTCTGTCAGAAATCAATCATTTTGCCAACGTAGAAAAGGCGGTTATCAATGAGGAGTTATCCGGAGAGCAGGGAATCGTGGTGGATGTGTATTTTTATAATAAAAGAACAGTCTATCAGGACATGTCCAGCCTTATAAATGCTCTGGGACTTAAAGAACATGCGGCTGACTATAATTATCAGCTTTTATCGCTGTATTTCATCCGGATTCCGGGGGATGAGATGCCAAGGCTCCTGATGCCGGCTTATCTGGCGATAGTGTTGCTTGTGTGCTTTTCTCTTGTTCTGGTGATTCATAATTCTTTTGCTGTGTCCATGAACAGCAGAATTCACCAGTTTGGAATTTTTTCCAGCATTGGAGCTGCGCCCGGGCAAATCCTGATATGTCTGATACAGGAGGCCCTCATACTTGCCATGGTGCCGATTCTGCTTGGGATTTTATTAGGAATTGCTCTCGGTTCTGGCACGGTATGGGCCATGAGCGCCTTTGCGGCCAATCTTTCGGGAGGGCGGCAGGTAGTCTTTCATTGTCATCCGTTGATTTTGGCGGCTATCTTTCTGTTATCGGCTTTTACGGTGCTTATTTCTGCATGGATTCCTGCAAGAAAGTTAAGCAGGCTGACGCCCCTTGAAGCAATCCGGGGTACGGGCGAACTGCAGTTGAAAAAAAAGAAAGGGATTCCATTAAACAAACATTCCCGTATATTATCCGCATTGTTTGGAATAGAAGGGGAACTGGCGGGAAATGCATGTAAGGCGCAAAGGAAAGCTCTTCGTACTACAACGATTTCATTGACGTTTGCTTTTTTGGGGTTCATGTTGATACAATGCTTTTTTACTCTTTCTGGCATCAGTACAAATCATACCTATTTTGAAGCCTATCAGGATGTATGGGATGTGATGGTAACGGTAAAGGACACCGGGATAGAAGAGTTTGAACCCCTGGGGGAAATAGAAAAAGTAGATGGGATGCGAAACGGTATCATTTATCAAAAGGCAGAAGCGCTAAGCATTATTCCCGCAGAAAATATAAGTGATGAATTACTTGCGTTAGGCGGTCTGGAAGCGGTGGCAGGCTCTTCTGTGTCTGTTGCAGAAAATTCTTTTTTGGTAAAGGCGCCTATTGTGATTCTGGATGACAAAAGCTTTCAGGAATATTGCAAACAGATTGGTATAATGCCTGAAGCGGGCGGAAGTATTCTGGTGAACCGGATATGGGATAGCATAAACAGTAATTTCCGTTATCGGAAATATATTCCTTATATTACGGAAAACAGAGCTTCTCTTACTTTGCAAAGCACCGGACAGGCTGGAAATCAGGCTGAAATCCGGATACTTGCCTATACACAGGATTGTCCTGCTTTACGGGAGGAATATGCTGATTATGGGTTAGTGAATGTGATTCCCCTATCTCTTTGGAAAGAAATAGCAGGGCAGATTGGCGATGCCCAAAAGGATATTTATATCCAGCTGCTTGCAAAAGAGGGCGCTGCTCTGGATGAGTTGAATGCCTTGGAAGAAAATGTGGCACAAATTATCGGAACGGAGTATGAAATCGAAAGTGAGAACCGCATTGGGGAGAAGATTGCAAACGATGAAATGATAAGGGGCTATGAACTGATATTAGGTGGATTTTGTGTTTTGCTTGCCATTATTGGGATTGCCCATGTGTTTTCCAATACTTTAGGGTTCTTATGCCAAAGGAAACGGGAATTTGCCCGTTATATGTCTGTTGGCATGACAGCGGAAGGAATGCGGAAAATGTTCTGTGTGGAAGCACTGGTAATTGCCGGACGTCCGGTGCTCATGGCATTGGTTTTGACAATAGCGGCGGTGGCATTCATGATCAAGACAAGCTATCTGGACCCTGTAGAATTTATCAGGGTGGCTCCGGTTGTGCCGATTCTCTTATTTATTCTGGTGGTATTTGGATGTATCGGGCTGGCTTATTATATTGGAGGAAGAAAGGTGCTTAGAAGCAGTCTGGTGGGTGCGCTGCGTGATGATACGATGGTGTAATAGGGAAAAATGAAGAGCCCAGTTCAGATTGAGCATCTGAACAAAAAACGCTATGCAACGGTGTACCAATTTGCATAGCGTTTTCTATTTGCCAATAGCCTTTATTTTTTCTTGCTTTCTGCATGGATTCCCCAAGCTTATGCTTGTATTTGCTCCAAATATTTCTCCACGCTTGCAAGCTTCACGCAAAGCACAAAGACCGTTGCAGCCTGCCGCATCTCTTCCGGAGTTGGAAAGGTAGGTGCGATACGGATATTGGAATCCTCCGGATCCTTGCCGTAAGGGAACGTGGCACCTGCGCCAGTCAGCACAACGCCCAACGCCTTGCACTTTGCAACAATATTCTTTGCGCAGCCCGGAAGGGAGTTAAAGGAAATAAAATATCCTCCTCTTGGCTTAATCCAGCTTCCGATTTCAAGTCCCGTAAGCTCCGTCTCCAATGTATCAAGCACTGCCTCGAACTTAGGACGGATGGCATTTGCATGAAGCTTCATATGTTCACGAAGTCCATTGATATCTTTGAAAAATCTTGAGTGCCTAAGCTGATTGATTTTGTCGTGGCCTATGGTCTGGACGCTCATCTGCTTCATAATATGTTCAATATTGTTTAAGGAAGAAGCAATAGCCGATATACCGGACCCTGGGAAGCTGATCTTTGAGGTAGATGAAAATATGTAAACCATGTCCGGGTTTCCTGCCTTTTCACATTCCTCCAGTATATTCAATATCTCATCCTGCACATCCTCATACAGATGATGGAGACAGTAGGCATTGTCCCAATAGATGCGGAAATCCTCTGCAGCAGGTTTTAAATTAGCAAAACGCCTTACTACCTCATCCGAGTAGGAAATGCCGGTTGGGTTAGAATACTTGGGCACGCACCAGATGCCTTTCACCGAAGCGTCATTGTTTACATATTTCTCCACCATATCCATATCCGGACCATCGTCATATAAGGGAATATTTATCATCTCAATACCAAAAAACTCTGTGATTTTAAAATGCCTGTCATATCCCGGAACAGGACACAAAAATGTTACCTTATCCAGCTTGCACCATGGGGTGGAACCATTTACGCCATGGGTCATGGAACGGGAAACCATGTCATACATAATATTCAGGCTGGAATTGCCGCACACAATCACATTGTCCTTTTGAACGGACATCATATCAGCCATCAGTTTCCTGCTCTCCCCAATCCCGTCTAAATCCCCATAATTACGGGTGTCATTTCCAAGCAATGTTGTCATGTCAGAATCACTGGTAATCACATCCAGCATGGGCATAGAAAATGCCAGCTGTGAAAATCCCGGCTTTCCCCTTGCCATATTGAGATTCAGACCCTGTCCCTCCAGTGTCTTGTATTCTTCCTCCAGCGCTGCCTTCAATGTCAGCAGCTCATCTTTCGTCATATCCTTGTATGCCTTCATGTTATTGCCTCCATTTTCCATTTTTCTTACTCTAAGGACAGATTATATCACATTCAGGATGTAAAGTCTATTATTGGAACTAAACATACCTCTGTGTTGATGTAACAGCTGAAGTGAAGAGTTTATTGTTATCATATTGCAGTTGTAAAAATTTGAACTTTTAAGGCAAATCGTTTACAATAAGACCATGTTGCGGTTTTATGTCAAGAGACAAATAGGAAGTTGTTAAAGAGGATTAGGATAAAGACATTATGAAACAGAAAAGATTATTGTTATTTACGATTGTTTTTGTTGGGCTACTGTTTTTTTGGGCGATATGGGAAGCTTTTCTGGTATGTATTGTTCCTCAAACCAGAGTGAGGTTTAAAAATTTTGAAGCATTTCGAGATAAGGCAAAAAGCTCTGTTTTTTCAATATCATTACCGGAATCCCAAGATAACATAAAATATTATTATCATGTAGAATGGTTTCAATATTTATCCGGATTTAGTGTTTCACTATCAGATGATGATTACAAACAGTTTATCGAAAGTTACATAGAAAAATCCTATGATGATTCCTATGAATTGTCAAAATACTTTTATCTGTATAACGAGAATGATGTTCAGTATGCAGAAGAAGATGTTCTTGTAAAGAATGGTATAACATTTACGAATCGTCTGTTGCTTGAGAATGAAGAAATGGAAGATTTTTATTACATTTTCGCAGAAAGAATTGAAGGTACACATGAATATTATACATGCGTATTAGCCAATGACACAAATAACAGGATTATGGTACTGTCATTTCGAAATACGAATCCTCAATATGATAAGTAGTGGATAAAAATCAGGGATAATTTCATGAGTGAAAGAGAAGCCTTAGAATATGGTTTAATTGATTCTGTTATTTGAAAAAGACAGTAAGGTAGTCAGAGGTTCTTTTTAAGAAAAGAATGTATAAGAAAGCTGGAGGATATACTTAGGATGAAGATATTAAATGACAAAAGATATTCTGGAATGATATGGTCAATCGTATTAGGTGCTGTATTTTTAATTCTATCGCTGGGAGGTCACCATTTTTTAGATGGAACGCCTTGGTTTTTGTACAGCAGCATTCTTCGACTTATATTTGGTTTCCTTGTTCTATTCATCATAAATAGGCTTTTTGGCAAATCAATCTGTGAGATTATGAGCTTTCAGAACTGGAAAAATGCATTGTTCTTAGGTTTAGGATTTATTATATATGCCACGTACTATATCGTACTTGTAATCATAGGGACAAAAGCGGTTATAGGGTTAAGTTTAGGGCTTATTATCTCCCGGTTATTCCTGCAGCAGTTGACAACAGGCTTTTTCGAAGAATTATGTACGAGAGCATTGGTAATTGAAGGATACTTTCATCAGGAGTGCAAGTCGCTTCGTGCTAAATCATTTTATGTAATCGCCAGTGCAATTATATTTGGAGGTACTCACATTACAATCGGGTGGGATACCTATATCTTTCTATTCACAGCAATCGTTGGATTTTCGTTTGCAGTTGTTTATATCAAAACCCGGAATGTTGTAATACCTATGCTTCTTCATTTTGTATATGACATCTTTGCTAATTTCACTGATTACGTGGAATATAGTAGATCGGCAATATTTAATGCTTTGAATACAGCATATTATGTGATGGTTGGTGTAATGCTCATTATCTCAATCTTTATGCTGGTGAAACCGGAAAAAAGCGCATAATTTTGATATATCATTAACAAAAAACAATTGATTCTGTTTTGCTTTCATGTTAACATATACCTGTATTCTTCAAGATAAGAAGGTAAAGGATGCAATTTAGACAATTGCCCTCTAGTACATAAGGAGGGTGGTGCCCATGAATACAATGGAAGTTTTGACTTTATTGTTGGTAATATTCACGGCATTGGCATACATAGATAACCAGCATAATAAGAAATAGCATCCTGGACCGTCCGAAGTTTAGGATGCTATTCTTAATGAAATAATTTTAAACTGAGGGCATCAGATTTTGTATCTGAGTACCTTGCTTATTTTGAATTATACACTGGGTGCTTGATTTTTTCAAGTACCCTTTTAAACAAGGTCTGTGTCAACACTTAGTTGGCACAAACCTGTAGCAGAAATGAGATTGAAACGCATAAAACCATACTGGTTAAAGGGAGGAGTGAAAATGAAAACTCTGTACACGGAACGAGAGAAAATGCGATATCTGAATGTCTGGTTTTTTGTGCATTTTATTTTATATGTTATGATGGACATCTATTATGATGGCTTTTATGTTATGATTACAAAAAATCTTATAGTATTCATTCAGGTATTTGGTATGATAGAAGTCATACTTTTATGTATATGGTATCCGCAAGAGTACAGGAAAAAGGAAGCACAAAAAAATGGACAGGTATATGAGGGAAGGATTACGGACATACAATTCAAAAAAAGGACTCACATTGGTTTGGCAAGGACTTCACATATATACACGATGACAGTGGAATGTAATATTGATGGAGAGAAAAAAATAATAGAGATGGGAAATTATATGGAAAATCCAAGGGAATATGTTCCGAAAGATTATCGGTGTAAGGTGTTTTATTACAAAGGGAAATGCTATTTGGAGAATTTTTCTTTATAAAATGAAACTGTCCGGAAATAACAAATTTCAAGGAGAAAGCGGGGACATGGATATAGTACCTTACTCAAATGAAAATGACTATATGTAAAAATCATGTGGATATTGAGGTGGGAGAATGAAGTTAGAAGAGGAAAGACTATATATAAGAGAATTAACTTGGAAGATTTTCAGGCACTTTATGATGTTTTAGCGGATTCGGATATCATATTAGCAAAAAACACCAAAGACAAGGTTATGCTAAAGAAGCAGCCCGAAAATGCTGGGATGATTGGGCATTCGAGAGTACGCCGTTTGGCAGCTTGTATTCCTATATGAAGAAAACGAATATTGCATCCTCTGTTACAGCAATCGCAAACGGAATGTGTAAGGTTGATGAAAGTGTAGCTACTGTGGTATATGCAATTACGAGAGACGAATGGAATTCGGTTAAAAGATAAGAAGGTAAAGGATGTAAATTCGACGGTTGCCCTCTAGTACATAAGGAGGGTGGTGCCCATGAACACAATGGAAGTTTTGACTTTATTGTTAGTAATATTCACGGCATTGGCATACATAGATAACCGACATAATAAGAAATAGCATCCTCTACCGCCCAAAGTTTAGGATGCTATTCTTAATAAAATAATTCTAAATCGAGGGCATCAGATTTTGTATCTGAGTACCTTTCTTATTTTGAATTATACACTGGGTGCTTGATTTTTTCAAGCACCCTTTTCAAAAAAATACGCACGATTTTGATATAATATTAACGAAAACCAATTGATTCTGTTTTGTTCTCATGTTAAAATATATCTGTATTTTTCAAGATAAGAAGGTAAAGGATGTATTGGTGGAAGGCGCATGCTGTATGATTGCCCATGGGCAATATATGGGTGCATTTAAGCTTATAAATTACATTTTCCTATTGATAGGTGATGTGGGCATGGACGATTCTAACGGCGGTCTGGCTATATTGGCAGACCGGACATATGAGCTCTGGCTGGAACTTCTTGAGAACGGAACTTCAGATGAGAAACAAGAGATGTTTTGCTGGTTTAAGACTCATTTGAATGGCTCTATGAATTCTTGTTTAAGAGAATATATAGAGCAGATCATAATGGAAGAATTTCAGGAAGAAGAGTATGTACAACGGAAAATGACTCTTGTAGAAGAGATGATAGAAAAGTCAGAAAAAATGGATTCTGATTGGAGTAGATGCTACAATACCGGAAAATGGGCAATCCGATATCTGAGCCTGCTGGAATTGCAGGAATGCAGTCAGAAGGAAATAGAGGACTTTTGCAAAAAGCATTGGGAAAATTCAGATGTTAGAAACTATTATATTGATTTGTGCATACAAGCAAAGGAATATGAATCGGCGTTAAAAACATTAGATGAGAGCATGGCTTTCGATAAGGACTATAAAGGACTGGTTTCTGATTATAGTAAGAAGAAAAAAGAAATCTATCTGTTACAAGGAGATAAAGAGGCTTATATAGGGCAGCTTTGGGAGCTGGTGCTGAATCACGAAGCTGGAAATCTGGAGTTTTACAGAGAACTGAAAAAACAGTATGGGGCAGAAGAGTGGGTGAAAAAACGAGAAGAAATTTTTGAAAAGCTTCCGAAACATGTTCATGTGGAACAGCTGTATAAAGAGGAAAAATTGTATGACAGATTGCTTGATTTCGTGCTGAAGAGTCCGGGAGTATATGAATTGCAGGAATATGCCGAAATCCTGAAAAAGGATTATCCGGAACAAATATTGCAAAAATACAGAGATGAAGTGACTCAGATGGCATCTCATACTGGTGACCGAAATAAATACCAGCAGCTGGTCGCATTGCTTCGTAATATGAAAAAAATCGAAGGTGGTACAAAGATTGTAGAAGCCGTGGCTGCAGAATGGAAAGTTCGTTATAGAAATAGACCTGCAATGATGGACGAGTTGAGAAAGCTGTAGGAAGGAATGAACAGGGGCAAACATTTAAGAATGAATATTTACCCCTGTTTTTCGCGTAAATTTTCCAATTAGCGACTGTGCAAATTTCAGATTCAGAAAAACAACCAGTATCCCCATAAGACCGAATAATACCATTTCCCCTATTTTATATCTTGATATAGAAATACATTCTGAAATAATCCAAATACTAATCGGTAAACAGATGATACTGGTAATCAGGGAAGGAATATACTGCCTGACAAGGATGGACTGTCCGATATGGATGACAAAATGCAGTGTGCAGGCGATAAATCCGCCCAACCAAAGAAGTTTGAAAAATTCTGCATTTCCATATAGGGCCAAAGCAGAGAAAGCAATGCAGACAATCAATTCTTCAAATACAGCAAGAGCAAATCCCTCTGTGCTGAAATCCTCATATGTTTTCAGTATAAACGGATATCTCTTGGCGAGCATCTTTTGGTTTCTTTGAAGCCATATTCCAAATCCGATGATTTCCTCCATGTCATGGAATATAAATAGAATCGGGAATAGCCATATATACTTTTCCATTACACTTCCTCCTCCCAAAAAGTAAACTGTTGTGTCACGTTCTGCTCCATGATACAATAAAAGAACATCAGCCACAAGTCCTGTCGGGCAAGTGACACAATTTTAAAAATAAGTGTCAGAAAGGAATAGTATGAATCCTTCACAGAATCCAAGTGCTCTGCGTTCCAAAAGGATACTGACGGAAACGTTGTTGCATCTTATGGAACAACACCTTTATGATGAGATAACCGTAAAACAGATCCTATTGGAGTCCGGCATCTCACGAAAAACCTTTTATCGCAATTTCCTTTCCAAAGACGATATCTTAAATTCTTATATAGACGCTATTTTGTATCAGTATCTGAAGGCCATTAAGGAGCAGGGGGAATATTCCATGATTTCCATGTTGGACATTATATTTTCTTTTTGTGAAAACCATAAAGAACTGCTTTTTCTGCTTCGAGACAATGAATTGTTATATCTGCTCCTTCTAAAGTTAAACCGGCTGGTACCTGCCGAGCATAAGAAAATAACTGAGAATATTTCAAAGCAGATATCTGATACAACATCCTCTCTTTCACAATACATGGTCTATTTCAATATTGGCGGGATATGGAATATCATTGCCGGCTGGATTGAAAATGATATGCAGGACAGCATCACAGATATAAAAAATGCCATGATTTATTATTTGCAAAATATTGGAACCATTGATTTACGAAATATATAATAAGGAGCCACAGATGAATCTATACAGTATCCTTTCAAAAGCATATGACTTGTTAGACATAACATACTTTAAAGAAACAGGGAAAAATCCAAGAGAAGTGATTATGAACATGATTCCCAACAGGAAAATCACTATTTTAGATTTGTGCTGCGGAACATTATCCAATACCATAACGATTGCAAAAGAAAAACCTGATGTGAAAGTTGTAGGAGTGGATCTGTCCAAAGACATGCTTCGTGTGGCAAAAAAGAAGCTATGCAGGCACCAAATAAGAAATGTATACCTGAAATGTGCAGACGCCACCAAAACGAAAATGAAAAAACAATCCTTTGATTATATTATCATAGGCTTAGCCCTGCATGAAAGCAGTCCCCAATTAATAAAGGGAGTGCTGCAGGAAGCCCATAGATTATTGAAAGAGGATGGAAACCTCATTGTCTTAGAATGGGAACCACCCAAAAAGCTTCATCAAATCGTGAAATTCTTCCCGTTATATGTGGGCGAAAAATTAAACTGCAAAACATTTCACCAATTCTACACAACAGACAAAGAATCTTATTTTAGAAAATACGGCTTTCAAGTGGAGCAGAAGGAATACTGCAATTACACGATCGTCCTAAGCATGAAAAAAGCGTAAAAAGTGATGGAGGAGCGAACTCAAAAAAAGAGAGATGAGAGCCTTTCGATACCCAGCAGGAGATGTCAGTGTATATAGCAGTCTTCCAGGCCTATAAGGAAAGTCCCCGATACAAGATCGGGGAAAAGTAAAGTCGCCGGCACTTATGCCCCGTACTTTGGGGCATTAGTACCGCTGCGTCTTTGCAGAGCGAAAGCGTGCCCGGAAGACTGCTATATGCACTGACATCTCCTGCGTCCTCATATCCAAATTCCCTCCCCCTCCACACAAAAAAATTTCTTTCGGCAGGTTGCCCCCCACTTTTTTGTATGATATAATAAAACGATTATGCGAAAGGGTAGACAGGTGAAGAAAATGAAAGCATTTTTAATTTTGGAAGACGGCACCGTATTTGAAGGAATCCAAATCGGTGCAAAAAAAGAAATCATCAGCGAAATAGTTTTTAACACATCTATGGCAGGATATTTAGAAGTGCTCACAGACCCCTCCTATGCGGGACAGGCAGTGTGCATGACCTATCCCCTCATAGGCAATTACGGCATCTGCAAAGAGGACATGGAGTCAAGAAAGCTTTGGCCGGACGGATTCATTGTCCGAGAGCTGTCCCGTATTCCAAGTAATTTCAGATGTGATATGACCATACAGGAATTGTTGGAAAGCTATGATGTGCCGGGAATCGCAGGGATTGATACAAGAGCCCTGACAAAGATTTTAAGGGAAAAAGGCACCATGAATGGCATGATCACAACAAATGAAGAATATAAATTAGATGAAATAATTCCAAAATTAAAGCAATACACAACCGGAAAGGTTGTGGAAATCGTTACCTGTGAACATAAATACGAATTAAAAGGCTCCAGGTCCTTAGAGGACAACGGACCGATTTCCGGCAGCGCCAGATATACAGGAGAGAAGGAAAGAAAGCCCTCTTTAGTAAGGGAATTAAAGGGAGTGGGCAAAAAGGTGGCGCTTTTAGACCTGGGAGCAAAAGATAATATTGCAAAGAGTCTGGCAGCCAGAGGCTGTGACGTAACTGTTTATCCGGCAGATACAAAGGCGGAAGAAATCTTTGCCGCAAAGCCCGACGGCATCATGCTCTCCAATGGACCGGGAGACCCAAAGGAATGCGCTTCCATTATCGAAGAGATACGAAAGCTTTACGAAGGGGACATACCGATTTTTGCCATCTGCTTAGGACACCAGTTGATGGCTCTTGCCACAGGAGCGGATACTTTCAAAATGAAATACGGACACCGAGGAGGCAATCATCCGGTAAAGGATTTAGTTACCGGAAGGGTTTATATTTCCTCGCAGAATCATGGCTATGTAGTGGATATGGACAAGCTGGATGAAAAGGTGGCAGTTCCGGCATTCATCAATGTAAATGACGGCACCAATGAAGGGCTTTCCTATACGGGCAAAAACATCTTCACGGTGCAGTTCCACCCGGAGGCATGTCCGGGACCACAGGATTCCGGAGATTTATTTGACAGATTTATTACGATGATGGAGGAAACCCAAAATGCCTAAAAACCCAAATGTAAAAAAAGTACTAGTAATCGGCTCCGGCCCGATTGTAATCGGACAGGCAGCAGAATTTGATTATGCAGGGACCCAGGCATGCCGTTCCTTAAAAGAGGAAGGCGTGGAGGTCATTTTAGTAAATTCCAACCCTGCAACCATTATGACGGATAAGGATATTGCGGATAAAGTATATATTGAGCCTTTGACCGTAAAAGTGTTAGAACAGCTGATTGAAAAAGAAAAACCGGACAGCGTGCTTCCTACCCTTGGGGGACAGGCAGGGCTGAATCTGGGCATGGAGCTGGAAGAGTCCGGTTTTCTTGCAAAACATCATGTAAAGTTACTGGGAACCACTGCAGCTACCATCAAAAAAGCAGAAGACCGTCAGGAATTTAAGGACACCATGGAAAAGATCGGTGAGCCCTGTGCAGCTTCCCTTGTGGTGGAAACAGTCGAAGACGGCGTAGCATTTACCAATTCCATTGGCTATCCGGTAGTGCTTCGTCCTGCTTATACATTGGGAGGTTCCGGCGGCGGCATTGCCCACAATCAGACCGAGCTGGAAGAAATTCTGGAAAACGGCTTAAGGCTTTCCCGGGTAGGACAGGTTTTAGTAGAGCGCTGCATAGCCGGCTGGAAGGAAATCGAATACGAAGTCATGCGGGATAGTGCCGGCAACTGCATTACCGTATGTAATATGGAAAACATTGACCCGGTTGGAGTACATACAGGAGACAGCATTGTAGTAGCTCCTTCCCAGACATTGGGGGATAAAGAATACCAGATGCTTAGAAGCTCTGCTTTGAACATCATCAGTGAGCTGGAGATTACCGGAGGCTGTAACGTACAGTTTGCCCTTCATCCCACCAGCTTTGAATACTGCGTCATTGAAGTAAATCCCCGTGTAAGCCGTTCCTCCGCACTGGCGTCCAAGGCAACCGGCTATCCCATTGCCAAGGTGGCGGCAAAGATTGCCCTTGGCTACACATTGGATGAGATAAAGAATGCCATTACAGGCAAGACTTATGCCAGCTTTGAGCCTACGCTGGACTATTGTGTTATAAAGCTTCCAAGGCTTCCTTTTGATAAGTTCATTACCGCAAAACGTACCCTTACTACCCAGATGAAGGCTACCGGAGAGGTTATGAGCATCTGTCATAATTTTGAAGGAGCGCTTATGAAGGCGATTCGTTCTTTGGAACAGCATGTGGACTGCCTCTTAAGCTATGACTTTTCAGGCCTTTCTTTAGAGGAATTGGAGGAAAGACTGAAAATCGTAGATGACCAGAGGATTTATGTGATTGCAGAGGCATTGCGAAAGGGCATGGATTATGAGACCATCCATGACATTACCAAAATCGATTCATGGTTCATAGATAAGCTGGCAATCCTTGTGGAAATGGAAAATGCCTTAAAGGAAGGACCTCTTACGGTAGAGCTGTTAAAAGAAGCAAAACGCATAGAGTTTCCGGATAATGTGATCTCCCGTCTGACAGGAATCAAAGAAGAGGAAATCAAAAAGATGCGCTATGAGAATGGAATTGTGGCCGTCTATAAAATGGTGGATACCTGCGCAGCAGAGTTTGAAGCTTCTACTCCGTATTATTATTCTGTATATGGCGGGGAAAACGAAGCGGTGGAAACAAAGCCGGAAAAGAAGGTGCTCGTTCTCGGTTCCGGTCCCATCCGCATCGGTCAGGGAATCGAATTTGATTACTGTTCCGTACATGCTACATGGGCTTTTGCCAGGGAAGGCTATGAAACCATTATCGTCAATAACAATCCGGAAACGGTCAGCACCGACTTTGACATTGCCGACAAGCTTTACTTTGAGCCTCTTACTCCGGAGGATGTGGAAAGCATCGTCAATCTGGAAAAGCCGGATGGTGCGGTAGTACAGTTTGGAGGACAGACGGCTATCAAGCTGACGGAAAGCCTGATGAAGATGGGAGTGCCCATTTTAGGCACCAGCGCAGAAAATGTGGATGCAGCGGAAGACAGGGAGCTGTTTGATAAGATTTTAGAGGAATGCCAAATTCCAAGACCCTCCGGCGGCACTGTATTTACCGCAGAAGAGGCAAAGAAGGTGGCAAATGAATTAGGCTATCCGGTGCTTGTAAGACCGTCCTATGTACTTGGCGGCCAGGGAATGCAGATTGCCATTTCCGATGAAGAAGTGGAAGAGTTCATGGAAATCATCAACCGGATTGCCCAGGACCATCCCATTCTGGTGGATAAGTATCTGGTTGGAAAGGAAATCGAGGTGGATGCGGTCTGCGATGGAGAAGATATACTGATTCCAGGCATTATGGAGCATATCGAACGTGCCGGCGTCCATTCCGGTGACAGTATTTCCGTATATCCTGCAAGGAGCATCAGCCAGAAAGTAAAGGAAACCATTGCGGAATACACAAGAAGACTGGCAAGGGCCCTTCATGTAGTGGGGTTGATCAACATTCAGTTTATCGTTTGCGGCGAAGAAGTATATGTAATCGAGGTGAATCCCCGTTCCTCCCGTACAGTGCCTTATATCAGCAAGGTAACCGGAATTCCAATCGTGCCTCTTGCAACAAAAGTCATTATCGGCAATACCATAAGAGGACTTGGTTATGAACCGGGACTTCAGAAGGAAGCGGATTATGTGGCAATCAAGATGCCCGTATTCTCCTTTGAAAAAATCAGGGGAGCGGAAATCAGCTTAGGGCCTGAAATGAAATCTACAGGAGAGTGCTTAGGAATTGCAAAGACCTTTAACGAAGCCTTATACAAGGCGTTTATTGGAGCAGGAATCGACCTGCCAAAGCATAAGCAGCTGATTATTACCGTAAAGGATGCGGATAAAGGGGAAGCAATTGAAATCGGAAGAAGATTTGAAAAGCTGGGTTATAAGATTTATGCAACCCGTTCTACTGCCAATGCGTTAAAGGAAGCGGGCGTCAATGCCAGAAAGGTGAATAAGATTCAGCAGGAATCGCCTACAGTCATGGACCTTATTTTAGGGCATAAGATCGATTTGGTCATTGATACGCCTACTCAGGGACGGGACAAATCCAGAGACGGATTCCTGATTCGGAGAACTGCCATAGAGACAGGTGTAAATTGTCTGACAAGTCTGGACACTGCCAATGCGCTGTTGACCAGCCTTGAAAATACAGATGTACAGAATCTTTCGTTAATTGATATAGCAGCCATATAAACAGGTTTGAATGATAAGGAAAAGAGTATATGTTTCATGTTAGGAAAGAGCTGGCCAAGAAACAGTTTCTTGGCCGTGTGATTACTATAGGATCTGTTGCTCTTCTTATCTGTACCATAATATGTATCTTACACGTTGTCGATGTAAAGAAAAATTTTGAAGAGGAAAGAACACAAAACATAGAGGAACATTTAATGGTTTCTACGGAAAATATGTCCGAACATATGAATCATTCCATGGAAACACTGGAACAGGCCGTTTCCGTTATGACAAAAGGCGGGAAAAAGCCGGATGAGGAATTGATTTTCTTTGTGCTTGGCGAATATCAGAATATCAATGATTTTTCACTGGTTGTATTTATTGACAACAATGGGACCACTTATTATGCAGACGGAGGTAGGAAGCAGAGGGGCGAAGAACCTATAGAAATGCTGGATGTGATGGAAAAAAGAATAATGGTGTTCAATGACTATGACTTAGGAGATGGTGTGGGCACTGCCATGTATGTGGTACCGGTTATTTTTGAAGGAGAAAAGCTGGGCGAAGTGGTAGGCCTCCAGCCCATGACGAATATGCTCAAGGGATATGCCTTTGAGTATTTAAACGAAATCGGGGACACCTTTCTCATAGGCATGAGTGGTGAAATACTGGTAAGCCAGACCAGGGAATTTGATATAAAGTCGGAAGATGAGGAAAATATATTCGACCTGTTAAGAGGAACCGACTTAAAAGGAAAAAGCAATGTGGAAGCAATCGATTCCATGCAGAGGGATCTGAATAATTATACGACCAGCAGGATTACCTTATCCACTGAAAGTGGAAATCTGTATGCCACCAGTCAGCAAATACAAGGGGTGGAGAAGTTCTATTTGTTCCACTGCTATCGGGAAACGGTGTTCAATGAGAGGGTTTATCCGGTACTCTATCGAAGCGTTGCCGCAGTTCTGATCATTGTGAGTGCTATGTTCTGCCTGCTTATTTATGTGTGGTTCTGTCTTAGGAGGAATATCAATACCATTGAGAAGCTGGCCTATGAGGACCCGATTACAAAAGGAAAGAACCTGAATTATTTTAAAGAAAAGGCAGGAAGGCTTCTTGCTGAAAGTAAGAGAACCAATTTCGCAGTAGTAAGGTTCGATATATTGAATTTCCGTTATATCAATGAAGCATATGGACATTCAAAGGCCGATGATCTGTTGACTATCGTTTCCATGGAAGGAAAGAAGGCATTTCAGGATAAAGAATTGTGTGTCCGCATGAATTCCGATCAATTTGTAGTGCTCTTAAAGAGTAAGGATGATTATAAAACAAAAATACAGGTATTTACGGATAACATCAATATCCGTGCTATTGAAACGGGAATCAGTTATCCCATCAGGCTGAAATGTGGAATTTACCAGATCCGCAATGACGACAGGGACATTGACCAGATTCTTGACCGGGCAAATGTGGCAAGAAAGTCACTGATAGGAAATGAAAAAGAGCTGCTATCATTCTACAGTGATAAAATCATCAATGATATGCGCATGGCAGATAAAATTGAATCGGATATGGATAAGGCTCTTATGGATGGAGAATTCAAGCTGTATCTCCAGCCCAAGTGGAATATTGAAAAAGATGAGCTCTATGGAGCGGAAGCGCTGGTGCGCTGGATCAAACCGGATGGAACCGTTGTTTATCCGGATCAGTTCATACCGGTATTTGAAAAAAATGGTTTTATTGAAAAGCTGGATTTTTATATGCTGACAAATGTCTGCCGTATGCTTCATAACCTGCAAAAAGCGGGTATGCCTGTTTTTCCGGTTTCCGTAAATCAGTCCAGAAGGCTTTGGGATAATCCCAGATATGTGAAGCATGTGGAAGAGGTATTGAAGCAGTATCAGGTTCCAAGCAATATGGTGGAGCTGGAAGTGACGGAGACGGTATTTTTTGAAGAGCGTGATAAGATGCTTACCATTATCCAGAAGCTGAAAGGAAAGGAAGTGCTCCTTTCCATGGATGACTTCGGTTCCGGTTATTCCTCCCTGAATCTGTTAAAGGATGTTCCCTTTGACGTGCTGAAAATTGACAGGGAATTTTTCAGCGAGTCCGTAACCTCTACGTCCAGCACGTGGATTTTACAGAAAATCATTGAGATGGCGGAAGGGCTGGATATCCGGGTGCTTTGTGAAGGCGTGGAAACGAAGGAACAGGTAGAGCTGTTAGGAAAGCTTGGCTGTAAATATGTACAGGGCTATTATTATTCCAAGCCTCTTTCCATGGCCGTATTTTTAGAAAAATATTTTGGTGATCATATTGAATTATCAGATGATGATGGAGAAGATACTACAACAGAATAGTGAACGGGGAAAAAGCCTCTTTTTACATAGCTGCTGCGCGCCATGCAGCAGCTATGTTCTTAACTGTCTGCGGGAGTTTTTTAAGATCACCGTTTTTTACTATAATCCTAATATTACAGAGGATGCAGAATACAAAAAACGGGTGGAGGAGCAGAAGCGGTTTATTTTCAGGCTCAATGAGGAAGCCGGGGAAGATGGCAGCTTAGAAAAGGGAAGTGTCTTTCCGATTTCTTTTCAGGAAGGGGATTACAGACCGGAAAGCTTTTTCGGGCTTGTAAAAGGACATGAGGCTGACAGGGAAGGGGGAGAGCGCTGCTATCTGTGCTATGAAATGCGCTTAAGGGAAGCAGCCCTTTACGGAAAAGAGCAGGGCTTTGACTATTTTACCACCACATTGTCCATAAGCCCCATGAAAAATGCCGTGTGGCTCAATGAGATTGGAGAAAGGCTGGGAGAGGAATATGGGATTTCATACCTCCCCTCCGATTTTAAGAAAAAGGATGGGTATAAGAAGTCCGTCTTGCTGTCCGGGGAATATGATTTATACAGGCAGGATTACTGCGGCTGTGTATTTTCTAAACGAGACAGACAAAGGAATAAAGGAAAGGAAGAATAAAATTCATGAAAAAAATACTGGATCTGATTTCAGAAGAAATGAAAAAAGCATTTGAAGAAGCAGGCTATGACAGAGAGCTTGGAAAGGTATCCCTTTCCAATCGTCCCGATCTTTGTGAATACCAGTGCAACGGGGCTATGGCGGGCGCAAAAACCTATAAAAAGGCGCCTATTATGATAGCAAATGAAGTGGCGGAAAAACTCACAGACAGCCAGATATTTTCAGAGGTAACTGCCGTTATGCCGGGCTTTTTGAACCTAAAGGTAAAAGAAGGGTTTGTGACAGCTTACTTAAAGGAAATGGAAGCAAGCGACAAATTCGGTCTTAAGAAGCCGGAAAAGGTGAAGAAAATCGTCATTGATTACGGTGGGCCAAATGTGGCAAAGCCCCTTCATGTAGGGCATCTGCGTTCTGCCATTATCGGGGAGAGCGTTAAGCGCATTGCCCGTTACGTGGGTCATGAAGTCATCGGCGACATTCATTTGGGAGACTGGGGGCTTCAAATGGGGCTGATCATTACCGAATTAAAGGAGAGACAGCCGGAGCTGGTTTATTTCGATGAGGCTTACACGGGAGAATATCCAAAGGAGCCGCCCTTTACCATTTCTGAGCTTGAGGAAATCTACCCCACAGCCAGCGGAAAATCCAAGGAGGATAAGGCTTATAAGGAACGTGCCATGGAAGACACCTACAAGCTGCAAAACGGTGTCAGAGGGCATAGGGCTCTTTGGAACCATATCATCCAGGTATCGGTGTCGGATTTGAAAAAGAATTATGCCAATCTGAATGTGGACTTTGACCTTTGGAAAGGGGAATCCGATGTCCATGACAGAATTCCGGGCATGGTGGAATATATGAAGAAAGAGGGTTATGCCCATGAGTCGGAAGGAGCTCTGGTGGTAGATGTAAAGGAAGAAACGGATACCAAGGAAATTCCGCCCTGCATGATTTTAAAGTCTGACGGCGCTTCCTTATATAATACTACGGACCTGGCAACTATTATGGAAAGGATGGAAGAAATCCATCCGGATCAGCTTATCTATGTGGTGGATAAAAGACAGGAGCTGTACTTTGAACAAGTATTCCGATGCGCTAAAAAAACAAAGCTGGTAGAAGGGGATACCGATTTAAGATTTTTAGGATTTGGTACCATGAACGGTAAGGACGGAAAGCCCTTTAAGACAAGGGATGGCGGTGTCATGCGCTTGGAAAGTCTGATTTCCGACATCAATGAACAGATGTTTAAAAAGATTACCGATAACCATGAGGTGGAAGAAGAGGAAGCTAGGAAAACTGCAAAAATAGTTGCGCTTTCTGCGGTAAAATATGGAGATTTGTCCAATCAGGCAAGCAAGGATTATATTTTTGATGTGGACAGGTTTACTTCCTTTGAAGGAGATACCGGCCCGTATATTCTTTATACCATGGTGCGGATCAAGTCCATTCTTGCAAAATATAAGGAGCAGGGAGGGAATCCTGAGACAGTGGCATTGCAGGACAGCTTAAGCCCTTCCCAGAAGGATTTGATGCTTGCCCTGACCAAATTCACAAGCATGATGGAGGCTGCCTATGAAGAGCTGGCTCCCCATAAGGTGTGCGCCTATATTTATGACCTTGCAAATGCCTTTAATCGTTTTTACCATGAGACAAAGATACTGACCCAGGAGGATGAACAGGTAAAGGCAGGCTTTATTGCGTTGATTAAATTGACGCTGGCTGTATTGGAGACCTGTATCCAGGTACTGGGCTTTGAAGCGCCTGAGAGAATGTAATTGACGAATTCCTACTGAAAGTGTATGATTACTTATATATACAGTGATGCAGTAATGCCAGACAATTGGCTGCAGTTGTAATGAAGGAAATACAAAAGGCGGGGAATGGTCATGAAAATTTCAACAAAAGGAAGATATGCATTGCGATTGATGCTGGATTTAGCCTTACATGATACGGGGGAACCAATACGGATTAAAGAAATCTCTATCCGGCAGGATATATCAGATAAGTATCTGGAACAAATCGTATCTGTGTTAAATAAGGCAGGAATGGTAAAAAGCATAAGGGGACCACAGGGAGGCTATCGGCTTGCAAAGGCACCGGAGCAATATACGGTAGGCGCTATCCTGCGCCTTACAGAAGGAAGCCTTGCACCGGTAAGCTGTCTGGAAAACGAGCCAAATGAATGCCCAAGACAGGAGCAATGCGCTACGCTGCTTTTGTGGCAGAAATTAAATGATGCCATTTCCGATGTGGTGGATCGGATAACATTGGCAGATTTGGTGGAATGGCAGCAGGAGAGAGCAGATTTTTATGTGATATAGTATGAAATATTTTGCGGGGTTTCCCAAGTAAAAGCTGCCGTTATAAAAAATTTCTGGAAATTGCAAATATTATCTTGACAAACACCTTAAAAAAATTGTATACT
The DNA here is from genome assembly GCA_014804675.1 of Lachnospiraceae bacterium. Taxonomy (GTDB): domain Bacteria; phylum Bacillota; class Clostridia; order Lachnospirales; family Lachnospiraceae; genus RGIG3040. The sequence goes on from JAAUZH010000009.1 coordinate 78,093, forward strand.
AGCAAAGCGGGTTGAAGATAGGACAGCCCGTTTCCTGTGGGATCTTAGCTCAGCTGGGAGAGCATCTGCCTTACAAGCAGAGGGTCACAGGTTCGAGCCCTGTAGGTCCCACTTTTTCTTTTATATTTATTTATGGCGAGATAGCTCAGTTGGCTAGAGCATACGGTTCATACCCGTAGTGTCGAGGGTTCAAATCCCCCTCTCGCTACTATATGCTTCAAATTTGTTTCAGCAGATTTGAAGCTTTTTCTTTTCGTGCTGCATACACTCATCTACTATTTTCTTAACACAAATTTTTTATTTTCCCCTTTTCGACAAAACTTGTAATTAGAAATCGAATTAAGTCATACGAAGATATGAAAAATACATAAAAAACGAAAGCAATAAATGTAACATTTTCACAAAAAAATCACATTTTCAATTAAAGTATTGACCTTGTACAAAAAAAGTACTATTGTTTTCATAAGTACATTGGTAATATTAGGAATATTGCAGAATGTCTAATATTTAACGGGGTTGCCAAATGTGCAGAAATAGGAGGTATTTTATGAAGAAAAGAGTAATGAAACGATGGCTAAGTGCCTTTTTGGCAGCAATTATGGTATTTAGCAGTTCGGCTTATGGTTTTCCAGTCGTAGTAAATGCTACGGCGGCAGATTATGAGACGACAGACACATCAGTATCCGAAAGCGGTCTGATTTATGTGGATGAGACGGTAAATGACGATGCCGCATATTCGGATGTGATAGCAGAAGATGATCTGCTGGGTGAAGAAACAGTAGAAGATGTGCCTTATGCAGGTGCAGGTGACTACGGGCTTTGTGATAACATTAAAGATGGTGTTATATTACACGCATGGGACTGGAGTTTTGAACAGATTAAAAGTGAACTGCCAAAGATTGCGGAGGCAGGTTTTACAGCAGTACAGACATCGCCAATCCAACCGAATAAAGATGGTAGTAACGTGGCAAATACCGGTGAGTGGTGGAAATTTTATCAGCCTGTAGATTTTGCTGTATGTTCCAATAATAACGGAAATATCAATAAATTGGGAACAAGGCAGCAATTTATCGACTTATGTACAGAGGCAGATAAATATGGTATTAAGATTGTGGTGGATGTAGTGGCAAACCATTTGGCAAATACGCAGGGACCAGCCAGTTATCCAGATGGAAATTACAATTCCAAAGAGGATCGCAGCAATCAGATACCGTCAAGTATTCGTGATAATGATTCATACTGGCATTATCCGAATGATAAGGCTGGCTCGAGTGATGGCGACAGATGGCAGATGACAAACGGGCAGATAGGTATGCCGGATTTAAATACAGGTAATGAACAGTTGCAAGATATTATTGTTGCTTTTTTGCTTGACGCACAGGAATGCGGTGCGGACGGCTTCCGTTTTGATGCTGCAAAGCATATTGAGACACCTTCAGATTCGGGATTTGGCAGTCAGTTCTGGGCAAAGATAAAAACTAAGACGCAGGCAAAGGATCCGAATGTATTCTTGTATGGTGAGATACTGAATACGGCGGGACCGGGCAACTATTCTGATATGCAGAAGTACACACCTTATATAAGGGTGACAAATAACGTGTATGCGAATACTCTCTGTGAAGGTATAAAAAATAAAAATGCGGACTATGCTAAATTTACAAATAATGACATATTTGGCAGCAATGGGAATGAATGGGTACTCTGGAATGAATCCCATGATACATATGCGGGCGATTATGGAGAAATGACAGATGAAAATTTTAGTGAGGAAGAGATGGCGCTTGCATGGTGTGCGGTAGCGGCAAGAACCTCACCGGCATTATATTTTTCTCGTCCAACATCTCAACAGGGAAGAGTATGGAAGGGTCTTGCGCTTGGACAGCATACTAGTATGTATCAAGACAGCCGTATTGCAGCTGTAAATAAATTTCATAATCAATTTGCAGGAACAACAGAGTATGTAACAACAAGCAATAATGTTCTTGTGGTTGAAAGAGGGACGACAGGCGTTGTACTTGTAAACTTTAGCAGGGGTTCTAAGTATGTCAGTATTCCAGTGAATAAAATGGAAGATGGTACTTATGTGGACCAGGTAACAAAGAGTACTTTTACCGTAAGCAATAAAACGTTAACAGGAAACATCGGCAGCGGTGGGGTAGCGGCTATTTACAATGCACAGCCTATCGAAACGAAACCAAAGCCAACTATTTCCAAAGAAGGCGGAAGCTTTAACGATACATTGACTCTTACAATCGGATTACTCAATGCCACAAGCGGTACCTACAAAATTGGCAGTGGAGCTGCAACAACCTATACTTCTTCCACTCAGATTACCATAGGAAGCGATATGGCAGTTGGTGCTAGTGTTATCATTACACTTACAGCCACAGCTGGTTCTCAAACAGAGACAAAGTCTTACACCTTTACCAAGGTGGATAAAGTAGTAAATAAAGCATATCTTTCACTGCCTTCGGGCTGGAGTGAACCGGTAAAATGTTATGCATATGATTCCGCTACAGAAAACAAGAATAATGGCGAATTTCCAGGTGTGGTAATGACGAAGGACTCTGTTACGGGATATTATGTTTATGAGATACCGGAAGATATAGAAAAGCCAAGAGTCATATTCTTTAGCAGCGATACAAACAGATATCCGGCAGATGGTGAAAAAGGATTGTTGTTTGAGACAGATGGCTCCTATCTGTATAAGGATGGAAGCTGGCAGGTATATACACCGCCTGTAACAGAAGGAAGAGTTATAGTGAAATATGTGGATGCACAGGGAAATTCTGTTGCATCGGAAGTGACATTAAGGGGAAAGGTAGGAGATACTTATACTGCATCAGCAGCTTCCGTTGCAGGATATACATTAAAACAGACGCCTTCTAATGCTAGTGGAAAGTTTACAGCGGCAGACATTACCGTTACCTATGTATATGAGGAAGTGGTAAATGGATTGGATGTGATTTCCTCCCTTGCAGATGGTGCCACTTTTGAGACGGAAACTTATACCATTACCTTAACTGCCAAGAATGCCACATCAGCCACTTATTCCGTGGATGACGGACCTGTTAAGACATTTACGAATAGTGCAAAGGTAGTAATCGGACAGGGAAAAATTGCAGATCGGGATGTAACCGTAAAGGTAACTGCAACAGACGGAAATAATACGATAAACAGGACCTTTACATACAACAAGAAATTCATCGGAGATGTTGCAAATGAAACAGAAAACGATATACCAAGGGCAGCTTTAGGACAGTCAGAGGAGACAGTGCGTTCTGGTGCATCCGGCACGCTGGCTTCTCAATATTCCACAAACAAGACTGGAGTAGGCGTTGAAAAGACGATTAGTGTAGATGGCAATATATCAGACTGGAACAGTTCCATGTTGATTGCCCAGGGAGCGGCTAATGATGATCCGAGAGTATATCGTACTGGTTCTATGCATGAGCTTCCGATTGATTTGTATGCACTTTATGGAGCTTATGATGACAATAATGTTTATCTGATGTGGGAAATGACGAATGTACAGGATGTTGTTGCTCCAGGTGACGATTTTCCTCTTTCGCAAGGCATACTTTGGCAGACTCAGGAACTTCCCTTCTTTATTGCAATAGATACAGGAAAGAGCGATGCAGTGGGAAACAAAGGCGCACTTACAACAGGAGGTACCATATGGGATTCCGGAATGACGATTGAAAATAGATTCAATAGATTAATATCTATCAATACAAAAGGTGGAAACGGGCCATTTGTATATGGCGGTAATAGTAGTGGTTTAAATCCAAATGAATTGTTAGGACCGGGTACAGGAGCAACCAAATCCAATATTAAAATGGGTTATGGAAAAGGCATTTTAAGTCAGACTGTGAAAGGAATCGATGGTGCTTATGGCTCATACAACGGACGTGTGGTAGGTGATATATATAATAATTCGGCAGCATGGGTGGATTTTAATACAAAAGGTCACAATAGTGCAGGCATGGATTTCTTTTATGAATTGTCAATTCCTTATGAGGAGCTTGGTATTACAAAGAGTGACGTAAAGCAATACGGAATAGGTGTGCTGCTTGTAGCCACATTTGGCAAATCTGCAATGGACTGTCTGCCATATGACGGCTCCATGAATGATAATGCGGATCAGGAGGATACACAATCACAGCCAATCAATAGCTTTGAAAAATCAGATGAAGATTATATAACCTGTTCTTTTGCAAGAATTGGAATTGCTTCTGATAATCCGAACCCGAACCCGGTTCCAACGCCAAATCCAACGCCAAATCCAACACCAAATCCGAATCCGAACCCGACTCCAGAGCCGGTAACAGGTCTTACGGTAAACTTTGGTGCTGACAGGTCTTCACCACAGTTAAGCAGTACCAGCTTAACATTAAAAGCAATTGCCAGCGGTGGAAAGTCTGCTTATACATATGAATTTTTCGTAGACGGAGCAAGCGTGCAGGGAAAATCTGCGCAGGATACTTACATATGGAGACCGTCAGCAGGAAGCCATACGATAAAGGTTACAGTTACGGATGCAAGCGGAAATACCGTATCAAGTCAGAAGGCATATGTGATTGAAAAAGACGGAGACGAACCGATTGAGCCCACAAACATTACCATTTCCTTTGCAGACCAGGGAGCCAGATATATTTATGACGGAACGGCAAAGAAGCCGGATGTAATCGTAAAGGATGGCACAAAGACTTTAGTAAAGGATAGAGATTACAGCCTGTTATACTATAACTATGTCAATGCTGGGAATAAGGATTCACAGAATGCTCCGACGGTCATTGTAATAGGAAAAGGCGATTATGCCGCAAAAATAACAAGTAAGGTTATGACCTATACGATAGAAAAGGCAGAGATACCCAATGGCGCTCCAAATAGCACAATGAATGCAAATGCCGGCTCGGTAACCGACCTGACTTTAAATGCAGGCTGGGAATGGTCAGAGAATGATAAGAATAAAGAGATTCAGACGGGGCAGTCCATAACGGTAACCGCCGTTTATAACGGAGATGATAAGGAAAATTACAAAACTACAACTGTGACTGTGAAGCTGACTGGAATTTCCTGTAATCATGAGGGTACCGACAAGGAGACGATAGTAACCAAAGCGCCAACCTGTACCCAGGCCGGACGAAGTGAGGTTATTTGCAAGGAATGTCATACAAAGATAAGTACCGGCGCAGAGATTCCTGCATTAGGACACATCGGAGGAACAGCAACCTGTACTTCACAGGCAGAATGTGAAAGATGTGGGGAAAAATATGGCGAGTTTGATGAAACAAATCATGTCAACATAGTTGTCCGCAACAAAAAAGATGCAAATTGCCAGCAGGCTGGATATACGGGAGATGTTGTATGTGCAGATTGTAATACCACGATTTCTTCCGGAAAGCCTATTGCAAAAACAAGCCATACATGGGACGCAGGAAAAGTGACAAAAGCGGCTACAGCAACAACAGATGGCGTGAGAACATATACTTGCACTGTATGTAAGATAGCCACAAGAACGGAAGTAATTCCAAAGACTGGAAGCAGCAGCAATCCTGCACCTAGTGAAAACCTGCAAGTGGGAGAGCCTGTTATGGACACTGCATCAAAAGCAGTTTACAAGGTCACTAAGGCAACTTCTTCGGTAAAGACGGTAGAATTCGTACTGCCTCTCGGCACGGCAAAAACTGTGACCATACCAAATAAGATTGTTGCGAAAGGTACCACTTATCAGGTAACAGCCGTTGCAGCAGGCGCCTTTAAAAACAACAAGATGGTTCAGACCGTAAAAATAGGAAGTAATGTAAAAACAATTGGAAAAAATGCATTTTATGGCTGCAGTAAGTTAAAGAAGGTAACACTTTCCGCCAATACTACCACAATCGGGAACAATGCATTTTATAAATGTACCAAGCTTACAAGCATTACCATTCCTTCCAAAGTCAATAAGATTGGAAGCAAAGCTTTCTACGGCTGCAAGAGCTTGAAGACGATTACAATTAAAACAAGCAAGCTGACCAAGTCAAAGGTTGGAAGTCAGGCATTTAAGGGCATTGCATCCAAGGCTACCATAAAGGTTCCCAAAAAGAAGCTGTCTGCTTATAAAAAGATTTTGAAAGCAAGAGGCGTGGGTTCCAAGGCAAAAATTAAAAAATAATAACATGTTATTACGACCGGGAGGGAAAGGTCCCTCCCGTTGTTCGTGGAAATGATACTTTATCTGGGGTCGTGTAAAAAGGAGGTTTGCAATGAGGAAGAATGGAATAAAGCAGTGGTTCAGCATTTTTTTGGCAGCAGCTATGCTGGTGAACGGTTCTGCTTACGATCTTTCGGGTGTGGTAAATGCTACTGAAGCGGATTATGAAGCAGCGGATGAATTAGAAGAAGCATCAGTATCGGAAAACAGTGGAATCTATATAGATGAAGGTGCGGAAGACGTTCTTAAGAAAGCCGGAACTGCAGCAGAGGATCCGATTCTTGTACAGGATGAAGATAGCAGCTCAGGTATTTATTATAATACCGGCAGCGCTATGAATATGAATGACTTTCGGGATGAGACAATTTATTTTGTCATGACTACAAGATTTTATGATGGAGATTCTTCAAATAATGTACAGTGCTGGGATGCACAGAGCCTGAATACAAATGATCCGCCCTGGAGGGGAGACTTTAAGGGACTGATTGAAAAGCTGGATTACATCAAAGCATTAGGCTTTACAGCAATCTGGATCACGCCGGTTGTAGAAAATGCCAGTGGATATGATTATCATGGTTATCATGCCATCAATTTTTCAAATGTGGACCCAAGGTATGAATCCAATGATTGTACATATGAAGATTTGATTGATGCGGTGCACGAAAGAGGCATGAAGATTATTCAGGATGTTGTATTTAACCATACCGGAAACTGGGGAGAAGAGAACCTGCTGCCAATTGCATCAAAGGATTATACAAAGGATTTATCGGATTGTGATGCCAGCATGAAAATCAATTATAATTACGGGTGGGACACTGCCGCACAAAATTATGGCAAATCCAGATATGTAGATTTATTGCCAACCAATCAGTTTAACGTCAGGGAAAAGTTGCTGATGGATGCTGTTTTTGACACCAATGATATATATCACCACAATGGTTATATTCAGAGCTGGGAAACTTATCAGGAACAGACGACTTCTATTGCAGGGGACTGCATTGATTTAAATACAGAAAATCCGGTTGTCTATCATTATCTGGTGGATGCATATGGCAGCTATATTGAGATGGGGGTAGATGCATTCCGGGTGGATACAGTAAAGCATATATCCCGACTGACATTTAACAATGCGCTTATTTCACAGTTAAATGAAGTGTATAATCAGACACATGGAACGACGGGAGAAGGAAACTTCTATATGTTTGGTGAAGTATGTACCCGTGTCCGTGATGTGTGGAACCGTGATAATCCGGCAATTTCCACCCCTTTCTACACATGGAAGGAAAGAAAAACATATGCATGGAATGACAGTGAAACAAAAGAGGCAATAGCTACCAATACAGCATCGGTAGCCCAGGCTTATGAGGACAACATGACCAAGAATAATGAGCCTACAAGCGATAATGCCAAGCTGCGTGGAAATGAATATCATACACCGGATTATAGCCAGGCGTCAGGATTGAATGTGATTGATTTTCCAATGCACTGGAACTTTAACAGTGCATATGATGCATTTGGTGTTGCAGTTGGAAATGACCAGTATTACAATGATGCCACATTTAATGTGACCTATGTGGATTCCCATGATTATGCGCCGGATGGAGCGCCGGAAAACCAGCGGTTTGCGGGTACCACCGAGCAGTGGGCGGAAAATCTGAGTTTAATGTTTACCTTCCGGGGAATTCCATGTATTTACTATGGAAGCGAGGTTGAATTTCAAAAGGGTAAAGTAATCGATGCCGGAGCGACCAAGGCATTGTCAGAAACCGGCAGGGCTTATTTTGGAGATTATATTGAAGGAAACGTCAATGTGACGGACTTTGGCAGATATAATGGTGCATCAGGAGCAATGGCAGCTACCTTGAACAATCCATTATCCCTTCATATCCAAAGGCTCAACAGACTGCGTGCCTGCATTCCGGCCCTTCGGAAAGGACAGTATTCCACAGAGGGATGCAATGGAGGCATGTCATTTAAGAGACGTTATACAGATGCAGATACGGACAGCTTTGTTCTGGTTGCCATATCCGGTGATGCGACCTTTACAGGGATTCCAAATGGCAGGTATGTAGATGCCATTACCGGTGCAGAAGCAAACGTATCAAACGGCACCCTTGCCACTTCCGGCATTAAGGGGCAGGGAGATTTACGTGTATATGTATTGGATACAGGTGACAAGACCCCGTTTCTTGGCATGATTGACGGAAAGAGTCAGTTTATGTCAGGAGGAACGGATACGGTGGCAGCTACATCACCGGTACCAAAAGGGCAGGGAGGAAGTGAATCCATACCGGCAACAGGCATTACGCTTGATAGAAACTCTGCAAGTTTGGATATTGGAGGAACTGTAACATTTACCGCAACGATTTCACCATCCAATGCCACCAATAAAAGAGTGACATGGTCATCCAGTAATAAAACAGTGGCAACAGTAAATAGTAAGGGGATGGTTACCGCTGTAAATGAAGGGACTGCCATCATAACGGCAAAGACCTCAAACGGTCTTACGGCAACTGCAAATATAACGGTAGCAGCTTCGGGAGTCAAGGTGACGGCAGTGACGGTGAATCCTCAGGCAGCCAGCGTGAATGCAGGTGAGACATTGCAGCTGACGGCTTCCGTGATGCCATCAAATGCAGACCCTAAATACACTGCCCTTACATGGAAATCCAGTAATACACAGGTGGCAACAGTGGATCAAAAAGGACTGGTTAAGGCATTGAAGCAGGGAAGCGCCATCATAACGGTTGAAACCGCATATTTTGGCAAGTCCGCAGAAGCGGTAATCAATGTAAAGGGACCGAAGATTGCATACTTAGACGGGGATGCGGTTTACTTTGAGAAGCCTTCCGGCTGGGGTTCGGTCAAGGCATATTTTTGGACAGATAGTCCTGAATGGAATAATGGCTGGCCTGGTCAGGAGATGCAGCTTGTAAGTGAAAGTGCGGGAATTTATGGCATAAAGCTGCCAGAAGGAAAGTCGGTATCGGATTTAAACGTTCTCTTTACCGATAAAACCGCTGGTTCCGATGCAGGTAACCAGACGGCTGATTTGAATGCAGTGGTAAATGGGTATTATGACAACACAGGGTATGTCAAAACAGTGGATCCTAATGAACAGGAAGAAGATCCGCCTATTCCGGGAAATATCAGCGTTTCCTTTGCAAATGAAGGAATGCTCTATACATATGACGGTACGGAAAAGAAACCGGAGGTAATCGTAAAAGCAGGCAGTACGGTCTTGAGAAAGGAAACGGATTATATAGTGCGTTATATGAACAATGTGAATGCCTGCAATGGAGATTCACAGACTGCTGCGCCAACGGTAATGGTTACAGGAATTGGCAATTATACCGGAAAGATAGCAGAAAATCTGACCTTTACCATTGCGCCAAGGACATTGACAAATAGCGATGTATCCATAATCGGAACCTATACTTACACCGGCAGCGCTATTACTCCTTCCGTAAGGGTCATGAATGGAGGAATACTTCTTACAAAAGATACGGATTACGAAATCAACTGCAGCAACAATATAAATGCAGGCAATGCAACGGTAACCGTAAAAGGAATTGCAAATTATACAGGAACAGTGCAAAAAGAATTTAAAATAGAGAAAGCAGAAATGCCTGCAGGTGCGCCGGAAAGCCAGATGACAGTAGCGATTGGACGCCCATTAAGAGAGGTGTATTTAAGCAGCGGCTGGCAATGGTCAGAGTTCTGGCGGGATGTGGAGCTAACAGAGGGCCAGACGGCTTATGTAACTGCTGATTATACCGGAGATGACAGGAATAACTATAATACCATTACGGTGGCGGTTAAGATTACCGGCATTAACTGTAAGCATGAGGATATCTCCAGACATCGGATAGAAGGTGCCATAGTGGCAACCTGTACGGAAGCAGGCTATAGCGGAGACAAGATTTGTACGATCTGTCAAACAAAGATTGAAACCGGAAGAACCATACCGGCAACCGGACATATTTGGGAGAATGCTCCGCGCATTGATAAAGCAGCTACCTGTACTATGGCTGGAAGCAAGTCCGTACACTGCAGCAGATGCGATGCCACCAAGGATAAGAGCATCGTTCCGGCATTGGGACATACAGGCGGAAAAGCAACCTGCAGCTCACAGGCAATATGTGACAGGTGCAAAGAGCCTTATGGAAGCTTTGGAAATGTTCATACATGGGATGCCGGAAAAGTTACAAAGGCACCAACGGCAACAGAGGATGGTATCAGAACCTATACCTGTATGGAATGTAAAATAGAAACAAAAACAGAGGTGATTCCAAAGCTGGGCAGTGGTACAGCAACAGGCGGCAGTCTGAAAGCCGGAGATTCCGTAACGGATACCGCTTCAAAGGCAAAGTATAAGATTACAAGAGCGGATGCCTCTGCAAGAACGGTAGAATTCACGTTATCGGTTGGCTCCTTAAAAACGGTAAAAATACCAAATGAAATCACCATAAACGGTACTGCCTATCAGGTAACGTCTGTTGCGAATAATGCATTTAAGAACAACAAGACGATACAAACCGTGAAATTGGGAAGCTATGTGAAAACTATCGGCAGCAATACATTTTATGGCTGTACGAATCTAAAGAAAGTGACCTTCTCCAATAACTTGAATACAATTGGCAGCAAAGCATTTTATAAATGTACGAAGCTCACAAGCATTACCATTCCTTCCAAAGTAAGTAAGATAGGAAGCAAAGCATTTTATGGCTGCAAGAAGCTGAAAACGATTACCATCAAGACCAGCAAGCTTACAAGCAAAAAGGTTGGAAGCCAGGCATTCAAGGGTATTGCAGCTAAGGCAACTATTAAGGTTCCAAAGAAGAACTTGACTTCCTATAAAAAGATTTTAAAGGCAAGGGGCGTTGGCTCGAAAGCGAAAATTAAAAAATAGTAGTGTTTTTGGGTGGCAGGGCTGTCAGAAAAGAACACATGAAAAATGTGATGCTGCCCATCCAACCGGATGGGCAGCATTTGTTTCAATAGCGGAAATATTTGCAGAAGGAGAGTAAAATGAAAAAATCAATGCTGAAAAGTAAACTATTAAGCATTTTTTTGGCAGGTGCGTTGACGATTGCCTCTTTCCCCATGGCTCCGGTTTTGGAGGTTCACGGAGAAAAGGGAGAAGGGACCGTATATGCAAAACGCACCTTTGACAGCAACTACGATGCACAGAATGCTTATGCAGGTGATGATTTGGGATGTACGTATACACCGGAGAAGACCACTTTCAAGGTATGGACGCCGGAGGCATCCTCTGTTGTGCTGTGCAGGTATGAAAAAGGAAACGGCGGCAGTGTCATAGAAGAAGTGCCTATGACGAAAGGGGATAAGGGAGTATGGAGCGTTACGATTACAGGAAATATCGTAAATACTTACTATACTTATAAGGTGACGGTCAACGGCACTACCAATGAAGCGGTGGATATTTATGCCAAAGCGGCAGGAGTCAATGGCGACAGGGCAATGGTAGTGGATTTGGATAGTACGGACCCGGACAATTGGGACAGGAATTACAAGAGAGAAAAGACGCTGCTCAGCGATATCATTGTATGGGAAGTCCATATAAGGGATTTCTCCATTGATGCAAGTTCCGGCGTGTCCCAGAAAAACCGGGGAAAATACAAGGCATTTACAGAGGATACCACGGTAAATGGAGAAGACAGGATAGCTTCCTGTGTAAACTATTTAAAGGAGCTTGGAGTCACCCATGTGCAGCTTCTTCCTATGTATGATTATGCATCGGTGGATGAGACAAGAGTTTCTACCAGTCTGGACAGTAATTATAACTGGGGATATGACCCGAAAAACTACAATGTACCAGAGGGCTCTTATTCCAGTGACCCTTACGATGGGAATGTGCGCATTACAGAAGTGAAGGAAATGATTCAGGCACTGCATGATGCAGGAATCAAGGTAATCATGGATGTGGTTTATAACCATACCTATGATACAGCGGATTCCAATTTTAATAAAATCATGCCGGATTATTATTATAAGATTAACAGCGATTTGTCCTATAATAATCAGTCGGGCTGCGGCAATGCTACCAGAAGCGAAAGCGCCATGTTCCGTAAATTCATGGTGGATTCTGTTTCCTATTGGGCAGAGGAATATAATCTGGACGGCTTTCGGTTTGACCTGATGGGAATTCATGATGTGACTACCATGAATCAGATTCGCAGCACTCTGGACAGTAAGTTTGGGGAAGATACCATTGTTCTTTATGGAGAAGGATGGACAGGTGACGGCAACTATGATTCAAACAGCGCCCATAAGGCCAATGAATCCAAGCTGGATGACGGCATCGGATATTTTAATGACCAGATTCGGGATGCCATAAAGGGCGAGCACAAATTTGACGGAACGATTGGCTTGGTACAGCACAATTATTTTTCCGGTAAATATCTGGAAGATGGAGAAAAATGGCCCAACAATATCTTTGGCGGAATCATGGGCTCTGTAGGATATACCAGTGGAACATGGGGCATGTGGCGGCCATTCTGGTCCAAATCTTCCAACTGTAGTTTAAGCTATACGTCAGCTCATGATAATCTGACGCTGTGGGATAAGCTTACGGAAGGAGTGGGTAGAAACTATTCCTCTATGGATGAACGGCTGATAAAAATGAACAAAATGGCAGGAAGCGTGATTCTGGTTTCCAAGGGCGGGGCATTCATGCAGGCAGGAGAAGAATTTGCAAGGACCAAAAACGGTGATGACAATAGTTATGCTTCCCCGGATTCCGTAAATAGAATTGACTGGAACAGGGTAAGCACCTATTCGGCCATTCAGAAATATTATCAGGGAATGATCAGCATCCGGAAGGCATTTTCAGGGTTTACCTCTATTACTACACGCAGCGGCGATAATTGGAACCCTAACAATAACAATCTGACATGGATCAGCAAAGATGAAAACGGACTGATTGGATTTTATGAAACGAATAATGTGTCCGGAGAATGGAATCGGATAGCAGTGCTGATCAACAATGCAACATCAAATACAACAGTGAATCTGACTGGTTCCAATAACTGGATTATCATAGCGGATGGAAATACAGCAGGGCTTGAAAAGATAAAAGAAACGGGCGGTAACGTGGAAGTGCCGGGCAAATCCGTAGTGGTGGCAGTGCCAAAGGATACCTTTGAAGCCAACAATGTTTCGGCAAATAAGGCACCGGTTATTAGTGTTGCGGAATCCTTCCAGGCTGTAGCAGGAGAAAGCCTGTCATTTACCGTTGCGGTTTCCGATCCGGATGGTGATAAGGTGACAATGACTTTTGCTGGAATACCGGATGGAGCAGTATTTAATACATCTACTGGAGTGTTCTTATGGGAAAAGCCGGTGAAGGGCAGCTATACCCTTACGTTTACAGTAAGTGATGGGAAGGCTCAGTCAACCAAGAAGGTCAACATTACCGTAATGGAAAAAGAGGCTTTGGCAAAAGAAAAGCTGGAAAACGCCCTTGCCAGAGCAAAAGAAAGACTTGCAAGTGCACAAAATGACCCGGCTAACTATGATTCTGCCGCAGTGGAAGATTTGCAGACGGTAATTGGGGAGAATGCAGCGCTTCTTCAGTCTGCCCATGAGCCAGAAGTATATGAAAGTGGGGAAGAAGATTTGGAAGCGGCCATGAGGGCATGTATTTCCTTAAAGTCAAATCCCGTTATCCGCATAAAAGCAGACGGCTGGAGCAGCCCTGCGGTGTATGTGTGGAAAGGAGAAGGAGATAATGCGGCTGCATTGGCAGGCTCCTGGCCGGGAACGAAGCTGAGCAGGAAAGACTCGGAAGGCTGGTTTGTGTATGAACTGGCTGAGGGAACAACGGGCTATTCCCTTATAGTAAATGATGGTGCAGATAACACCTCTACCCAGACGGATGATATTACTGACATTGCTGGCAGCGTGGATATTACAGTGACTGCTTTTAGCGGGAAGAATTGTGCATTCAGCAGGCAGGACCATGAGGTAGGAACCGGCAGGGTGGAAATCGATAAGAGTGGGTTGAATGGGCAGATTGCAAAAGGGGAGCAGGTAGTGCAGGAAAACCCCGGCAGTGCAAGGCTGTCGATGCTCAAAAACTGTCTGGATGAGGCAAAGGCTGTTCGTCAAGACACAGCAGCAACTCAGGTGGAGATTAACCGGGCAGTGAGGGCTTTGAAAAAATCCATTCGTGCAGTGGAAGAGAATGAACCAGGTCCTGAAACGGATATTCGGATTTCCTTTGTAGATGAGTCCGCAGCATATATTTACGATGGCAGTCCCAAGGAACCGGATATACTTGTAAAAGATGGCGAAAGGACTTTGACGAAAGGGACGGATTACAAAGTATCTTATCTGAATAATATCAATGCCTGCAGGGCACAGGCATCCGAAGGGCAGATGCCTACAGCCATTGTTACGGGAATCAATAGTTATGACGGGAAAATAGTGACGAACAACAGGCTGACTTTTACCATAGAACCTAAGACGCTGACAGATAGCAATGTGTCCATAACCGGAACTTATACCTATTCCGGAACCCCTGTTATTCCATCCGTAACGGTGATAGATCATGCAGCAGAGCTGAAAAAAGAAGAAGACTATGAAATTACGTACAGCAACAATATAAATGCGGGAGCGGCCACTGTGACCGTCACCGGAACAGGCAACTATACCGGAACCGTACAGAAGGAATTTAGGATAGAGAAGGCAGAGATACCAGCAGGTGCGCCAGAGGCGGAGATGACGGTAGCAGCAGGGCCATTGAATAATCTGCAGTTAAGCCGCGGATGGGAATGGTCGGAGTCGGATAGGGATAGAGTAATCGAAAATCAGCAGACGATGGATGTGACAGTTGTCTATGGTGGAGAGGATAAAGAGAATTATCATATAATAACCGTATCAGTACGGCTGACCGGTATCGACTGTCAACATGATGCAGAATATATTCAGTTAAAAGATGTGAAAGATGCAACCTGTACGGAAGACGGCTATAGCGGGAATCAGATTTGTACTAACTGTAAGACACTTATAACCCCGGGCATTACGATAAGGGCAACGGGACATCAGTGGGAAAGCGCTCCAAGGGTTGATAAGGAAGCTACTTGTACAAAAGAGGGAAAACAGTCCATCCATTGCAGCGCTTGTGAGGAAATAAAGAATGTGGAAGTCATCCCCAAAACGGGGCATAAACAAAACACTCCCACGGTTAGGAAGGAAGCTACCTGTACAACGGCAGGAGAACAGTTCATTGATTGCAGCATTTGTGGTGAAAGGCTGGATGTAAATATTGTTCCGGCATTAGGGCATACAGGGGGAATTGCAACCTGTCGCTCACAGGCAGTATGCGAAAGATGCGGCCAGCCATACGGAAGTTATGGCGATATCCACAAATGGGATGGCGGAACGGTAACGAAACCGGCAACTGCAACGGAAGATGGCATCAGGACTTATACTTGCATAGAATGCCGGAACGAGACAAAGACAGAAATAATTCCAAAGACCGGAAGCACTGGTCAGACTACGCAAGTCAGCCTGAAAGCAGGAGATCCTGTGACGGACTCTGAATCAAAGGCAACCTATAAAGTCACCCGGGCGGATGCTGCAACAAAGACGGTAGCTTTTGCCGCCCCTACAGGCCAGAGAAAAACAGTAACGATACCAAATACCATTGTGGTAAATGGCATTACCTATCAGGTAACATCTATTGAGGCCGGCGCATTCAAGAATAACAAGACACTTTCCACCATTAAAATGGGAAGCAATATCAAAACAATCGGCAATAATGCATTTTACGGCTGCAGCAAGCTTAAAAAAGTAACATTATCAAAAAATCTGACCCAGATAGGCAGCAAGGCCTTTTATAAATGCACCAGCCTGACCGGCATTACCATTCCTGCCAAAGTGAGCAAGATAGGCAGTAAGGCATTTTATGGCTGTAAGAATCTGAAAAAGATGACGATCAAGACCACCAAGCTTACAAGCAAGAAGGTGGGCAGCAAAGCATTTGGAGGCATTGCAGCCAAGGCAGCCATTAAGGTCCCCAAAAAGAAACTGGCTTCCTATAAGAAGCTTTTAAAAGCAAAAGGCGTTGGTTCTAAAGCAACCATAAAGAAATAACAGTCTTTTGACCAGCAGGAACATAAGAAAAAGAAAATAAAAAAACAGCTATTGACCACCCAATTATGAAGCTCTGTCTCTGACAGGAATCGCTTCATAATTGGGTGGTCAAAACCATGTTTCAAGTACTTTTTAAGAGAAAATCAAAGAAAAGAGGGCCTTTTCAATACCCAGCAGGAGCCGGCAGAGCGAAAGCGTGCCCATAAGGCTGCTATATGCTCTGCCGGCTCCTGCGTCCTCCCATCACCCCCTTTCCCCCATTTTTCCCACATCCTTATGTGTATACTGAAACAAAATATGATATACTTATAGAAAAAACCATGAAAAAGCAAAATGGAGGAGAATCGCAATGCGGGTAGGAATGGGATATGATGTACACAAATTAGCAGAAGGAAGAAAGCTCATCATGGGCGGAGTGGAAATTCCCTATGAAAAGGGCCTCTTAGGACATTCTGATGCAGACGTGCTTTTACATGCCATTATGGATGCCCTGTTAGGCGCCGCAGCCTTAGGGGATATTGGAAAGCATTTTCCGGATACAGACGAAGCCTATAAGGGTGCGGACAGCTTAAAGCTTTTGGAAGAAGTAGGAAAGCTGCTGTCAGAGCATATGTTTTATGTAGAAAATGTGGATGCCACCATTATCGCACAAAAGCCTAAGATGCGTCCCTATATCGATCAGATGCGCCAAAATATCGCAGGCGCTTTAGGCATTCTGGCAGAACAGGTAAATGTAAAGGCTACTACGGAAGAAGGTCTTGGATTTACCGGAACGGGAGAAGGAATTTCAGCTCAGGCAATCTGTATGCTCACAAGCCCCATTAACTTAGTGGCAGAGGATGTGACCAACCAGACAGGAAAGGACTGCACAGGCTGCAGCGGCTGTCCCCATAGCAAATAGAAAGCTGTTTTCCATAGAAAGCAGGTGGGAGTTTGAAAGGAAATCAGGCATAGAAATGGAAGAAGGAAGCATGAAGACATATGATTCCCAATTACAGAAAATGGAATGGGAAAAACTAAAATTACAAAAATTGGAAAAAACGGAAGTATTGTCAACAAGAAAGTTGTGGGAAGAAGTATTTTCGGAAGACAGCAGGGAATTTGTTGATTACTATTACAGCAATAAAGCATTGGAAAATACGGCTTTTGTATTAAAAGACCGGGAAGAGATTATTTCCATGCTTCATCTGACTCCTTATCAGGCAGTTTTAAGAGCGCTTCAACGAAAAGAAGGAAATGTGTCCTATATAGTTGGAGTCGCTACGAAAGAAACATGGAGGCATAAGGGCTGTATGAGGAAGCTGCTTTGTGAAGCTTTTTTGGAATTGTATAAGCGGAAGGAGCCATTTGCCTTTTTAATGCCTGCGGACCCGGACATATACAGGCCCTTTTCCTTTGAATATATTTATGAGAGAAAAGAATATTCCCTGCATGGAGGAAAGCTGTCGGAAGAAAAGCTGGTATGGTTAGCAGATGATAACAGTCGGAGCCTTTCCCTTCAGGATAATCAGGGAGAATCATGCACTATACGGTTAGCCAATGATAACGACATCGGAAAGCTGGCCTCATTTGCCCAAGCCGTGTCAGAGGAGCAGTGCGATTTCTACTTAAACCATACAGAGCAATATTTTAAAGTGCTCATTAAGGAGACGGAAAGCCAGAAGGGGGGCATTTTTCTTTTTGAAAGACAGGAAAAGCTGTCAGCCTATGCTGTCTGCGCATTGGATGGAAAAGCTCCCTTTTTTCAGGAGCTGCTTTATGAAGAGGAAGAAAAGCCATTGGTGGAAATGCTCTTTTTGGAGCAGGAGAGAAAAAAGCCTGTGATCATGGCAAGGGTCATGCATACAGAGACAATGCTGTCCATGCTGGAGAGCCAGGTAGAAAAAGAGCTGATTCTGGAAATCGAAGATAAGGATATTCCTGCTAATGAAGGCGTTTTTCTGTGGAAATCAGGCAAAGGCTATAGCAGGGCGGACAGGCTTGCAGTGAAGGAAAATACGGAAATGAAAGTCAGGATAAAAGCATCCATAGGAGAGCTTACCAAACAGATTTTTACCGGAAGCTGTGGCAATCCGGCACTGGAAGAGGCGTGGCAGGGAGTGTGCGTGTATGACAAAGGGAATATCAATGAAATCGTATGATAACAAAAGGCGGCATATCCGTAAGATAAAAAAGGATTCCATCTATATGGCTATGTATATGACGGGCATAATCTGTATCATGGCGATTGTTCCCTTTGCATGAAACATGCCCAGAGTTCAGATAACCATGTTCTCGGCAAAAGAGGTGCGTCCGTCTTCCAAAAATCAATAGAAACTGCCAAACAAACCTATTGACAAATGGAACACCTTCCCGTATTCTGAATATAGTAAAATAAAGAAGAAAAACAGATTAGAAAAGAAAAAGGCTGTGAACAGAAAGAGTACATGCTGGAAATATGATAGAGAGAGATTGCCATTGGCTGAAAGCAATCTTCATAAGAACAGGATGGAAGTGCATCTGTGAGCTGATTCCGTGAAGGGACAGAAAGAAACATCCTCTGTATCTGGTAGCGGGATACGTGTTCCGCGTTAAGGACTTAAGGGAAGGAGCAATCCTTTATTAGAGTGGAACCGCGGAAATTTTCGTCTCTTTGTCAGAGGCGATTTTTTTTTATTCCGTTAATTCGTTAAGGAGGCGATTTTATGGGAATGATAAAAAGGATAAAAGAAGAAATTGCCATTATCAAGGAGCGGGACCCTGCCATTCATTCCTCCATGGAAGTATTTTTATATCCAAGCTTTAAAGTAATGATTCATTACAGGTTAGCACATAAACTATATGAAAATAGGCACTATTTTCTGGCAAGATGGATTTCCCAGCGGGGAGTCAGAAAAACCGGAATTGAAATCCATCCGGGAGCCAGAATCGGAAAGGGATTTTTTATCGACCACGGAAACGGAGTCATCATAGGAGAAACAGCAATCGTAGGAGATAATGTAACCCTGTTCCAGGGTGTGACCTTAGGAGGGACAGGAAAGGAGCAGGGAAAGAGGCATCCCACCATTGGCAACAATGTTATGATCAGCGCAGGGGCAAAGGTGCTTGGCTCCTTTCGGGTAGGAGATAATTCCAAAATAGGGGCAGGAAGCGTAGTGTTGGAAGAAGTGCCGGAAAATTCAACGGTAGTGGGCGTGCCGGGAAGAGTGGTCAAACGCAATAATCAGGCGCTGCCAAGAGAGGATTTGGATCAGTTTCTTCCAGACCCGGTGCAAGAGGATATTACCGCCCTGCAATATGCCAATTCCTGTCTGACAAACCGGATTATTGAACTGGAAAGGGAAATAAAAGAGCTGAAGAGGGAATGGAAGAAAAGGGAAGAGAACAAAGATGAAAAAAAATAAATGCAAAGATAGAGAAGGATGGAGGAAACCAAATGAAAATCTACAATACACTTTCCAAACGCAAGGAAGAATTTGTACCGATTGAAGAGGGAAAGGTGAGGATGTACGTATGCGGTCCTACTGTATACAACCTGATTCATATCGGCAACGCAAGACCCATGATCGTATTTGATACGGTACGCCGTTATATGGAGCATAAAGGCTATGAAGTAAATTACGTGTCGAATTTTACGGATGTGGATGATAAAATCATAAAGGCAGCCATAGAAGAAGGAGTGGATGCTTCCGTAATTTCAAAGCGCTATATTGAAGAATGCAAAAAGGACATGGAGGCATTAAATGTAAAACCTGCCACCACCCATCCTCTTGCTACGGAGGAAATCCCGGGCATGCTTGATATGATAAGCACGTTGATAGAAAAAGGGCATGCCTATGTGGCTCAGGACGGCACAGTGTATTTCCGCACAAGAAGCTTTAAAGAATATGGAAAGCTGTCCCATAAAAATCTGGATGACCTACAGGGAGGGAACCGTTCCCTGTTAGTGTCCGGTGCAGAGCAGAAAGAAGACCCGTTGGATTTTGTGTTGTGGAAGCCCAAAAAGGAAGGAGAGCCTTACTGGGAATCACCCTGGTGCAACGGGCGTCCCGGCTGGCATATTGAATGCTCCGTTATGAGCAAGAAATATTTAGGGGATGAAATCGATATTCATGCAGGCGGTGAGGATCTGGTATTCCCCCATCATGAAAATGAAATTGCCCAGTCAGAGGCGGCTAACGGCAAGACCTTTGCAAGATACTGGATGCACAATGCCTTTTTAAATATTGATAATAAGAAAATGAGCAAATCTCTGGGCAACTTTTTCACAGTCCGGGATATTTCCGAAAAATATGATTTACAGGTGCTTCGTTTCTTTATGCTGTCTGCCCATTACAGGAGCCAGTTAAACTTTAGCGCCGATTTAATGGAAGCTGCCAAAAACGGTCTGGACAGAATCATCACCAGTGTGGAAAATATAAAGTATTTACTGGAAAATGCTTCTAAAGTGGAGCTGACCGGAGAAGAAAAAGCGCTGCTTCAGGAAGCAAAGGCTTTGGAGAAGAAATTTGACGAAGCCATGGATGATGATTTTAACACAGCAGATGCCATTTCCGCCATATTTGAGCTTGTAAAGCTTGCCAATACAAAGGCTGCGCCGGAAAGCTCAAAGGAATTCTTACAGGGACTGCTGGATGAAATCCGCCTGCTTTCCACTATATGCGGATTAATCGTGGACAAAAAGGAAGAAATGCTGGATGAGGATATCGAAGCCCTGATTGAAGAAAGACAGGCGGCAAGAAAAGATAAGAATTTCCAAAGAGCCGATGAAATCAGAAACTTACTATTGGAAAAGGGCATTGTATTAGAGGATACCAGAGAAGGGGTAAAATGGAAGAGAGCTTAACTATTTTAGAACAGATCAAGAAAAGCTTCGGGTGTAAAGAGGTGGATGTGAAGACCTATTCCCCTCTTGCACTTGCCTTTTTAGGTGACTGCGTATATGATTTGATTATCCGCACCATTGTAGTGGAGCAGGGAAACCGTTCGGCAAGTGATTTACATAAAAGGACAAGCAGCTATGTAAAGGCTTCCACCCAGGCATATATGATAGAGGCCCTGCAGGAGCTGTTAGAGGAGGAAGAAAAGGCGGTTTATAGAAGGGGCAGAAATGCCAAGTCCTATACTACGGCAAAAAATGCATCCATTGCGGATTACAGAAAGGCAACAGGCTTTGAAGCGTTAATTGGCTATTTATACTTGCAAAACCGGATGGAGCGGATTTTGGAGCTGGTAAAGACAGCTCTGGAGCTATGGAAGGAAAAAGAAAAATAAAAACAGATTAGGAGCGGTTATGGGATATACGGAATTTACAATTGAAGGAAGAAATGCGGTAATTGAAGCATATCGGGCAGGAAAGCCCATCGATAAGATTTTTATTCTGGACGGTTGTCAGGACGGCCCTATGATGACGATAAAAAGAGAAGCTAAAAAGCATGGCAGCCTTATCAGGTTCGTGGATAAGGAAAGACTGGATCAGATGTCGGAAACAAAAAGACATCAAGGGGTAATCGCATATGCGGCTGCCTATGAATATGCCCGGATAGAGGAGCTTTTGGAGGTGGCAAGAGAAAAAGGAGAACCGCCCTTTTTGTTTTTGCTGGATAATATAGAGGATCCGCACAATCTTGGAGCCATTATCCGTACGGCGAATCTGGCAGGAGCCCATGGAGTGATTATTCCGAAAAACAGAGCGGTTGGGCTGACTGCCACGGTAGCAAGAACCTCGGCAGGGGCGCTGAATTATACAAAGGTGGCTAAGGTAACCAATTTGAGCAAGACCATAGAGGAGCTGAAGAAAGAGGGAATGTGGTTCGTCTGCGGGGACATGGACGGCACCAGCATGTATGATCTGGATTTAAAAGGAGCTATCGGGCTGGTCATAGGAAACGAAGGAGCAGGCGTCAGCCGTCTGGTAAAGGAAAAATGCGACTTTGTGGCATCCATTCCCATGAAAGGGGATATCGATTCCTTAAATGCTTCTGTGGCAGCAGGGGTGCTGGCATATGAAATCCTGCGCCAGAGAATGAATTGAAGGGATGAGATAGTAAATCAGTAGATTTGCGGAAATAAAGAAATGATTTTAAGGTTAGCTACTGCTAATCTTTGCGGGAGGAATATGGAAAGGGATTTCAACAAAGCATCGGATGAAGAGTTAATTTTACGCCTTCGGGAGGGAGAAACTGCCATTACGGATTATATTATGGAAAAATATAAAAATCTGGTGCGCAGCAAGGCAAAGTCCATGTACATTCTGGGAGCTGACAACGAAGACCTGATTCAGGAAGGGATGATAGGACTCTTTAAGGCAATTCGGGACTTTGACAGCGGCAGGGATGCCAGCTTTTATACGTTTGCGGATTTGTGTATTTCCAGACAGATTTATACGGCGGTGAAAGTATCCGGAAGACAAAAGCATATGCCTTTAAATACTTACATATCTTTATATAGCAATATAACAGAGACGGAAGGGGGCATGAACGGAAATGAAATGTCTCTGGTGAATGCCTTGTCTTCCAAGGATGAGCAAAATCCAGAGGAGCTTTTGATTGACCGGGAAAATGTGGAAGATATTGAGCGGGCAATTGAATCGGAGTTAAGCGCTTTTGAAAAGCAGGTGCTGGATTTGTATATAACCGGAATGAGCTATTCCCAGATTGCCAAGGTGCTTGGAAAGGATGATAAATCTACGGATAATGCCCTCCAAAGGATAAAAGGAAAGCTTCGGAAGGTTTTGAGAAAAGATTGTTGATTTTGTGGTAAAATTAGAAAAAATATGATATAATATGTAGGAATTGTGCGAAAGGTAAAAAAGAAAAAACAGAAAAGGAGAATTCAAATGGATAATCATTTAGAAGTCAAGTTGAAAATTTATAAGGAATTGAAGGTTGCATTCCAGACAGTGGAAGAACAGATTAAAGAATTGCAGTTTTTAAAGGAAGAACTTGAGGTAAAGAAAGAATTGTATGAAAAATGTCTGGAAGAGCATCTTTTAGAGGAAGGTGCGGATATGGTAAAGATTCATCTAAAAGAAAATCAGGATGATTTTGAAGAATGTGAAAAGAAATTATCAGAGCTGTTGTCCAAAAGGGATGCATACCGGATTGAAATTGAATCCTACGAACAATTTATGAGAGATGTATAAAAGAAATACATAGCGCTGAAATGGAAAATCCATGTAAGGAATGACATTTTAGGAAAACTGCACATGCTAATCATAAAAAATCGGCATTTTGCCAATTAATCAAAAACGTTAAAAAGGGAATTGACAAAGTAATTTCTCCTGTGCTACAATAACCTTCGGTGAGCAATTCACTAAGCTGGCGTGGCACAGTCGGTAGCGCGCAACATTGGTAGTGTTGAGGTCACGGGTTCGATTCCCGTCGCTAGCTTGTAAAAAGCCTTGATTTTTCAAGGCTTTTTTAAAATGAAAATAATCAGGCATACGTCTGCTGTCAGTCATAGGAATAGGATGAATAGCTAACTTATGCATGACAGGATTGGAGGTTATTTTATGATTAAGATTACGGCAGATATAGAGGGAATGGCATGCGGCATGTGCGAAGCGCATATTAACGAAGCAGTAAGGAATGCATTTCGGGTAAAAAAGGTAACCAGTTCCCATACAAAGAAGCAGACGGTCATTCTTACGGAGCAGGATATTCCAAAGCAGGAGTTGAAAAGCGTGATTGCAAAGGCAGGCTATGAGGCTGTGGAGGTAAGCAGTGAGCCTTACGAGAAAAAAGGTCTGTTTTCGCTTTTCGGAAAATAGAGAGAATCTGTGGCTGTTTCAGGTCAGACGGATGCTGGAAAAATTTTTTCATACTTCTTATAAAAAAGCAGAAATAATCCGATAAAGAAGATGAGGATGTATCCTCATTACTATTCATATTGCAATCCGCAGGCCAAAGACGATTCTATGAAAGTTTTTGGTTCTGGGGATTGCTTATTTTCTGGAGAAAAGGAAAGAATAGGATTGAAAAGTTATAGTTTTCCTGAATAGAAATTTATGATAAACTATGTATAAAATGGAAACGATAGATAAGGGGAATGAACGTGGAAATAAAAGGACAAGATGGCTGCTATCTTTATATGAGGCCGCAGGAAGAAGAAAAATCCATTGAGGAGTATGGCAGCTGCCTGAAAATGCTGAAGGAGAATGCTGCAAACCGGGAAGAACAGATTCTTTCTATTGCAAATGACATGAAAGTATTGATTATTGAAGATAATATTGCATGCCAGAAGTTAATTACGGCTTATTTAAAAACATTAGGAATCAAAAGCATCAGCATGAGAAGCGGGGAAGAAGCAATTGAGTACATGCGCTCAGGTGTATGTGACCTTGTTTTGGTGGATCAGATACTGCCGGATATGGAAGGTGTGGAAATCGCCAAAACCATTAGAAAGCAAAGAAATTTGGACGAGCAGTTTCCGCCCATTGTCATGATGGTTTCCTATGAAGCGCCTGATATGGAAAAAATATTAGAAGAGAGCGGTATTCTGGATTATATGATAAAGCCCATTGACATCAAACAGTTAAAAAGAATCATACTGGCTTATCAAAGAGAAGGAAAGGCATAGGATATGAAACAGAAAAAATTAGAGGCATTGTTTTACAGCCTGCTTACCGTTTGTGCAACAGCGGTATTGGCAGCCGGATATTTGTATGGGAAAAGCCCTGTATATGAGGAATTTGTAACGGGAGTCACTACCTGGAGCGGCTACCCCAAAAAGGCGGACATGCAGATGGTGCAATTGTTTCTGTTGGGCATCCCTGCCTGCTTTTTTTTGTTTCAGGCAATTTTAAAGCGGGAAGAGGGATTTTCAAAGGAGAGGAAACAGGCAGCGCTTTTTTTGAAGGCCGGATATGTGATTTTTTTATGCAGTGTTTTTTCCGGAAAGGATTTATGGAAGCAGTGGGGCTTGCTGCTTTTATTCTGTCTGGCAGCTTTCCTTATCCTTGGAAAGAATGGGAAACATAGGGAATATGTCAATATGCTTCTGACAGGGCTGTTTTCCTATCTAAGCATTACTGCAGCAGTAGTGGGAAGCACGTTTTTTCTTTCCTCTTATGAGAAAAGACTTTTCCTTCAAAAAGCAGCTTTTGTTTTACAGGCAGTTTCTCTTCTGGTTCCGGTTCTATATGGCATTCTTATCCGAAAACAGAAAGAGGTAGAGGCTGAAAAGCTTTTTTGCTGTTCCAGACTATTGCTGCCTCTTTGCTTTTTGGGATTTTTTACCTTTTACTATTCTACAGAAGAAGGGACAGTGGTCCAGCTGTTTTATTCGGGAAGCTGGAAAGGGGTCTGCCTGCTGTTAGGAGTGGGAATGACCGGTTATGAAGCATATCGGCTGTTTAGGAAAAACTATGACATTTCCTGGACTACGGTAGTTTCCGTAGGCCTTCTGCGGATTTTCCATATTCCGGAAGGTATGCTGAATGTGGATTTTTTTCATATGGGAGAAATGACTCTTCCCATGCAGCAATTGTTTTCCTATGGAAAGGTTCCATATGGGGATTTGGTGCCCATCCATGGAATGTGCGATTATTTTTATCAAATATGGAACTATCTGTTTTTTGACGGTACGTACTTATCCTTTAATGGGGCGTTGGTAGTAGGAAATATAATATTCGTAATAGCTTACGGTATCTTGTTTTATCATACGATAGAAAACAAGAAGACAGCTGTTTTGTTTATGTATGTGTTCATTCCCTTTTTTGTGGACCTGGCAGGGATGCGCTATCTGTTTGTTTTTGCCCTTTTCTTTTTGTTGTTTTCCCAACAGGCAAAAAGGAGCAGTCTGGATTATTTGTGGTGGTGGGTCTTATTGTCCATATTTGCCATAGGATGGAATGCATCCTTAGGCGGGGCTGCAGCGCTTGGATTTCTGCCCTCCGTGTTGTACAGGGTTATCAGAGATATACGAAAAGAACTGCCCTTTTTCTGGAAGGAAAAGAGGAAGAAGCTGCTTATTTGCTATGGCATGTTGTTTGTGATTGGAATCTGCTTCATTCCTATGTTTATAAAAATCGTGGTATATCTTCGGGAAAATGCAGGAACGACTTTGTATGTAAATGGCATGGAAATGCTTGAAGAGGTAAAGGAGGCTTCCTCTTATTTTGTTCCGGGCCTTGTCAATGCCCAGGGAACCTTTTTTCTAAAAGCGTTTTGTGTGCTGGCCGCTATTGGTATCTGCCTGTATTATTCTGCTTATATAGAAGCAGTTGTTCTGGTCTTAAGTTCCTTAGTGCTGGCAAATTATGCGTATGTGCGTTACGAAGAGGGGCTGCGGGCAAAAATACTGGGAATCTTCTTCCTGCTGCTGGTTCTCTGTTCCATTATGGAGAAAAAAGCGGCGGGAGAGCTTAGAGGAAGCTCGCAAAAAGCGGTATACCTGCTTATGGCTGGATTTTTAGCAATGGCAGCCAATGATACCCTGCTTTTGACAAGGGAAAATGTTCTTCCCACAGAGGAGCTGCCTGCTGCGCTGGAAATAAGCATAGGAGGGAAAACAGTAGAAGACCCGATTGTTTATATTTCCGGAGAACAGACAGGGCTTAAAGGAATAGGAACCGGCTTTGTCAGAGGGAATACGCTAAACAGCTTAAGCAATATAGAATATGTATTATCCCAGTCCCTTAATGGGGAAAGCGCTTATCTGGATCTGACCAATGGCATTGCCCAGACGGTTATTCTGGACAGGGAGCTTGGAATGTCCTATACATCAGGGTATAACATCAGCAATGAGCTGTTAAATGAACATGCAATTGCTGAATTAAAGAAAAATCCTCCTCAATTGATTCTGGTTGCCCCTTATATTAAGCTGGATGATGTGCCTTTAAGCCTGCGGGCAATGAAATTATATGAATATGTGTTAGAAGAAGGCTATCAGCCATATCAGTATGAAAATGTGATTTATATGATAAAAGGCGAAAATAAGGTGCCGGGAAGCCAGGATGGAAGGGAAGCCTTTGCAGAACTGATGCACCGGGAAAATCTGGCAAAGCTGCCGGCTGTCTGGGCAGCTTCTGATGGTGTAAAGAAGCTGGAAAGAGCAGAGGTTTCTTATACAAAGACGCAGACGGAAGAAGGATTGAAGATTACTTTGGATAAAGCAGTAGGAGGCGAGGAGATTTCCTATATAGGAATTCATCTCAAACAGAAGATAGGCGGAGAGAAGGTAGCCCTGGAATTTGGTGAACATCGTTTTTCCTTTGATGCTTCAGAGTGTGATTATCTCATACCGGTGGCTTCCAGCCCCTATTGGAAGTGGCAGGAAGAGATACCTGATTTATGGATAAAAGGGGAGATGCAGTTGGATACAGAAGATGTGGAAATGATATTTTATCAATGAATTTCTTGCAGACAAATGAGAGTAGAATACACAGGATGTCTCTTAGAAGTCTTTGGAAAAAAGGCCCCGGAATATGCTTTCCGGGGCTTTTATTTGGAAGAAAGTACCATTGTTATTCTTGAGGTATTGGTTCCTGTTGCTGTTGTTGTAACTGCTGTTCCTGTTCTTGCTGCTGTTGTGCCTGAGCTGCCTGCTGTTGAGCCGCCTGCTGTGCTGCAATATTGGCTGCATTGGCAGGATCGGCAAAGTACTCTGCGGTATGCTCGCAGTAAGAAATGGAGGAATTTCCATTATCGTCAGGAGGAAGCGTCAATACGCCGGGAACCTGATATGGACAGGTAGGCAATGCAGCCTTTCCAGTAGCGGCGCATACCTGCCCCTGATAATGTACATTACAGGTATCGGTAGGTACTGAACCCTTTGCAAAGTATTCGGTAGTAGTAGTGCATACACCTGCAATAGGAAGCTTTCCGGATTTGGAACATACGGTAGCAGTAACGATATCTTCCGGCTTCTCAAAGCTTGCATTGGGAAGGTCCTCATGTATTCTGGACATAACAGCCCGCCAAAGAGTCTTTGCAAGATTTTTCTCCTGAGAGCTGGACAAATAAACGTTATTATCATAGCCTGCCCAGGTAGTAGCTGTATAATAAGGTGTATAGCCTGCAAACCACACGTCCACATATTTGGAAGAAGTACCTGTCTTGCCGGCAATTGCCATATTTCCGAAATTTACGGAAGCGCCGGTTCCTTTTGTTACAACATCTGTCATAGCATCCGTCAGAAGGAAAGCAGTAGTTGCTTTGATTACCTGTTGCTTTTCCGGCTGTGTATGGTCTACGATTACATTTCCGTCATGATCCACGATTTTTGTGAAAAGCGTGGGCTTCAAATAAGTACCGTTATTGGCGATGGCTGCATAAGCTGCGTTCAACTCCATGTTTGTTACGCCATCGGTAAGCCCTCCAAGAGCAGTGGACTGATTGATATCCGACAGGATACCGTTTTCTGTTTCCCTGCTTTCCACAAGTGTGGTAAAACCAAAATGCCTTAAATAGTCGAATCCAAGCTGGGGAGTAATCTGGGTAAGTGTTTTCACTGCCACGATATTTAAGGATTGTTCGATTCCATAGCGGAGAGAACACAATCCCTTGTAGTTGTTTCCATACCAGTTGGATACCGGTCGTCCATCTGCATAATTATACGGCGCATCGTTTTGGACCGTTGCAAGGGTAAGCCCTGCGCTGTCCAGGGCAGGTGCATAAACGGCAAGGACCTTAAAGGTAGAACCGGGCTGGCGCATGGTGTTGCTGGCCCGGTTTAAAGTACGGCTGGCTGTCTTGGCGCCTCTTCCGCCTATCATGGCAACTACATAACCGGTATGTTGATCCTCTACGGTAATGGAAACCTGAGGCTGGGGAGTCAGAGTAATGTTTTCGCCAGCAACCGTATCTCCACTGCCCATAACGGAAGCCTTATATTCCTCAATGGCTTCATAAGCAGCATCCTGTGAAGAGAAAATCAGATTGAAATTGGGATTGGTGATTTTAAAGTAAGATCTTAACATTTCTGTACTGAAATTCTCTGTTGTTTTATCTGCCTTTTGGATAGTAAGCTCATAATTTAAGTACCATTTTACATCGGAAGGATAACTGTCCTCACTGCTGAATACCTCATCACAAATCTTCTGGATATCGGGGTCCTGTGTGGTGTAGATGGAAAGACCGCCGCTGTACAGAAGGTTATAAGCCTGTGTCTCGTTGTAGCCTTTTTCGTTCTTTAATACTTCAATGACCTGTTCCGTCAGCTCGTCCACAAAATAGGAATTTATCGTCTGAACACTTGTTACTTCGTTTACCGAAGCAATTCGGGCATATACATTATCGGCAAGAGCCACTGCTTTTTCCTCTGCTGTGATATAGCCCTGTTCTTCCATATCGTCCAATACCTTCTGGCGTCTTTCCCTGTTGTCTTCCGGATGGGAAATCGGATTGTATTTGGAAGGATTCTGGGTAATTGCGGCAATTACGGCGCATTCGGATAAAGTGAGCTGGGAAACTGACTTATTAAAGTAACGCTGGGAAGCAGCTTGTACGCCTAAGGTGCCCTGACCAAGGTTGATGGTGTTCATGTAAAGCTCTAAAATCGTTTCCTTTGCTCCACGCTCTCCATATTTTTCTTTGTATTGCTTTTCTAATTCCAGGGCAAGATATTGTTCCTGAATCTTACGCTTGATGCTTTGCATCAGAGCCTCATCCACCCAGTTTTCAAATACATTATTTTTCAAAAGCTGCTGGGTGATGGTGCTGGCGCCTTCCGACAGGCTTCTCTCTCTTAAAGCCTTGTAACCTGCTCTGGCAATTCCTTTGATATCAATTCCGTTATGTTCATAAAACCTTTGGTCCTCAACTGCTACGAAAGCGTCGGCCAGGTCCTGAGGAATCAAATCCTTGGATACGTAGCTGCGGTTGGAATTTTCGGAAATCAGCTTGGTGATCTGTTTGCCGTTACAGTCATAGACGATTGTGGCATATCCGGAAGGAACTACGCTCAGACTGGAAATGTCAGGAGCAGAAGCAAGGATGCCCTTGAACATGCCAATGCCCACACATATTCCGATTACCCCAACAGCAATGACGCATGCCAAAAATGCTTTCAAAAAGGTTAAAAAAAACATTTTCCAAAATTTAGTTGATTTTGAATTAAGCTTCCGCTGTTTTTTGCGGATGCTTTTTTTTCCATAATTCATAAAAAGCCTCCATTACATAGTTGAGGTTATTATACCAAAAAATCCCTTTAAATGAAAGTAATTTATTCCATATTCATAATTCTTAACAATCTTATACACTTTTATTCAGAAATATGATAGAATATAACGTATGTCTTTTAGAGGGGGCGAAGGTATGACAGAGGGTTATAAAACGGTCTTTTTTGAAGGAGTAGGCCAGATTATGGAAAAGAAGTCCCGATTTATTGCAACAGTAAGGCCGGTGGAAACAAAAGAAGAGGCGGAAGCATTTTTAGCGGAAATGAAAAAGAAATATTGGGATGCTACTCATAATTGTTTTGCCTGCGTTATCGGTGAAAAAGGGGAGTATGTCCGTTCCAGTGATGACGGAGAACCCAGCGGTACGGCAGGACGGCCTATGCTTGATGTGCTTTTAAAGGAGGAAATTCGCAATGCTGCAGTAGTGGTAACCAGATATTTTGGGGGCACTCTTCTTGGTACCGGAGGGCTGGTAAGGGCTTATCAGCAGGCGGTAAAGGAAGGCTTAAAGGAAAGCCTTGTAGTGGAAAAAACAGAGGGAAAAAAGCTTCAGGCAGTATGCGGTTATAATGAATTAGGCAAGATTCAGTACGTGCTGGGGCAAAAAGGATTTCCGGTGCTGGAAAGTATATTTGAAGAAAAGGTAACCCTTTTCGTGCTAATACCAAAAGGGGCGGTAGAAAGCTGTAAAAAGGCATTGACAGAGGCGGCAAATGGCAAGGTTGCATTTGTGGCAGAGGAGCCGGTTTATTATGGAGAAGTCCTGGGAAAAATAAAGGTGTTTTCCTGTGGAACTTCAAAGCAGGCTTGAGATAGATGGATAGATATATCGGATATCTGTAAGAAAGAGGTGAGTTTTCAATGGAAGAAGTAATGAACATGGAAGAGATCAGGGAGCTGATGGCAACAAAGCAGTATACCAGACTCCGGCAGGAGTTAGCGGAGTTAAATTATGCGGACGTTGCCGCTGTCTTTGAAGAACTGCAGGAGGGAGAGAAATTAAAGGTATTTCGTATCCTTCCAAAAACAATGGCAGCGGATGTATTTTCCTATCTTCCCATAGAAGACCAGCAATTTATCATTACCTCCCTGTCGGATAGAGAAGCAACGGGCATCATTGATAATCTGATGGCGGACGATGCCACGGACCTGCTTGAAGAGATGCCTGCCAATATCGTCAAGAAGCTGTTGGCAAATGCCAGCCGGGATACAAGGCGGGATATTAACCATCTTTTGCGGTACCCGGAGGATTCTGCAGGAAGCATCATGACCGTGGAATTTGTAGATTTGAAGGAAAATCTTACGGTAGAACAGGCAATCAACCGGATACGGAAAGTGGGAGTGGATTCGGAGACCATCAATATCTGCTATGTATTGGATAAGGAGAGGACCCTGATAGGCACAGTGGCTTTACGATACCTGCTGTTAAGTCCTGCAGATGCCATCATCGGAGAAATCATGCATGGAAATGTCATTTCATTGAATACCATGATGGATCAGGAAGAGGTTGCCAGACAGTTCCAGAAATACGATTTTACCGCCATGCCTGTAGTCGATAATGAAAACCGCCTGGTGGGCATCATTACCGTAGATGATGTTGTGGATATTTTGCAGGAAGAGGCAACGGAAGATATTGAAAAGATGGCAGCTATCGTGCCAAGCGATAAGCCCTATATGAAAACAGGGGCATTGGAAATCTGGAAAAAGAGAATGCCCTGGCTTCTCGTCCTGATGATTTCCGCAACCTTTACCGGAAAGATCATTTCGGCCTATGAGGATGCATTAAGCGCCTGCCTGGTATTATCCACCTTTTTCCCGATGTTGATGGATACCGGAGGAAATGCAGGAGGACAGGCAAGCGTGACCATTATCCGCGGTCTTTCCCTGAATGAAATCGAATTTCAGGATATGCCAAGAATCATCTGGAAGGAAGTGCGGGTGGCGCTGCTCTGCGGCATTACGCTGGCTGCAGCTAATTTTGCAAAGCTTATGCTGATAGACAGAGTGTCCCTTATGGTGTCGGCAGTCATCTGCCTGACGCTGGTAGTGGCAGTGCTCATTGCAAAAGTAGTGGGCTGTACCTTCCCCATGCTGGCCAAGCGGGTAGGCTTTGACCCGGCAGTTATGGCAAGCCCTTTTATCACTACGATTGTTGATGCATTAGTGCTGGTAATATATTTTAAATTTGCAGTGTGGATTCTGCATATATAGACGTCATGAAGCAAAGCCTCCATCCTGCAGGTAACATCTTCACCAGCACCCATATCAAGAAAACACGATCGATGCATCCCGCAATTTATTTCTTCATCCCGGCCCTTTTTCTTAAAGTCGGATCCAAAATCTTCTTCCGAATACGCAGATGCTCCGGCGTCACCTCTAAAAGCTCGTCCGTATCGATAAATTCCAAAGCCTGCTCCAGGCTTAAGATTCTGGGAGGAGATAAGCGAAGGGCTTCGTCTGCACTGGAAGAGCGGGTATTGGTAAGCTGTTTCTTCTTGCATACATTGATTTCAATATCCTCCGCTTTTCCGGTCTGTCCGATTACCATTCCGGCATATACCTTTTCGCCGGGACCGATAAACAGTGTGCCCCGGTCCTGGGCATTATAGAGGCCGTAGGTAATGGCTTCTCCAGCTTCAAAGGCGATTAAGGAGCCTTGTTTTCTGTATTGTAAATCTCCCTTATAAGGGCCGTAGCCGTCAAAAATGGTATTGATGATTCCGTTTCCCTTTGTATCGGTCATGAACTCGCCCCGATAGCCAATCAGCCCTCTGGAGGGAATAGAAAATTCCAAACGGGTATAGCCGCCGCTTGCAGCGGACATGTTGCGAAGCTCCCCTTTTCTTCCGGACAGCTTTTCAATGACGCTGCCGGAAAATTCTTCGGGAACGTCAACATAAGCTAACTCCATAGGTTCTGTTTTTTTACCGTTTTCATCTTCTTTATATAATACCTCTGCTTTGGAAACCGCAAATTCAAACCCTTCTCTGCGCATATTTTCTATGAGCACGGACAAATGCAATTCTCCCCGGCCGGATACCTTAAAGGCTTCTGTAGTCTCTGTTTCTTCCACCCGAAGGGATACATCCGTATTTAATTCCTTGAACAGCCTGTCCCGAAGGTGGCGGCTGGTTACATATTTTCCCTCTTGACCTGCAAGGGGAGAGTCGTTGACGCAAAAGGTCATGGCAATAGTAGGCTCGGAAATCTTCTGGAAGGGAATCGGTTCCGGATTTTCCGGTGAGCACAGGGTGTCTCCAATATGAATGCCTGCAATTCCTGAAATGGCTACGATAGAGCCAATGCCGGCTTCTGTTACTTCTACTTTGTTCAGACCGTCATATTCATAAAGCTTGGAAACCTTTACTTTTTCGTGCTTTTCCGGATCGTGGGCATTTACCATAAGAACCTCCTGGTTTACCCGGATGCTGCCGTTGTCTACTTTTCCTACTCCAATGCGGCCCACATATTCATTATAATCAATGGTGCTGATCAGTACCTGGGTACCGGCTTCATCATCTCCTAAGGGAGCGGGAATGTAATCTAAAATCGTTTCAAACAAAGGAAGCATATCGGTTCCTTCCTTATCCATATCCATAGAAGCAAAGCCGCCTTTGGCAGAAGCAAATACAAAAGGACAGTCAAGCTGGCTTTCATCTGCCTCCAAATCAATGAACAGCTCCAGGACTTCATCCACCACCTGGGCAGGCCTGGCTTCCGGCCTGTCGATTTTGTTGACACAGACAATGACGGGAAGCTTTAATTCCAAAGCCTTTCTTAATACGAATTTCGTCTGGGGCATGGCGCCCTCAAAGGCATCCACTACAAGGATTACGCCGTTTACCATTTTTAAGACACGTTCCACCTCACCGCCGAAATCGGCATGTCCCGGAGTGTCGATAATATTGATTTTCGTATTTTTATAAGTAACTGCCGTATTTTTGGAAAGAATGGTAATCCCTCTTTCACGTTCAATGTCATTGGAATCCATGACTCTTTCGGCTACTTCCTGATTTTCACGGAATACTCCGCTTTGCTTTAACAGCTCATCTACCAGGGTCGTCTTGCCATGATCTACATGTGCGATTATGGCAACATTTCTTACATCATCTCTTGTTCTTAACATAATATTCTCCTCATTTATCATCCGGCCTGCCGGATATTTACACTCAAACTCCTATAGTTTACCACAAATTTATGAAAATACAACCTTTGACATGAAATTCAATTCCAGACCCAAAGGGCATCCTCTGCGATTCTGTTTCCTGCATTCTTATATCCAAAAAGAACTATCTAACGAAGAAACATAGAAAAAGTATAAAAAATAATAATAAAATTATAAAAAAACTATAAAGAAAATATTAAATTTTCAAATTTGAAAAATTTGTCGATAAAAAAGTGTAATTTATTTTAATGTTTTATTATATAATTAGGATGTATGACAGGAAAAAATTCTTTATCAAGAAGGGAGAAACAAAAAATGACAGATAAGGTTATTGAAAACAACCAAGTGACTATTATGGGAGAGATTGCAAGTCCGTTCACTTTCAGTCACGAAATTTTCGGAGAAGGATTTTATATGGTGGATGTGCTGGTGCCAAGGTTGAGCCAGTCGGCAGATTTGATTCCACTGATGATTTCCGAGAGACTATTAAATGTAAAGGAAGACTACAGAGGACAGAATGTATTGGTGGGAGGACAGTTCCGTTCCTATAACCGCCATGAGGAAAGAAAAAATAAACTTGTTCTTTCCGTATTCGTAAGAGAAATCGAGTTTGTGGATGAGATTGATGAAAATGAAAAAACAAACCAGATTTTTCTGGATGGCTATATTTGCAAGGAAGCAATCTACAGAAAAACGCCTCTTGGAAGAGAAATTGCAGATTTGCTCCTGGCAGTGAACCGTCCCTATGGGAAAAGCGATTATATTCCCTGTATCAGCTGGGGAAGAAATGCAAGATATGCCAGCAACTTCCAAGTGGGTGCAAGATGCAGAATCTGGGGAAGGATACAGAGCAGGGAATATATGAAGAAAATTTCGGAAGACCAGGTGGAAAAAAGAGTGGCATATGAGGTTTCCGTCAGCAAGCTGGAGTTGTCCGATGAAGAGGATGGCGCTTCTGAAATTGGATAAGGGAAAATCGCAAAATTTGCCAAAATAATAATTTTGTGGTATGATACGTCTCATATTTCTATTAGGAATCATTATGAGGTGGCATATGAACCAAGGCATGATACATATTTATAGCGGAGACGGTCATGGAAAAACTCCGGCAGCCTGGGGAGAAGCGTTACAGGCTGCAAGTGAAGGAAAAGAAGTGGTAATCATCCAGTTTTTAAAATGCCGGGGCCTGGAGGAGTCGGAATTTTTGAAACGGCTGGAGCCGGAAATCAAATTTTTCCGGTTTGAAAAGTCCCAGGCGGATTTTAAGAGCCTTTCCAAAGCAGAGAAGACAGAAGAAGTGATGAATATGAAAAACGGACTGAATTTTGGAAAAAAGGTACTGGCAACAGGAGGCTGCGATTTGCTGATTCTGGATGAAGTGCTGGGGCTTATTGACGTGGGCATCATATCGGTGGAGGATTTAAAGACATTGATTGAAGCAAAGCAGGAGGAAACTACTTTGATTATGACAGGCATACAGTTAAGCGATGAAGTATGTGCATTGGCCGATGAGGTCTCTAAAATTGAGCGGATCAACATGAAATAGGTTGACAGTCAGATGGATTGGTGCTATGCTTTTGATAATTTCAAAAGTTGGCACCAATTTTTGAAGGCAGAATAACATAAAGTATGGATAGAGGTTGCATTTTTTATCAGTATCTTTTCGGATGTGTCGGGCACAGGAGAAGAAAAGGGAAAGGAAAAAATGCCGAAAGGATGTATGGCCCGGAACATATGCCCTTGGGCATACAGTGAAGAACTGTATGACTGTCATCAGCAAAGATGGGGAGCTATCGGATCTATATGGAAAGTATAGCGGCTCAGCAGGCCGTTTTTTTATTCCCGCAGGCAATGGGCAAGGGCAGGGCTGCAGCGGGGGAGCTGACTTCCAGATTAAGTCCGGCAAAGTTCCAGAAGGAGGAAACTATGTCAATTTTTACAGGTGCAGGCGTTGCCATCGTGACGCCATTTAAACCAAACGGAGAGGTGAATTATGAAGCCTTTGCCAGCCAGATTGAATTGCAGATAAAAGGAGGAACCGATGCCATTATCGTATGCGGCACTACCGGAGAAGCATCCACACTGACCCATGAGGAGCATCTGGATGTTATCGAATATTGTGTAAAGCAGGTAAATGGCAGGATACCGGTCATCGCAGGCACCGGCTCCAACTGTACGGACACAGCTGTTTACTTATCACAGGAAGCGGAGAAGCGAGGCGCAGACGGTTTGCTTTTGGTAACTCCTTATTACAATAAATGTACCCAGAAAGGGTTGAAGGAGCATTATACGATTATTGCAGAATCCGTCAAGATTCCAATTATTTTATACAATATTCCGGGAAGAACAGGCGGAGTATTCATTCAGCCGGAAACGGTAGTAGAACTTTGCAGGAATGTGCCCAATATTGTAGGCGTAAAGGACGCTACAGGAAATATTTCCAATGTGGCAAAGCTTATGTCTATCGCCGGGGGAAGCGTAGACTTATATTCCGGCAATGACGATCAGATTGTGCCTATTTTAGCATTAGGCGGAAAAGGAGTCATTTCCGTATTGTCTAACATAGCGCCGAAGCAGACCCATGATATTTGTGAGAAATTCTTTGCCGGCGATGTAGAGGGAAGCTGTAAGATTCAGTTAGATGCCATACCGGTGATTGATGGATTGTTCTGTGAGGTAAATCCCATTCCGGTAAAGAAGGCAATGAACTTAATGGGATTGGATGCAGGTCCTATGAGACGTCCTCTTACGGAAATGGAAGAGGCAAACGCAGGGAAGCTGGAAGCTGCCATGAAGGACTTTGGAATTTTATAGATAGCTTAGATGTGCCTTGTTGTTTTCTGGAAAAATGGCAGGGCACATTTTGTTAAAAAAATATGGAAGCGGAATGTCCCCCGTAAAGATGGGGAAAGATAAGAAAAAGATAAGGAGCGGCAGATAAAATGACGAAAGTGATAATGCACGGCTGTAATGGAAGGATGGGACAGGTTATTTCCGGTCTGATTGCGGCGGATGAAGAAATCGAAGTGGTTGCAGGAGTGGATGTTTCCAATCATATTAACAATCCATATCCTGTTTTTTCCAGCATTCAGGAATGCGATGTAAAGGCAGATGCAGTAATTGATTTTGCATCGGCGAAAGCGGTGGATGGATTATTGGAATACTGTATAAGGGAAAAGCTTCCCTGTGTTCTTTGCACTACTGGACTTTCAGAAGAACAGTTAAAAAAGGTGGAGGAAGCCTCTAAACAGGTAGCAATCTTAAAATCTGCCAATATGTCATTGGGCATCAATCTGTTATTAAAAATGCTAAAGGAAGCAACCCATGTGCTGGCAGGCGCAGGCTATGATATTGAAATCGTAGAAAGACACCACAATCAAAAGCTGGATGCTCCAAGCGGTACGGCTCTTGCACTGGCAGACTCCATAAACGAAGAACTGAATGGAGAATATGAATATGTATACGACAGAAGTCAGGTAAGACAGAAAAGGAATAAAAAGGAAATTGGAATATCGGCAGTCAGGGGAGGCACCATTGTGGGAGATCATGACGTGATCTTTGCAGGAATGGATGAAGTGATTACTTTTTCCCACACTGCTTATTCCAGAAGTGTATTTGGAAAAGGAGCAATCCAGGCTGCTAAATTTTTAAAGGGAAAAGAAGCAGGCATGTATGATATGAGTCACGTCATTGAATCCAATTCATAGACAGGCAGGGAAGGTGTAAGCGGGAAGAAAGATGGAAAATATAGAGCTGATGTATTTGAAAAGTCTGGCAAAGCATTATCCGACCATAGCGGCGGCCAGTACGGAGATTATCAATCTACAGTCGATTTTAAATCTGCCTAAGGGCACGGAGCATTTCCTTACGGATATCCACGGGGAATTTGAGCAGTTCAATCATGTGCTGAAGAACGGTTCCGGTTCTGTAAGAAGAAAAATCGATGAAGAATTTGGAAATACCTTAAGTAACCGGGATAAAAAAAGCCTTGCCACCTTGATTTATTATCCGGAGGAAAAGCTGGAAATCGTCATGGGGGAAGAGGAAAATATTGAGGACTGGTACAAAATCACCCTTCATCGTCTCGTTCAAATTACAAAGCGGGTATCCTCAAAATACACCCGTTCCAAGGTAAGGAAGGCGCTTCCTAAGGATTTTGCATACATCATTGAGGAATTGATAACGGAAAAGGCGGAGATTCAGGATAAGGAAGCATACTATAACGAAATCGTCCATACCATTATACGAATCGGAAGGGCGCCGGAATTCATCGTTGCCCTTAGCAATCTGATACAAAGGCTGGTTATAGACCATTTGCACATTGTGGGAGATATATACGACAGAGGTCCCGGACCGCACATTATTATGGATACTCTGCGCCATTATCATTCGGTGGACGTGCAGTGGGGCAATCATGATATTGTATGGATGGGAGCGGCCAGCGGACAGCTTGCCTGCATTGCCAATGTAATCCGCATGTCTGCCAGATATGGAAATCTGGATACGCTGGAAGAAGGATACGGGATTAATCTGATTCCCCTTGTAACCTTTGCCATGGAAAGATATCAGGATGTAAACTGCGATGCTTTTTCCATTAAATACAATACGGACTATAATACAAAGGATTTAAGTCTGGATATGAAAATGCATAAGGCCATTGCTATCATACAGTTTAAGCTGGAAGGCCAGATTATTAAAAGAAATCCGGAATTTGCCATGGAAGACCGGCTGTTGCTGGACAAAATCGATTATGAGAAAAAAACGGTAACGGTGTATGGAAAAGAATATCCTATGAAGGATATGGATTTCCCAACAGTGGATCCGAAAGATCCTTATAAGCTGACCCATGAAGAGGAAGAAGTCATGGAGCGGTTAAGACAGGCCTTTGTCCGGTGTGATAAGCTTCAGAAGGATGTGCGCTTTCTTTTTTCCAAAGGCGGGCTTTACAAAATTTATAACTCCAATCTGCTTTACCATGGCTGCGTGCCCATGGATGAAGAGGGGAATTTCAAGAAGGTGACTATTTTTGGAAAGGAATATGTGGGAAAAGCCTTATACGATGTATTGGATAATTATGCAAGAAAGGGCTATTATGCCACAAGAAGCTCCGGAGATAAGCTGAAAGGAGAGGATATTCTCTGGTACATCTGGACAGGTCCCAATTCGCCGGTATTTGGAAAAGACAAAATGGCTACATTTGAAAGGTATTTCATCGAGGATAAGGAAACTCATGTGGAAAAAAAGAACAGCTATTACCGGCTTTTAGATGATGAAGAGGTGCTGTGCAGGATTTTGCGGGAATTTGGGCTGGATGAAAAGAAGTCCCATATCGTCAACGGCCATGTTCCAGTGGAACGGAAAAAAGGAGAATCTCCAATACGGTGTGATGGAAAGCTTCTTATCATAGACGGAGGATTTTCCAAGGCATATCAGAGCAAGACGGGAATTGCAGGCTATACGTTAGTTGCCAATTCTTATGGAATGCGTCTGGTGTCCCATGAGCCTTTTGAATCCACTGATGCGGCAATCCGGAATGAATCGGACATTTTTTCAGATTCTATTATCGTAGAGACTTCATTCCGCCGGCAGAGCGTAGCCGATACGGATATCGGTGCGGAACTGCGGGAAAGCATCTCACAGTTGGAAGAACTTCTGCAGGCATACAGGGATGGCATTATCGTGGAAAAGGATGTTTAAAAAATAAAAAAAGAGGGCGGCCTGTACAAAGCTGCCCTCTGATGATAAAGAGATATATGAGTGATTACTGTACAATATCCTTGGTAACATTGCTGACGCCGTCAGCTACATCATCCACTACGTCACCTACAGCATTTCCGGCATCGTCTACAGCATTGGTGGCATTGTCAACTATGCTGTCGTTATTGTTTGTTGTGTTTTCGGTGTTATCCGTCCCGTTGGTGGCATTGTCTGTACCATTGTTGGCAGCAGTATTATTTGTGGTATCTGTACCGTTGGCAGCGTTGTTGCCGTTTGTATCGGTTGTGGCAGTTCCCGGATTTGCAGTATCATTATTGGTTAGATTGTCGGTAGCCTGTCCGGTCGTAGTTCCGTTGTTTGCGATGTCATTATTTGTGTTATTTGTATCATTTGTAGTGTTATTTCCGGTATCTTTATTCTTATTGTTACCGCAGGCTGTGAAAGCAAGCATAGAAATCATGCAGACACACAAAAATATAAGTTTGCTTTTTTTCATAATAGATTCTCCTTTTTCATTTCTAATTTTATAACGATATAGGCTGCAAAAGTTTACAACCTATGTATAGTATGACATTTTCTGAAAAATATATACAAAAATTTTTTATTTTTATAAAAGTAGTGGTTCAGACCGCCCGGAAAAGGGAGCGGATTTAGAAGGCACAGAGCCAGCAGGCAGGGCATATTGTAGTCTGTCAGGCCTTGGCAAAGTCGCCAGCACTTACGCACCGTATTTTGGTGCGTTAGTACTGTTGCGTCTTTGCAGAGCGAAAGCGTGCCTGACAGACTACAATATGCCCTGCCTGCTGGCTCTGTGCCTTCTAAATCCGCTCCCTTTTCCGGGCGGTCTGGACTATTACAAATGCTATATAGGAAGAAACAGGAGGTTTTTATGGAATTTCGGCCATGTATTGACATACACAACGGAAAAGTAAAACAAATTATAGGCGGTTCTCTTTTAGATGAAGGGGATTTTGCAAAAGAAAATTTTGTATCCGATCTGGATAGTACTTTTTATGCAAAGCTTTATGAAAAAAGAGGAATCCGGGGCGGACATGTAATCTTGCTAAATGGAAAGGACAGCCCCTATTATGAAAGCACTAAGGAACAGGCAATAAGAGCCCTGAACTGTTATCCCCAGGGACTTCAGGCAGGTGGCGGCATTACGCCGGAAAATGCCATGGAATTTATTCGTGCAGGCGCTTCTCATGTCATTGTGACTTCCTATGTGTTCCGGGATGGAAAGATTGATATGGAGCATTTGGAAAGCATAAGGGATGCAGTGTCTGCAAAGCGTCTTGTGATTGACTTAAGCTGCCGTAAAAAGGATGGGAATTATTTCATTGTAACGGACAGATGGCAGAAGTTTACGGAAATGGTCTTATCGGAAGAAACTCTGGATTTCTTTTCGGAATATTGTGATGAATTTTTAGTGCATGCGGTGGATGTGGAAGGAAAGGCAGGAGGAATTGAAGAAGAAGTAGCAGGCGTTTTGGGAAATTGGGGAAAAAAGACTGTTACCTATGCAGGGGGAATCCGCAGCTTTCAGGATTTGGAATTGCTTTATAAGCTTGGAAGAGGAAAAGTCAATGCTACCATCGGAAGCGCACTGGATCTTTTCGGGGGAGAAATGGATTTTGAAAAAGTGCTTTCCTTTATGGAAGGAACGTGATTTTGAAAGAGCCGGCAGCAGGACGGATGCATAGTTTAAAAGAAAAAACCGGTCAAAATGACCGGTTTTTCTTTAATCCGTTAATGACAATATTGCTTATTCAAAATTAAATTAAAAATTTATATTTTAAAAAGGCACATCGAAAAACTGATTAATGCTTGTGAAGAAACTTCTAAGCGTTTCTTATAACTTTGTAACGTTAACTGCCTGAGGTCCCTTTTCACCGTTTACTACTTCGTATTCAACAGCAGCGCCTTCTTCTAAAGACTTGAAGCCCTCCATGTTAAGTCCTGAATAGTGAACGAATACGTCATTACCCTGCTCGTCAGAGATAAATCCGTAACCTTTTTGGTTGTTGAACCATTTTACTGTACCTTTATTCATTTTAGTACCTCCAAAATATTTATATCTTGTTGACGTGCAACAAAACTAGGATAGCATAGAAAAAGAAAAAAGTAAAGCTTATTGTGGAAAAAGTTTTGAAGTGGGATAAGCCTTCAACCATCCGGACAGGAAAATGGTTTGGCAGGAAGGAAGCGGCGAGCATATTCTGGTTTTCCAGGCACGCTTTCGCTCTGCAAAGACGCAGCGGTACTAATGCCCCAAAGTACGGGGCATAAGTGCCGGCGACTTTGCCAAGGCCTGAAAAACCAGGATATGCTCGCCGCTCTCTGCCTAGGTCCATTTTCCTGTCCGGATGGTTGAACAGTTACGGAGTGGGTTACAGTTTTGCAAGCTTAGGGAAGGGATTGGCTTTGGACGGACTTGACAAATTGAATAAGTTATTGGTTAATAAAAAGAAGAATGATATATTAAAGGATTTGAGGTTATCTATGAGTGGTGAAGAAAGAAGAGAACAGATATTGAATAGATTGCAGGCAGGAAGAAGCCCCATATCCGGTACGGAGCTGGCAAGGGAGTTTGAAGTAAGCCGTCAGGTGATCGTGCAGGATATTGCACTGCTTAGAGCTTTCCATAAGAACATATTGGCAACGAATAAAGGATATCTTTACTTCTGTGAGGAGGAAGAGGGAAGAAAATTTAAAAGAACAATGAAGGTGAAACACAAAGACGGGGATATTCTGGATGAATTTTATACCATTGTGGATTGGGGCGGAAAGGTATTGGATGTAGTAGTGGAGCATGAAATTTACGGGCAGATTACAGTGGACCTGCTTATTGGCAGCAGGCAGGATGCAGTTCATTTTGTGGATAAATGTCAAAACAGTACCAATAAAGTCCTGAACGTTCTGACCGATGGCATCCACTATCACACGGTAGAGGCTGCCAGTAATGAGATATTGGAGCATATAGAACAAAAGCTTTTGGAAAAAGGTTACTTGATAAAAGCATAGAAATATGTTATCCTTACACCTGACTGACAAGACAGCTGACAAGACAGTGCGTTTGATATGAGGTTAAAGTGAAAAAATGCAATGGAAATATCAGGTCGCTGGCATAGGGAAGTGGGAGAAGAGGAGAACATATGAAAACGGTAAAGAAGATTTTAAATGAGATTTTTATTGAAGGATTAAGCGGCATGGCAACCGGGCTTTTTGCCACCCTGATCATCGGCACGATTATCCAGCAGGTGGGCAGCCTGATTCCGGGCATAATTGGAGAGTATCTTTTTGTTATAGGTAAGATTGCGGCAAGTGTAACCGGCGTGGGCATTGGTGTTGGAACTGCAATGCGGTTAAAATCCAGTCCACTGGTGATTGTATCGGCAGCTGCCTGCGGCATGACGGGCGCTTTTGCCAGTAAGCTTTTAGCGGGGGCTGTTCTTGTGGAAGGCTCCATTGTATATTCAGGTCCGGGAGAACCTTTGGGCGCTTTTATTGCAGCGCTTGCCTGCATTTACATAGGAAGAGTGGTATCCGGCAATAAGGTGGATATTCTGATTACCCCCTTTGTCTGTATCGTAACCGGCTCGGCAGTGGGACTTATTTTAGGACCGCCTATTTCCAAATTTATGGCATTTTTAGGGGCTGTTATAAATGCAGGAACGATTCAGGCTCCGTTTTTCATGGGCATCATTGTTTCGGTCCTGATGGGGATGATTTTAACACTGCCAATCAGTTCCGCTGCATTGGGGGTTATTCTGGACCTTTCCGGCCTGGCGGCAGGAGCGGCTACCGTAGGCTGTTGTGCCAACATGATAGGCTTTGCAGTAGCAAGCTTTCGTGAAAATAAAGTGAACGGCCTTCTGGCCCAGGGACTTGGAACCAGCATGCTGCAGATTGGAAACATTGTGAAAAAGCCTGTTATCTGGCTGCCTGCCATTATTTCCAGTGCGGTTTTGGGGCCTGTTTCCACCTTGCTGTTCCATATGGAAAATAATGCAACCGGCTCCGGCATGGGAACGGCAGGGCTGGTAGGACAGATTACCACTTATCAGACTATGGCGGGAAATGAGGGAGCAGCAGTAGTGCTTGTGAAAATCATCTTGCTTCATTTCATACTCCCGGCAGTATTCACTTTTGGAATATCGGAATTTATGAGAAAAAAAGGATGGATTAAGGACGGGGATATGAAACTGAGCGTATAGGCTGCTTTGAGGAAAGGTAACAGTTCAGCCAGTCTTGGAAGGGAACACATTTGGAAGGCATGGAGCCGGCAGAGCATATAGCAGGCTGTCAGGCACGCTTTCGCTCTGCAAAGACGCAACAGTACTAACGCACCCAAATACGGTGCGTAAGTGCTGGCGACTTTACCAAGGCCTGGCAGCCTGCTATATGCTCTGCCAGCTCCATGCCTTCCAAATGTGCTCCCTTTCAAGACTGG
Organism: Lachnospiraceae bacterium; assembly: GCA_014804675.1. Classification (GTDB taxonomy): domain Bacteria; phylum Bacillota; class Clostridia; order Lachnospirales; family Lachnospiraceae; genus RGIG3040. The sequence continues at coordinate 122,851 of JAAUZH010000009.1, forward strand.
CTAAACTGTTACTAAAAAAGCGGTGCAGATGTTGTAAGCTGCACCGCTTTTTATTAGGATTTCATACGTTGAAATACCAGTTCATAACCATCACTGCCATAATTTAAGGAACGGTTCACCCTGCTGATGGTAGCAGTAGAGGCTCCGGTTTTTTCGGCAATTTCCAGATAAGTTTTCTGCTCCTTCAGCATGGCTGCTACCTCAAAACGCTGAGACAGGGACAAAAGCTCATTGACGGTGCATAAATCTTCAAAGAAAGCATAACATTCTTCCCGGTTTTCCAAGGTCAGAACTGCATCAAACAATTGATTTACCGCATCGGTCTTTAATTTTTTATTCATAAACACCTCCGGATGAAACAGACTGAAACCGCCCGCAGATTTTCAGGGCGCTGTCAGTGTCAGATACTTTTGTACGATAAAGTTTTACAGTGATAACTTATTGAATTTTAACATGGGAAAAACTTATCGTCAACTATTTTAATGCCTGTTTGAATTTTTCTACCGAGCTGTTTACAATCAATTCCTCAGGGAACCCGCTTTCCAAAATCAAAGGTCCGGAATAACAACAATTTCCCACATTTGTATCCACATGGGCATCAGAATCCAATATAATAGGAACCTGATGCTTTTCACAGGCGGCTAACATGAGTTTATAATTTTCCCTGGCATTTGGCCGGAAGCTGCCAGGTGCCAAGGAAGAGTTGTTGACTTCCAGCAAAGTTTTGGTTTCTTTTGCTGCTTTTGCAATCTCATCATAATCCACCGGATAACGTCCGTCATCCAAATGACCGATAATGTGGATGCGGGGATTTTCCATGATATTCAGGATGGTTCTTGTGGTGTCCGCCTTATCCATAAAAGGAATGCAGGGAGGATGCAGGCTTGCAACTGCAATATCCATAGTGGACAACAGTTCCTGTGTCATATCCACACTGCCATCCGTATCTAAAATATTCAGTTCCACTCCAAATAAAAGAGGAAGGGCATAGCCATTCCTATCTAAGCTTTTCAGATTCTGAAAATAGTATTCGTGACAAGTACCGGGCATACTGGGCGCATGCTCCGTAATGCCTAAAAGTTCCAACCCCTTTTCCTTGGCGGCAGCAGCCATTTCCAAAATGGTGCTATAGGCATGGCCGCTGGCTATGGTGTGGGTGTGCATATCCAGTACATATTTCATAGTAACTCTCCAATCAAAAACGGAGGACAAGGGATTCGAACCCTCGGTGCCAGGGGCACACAGCTTTTCGAGAGCTGCACCTTAAACCACTCGGACAATCCTCCGGATTTTAGAAATGCAGTGGAATGGAAATATTCCACTCAAATAGTATAACAAATTGTGGGGGAAATGCAAGGAGAAAAATGTTATAATTTTTCCAGTGATAACAGTTCAGCCCGCTTGGGAGGGGAGTGCATTTGGAAGGCATGGAGCCGGCAGAGCATATAGTAGTCTGTCAGACACGCTTTCGCTCTGCAAAGACGCAACAGTACTAACGCACCCAAATACGGTGCGTAAGTGCTGGCGACTTTGCCAAGGTCTGACAGACTACTATATGCTCTGCCGGCTCCATGCCTTCCAAATGCACTCCCCTCCCAGGCGGGCTGAACTGTTACCGGGCATCACTTCTAAAAAACTTTCCATATTTACAAATAGTTTTAAATACCGTATAATCTAGTGAAGAGGTGAAAGACAGATGAAAATAGTATCAGGAGACTTATTGAACAGCATATTAAATAGTCTGGAACAGATTGATTATGTGAAAACGGAAGACATTCCCAACATAAATTTATATATGGATCAGGTCACGACTTTTATGGATGAAAAAATGAAAAGCGCTGCAAGACATCCGGAGGAAGATAAAATACTGACCAAAACCATGATCAACAATTATGCCAAGAACAATTTGCTGCCGCCGCCTGTGAAAAAGAAATATACAAAGGAACATATGCTGCTGCTTATTTTTATATACTATTTTAAGGGAATCTTATCCATAGGTGATATCAGCAGACTTTTGGAGCCTTTAACCGGGCGGTTTTTTTATGAAAAGGAAGGATTGGGGCTGGAGGATATATATAATGAAGTGTTCAGCCTGGAAAAAGCTGAAGTGGAGCGCATGAAAAAAGACGTTGCCGAAAAGTTCCAAAAGGCGGAAGAGACTTTTGCGGATGCCCCGGAGGAGAACTTGGAATTTCTGCATCAGTTTGCCTTTATCTGTATGTTGAGCTTTGATGTGTATGTAAAAAAGCAGATAATTGAAAAAATGATTGATAATATGGAAAACTCTAGGAACGAAAGTCCGTCATCCGGAAAAAAGGAACCGAAGGAAAAGAAGAAAGAAAAATAGAAAGAAAATAGAAAGAGATTAGCGACTATGCCAGATGGAATTACAATTGTTTTAGATCCGGGCCATGGCGGGGAAAACCTGGGATTGAATTATAACGGACACGTTGAGAAAGAGATGAATCTGATCGTTGCCAATGCCATGCGGGAGGAGCTTTTAAAATATGATAATGTGAACGTATACTTGACGCATGAAGATGACAGGAATATGTCTTTAAAGGAACGTGCCGTATATGGAAAAGAAGCAGGGGCTGATGTTCTCATCAGCCTTCATTTTAATATGTCTGAAGAACACACCCATTTTGGTTCTGAAGTTTGGATTCCCTCCAAGGGGCTTCCCTATCGTCAGATGCATTCCTTAGGAGATGTGTTTTTAGAAGAGTTTGAAGGAATCGGCCTTCATACAAGAGGAGTAAAGACAAGGCTCAATGACCGTGGGACGGATTATTATGGAATCATCAGAGAGTCGGAGGCATTGGATATTCCGGCTATGATAGTGGAGCATTGCTATGCAGATTACAAAACAGACACACCTTACATAGAAACAACGGAAGAGCTAAAACGATTTGGGCAGCTGGATGCAAGGGCGGTGGCCAAGTACTATGGACTTACCTCAAAGGAGCTTGGAGTGGATTATAGCTCTTATGTAAAAAATGGCTATTATATACCGGAGGAGCCTGTTGGAAGCGATGCAACAGGACCGGTGGATGCCCGGATTTATATGCTTTCTTCTACAGAGACTTATGAAGGCAGCACGGAACAGGAAAAGGAGCAGGGGATATCTGCCAGCTTTTTGCTTTCCGCAAGGGAAGAAGAAAGCAAGATAGCCTATTATTCCTACAGTCTTGACGGAGGAGAAAATTATACGGAATTGTTTCCCTGGCAGGGAAATGACAGCAGCATGGTGGTGGAGATTGAAGGAATCCAGCAGGGAGACCGGCTGGTTGCCAAAATATATAATGGACATACGGTAGGAAGCGAAACGAATTTATTAAAATTCGGAGAGCCGGTTCCGGAAATGGAAGCAGGAGAAGAGGAGGAAGAAATAGAAGAAGTGGAAGAAGAAGCCTTCCGGGAGGAAAAGGAAGGAAGCTCTTTTACAAGGTTCTTTTGGGCAAATGATGAAGCTGCTGCTTCCGATTACAGAAAAAATATGTCAATCTTTTTTGTAGTGCTGCTGATTATCGCATTCATATTGGGAGTTACCTTATCTGTGCAGGGAAGAAAAGAAAAAATAAAAAAGACACTTATGGTTTATATGGGAGCAGCATTGCTTCTTTTTGGAGTTGTTCATGGGATTCATATTTATGTGATACATCAGGTGGACACCAAGGTGGAAACCCTTGCAGAAAGGAAAGAGGAGCTGCCGGAGGAAGAGCTGGAAGAACCGGAAAGAGTTCTGTTAGAGAGCTTTTTGAAGGAAGAGGATACAATGTCCCGGGAAGAAGCAAATGTATTATTAGAGCAAAAAAAGCAGACAGAAATCGTATATGATATTGCAGAAGGCTACCTTCGTGTGGAAACGTTAGAGGGTGTGCCGAGAAATTCCTATGATTTTGGATTCCTCACGGAAGAAAACGGCTATAAGGCATACCGGGACAGTAATGGGATTTCTGCAATCCGGGGTATCGACGTGTCCAAGTTCCAGGGAAGTATTGACTGGCAGGCAGTAAAAGAAAGCGGAATGGAATTTGCCATGATACGGATTGGGATACGAGGTTATGGATCCGGAGAAATGGTGTTGGATGAAAGGTTTTATGAAAACCTCCGAAATGCCCAGTCGGCAGGTCTTAGAACCGGCGTATATTTCTTTTCCGCAGCAGTTACAGAGGAAGAGGCGGTGGAAGAGGCAGAATTTGTATTAAAGGCATTGGAAGGCTATGAAATAGATATGCCAATCGTATTTGACACAGAGCCTGTTTACTATGCGGATGCAAGGACGGATGACTTGACGCCTGTGGAGCTGACGGATATTACGATTGCATTTTGCGAGAGGATCAAACAGTCTGGTCATACCCCTATGATCTATGCCAATGCCAAAAGGCTTACTACAGTGCTCCACCTGGAGAAGCTGTCAGATTACCAGCTTTGGTATGCGGATTATCAGGAAAAGCCATTGTATCCCTACCAATACACAATGTGGCAGTATACGGAAAAAGGGACAGTGCCCGGCATTCAGGGAAATGTGGACATTGATTTATATTTTCAAACGAATGGATGAATACAGTTTACAAAGTGAAAGAGTTATGCTATACTTTCTAGGTATGAATTCAGCCACTGTCTCAGAAACGGGAGTCTCCACCCCATTCTTAGCAGAAGGCGGTTAAAAGAAAAGGAGAAAAGAAATGATTTCGAAAGAAAAGAAAACAGCTATTATCAAAGAGTATGCAAGAACAGAAGGCGATACTGGTTCACCAGAGGTACAAATTGCAGTATTGACCGCAAGAATCAATGAACTGACAGAGCACTTAAAAGTAAATCAGAAAGATCATCATTCCAGAAGAGGTCTTCTTAAAATGGTAGGTAGAAGAAGAGGTTTGCTTGACTATTTAAAGAAAACTGACATTGAAAGATACCGCTCATTGATTGAAAGACTTGGAATCAGAAAATAATTTGGTGCAATGATGTAAATGAGGCGGATAGAGATATCCGCCTTTATTTATATAAGGAAGAAGATGAAAGCCGAGACCACTGAAAGGCACATGAATAAAAAAGGATTCATGTCTGTTTCAGTAGTTTCGGAAGCTTCTTCCAGACGGCAGGAGCAGATTGCTTTTGGCGGGTATTATTATGGGCATGGCCCGGAATCAGAAAAGGAGAAGAGATATGTACAAAAATTTCAGTATGGAATTAGCCGGACGTACTTTATCCGTGGATATCGGAAGAGTATGCGCACAGGCAAACGGTGCGGCATTGATTAAATATGGCGATACGACCGTATTATCTACCGCAACTGCTTCAGACAAGCCAAGGGAGGGAATCGATTTCTTTCCTCTTAGCGTAGAATATGAAGAAAAGCTTTATTCCGTTGGTAAAATCCCGGGAGGATTTAATAAAAGAGAAGGAAAGGCATCCGAAAATGCAATTCTTACCAGCCGTGTCATCGACAGGCCTATGCGTCCTTTATTCCCTAAGGATTATAGAAATGATGTAACCTTAAACAATATGGTTATGTCCGTGGACCCGGAATGCAGGCCGGAGCTTACCGCCATGATCGGTGCGGCACTGGCTACAAGTATTTCGGATATTCCCTTTGACGGTCCTTGCGCCACTACGCAGATTGGTATGGTGGAAGGTCAGTTCGTGGTAAATCCAAGTCAGGAACAGTGGAAAAACGGGGATTTGAATCTGACAGTGGCATCTACTGCACAAAAAGTAATCATGATTGAGGCAGGCGCCAATGAAATACCGGAAGATAAAATGATTGAGGCAATTTATATGGCTCATGAAATCAATCAGACGATTATTGCATTTATGAATCAAATCGTGGCAGAAGTGGGAAAAGAAAAGCATTCCTATACAAGCTGCGCAATACCGGAAGAAATGTTTGCAGCCATGAAGGAAATCGTAACTCCGGAAGAAATGGAAGCAGCTGTATTTACTGATGAGAAACAGGTGCGGGAAGAGAATATCAGAAATATCAGTGCAAAGCTGGAAGAGGCATTTGCAGAAAAGGAAGACTGGCTTGAAATATTAGGAGAAGCTTTATACCAATATCAGAAAAAGACAGTCCGCAAGATGATTTTAAAAGACCACAAGCGTCCGGATGGCCGTGAGATTACCCAGATCAGACCCCTTGCAGCAGAAGTGGATCTGATTCCGAGAGTACATGGTTCTGCCATGTTTACCCGTGGACAAACTCAGATTTGTACCATCACTACTCTGGCGCCTCTTTCCGAGCAGCAGAGAATTGACGGATTGGATGTAAATGAAACCAATAAACGCTATATGCATCATTACAATTTCCCATCCTATTCCGTAGGAGAAACAAAGCCAAGCAGAGGTCCGGGAAGGCGTGAAATCGGTCATGGCGCTTTGGCGGAGAAGGCATTGGTTCCGGTACTGCCCTCAGAAGCAGAATTCCCTTATGCGATTCGTACTGTGTCAGAAACCTTTGAATCAAACGGTTCTACTTCACAGGCTTCCATTTGTGCCTCCACCATGTCCCTTATGGCAGCAGGCGTCCCCATTAAGAAGCAGGTGGCTGGTATATCCTGCGGCCTTGTAACAGGGGATACAGATGATGATTATATTGTCCTTACAGATATTCAGGGCCTTGAAGACTTCTTTGGAGATATGGACTTTAAGGTGGCAGGCACACATGACGGTATTACTGCTATTCAGATGGACATTAAGATTCATGGCTTGACAAGACCGATTGTGGAGGAAGCAATCAGAAGGACAAAAGAAGCAAGAGAATATATTTTAAATGAAATCATGACTCCTGCCATTGCAGAGCCTAGAAAAGAAGTAGGTCCTTATGCGCCTAAGATCATCCAGATTCAAATTGATCCGGAGAAGATTGGCGATGTAGTAGGGCAGAGAGGAAAGACCATCAATACCATTATTGACCGTACAGGAGTTAAGATTGACATTACCGATGACGGTGCGGTTTCAATCTGCGGAACAGACAGCGATATGATGAACAAGGCGCTGGAAATGGTTCGGATCATTACAACTGATTTTGAAGAAGGACAAGTATTCAAAGGAAAGGTAGTAAGCATTAAGGAGTTTGGAGCCTTTCTTGAATTTGCACCGGGAAAAGAAGGAATGGTTCATATTTCCAAGATTTCCAGGGAAAGAATCAACCGTGTGGAGGATGTGCTGACTTTGGGAGATGAAGTAAAGGTAGTATGCCTTGGAAAAGATAAAATGGGCAGAATCAGCTTTTCCATGAAGGATGTACAATAATCGGATTTTGATAAAAAAATGGGAAAAGGGCAGGTATGCCCTTTTCTTTTTTGTATTTAAATGGTAAAATACAACTGTGTGTATTGAAAAAGGAGAAAAATACTATATTTTGTGATAAGGAAGAAGGAGAATTGTATGGGATTTTTTGGAAACCTGTTTGGAGGGCATAAAAGAGAAATTGCAAGATTATATACGGAATTTGGTGAAGAAAAGGCCAGACTTTCCATGGAACATGAAAAGGAAATTGCCCAGTTAAAGGATGATCATGAGCAGGAAATGATTAAGATGAAGACGCTGTATCATGAACAGCTGGAAGAGGTGCAGCAGGCATTCCGTAAAAAGACTGCATCCTTGAAAGAGGAATATGAACAATATAAAGAAGAGTTCGACCCTTCCGGTTTGAAGGAAAGCCACGAAGCGGAAATGGAGAAAATGAAAAACCTTTATAGTGAGCAGCTGGAAGAGGTGGCAAAGGCATTCCGGGATAAAAACGACAGCATTAAGGAAGAACTGACAGCACAAGAGCAGGATAAGATTGCCAGATTAAATGAGAGCCATGAGGCAGAGCTGGATAAAATGAGAAAGCTTTATGACGAACAGTTAGAAGAGGTGGCAGCGGCATTTCGGGAAAAGAATGGAAAGCTTCAGGCGCAATTGGATAAACTCAGGAACCAGATAAGCAGCCTTTTGGCAGTGGAAGAGGACGAAGAATGATAAAGGTTGCTTTGTGTGATGATGAAAGGAATATAGTATTTCAATTAAAGAAGCTGATTGAAGAACGATACGGAAGAAGCTTTTCTATTATGACTGCTTATAGCCCGGAGGAAATGATTGGCGAATGTCAGGAAATGCATCATAAAATGGCGGATATTCTGATTACGGATATCCAGTTTGAAACAGAGAATGGTCAGCAGAGTGGAATCGTGGCTGCAAAGAAAATACAGGACAGGTATCCAAAGACTCAGATTATATTTATGACAGGACATCTGGAATATGCTACGGAAATCTTTGAAGCTGCTCCGTCTTATTTTTTGTTAAAGCCAATCGAGAAGGAACACTTATATAAGGCTCTTGATAAGTCCATTGCAAAATTACAGCATGAAGGAACAAAATCCATACGAATGGAGCTTAAGGGAACTGTGGAAAAGATTCCCGTAAATGAAATATTATATGTAGAAAACAAAGGCAGGAATCTTCTTGTACATATGAAAGAGAAAGATAAAAGATTTCACATGAAAATGGGAGAGCTTGAAGCAAAGCTGCCGCCCTGCTTCCTAAGATCCCATCAAAGTTATCTGGTGAATATGGATTATATCAGAGAGTTTAATCGAAAAGAGCTGATTCTGCAAAATAATGTAAAAATTCCAATCAGCCGAACAAAATACCCGGTTACAAAAGAAAAAATCATGCTTCATTTTGATAAGTAGCTGTGGCTCTTGTGTCTGTATATGGTCAGGATTCTTTAAGAGTTTCCTCAAAAGTCCTGGAGGTTTCTGCGGATTCGGCAGAAGCCTCTGTATGTTCCGGCATCGGAAGGATCAAGGTTACTTTTTCGATTCGGTTCTTGTTTACCACGGTAGCAGAAAGCTTTGTGCCGTCTGCAAGCAGGATTTCCTCCCCGGGGGCCGGAAGCCTGTCTAAGGTTTCAATTAAAATGCCGCCGATAGAATCATAATTTTCTGAATCAAGGGTAGTAAGAAGGACATCGTTGATATCATCCAGTTTCATAGAACCTTCCACCAAATATTTGCGGGGCTCCAGCTCCTTAATCAGTTCCTTTTCCTCTTCGTCGTATTCATCCCGGATTTCTCCTACGATTTCTTCCAAAAGGTCTTCCATGGTGATCAGTCCTACGGAAGCGCCGTACTCATCAAGCACGATGGCAATGTTAATGGCGCCTTCCCGCATTTCCATTAACAGGTCGTTGGTTTTCTTATATTCATAAGTATAATAGGTTTCCCTTAAAATGTCCCGTATCGTAAAATCCGTTTTCTTTGCAGTAAGGAAAAAATCCTTTAAAGTAACAATACCTACAATATTATCTGTATCATTTTCATAAACGGGAATACGGGAGTACATGCTTTCCTTAAATACGTTTTGAAGCTCCCTATAAGAGGCTTCAATATCTATGATAGTCATATCGATACGTGGAATTATGATATCCTTTGCACAAGAGTCACCAAAATCAAACACATTTAGAATCATTTCTCTTTCTTCTGATTCAATGACCCCATCTTCATGGCTGACATCCACATAAGTCTTTAACTCGCTTTCTGTCATGTAAGAGGACTTCTTGTTAGGATCCACATGGAACAGCCATAAAAATGCATTTACCAGCTTATCTACCAAAAAAATAACAGGAGTCAGTACCCACATAAGTCCATAAATGGGATAGCAGTATACAAGTGCGATTTTTTCCGCATTATTGATTGCCCAGGTTTTGGGAATGATTTCCCCAAAAAGCAGAACCACAATGGTTAAAGCTCCGGTAGCCAGTCCCACCCAGGTTACTCCCAAAAGCCGGATTGTCAGGGCTGTTGCAAGGGAAGTGGCAGAGATGTTGACTACATTGTTGCCGATTAATATGGCACTGAGCATTTTTGCCGGTCTTTCCAGAACCTTTTCCAAAATCATGGCTGAACGATTGCCATCATCCACCAATGTTTTGATACGAATCCTATTTACTGTCGTCAATGAATTTTCCGCCGATGAGAAAAAAGAAGACAGTAAAAGAAGCACTGCTAAAATAACAAGTTGTATGACACCAGGGGTATCCAAAGTAGAACCACTCCTTTATAAGTTAGTATTTGTAAGTCTAATTCCAAGCTTACACTAATATAAATAGTAATATAAAATGATAAAAATTACAAGGAGGTTTCTATGGAACAAAGCATAAAAAAGAGGGTAGATATACTGTTTCTGTTGAAATTGCTGGCATTCTCCTATATTCTGACAGCTGTTTTCTTATTGATCTTATCCATGCTTTTATATAAGTTCCGTTTAAGCGAGACGATTATCAACATTGGAATCGTTGCTATTTACATAGCAGCAACCTTTCTTACCGGATTTCTGGCAGGGAAAAAAATAGGCACAAAGAAATACCTGTGGGGATTATGCCTTGGAGCAGGCTATTTTTTGATCCTTACATTGATTTCCTTGCTCATCAATCACGGAATCAGTGACTTTTCGGGAAATTTTCTGTCAACCCTGTTTATGTGTGTGGGAAGCGGAATGCTGGGCGGGATGCTCAGCTGAGAAATTAGGTTTAAACTATTACAAATGCCAAAAAACTTTCCTAAAAAACCTTTTAAACCGTGAAAAAGTATGTTATAATGTGGAATGCAAACTGTCAAAAGGACATAAAAGCAGGAATTTTTGAAAACTTTATACATACAAGGAGGCCTAATTATGAAACACATTAAAACATTAAGCACAAGGGATTTTAAGGAGTCCATGAAAAAAGGCGGCTGCGGTGAATGTCAGACATCCTGCCAGTCAGCTTGCAAGACATCCTGTACCGTAGGCAATCAAAGTTGCGAAAAAGTAAAATAATGATGTTTCTTAAGCAGCGATAATCATCGCTGCTTATTATACGTTATATAGGAAGAAAGGAATAGGTTCGTGGTACATTGTTATGAGAACAACGGCTTTTACATTGCCCTTGACGTAAACAGCGGAGCAGTGCATGTAGTGGACCGGGTTGTGTATGAGATGATACCCCTCTTAGAGGACGGAGTAAAAGCAGGGAAGACAAAGGAAGAACTATATCAGTTTGTAAAGGAAAAGGGAGTCTTTGACTCCAGAACGGATGCAGAGGAAGGAATCGGTGAGGAAGAAGGAAAAGAAGCAATCGAAGAAATCCTTGCCCTGCATGAAAACGGAATGCTCTATACAGACGATATTTATGAAGCATATATAGGAGATTTTAAAAACCGGAAAACGGTAGTAAAGGCATTGTGCCTGCATATTGCCCATGACTGCAATCTTGCCTGCAGGTATTGTTTTGCAGAAGAAGGGGAATACCATGGAAGACGGGCGCTTATGAGCTTTCAGGTAGGAAAAAAGGCACTGGACTTTCTGGTGGAAAATTCCGGAAACCGGGTGAATCTGGAGGTGGACTTCTTTGGAGGAGAGCCTCTTATGAACTGGCAGGTAGTAAAGGACCTGGTTGCTTATGGCAGGAGTCTGGAAGAGCCAAATCACAAAAAGTTCCGTTTTACCCTGACAACAAACGGTGTTTTGCTGGATGATGAAATATTGGAATTTGCAAACCGGGAAATGGCAAATATTGTCTTAAGTATTGACGGGCGGAAGGAAGTCCATGATTTCATGCGTCCCTTCCGGGGTGGACAAGGCAGCTATGACCGGATCGTCCCCAAGTTTCAGAAGGTGGCAGAAAGCAGGAACCAGATGAATTATTATGTGAGGGGCACCTTTACCCGTCACAATCTGGATTTTTCCAAGGATGTGCTCCATCTGGCGGAGCTGGGTTTTGAACAGATTTCCGTGGAGCCGGTAGTGGCGGAGGAAACAGAAGAATATGCCATAAAGAAAGAGGACATCCCTTCCATATTAGAAGAGTATGATAAACTGGCACTTGCCCTGATTGAAAGAAAAAAGGCGGGAAAGGGAGTAAATTTTTTCCACTTTATGATTGATTTGGAAGGCGGGCCCTGCGTGGCAAAAAGGCTTTCCGGCTGTGGTTCCGGAACGGAATATCTGGCAGTGACCCCCTGGGGGGATTTCTATCCCTGTCATCAGTTTGTGGGACAGGAGCAGTTCCTTATGGGAAATGTGGAGGAAGGAATTATCAATACTGCCATACGGGATGAATTTAAAGGCTGTAATGTGTATGCAAAGGAAACGTGTAAGGAATGCTTTGCCAAATTTTATTGCAGTGGCGGCTGTGCGGCAAATTCTTACCATTTCCATGGCAATATAAATGGAGCTTATGACATAGGTTGTGAGCTGCAGAGAAAGCGCATTGAATGTGCAATTATGATAAAAGCGGCTTTGGCTGAGTGAGAGGAGAAGTTTTAACATGAAGAAAAGTAGAGCAGCATTGGTATTGATTGCAACAGTACTTGTTATGGGACTTTTGGCATATACCTCCATCATTGGATTTGGTCCTACCAGAACAGGTTCTGCTGCGAACATCAAGCAGGGACTTGATCTTGCAGGCGGCGTCAGTATCACATACGAGGTAGCAGGAGAAGAGGAAGCAAGCGAAGCGGATATGAAGGATACCGTTTATAAGCTTCAAAAGCGTGTGGAGAAGTATAGCACGGAAGCCCAGGTATATCAGGAAGGAAGCAAGCGTATCAGCATTGAAATTCCTGGTGTATCCGATGCCAATACGATTTTAGAGGAGTTGGGACAGCCGGGTTCTTTGTATTTCATCGCCCAGACGGGAAGTGATGGAACGAACAACTATAGTTATGGCATAGACGAAAACGGCACGCTCTTAACCGACGAGGACGGCGCCCCGGTTTATGTACTGAGCAAAAGCATTGCTGAGATAGAAGCGGACGGCGGCATCGTGCTGACCGGAACGGATGTAAAGGATGCACAGGCAGGTCAGATCAGCGATGAAATGAAAAACAACGAAATTGCGGTGCAGCTGACTTTGACAAGTGAGGGAACGGAGAAATTTGCAGATGCTACCACAAAGGCATATCAGAACGGAGAGAGCATTGGTATTTATTATGACGGCGCTTTCGTCAGTGTTCCCAGTGTAAACAGCCCCATTCCAAACGGACAGGCAAGCATTACCGGCATGAAAGACTTTGAAGAGGCGGAAAAACTGGCTTCCACCATCCGTATCGGTGGCCTGAAGTTAGAGCTTAGGGAGCTCCGCTCCAATGTGGTAGGTGCACAGTTAGGGGAAGAGGCGCTGAAGACAAGCTTGATTGCAGGAATCGTAGGAATTATCATTGTTATGATTTTTATGATAGTGGTTTACCTGCTTCCGGGCTTTGTGTCTGCCATTGCACTTTTGATTTATACAGGAATGACTTTAGTAGCATTAAATGCTTTTGACATTACCCTGACCTTGCCGGGTATTGCAGGTATTATCCTGTCCATCGGTATGGCAGTGGACGCTAACGTTATTATCTTTGCCCGTGTGAAGGAAGAATTAGGAACCGGAAAGACAGTAAGCTCTGCCATTAAGATTGGTTTCCAGAAGGCATTTTCCGCTATCGTGGATGGAAATATCACCACCCTGATTGCGGCCCTGGTGCTTGGAATCAAAGGCTCCGGTACGGTAAAAGGCTTTGCACAGACCCTTGGACTTGGTATTGTATTATCTATGTTCACCGCTTTGGTAGTAACCAGGCTGCTGATCAATGCCCTTTATGCTTTGGGACTGAAAAATGAAAGGCTTTATGGAAGCATTAAAGAAAGAAAATCCATCAATTTCCTTTCTAAAAAGGCAGTTTTTATAAGTATATCCCTTGTTGTGATTGTGGCAGGCTTTGTATTTATGGGCATCAATAAAGTAAATACAGGAGACATGCTCAATTATAGCCTGGAATTCAAAGGTGGTACATCCACCAATGTAACCTTTAACGAAGATTTATCCATTGAGGATATTGATTCCCAGGTAGTACCGGTAGTGGAAGAAATTACCGGAGACGGAAATGTACAGACCCAGAAGGTGACTGGCACTAATGAAGTGGTCATTAAGACCAGAACCTTGTCGGTAGATGAAAGAGAAGCCTTTAATCAGGAAATGGTAGAACATTTTGGAGTAGATGCGGAAAAGATTACTGCAGAAACCATCAGTGCGGCAGTCAGCGATGAAATGAAGATGGATGCAGTAGTGGCTGTCATCATTGCAACCATCTGTATGCTGATTTATATCTGGTTCCGTTTCAGCGATATCCGGTTTGCAGCCAGTGCAGTACTGGCATTGTGCCATGATGTATTGGTAGTTTTGGCATTCTATGCAGTTGCAAAGATTTCCGTAGGAAATACCTTTATTGCATGTATGCTTACCATTGTTGGTTATTCCATCAATGCAACCATTGTCATCTTCGACCGAATCCGTGAGCATTTGGCAGCCGGAAAGGGAAAAGGAGATTTACAGGAAGTGGTAAACAGCAGCATTACCCAGACCTTGACAAGAAGTATTTACACTTCCCTTACCACATTCGTCATGGTTGCAGCCCTGTATGTATTTGGTGTGACCAGCATCCGCGAATTCGCCCTTCCTCTTATGGCAGGCATCATTTGCGGCGCATATTCCTCCGTATGTATTACCGGTGCTCTTTGGTATTTAATGAAGACAAAAATGGTAAAATCAAAGAAAAAATAATAAGTAGTTCACCATTTGCCCTGTAAGGGCAGAAGCGGTGGCGTATAGGAAATAGGAGAAGGCACTCTGTATTTGGATGCGGGGGTGTCTTCTTTTGGTTTTTAGGGAAGAATTGCTTAAAAGTAATGGGGAGTTTGTGTTTTTTGGGGGGAGGGGGTGGTGGATGAGGGGACGCAGCAGAGGGATGAGAGCGGATTCCATGCGATGTTTTTGGTGGCGGTTTTCCTAAACAGCCTGATGGAGGGTATTGGTAACGTACGGGTCGGCATATAGCGGCATCCGTGCCGCAATATGCCTAAAATTGCCGTCCATGGCAATTTTCCCCTGGGTTATGGGCAGGCTGTTAAGGAAAACCGCCGCCAAAAACAATGCATGGAATCCGCTCTCATCCCTCTGCTGCTGTTTTCTTTCAGCCGGTACTCTTTGATAAGTGCTGCCTTTATCTTTCTAAGCATGAATCTAATATATGAAAAACGTACCGAAATAGAAAGAAACTATCCCAAACTTTTCAAAAGAACACTAAAAGCTTTCCAATACACAGTGGGAGCTGGCAGGGCATAGGAGGGGTGGGGAAGGCGGGGGAGCTGGCAGGGCAAAGATACTCTTATGGGCCTTGGCAAAGTCGCCGGCACTTACGCACCGTATTCTGGTGCGTTAGTACCGCTGCGTCTTTGCAGAGCGAAAGCGTGCCCACTAAGAGTATCTTTGCCCTGCCAGCTCCCCCGCCTTCCCCACCCCTCCTATGCCCTGCCAGCTCCCACGTCCTCTTTCCCCTACTGCCCAACCAGCCATGAAAAAATTCCCTAAAATCTTATGTCTTTTTTAAGATTTTCCATTCCCATTGAAATATTTGCTGAAATTTGTCAAAATAAATTTACAGAAATTTTCAGACAAAAACCAGAAATGAGAGATTACATGGAACAGCAGAGCATACAAAGAAAAAGGCGGCCGCTGACGGAAGAGGAACGACGGCGGCGGGAAATCCGAAGAAAAAAGCGAAGAAGAAAGGTCTATCTGGCAAGAACGATAGCGGCGCTGATTGCTTTTTTTCTCATTTTTACAATTTCATTTGGAATAAAGCAGCTTGCCAGCTTTCTAAAAAACCGATGGGAAACAGAAGAAACCGCAGATATTTCACAGGAAATAGAGGAACCGGTAAATACCGTATCCAGAAAGAAAGTGGCAAGACCGGAATTTCAGGTAGATTTGCTTACGATTAACGAATATTCCAGACCGGGCTATTTACTGCCGGAGGTAAAAAATATTTTTGTCCATTACACGGCAAATAAAGGCACAAGCGCTGCTCAGAACAGAAGTTATTTCGAAAATTTAAAGGATACCCATGAAACCTCTGCCAGCGCTCATTTCATCATTGGATTTGAAGGAGAGGCGATTCAATGTATTCCTTTAATGGAAATTGATTATGCGGTTATGCAGCGCAATTATGATTCGGTATCTATTGAATGCTGCTTTTTGGATGAAAGCGGAAAATTTACCGATGCCACCTACAATAAGCTGGTGGAAATGCTGGCATGGCTGGTGACCAACTATGATTTAACCCCTGAGGATATTCTGCGCCATTATGATGTGGGCGGGAAATTGTGTCCGAAATACTATGTGGAGCATGAGGATGAGTGGAACAGGCTCATAGAAGATGTAGCTGCATATATTGAAAAATTTGGAGTTTTGGAGGAAAGTGTTGTAGAATAATTGTAGAATTAATATAGGATATGGATTATAATGGTAATGTGACTACAATTTGGAAATACTATCAGGATTTCCAAAAGGCACATAGGATAAAACAAAACTGGAAAGCAGGAATAAGGAATGGCTAACTGGTATGTGGCAGCAAAAAAAGCAGATTTTAATCAAATCGCACAGAAATTCGGCATTAGTCCCGTGCTTGCCAGAATTATAAGGAACCGGGATATTATTACAGAAGAAGAAATAGAAGTATTTTTGCATGGCACCATAAAAGACTTGCATTCGCCTTTTTTATTGAAGGATATGGACAAGGCAGTGGAAATTATCTGGGAAAAAGTAAAAAATGGCAGGAAAATCCGGATTATCGGAGATTATGATATCGATGGAGTTTGTTCCGCCTATATTCTGGAAAAGGGGCTGAAGGAGTCAGGAGCCTTGGTGGATACTGTGATTCCCCACCGGATCAGGGACGGCTATGGATTAAATGATGAACTGATCAAAGAGGCAAAGGCCGCAGGGGTGGATACGATACTTACCTGTGATAACGGTATTGCGGCTATGGAGCAGATTGCCCTTGCCAAAGAGCTTGGTATGTCGATTGTGGTTACGGATCATCATGAAGTGCCTTATGAAGAAGCAGATGGAGGGAAAAAATATCTTCTGCCAAAAGCGGATGCAGTTATTGATCCGAAACAGGAGGACTGCCCTTATCCCTATAAGGGAATTTGCGGCGCAGTAGTAGCCTATAAATTTATACAGGCTTTTTATGGTTTTCGCACATTGGATTTTTCGGAAGGCGGCAAGGGGATGGAGACTTTGCAGGAGCTGTTCTGTTTTGCTGCCTTTGCTACCATTGGTGATGTTATGGAGCTTACTGGTGAAAACCGCATTTTTGTAAAATATGGACTTCCTCTTATGGAAAAAACAGAAAATCCGGGTCTGAAGGCATTGATTCTGGCAAACGGCCTTGCCGGGAGCAGGCTGACGCCTTATCATGTGGGATTCGTGCTGGGACCCTGCATCAATGCTACCGGCCGTCTGGATACGGCAGAAAGGGCGCTGCAGCTTTTCGCCTCGGAAGATGAAAGAGAAGCGGCGATGATTGCAGGGGATTTAAAAGCATTCAATGACAGCCGGAAGGATTTGACCGCAAAAGGTATGGAAGAAGCGGTGAAGCTGGTAGAGGGCACGGATTTAAAGAAGGATCATGTCTTAGTAGTATATTTGCCGGAATGCCATGAAAGTCTGGCAGGCATCATTGCCGGAAGGCTTAGGGAAAAGTATGGGAAACCGGTCTTTGTGCTTACGAAAGGGGAAGAAGAGGTAAAGGGCTCCGGCAGAAGCATCGAGGCATTCCATATGTATGAGAATATGACAAAGGTGAAGGATCTGTTTCTGAAATATGGCGGGCACAAGCTGGCAGCAGGTTTATCCATAAAAGAAGAACGGGTGGAAGAGTTTCGGGAGAGAATCAACGGAATAAGCTGTCTGACGGAAAAGGATTTTGAAGAAACGGTACACATTGATGTTCCTATGCCCATTGCCTATGGCACTATGGAGTTTGTAAGGGAACTGAGGAAGCTGGAGCCTTATGGCGTTGGCAATAAAAAGCCTTTGTTTGCTGAAAAAAATATTTCATTTTTAAGAGGCAGACTTCTGGGGAAAAACGGAAATGTGCTTAAGTGTATGCTGGAAGATGAAAGAGGATATCAAGTGGAAGCAATTTATTTTGGAGATACCAGGCAATTGCTTTGGGATTTTGAACAGCAGTTTGGAAACAGCCAGGTGGAGCTGTTCTTACATGGTAAGAGCAATGAGATAAAGGCAGTAATTGCCTATTATCCTGATATCAATGAATTTAGAGGACAAAAAAGCCTGCAATTAGTTATAATGAATTATAGCTTTTAACGGATAAAAGAAAGTACAAACATATCAACAGGAAGGAAGTGGAAGGATGATTTTGACGGTTACATTAAATCCGGCAGTAGATAAAACCTGTCAGGTGGCCCGACTGGTAAAGGGACAGGTAAATCGCATGACAGAATGCAAAAATCTGGCAGGAGGAAAGGGAATCAACGTAACAAAAGTACTGCGTCAATATAAGGAAGAAGTCAATGCCACCGGCTTCTTAGGCGGTTATAACGGTATGTTCATTTCGGATGAATTAGAACGGATAGGGGCAAAAAGCGCCTTTACGAAAACAGCAAGAGAGACCAGGACAAATATAAATATTATTTCTGAGGATGGTTATGTAACGGAAGTATTGGAGCCAGGACCGGAAATTTCCGAACAGGAACGAATCAATTTTTTAGACCAGTTTTATGCACTGGTAAATGAAAGTGAGATTATCGTTATTTCAGGAAGCATGGCTCCGGGACTGGAAGAGGATTATTATGCCAAAATGATAGAAATCTGTCATCAGGCAGGAAAAAAGGTGATGGTGGATACCAGCGGGGAGCCATTAAAAAAAGCCATTGAGGCAAAGCCTTATCTGATTAAGCCCAATAAACGGGAGTTAGAATATGTGGTAGGAAAAAGACTGGATAATGAAGAGGAATTATTGGCGGCCGCAAAGGAATTAAAGAATAAGGGAATAGAAGTGGTGGTTGTGACCATGGGGGCTAAAGGGCTTATTTGTGCTACAAAGGAACAGACATACCGGGTAGTCCCGCCGAAAGTAAAGACCCTGAATACAGTAGGAAGCGGCGATTGTGCTATAGCGGTTTTGACCATGGGCATAAAAAACAGGGAACCTTTTGAAGAAGTACTAAAAAAAGCGGTAGCCCTTTCCGCTGCCAATGTGACGACCCTGGAAAACGGACAAATCCCTATGGAAAAGGTGCGTGAAATTTACCGGGAAGTAGAAGTTTTTAAGTTTTCTTAATTCTTTTTCGTATATTTTTAGAAAAAAAACACATTTTAAACACATTTATCCTTTATAGTAGTAGTCAAGATAGTTGAATTTAGTTTCACTATCTCCCCCCCTCATAAGAATTCAACAAGGAGGCCTTCGGTATTGCCGGAGGTTTCTTTGCGTGAATCGCTATGGAAAAGCTAAAATGGTGGAGAAAGATAAATGTTTGGATTTTAGTTTTTCTTAATTTTTTATTATAATTTTTTTATAAATTAAACACAATTTGAACACAAATTGTGTTTAATATAAAATACTGTAATAAGGTAGTGAACCACGACTCACTATCTCCCCCCCTCATAAAAATTCATTTTATAAAACAGCCTCTGGTTTTTGCCAGAGGCTGTTTTGATTTGTAAAATGGAGTGTGTTATACTTACAGAAAACGAAAACCAAGTACTCTGGCTAAAAGATACTTAACAGAAAGGAAAAGGTGTAGCATGGACGTAAAATATCGTTTGGGGAGAAGTGCTTTTCGCACTTTAAAAGATGGAATGGAAAAAGAATGGCTGGTGACAAATGGTATAGGAGGATTTGCAAACGGCTGTGTATCAGGAGCAAACCACCGGTTGTTTTCCGGATATCTGACAGCTTCTTTTCATCCGCCGGTGGATAGAAAAGTGATTTGGTCCGGTACCCATGAAGCGGTAAGCTTTCCAAAACAGCAGAGGGAAGTGGATTTGGCATCTCAGGCTTACGTAGGGGAGGAAAGGAACGGGCAGGTTTATTTGAACAGCTTTGAGCTGGATGTAGTTCCCACTTATATATATCAGGTAGATGATATGACAATCCGAAAAACAATCGGCATGGCATATGGAAAAAATGCGTCAGCGGTTACTTATGAAATAGAGGCAGGAAAGGAAGGCGGCGAATTTCATATAACGCCCTTATTTAAGTTTACGAACCCGGGGGAAGGGGCAGAGCCGGACCGGCTGGATTTTCGGAAGGAAATAACGGGACATAAGCTTACATTAGTGCCAAAGGAGGATGAGAAGAAAAAAATAGTGTTCCTGACTTCGGAAGGCACTTATTTTGACAGAAGGAAGCTGCCTGTTTCCATGGCTACTCCGAATTATCTGATAGAAGAAAATACGTATTATCCTTTGGAAAACAGAACTGGATATTTAGGACTTGATAACCATGCGACTCCTTATGATGTAGTTGTTTCTTTTAAGCCCTTTGAGAAGAAACGCTTTTATCTGCTGTGTGGCGCAGAGGATATGGAAAACCCCGGACTTGAGCCATGGCTGGAAGGGGCGGATGGCTTTCAGATCATAAGGGAATGCAGGGAAAGAGTTTATGGGCTGATGGAGGAAATGCCAAAGGACCTGCTTGCCAGACGTCTTGCATGGAGTGGAGATCATTTTATTGTAAAAAGAGAATCCACCGGTTTAAAGACCATTTTGGCAGGCTTTCCCTGGTTTATGGACTGGGGGAGGGACACGATGATTGCCCTGCAGGGGCTTACCCTTTGCACGGGCAGGTTTCAGGATGCAAAGGAAATTCTGGAATCCTTCAGCATGTACGTAAAAGACGGAATGCTGCCAAACGTATTTCCAAACAGCGCAGGGGAAGAGCCTATGTATAATACCATTGATGCTTCCCTGTGGTATTTTTATTCCGTCCATAAATATCTGGAATATACTGGTGACTATGACTTTATAAGAGAAAAGATATATCCATGCTTAAAGGAAATTGCTGCCGCATATAAAAGGGGCACCCGTTTTTCCATTAAAATGGATGAGGATGGGCTGATTCAGGGAGGAAGCGACTTAGACCAGCTTACCTGGATGGATGTGCGGGTAGGAGAACTGGTAGTGACCCCAAGACATGGAAAAGCGGTGGAAATCAATGCGCTCTGGTATAATGCCCTTCGGATTATGGAAAAGCTGGCAGAAGCCTTTGGGGAAGAGGCTTCTGACTATGGGAAGCTTGCCGGGCAGGTAAAAAGTGTATATTCGGATACGTTCTGGAATGAAGAGGCAGGCTGCTTGTATGATGTGGTAAATGGAGAGCAAAAGGATGCTTCCATACGTCCCAATCAGATTTGGGCGGTGTCCCTGCCCTATTCCCTTTTAAGCAGGGAACAGGAAAAAAAGATTGTGGATACAGTATATGAGCAGCTTTATACCCCCTACGGGCTGCGAAGCCTGTCCAACAGGGATAAGGCATATAAAAAGGAATATATCGGAAAGCTGTTCAATCGGGATCTGGCATATCATATGGGAACTGCCTGGGGCTTTTTATCCGGCGGCTTTATTACTGCATACTGTAAGGTAAATGAGTATAAGAAGGAAGCAATCAAAAAAGCAGAGGAAATGTGCCTGTGCTTTCAGGATCAGATGGAGGATGGCTGCTTGAATGGAATAGCGGAAATCTTTGACGGGGACTTTGCCTGCACTTCCAGAGGCTGCTTCAACCAGGCATGGAGTGTGGGAGAGGTGCTGAGGGCTTATATGGAAGATGTGCTTCCGAACAAATAAGGAAGAGGAATGGTTTTCTGCAACAAATACCATATGCACAAAATATTCACAACATAAAAAGGGCTGTCCACTACATGTTTTCTGTGGAGAATTAAATCGATACCCGATATAAATATAACATCTAGTTGTCAGGAGGTGAAAAGGTGCAGATTGGCGTATGTGATGACCAGAAAGAAATCCGGGAGCTGATTATGGATAAAGTAAAGAAGCTTTATCCGGCGGAAGCTGTGACAGCCTATCGGTCAGGGCAGGAAATATTGGATACCTTGCAGCTTCCGGATATCCTGTTTCTTGACATACAGATGCCGGAAATGGATGGAATGGAAACTGCCAGAGAACTTCGAAAACGAAATCAGCAGATGATGATTATTTTTGTGACTGTAACGAAGGACTATGTATTTCAGTCATTTGATGTTGGAGCGTTTCATTATCTTGTTAAGCCATTTGAAGATGAGAAATTGGCAGAAGTTCTGGAAAATGCTGTCAGGAAGTTTAAGGAAAGAAAGATGGGGACCATGAGCGGGAAAAAGGAAATGCCGAGCCTGATGGTAACCACAAAGGGGAAGCACATTACCATCCCTTTAGAAGAGGTTGTATATGCAGAGGTGTTCGACCGGAAAATCATCATCCACACGATGGATGCGGATATAGAATACTATGGGAAAATGAAAGAATTGGAGAAAAAAGCAGGAGACGATTTTTACCGTCCCCATAGGGCCTATCTGATAAATTTCAATTTTATCAAGAGGTATGATGCCACAACTATTTATTTAAAAAGGGGACAGGCATTTATGGCAAAGCAGAATTATCAGGACTTTGTCAAATGCTATTTAAGATTCAATCAGAGAAAGGGAAAGGGAAAGGAATAGAGCATGGCGCATATTGTAATTTATGAGGAAGCCATCTACTATATGCTGCCGGTAGCAGAGGCGCTTATCAGGGGATATTGTTTTTATTATCTGGTAAAGCCATTTATGATTTCCAAAGTGATGCCGGAAGACATATGTGTCCCGGGAAGTATACGTGTATCTGCAGCAAAAAAGAAAATAAGTGTATTTTTGCTTGGCGGGGCATATTTTTTGACGATGCTGCTGTTTTATACTATGCCGCTGCATACAGATGCGTATACGGCATATGGTATATGCAGCTTTCTCATGTTTCTTTTTATTTGCTGGATTGACCGGAGAAATTATAGGCAGAAAGCATTTCTTGTGATGATATTTTTTTCCTTAAGCTGGCTTTCCTCTGCAATGGCGGAAATTCTATATGACAACCTATATGCGTTTGCTGAAAATACGGACTATATGAAGAATCATCCGGACCTGTCACTTGCTCTGTACGCAGGAGTATGTGTGTTTTACCTGACTATGGAGTTTGTGTTTACCACAGTTGGAATCCGGCAGGTTTTAAAGGTTTACAGAAGCAAAAATGCGGATATGGAAAACAAGGAACTGATTATGCTGATACTCCCTTCCCTTATGGGAGTCATGGCATACAAAATCATTCAGAATCATCGCATGGTCTATATCCTGGAGGGTGGAAAGGATGCTTATGAAATTTTGATCGTGTTGTTTTATGTAGCAGCTGTCATTGCCATTGTTGTGGTCATTGTGCTATATCAGGATATCAAGGCAAAGCAGGAAGAGAACCGGCAGGCAGAACTTCTGGCCGTACAGATTGGCAGCCTCAGGCGGCATATTGAACAGGTGGAAAGCCTGTATCAGAATATCCGAAGCGTCAGGCATGATATGACAAATCATATCCTTACCCTGGAAAGGCTTTATGAAGGAAATAAAACAGAAGAAGCCAGAGCTTATGGGAAAGACCTGGCGGCAGAGCTTTCCCGGATGACAGGCGGAATAGAAAGCGGAAATCCTGTAACGAATGTGATTTTACAGGAGTTTAAAAAGGAAGCAGGAAAAAAGAAAATAGCCTTCCATTCAGAATTTCATTATCCTATGGATTCCAAGATCAATGTCTTTGACATCAGTATAATCTTAAACAATGCTTTGCAGAATGCAGTGGAAAATACGGAGAAAGAAATGGTAAAGCATATTTCCATTGTGTCCTACCGCAGGAATAATGCCTATATAATAGAAATCTGCAATAGTTTTACGGGAAGCTTACAGTGGAATGTGGAAAATGGGCTGCCAGTTACAACAAAAGAAAAAATGGATGGTCATGGATACGGGCTGTCCAATATCCGCAGGGTGGCAGGAAAATATGCTGGAGATATAGACATTGCATTAAAAAATGAAGAGTTTTGCCTCTGTATTATGTTGATGATAGAATAAAGAAAGAACCTTTTATACCAGAAAGTACCATCTGGCATAGGAGGTTTTTTAAGTTTACAGCAGAAAAAGGTCGTTCCACGCAATGGAGGTTTAGTTTATGAAATACAGAACCGAAAAGCTAATTAGGAATAAGTGAAAAGGATTTCCAATTAAATTTTTATCAAGGAGGACACAAAAATGACAATTAGTAGTATCAATGGAGTGAACACACAAGCAGGACAGATGGGAATGAGCCAGACGACGGATTCTTACAGCCGGAATATTCAAAACCAGATTGCCACTGCACAAGAGCAGCTGCAGGAGCTTTCTTCCAATGAGAATATGACACTGGAAGAAAAAGCCAAGAAACGGCAGGAAATACAGAAGCAGATCAGTGATTTGAATGTGCAGCTGAGACAGCACCAGATAGAGCAGCGCAGAAAGAAACAGCAGGAAAAAAATTCTTCGTCGGATGATATGCTGGGCGGTACGGGAAATGCAGGAGGTGCAAAGGCAGGAAGCCAAAGCACAGGGCTTTCCCAGGCAAGCATGACAGCCATTATTTCAGCGGATAACTCCATGAAACAGGCCAGGATACAGGGCAACGTGGCAACAAGAATGGAAGGAAGAGCAGGAGTTTTGAAGTCTGAAATAAAGCAGGATGCAGGCAACGGGGCAAGCGTAGAGAGAAAGGAAGGGGAGCTGGCTGACATTGAGCAGAAAGCGCAGGCAGCCACAGCATCTCAGATTTCTACTTTGGCAGATGCAAGCAGGACGATGAAGGAAGCGGCAAAAGCAGACAGCAAGGCGGAAAAGACAGATGACAAGGACACAAAAACCGCAAGTGCAAAAGGGAACGATTCAGAAGAAAATGTAAATACACAGTCATACATTTCTGGTGCAGAGAGTACATCCCCGGCCGAAACCACAGTATCACCCCAGCCGGCAGTATATAAATCGGTGGACATTCGTTTGTAGTATGCTTCCAGAAAAATTAAAACTGCACAATTGATAAAAATTTTCAACAAAAAGCCAAATCAATTAACGCCTAATAACGCATAACAGGCAGCCTTTCGATACCCAGTGGGAGGTGCCATAGCATAAAGCAGTCTTCAGGGCACGCTTTATGCTATGGCGCCTCCCACGTCCTCATATCCAAAATCCCCCATGCATCCCAAAACCAGTATATCTTGTACACCAGTTGAAAAAAACCACTACATGTGCTATCCTAGAAGATAATGGAAAAAAAGAAAGCAGGAATATTATGGTTTGCTTAAAGGAATTGCTAAAAAAACTGACATACCAGGTGATAAAAGGCAGTGAGGACGTGATGGTCACCTCTGTTGCAAATGATTCCCGCAAGGTAGAAAAAGGCAGCCTGTTTTTTTGTATTTCAGGCGGAAATGCAGATGGACACAGCTTTGCGGAAGATGTCATACAAAAAGGGGCAGCCGTCCTGATCGTGGAAAAGGAAGTGCCCGTAAAAGAGGAGGCGGAGGTTACTATCATAAAGGTAGAAGACACCCGTTATGCCATGGCATTCATCTCAGCAGCCTTTTACGGAAATCCAGCGGATAAGCTAAAGGTAATCGGTATTACCGGAACGAAAGGAAAGACTACCACCACCTATCTTGTAAAATCCATTCTGGAACATGCAGGATTCAAGGTAGGCCTGATTGGCACTATAGAGGTCATCATAGGAGAAAAAGTGATTCCTGCCAATAACACCACGCCGGAATCCCTTTTATTGCAGCAGTATTTCCGGGAAATGGCAGATGCCGGATGTGATATGGTAGTAATGGAGGTTTCTTCCCAGGGTCTCATGCTTCATAGAACCCAGGGCTTTTTCTTTGAAATGGGTGTCTTTACCAACATTGAGCCGGATCATATCGGACCAAATGAACATAAGGATTTTGAAGACTATCTGCAGTGTAAAGGACGTTTGTTCAAGCAGTGCAAGACAGGAATCGTAAACCGGGATGACGCACACTGGGAGGCTGTGGTAAAAGACCATACCTGTCAGTTAGAAACCTTTGGGTTTTCGGAAGCTTCTGATTTAAGGGCAAAGGATGTAAAACTGGTAAACGGTAAGGGCTATCTGGGAGTGAATTTTGAGACGGAAGGCACAGTAAATATGCAGGTGCTCCTTCACTCACCGGGCAGATTCAGCGTATACAATGCATTGACCGCAATTGCCATCTGCCGCCATTTCAAGGTGCCGGAGAATACTATAAAAGAAGCTTTGGTACAGGCAGGAGTAAAGGGCAGGATTGAAATGATAAAGGTGTCCGATGAATTTACGCTGATGATTGATTATGCCCATAATGCCATGGCATTGGAAAGCCTGCTTACTACTTTAAAGGAGTATGAGCCGGGGCGTCTTGTATGCCTGTTCGGGTGCGGTGGAAACCGCTCTAAGCTCAGACGGTATGAAATGGGAGAGGTAAGCGGAAGGCTGGCGGATTTAACGGTGATTACTTCTGACAATCCCAGATTTGAAGAACCACAGGATATCATTGAGGACATCAAGACAGGGATTGCCAAAACAGAGGGAAGCTATGTGGAAATCTGTGACCGGAAAGAGGCAATTGCCTATGTAATCCAAAACGGACAGCCGGGAGATATTATCGTGCTGGCAGGAAAGGGACATGAGGATTATCAGGAAATCAAAGGGAAAAAATATCCCATGGATGAAAGAGTGATCATTCAGGACATACTGCGGGAAATGCAGAAGCAATAGGGCAAAGGAGACGGTAAGTTGGAAAAAAACCTGAAAGGAAGCTATGCAAATATAATAGTGGATATTTCCCATGAAAAAGTGGATAGACCCTTTCAATATCGGATACCGGATTCTTTTGCAGGGCAAATCCAGCCGGGAATGAAGGTGCAGATTCCCTTTGGACGTTCCAACAAGCTTATTGACGGCTATGTGATGGAGCTTACTGACAAGCCGGAATATCCGGTGGAAAAGCTAAAGAGCATACAGGCTGTGGCAGAGGGCGGCATTTCCATAGAGGGCAGTCAGATCCGGCTTGCCGCCTGGCTGAAAAGAACCTATGGCTCCACCATGATTGCGGCAATGAAAACGGTCCTTCCCGTAAAGCAGAAGGTAAAAGCAGCAGAAAAGAAATCCTTAAGGCTAAAGGTGGAAAAGGAAGAGGCAAAAAAGCTGCTTTTGGAATATGAGCAAAAGCACCAGAGGGCAAAGGCAAGACTGATGAATGAGCTTTTGGAATATGAACAGCTTCCTTATTCCCTTGTAACAAGTAAGCTGGGAGTAACAGGAAAGACGATTTCGGGACTGGTGGAAAAGCAGATTGTGGAAATGCAGGTGGAAAGTACCTGGCGCAATCCGGTAAAGTTAGCAGAGACTAATCAGAAATGGGAGAAAAAGATTCTTACAAAAGAGCAGCAGGCAGTAGTGGATGCTTTTGCAGAGGATTATAAGGAAAAAAGGGAAATCCGGTATTTGTTGCATGGAATTACCGGAAGCGGCAAAACGGAAGTATATATGGAAATCATTGAACAGGTGCTTCGGGATGGAAAAGAAGTCATCGTGCTCATACCGGAAATCGCCCTGACCTATCAGACGCTGACTCGTTTTTATAACAGGTTTGGAGAACAGGTTTCCGTAGTGAATTCCAAATTGTCGGCAGGGGAAAAATATGATCAGTTCCTAAGGGCAAAAAAAGGGGAAGTCCGGATTATGATTGGTCCAAGGACTGCCCTGTTTACCCCTTTTCAAAATCTGGGACTGATTGTGATGGATGAAGAGCATGAGGGAAGCTATAAAAGCGATACCACGCCTAGATTCCATGCAAGGGAAACGGCGGAAGAAATTGTAAGAAACTGCCAGGGAGCCCTTGTATTAGGCTCGGCAACCCCTTCGCTGGAAGCTTACTATCGTGCAGGAAAAGGCAGTTACCGTCTGTTTACCTTGAAGAACCGGCTGGAGGGTGCATATCTTCCAACCGTATATACTGTGGATTTGCGGGAAGAATTAAAACAGGGCAACCGCTCCATATTCAGCAGCAGACTGAAGGAGGCAATCCAGGACAGGCTTCAGAAAAAACAGCAGGTCATGCTTTTTTTGAACCGGAGAGGCTATGCGGGATTTATTTCCTGCAGAGCCTGCGGTTATGTGGTAAAATGTCCCCATTGCGATGTTTCCCTGACCCATCATTTCGGCAGTGGCAGGGGAAGGAATGGAAAGCTTGTCTGTCATTACTGCGGATATGAAAGAGAGGAGGTCACTCTTTGCCCGGAATGCGGCTCCAAATACATTTTAGGATTCAAAGCAGGGACGGAACAGATTGAGCAGAGGCTTAGGGAAGAGTTTCCAACAGCAAGAGTGCTTCGGATGGACGGGGACACGACAAGGAAAAAGGATGATTATGAAAAAATCCTGTCTGCTTTTTCCAATGAAGAAGCGGACATTCTGGTAGGAACTCAAATGATCGTAAAGGGTCATGATTTTAAAAAGGTGACGCTGGTAGGCATTCTTGCAGCAGATTTATCCTTGTCAGCCAATGATTACCGGGCCGCGGAGAGAACCTTCCAGCTTCTTACCCAGGCGGCAGGAAGAGCTGGAAGGGATAAGCTTCCCGGAGAAGTGGTGATTCAGACGTACCAGCCTGACCACTACAGCATTGTCCATGCGGCCAATCAGGACTATGAGGCATTTTACCGGGAGGAGATTGCTTTCCGGGAAATTGCAGGATATCCCCCTGCCGCCCATATGCTTGGGATTTTCATACAAAGCAGGGAGCAAAAAGCGGCTTGGGAGCTTGGAGAATTTCTGGCAGGAGCATGTAAGGAAGCCTTCCGGAAGAAAAAGGTATTGATTATCGGGCCGGCAAAGGCTACAATCGAAAAGGTAAACGATACATACCGCTATGTGATTTATGGAAAGCATAAGGAGTACGGACAGCTCATAGAGGTAAAGGATTTCATGGAGGAGCTGCTGGAATCCAAAAAGGAGCAGACAAAGCAGGTAAGCGTTACCTTTGACTTTGATCCCATGAACGGATTTTAAGGAACGGATATGATACAAAAGGAGTAAAAAAGATGGCAATTCGGAATATTAGAGAAATCGGAGACGAAGTATTAAACAAAAAATGCAAGGAAGTAAAGGAAGTTACCAAAAGAACAAAAGAATTGATTGATGATATGTTTGACACCATGTATGAGGCATGCGGGGTAGGGCTTGCAGCGCCCCAGGTGGGAATCCTGAAAAGAATCGCAGTCATTGACACTACGGGAGAAGACCCCATTCTGCTCATCAACCCCAGGATTATTGAAACAAGCGGTGAGCAGACAGGACAGGAAGCCTGCTTGTCCGTACCGGGAAAATCCGGCGTGGTAACAAGGCCTAACTATGTAAAGGTAGCAGCTTTTAATGAACATATGGAGCCTATTGAAGTAGAAGGAACAGAGCTGTTAGCAAGAGCGCTGTGCCATGAAATTGCTCATTTGGATGGACAACTGTATGTGGAACTGGTAGAGGGCGAGCTGATGGATGCAGAGCCTTATGACCCGGAGGATGAGGAAGAGGAATAGAAATAAGAAGTAGAAACGGCATGGGCAGAGAGGGAATAAAATATGAAAATAGTTTATATGGGAACTCCTGATTTTGCAGTAGGACCTTTGGAAGCAATCCTTGCAGCGGGACATCAGGTAACTCTGGTGGTAACTCAGCCGGATAAACAGAAGGGCAGAGGGAAGGAAGTCAGCTATACTCCGGTAAAGGAATGTGCCATAAAGCACAATATCCCGGTTTTCCAGCCTGTGAAGATCAAGGAGCAGGAAGCGGCAGAGGTGTTAAGAAAGCAGGAAGCGGATATTTTTATCGTGGCTGCCTTTGGGCAGATTTTATCGGAAGAAATATTGAATATGCCAAAATACGGAGCTGTGAATATTCATGCCTCCCTGCTTCCAAAATACAGAGGGGCAGCGCCTATCCAGTGGGTGATTTTAGATGGAGAGACGGAAACGGGCGTTACCATTATGCAGATGGATAAAGGGCTTGATACCGGGGATATGCTGCTTAAGACGGTAGTTCCCATCGAAAAGGAAGAAACCGGAGAAACCCTTCATGACAAGCTTGCCATGGCAGGCTCCAAGCTGATTGTGGAAGCCCTTGCAGCCATTGAGGCTGGTGCTATAGAGCCGGAAAAACAAAAGGATGAGGAAAGCTGCTATGCCAGAATGCTTACCAAATCCTTAGGGCAGATTAACTGGCAGGAGGATGCAGCGAAAATCGAACGATTGATCCGGGGATTAAATTCCTGGCCCAGCGCCTATACGAAATATGGAAACAAAACCTTGAAGCTCTGGAAGGGGCAGGTTATCTGGGAACAGGATGAAGCGGCGCTTGAGAAAATAAAAGAGCAGGGAATGGAGCCTGGAAACATAAAGCCCGGCACAGTCTGTTTTGTTTCCAAAGAAGAGATTTATGTCAAAGCTGGAAAAGACCTGCTAAATATTGTAGAATTACAGCTTGAAGGGAAAAAGAGGATGACAGCAAAGGAATTTTTGTTAGGGCGGCAGATAGAAGTGGGAACTGTGTTTTCAGCATAAACAGGGAAACCCATATGGGAAAATGAGAAGGAAAGAGGATTTATGATATTGTACGGATACTTTGATTTTTGGCGGAGGAAGGCGATGTGACGACTAATACAAGAGAGATACTGCTGGAAATGCTTTTGGAAATCTTAGAGCACAAAAAATACAGTCATCTGGTGATGAAGCAGGTCCTTGATAAATATGCATATCTGGATAAAAAGGACAGAGCCTTTATAAAGCGCATTGGAGAAGGTACCATTGAGCATTTAATCCGAATCGATTATGTGATCAATACATTTTCAAAGACGAAAACAGACAAAATGAAACCGGTTATCCGTACCATACTCCGCATGAGTACATATCAGATATTGTTCATGGAAGGAGTGCCGGATTCGGCAGCCTGCAATGAAGGGGTAAAGCTGGCAGCAAAAAAAGGCTTTGCGCCTTTAAAGGGCTTTGTAAACGGTGTGCTTCGCAGTATTTCCAGAAACAAAGAAAACATCAGCTATCCGGACAGAGAGGCTTCCTTTGAGGAATATCTGTCCATTACATATTCCATGCCCTTATGGATCGTCAGGATGTGGCTTGACCAGTATGGGAAGGAAACTACGGAAAGGATGTTAACCGGGCTTTTGCAGGAAAGACCTGTTACTGTCAGAATACCGGAAGAGCTGCCTTATGGAGAAAAAGAGGCATGGATTTCCCAGGTGCAAAAGGAAGGAATTGCCGTAAGAGCAAGCAATAAGTTAGCATATGCTTATTATTTGTCTAATATAAATTCTGTAAGAGAAGTGCCGGGATTTGCAGAAGGAAAATTCATTGTTCAGGATTTAGGCTCTATGGAAGTAGTGGAAATGGCCCATATCAAAGAAGGAGATATGGTTTTGGACGTATGCGCTGCACCGGGCGGAAAGACCCTTCATGCAGCTTCTAAGCTAAAGGGAACCGGAAAAGTGGAAGCAAGGGATATTTCCGATTATAAGACTGGCCTTATCAGGGAAAATGTAGAAAGAACCGGATACAAAAATATACAGATCAGGGTATGGGATGCCACAAAACCGGATCAGGAGGCTTTGGAAAGCGCTGATGTAGTCATTGCAGATTTACCATGTTCGGGACTGGGAGTCATCGGAAGAAAAGGGGATATCAAGTACCGGATTACAAAACAGGATTTAACGGATATTGCGGCATTGCAGCGGAACATACTGAAAACAGTATCCGCTTATGTAAAAAAGGGAGGCCTGTTGATTTATAGCACCTGTACCATCAGCAGGGAGGAAAATCAGGAAAACAGGGATTACATTTTAAGCAACCTGCCCTTTGTATTGGAAGAAGAAAAGGTGCTGCTTCCGGGAATAGAGTCATCCGACGGCTTTTATATGGCCCGCTTTTGCAAAAAGAAAGAAAAGGCGGGGACAGAATAAGGATACTATGAGGAATCAAATAGATATAAAATCACTGACAAAAGAACAATTGAAACAGGAAATCGTCCAAATGGGAGAAAAGCCTTTCCGGGCGGATCAGATTTATGAGTGGCTTCATAAAAGGCTCGTCTCAGATTTTGATGAGATGACTAATATAAAGAAAGAATTCAGGGAAAAATGTAAGGAAAGATTTTTTCTAACTAATTTAGAAGCAATAGACATTCAGACCTCGGCTATTGACGGCACCAGAAAGTATTTATTTCAGTTAGCTGACGGCAACCTGGTGGAAAGCGTATGGATGAAATACAGACATGGGAACAGTGTCTGCATCTCATCCCAGGTAGGCTGCAGGATGGGGTGCAGATTCTGCGCATCCACCCTGGATGGATTGGAACGGAACCTGATGCCTTCGGAAATGCTGGATCAGATTTACAGGATTACCCGGTTGACAGGGGAACGGGTTTCCAATGTGGTAGTCATGGGAACCGGAGAGCCTATGGACAATTTTGAAAACCTGCTTGTATTCCTTCAGTTGCTGACGGATGAATATGGTCTTCATATAAGCCAGAGGAACGTGACGGTTTCTACCTGCGGCATTGTTCCCAAAATGAAGGAACTGGCGGATAAGAAGCTGCAGATTACTTTGGCATTGTCCCTTCATGGAGCAACGGATGAAAAGAGAAGAAGGCTCATGCCCATTGCAGAATGCTATACCATTGCGCAATTGATGGAGGCATGCAAATATTATTTTGAAAAAACAGGCAGGAGGATTACATTTGAATACAGCATGGTGGCAGGTGTGAATGATACGCCGGAGGATGCCAGGGAGCTGATAGGGCTGGCAAAGTCTGTGAACTGTCATGTAAATCTGATTCCGGTAAACCCGGTTTTAGAGCGTAATTTTAAGCAGCCGGACATAAGTTTTGTGGAAGGATTTAAAAATAAACTTGAAAAAAATCGAATAAATGTTACTATTAGAAGGGAAATGGGCAGAGACATTGACGGAGCCTGCGGACAATTACGAAGACGGCATAAAAAGGAAAAGGAGGAAACACAGTGCTAAAGACAGTAGCAATGACGGATGTTGGCCGTAAAAGAAAACTGAATCAGGATTATGTGTTTGCTTCCGGAAAGCCCCAGGGAAATATGCCAAATCTTTTTATTGTAGCAGACGGTATGGGAGGACATAATGCAGGGGACTTTGCTTCCAAGTATACAGTGGAGACTATTGTATCGGAAATCCGGAGTTCCTTTGAAAAAAATCCTACCATTATTATAAAAAAAGCAATCAATGCCGCAAATAAAGGAGTCCGGAAAGAAGCCAGCATGGATGCAAGCCTGGCGGGAATGGGGACTACGGTTGTTGTGGCAACGGTGATAGGAAGATATCTTCAGGTCGCCAATGTGGGAGATTCAAGGCTTTATGTAGTCAATCCGGAAGAAATCCGGCAGATTACGAAAGACCATTCCCTGGTAGAAGAAATGATCCGGTTAGGGGCTATTGACCGGGCAGATGCAAGACTCCATCCAGATAAGAACATTATAACCAGAGCAATCGGCGTAAGGGATGATGTGGAAATTGATTTCTTTACGATTGAGCTTAAGCCCTGTGACACCATATTGATGTGTTCGGACGGCCTTAGCAATATGTTAGAGGATGAAGAAATTAAAAAAATTGTGAACAATAAATGGGGTATCAATGAAATAGCAGAAGAGTTGATCAGGCAGGCAAACAACAATGGCGGAAAAGACAATATTGCCGTAGTATTGGTAAGACCTTTTGCAGATGAGGTGGTAAGATGATAAAGATAGGTATGTTAATAGGCGAACGTTACGAAATACTTGAAAAAATCGGTACAGGGGGAATGAGCGATGTTTATAAGGCAAAATGCCACAAGCTGAACCGGTTTGTTGCCATTAAAGTATTAAAACAGGAATTTAATGAAAATACAAATTTTGTATCCAAGTTCCGCATTGAGGCTCAGGCGGCAGCAGGGCTTGCACACCCTAATATTGTGAATGTCTATGACGTAGGAGAAGAAGAAGGCATTTACTATATTGTCATGGAATTAGTAGAAGGAATTACCTTAAAAAATTATATTGAAAAGAAAGCCCGCCTTTCGGTAAAAGAAGCAGTGAGCATTGCTATTCAGGTATCCATGGGAATTGAAGCGGCACATAACAATAATATCATCCATCGGGATATCAAGCCCCAGAATATCATGATTGCCAGAGATGGTAAGGTAAAGGTAACGGATTTTGGCATTGCCAAGGCGGCAACCAGCAATACCATTACCTCCAATGTAATGGGGTCTGTGCACTATACCTCGCCAGAGCAGGCAAGAGGCGGCTTCAGTGATGAAAAAAGCGATATTTATTCTCTTGGCTGTACCATGTTTGAAATGCTTACCGGACATGTGCCTTTTGACGGAGAGACTACTGTTGCCATTGCAATCAAGCATATACAGGAGGATATGCCTTCACCAAGAGAATTCGTATCGGAGATTCCGGTGAGCGTGGAACAGATTATTTTTAAAGCCACCCAGAAGAGCCCGGACAGACGTTATCAATCCATGGGTGAGTTAATTGAAGATTTAAAGCATTCCCTCATTGCCCCTGATGAAGATTTTGTAAAGATTATTCCGGTGGAAATGGGCGGAGCTACCAGAGTGATTACCGAGGCGGACATCAGTGAGATAAAAGACAGAACCGGTACCATTGCAGGAATCAGCATTATCGGAGAGGAAGAGAAGGCTCCGGTACCAAGGCCGGCAAAGAGGAAGCCTGTGCGCAAGATAGAGGAGCCGGAAGAAGAGGACGAGGAAGAAGAGGATGAGGAGGAATACGAGGAAGATGATCTGGACCCTAAAATGGAACGAATCACTACCATCCTTGCCATTGTTGCAGCGGTTATCATCGGTGTCATTGCTCTTGTTCTGGCAGCAAATGCCTTGGATATCTTTAAAGCAAGCGGCACGAAAGACCAGGAAAACACGGAAAATACCCAGGACCAGACTCAGGAAGACGGGCAGGTGACTATGATCAATGTAGTAGGAAAGGATTTGGAAACTGCCAAAAAAGAATTAAATGATATGGGGCTGGGAACAAGAGTGACTACCCGGGAATCCGATGAATATGAAGTGAATCAGGTCATTTCCCAAGGGGTCAATGAAGGGGAAAAAGTAGATAAATATACGACCATTGATCTGGTTGTCAGCAGCGGCACGGAAGGCATAGAAGTGGATAATGTAACCGGTATGGAGGCAGAGTTGGCAGCAAAGGCATTGGAGGAAAAAGGCTTTCAGGTTGTAAAGGATTATGCCAATGATGATACCGTGGAAAAAGACAGAGTCATATCCCAGGAACCATTAGCAGGCTCTAAGGCTGCAAAAGGCTCCAGCATTACTATAGTCATCAGTCAGGGAAAGGCCGTTACGGAAACTACGATACCTGACCTTAGGGGAATGACGGAAAGCGCCGCAAAAGCAAAGCTGGAGGAATACAAGCTGAAATGCGGTACGGTTTCTGAAACCTACAGTGATACAGTATCGGCGGGCTGTGTAGTGACCCAGAGCTACAATCCGGGGCTTACCGTGTCAGAAGGAACGGTGGTGGATATTACCTTAAGCCTTGGCGTAAAGGAAGTATCCTACAAATATGTTGCAAATCTGCAGGCGCCTACCGGATATGCCGGAGGAAGCGTTACCGTAACCATTAAGGCAAGCAACGGGGATATTCGCACCTTTGCTACAAGCACGTTCCCCTGTGCAGTAAATGAAACTGGATTTAAAGTAAATAGCGGAACCATTACTTTTACCTTTAATAAAGAAGTGACTGAGGTGGATGAGGAGGGATACGAAACCACTACTACTGAACCCTATACCACCCCGGAACAGGCCATTACCTTTACTCAGGAGTAATGTATGCAGGGAAAGATCATAAAAGGAATCGGCGGCTTCTACTATGTCCATCTGTCCGGCAAGGGTGTATATGAATGCAAAGCAAAGGGACTTTTCCGGAAGATGGGTATGAAGCCTTTGGTGGGAGATGATGCGGACATACAGGTGTTGGATGAAAATTCCATGACAGGCAATATCGTATCCATTCTTCCAAGAAAAAATCAGCTGATACGCCCGGCAGTTTCCAATGTGGATCAGGCCATGGTGATTTTTTCTGTGGTAAAACCCGAGCCTAATTTCCATCTGTTAAATAGTTTTCTTGTCATGATGGAAAGACAGCAGGTGCCCTGCGTCATATGCTTTAATAAAGTGGATATTGCTTTAGAAGCGCAAATAGAACACATAAAGGATATGTATAAAGGAACCAATTATCCCCTTTTCTTTGTCAGCGCCATGGAAGAAAAGGGGATTGAAAGGATAAAGGAAATTTTACAGGATAAGACTACGACTGTGGCAGGACCAAGCGGTGTGGGAAAATCTTCCCTGATTAACAGGCTTCAGAAGGATGTGTCCATGGAGACCGGGGATATTAGCAAAAAGATTGAGAGGGGAAGGCACACCACCCGCCATTCCGAGCTGATTGCTTTGGAAGAGGGGGGCTATATTATGGATACGCCTGGATTCAGTTCCCTGTCCGTGGACTTTATGGAAAAGGAAGAGATAAAGGAGTATTTTCCAGAGTTTTTGAAATATGAACCGGAGTGCAGGTTTCAGGGCTGTGCCCACATTCATGAACCGGAGTGCGGAATAAAGAATGCTTTGAAAGAGGGAATGATCAGCCGTGGACGGTATGAGGATTATGTAATGTTTTATGAACAGTGTAAAGAAAAGAGGAGATATTAGTATGTTGATTTTAGCCCCTTCTATTTTATCAGCAGATTTTTCCAGGCTTGGGGAGCAGATTCAGGCAGTGGACCAGGCAGGCGCCGGGTATATCCATATTGATGTGATGGACGGTTTGTTTGTTCCGTCCATTTCCTTTGGAATGCCGGTAATCCAATCCATCCGTCCCTGTACGGACCGTGTCTTTGACGTACACCTGATGATAGACAAGCCTTACCGGTATATTGAAGAGTTCGTAAAGGCCGGAGCGGATATTATCACCTTTCATGTGGAAGCCTGCGACTGCGTGAAGGAGACCATTGCCCAAATTAGAAAATATGACAAGAAGGCGGGAATCTCTTTGAATCCGGCTACACCCATTTCCGAAATCGAGCCATATCTTGAGCTTGTGGATTTGATTTTGGTCATGTCCGTGAATCCGGGCTTTGGAGGCCAGAAATACATAGAAGGAAGCACAGAGAAAATCGCACAGCTTAGGAAGCTGGTGGATGAAAGAAAGCTGGATGCGGTGATTTCCGTTGACGGCGGCATCAAAAAAGAAAATGTGCGGGAAGTGTTGGAGGCAGGCGCCGATGTTGTGGTGGCGGGGTCAGCAGTGTTTCATGGGGATGTGGAAGAAAATATGGGATTTTTCATGAAACAGTTAAGAGAATTTGAAGAAAGAAATGCGTAAAATAATAATTCCGGTGGTAAACAGAAAGACCGCCGGAATTATTTGTGTGCTGTTTCAGGTTATTTTGTACCGAAAATCCGGTCTCCGGCATCTCCAAGTCCGGGAACGATATAGCCGTGTTCATTTAACCGTTCATCCAATGCGCCTATATATAAATCCACATCCGGATGGGCTTCCTGCATTTTGGCAACGCCTTCCGGTGCGGCAAGAATGCACATAAAATGAATTTTTTTGCAGCCTTTTTCTTTTAACATGCGGATGGCCTCTACAGAAGAACCGCCGGTGGCAAGCATAGGGTCTACCACGAATACTTCCCTCTCGGCACAGTCTGCCGGAAGCTTACAATAATATTCTACCGGTTCTAACGTTTCCGGGTCACGGTATAGTCCGATATGTCCTACTTTGGCAGCGGGTATCAGCTCCAGCACGCCGTCTACCATGCCAATGCCTGCCCGAAGAATAGGAACTACGGCCATTTTTTTTCCTTTTAATTCTTTTGCGGTAGTGTTGCAGACGGGAGTCTGGATTTCAACATCCATAAGGGGCAGGTCCCTTGTTGCTTCATAGCAGATGAGCATTGCAATTTCCTTTATAGTCTGGCGGAAATCCTTTGTTCCTGTTTCAATGCGTCTGATATAGCCAATCTTGTGCTGTATCAAAGGGTGATCCATAATCAGTGTTTTTGCCATAATGTGCATTCCTCCGTTTGTCTTTTCATATATTTGAACTTTTTATAGCTTGTGCCATATGACCATTTAAATTATAACTGAATAGGAGTAATGGTTCAAGAGAAAATAGCAGGAGGAAAATTAGATTGACTAGCCGTTTGGCTAGTTTTCTTTTTTAGCGAAATTTGTTACAATAGAAGATAACTATATGTGGGAATCCAGTAGAAGATGACATAGTTGTGAATCCGGGATGCCGACTGCAATATGAAATTACATAGATAAGGAGAAGGAAGAAAACATGGGTAAACATATTTTAGTAGTAGATGATGATGCAATGAATGTAAGGATGGCAGAATTTATCTTGAAACAGCAGCAGTATCAGGTTTTAAAAGCCAGTTCCGGCATGGAATGCCTGGAAGTATTAAAAGACCAGCCGGTGGATCTGGTGCTTTTGGATATTGAGATGCCAGAGATGAATGGGATGCAGACTTTGGAACGAATCCGGGAGGAGGAAAGGTTCTTAAAGATTCCCGTTATGTTCCTGACGGCTTCTACAGAGTTAGAGGATATGGAAAATGCCCAGAGGCTGGGGGCAGCCGGTTATGTAAAGAAACCCTTTCTGCCACAGGAACTGCTCGACCGGGTAGAGAAGGTAATCGGCCAGTAAAAAACGGGATGGAGGAAGTGATGGGGCTATTATATAACGTTAATTTTGAAGTGGCTGCCGCCATTTATATGGTGATTTTATATATTTACCTGCGGATTCAATATGAAGGGCACTTAAAGAGGTACCGGGAGTTTCAAAAACTGATGCTGCTGATTCTGTTTGCAGACATCATGGATGTTATCACGGCTGTTACAATCAGTTACGCAATGACTGTTCCTATATGGCTTAATATGCTGATGAATACTATATATTTTGGTGCGGATGCAGCTTTTTTATATACGTTTGTGAATTATGTGGTATTTTGTGGTTCGCCCGGCAAAAAGGGCTCGCTTGGGGATAATGTACTGAATAAAGTCATATGGATTGGCTTTATATCCGTTTTGTTCATTAATTTGTTCAGCGGCGTGATTTTTTCCTTTAGCGGGGAAGGCGAATATAAACATGGCATTCTTTATCCAATCGTGTATGCGGTGCCGGTTTATTTTATTTTTTATGCAGCGCTGGTATTTTTCAAGAATCAGAAAGTATTTGACAAAAAGCAGAAGATTTCCATTGGCAGCTTTCTGATTCTGGCAATTTTAGGGCCTGTTTTACAAATGCTTGTATTTCCGGATGTGCTTTTAAGTGTATTTACGGCTACTCTTGCAATGTTGATTATGTTCTTTTCTTTAGAGACACCGGATTACCAGAAGCTCATGAAGACCATGAAGGAACTGGAAAGAACAAGAGAAGAAGCAGAGGCGGCAAAGGAGGAGGCAGAAGCAGCAAATCAGGCAAAAACGGAGTTTTTGTCAAATATGTCTCATGAGATTCGTACGCCCATCAATGCGGTTCTTGGAAATAATGAAATGATTATGGGAAAGACCGGGGAAAGCCAGACGGTAGCCTATGCCATGAATGTGCAGGCAGCGGGAAGGACGCTGCTTTCCATGGTAGAGGACATTCTGGATTTTACCAATATTGATGCCGGGACTATAAAGCTGGAAGCGGCGCCTTATTCCGTCCTCTCAATCTTGCAGGATGTAATCGTCTATGCAAGATATTGCGGGGAGAATAAAAACCTGGAGATTCGTTTGGATATTGATGAGAAGCTGCCACAGGAGCTGTCAGGAGATGTGGTGAGGCTTACACAGATATTCAATAATCTGATGTCCAATGCCATCAAATACACACAGGAAGGCTTTGTGGAGCTGACAGTTCAGTGGCAGGAGCCTGAGGAAAAGGCTCAGGAAGGCTTTGGGAAAATGCTGGTACAGGTAAGGGACAGCGGCATTGGCATGAAGACAGAGGATATTGTAAGGATATCCAACAGTTTTTCCAGATTTGATAATCGGAAGACCCGGAATATCGGAGGGCTTGGACTGGGGCTTTCCATAGTGACCAGACTCCTTGACCTTATGGGAAGCAAACTGGAAATTGAGAGTGAATATGAAAAGGGAAGCACCTTTTCCTTTTGCATCAGTCAGGAAATTGTAAATGGGACTCCCATTGGTTCCATAAATGACGATATTGCCTGTTATACATTACAGCAGGTAAAGGTGCAGGAAAAATTCATAGCGCCGGATGTAAGGATTCTGGCAGTAGATGATAATGTGATGAATCTGGATTTGTTCCGGGGGATTTTAAGGGATACGAAAATGCAGATTGACACCGCTTCTAATGGAGAAGAGGCATTAAGGCAATTAGAAAAAGAAACATATCATATGATTTTTTTAGACCATATGATGCCGGTTATGGATGGAATGGAGACTCTAAAGGAAATCAGGAAAAGAAATCTATGCCCGGGCGTCCCTGTTATTGTCCTTACGGCAAATGCGGTGCATGGCGCAAAAGAAAACTATCAGCAGGCGGGCTTTGATGATTATCTGTCAAAACCTGTGGGCATAAAGCAGCTGGAGGCAATGATCCGGAAATACCTGCCGGAAGAGCTGGTTTTGGAAAAGGAAGAGCAGCCTGGGATAGAAGAGCTGGTAAAGGAAGAAAGCGAAGCATCTTTTCTGGAAAGTTTGTCCTTTTTGGATGTGGCAACCGGACTGGCTTATTGTGCCGGAAGCGAGGAATTTTACCGCGAAATGCTGCAATCCTATCTGGATAATAGTAAATATGAGGAAATCCGGAAGTTCTATGAGATAGAGGATTGGGAAAATTACCGGATTTTAGTACATGCCTTAAAAAGCACATCCCTTTCTATTGGAGCCAGCCAGTTTTCCAATCAGGCAAAGGAATTGGAACTGGCAGCAAAAGAAGGGCGGATTGAGGATGTCCACAAGGGACATGAAGACATGATGAGCTGCTATGGCAGGCTGCTTAAACAGCTTCAAAACGCAGTAAAAGAACCCCGGGAGGAGAAAAAGACAGATTCACAGCCTCAGGAAGCAAAGGAAAGCATTCTTGTAGTGGATGATGATTTGATGAACCTTCGGATTGCAGAAAAGATGCTGGAAGAGCAATTTCATGTGAAGTGCGTGAAATCCGGAAAGGAAGCTTTGGAATTTCTGGAAAAAGAGATTCCCAATCTGATCCTGCTGGACTTACATATGCCGGAAATGGACGGCTTTGCCGTTATGGAGCATATCCGGGCAGAAGAACGCTATCAGGATATTCCGGTGATTTTTCTGACGGCAGATAATGACAGGGATACGGAAGTAAAAGGATTTAGGGAAGGAGCCCTGGATTTTATTACAAAGCCTTTTATTGCAGATATTATGATTTCCCGTGTCAATCGTATTCTGGAGCTGAGCCGTCTGCAGAAGGATTTGCAGCGTGAGGTGGAAAAGCAGACAAGGAAGGCGGAGGAAAGACGGCAGAAGGTGGAACGGCTGTCTTCCCAGATTATACAGACGCTGGCAGGAACCATCGATGCCAAGGATAAATATACGAAGGGGCACTCTTCAAGAGTTGCGGAATATTCGGTAAAAATTGCCAGAAAGATGGGAAAATCGGAAAAAGAGCTGGAAGATATTTATTATATGGGCCTGCTTCATGATATCGGGAAAATAGGTATCCCTGACGGAATCATCAATAAGACATCGAAGCTGACAGATGAGGAGTATGAGTTCATAAAGTCACATCCCATGATTGGAGCGGAAATTCTGGAAAATATATCGGAAATGCCGGAAATTGGAACAGGAGCAAGGTGGCATCATGAACGATATGACGGAAAGGGATATCCGGATAAGTTAAAGGGCATGGAGATTCCGGAAACGGCAAGAATCATTGGCGTGGCAGATGCTTATGATGCCATGGCTTCCAAACGCAGCTACCGGGATGTGCTTCCCCAAAGTGTAGTGCGGGAGGAAATCGAAAAGGGAAAAGGAACACAGTTCGACCCTCTTATTGTGGATAAAATGCTTGAACTGATAGACGAGGACACTACATATCAGATGAGGGAGAAATAGACTACATTATTTGCGACTGGAGAAAAACATGAAAAAAATTGGAAGCATAGCAGGCGGAATCCTAGTAATCATTATAGTTGGGATTTTCTTCATCAGTGGACAAAAGAGAAATACAGAAGTAACTGAAAAGCAGACAAAGGTGGGAGTGATTCTGAATGGAAGCAGTCAGGATTCCAGCTGGGGCCAGTCTCACTATGAAGGAATGGAAAAAAGTGCGGAGCAATTAAATTTAAAAGTATATTACAGGGAAGATGTGCCTGAAGACGAATCCTGTATGGAATCCATGGAGGAATTGATAGGAGAAGGCTGTGAGATCATTATATGTGATTCTTTTGGATATGGAGAGTGGGAGCTTGCAGTTGCGAAAATACATCCGGAGGTATATTTTTTTCATGCTGCAGGGATAGAGACAAGCGATAATCTGTCCGCCTACTTTGGCAGGATTTATCAGATGAGATATTTAAGCGGAATAGTGGCAGGACTGCAGACAGAAACAAATAAAATCGGTTATGTGGCTGCTTTTCCCATTTCAGAGGTAAACCGGGGAATCAATGCTTTTACGCTGGGGGTGCGTTCGGTAAATCCGGAGGCACTTGTTTATGTGGAATGGAGCAATTCCTGGACGGAAGACGAGGCAAATGAAAAGGCGGCAGAAAAGCTGCTTGAGACCCAATCCATAGATGTACTTGCCATGCACACCAATTCCCTGGCGCCTCTTGAGCTGGCGGAGGAAAAGGGAATCTGGTCCATAGGCTATAACTGGGACAACAGCCAGGACTATCCCAATTCGTTTTTGACGGCGCCGGTGTGGAATTGGGAAAATTTTTACGAACCTCGTATTTTGGAATGCCTGCAGGGAAAATTCAAAGGAGTCAATTATTGGGAAGGAATCGAAACGAAGGTAGTGGCATTGGCGCCTCTGACGGATCAGGTAAAGGAAGGGATTCCAGAGAAAGTGGAGGAACAGCAAAAAGAGCTGGAAAGCGGCGCTTTTGATGTTTTCTACGGCCCTATCAGCGACAGGGACGGAACGCTGAGGGTGGCATTGGGAGAAAATATGTCTGACGAGGCAATGCTCAATGAATTTGACTGGTACGTGGAGGGAGTGCGGCTAAATGGTGAGGAATAAATGGAAAAAAAGGCTCCTTTTAGGTATGGCAGCACTGGTTGCCGTTGCAATCCTTGTGCTGATTGTGGGATTTGGAAATAGAAAAGAAAAGGATAGGATAAGGGTTGGATTTATTATATCGGGCAGTATTAGGGAAAACGGATGGAATGGCATGCACTATCAAGGAATAAAAGCTGCCTGCGACAAGCTGGGAGTGGAACTGTTGATAAAAGAGAATGTGGCAGAGGGAACAGGACAGTGTGAGCCTGCCCTGCGCCAGCTTGCAGAAGAAGGGGCACAGATGATTTTCTTAAGCAGCTACGGCTATTCCGAAGAGGTGCTTCAGGTAGTGGAAGCATATCCGGAAATTGTATTCTGCGTGAATTCATCTGAGTATCATACAGATAATATGACCTCTTATTTTGCAAGGATGTATCAGGCACGGTATCTGGCAGGAATCATAGCAGGAATGCGCACTGAGAGCGGGCGGATTGGTTATGTGGCAGCCATGTCCAATAATGAGGTGAATCGTGGGATAAGTGCATTTACCCTTGGGGTAAAAAGAGTGAATCCCGATGCAAAGGTAATCGTGGCATGGACAGGTACATGGGACGATAAGGAAAAAGAGCAGGATATGGCAGACAGGCTGATTCGGGAAAAAAAGGTGGATGTACTGACCTGCCACCAGAATCAGGCACATGTAATCGAAACAGCGGAAGCGGCGGGAATTGATTCTATCGGCTATCATATGGCATCAGAAGGACTTTCGGAGCATTATCTGACCGCTGTAGTATGCAACTGGGAATTGGTATATAGGCAGATGATACGGGAATTTTTGCAGGGAAAAGGAAATTCCCAGGATAATTATTGGATTGGACTGAAACAGGGAGCAGTTGCGCTTTCCGATTATTCGGGAGCTGTATCCAAGGAAATAAAAAACGAAGTAAAGCAGGCAAAAGAAGAAATATTGAGCGGAAAAGATATTTTTTCCGGTGAGATTTATGACAGGGACGGAACACTTCGCTGCGGCGAAAATGAGACCATTAGTGATGAAATGCTTTTGGAACAGTTCGACTGGTACGTAGAGGGTGTGGAATTTTATGAAGAATAGTCTTGACAGTAGAAAAACAAAAATTGCGGTCGGAATGGCTTTGTTTATTGTAGTGCTGGTAATTGTAGGAATCCTGATGCAATTTAAAATCCAACAGCTTTTAAAGGGCTATATGGAAAAGCAGGTGGAGCTTCAGGCAGGGATTCTGGCGGAGCGGGCGGATGAACGGTTTCAAGCAGAGTTCGTGAATATGAATCTGCTGGCAGGCTACATACAAACAGAAGGTATAGATGAGGAATCCGGGGTCTGGAATGCTTTGGAGGAAGAAAAGGTGAAGGAGCTTGCAGAACCTGCTTTGAAAGAACATGCAAGCTATGGCTTACTGGAGCTGGACGGAAATGCCATTTATGGAAATGCATTGGACTTTACAAAGTGTTCTGGAATCCTGGAATCATTTCGGGGGAAAGAGGCAGTCTGTTATAGCGAAGAGCTTGGATTGCTTTTTACCTTGCCAATCTATAGCGGAAACAATGTAAAATATGTGTTATATAAGTTGTATGATAAAAGCTTTCTTGTGGAAGAATTTGGAATGACCTGTTATGGCGGGGCAGGCAGGATTCTGTTGGCAAGTAAGGACGGA
This sequence comes from Lachnospiraceae bacterium, assembly GCA_014804675.1. Classification (GTDB taxonomy): domain Bacteria; phylum Bacillota; class Clostridia; order Lachnospirales; family Lachnospiraceae; genus RGIG3040. The sequence goes on from JAAUZH010000009.1 coordinate 167,789, forward strand.
CAGATTATAGTTCCCTTTGCAAAGCAGACGGAGGAGATTTCCTTTGAAACATCGGGAATGGAAGAAGCAGTTTCCCATATCCGGGAAAAAATGAATGTATTAGCAGTAGCCGCAGCTGATTATAAGGATGGGAAGGAAAGGAATTTTCTGTTTGCAGCAGAGATGAATTCTGAGAATCTGTATCTGGTGGGAATCGTGCCGGAGGCTGTGGTGGCAGAAGGAATGTGGGATATCAGCACTTTGGTATTGTGGGTGTTTGGACTGTTGTTGCTGCTTTTTGTCATTGGGACTTTTTATCTGTTTGGAGCAGAGGAAAAGGCAAAGGAAAGTGATGAGCTGCGGAAGGCAAAGGCAGCAGCGGAAAAGGCGAACCGCTCCAAAAGCGAATTCCTGGCAAATATGTCCCATGAAATCCGCACGCCCATCAATGCGGTGATGGGGATGAATGAAATGGTACTAAGGGAAAGTCAGGATGAGAATATCAGGGAATATGCCCAGAATATCCAAAGCGCCAGCCAGAACCTGTTAGCGCTGATTAACGATATTCTTGATTTTTCCAAAATTGAATCCGGAAAGATGGAGATCGTGGAGGAATCCTATCATCTTACATCGCTTTTAAATGATGTAGTCAATATGATACAGGTACGGGCGGACCAAAAAGGATTGGAATTTCATGTTCAGGTGGATAAGGACTTGCCCAATGGATTGTATGGAGCAGAAACCAGAATTCGTCAGATTATGGTGAATATTTTAAACAATGGAGTGAAATATACGAAAAAGGGAAGCGTATCCCTTATTCTCCGGGGTGAAAAGCAGGAGGATGGAAGACTGCTTTTACAGATGATGGTGAAGGATACCGGCATTGGAATAAAGGAGGAAGATAAGCAGAAGCTGTTTGTAGATTTCCAGAGACTGGATGTGGCGGTAAATCAGGGCATAGAAGGAACCGGGCTGGGGCTTGCCATTACCAGCCGCCTGGTGGAACGAATGCAGGGAAGCCTTACGGTAGACAGTACCTATGGAGAAGGCTCTACCTTTACGGTTTGCCTGCCCCAGAAAATTACGGACATGGAGCCTATCGGTGATTTCAAGGAAAAATATAGAGTTTATATGCAAAGGCAGCAGAAATATCATGAAAGCTTCGTGGCTCCGGAAGCAAAAATCCTTGTAGTGGATGATAATGAGATGAATCTGTTCGTGGTAAGGAGCTTGCTGAAGAAGACAGAGGTGCAGATAACCGAATGTAAAAGCGGCAGGGAATGCCTTGAGCTCATGGCAAAAGAGAAGTTCCATATCATATTGTTAGACCATATGATGCCGGAAATGGACGGAATTGAAACATTGCGCCGGGCGAAAGCAATGGAAGAAAACCTGTGCAGGGAAACACCGGTAATCGCATTGACGGCAAATGCTATTTTAGGCGCCCGTGATACTTACTTAAAGGAAGGCTTTGACAGTTACTTAAGCAAGCCTATTGATGGAATGGAACTGGAGAATATGCTGAGAAATCACATTCCAAAGGAGCTTCTTGGAAAGAGGCTGGAAGAGAAGCGGGATGAGGAGGATAAGCAGGACAAAGAAATTTCCAGGGAGACGAAAAAAGAGACAGAGCTGTTAAATGAATATCTGGACATTTCCCTTGGAATGCAGTACAGCGCAGGAAATGAAGAAATGTACCGGGAGTTTCTTTCCATGTTCTGTGATATGAAGGAGGAAAAGAAGCGGAATATTCAGAAAAGCTTTTTTGAAGAGGACTTAGAAAATTATACCGTATATGTCCATGCCCTAAAGTCCACGTCCCTAAGCATTGGCGGACAAAAGCTGTCGGAACTGGCGGCAAGGCTGGAGAAGGCAGGACGGCAGAAGGAGATTGATTTTATCAAAGAACATGAAGAAGAGCTGATGGAGTTGTATGAGCTGACGGCAGAGGAGGCAAGGGCATTTATAAAGAGTGAAAAGTAGATTTCTGCATAATTTTGCAGAAGTCATCAGCTTTTTTTCTGCGGTTCTGGTTTTCCAGAAAAGAACAGAATCCAGAAGAATATTTAAATGAGAATAATTCTTATTTTCATTTATTGACTGTATAAATTGGCAATGTTATACTTTCTTTGGTTAGTTAAAACTAACTATGTTTTAATCATGTGAACTCCTTTCAAAGGTGCTGCAGCTGCTGAATGCGACATCTTTTGTAGCTGGAAGGCTGCTTCCCTTCCAGCAGGGAGTATCTTGAAAAGAAATGGAGGATTATATAAGAATGAATTATTTACAGATTGAGAAAGTATATGGCAGAGAAATTCTGGACTCCAGAGGTAACCCTACTGTGGAGGCGGAAGTTACGCTTGCTGATGGAAGCGTAGGAAGAGGAACTGCTCCAAGCGGCGCTTCCACGGGAGAATTTGAAGCGTTGGAGCTGAGAGACGGTGACAAGGAAAGATATCTGGGAAAGGGTGTTACAAAAGCAGTAGAAAATATCAATACGGTTATCCGTGATACGATTTGCGGAATGGATGCGTCCGATATTTATGCAGTGGATAAGGCCATGATTCAGGCAGATGGCACAAAAGATAAATCCAGGCTGGGCGCCAATGCAATTCTTGCCGTATCCATTGCAACGGCAAGAGCAGCATCCATCGCATTAGATATCCCGCTTTACCGGTTTCTGGGAGGAATTTCAGGCAATCGTCTGCCGGTTCCGATGATGAATATTTTAAATGGCGGCGCACATGCTGCCAATACGGTGGACGTACAGGAATTCATGATTATGCCGGTAGGGGCTCCAAGCTTTCGGGAGGCGCTTCGCTGGTGTGCGGAAGTATTTCATGCTCTGGCAGCCTTGTTAAAGTCCAAAGGACTTGCAACTTCTGTTGGGGATGAAGGAGGATTTGCTCCTGACCTTGCCAGTGATGAAGAGGCCATTGAATACATATTGGAAGCGGTGAAAAAGGCCGGATATGAGCCGGGCAAGGACTTTATGATTGCCATGGATGCAGCTTCCAGTGAATGGAAGGGAGAAAAGAAAGGTGAGTATGTTCTGCCAAAGGCAAAAACAAAATTTACTTCAGAAGAGCTGATTGCACATTGGAAAAAGCTGGTGGAAAAATATCCGATTATTTCCATTGAGGATGCATTGGATGAAGAAGACTGGGAAGGCTGGCAGAAGCTTACAAAAGAACTTGGCGAAAAAGTACAGCTTGTAGGAGATGATTTGTTTGTAACCAACACGGAACGGTTAAAGAAGGGAATTGAACAGGGATGCGGAAATTCTATTTTGATCAAGTTAAATCAGATTGGATCTGTTTCTGAAACGCTGGAAGCTATTAAAATGGCACACAATGCAGGGTATACGGCGATTTCTTCCCATCGTTCCGGAGAAACGGCGGATACGACCATTGCCGACCTTGCAGTGGCGTTGAATACCTGCCAGATTAAGACAGGAGCACCCAGCAGATCGGAGAGGGTTGCAAAATACAATCAGTTACTCAGAATAGAAGAGGAGCTGGGAGAAAACAGTGTATATCCGGGCATGGCAGCATTTCATGTAAAGCGTTCCTGATAGATGCAGGGGTGTAGAAATGAGTCGGGAAATCTGGACGATTGTCCAGAATAAAGAAGTTTGGGGAATTGAGCTGCAGATGGCGCTCCAATGCGCACCCCTCATAACCGGACTGAAGATATCCAATCTTTTGAATATATGCAAAGAGGATTTTCCGGCCATGAAGGAGCTTGTAAAGAACAGTCATATTTCATGGTATCTGCTGTTAGAGAGGGATGATAAGATGACCATTCTTCTTTATCACAAAAAAAGTCTGGAGAGTTATCTTGCAGGAAAGAGAGTTCTTGAGATGTTTTTGGAAGCCGGATATAAGAGCTTTTCTTTGGAAGGCATTTTGAAGGAAATTTGTGTACGCTATCAGAGATACATGGAGAGCAAAGAGGAGTTTCCTCATGAAATGGGGCTGCTTCTTGGTTATCCGGTAGAAGATGTGGAGGGTTTTGTGAAACATAAAGGAGAGAATTCCCTCTGCACCGGATATTGGAAGGTCTATGAAAACAAGGATAGAAAGCTCAAAGTATTTGAAAATTTTGAGAATGCAAAGGAGACTTTGATACAGCTCCTTTCCTGCGGAATCAGCATGGGAGACATTATTGCTATATGCTGCAGCCGCACGGGAACAGGCAGGATGCAAATCAATTATTAAAATATAGTTACCTGATAAGCAGGTGGAAAGGAAAGAACAATGAGTAAGATTCAAGTAGTTTACTGGTCACAGGGAGGAAATACACAGGCAATGGCAGAGGCTGTTGGAAAGGGCATTCAGGAAGCCGGAAAGGAAGCAGAGGTAGTATTTGTAAGCGAGGCTTCTTTGGAGGAATTGAAAAAAGCCAATGCTTTTGCACTTGGCTGCCCGGCTATGGGAGCGGAAGTATTGGAGGAAAGTGAGATGGAACCATTTGTCTGCGATTTGGAAGTTTTTGTGTCTGGAAAGACAATTGCATTATTTGGCGCTTACGGATGGGGAGACGGACAGTGGATGCGTGACTGGGTGGAACGCATGAATGCAGCCGGTGCCAATGTTTTAAATGGCGAAGGTGTCATGAGCCATGAGACGCCGGATGACGAGGTACTGGCTGAATGTGTTGCACTTGGAAAGCAGCTGGCAGCGGTATAAGCAGTTTGTTTATAAGATGCATGAAAGGTACAAAAATACCAGGCTATGGGTTGTCAAAGCTCATAGCCTTTTGTATTTGGATAACTGGGAAAAGATGAGCAGAGTGGTTACACAAGGTAAGGTTTAATGATAAAATTTATCAATAAGAAGAAAACAGATAGCAATAAATATACGGCAACGGTATAATAAAAGCTAACTAATACATAGGATGGAGGATTGCCATATGAAAAATCACAAATTTTGGGCATGGGCAATGATAATCTGCCTTTTTATGACAGTCTACACCGGTTACGAACATAAATAAGTCAGGAGGCGTAGGAAAATGCTAGAATGTTTGAAGAAGATCGATAAGAAGGCCACAGGCATTTTTGCGGCAGGTGTTTTGTTTGGAACGGCAGGAATTAAAATATTGTCCAGCAAGGATGCAAAGAAAGCATATACACATGTTACAGCAGCTGTATTGCGTGCAAAGGAATGTGTTATGAAGGTTGCAACCAATGTGCAGGAAAATGCAGAAGATATCTACGCAGAAGCGCAGCAGATCAACGAAGAGAGAGCTGTACAGGAAGAGGAAATTGACGGAACGAAAGAGAAGGATACAGGGATTTCCCAGGAAGAAACAGAATAAATGAATGGTAAGAAGGCACCTGTAGATACCTGCAGGTGTTTTTTACTATATAAACGGGAGGCTTTATTATGAGATTTACGATTATTCATGAGATAAAAGGCCGGATGCGCATCCATGTCATGCAAAAAAGAATGACTTATGAGCAGGCAGATACCCTGTACTATTACCTGAGTAATCAAACGTTTATCGTTTCTGTGAAGGTAAGGGAGAGGACACAGGATGTTACCATCAGCTATGCTGGAGACAGGGATGCACTGGTGGATGTCCTGAAAGGGTTTTCTTATGAGAAGACAGAAGTGCCGGAGGTTTTCCGGCAGAATTCGGGCAGGAAATTAAATGATGAATATTGGCAGAAATTAATAAATAAAATCGTGCTTCGGGCAGGCAATAAGCTGTTTGTGCCATATCAGATTCGTGCCTGCATTGCTACGGTGAAGGCCATAAAATATATCTGGCAGGGAGTGCAGACTCTGGCAAAAGGAAAAGTGGAAGTATCTGTTCTTGATGCAACGGCAATCGGCGTATCTATTTTGAGAAAAGATTATGATACGGCCGGGTCGGTGATGTTCCTGCTTGGCATCGGAGAAATACTGGAAGAGTGGACACGCAAAAAATCAGTAGATGATCTTGCCAGAAGTATGTCTTTGCATATTGAGAAAGTATGGTTATTAAAGGAAGGGAAGCAGATTCTTGTGGATGCTTCGGATATTGTGCCGGGAGACTGGATTGTGGTACACATGGGGAATGTGATTCCCTTTGACGGCATGGTTATAGAAGGAGAAGCGCTGGTAAATCAGGCTTCTATGACAGGCGAGTCGCTTCCGGTCCGTAAAACCATAGAGGGATATGTGTATGCAGGAACCATTGTAGAAGAAGGAGAGCTTACCATTTGCGTAAAAGAAGTAGGCGGTTCCGGCAAATTTGACAAGATTGTAGCGATGATTGAAGAGTCGGAAAAGTTAAAGTCTTCTTTGGAAGGAAAGGCAGCCCATCTTGCAGACAGCCTGGTGCCTTATACGCTCCTTGGAACAGGACTTACTTACCTTTTGACCCGGAATACCACAAAAGCATTGTCAGTCCTGATGGTAGATTTTTCCTGTGCCTTGAAGCTTGCAATGCCAATTGCTGTACTGTCAGCAATTCGTGAGGCTGGAAGCTACCATGTGACAGTCAAGGGCGGAAAATATCTGGAAGCCGTGGCGGAAGCGGATACAATCGTGTTTGACAAGACGGGAACACTGACAAAGGCACAGCCTATAGTAGCAGATGTGATTTCCTTTAACGGGCATGATACGGATGAATTGCTCCGGATTGCAGCATGTCTGGAAGAGCATTTCCCTCATTCCATGGCAAAGGCAGTTGTGGATGCAGCAAGGGAAAGAAATCTGACTCACGAAGAGATGCATTCCAAGGTGGAATATGTGGTTGCCCATGGTATTTCCACTATGATAGAGGGAAAAAAGGCGGTAATCGGAAGCCACCATTTTGTGTTTGAAGATGAGGGGTGCAGGATTCCAAAGGGAATGGAGGAACGATACCATACCCTTCCCAATGAATATTCTCATCTGTATCTTGCAATCGAAAATGAGCTTGCAGCGGTCATCTGCATTGAAGATCCATTGCGTCAGGAGGCGGCGGCAGTTATTCATTCCCTGAAGTGTGCAGGCATCAAAAAGGTAGTCATGATGACGGGGGACAGCGACCGTACCGCTAAGGTCATTGCAGCAAAGGTTGGCGTGGATGAGTATTATTCCGAGGTGCTTCCGGAGGACAAAGCCAGATTCATCGAAAGGGAAAAGGCAAAGGGCAGGAAAGTAATCATGATTGGAGACGGTATCAATGATTCACCGGCACTGTCAGCAGCGGATGTTGGCATTGCCATCAGTGATGGAGCAGAGATTGCCAGGGAGATTGCGGATGTTACTATTGGCGCCAATGATTTATATGAAATTGTTACGCTCAAAGCAATCAGCAATGGACTGATGAAACGGATCCATAAAAATTACCGTTTTATTTTAGGATTTAACACCGGTTTGATTTTTTTGGGGGTAGGCGGTCTGATACAGCCCACCACATCTGCTTTATTGCACAATGCATCCACCTTGATGATTAGCCTGAAGAGTATGGAAGAGCTGCTTTGATGCAGCTCTTTTTTTTGTGCCAAAAAATAGGAACCGAGATCAACACTGGTTTTACAAAAATTTGACAAAAGTTATGTTTTGGATTTTACAAGCAGTGCTTATCATAATAATCGTAGAGCAAAACATTAGAAAAAAAGGAGAAAAACGATTATGAAAAAATGTATCAGTTCTATCATTATTTTGACGCTCATGGTTGCAGCTATGACAGGATGCGGGAAAACAGACAGCAAGACAGACAGCAAAACAGACAGCAAAACAGACAGCAAGATAGTATCTACGGATGGTTCGACTTCTATGGAAAAGGTGATCGGCGCATTGGGAGAAGCCTTTGAGGAAAATAATTCCGGCGTGACCTTTACATATAACCCCACCAGTTCCGGTTCCGGGATTACGGCAGTGGCAGAGGGACGCTGTGATATTGGTCTTTCCAGCCGTAACTTAAAGGATGAAGAAAAGGCACAGGGATTGACTGAAACGATACTTGCCCTTGATGGCATTGCTGTTATTGTAAATCCTGATAATCCGGTAAATGACCTTGACCTTGAAACGATTGGCAGGATTTACATGGGTGAAATAACGAACTGGAAAGACATAGGCGACAATGATCTGGAAATTGTCCTGATTGGTCGTGAAGCAGGAAGCGGTACAAGATATGGCTTTGAATCTATTACAGGTACAGAAGACGCCTGCAAATACCGTCAGGAACTTACATCTACCGGAGATGTGATTACAACGGTGGCAGGTAATCCTGCGGCAATCGGATATGCTTCCCTTGCGTCTGTAAAGGAAACGGTAAAAGCGCTTTCCGTTGGCGGTATTGTACCTACACAAGAAACAGTAAAAGATGGAAGCTATGTAGTGCAGCGTCCCTTTGTATTGGTAACAAAAAGCGATACTGAACTTTCAGCAACAGCACAGAAATTCTTTGATTATATTACTTCGTCTGAAGCAAATGAGATTATCTCATCTGCGGGCGCAGTACCAGTAAATAAATAATCCAGTGGATTATTAAGTGTTCTGAGAGGTGGAGTCAAATGAAGAACAAAAAGCAGCTTATGGAGAGTGCCATACATGGCATTTTCTTGATACTTGGTCTGATTACGGTTGGCTGTGTGCTTCTGATTACCGTTTATTTTGTCATATCCGGCATTCCGGCTATCGCAAAATTGGCGTTTTGAATTTCCTTTTTGGGAAGAAATGGGCTTCTACGGCAGACAGCCGCAGTATGGAATCTTACCTTTTATCCTTATAAGTATTTACGGTACGGCTGGTGCAATTGTTGTTGGAGTTCCAATTGGTTTTATGACAGCGGTTTATCTCTCTAATTATCATGGGGTGTCTTTATGGTTATTTTAGCGATGTTCAGGTAAAGCAGTTAGAGGATGAGTTGTCTTTGGCTGCCGTAGCCGTCGAAAAGAACGGTCAGGAATATCTTGAGGGATTACAATCAAGGGGGTATCGTCTGACATGGGTTTCTGAAAATGGGGATGTCATATATGATGCATGGTCTGACGAGGAAAGTATGGAAAACCATGCCGATAGGGAAGAAATACGGGAAGCCCTGCAAAGCAAAGAGGGGAAAAGTTCACGTTATTCTACAACTTTGTTGGAAAAAACACTATACTATGCCCAAAGGCTTAAGGACGGTTCGGTACTTAGAATTTCCGTCCGCAGCGTTACGGTATGGGTTCTTGTTTTAGGGATGATGCAGCCAATTTTGATTGTGCTCATCGTGGCTCTCATCTTATCGGGGGTGTTAGCAAGCCGGATTTCCAAGCATATTATGGAGCCGCTAAACAGCCTTGATTTGGAAAAACCGCTGGAAAATGATACTTATGAGGAATTATCCCCTTTATTAAAACGTATCAATAAACAGCACAGACAGATAGATATGCAGTTGTCGGAACTTCAAAGGAAAAATGATGAATTTACGCAGATTACCCACGGCATGACGGAAGGGCTTGTGCTTTTGAATGAGAAAAACGTGATTCTAAACATCAATCCTGCCGCACTGAAGCTGTTCCATACAAGTTATTCCTGCAAAGGCAAAGATTTTCTGACAGTGGAGCGAAGCCATGATGTAAGCCATGCAATACAGGATGCATTTTCAAGCGGACACAGTGAAATCCGTATGGAACGTGAGGGAAAGGAATACCAGCTTCATATCAATCGTATTGAATCAAATGGTGTTGTGATCGGGGCGGTTGTACTTGTATTTGATATAACGGAAGCAGCTTTTGCAGAGAGAAACAGACGGGAGTTTACTGCCAATGTGTCACATGAATTGAAAACTCCTCTGCAATCCATCATGGGGAGTGCAGAGTTGATGGAAAACGGGCTTGTAAAGGTAGAAGATATGCCGCGTTTTGTAGGACACATCCGCACAGAGGCAGGAAGGCTTGTGACGTTGATTGATGATATTATCCGGCTGTCCCGGCTGGATGAGGGAAGCGAAATGCCTTTTGAAACTGTTGACTTATACGAGGTTGCTGCTGAGGTTGCTGTCGGGCTGGCAAATACAGCCGCGGCAAGGAATGTTGAATTTACTGTAACAGGGGAAAATGTTGATGTTAAAGGTGTCCGCCGGCTTTTTACGGAAATCATATTTAATCTTTGCGATAATGCTATTAAATACAACAAAGACGGCGGTAAAGTAGAAGTTTCGGTAATCAGACAGAAAAGTGATGCAGTGGTTTCCGTAAAAGATACTGGTATTGGCATTTCACCCGAACATCAGACAAGGGTATTTGAACGGTTTTACCGGGTGGATAAAAGCCGTTCTAAGGAGTCAGGGGGAACCGGTTTAGGGCTTTCCTAAAAAACTGCATTTTCATATCCCACATTTAGAAGAATTCTACGATTTACTTTTGAGCCTTGATATGCTATACTAGCGGAGATATTAAGGCTCTTTTTTGAAAGGAGCTTTTACTATGGGAAATCAAAGTGATTATGGTAAATCCAATTCTTGACAGGAATCAGATTTTACAAGTGCAGAGGGAAATATTTATGGAATGCAGAGAAATATTCGAACGAGGAATCAAGTTTCACCATTATTGTAACACAGCATATCCGTTGAGAGCAAATTCTTTAGCGCAGTATGAAGTCCATAATAATGAAGATATTTATAATGTTGTAAAGAGTAATATTGAGCAACAGGGAGAATTGTGCCTTTATGTACATATTCCATTTTGTCAGGCCAGATGCAAATTTTGTGAATATGTAGTTTTGGATAAGCCAGCAGGAGATGATTCTGATAAATATGTTACATATCTATTGAAAGAAATTGAGATGTATAGAGCTCTGATTAAAGATAAACCTATTGTTGGTTATGACCTGGGCGGTGGAACACCGTCATATTTGTCTGTTGAAAATCTCAAAAAAATTACCACTTCTATTAAAAAATTTAATCTTCAAGAAAATATATACCTTAGTGTTGAAACAACACCTGTAATAGCAGCAAATGATTTTGGAAAGATGAAAGCTTTACGGGAATTGGGATATAACAGAATTTCAATGGGCTTTCAGACTGTTTCAGAAGCCCTTCTGGAATCTCTTGGCCGTGAAGGTTCCAAATCTATTTATGAAAAAGCGGTGGGAAATATTAGAAAAGCAGGATTTGACAGATTAAATATTGATTTGATGTATGGCTTTTTGAATCAGTCTGATGAGGACTTTGCTAACACGATTAAATATACAATTGCGCTTCAGCCGGAATTTATCACTTTATACCGAAACAGGTATAAAGGAACAAAACTGGAAGCAGAATCTCAAGGTGTAACGCTTTATAAAGTAAACCGTCAGTATGATATTGCATATCATCTTTTGAAAGATGCCGGATATATTGCAAATAATGGTAAGAATACATTTAGTAGAATTGCCCTTGATATGGGTACATCATCCTATTTGACACGGCGTGTTATTGATGCGGTTTCTTATGTGGGATTTGGTCTTGGGGCCCAGTCATTTGTAGGTAATTATCTGGCATATAATTTAGGCTGTGTGGATCATAAATTAAATAAGTATTTTGATTCGATTGATAGAGGAATTCTGCCAATTAACGATATTGCGGATATGCCGATTTCAGAAGTGAGGGCAAAAGCAATTTCCGTAATGTTTTATTTTGGATTTATTTCTATGGAAGCATATAAAAACAGATTCGGTGAAGATTTTAAAGAGATTTATAAAGTGCAGATAAAATTTCTGGAAGATAATTATCTTATGCAGTTTGTGGATGATGATACATTTATGCTGACTGATTACGGAGCTGCCCATCTTTATGGCATTATTCCCCTCTTTTATAGTGATAGAAGTATAAAAGAAATGTTTAACATGTCGGATAAATGGCTTAATGATAAAAAGGGTGAGGATATTTATCTTGAGAAGTATGATAGAAAAGCATATGATGCACCATCCGTAGCGGTTGATTTACTTGTTTTCAATCAAGATCAGTCAAAGATTCTTCTTATTAACAGAGCTGACCATCCTTATGTGAATAAACTGGCTCTTCCCGGCGGTTTTTATTTGCAGACCGATCATTCATTAGAGTATGCGGCATCCAGAGAGCTTCTTGAAGAAACTTCTGTTTCTTTGAATTTTACTGAGGAGAATTTAGTGAAAGTAACGTCTACAAAGGATAGAGACCCCCGTGGATGGGTAATCAGTGTTGCCTATAAAGTGAATGTTGATGAAAGTATGATAATACCGCTTGCAAATAGTGACGCTCTTTATGCAAGCTGGGTAGATGTTAAATCTCTAAAAAAGGATGATCTGGCATTTGACCATTTTGATATAGTTTCGTATGCAGTTTGCTCATCCTTACCTTTTATATAAGTTTATAATATTTCAAAGTATTATAATGTTTCAAAATACAGTTGAAGGAAAAGAACCCGATATGATATAATACTTGCTTATGTTGGACTCTTTTTCTTTGCCGAGAAGTTCCTATATGAACCGGCAGGACAGAAGTCTTTAAAAATTTTAAAATTAAGGTTTTAAGGAGGTAAATATATATTATGAAATTAGGAATCGTAGGACTTCCCAACGTAGGAAAAAGTACATTATTCAACTCACTAACAAAAGCAGGAGCAGAATCCGCCAACTACCCGTTCTGCACCATAGACCCCAATGTAGGCGTAGTGCTTGTGCCGGACGAAAGGCTGAAGCTGTTGGGCGATATGTACCATTCCAGGAAGGTCACCAATGCAGTAATCGAATTCGTGGATATTGCCGGGCTTGTAAAAGGCGCTTCCAAAGGGGAAGGATTGGGCAACCAGTTTCTTAGCAACATCCGGGAAGTAGATGCTATCGTCCATGTGGTAAGATGTTTTGAGGACCCAAACGTAGTCCATGTAGATGGCAGCGTAGACCCGATCAGGGATATTGAAACAATCAATCTGGAACTGATTTTTTCGGATATAGAAATACTGGACAGAAGAATTGCAAAGACTACAAGAGGAGCCAATAATGACAAAACTCTTGCCAAAGAACTTGCATTACTTCAAAGAATCAAGGCTTATCTGGAGGAAGGAAAGCTGGCGAAAACTTTTGAAGTGCAGGATGAGGACGAGGAAGCATGGATAAACGGTTATAATCTGCTTACCAGAAAGCCTGTTATTTTTGCGGCAAACGTAGCAGAAGAGGAGCTGGCAGATGACGGCGCCGATAACCCATGGGTGGAAAAGGTAAGGGAATATGCCCAAAAAGAGGATTGCGAAGTATTTGTTATCTGCGCCCAGATTGAGCAGGAAATCGCCGAGCTGGATGAAGAGGAAAAGGCAATGTTCTTAGAAGAGCTGGGATTAAAGGAATCCGGTCTGGAAAAACTGATCAAGGCATCTTACAAGCTTCTTGGACTGATCAGCTACCTGACTGCAGGAGAGGACGAAACAAGGGCATGGACCATTCAAAAAGGAACCAAAGCTCCTCAGGCTGCCGGAAAAATCCATACGGATTTTGAAAGAGGATTTATTAAGGCGGAGGTAGTCAATTATAAAGACCTGCTGGAACATGGCTCTCTGGCTGCTGCAAGGGAAAAGGGACTTGTTGGAATGGAAGGAAAAGAATATGTGGTGAAAGACGGAGATGTGATTTTGTTTAGATTTAATGTATAAATACCAGCTTGCAGACGATAGCTTATAATACAGGGAGTGATGAAGATGCCTGATATAATGGGAAAGATGGATATTGCATTTCCGCATTTATCCATTTATATAGAAAATCTGCCAAAGAAGATTACCATATTTGGCTTTGATATTGCTTTTTACGGAATGATTTTAGCATTATCCGTATTGGCAGGACTGCTTATGATGAACAGGGAGGCAAAGGTGACGGGACAGGACCCGGATATGTACTGGGATTTTGCCATGTATGCCATTTTCTTTTCCATCTGTGGTTCCAGAATTTATTATGTGGTTTTTTCCTGGGATAATTATAAGAATAATCTGCTAAGCATCTTTAATTTAAGGGAAGGAGGCATAGCCATTTATGGAACGGTAATTGGCGCCTTTACCACTTTGTTTGTGTATGCCAAGCTTAAGAAGGTTTCACCTTTCCTGATGGCGGATACCGGAGTGCCGGCATTGATTTTAGGACAGATTATCGGGCGCTGGGCAAATTTCATGAATCGGGAATGTTTTGGGGGCTATACGGACAATCCCCTTGCCATGCGCCTTCCCATAGAGGCAGTGAGACAGTCCGACATATCAGCGGACCTGGCTGCCCATATAGCGGACGGAACCAATTATATCCAGGTTCATCCCACCTTCCTTTACGAAAGCCTTTGGAATGTAGGGATTCTTACCTTGATGATGCTTTACAGAAAGCACAAGAAATTCAATGGTGAGTTAGCCTTGGTTTATCTTGGTGGATATGGACTGGGACGATTCTGGATTGAAGGACTGCGCACCGACCAGCTTTTACTCCCCCATACCAATATTGCAGTTTCCCAGATGCTGGGAATTACCATGTTTGTGGTGGCGGTGGCTGTTGATGTGGTGGTGCGGATTCGTATGAAAAAGAAAGATGAGGTGGTATGAAAATTGGATGGGGGTTTTGGCGGGGGACGTAGGAGCTGCCATATAGTAGCCTTTGGGGCACGCTTTCGCTCTGCAAAGACGCAAGCGGTACTAACGCACCAAAATACGGTGCGTAAGTGCCGGCGACTTTGCCAAGGCCCCCAAGGCTACTATATGGCAGCTCCTACTGTGTATCGCAAAGGCCCACATCCCTCTTCTGCGTCCGCATCCGCCTATCCCCCTCCTAAACCATTTCCCAGCATATAGCACACCGAAAACACGTTCCTACAACATATAGAACCCTTGGGAAAAATGCCGAATTTTGGCATATTTTTTTTGCCCTGATTTATAAAAAAATACTTGTAATACCACCGATGATAGTATAAAATGGTCACATAAGTGGTGAAAAGTGGTATGAAGTGGTAGAAAGTGGTGAATATAGCACATAATTTATACAAACCACATAGGTGATTATTATGTTCATGGGAGAGTACAGTCATACAATTGATGCAAAAGGCCGGCTCATTATCCCTTCAAAATTTCGTGATGCACTTGGAGATGAATTTGTTGTGACGAAAGGTTTGGATGGATGTCTATTTGTGTATGACCAAAATGAATGGAATGCTTTTGAAGAAAAGCTGAAATCACTGCCCATCACTAATAAGGATGCCAGACAATTTGTACGTTTCTTCCTGGCTGGCGCAGCCGGTGTGGAAGTGGACAAGCAGGGAAGAATCCTTGTACCTAATGTGCTCCGGGAATTTGCAGATTTGCAGAAGGACGTAACGCTGATTGGCGTGGGAAGCCGGATAGAAATCTGGAGCAGGGAAAGATTTGATGGCACATGCAATTATGACGATATGGAAGAAATCGCAGAACATATGGCGGAATTGGGATTTGGCATTTAGTATTTCAGGAACAGCTTGAAATGGAAAAGCCATATGAGCAGAGGGATATATGACATTTTCACATAAATCGGTTTTATTGAAGGAAACAATTGAAGGATTGAACATAAAGCCGGATGGCATTTATGTGGATGGAACCTTAGGCGGCGGTGGACATGCTTATGAAGTTGCTGTACGGTTGAAAAACGGAAGGCTTATTGGAATTGACCAGGATGAAGCTGCTATTGCGGCAGCAGGAGAACGGCTGCAAGCATTTTCTGATAAAGTTACGATTGTCAGAAGCAATTACGAAGCGATGAAGCAGGTTTTAAAGGAACTGGGGATTTTCTCCGTTGACGGCATCCTGCTGGATTTGGGAGTATCCTCTTATCAGCTGGATACGATAGAAAGAGGATTTTCCTATAAGTATGATACGAAGCTTGACATGCGCATGGACAGGAGACAGAGTCTGACCGCAAAGGATATCGTCAATGGATATTCAGAGACAGAGCTATATCATATCATAAAGGATTACGGGGAAGACGGCTTTGCAAAAAACATAGCAAAGCATATCGTGAAGGAAAGAGAAAAGGAGCCTATCCTTACCACCTATCAATTAAATGAAATCATTAAATCTGCCATACCGGCAAAAATGAGAACAGGCGGGGGACATCCATCCAAAAAGACCTTTCAGGCAATCAGGATTGCCTGCAACAGGGAATTGGATGTATTGAGAGATACATTAGATGACATGACGGATTTGTTGAATCCAGGCGGAAGGCTTTGCATTATTACGTTCCACTCCTTAGAGGACAGAATCGTGAAGAATGCATTCCGGAAACAGGAAAATCCCTGTACCTGTCCACCAGACTTCCCGGTTTGTATATGCGGCAATCAGCCAAAGGGAAAAGTCATAACCAGAAAGCCGATTCTTCCAAAAGAAGAGGAGATAGAAGAAAACAAACGGGCAAAAAGCGCAAAGCTTAGAATTTTTGAGAAAAGGAAATAGAAAAATGGCAACAAGGCAAGTTAGAACAGATCAAAGAAGAAATGCATATGAGAGAAGAACCATGGGAAATAGTTCCTATGTATATGGAAATACAGTAAGAAAGCTGGACGTTACTACAGCAATTGAAGAAGAACCAAGAAAAAAGCTGAGCAATGCCACCAGAAAAAACAGGGAAAAGGCAGCCAGAATGAGTTTGGGCTATGTGATGTTCCTTGCGGTGGCAATGATGGTATCCGCAGGAGTCTTGATTGGATATATTCAGCTTCAGTCTGATAATACAATGGCAATGGAGAAGATTGCATCCATGGAAAGCGAACTGAACGATTTGCGTTTAAAGAATAACGAAGAGTACAGCAGAGCTGTCAGCAATGTGGATTTGGAAGAGGTAAAAAGAATCGCCATTGAGGAACTTGGCATGAAATATGCGGAAGAAGGACAAGTAATCCAGGTGGAAGGCGCAAAAGATGATTATGTTCGCCAGTACACTGAAATGCCGTAAATCTGAAAGGAAAGCTCATGAGCACAGAAAACAGAAATCGTGAAAGAAATGGAAAATATCAAAGAAGCAGTCTTCAGAGAAGCAGAAGGGACATGGAAGGCAGAACTGGACAAAGAAACAGGAGGACTCTGGAAAACAGAGACTTTTCGGAAAGGATTAGGCCGCAGGAATCGGGCGCAAGGCGGCATGAAGTTTCCCCAAAGGGAACGGGCGCAAGATTTACCATAAGAATGCAGAAAAAGCTAGCAGTGCTGTTTATTGTAGTACTGTTAGCTTTCCTAGGTTTAAGCATGAGGCTTTATGCAATCAATAAGGAAGACAGTGAAAACTATAAAAAGCAGGTATTATCCCAGCAGGAATACAGCAGCAAGGTGCTCCCCTATAAACGAGGAGATATTCTGGATGCCAAAGGAACAAAGCTTGCATATAGTGAAAAGGTATACAATCTGGTAGTGGATGCCAGCATCATCAATTCCAAGCAGATATACGTGGAACCTACCGTATCTGCCCTGAATACTTGTTTCGGTGTAGATGCCAACGAGCTCAGGAACCATCTGGCAGAAAAGCCAAATGATAAATATTATGTAGTGAAGAAACAGCTGACCTATGAAGAAATCAGCCCGTTTTTAGAATTGCAGAATGATAAGGAAAAGGGAACCAATATTAAAGGAATCTGGTTTGAAGAAGAATACAAAAGAATGTATCCTTTTGGAAGCATTGCCTGTCATGTCTTGGGCTTTACAAGTAAGGACAATATAGGAACTAACGGATTGGAAGCCTATTACAGTGATACTTTGAACGGTTCTAATGGAAGGGAGTACGGATACTTAAATGACGATTCTGAACTGGAGAGAACTACAAAAGTGGCAGTGGACGGCAAGAACATAGTGACCTCTTTAGATGTGAATATTCAGAAAATCGTAGAAAAATATATCAAACAATTTAATGAGGAACACAAAGGAGAGTACAGAGAAGGAGAGCTTGGAAGTAAACATACAGCCGTAATTGTCATGAATCCAAAAACAGGAAACGTTTTGGCAATGGCAGCCTATCCGGATTATGATTTGAATTATCCAAGGGATATTTCCGCCTACTATACCGAGCAGGAAATTGCGGATATGGAAGCGGAGGATACTTATTTGGAAACTGTGCAGTCACTGTGGAGAAATTATTGTATCCAGGATGCGTTTGAACCGGGGTCTACCGCAAAGGCAATGACGGTTGCGGCAGGATTGGATGCCGGAAGGTTAAGTGGAAGTGAATATTATGAGTGCAACGGACAGCTGATAGTGAGCGGGCATACAATTCATTGCCATAAGACCGGTGGGCATGGCAGTTTAAATGTGTCAGGCGCTTTGGAGCAGTCCTGTAACGTGGCTCTGATGCAAATGGGAGATACGATTGGAATTGAAACATTTATGAAATATCTTGCCAATTTCAATATAGGTTTGAAAACAAACATAGATCTGGCAGGAGAAGCAAGGACGGCAAATCTGATTTATAGTGCGGAGGATATGGTAAGGTCGGATTTGGCAATTTCCACCTTTGGACAGGGCTATAAAGTAACGATGATACAGTTAGCAAGTGCTTTCTGTTCCATTATTAACGGAGGCTATTATTATGAACCGCATCTTGTGACGGAAATCCAGAATCCGGATGGCTCTACGTCAGAAACAATTGAGCCAAGAGTGCTAAAGCAGGTGATATCCACGGAGACCTCGGAAAAAATGAGGACTTACCTGAATGCAGTCTGTATAACAGGAACAGGAACGGCGGCGGTGCCGGCAGGATATACGATTGGTGGAAAGACAGGAACAGCAGAAACTTATCCTCGTAAGCAGGGGCAATATGTAGTATCCTTTATCGGTTATGCTCCGGCAGATGATCCACAGGTAGTAGTATATGTAGTAGTGGACAGACCCAATGTGGCTGATCAGCCCCATTCCACCTTTGCCCAGGAAATCGCAAAAGGAATCTTTACGGAAATCCTTCCTTATATGAATATTTTCCGCACGGAGCAATTGACCGAGGAAGAGGAAGAGGAGTTAAGGCAGCTTCAGATTTTAGGCTCTGTCAGTGAGAATTCCATAGAAGAAGAGGAAGAGCAGGAAAGTACGGAAGAGGAAGCCGATAAAGAGGATGAGACGGAGAAGCCAAATTATACCTATGACGAGCAGACTGGAAATATTATCGATCCTCTTACGGGCTATCAGGTTAATCCTGACACCATGGAATATGTAGACCCATCTTTCTCGGCTATTGGTGATATAACGGGAACCCCAAGTGAAAATGAACCGGAAGATGCGGGGGAAGGTTACGCAGAATAGAAGATAAGCGGAATACAGGAATAAGAAAGGAAATCTTACAATAGATTATAAGTAAGAATATTTCGCGGAGATTATATGCGGGGATATAAAACTTACAATCGTAAAAAAATAGTAGTACTATTTTTGTGCTGCACACTGGCTCTTTTGGGACTGGGCGGCAGGCTGGTCTATCTGATGATTTACCAAGGCGAGTATTATACCACGTTGGCAGAAGATCTTCATGAAAGAGAAAGGTCCATCAAGGCGGCCAGAGGAAAAATAATAGATTCTACCGGGCAGGTACTGGCAACCAACCGGACAGTCTGCACCATATCGGTCATTCACAGTCAGATAGAAGAACCGGAACAGGTTGAGGCGATGCTGGTAAAAGAACTTGGCATATCAGAAGAGGATGCAAAGAAAAAGGTAGAGAAAGTATCATCCATAGAGAAGATAAAAAGCAATGTAAGCAAAGAAGTAGGAGATATTGTAAGAGAATATAATCTTGCGGGAGTCAAGGTGGATGAAGATTATAAAAGATATTATCCTTTTGATGATCTTGCCAGTAAGGTCCTGGGATTTACCGGAAGCGATAATCAGGGAATCATCGGGCTGGAAGTAAAATATGAGGATTATTTAAAAGGAGAGGACGGTATTATTTACACCATAACGGATGCCAGGGGAGTGGAAATCGACAAGGAAGGGGAAAATAGAAAAGAACCCATTCCCGGAAACGATTTGTACATCAGCATGGACTTTAATATCCAGTCCTATGCCACACAGCTTTGTGAGCAGGTTATGGAGGCGAAGGAAGCAGATGCGGTTTCCATGCTTGTCATGAATCCGAAAAATGGTGAAATACTGGCTATGGTAAACCTGCCGGAGTTTCATCTGAACGATCCTTTTACATTGCTGACAGAGGGAGAGGCAACTCAGGATGCCCTCAATCAGATGTGGAGAAATGGTGTAATCAACGATACGTATGAACCGGGTTCCACTTTTAAAATCATAACTGCATCGGCAGCATTGGAAGCAGGAGTGGTAACGGTAAACGATACCTTTTCCTGTCCGGGCTTTATCATAGTGGAGGATCGGAAGATCCGCTGTCATAAAACAAGCGGCCACGGTGGGGAAAATTTCATACAGGCAACTATGAATTCCTGCAACCCGGTATTTGTGGACGTAGGATTAAGGCTGGGAGTGGACAGGTATTATTCCTATTTTCAGCAATTCGGACTATTGGAAAAAACAGGAGTGGACCTTCCGGGTGAAGCAGGCACTATCATGCATAAAAAGGAAAATATGGGGCTGGTGGAGCTTGCCACGGTTTCCTTTGGACAGTCCTTTCAGATAACCCCTATTCAACTGGCTACTACGGTAAGTTCCATCGTTAACGGCGGAAACCGTATTACCCCTCATTTTGGAGTGGAAGCAAAGGATGCAGATGGAAATACGGTGGAAACCTTTACATATCCGGTAAAAAAGGGTATAGTTTCCAAAGAAACATCAGAAACTATGAGAATGATTTTAGAGCAGGTGGTAGAAAACGGAGGCGGACAAAATGCCAAAATAGAAGGCTTTTCCATAGGAGGGAAAACCGCTACCAGCCAGACGCTTCCAAGGGGAAGCGGAAAATACATTTCCTCCTTTTTAGGATTTTATCCGGCAGATGACCCCGGTGTGCTTGCTCTTGTGGTCATCAACAATCCCAAGGGAATTTATTATGGAGGACAGATTGCCGCTCCGGTGGTAAAAAAGCTTTTTGAAAATATTCTTCCTTATTTGGAGAAAATAGATTATACTAAATAGTATATGTACAGGACCGCCAGAGAAAGGCAGACTTGGGAAATTGTCCGTTTGACGGAATGTGAAAGGAAAATAAGAACATGATAAACAGAATTGTAATACCGGTTTTGATAGCGTTTGTGATCAGTGCGGCTCTTGGCCCCGTTATGATTCCCTTTTTGAGAAAGGTGAAGGCAGGGCAGACGGTCAGGGAAGAGGGACCGGAAAGCCACCTGAAAAAAACAGGCACTCCTACCATGGGAGGCATTATAATTCTGGCCGCAATTACGGTAACATCCCTTCTTTATGTAAAAGAATATCCGAAGATTATGCCCATTCTGTTTTCTACTCTTGGATTCGGACTGATTGGATTTATAGATGATTATATTAAAGTGGTATTAAAACGCTCCATGGGACTTCGTCCATGGCAGAAAATGCTTTTTCAGTTCATTGTAACAGCAGTATTTGCTTATTATGTGGTAAATGTGTCCGGTATCAGCCTTTCCATGAAGATTCCCTTTTTTTCGGGAAGATATTTGGATTTGGGCATTCTGAACGTGCCGTTTTTGTTTTTTGTGATGATTGCAACGGTTAATGGAACCAATTTCACAGATGGGCTTGACGGACTGGCAACCAGCGTCACGATTTTAGTAGCAACCTTTTTTACGGTAGTGGCAGTGGGAATCGACAGCGGCATTGAACCGATTACCTGTGCAACCGTAGGAGCGCTGTTAGGCTTCCTGCTGTTTAACGTGCATCCTGCCAGCGTGTTTATGGGAGATACCGGTTCCCTTGCCCTTGGAGGCTTTGTGGCAGCGGCGGCATATATGATGCAGATGCCTTTATTTATTGTAATCGTAGGCTTTATTTATCTGATAGAGGTAGTGTCGGTCATTCTGCAGGTTGGTTACTTTAAGTTAACCGGCGGAAAGCGCATTTTTAAAATGGCGCCCATCCATCATCATTTTGAGCTTTGCGGATGGAAGGAGACAAAGGTTGTTGCCGTGTTTGCCATTATTACTGCAATATTGTGCCTTTTGGCATTGCTGGGCATTTAAGAATGATTAGAAAAGAGGAAGGCTTGTGTCAGGAAGAAAGAAGAGCAGAAAACATAATGAATATTTCTTCGATTATACCTTGCTGTTTATCGTGCTGTTTTTACTTGGGTTTGGTTTGGTAATGCTTTATTCCACCAGCTCCTATGAGGCTGCTTTGGACTATGGGGATTCAGCCTATTATTTAAAAAAGCAACTGTTTTCCACAGCGCTTGGGATAGTATGCATGGTCATAGTGTCAAGAATCGACTATCATTTCTGGGAAAACTTTGCTGTGCTCGGTTACATAGCGGCAGTAGTGCTGATTTTATTAGTGCTTTCGCCTTTAGGACACGAAGTAAAAGGAGCAAGGAGATGGCTCAGGATTGGCCCCCTGTCCTTACAGCCGGCAGAAATCGCCAAGCTTGCCATGATCTTATTTCTGGCAGTATTGGTATGCAAGATGGGAAAGGGAATCCGCACATGGAAAGGATTTGGCCTGGCAGTAGGGGCGGCAGTTCCTATCTGTCTTTTAATCTGGAAGATAACTAACAATTTAAGTTCTGCCATTATTGTTGGAGGAATTGCAGTGCTGATGGTATTTGTAGCAGCACCGGATTATAAAAGGTTCGTGCTGATGGCTCTGGGGGTGTGCGCAGCAGCGGCTCTTATTGTATTTATTATTGTAAAAAATGCAGAAAGCCAGGCGGATGCAGCGGTGGATGGCGGAATTCAGTCGGATGCAGGATTCCGTGGGGATCGTATCATTGCATGGCTGGACCCGGAAAAATATGCTTCTGATGAAGGCTTCCAGACACTGCAGGCGCTGTATGCCATTGGTTCCGGCAATCTTTTTGGAAAGGGATTGGGCCGTTCCATGCAAAAGCTGGGATTTCTGCCGGAAGCCCAGAATGATATGATTTTCTCCATTATTTGTGAGGAGCTTGGGCTTTTTGGAGCCTTGTCCATTATATTGCTTTTTATCCTTCTGATTTGGAGGTTCATGGTAATTGCCAATAATGCCACCGATTTATTCGGGGCGCTTTTGGTGGTAGGAGTGCTGGGACATATAGCCATTCAGGTAATCCTGAACATTGCGGTAGTGACCAATACCATACCGAATACAGGAATTTCCCTGCCCTTTATCAGCTATGGAGGTACATCTGTTTTGTTCCTTCTTTCGGAAATCGGGCTTGTGCTAAGCGTATCAAAGGGCATTCGGTTAAATGATGTAGGATGAAGAAAAAAGACACATTTTAAAAAAATCTGCATAGGATAGAAATAGATTTGGATTTCCTTGACTAGAAAATGCTTAGAAGGTGGAATATGAAGTCTATTGATATCACAGGTGGAAATACCTTATGCGGAGAAGTGAGCATACAGGGCTCAAAGAATGCAGCACTGCCACTGTTAGCGGCATCTGTACTGATAAAGGGCATAACGGTGATACATAATTGTCCAAGGATAACAGATATCTTTTCCATGATTAAGATATTGGAAAGCATAGGCTGCAAAGTAAGGTTCACAGGGCACTGCCTGGAAATAGATGCAAAAGACATTACCAGTACCGCACTGCCGGCAGAATATGTAAAGGTCATGCGTTCCTCTATTATTTTCATAGGAGCCATGCTTGGAAGAGAAAAAGAAGTATCCATTCATTATCCGGGAGGCTGTGTGATAGGAAACCGTCCTATTGATATGCATCTTGAAGCGCTTAAAAGGCTTGGAGTGGAATTTACGGAGGCAGAAGAGACTATACAGGCAAAGGCCGGAAGGCTTGAGGGAAATGAAATTTTTCTTCCTTTTCCCAGCGTAGGGGCTACCCAGAATGTTGTTTTAGCAGCGGTGCTTGCAAAAGGCACCACCGTCATTAAAGGAGCGGCAAAGGAACCGGAAGTAACGGAGGTCTGCCGTTTCTTGCAGAAGGCAGGGGCGAAGATTCATGGAATTGGCACGGAAATTCTGGAAATCGAAGGAGTGCCATTCCTGAAGGAAATAGAATTTACCGTAGTGCCTGACCGGATTGTTGCCGGCACCTACCTGCTGGCAGGAGCTGCAACAAGAGGCGCAGTCCTTTTGGAAAATGCCCCGGTAGGGCAGATGGATTCGCTGCTTCTTATGTTAAAAAATCTGGGAGCAAAAATTCATGTGGAGAAAGGGCAAATCTTTTTAAACGGAGAAGAAGCGGAACGTTCCATCCCCTTTATAGAAACAAGGGTTTATCCCGGATTTCCCACAGATCTTCAATCTCCGCTCATGGCAGTGTTAGCCACGGCAGACGGAGTCAGCATTATACGGGAAACTATTTTTGAAGACCGTTTCCGTGTGGCAAAGGAACTGAACCGGATGGGAGGCAGAATCTTCCTAAAGGAAAATCAGGCGTTGATTTACGGTGTGAAGAAGCTGAAAGGCATGAAAGTGACGGCGGAAGAACTGCGGGGAGGGGCTGCCCTGGTAATTGCCGGACTATTGGCGGAAGGAAGAACGAAGATTGAAGGTCTTTCCTATATCGAGAGAGGTTATGAAGACATTGTAAGAGATTTGAAATGCTTGGGAGCTAAGATTGAAAAAAGTGAATGAACATTTTTTTATGAAAAACCGAATAAGGATATTGGTTGTTCTGGCATGCATCATTTTCGTATGCTTCGGCCTCCTTTTCTTAATTGAACAATATAAGGTGACGGAAGTGGAAGTGACGGGAAATGAACATTATACAAAAGAAGAGATACAGGAAATGGTATTAAAGGGCGGGCTTTCAGGGAACTCATTGTTTCTTGCACTGAAATATCACAACAGAGAAATTTCAGATGTACCGTTTATTGAATCCATGTCCGTGGAAGTGGTATCCTCCCATTCTATAAAGATTACGGTATATGAAAAGGCATTGGCAGGATGTGTGGGATATCTGGGAAAGTATATGTATTTTGACAGGGAAGGCATTGTGGTGGAAAGCTCGTCAGAGACTACGCCGGGCATTCCTCAGATTACAGGGCTGTCCTATGGATATATTGTATTGTATGAAAAGCTTCCGGTGGAGGATGATGAGATTTTTAAAGAAATACTGAGTATGACGCAGCTTTTGGAAAAGTATCAGATAAATGCGGATAAACTTCATTTCGATAAGGCGGGAAATATGACCTTGTATTTTGGAGAGGCAAAAGCTGCTTTGGGCACAAAAGAGCATATAGACCAGAAGGTCATGCAGTTAAGCCATATTTTGCCGGAATTGGAAGGAAAATCAGGGGTGCTTCACATGGAAGATTATGAAGAGGGCACAGAAAGAGTATCTTTTAAGCCCGAATAAAAAAACGAATAAAAATACAAAAAAATAAAAATATTGGTTGATAATTTTCTTAAAAAATTATATGATAGAGTATATGGAATTTAAATGGGATTTGAAGGAGGAAGAACCTTGCTGGAAATTAAGTCAAATGATGCAGACGCTGCAGCTAAGATCATCGTTGTGGGTGTTGGTGGTGCAGGGAATAATGCTGTAAATAGAATGGTGGATGAAAATATTGATGGAGTTGATTTTGTTGGAGTGAATACGGACAAGCAGGCGCTTCAGCTTTGCAAGGCTCCCAAATTACTACAAATCGGTGAAAAGCTGACCAAAGGGCTTGGAGCCGGAGCAAAGCCCGAAATCGGTGAAAAGGCTGCCGAAGAGAGCATTGAAGAGATTACAGCTTCCTTAAAGGGTTCTGATATGGTATTTGTTACCTGCGGAATGGGAGGCGGTACCGGAACCGGTGCAGCTCCGGTAGTTGCCAAGGCTGCAAAGGATATGGGGATATTAACAGTAGGGGTCGTGACAAAGCCCTTTAAGTTTGAAGCAAGAACCCGTATGGAAAATGCAGTAAGCGGTATCGAAAGACTAAAGGAAAGCGTGGACACGCTGATTGTTATCCCAAATGATAAATTATTGGAAATTGTTGACAGAAGGACTACCATGCCGGATGCTTTGAAGAAAGCGGATGAAGTATTGCAGCAGGCAGTACAGGGCATTACGGACCTGATTAACGTACCTGCGGTTATCAACTTAGACTTTGCGGATGTACAAACGGTTATGAAAGATAAAGGAATTGCACATATCGGTATTGGGGTAGGCAAGGGTGATGATAAGGCAAGCGAAGCTGTGAAAATGGCAGTGGCATCTCCCCTTCTTGAGACCACCATTTCCGGCGCTACGCATGTTATCATCAATGTATCCGGAGATATTACACTGGCAGATGCATCGGATGCAGCAAGCTATGTACAGGATCTGGCAGGAGAAGATGTAAATATTATTTTTGGCGCCATGTATGATGAGACACAGACGGATACCTGCACCATTACAGTAATTGCTACCGGCTTAGAGCAGCCTGTTGCAATGCCTGTCAATAAGTTTTCAAATGGATTTGTACATAACGGTGTGGGACAAGGAGGCAAGAAGCCGGTTCCCACAAGTATTCTGGGGCAAAATCCAAATGCAGGCACCGGACCGATTCCTTCCATTACACCTATGAAGCCTTTGCAGGGAATCCAGAAGCCTGAGGCAGTAAAAAGCAACGTAGAGTCCCAGTCCCTGAAGATTCCGGACTTTTTACAGAGAAATAAATAAAATCATATATTCCATAAAATAGAAAAAGACTGTTTTCTTTAAGAAAGCAGTCTTTTTTTGTGGGAAAAAGTCGAGAAAAAAATGCGGTTTCTTCCTTTGTTTCGACAGCAATTGTAAAAGAAATTATTTATACTAGTTCCATAAACAAAATCCACATTGGTTCCGGAAAGGAGAGAGAAGGATTGTAACCGTATACATAGATGTAATATTTATTAAAAATGTTATATTGGATTTTGCCCTCTTAATCGTTTTAAATAAAGCGTTAAAGGTTTCCAAAAGAACCCGGGACCTGTTTTTGGGAGCGCTGATAAGCGGGATAGGAGGTATTTTTCCTTATTTCGTTCCAGTATCCCTGCCAAGGCCGGCAGTGATTTTTTTTGAATATATCTGTTTTCCGTTTCTTACCCTCCTGGTGGCATTTGGGAGGAAAACATGGCAGGATTTTTTTAAGACTTTTGGGCTTTTTTTAGGATTGAATTTTCTGGCGGGCGGATGCTTCCACTTTTTATATGAAAGATTTCCGTTTTTTAAACAGAACAGTTATCAGCTGGTCACTTTTTTTGCAGCATTCTTCTTTCTCTGTATGTTTATGAAAAAGGGAATGGAAATAATCAGAGGGAATTTTGTGGAAAAGCAGATTTATATTCCGGTTGTGCTCCAAGTGGGAGAGAAAAGCATTTCTGCCACAGGGCTTATGGATACGGGAAATCATTTAAAAGAGCCGATTAGCCAGAAGCCGGTGATCATTATAGAAAAAGAGCTTCTAAGAAAGGAAGGAATCTGCCTTTCAGAAAATAACTTTTTTGCGATTCCTTACCATTCTATCGGAAATAAGGCTGGAATCATGCGGGGATTTATTGCAGAGGAAATTACAATTGGAAGAGAGCAGGATTCAAGAAAGCTGCAGCAGGTCATGATAGGGATTTGTGAAGAAAAATTAAGCGGGACAGGGGAATATTCCCTGATTTTAAACCCAATGTTATAGGAGGAGAGTACATGATTTTAAAAGTAGCCATTCCTGGAAAGGTGCAATTTAGGCTGGTAAAAAAAGAAGCCAGGTTTTTTCTGGGAAAGCAGGGAGAAATTCATTATATTGGAGGCGCTGAGGTGCTTCCTCCGCCTTTGGAAGCGGAAAAGGAAGGTGAGATGATCAGAAATCTTGGAACAGAAGAGGAGGACAGTGCAAAGGCAACCTTGATTGAGCATAATCTTCGCCTGGTGGTGTATATAGCAAAGAAATTTGACAATACGGGAATTGGAGTAGAGGATTTGATTTCCATAGGAACAATAGGACTAATAAAATCAATCAATACTTATAATCCGGATAAGAATATCAAGTTGGCAACTTATGCGTCCAGATGCATTGAAAATGAAATTTTGATGTATCTTAGGAGAAATAATAAAACAAAAATGGAGGTTTCCATTGATGAACCCTTAAATGTGGACTGGGATGGAAATGAACTTTTATTATCGGATATTCTTGGCACGGAGGAAGATGTTATTTATAAGGATATCGAG
This sequence comes from Lachnospiraceae bacterium, assembly GCA_014804675.1. Lineage (GTDB taxonomy): Bacteria > Bacillota > Clostridia > Lachnospirales > Lachnospiraceae > RGIG3040. The sequence continues at coordinate 195,876 of JAAUZH010000009.1, forward strand.
GAGGAAGTGGAAAGGAATGTGCTGAAAAAGGCAATCGGAAAGCTGTCGGAACGGGAAAGAACAATCGTAAACCTGCGGTTTGGACTAAACCGGGAAGATGGCGAGGAAATGACCCAGAAAGAGGTGGCAACCCTTCTTGGCATCTCTCAATCCTACATATCAAGACTAGAGAAAAAAATCATGAAAAGACTGAAAAGAGAAATGGCAAAAGAGGTATAAAATCCCAGCCTTTTGTAAATCCTTTTAATATCAAGATGACTGGGAGGATAAACGAACATGGCAATGGGAAAAGTGGAAATATGTGGCGTAAATACAGCAAAGCTTCCTCTTCTGAAAAACGAAGAAAAGGAAGCTTTATTTGCGAAAATAAACGAGGGAGATAATGCAGCAAGAGAAAAATATATTGAAGGAAATCTAAGGCTTGTGCTCAGCATCATCAAACGCTTTTCAGGAAGCAATGAAAATGTGGATGATTTGTTTCAGATCGGCTGTATCGGCCTGATGAAGGCTATTGATAACTTCAATTCAGAGCTTGGGGTAAAATTTTCCACTTATGCTGTGCCGATGATATAAGATAGTGGAGAAAGTAAAGAATGGTACAAATATACTGTGGTTTTGCTATATAATTGATGTATGGAGGTCGGTAATGCATGAGCCTTAACAAAGCTATAACACACGGAAAAGAGCATAGAAAGCCATACAAGGGAGCAAAAGCCATAGACCGCACTTGCCGAAATCATGGAAGTTGCGAATGGTGCAAAGGAAATCGAACGCACAAAAACGATAAAAAGGCGTTACGGCAGATACAGGAACTTGAAGAATATAATTGCAACCCCTACCTAAAATTGCTATAATGAGGGAAATACATATCGGAGGATTGGAAATGGAAAATAGGGATAATGTGAACGAAAAAGAGGAAAAAGAAGTGTTTGTGTTGGAGCTTCTTTCGGAGATTAAAAGGCAATCAAAACGGTGGATGATAGCGTTTTTTGTAGTGCTCGCATTGTGGGCGGCTACGATTGCCGGATTTGTACTTTTCTTGAATCAGTATGAGTTTGAAAGCTATACGCAAGATGGGGAAGGACAGAACTACATAAACCGCGATGTCGGAGGAGATGTATATAATGGGGCAGAAGTACCGGAGGATGAGCAAAAAGAACGGTAAAGCAAAAGGCGTGGCAAGAAGAAAGACGAAAAAGAAGTAGGTGGTACATTCTTGAAAGTATGCGATTTTACAAGGAAAGAAATTGAATACTGTGTAAATGAATGCAACTTTACCGAACCGGAAGAAATATTGTTCCATATGAGGTGCAAAGACATACCACTTGAGCGGTGCGCCGAGGAAATGAATATCAGCGTTTCTACGGTAAAGCGGCTTAGCAAGAAAATGAAAAACAAGGTGTTTAGAGTGTGTGAGGGAATCTTTTAATAAGGATTCCCTTTTTTATTTAGGGTATTGACAGCTTGTGGCTACAATGTTATTATTAGTATGTAGCTACAAACTGAAAGGAGATGATATAGTGTCGCCCAAAATGGGACAAAAGCTGACAGACAATCCAAAAGATACTACTGTAAGGGCGAGAATGGACGCAGAAACTGTGAGAAAGTTGGATTGTTTGGCATCTGAACAAAATTCCGATAGGTCAAAGATTATCAGACAGGGGATTGAGATTCAGTATGAGCAAAGGAACAAAAAATAAAGGTTGCCCAGTCTGACAAACACAGCAACCTTTATCACACCAAATCCACAAGGGATATTGATATTGCCTATCATATCATTTTCTCTGTGGAAATTCAAGTGGAAAGGAAAATGATATGAAGAAATATTATGAATTTAACCGCGAGGACTGCATCAAGGCAATAACAGAAATTATATCTAAAACAAGTGACCTTTGGATTCTATGGCAGATTTACCGCTTTTCTACTGCAATGACAGAGCCAGAGAAAGGTGGTGCAGAATGAGAGAAGATATAATCAAAATGATAACAGATATAAAATCAGAGTGTTTTATCAAAATGATATATGGTTTTGTGCGAAGATTACACAGGGAGGAAAAAGGAGGATTTACCATATGAATGAATTGTTTCCATATTGCATTTATAAGCACACGTTTCCTAATGGGAAAGTCTATATTGGAATGACAGAAATTCCGAACATAAGATTTGGAACTGACGGAACAGGTTATAAAAACAATGTGCCCATGTATGAAGATATTAAAAAATATGGATGGAATAATGTAGAAACGGAAATCTTAAAGAATGGGTTGTCGCTTGAAGAAGCGCAACAGCAAGAAAGGGAATTTATTATTGCATACAATTCAGAGGATTCTCAAATTGGGTATAATCAAACGAGTTTAAGAAAAACAATTTTGAACACCAAAGGAGAAGTAATCGACAAGGGTAAGAAGCCGGATAAAAAGCCTATTACTCCATGGGGAAGTAATATGGATTATAAGAAGTTTGTTAAGTCTGAAGTTGAGTACATACAGGAAAATGGGAACTTTACCAAGATACAAAACGAAGTTTTTGAATTGAGAGTAAAGGGTATGTCTTTGGAACAATGTGCAAAAGAAATAGGAGTAAGTATATCTACTATAAACAGGACAAGTGCAGAGCTTAGGAAGAAAATAAAAAAGATTATGCAAGGATAGGAAGCGAACTTTTTAGAGCCTTTTACGAACTGTAAGAGGTTCTTTTTTTATGCGAAAATTTACCCATAGAAAGAAATCGGAGGATTACCAATGTATCAGAACAATCCTATGTTAAATCAGCAGATGGCACAGTTAGAACAGGAGTTTTTACAGAAAAAACAGAATCTTATGCAGAATTTCTATTCACAGAATCAGCAAAATAATTATCAGAATACACAGCCATCGGCGCAACCGCAACCTGCACCTACTCCAACGCAAAATGTAAATTGGATACAGGTAAACGGTTTGCAGGGGGCAAAGGAGCATCAAGTTCCGGCAAATGCCACACATTGGCTGATGGATAGCACAGAGGACGCATTTTATGTCAAATCCTCTGATGAATTTGGCGTAATAAAGTCATTTAGCGGATATAGGTTTTCGGCAATTCCACAGGAAGAATTATCTGATACACCGAAACCTGTAGATATGTCACAGTACGTCACAAGAGACGATTTTAACGCCTTGATGGAAAAGTTGGAACGATTAACCAATGCACAGGAAAAACAGCCTGCAAAGGCAGATAAGGGGGCAAAGAGCAATGGCTAATTCTTTAATGGGAATGATGAGCGGCGCACAGTCTGCTCCATTAGCAAATCCGCAAATGCAGAACATGCGGGCAATCCGACAGGCGGCACAATCCGCTAAACGAATGATGGGGATGTTGCAGGCGGTCAAAGACCCACAAGCGGCACTTATGCAGGTTGCACAGCAGAATCCTCAGCTAAATGCGGTTATGCAAATGTGCAATGGCAGGAATCCGCAGGAAGTATTTTATGAGGAATGTCAAAAAAGTGGAGTAAATCCAGATGAGGTTATGAACCTATTGAGAAGCTAACACCACCGAAACGGTGTTAAAAATAAAATCGACATTATGTCGTCAGCCTGTGAAGTGGCAGGCAGAAAGGAGAACTATATGGACGGAACAGTATCATTAGCTGACATCGCCGCTGTGACAGACAGAAACGGTTGCGGAAACGGATGGGGCAACGGCATGTTTGGAATGGAGTGGCTTTTTGCCCTATTGATTCTTCCGGCAATCACAAACGGAGGATTCTACGGCAACGGAAACAGAACCGGCGAACCGGTAACGGAAAGCGGTCTGTGTAATGCCATGAACTTCAACAACCTTGAGGGTGCAGTTGGACGATTAGGCGACCAGGTAGCTAACGTGAACACCAATCTGGGCAATGCGGTTTGCAATCTGGGCTACGAAACCTTGCGGAACTTCAACAATCTCGAAAGTCAGCTTGCGTCATGCTGCTGCAACATTGAAAGAGGTCTGCTTGAAAACCGCTATCTGGCAGCGCAGAATACAGCGGACATCAACGCCAACACTACGGCACAGATTCAGAAAGTACTTGACGTACTGTGCGGCAACCGTATGGCAGACATGCAGAACCAGATCAACCAGCTGCAGCTTAACGCCGCTTTGTGCGGTATCGTAAGATATCCGACACAGACCACCTATGGAGCAGGGTTCAATCCTTTCTTCAACAGTGGATGCGGATGCAACAGCGGTTGTGGATGCAACAACATTTAGGTCACTCTGACCGGGTAGAAAAGGCGGGGTGACTGAATCGGTTGCCCCGTTTTTAATATATCGAAAAGAGGTAAGCGCATGAAAGAAACAATCAAAAAGAAGATGGACGCACACATTGAGAAAATCCTTGCAAAAGAGGAAATCAGCAACGAGGACTATTATCTTTTGAATATGCTTTATCAGAAGATAGAGGGCGAGGAAAGACTTGCTGAAATGGAAGCGAAGAACGAGAGAGACAGGGAAGAAGGCAGAAAGAAGCAGAAAGAGTTGTATGAATCTATTATGAAAAATCTTACTGACCTTGGATAAGTAACAGTTGCACATTGAAAACCGAATATTGGTTAGTAGTTTGTATGCTTCAAAATGGTACATCTATCCTTTTGTTCTGTGAGATAATTAACTCATGGAAAGGAGAGGGAAAATGTACATAGTAAGCAAGGATAAAAAGTCTATTATCAATACAGAACAGATTACAAGTATGTATGTAGGTGCTGACGGTTGCACGATTAAGGCAGATTTTGGAAATGGAAAAGGCTGTCAGATTGGGCGGTACAATTCCGAAAAGGAGTGTCAGATTGCTATTGAGATAATTGCCGGGAGTTTTGGAAAGTCTGATTTGTGCTTTATGCCGGAAAATAGTGTTATCAATGCAAAAATCAATCTTGGAGAGCAGAAACAGCACCATATCAGCGGAAAGAAAACAAAGGGTCATGGTGGTTCATGAAGCAGAAAAGTATAAAGAATATACGACAAGAGTTTAAGGACAACGGCATATTTTATACACCGCTTGCACTTGCTGAAAGGCTGAAATCTTATGTTGATATCGAACCAAAAACCGTATATGACCCGACTTGTGGAGTTGGAAACCTTTTGAGCGTATTTCCCGAAAGCGTGGAAAAGTACGGTCAAGAGTTGGATGGTGAACAGCTTGCCTTGATAGATTTACCAAACTTTACCGGATATGCCGGAGATACGCTGACAGAGGATAAATTTGAGGGAGTACAGTTTGATTGTATTGTTGCAAATCCTCCATTTTCTGTAAAGTGGGAGCCGGACACGTTGACAAATGATATACGCTTTAGGGATTGCCCGACACTGCCTCCGCCGTCAAAGGCTGATTGGGCGTTTATGTTGCATATCTTACACCATTTATCAAATAATGGAGTTGCGGTTGTTTTGGAGTTTCCCGGTATACTTTACAGAGGGCAAAAAGAGGGGAAAGTCCGGCGGTGGTTCGTGGAAAATAACTATGTTGATAGAGTGGTAAATATTCCAGGGAATACCTTTGAAGATACCTCAATAGCAACTTGCCTTGTCGTTCTGAAAAAGAATCGCACAACAACGGATATAATCTTTGAAGACGGAGAACGGACGGAAACGGTGTCATATCAGACGGTAGAAGAAAACGACTTTAATTTATCAGCCAATATCTATCTGCCGGAGATAATCGAGAAAGAAGAAATAGACCCGTCTGTTTTGGAAAATGAAGCAAGGAGAATATTCCTTGAAAGATTGCGAAAAGAACTTGATTTCGACAAAATGGTTTGTGAAATGGAGGGAATCAGCATACAACCATTTATCAATTCAATAAGGGCAGTTTTGAGGGAATACGACACATCAAGGACAACTAAAAAGAAAGACGAAAATCAGCTTACATTATTTGATTTAGGAGCATAGAAACTACTAGCCGATAAACGGTTAGTAGTTTTTTATTTTGAGAAATGGAGGAAAATATCATGGCAAAATCAGCAATTTATACAGCCAACACAGGCGCACAGGCATTACAGATTGGCAGCACAATTTCCCTTGGCTCCATCATCCGCCGGTTCGGATGCGGCGTGAATCTGAACGGAAACGGCATTGTGATTGACGAACAGGGATATTATGACGTGGATGCATCCATCACCGCAACGGCGGCAGCGGCGGGTACCGTGACGGTAACTCTGCTTCGTGACGGCGTGGCAGTTCCGGGGGCGGTAGCTTCTGCGACAGCGGCAGCGGCGGGAACGGTTGCACTGCCCATCACAGCCTTAGTCCGTCAGATGTGTTGCGGTTCTGGCTCTACCCTTACGCTTCAGCTTGGCGGAACGGCGGCAACAGTGAATAATGTTGCGCTGAAAGTGATTAAGCTGTAATGAGTAACGGACAATTTGACGCTCTTGACGCATTGAGTATAGCTTCATTCCTTTTAGGTTGGGAAAATCTCATGGAGAACCGCCAACAGAGCGCACAGAATGACGTAGGAGCGGCAAACGACAAGCAAGCGTCTTATCTACTGGAAGAGATAGGGAAACGCCTTGACAGACAAGATAGGACGCTTGAAACGATAATGAATAAGTTGGAACAACTGGAAAGGAGACTGGACAATGCATAAATTACTCGAAAATATAGAAAATGAATTGCATAGCTTTGGTGAAAAGGGTATAAGTCGGGAAAATGTATCTTTGATTGGACAGCTTGTAGATATGTACAAAGACCTCAAAACCGTGGAATCCATGGGCTTTGCGGAAGAAGCATACACTGAAATGACAGATATGCCAAAGAGAACCGTTGAGCGCAGAGAAGGCGCAAAGTTTGATAGAAATATCAATGAACTGTACGACAAATATCTGTGGTGCAAGAAAGAGTACGCAAGAGACCATTCAGAGGTACATAAGGAAAAGGTTGTAAAAGCACTGGATGCGCTTATGTCGGAGATTTGCGACTTGCTGTTTGATATCAACCGGGATGCCGATTTTTCTACAGAACGCACCGTTTTTATCGAGGGCAAGAAGAAAATGGAAAAGATTGCGTAATACATGGGAGGGTGGCAGAAATGCCGCTCTTTCTTTGCGTAAAAGTTTGGTACAAGTGAGGGTGTAAAGCATGGTAAAATATAATCAATAAAACACAAGGAGGACAAAACCATGAAACACAGAAGTTTTAACGATGCAATTGCTTAAATTTTAAATGCAGCCGGCGAGAGCCAGAACTAAGTCCACCAAACAGGTGGCACAACTGCACAGTCCTTGCAGACAGACAATGGACAAAGTGGAAGAGGTCTGAAAGAGCGATATGTACATATTGCGGTGGCGACTTACAGGAAGCAGACCATAGAATCGTGAGCTGTGTGGGTCTATTCGGTTCTGACAGTGGGAAAGACTGCTGCTTTTGCAAAAGTACCTGTGTGATAGCATAACTGGAAGTGCTACGGGGAACTCCCGGGAGTAAGCGGTTCAACTCCGCTCCACAGGGTGTGGTTAGGTAGCGCCTAACTAGACAGGAGTACAGCGGTCACTGCCCTGTCGAAAACAAAATAATTCTGATAGGGGAGTTTTCCCCTGTCGGAAACCGCAAAAGGGAGGATATGGGAATGTATATAGTGCCAATGGAAATGCCGAAAAATTGTAATAATTGCCCGTTTGGAATGCTTAATTATAATCACCCATTATGGAGTGATAGAGGATATAACAAAGATTTTAGCAAGATAGACGGAGAAGAAAACAAAATAGGAACACATGGATATACTTGCAATGTGGACTTTCAGAAAAATGGAAGATACACAAAGGTTTTAAGGGCAGGTATAGACGAAGATATTCAAAAACCGGATTGGTGTGAATTGAAAGAAACGAAATAGAATGGTACAACTTATGCTAAATTATGCGATACAATATAGTAGACAGGAACAGTTGCAAGCGTCTCCTGTGGTACTAATGCTTTTTATGAATAAATCGGGAGGTAGGATATGAGAGAAATTTTGTTTAGAGGGAAAAGAAAAGATAACAGTAAAATGGTAGAGGGTAGTTATTGCCCAAAGAAAGCAGGTCACTATGAGAGCGATAAATTTGTGGAAGAAATACAGCATTTAATTATCGTCAACATGAATGGCGGTGGTTATCAATATGCAGAAGTAGACCCAGAAACCGTCTGCCAGTACACAGGCTTGACCGACAAGAACGGCAGGAAGATTTTTGAGGGGGATATTGTAAAAGTCTTATATACAGACGGGCAGGAAGATGGTGGAGACGTTACAGAAGTTTGCTATGATGAAAAAAGCGCAAGTTTTTCACCTTGGAATTGGCAATATTCATGTGACGGATGCGATTTGTATTTTGAAATCAAGGAGGTTGAAATTGTTGGAAATGCTTTTGATGATTCCGAGGAAGTAGGAGACCAACCATGACGCAACAATGGGTACACTGCCCCATCTGCGGCGGCAAAACAAGGACGAAAATAAGAGAGGACACCGTGGCGAAAAACCTGCCTATATTCTGCAAGATATGCAAGAATGAGTTTGTTATGGATATTAAAGATTTGAAGTGTGAGGTAGTGGAGAAGTGAGAGAAAGTGAGTGTCTTACTTGCAAAAAGCATTATACACAAGGCGGTAAGTGCTGTTTAGACCATGATAACTGCCTTTTGTATGAGAATGATCCAAGGGGTAAAATGATAAGAACAAAGATTGTTTTTAATATTGATGCTGACAACCCCGAAACTCCAATCATTAAATATGACCAAAAGATTTTATGTGAGGAAAACGGAAAAACAATAGAGTTTACTTGCATAAAAATAAATTGGCTTAATTTGGAAACAAGAAGATGTAGTATAGATGTGTACTATCATGAGAACGAAAAGCCAAAATTTGAGAAAATGAAAATGTTTAAGATTGTTAAGTAGAGCCAGACGCATTGACGCAGTGCCAGTAGATACGAGAAATCGTGTTTGCTGGCATTTTATTTTGACATTAACTAATTTTGATAAACCTATTTCCTAGAGTCTGCTTTCGGGCAGGCTCCCCCTACCGACATAGCTCAATTAGTAGAGCAACCACCTTTGGTAGTAGGTTATCGGTGCAAGTCCGATTGTCGGTGTTACCCCGGCAGTGGTCTATCTGCCTAAATCCATACCTGCGGCGGCAGGTCAATAAACACGACCAGGAGGATAACTATGCAGAAACTTATTGAAACTTTGAAATCATTTGGGATTGAGATTCCGGCAGACAAGCAGGCAGATGTTAAGAAAGCCTTGTCCGAGCATTACAAGAACACAGCGGAGCATAACAAGGCTATCTCTAAACTGGAAGCTGACCGGGACGCTAAGCTGTATGAGCGTGACTTTGCAGATGCCTTGAAAGCAGAGCTTGAGGGCGTGAAGTTTACCAGTGAAGCGGCGAAAAAGTCTGTCATGGCTGACATTAAGGAAGCCGGACTGAAGCTGAAAGACGGCAAAATCCTTGGACTGAATGACTTAATCTCCCAGATGAAAGAAAAGGACGCTTCCGCTTTTGTTGATGAGAAGCAGGAAGAATTGGAAGCGCAGAGGGCAAAAGAGTATAAACCGTTTACAACGGCATTGAATCAGAACGTGAACGGCAAGAAGATGACAAAGAATGACATTGTGAACATCAAGGACGCTTCGCAGCGGCAGGCAGCCATTGCACAGAACCTTGGATTGTTCGGAAAAGGAGATTAAAAGATTATGCCAAAAAACAATTTGATCATGACAGCGGACATACAGGTTACCGCACGTGAAATTGATTTTGTCACCCGATTCGAGCGGAATTGGGAACACTTACAGGAAATTTTAGGAATTATGCGCCCCATTAAGAAACAGCCAGGGGCGGTGCTGAAAAGCAAATATGCAGAGGGAAAACTGGAAAGCGGAAATGTCGGCGAGGGTGAGGAAATCCCTTACAGCAAATTCGTAGTCAAGGAAAAGGATTATGCGGAAATGACCATTGAGAAATACGCAAAGGCTGTTTCTATTGAATCAATCAAAGACCACGGATATGAGAACGCTGTGCAGATGACCGATGATGAATTTCTGTTCGAGCTTCAGACGGACGTTACAGGCAGGTTTTACGCTTATCTGAATACTGGCGAATTGACAAGTAGCGAAAGCACTTTCCAGATGGCTCTTGCTATGGCGAAAGGGCGTGTTGTGAATAAGTTCAAGCAGATGCACAGGAACGTGACAGGCGTTGTAGGTTTTGTGAATGTGCTTGATGTGTATGAGTACCTTGGTGCAGCGGATATTACTGTACAGAATCAGTTCGGATTCCAGTATATCAAGGATTTCATGGGATTCAACACCATTTTCCTTTTGGCAGAAGATGAAGTTGCAAGGGGAAAAGTGCTTGCTACTCCTGTTGAAAACATCGTGATGTACTACGTTGACCCGAACGAAAGCGATTTTGCAAGGGCAGGACTTATTTACACAACAGGCGCAGGAGAAACGAACCTTATCGGATTCCACACGCAGGGCAACTATCATACCGCTGTATCAGAAGCATTTGCAATCATGGGATTCACACTGTTTGCGGAGTATATTGACGCAATCGCAGTAATTTCCTTTGGAAGTGCAGCGACAGCTTCCACAAAGGCAGCAAAGAGTACAGCAAAAGACAGTAGCTTGTCATAAGGAGCAGGATAATTGAAAGATTGTAAGGTAAGTATTCTTGGCACTGAATACAAAATCAAGTGCAAGAAGCTTGGAAATGCAGAATTTGACGGTCAATGTGACTATACGGAAAAGAAAATCATTATCCGAAAAGACAACTTTAATAAAGTTGGCGGCTTTGATTGGTTGCAGAAAAAGCAGTTAAGGCATGAAATTGTTCACGCTTTTATGGCAGAAAGCGGATTGCAACACAACTGGCAACATATTGAAGAATTTGGACATGATGAAACAACCGTTGACTGGTTCGCAATCCAATCTCCTAAGATATACAAAGTCTTTGCGGAATTAGATTTGATTTGATAAGGAGGAAAATAACATTGAAGAAATTATTTATATCACAGCCAATGAGAGATAAGACAGATGAAGAAATCAAGGCAGAACGGGCGGCGATTGTTGCAAAGGTAACGGAGCGTTTCGGAGAGGTTGAGGTTATTGATAGCTTTTTCGAGAGTGCGCCGCATGGCGCAAGACCGTTGTGGTTTTTGGGCAAGTCCTTTGAACTGTTGTCAACGGCTGATTGTGCTTATTTTGCCGAGGGTTGGAAAGATTACAGAGGGTGCAAGATGGAGCATGAAGCGTGTGTGCAGTACGGCATTGATATTGTCGGTGAATAGGAAGTGAGCAACCATGTACGCAGACTACACCTATTACACAACTGAATACGGCGGAAAAATGTCTGCGGCAGACTTCAAGCGATTTGGACGGAGGGCAGAGCGCAGGATTGACAGCTTGACAGGCGGTAAATTGCAATTTGCCTTTCCTACCAATGAGCGAGATATTGAAGCGGTCAAAGATTGCATGTGTGAACTGGCAGACTTTCTCTATCAGATTGACCTATACAACAACGCCGCTATGGAAAGTATAGGAACGGTGGCACAGGCAGACGGAACGGTTAAGGGCAAGGTTATCACTTCCATTTCAAGCGGATCTGAGAGCAGGAGTTATTCAGCAAGCGGAACGGCGAACACGTCCGTAACCGAAGCGGCAAAGGATAAAAAGGTTGCTGATACTATCATTTACGGAATGGTGCAGGATAATTTGGGCGGTGTTCCCGATTACAACGGAATCAACCTTTTGTATGCCGGCTCATATCCGTACTCCACAAAGGTTGTCAATCCACCGCCAAAGGATAAGCCTACACCGCCAGAAGTCGAACCAGAACCGCCGACCGATACAGGAGATACAGACGAAGCAGAGAAGCCAGACGGTGGAGAAAGTGAAGATAAGGCAGAAACCCAAGAGGACATTTATTTCACTGATTCTGTGGTTGTCTATAACATGTACGTCAATGGTTTGCGTGAGGAAACACAGTATTTTGGCACGAGATTTGACAATGTGCGGATAGAGTTCACGCAAGAAGAAAACCAGAACAAAGCAGGAAAAGAGGACGCAAGCGTTTGTATTCTGAAAATCAAGAATGATGATAGCTTGCCTAAACCGTTCTTAGACCCACGCTCATGGGAACATCTGACAACGGACGAAATGCTTCAATATTTCACGCTTGATGTTGACGGCGATTTCTTTGTTATCGTGAAGCGGAAAGGTCTGAATTTGGACGTTCAAGCACCTGTTGGAGTGTGTGACAGTAATTCTTATGACGGTAACTTCTTTGAGTACATGAAACAGAATTACGGATATGTATATTCCATGAACAGCTTTGAGCAGTTTGAGGGGATTCCGTATTTTCAAGTGGGAGGCATATAAGACATGGTTAAAAAAATTTTGGCAGATGCAGGGGATTCGTGTGAGGTTGATGTTGACGTGTTGCACGACCGCATCCTTTTAGAACTCCCTGCCGGAATGTATCTTGAATTGTATCACAAGATGCAAAGAAAAGTCTTAGGCGAACCGTATTGGGGCTGCAATTGCGGCACGCCGATTACAGAAAGTGAAACGGAGTAACACCTATGCTCGAAGAAAACAAAGAACGCCTAAGCAAACAGGAATATGACAAAATCGGGGATATGCTGCTTGAACTTATGGGCGATTGCCCGTATATCCCCAAAGACGCAAAGATTAAGTACAACTCTAAGGACGTGGGGAAGTGCGTCTGCATATTCACCACAGGGGGTAATATCAAGAGCAAAAATGTGCTTGGTGGGTTTACTGCGGAGCTGACCTTGCAGATTGCCTATAAGAGTTCTCCACAGGGAAACGGGGCGATGATTGATGCGCAGAACGTCTTAGAGAAAATCACAGGTTGGCTACGAGATTTTGAAAACTTCCCACGGCTGACAGGTGGCAGAAAAATAACGGATATAACCACAGGGGCGAGTTTCCCGACCATTGATGATGTGGAGGGGGATACTGCTACGGTGTATGCGTCTAATGTGGTTATGGAATATGAGGTTGATTAGAAAGGAGAAATACAATGGCAAAGATATTAAGAGGTTGTCGGGCAATGTGGCTTGCCAAAGGCGATGCAACTACGCTGATTGGTAAAGATTTGGACGATTTGTCCATCGACACTAATCCCGACACAGAGCAGAACAAGAATGTACTGGGAGAATCGAATTTCAGCCATAATGGCTATACACCGTCTATTGCGGTGGAGTACATAGCAAGGACGGAAGATGCGATTTACCCGATTTTACAGAAGATTGCAAATGAGCTTTCTGTAAGTGATGAAGATATCACAATGGACTTGATTGTTGCCACGCTGACGGAGGAAGTAAAGGAGTCTGACACAAAGACGCTGACTGGATCCGGCTTTAAGGTTCCGGCAAGGATTGTGGTTGACAATGACGGTGGCAGTACTTCTGGATATGCAATTTCATTCACGGCATACGAATCTGGAAACAGAATACAGGGAACCGTGTCCGTTGCAAATCGTGAGGTTACGTTTACCGCTGGCGGTGCGTCTGGTGCGTCTGTGCAGTCAGAACCGTCCAGCAAGACAAGTAAAAGTAACTTAAGTTAGGTATTAAGGAAACTTAATATATTGGGGTGCGTTCCTCCTGTTCGTGCCCCAATTACAGGAGGATGTTAAAAATGGGAAAGCAGTATAGTTTAGATTTAAACGGTGCAGATTTTGACGAAATTATTCTTAATCAGCACGGAGATAAGATTGAAATATCCGCTGACAATGCAAGGCTTTTTGATAGATTCGCAAATGGATATGATGAAATTATCAAACTGTCCGAGGAAATGCCGGGAAGATTGGAGGCGGTAGAGAAAGAAACTGCTGACAAAGACGATATTTCAAAATCGGTTGCAACATCGAGAGTGCGTGTTGATTTTTGTGAAAAAGGTATCGGAATCATTGACAGCATTTTTGGAGAAGGGACAACAAAAAAAGTTTTCCGAGATGATTATGAAAAAGACCCCGATTTCCTCCCAGATGAGGACTTGTTTATTGCCTTTTTCGAGAAGTTCGCGCCTATCATGGAGGATATCTTCGACCGCAAGCTGAAACGGCAGGAAAAGGCAAGTAAACAGCGCATGGCGAAGTATCAGCCACAAGACCATAAGAGGAAACAAAAATGATAGGCACACTCCCGGAACATCTGACAGTCGGAGATACAGATTATCCTATCCGCTCCGACTATCGGAATGTGCTACAGATTTTTGAAGCGTTCAACGATCCCGAATTAGAACCGGCTGAAAAGTGGATTGTTGCAATCTATCTTTTGTTTGAAGACTTCTCCTGCGCTGATGATGTACTGGAAGCGTTGGAGAATGGATTCCCGATAGAAGAAGCCATGAAGCAAATCAACTGGTTTATCTCTGCTGGGAAAGTGCCAGGGAAAGAAACAGAACTCCCGGTTTACGATTGGGCGCAAGATGAACAAATGATATTTTCCGCAGTCAACAAAGTAGCTGGAAAAGAGACAAGAGAACTGGAATATCTGCACTGGTGGACGTTCCTTGGATATTTTAACGAAGTGGGAGAGGGAACGTTTTCTTTTATTGTAGGAATACGGAACAAGCTGAACAAAGGCAAGAAACTAGAAAAGCACGAAAAAGAATTCCTTTCCCACAACAAAGAACTTGTGAAACTTGAAAAGCCAAAGAGCAAGGAAGAGCAGGAGCAAGAGGATGCATATAATGCATTGTTGGATGAGGTGTTAGGATGACGGATAAGGAAATCGGCAAAACCGCCCGGGAGATTGCGGAGCGTGGCAATACCGCAGAAGTTAAGCGGAATAAGGACGGGATTGTTATTCTGGAAGTTAGAAAGAAGATTGTGAGGAAAGATAATGTATCGCCAAACCAAAAACTATGAAAATCTCCAAAAGCGTATATTTGACGGTGTGGGAGAATATGGCATGCCGCAGATTCAGCCAACAATATATAAGGATTGTGAATGGATAGGCTTTAACTATGCCAGAAGTGAGAAGAACAGAGCCGGAAAAGGCGTGCATTTCTTTTTGGACGATTATCAATTCGGCGTAGTATGGCAACAGCCCGACAAGTGCCTTGATATGTTCCGGCAGTTTACACACGTTATGTCGCCCGATTTTTCTACATACACTGACTTTCCAAAAGCCATACAGATATACAACCATTATCGTAAGCATTGGGTAGGTGCATATCTGCAAGAAAACGGAGTGAATGTGATTCCGACAATCTCATGGAGTACGCCAGATTCTTTTGATTGGTGCTTTGACGGTGAGCCAGTGGGCGGAGTGGTTGCGGTATCAAGTGTAGGTTGTATGAATAGTAAGGAGAGGAAAGGGTTGTTTGTGGCTGGATATAATGAAATGCTTGCCAGATTACAGCCGGAAGTGGTATTATTTATGGGAAATGTGCCGAAAGAATGCGTGGGAAATATTGTTCAGATTAAGTCATTCCAAGAAAGGTTTAAAAGGTGATGTGATGGGCGGTCGTGGTGGAAGTAGTGGTTTAAGTGGCGGTGGCAGTGAGTGGGATTCTGCTCACAGAGAACGAAACAACGCACTTGCGGAAAAGAGATTAGAGGGAAAGAAAGGACTTTCACTTGAAAAGGCTAAAGCAGAAAAGAAAGATAATGATTTCTTTTTCGGCGAGGGGAATTATCGTTACACAAGCAACAAATACTTCAATTTCAATCACGTGCCCGATTCTGACAACATTATCATTGCGACAAACAATATAAAGACTATCAAAGGTAGTCCAGTGCTTATTATTGGAAATAATCAAGCGGTATACTTGAAAGATTGGCAAGTAAGGAAAGTGCATAACTATGATGAGGGCATAAACACGAACCTTGTCAAGCTGAATAAGAAATACTTTAAGCCATACACATTCAAAAGTGATTTTTCCGATTACAGTTTTAAACAATCAGATACCTTTGAAAGTTTGCAGAAAGTGGCAAAGAAACAGAATAAGTCAAAGATGAAATATGCTTATGGACACATGAAGTAAAGAGCGGTAGAGATACCGTTCTTTACTTTTTTAAAATAAGTGTTGACAAAGTGTTCAATGGACACTATAATAAGATTATCAAATAAATCTCAGGAGGAAATGAAATATGAAATATGAAATCAGAAAGAACACAAGGGAAATCAGCTATAAGAAAAGGGCAGAAATCAAAGAGGGTTGCACTCTCGAACAGGATAACCAAGAGCCAGAAATCATCAAGTCTTTTGATAATAAGGGCGAAGCGTTGAGTGAATTAAAGCAGTACAAGTCTGATATTTGTAAATTAAGCGGCGGAGCAGGAACATATTATGCTGTGACGGAATACTATGTTGAGGAAAACGAGTATGACGAGGACGGCGAATGGGTAAGCGGTGGCGATGTTTGGGAATTTTCCAAAATGCAAATTGAACTTGTGGAAAAACCGTCTTATGAGACATTAGGAGTGTATTCCGACATGGAATCTGCTGAAAGTGCATTAAATGACTATGACGGAGAAAACGAGGTGTATTTGTCGTTTTGAGTGCAATAAAAGAGCATAGGCAATCCGCAGGACTTACGCAGGAGGAATTTTCCAAACTGTTTGAAATTCCTCTTGATACCGTCAAGAATTGGGATTCCGGCAGGAGAAAACCGCCAGAGTGGGTAGAAAAGTTGATAATTGAAAAATTGGAACAGATGAAAGGGCAGTAGAAATACTGCTCTTTTAAAATGGTACAAACTAATTGCAAATTTTGTTATAATAAAATTGTCAAAAATGACATACCCATTTTTCCTTCCTTCATTTTGAAGCGCATTTACTGTTTGGTAGATGTGCTTCATTTTTTATTTAAAATGGTACAAATACCATTTTAAATAATGGTACAATATAATCGGATAGTACCCACTAAAAGGAAAGTGGAGGCATAAGACGTGTCGGCGCACTGATAGTCGAAAGGTGTGTAATGTGAGGTTCAATTCCTTACCTATCCATGTTGTTGCGTGGCGGAATAGGTAGACGCTTAAAGCAGATAAGGCATAGCGTAAAAGGAAAAACTGCGGAGTGGCAGATAATAAAGTACCTTTGCGGTCTATATAATCTATGCTATGTATGGTGACAAATCCATACCGCAATAATACAATTAAATCAAAAACACCCTATGAATTGGCATAGGGGAAGGGCGAAAAGGCGCCGGTAGACGTGTAATGTGTTTGCTGGTGCTTTTTGTTTGAGGTAGATTATGGCGCAGTATGACGGAATTGTAAGGATAAATACAGAGATAAATGCAAAAAACGCAAAAATTCAGCTTGCCACGCTTGAGAATAAAATTGTCAAAACCGCTGACAAGATAGCTTCGTTGCACTCAAAAATGGAAAGCCTGAAAGAAGCGAAAATACCTACACAAGAATACATTGAAGTCCAAAAACAAATCGAAGCAACGCAAAAGAAATTAGATATTCTTAGTGAAAGGCAGGAAAGATTTGTTGAAACAGGCGGAAAAACCAACTCATATGCATATCAAAGAATGTTGTACGACATAGCACAGTTGGAAAATAGCTTGAAATTTGCGCAAGGAGAATTGCAAGACCTTGTAGATTCTGGAAAGGCTTTTACTCTTGGTAGCGACACGCAAGAGTATGCCAACCTTGAACAGCAGTTAAAGTATGCAGAAAATGAAATGGACGTTTTGAGTCAAAAACATGACGTCCAAAGTCTCAAGGTTCAAAAAGCAGAGGAAGAGTATAAAAAGCTTGGAAGCGTAGCTGTAAACTCCTTAAAAAAGATAACATCCGTAGTAAAAAGCTCCGCAATCAAATCAATGCAAATGCTTGGGAATGCTGTAAAAAAAGCAGGAGCTTCCATAAAAGGTATCGCTTCAAAACTGCTCGGAATAGGAAAAAGTTCAAAAAGTGCATCTGCCGGAATTGCATCAATGGGAATTGGATTTAAAAACCTACTGAAATACGGCCTTGGAATCCGAAGCATGTATGCGCTGATTAACAAGTTTCGGACGGCGGTAAAAGAAGGATTCCAAAATCTTGCGCAGTATTCCACTCCTGTGAATAGTGCGTTATCTTCCCTGAAGTCCTCACTCACACAGCTGAAAAACAGCCTTGCCACTGCATTTGCACCAATACTGACAGCTGTTGCCCCTGCGCTTACCACGCTTATTAACCTTGCATCAAGGGCGGCGACGGCTGTCGGTATGCTGATTGCCGCATTGACTGGCCAGAAAACTTTTACAAAAGCCAAATCAGTCCAGGAGGACTATGCAAAAAGCCTTGATGGTACAGCAAAGAGTGCAAAAAATGCAAATAAACAGCTGTCTTCTCTTGATAAACTGAACAACCTTACTACAAATGATTCCGGTGGAGGTGATGGTGGAGGTGCCGGTGCAGGCGATATGTTCGAGGATGTAACTATCCCGGATAAATTCAAAGACATTGCTCAATGGCTTAAAGATATGTGGGATAAGGCTGATTTTACAGAGTTAGGCAAAGCACTTGGAGAAAAGTTAAAAAATGTGCTCGACAATATCCCGTGGGACAAAATCAAAGAAACTGCAAGGAAAATAGGTAAAAGTTTGGCAACCTTGATAAACGGTTTTGTCGAAGTTGATGGTTTGGGAGAATCCATAGGACGTACACTTGCAGAAGCAATCAACACGGGATTTGAGTTTTTAAATGCTTTTGTACATAATCTGCACTGGGAATCTATCGGAAAATTCATTGCAGAGACTGTAAACGGATTTTTTACTAATATAGATTGGAATTTGATTTACGACACATTTATTACCGGTGCAAAAGGGCTTGGAGACGCAATAAACACTTTTGTCGACTATCTGGATTGGGAAGCGATAGCAAATTCTGTTTCAAACTTTTTCAATACTTTTGTAGATACAGTTTATACTTTTGTTACTACCATAAATTGGAAAGAGCTTGGGGAAAAAGTCGGAAAGGCCATATCAGACGCATGGACAGGAATCGACTGGAAAAAGGCGGGGGAAACCGTTGGTGAGATTTTCAAGGCATTTTTTGACTTTATTGGAAATGCCATCGAAAATATAGACTGGTGGGCAGTTGGTGAAACCGTAAAGGATTTTCTTATCGGCATAGACTGGGCTGGCGTAGCAGAGTCATTTTTTGAAGCAGTTGGCGCAGCAATCGGCGGTTTTGCAGCATTTATCGGCGGATTAATATCTGACGGTGTTGAAGAAGCAAAGCAATATTTCCAAGACAAAATTGACGAAGCTGGAGGAAATGTTGTTGAAGGAATTTTTAATGGAATTATAGAAGCTGTTAAGAATATAGGAAGTTGGATAAACGAACACATTTTCCAGCCGTTTATCGAAGGGTTTAAAAAGGCTTTTGGAATTCACTCCCCATCTACAGTCATGGCAGAAATGGGAACATACATCATACAAGGTCTGCTGGACGGTATTACAAGCCTTGTAGACAAAGTAACCGAGACTTGGCAGTCCATGAAAGAAAAAGCTTTGGAAATATGGGAAGATATCAAAACAGGATTATCCGAAAAATGGGAATCCATGAAAGAAACTGCAACAACTAAATGGGCTGACATAAAAGAGAATCTTTCTAAAAAATGGGAAGATATGAAAGAAAATGCGTCCAAAACTTTTGAAGATATGAAAGAAAGTATATCTGAAACATGGGACGGATTATGGACAAATATAAAAGGTGTAATTAACAGTATTTTGGGCGGCGTGGAAAGCATGGCAAATGGGATTGTAAAAGCAATCAACACCGTTATATCGGCTATGAATGGTTTGCATTTTGACATTCCGGATTGGGTGCCTGGAGTTGGCGGAAATACATTTGGTTTTAACATACCAGAAATTCCAAATGTATCTATTCCAAAACTTGCTACAGGAGCAGTCATCCCGGCAAACAGGGAGTTTCTTGCAGTATTGGGAGACCAGAAACATGGGACAAATATCGAAGCACCGTTGGATACAATTGTGGATGCTATGAAGATAGCATTGAAAAATAGCGGATTTTCTTCCGGTTCTGGAAACGAAAAAATCACAATAGAAGTTCCGGTTATTCTTGACAATAGAGAAATTGGTAGAGCAGTTGCAAAATACGACAGGGACTATTTTAAACGAACCGGAAAACCTCTGCTTTCATACTAGGAGTAATTATTATGGCGTATAAAGGATTTCTTTTTCAGTTTGGTAACTACATATTTCCGAATAAATACATAAAATTTGACACTTACGACATATTACCAGACCAAAGGCAGGACTTGGATAGTTATACAGACGCAAACGGAATAACACACAGGAATGCATTGAAACATACCAAGTCTAATATTACATTTAGCACTCTTGAAATGTCTGAATCTGCAATGAATGAAATACTGAAGAAATTAGAAGAGAATTATTCGAACGAAAACGAGACTGATTCAAATTGCATATATTTCAACCCGAGAAAAGCATGGAATCCAGCGAACGCATATCAGACCGGTCATTTTTATTTAGACCCGAGTTTGAAATTTAGAATAAAAAAAGAGGATGAAAACGGAAAATCGATAAAATACGGCGAAATGCAGTGGCTTTTTATTGAATATTGATAATATTGAGGTAGACATATGGTTGATTACAAATATTTTGACTTATTCCAGCAGGACAGTGTTGACAAACAACTGATAATACAATTTGATAATACGACTATAACGAACGAAAATTTGTTTAACCAATCTTTCATCCTAGGAGAAAGCCTCTGTTCAGAACAAGAACTTCGTTTCGGCTCTTGCGAGGCAAGTTCTGTTAAATTTAAGGTTGCAAATATAGTTTCTCCGATGAAAAACAAGTGGATTACTGTCAAGATGGTTCTTAACGGACATACAGACGAACCATTTATGTTTGGAAAATATAAGGTCGCAGAAGACAAGGTAACAGCTGACAGACAGTGGAGAGATATCACGGCTTATGATATCATGTATGACATTGTCAATTCGGATGTGGCGGCGTGGTATAACTCCGTTCTACCGAGCAAAGACCGTAAAATGACATTAAAACAGTTCCGGGAGAGCTTTATCCGACATTTTGGACTGACAGAAGTTGTGCCGGCTGGCGGACTTGTCAACGATAACATGACCATCGAAAAGACAATAGATATCGTTGCAAGCGAATCTTCTGAATCAGAATTAGAGCAGGTTAGTGTGATAGGAGAAACATTAAGCGGTCTTGACGTTATTACGGCAATCTGTGAGATTAACGGGTGCTTTGGGCATATTACTAGAGAAGGAAAATTCCGGTATATTTATTTGCCACAGGCTATTCAGGGTTTATATCCGGCGAATAATCTATTCCCTGACCATGCACCGGACTATCTTCCTTGGCAGCAAAGAACAGGGCATTTATACCCGCAAGAACCAAAGTCAACAAGAGTAGGAGCGG
Organism: Lachnospiraceae bacterium; assembly: GCA_014804675.1. Lineage (GTDB taxonomy): Bacteria > Bacillota > Clostridia > Lachnospirales > Lachnospiraceae > RGIG3040. The sequence goes on from JAAUZH010000009.1 coordinate 217,284, forward strand.
ATGGGACATATATCGGACATCCCAATTACGAAGATTATCTTTGCAAGACTATAGATAAACTTCAAATACGGCAGGAAGAAAACGACATTGGAGTTATTGTAGGCAGAACCGGAGAAAACTGCTATATCATTGAGGATAACTTTCTTGTATATGGCAAAGGAAGCGAAGAGCTTTGGCGGATTGCGAATAATGTATTTAATAAGATTACTGATATTGTTTACAGACCATTCAATGCGGATGTGAAAGGAAATCCGTGCTTAGAAGTTGGAGACCCTATCAGAATTACGACAATGCATGAATTGATTGAAAGCTATATATTGCAACGCACACTGAAAGGCACACAAGCACTTAGGGATGATTATACCGCTGATGGAGTGGAAATGTACAGTGAGCAAGTCAATGGAGTGCAAAAATCAATATTACAGTTAAAAGGGAAAAGCAACGCTTTTGAAAGGACGATTGAGGAAACAAAATCCGAATTAAAAGATGTAGGGCAAGATGTACGATCTTTATATCATCAAACACCAAATAGCATTGAAATGTCCGTAAGAAACGGAGAAAAAACAGCCGGAATATACATTTCTATAAAAAACAAAGATGGAGAAGAAATAAGCAATACAAACGGCGACATAGTAATGACTGGAATTGTTACTTTTAAAAATCTCACAGGAGAAGAAGGTACTACAAGAATTAACGGAGGATTGATAGAGACAAAAACATTAAGCTGTAACACCTTAAATGGAGGAGAAATTTTAGGTCAGATTTTTAAAGGCGGCGGCTTGACCATAGTCCAAGATGGAAAAACAGAAACAGAATATTATAACTTTGAAGTTTCCAAAACAAAAACAACTGTTAGGGATAAATTTTACATAGCAGACACAGACGGGAATACATATCTTAGTTTTAATGCTACGGGAGACAATGCCAAGCTTATAATTAAAAACACCGCACTATCGTTAGGGAATGATATAGTTTTAGACCCTGAAAAAAACCTGGCAGTTTTTTCCACTCCGCAAAAAATATTGATAAAAGGACGTGGAAATAGCCCGCAAAGACCAGGGACATGGCCTACAGACAATCCCCAAATTTATAAAAGTTATAAATTAAGCGATGGAAGCACTATTAAAGCTTGGGATATCGGAGATGCCATACAGTATATAGCAAAAGATTTATATGATACCGAGATGGAAAAATACGACAAAGATTTAAATGATAAAATTGATGCGAGGCTAAGAGCACATGGATTGATTAAATAGAACGGAGGTAAAAAATGAATAAATGCTATTACAGAATACTTTGGGAGAATTATCCGAGTGATAAGACCCCCCTGAATGAGCAGAATCTCAACAAAATAGATGTGGCTACGGATGAGATGGACAACCGTATCATCACTCTTGATTCCACCAAATTTGACAAGTCAGAGGCACAGCTGCTTGTCAAGTACATAGAATATGACGAGGATACCGGCATATTTACGGTTACTCACTATAATGGTGCGAAGTATACCATCGACACTCTGCTGGAAAAGTTGGCAATCAATTTTGACTATAACTACCAGACACAGCGGCTTATCATCCAACTGTCAGACGGTACGGTTAAATATGTGGATTTATCTGCACTTCTCACGCAGTATGAATTTTTGGATTCTGATACAGTTACTTTTACAGTGGATAATTCCGGGAAAGTAACGGCAAAAATCAAGGATGGAAGCATACAGGAAAAGCATTTAAACCCAAATTATCTGGCAGACGTCAAGGTAGAAGTTGCAAAAGCAAAATCTAGCGCAGATAATGCCAGCGAAAAAGCAAAAGAAGCTTACGAAAGCGCTATTTTGTCAAAGTCATACAGTGATGGAAACACAGGAACAAGAGATGGCGAAAATACGGACAATGCTAAATATTACAGCGAAAAAGCAAAAGAAGCCCTTAAAATTTTGGAATCCTCTGGAAACGTTGTAAGTGTTAACGGGCAAACCGGAGTTGTGACATTGGGAGCTTCTGATGTAGGTGCTATTTCAAAAACTGGAGACACCATGACAGGGAATCTTGTGGTAGAAAATGGAGGAATAGTAGTCCAAAAACTCGGAAATGGTTTTTATGTTAGAAACCCAACCAACCCAGACAATCAAATTGGTCTTGCCATCTCTTCTGACGGAGCACGTGGGATAGTGACACCGACAGGCGGTTTTATTTTAAGCGTAGATTTAAATGACAATGTAGTTTTGCATGGTACTGCAACCAATGCAATCAGTGCAATCGGTGCAACCAATGCAGTCAATGACTATATCGGCAGAAAAATTTCTGATACATATGCATTAAAAGAAAATTATAACATCATATACACTGGTATTAGAATCACCGGTTGTGATGAAATAAAAGTGCTTGAAACACCATACATAAACGTTACAACATTCGGAAATTCCTACGAAGAAAGCGGTGATAATGATTTTGTAGCTTTTCAAAACCAAGCATTTACTCCATATTCAACAAGTGGTATCGTCAAACTTGGCACCCCAGCAAAAAAATGGGGACAAATATATTCGACTAATTCAGTTATTGCTACATCTGACAGAAAAGAAAAGAAAGATATTGCTTTTTTGGATAATGAATTAACTATAAAATTTATAATGGGTTTAATTCCTAAAATGTTTAAATTTATAAATGGAACATCCGGAAGGGTACATTATGGCTTTATAGCACAAGATGTAGAAAAGCTGTTGGAAGAATTAGGAATTAGTTCGTTAGACTTTGCAGGATTTATCAAATCTCCAAAAACAAAAACTACGGAAAAAGAGATTGAGCGAGAAGTTGAAAAAGACGGAAAAATAGTCATAGAAAAATCCATCATATCAGAAGATGAAATTATAGAAGGGGAATATACATATGGATTGAGGTATGAGGAATTTATAAGCTTATCAATAAAAATGGAGCAGATTATTTATGAATTATATATGGCTCAAAATGAAACGATTCAAAAGCAGAATGAAACGATTCAAAATTTATTAGATAGAATTGAACTGATAGAGAAACATCTAAATTTAACATAAGGAGGTTTGTATGGACGACTTTATAACAAGACAAGAACACGATGAATTTACTCGCCGAATAGAATCCGAACACAAACGGCTTGCGGAAGAGGACAAGCGGCAGAATCGCCGTATAGACGAATTAGAGGAAAGTGTCAAAGAAATACATAAACTGACGGTATCTATGGAAAAAATGTCTGTCAATATGCAATCTATGTTGGAAGCCATCGAGCGGCAGGGGAATCTGATTGAGAAGCAGACAAGCCGGATTGATGAGATTGAACAGGAACCAGCAAACGATTACAAACAAATCAAAACAATAGTTACAACAACAATCATCACCGCTATTGTTGAGGCGGTTGCTGTTGCGATAATTGCACTTTTATAGAAAGGAGAAATATTATGAAAAACAGAGATTGGATTGAATGGGCGAAAGCCGCAGGAGTTAGAGCGGTTAAAACAATGGCACAGGCGTTTATCGCCAGTGTAGGTACTGCGGCCGCTCTTGGGCAGGTAGACTGGAAATATGTTTTATCAGCATCTATTTTGGCGGGAATTTTGTCCATCGCAACATCACTGGCAGGATTGCCGGAATTAAAAGAAAGTGAGGATAAATAATGAGAATCAATGTACATGCCGGTCACAATCCGGACGGGAAAGTTGCTTGTGGGGCAGTAGGATTTATACAAGAATCCACAGAAGCAAGGAAAGTAAAAGATGAGGTAATCAGTCAGCTTAGGCAGTTGGGACATACTGTATACGACTGTACGTGCAACAACGGCACAAGTCAGGCAGATGTTCTGGCGAAGATTGTAGGTGCCTGCAATTCGCACGACGTAGACCTGGATGTATCCATACATTTTAATGCCGGAGCGAATGACAAAGCAGGAAACGGTAAGACAACAGGGGTGGAAGTATTGGTCTACAGCACAGCAGGAAAGGCAAAACAGCCATCTGAAAACGTATGTGCAAGCATTTCTTCACTTGGATTTAAAAACCGTGGAATTAAAGCAAATACAAGCCTTTATTTTCTACGCAACACCAAGGATCCGGCCATGCTGATTGAGTGCTGTTTCGTTGACGATAAGGATGACGTACAGCTTTATGATTATAAAAAGATGGCAGAAGCGATTGTATGTGGAATTACTGGGCAAAAAGCACAGGAAAAAAGCATTATTTCAAGCGAAGAAACTGTTATATCCGTAGTAGAAACACCGACTGGAGACGAAAATTCAATCTACCGTGTGCAGGTTGGAGCATATTCTGTTAAAGAAAATGCGGACAGGATGCAGAAAACTCTTAAAGATGCAGGATTTGATGCAATTGTTGTGAGGTCATGACAAAAAGGCGGCAGGGAAAACCTACCGCCTTTTATACTTTTTTCTCATTTTCCTGTAAATTGTGTGATTTATTTTATAGAAAGAATCATTTTATCATCCGGGCTATCTTTCAATGTAATCCATGCACCAATTTCAAGTTCAATGTCTGTAGTATCATCTCTAAGAACAAACCCAGAACAAACTTCAACAGAAACTCCCGGTTTTATTTCAGAACTGCTATCTTTGTTATCTGTATCTACATAAAATAGAGAAGTATCTAATTCTACGCCATTTTGAAACGCTTTATCTGAAACTGTATAGTCAAATGTTTTCCCTTCGTCTGAATTGTTCGTAAATTCATAATAAACAGCAACACATTTATCACCGGCCATATTTTCGACTATTTCATGCTTGATATATTTTACAGTGCAATCAGAAATTTCAACGTCAATAATATCATCAGACAATGGGTCTTCTTTGCTGTTGGACGGATTTTGCGCAGACATCTGGCTGTTTTGGCTATCAGAATTATCGCTAACTTGTGCATCCTTATCACTCCCACCGCCTGCTACCGCACTGAAAATTCCAATAATCACAACTCCTATGATTACCCACTTCAAAACTCCACTCTGTTTCTTCCTGCAATTCGGGCACACCTTTGCTCCTACTGGAATTTCCGTCTTGCAGTATTTGCATAATTTAGTTACTTGTTTTTCTACCATAACATTTTCATCCTTTTCTTAATTTTTTACAAAGTGTATCACAAAATTCTACAAAAATCAAACACTAAATTTGATAAAATAATTATTTCAGTTACATCATTACAATTTCTACTACATAAAATAAGGAGGAAAACTATGAAAAACCAAAAAGAAACAAGTGTTATTATTAAGGAAAAGGAGTGGTATAAGGAGAAAATTGTTGAAATGATCGAAAAGATTGATAATGTGGAATACATAGAAAGTATCTACTCATTCGTCAAAGTATTTTTCGAAGATTAAAGAAAAGAGGGCGTTATTGCCCTCTCTCCTTTCTTTTCTCGTGCATTTTGTCCGCTATGATACGCAAAGCCTTTTTGCTGTCCGGGTCTAACTCCATGTAAACCTCTATCAGTTCTTTGATAAATTCCTCGTCCCCTTTTTTGATTTGTGCAAGATAAGTTGATAGTTTGTCTGGTGGTTTCATTGGTGGTGTTCCATTCCGGAGCCACTCTTCGTTTATCCCGCATTTTTGGCAAATCAACTGAATCGCTGCATCAGATGGAACTCTGCGCCCTATTTCATAGCTTGCAAGATTTGATTTTGGTATCCCCAAAAATTCTGAAAAAGTATCTTGCGTTTTTCCATATGGGGACATTTTTCTAATCTCCTTTATCCTATTTTTCATAAGACCTCCTTTCAAATCATATTGTACATTATTTTTTTAAAAAAGTCTACATAAAAATGTACAAAGTACCTATTGACAAGAAAATGTACTTAGTGTATTATAAAAATGTACAAAGCAAACAAGGAGGTGAGGGAAACGGATGCAATGGAATTTAATAAAGCCGTAAGCCAGCATTGCAAAGAAGTGAAAGGTGATTGCTGCAAATGTGACTTACGACTTTATTGTTACTTATCTCCATCGGAGAGACCAGAAGAACTTGCAAGCTTAGTAATCAGTTTTTTGCATAACAACACTGAAAACCAAACTCATTACGACCATCACAGTGCGGCTTCATATCCTTGTATTTGTGATATGGACATGAGCACCGCACTAGGCGCGGAGGTTCTTCATCCGTCTCATAATCCTCAAAGATAGTAACATGTTTGTGGATTTTGTGGCAATGATATAACCTGTCTTTGCCTACAATCATTTATCTACTCCTTTCTTATTACTCGGCGCGGCAACGCCTGTATAGAAAGGATAGCACAAAACAAAGCATTTTTAAAGGAGGTGTTATCTATGATGGCAACGGAACTGTTAGAAAAAACAATCCCGGACGAAGAGCAGGAAGAATTTAAGGATTTTTTCTCTACCGTTCTTATGCTCCCGAAAGAGGACAGGGCAGTGCTTTTCTCTAACGCAAACGCTTTCCGTGTGCGTAGGGATATTGAGAGAGCGAGGGAAGAAAATGCAGTATGCGTATAAAAAGCTGAAAGGCAGGATAAAGGAAGTTTTTGGAACGCAGGCGGCATTTGCTGAGTCTGTAGGACTTTCCAAAAACTCCGTATCCAAGAAGTTGACAGGAAAGACAGAGTTCACACAATCGGACATTGAGAAGTGGGCGAAACTGCTGAATATCGAAAGGAAAGACTTCGGAGAGTTTTTCTTTATGTGAGGGAGGTGAGGTATGACAAGGGTATTTATCGATGATAAGGAAGTCCGTAAAGAGGATTTAGGGAAGTATGAGATCAAATCTGAAAGGGTTAAGAGAATCCTTGCGGAGAAAATTTCCAGTGGGAAAAAGAAAGGAGCCTAACATGGATTTTGACAAGGTAACATGGCAGGACTGCATTGAGCTTTTTGAAAAAAAGGATAAGGCCGTTGTTTTGAATGATGGGCATGTTGTTGACTTTGAGGAATATGGATATGGAGCAGATAGAAAACAAAATGGTCGTTGACTGGGCGTGGGATGAAATAGAGTATGGAATTCCAAACAAACGGCGATTAAACCGGGAAAGACAAGCCTATGAGGCAGAGGAAAGAGAGGATAGGGAAGATGAACTTATATGAGATTGAACATGAAATCCTTGAATGTGTGGACATGGAAACAGGAGAGATTGTCAACGTGGATGCATTAAATGCCCTTGAAATGGAGCGTGATTCCAAGATTGAAAATATTGCTTTGTGGATTAAAAATCTTTTGTCAGATGCAGAGCAGATTAAGGCAGAGAGGGAAGCGCTTGCAGAGCGTGAGAAAGCGGCGAAGAATAAGGCTGATAGTCTTAAGAAGTATCTGGCTGGTTATCTGAATGGAAGCAAGTTCAGCACTTCCAAAGTAGCAATATCATTCAGAAAATCAGAATCCGTTGATGTGACAGATATTAACATGATTATGAGAATGAACGATGCGGACAGCTACTTGAAGTATAAAGACCCGGATCCGGACAAGACAGCGATCAAACAAGCTATTAAGAGCGGAAAGAAAATTCCGGGATGCTGTTTGGTTGAAAAGCAGAATATCCAGATTAAATGAATCGAATGGATATGCGGACTTCCGTTTGTGACAGTTGGGAAGGAATTGTGATGAATGAGGATGAAAAGAAAATGATGGCTTTTATCGTTGGAATATTAATTAAATTGACATGCCATCGAGAAACCAATAGAAATGAAGATCAGTCATTAGAGAATATTGCGTACGAATTAGGTACATATGACTTGGATGAAAAAGAATTTAGATATTAGGAGGATATAGGAAATGGAAGAAAAAATGATTACTATTCCCGTGGAGGAATACAAGAAGCTGTTGGAAGCGAATGTAAGAATCAGTGCATTTGCTGATTTTGTGAACCGTGAGAAGTATCATGTTGACCGTGAGGATTGCGGAAAATATCTTGGATTTGATGTGATTAAGGTAGAAGATTAGGAGATTGGAGGATTAGGGAAATATGGCAAAAGTAATTGCGATAATGGGAGAGTCTGGTTCTGGAAAGACAACTTCCATGCGTAATCTTGACCCCGAAACAACTTATTACATTGATTGTGATAAAAAGGGGCTTAGTTGGAAAGGTTGGCGCAATCAGTACAAGACAGGTGTAAATTATACCGCAACTGATATGCCTGCAATAGTAAAAAATCTTCTTGTGTGGCTTGACGGAAAAAGGATTGATGAAAAAACAAAACAGCCAAATACAAAAGGATTGAAGTTCAAAACCGTTGTCATTGATACATTGAACGGAATTATGGTTGCTGAGGAAATGCGAAATTTAAAGGTTAATGGATATGGTAAGTGGTCAGATTTGGCAGCATATATCTATGAAATTATTGACTATGCCTTAGTGATGAGAAATGACCTTACAGTTATATTTGTAGCTCATTCAGAAACTATTTCAGACGAAAACGGAATGATATTTACAAGGATTAAAACAAATGGGCGCAAGTTGGACAGGATCGTTGTTGAAAGCAAGCTCACAACAGTTCTTTTGGCAGAATGTAAGGACGGAAAGTATATTTTCCATACTCATGCAAACCGCTCAACTGCCAAAACACCGCTTGGAGCATTTGAAAATGATGAAATTGAAAACGACATTGCGACCGTGATTAAAGAATTGGAGGAATTTTAAATGAATAAACCTACAAACTATGACGAAACGCAGGCAGGCGGAGAATATGTACCTGTGGAGCTTGGCGGTCACAAGCTGGTAATCAAACAGGTCAACGAAACAAAGTCAAAGACAGGAAAGGACATGGTTGTTGTACTGTTTGACTTTGCAGATGATGATAAGCAGGCGGGATATTTCATGAAGCAGTTCCAGGATGACATCCGCCCTGATAAGAAATGGCCGAACCAGGCAACACAGTACATATTGACGGAAGATGCAGACGGAAAATGCACACGCAATTTTAAGACCTTTACAACATGCGTAGAACACTCAAACGCAGGATTTACGGTACAGTGGGGTGATAAGTTCTGCCAGTGCTTCAAGGGAAAAAAAATCGGCGGTGTGTTCGGCGAACAAATGGATTACTATGACGGAAAAGAGTTGAAAAAGCATGTCCTGCGGTGGTTTGTATCGCTTGACAAGGTTACTGACGCTTCTATCCCAGATATGAGCGAAACAAAGGCATATAAGGAGTACAAGCAGGGTGGAAGCGTGCCGAACTACGGAACGCCTGGTCCAGATGGATTTATGAACATTCCAGATGGTCTGGAAGAAGAATTGCCTTTTAACTAGGAGGTGTTTGAATGAGCACACTTGGGAAAACATGGCGCATAAAGAACAGAACTGGATGTCAAAATTTACATGAGTCAAAAACGAGATTATATCGTATTTGGATTGATATGAAATCCAGATGCTTCAATCCTAACAGTTGCAATTACAAACATTATGGTGCGAGAGGAATTACCGTTTGTGATGAATGGAAAGATGATTTTCAGAATTTTAAAAGTTGGGCAATAAGCGCAGGATATAACGATAAATTGACCATTGATAGAATTGATAATGATGGGAATTATTGTCCGAACAACTGTAGATGGGAAAGTCAATCTGTACAAAATATGTCAAGGCGCACCAAAAACACAAGTGGCTATGTAGGAATATCTAGGCACTCTAATGGTAAGCACTGGTATGGTCGTGTAAGGGTAGATGGCAAACAATATTGCACAGGATTTTCAGAAGATATTCATGAAGCGGCAACAATGAGAAATGAATATATTTTGTTGCATGGATTGAAGAACAGGCTTAATAAAATCGAGGTGGAATTATGACCGTGCAAGTGGATACAAGGGAACACACCAAAGAATGGGAGCGCATAAAAGGGCAGTTTGACACGCTTGGAGTGCAGTATTTCCGCTCAAAATGCTATGTCGGGGATTATATATCTTTGGACAATCCCCGACTTGCAATAGACCGAAAAAAGGACTTGCAGGAGATATGTGGGAATGTCTGCCAACAGCATGAGCGTTTTAAGGCTGAGTTGCTTCGTGCAAAGGAGCAGGGGATTAAATTAGTTATCCTCTGCGAGCATGGAGCGGATATAAAAAGCCTTGAAGATGTGTATTTCTGGAGCAATCCAAGACGAACGCAAGTCCGTTGGAAAACGGTCAATGGCAAGCGTGTTAAGGACGTAATATCAGCTAAGGCAGTAGACGGAAACCAGCTTTACAAGTCGCTTTGTACAATTCGTGACCGCTACAATGTTGATTTTGTATTCTGCCAAAAGGAAGAAACAGGGCAGAAAATTATTGATATTCTTGGAGGAAAAATATGACAGTATATTGTGACACAGAAAATTGTGAATATAACGAAGATGGGTGTTGTTGTAATGAAAAATTGTGCATAAATGATATGTTTTGCAATAGCAACCGACTATCTGAATCGCAGAACAAAGAAGATGACTAAGGAAGAAATAAAAGAACTCTATTCCATGAGGGATATTCTACAGCGGTATGGACTGCCACAGCCGAACAGGGCAGGATTTATCTGTTGTCCGTTTCACAAGGAAAAGACAGCGAGTATGAAGATTTACAAGAAAGATTTTCATTGCTTTGGCTGTTCTGCTCATGGAGACATATTCACATTCGTACAGCTTATGGACGGAATATCTTTCAAGGAAGCATTTAATTTACTTGGTGGGGAGACTGACAACAGTTTCTCCACAAGGCTTAAAATCTACCATGCGCAGAAAGAGCGTGAGCAGAAACGCAAGATTGAGGAAAAGCTAAAGCGGAAAAGGGATCTGAATTGTGAACTAATCCGTTTCTATCAAAAATGCCTTGACCGTGCTGAACCGCTAACTGACGCTTGGACAGATGCTTACAACGCTTTACAGTATCAAGAATATCTATGGGAAGTACTAAACGATCCTAACGAATGTTATGAGGTCATAAAACAATTAAGATAACCGGAGGGAAATATGGATTTAACAAAATTGAATGAAAAGACAATCCTTTCGGATGAAGTTTTTGAGGAAATATTTTCACAGGAGGATGAAATATACAAGGCAAGGTTGCTTTTGTCAGCGCAGGAGGTAGCAGAGCGGTTTCACGTTAAGGGTAAGTTTGACCAAATGGTTAAGGCTTACAAGAAAGTTGACCGTGAGACGAAGCAGAAGAAACAACAACAGGCCGCAAGCATGGATAATTACACACAATTTGACGGTGAGTATCCACCAATGTATTGCGGATCATGGATAGCCACAGAAACGGGCATATACGCCCAAAACATGGCTACAGTAGAGCAGATAGCATGTTATCACCCAATATTACCTATTGAGCGTCTGAAGAACCTTGAAACGGGCGAGGAGCAGATTAAGCTAGCATTCAAGCGAAACGGGCGGTGGGAAGAAATTATTGTTCCAAAGGTAATGATTACCTCTGCAAGTAAAATCGTGGCTCTGTCGGGGCGTGGCGTGGCTGTAACGAGCGAAAATGCAAAGCTGTTAGTGAGATACCTGTCAGACGTGGAAAACCGCAATACAGACCATATAGAGGTACAGTATTCCAGTTCAAAACTTGGGTGGATTAAGAAAGAGTTTCTGCCCTACGATACGGAAATCACCTTTGACGGAGATAGCAGATTCAGACAGCTATTTGAGAGTATAGGAGAGCATGGGAGCCGTGATAAGTGGTATGAACATGTAAAGGAATTGAGACGAACCGGCCGGCCGGAAGTAAAAATGATGTTGGCGGCATCGTTCGCAAGTGTTCTGATAAAGCAAATAGGTGCACTTCCGTTTTTCGTTGACCTATGGGGCGAAACAGAGGGCGGCAAGACCGTTACTCTTATGTTGGCAGCTTCTGTATGGGCGAATCCTGCGGAAAGCGCTTATATTGGAGATTTTAAGACAACTGATGTTGCACTTGAAGCAAAGGCGAATATGCTTAATCACTTGCCTATGATTTTGGACGATACCAGCAAAAAGAACCGTAGGATTGAGGAAAACTTTGAGGGCATAGTGTATGACCTGTGTTCTGGCAAGGGAAAGACACGTTCTAACAGGGATATCGGCATAAATACAGAAAATCACTGGAACAACTGCATACTGACAAATGGAGAACGTCCGCTGACTTCTTATGTCAATCAGGGCGGTGCTATCAACCGTATTTTGGAGATTGAGTGCGGTGAAAAGGTGTATGCGGATCCACAGTTGACCGCCGACACGCTCAAACAGAATTATGGTTTTGCTGGTAAAGATTTTGTCGAAGTAATTAAGGCTATGGGTGCGGATGCTATCAGAGACATTCAGAAAGACTTTCAGCAGCAGTTATTTGATGACGAAAAAATGCAGAAGCAGAGCATATCACTTTCTATAATTCTGACAGCCGATAAAATCGCCACAGACACGCTTTTTAAGGACGGGCAGTATATTTCTATAGACGAAGCTAAAAAGGTCTTAATTGACCGAAATGAACTGTCTGACAATGAGCGGTGCTATCGGTACATAGTTGACAAAGTAGCAATGAATGAAATGCGCTTTGATGATGAAACGAATTGTGAAAAATGGGGAATCATGAAAGGAGATTATGCGGTATTTTTCAACCATGCTTTTGATGAACTGTGCAAGGCAGGGGGATTTTCAAAGAAATCTTTCTTGTCATGGGCGGCGAAAAAGAAGCTGATTGACAAGTACGGCGACAAGAACACGAAACCTACAAAGATTAACGGTACGCTTGTGCGGTGCGTTTGGATAAAGGTTGAGAATGTATCTGATGATTCGGAATTTGAAACAGATGATAATGGTTTTATCAAGGTTGACGAACAAATGCAACTGCCTTTTGACTGATTATGAGGTTACACTTTTACACCTTTTACACCACTAATTTTATACCAGTAATAAGATATATAAATATGTATATATCATACATCATTCACGATTTTTAAAAACAGTGACAAAATGGTGTAACCAGTGTAAACACCGCATAAATACAAGGTTTTTCGGTGTAACGTGTTTGTGTAACCGAGTGTTACTTTTATTCAAAATGTGTATATAGGAGATTATCATGCAGGAAAAAATAGAGGACATTAAGCACATACAGAATACGATATGGGCAATGTATAAGGGTTATCTGAAAGATCATGACATGAGAAAGTGGAATGATGGCATGGGAAAGCTGACAAAGGAATATGCAGACAAGGGAGATCAACAGCTTTTAACCTTTGTCCAGTGGTCTTTGATTACATGGTGTCCTATCATTAATGGGTTTGCGGAGGAATTTAGGAAAGGTGATTGAAAATGAAAACGAAAAGATGTGGAGGTTATGTCGGCGTGGCTTGCGTTGATGGAAGTTGTTCAAAGGCAAACGCAGAGGAATATGCGGAAAGAGACATGGACGTGGTTAAGAATTGCAATGAGTGTCATTATTACAAAGGCTGTGAGGATTGTGCTTTAGCTGATACAAAATATTGCGAAAAATCGCCTGATTGAGCAGAAAGTCTCAAACAGTCCGCAGTGGTGCAGGAAAAGGAAAGGATGTAGGGAAGAATGACGGAGAAAGAAGCGATTGAAGCGATTGAAGTTATAAAAAGACTTATTGGAGTAAGTCCATCCGAAAGAATAGTTAGTGCGGTAAATGAAGCTATATCCGCACTTGAAAAGCAGATACCAGAGAAACCAATCACATACAAAGGCACAAATCGTGCTGACTGCCCTGTGTGTGGCGCAATGGTCAGAGGGATAAAAGAGCCTTTTGGAGATTGGTGTAGTAAATGCGGTCAAGCCCTTGATTGGAGCGACTAACAACTGATTGTGCAGGAAAAGGAGGGATAAGGGAAATGGAGAGATTGACAGAAAGAGCGACTGATTTGTTTGGAACAAGTTGCATACAGCTAAAGGCGTGTGGCTATGAATTGTGCAGAGAAACGTGTGACAAGCAGGACGGAAAATATGGGTGTAAAAATTGCCCTATTGAAAAAGCATTGGAAAAGTTAGCAGAATATGAGGACTTAGAGGAACAAGGAAAACTGCTGAAGCTGCCTTGTGCGGTGGGAGATACAATTTATGAAATATATTCTGACAATATCAAAGAACATAAGGTAGATGAAGTGTCAACACATAGTATATGGATAGATAATATGTATTTTGATCATGCAGATATTGGGCAAAATATATTCCTTACCCAGGAAGAAGCGCAAGCCGCATTGAGCGAATTACAGAGGTGATACCATGCGAAAATGCCGAAACTGCCTATGCCGCACCTGTATAAAATCCTGCAAGTGCCATAACTGCAAAGGGAAAATTAAAGAGTGCAAACGGTACAGCGGATTTAGGCAGTTGAGCATTTTCGAGCCGCCGGAGAAGCCAAAGTATCAATCCGCACCAAGGGAGCCATGGGAGTATTACGGACTGAACGATAAGGAATATCGCGCCAAGCTAATGGAAATGGCTAAATCAGGCAAATACCTTGACCTTATCAGAAAAGCCGCATATAGGACGGATAAAGACATTGCAAAGTATATCATCAAGGCAGTGACAAAGGGTAAGAGTTGGGATTATCTGGAACATGATTTGGAATTGGGAAGAATCAGCGTTGGCAGAAGTAATTTTTACGGATATGTGCGAAAATTCTATTATTATTTCGATGTCGAGTTGAAAGAAAACGGAATCATTTAGGGGAATGAGATACCTGTTAAAATGCGTACAAGCCGATTTGAGACGTTTTAACACAAAATGCGGTAATGTATCGCTGAAATGTTTTTAAGGCGAATTTGGGGCGAATACGAAGCGACAGGGGTATATGTGATGTCAGTGACAGTAATAAAATAAATGAAATAAATCTTGTTTTAAATGAATAATATAAAAACCCAATTATACGCTACACTAAAATATTGATTTTGTCAAGGACGCAAAGATTGGTACAAATCATCTCCCTAAATGCTTTATACTGTACATAGGGGGATTGTGGAGGGAAAGGGAAATATGAACACAGATTTAATGTTTAGTAGCAAAAAAGAAGATTGGGAAACACCGCAAGATCTATTTGACGAATTGAATAAAGAATTTGATTTTACAACAGATGTGTGTGCAAGCGAAGAAAATCATAAATGCGATTATTATTTTAGAAAAGATGCTCCGATTGACGGATTGAGAATCGCATGGACGGGTAGATGTTGGATGAACCCGCCTTATGGCAGAGGAATAGGAAAATGGATCAAAAAAGCACATGATGAAGTTAAAAGAGGGGTTCCACTTGTTGTATGCTTACTTCCTGCAAGGACTGATACAAAATGGTTCCACGAATACATATACAACAAGGAAAATGTGGAGGTTAGATTTTTGAAAGGCAGATTGAAATTTGGAGGATCTAAAAATTCTGCGCCGTTTCCGAGTATGGTTGTAATTTTTAATAATATAAAAGCAGAAAAGAAGGAATAGTCATGGACGGTCTTACACCGAAGCAGAAAGCGTTTGCGGACGATTAAGGAATGATAACAGCGGATAGGTGAGTATATGGCAAAGGGAAAATATGAATATTGGCTGACAGAAGATGGATTACTTCTCCTATCCGCATGGGCGAGAGATGGATTGTCAGAAGAACAAATTGCACACAATATGAATGTTGCATACTCCACCTTAAGGACATGGAAAGACAAGTATCCGGCACTTTCGGCAGCCTTAAAAAAAGGGAAAGAAGTAGTTGATATTGAAGTAGAAAATGCTTTATATAAAAACGCTGTTGGATTTAAGGAAACAGTGAAAAAGCCTATCAAGGTAAAACGTGTTGATTATGAGAATGGGAAAAGGCTGAAAGAGTATGAGGAAGTAGTAGAAGCAGAGGAAGAAATCTTTGTTCCACCGAATACAGTTGCACAGATATTTTGGTTGAAGAACCGAAAGCCTGCAGAATGGAAAGATAAGCGAGAGGAAATTGAGCAGGAGCAGGAAGAAAAAGAAACTGTAAGAATCGAACTAACAAGAAACGGAAAACAATATGAGCAAAACAGTGATAACCCTTGACGACATCATAGCACCAAACTATGATGAAATACTCTTTGATGTGTTGGAACACAGACACACGCATTATATCCTAAAAGGCGGCAGAGGTAGTTGCAAATCCTCTTTTGTGAGTATAGCAATAATACTATTGATGACCAGACCGGAGAACAGAGATAAGCACTGTATCATCTTCCGAAAGACAGCGAACACATTGAGAGATAGCGTATTCTCACAAATGCAATTTGCAATATCAGCATTAGGGCTTGAATCAGATTTCAAATGCACTGTTAGTCCGATGAAAATTACATATATCCCGACAGGGCAAGTGATATTGTTCCGAGGTGTTGACGATAAAATGAAACTGAAATCGTTAAAAGCACCATTCGGATATTTTGCGTTTTCGTGGTTGGAAGAGGCGGACACGTTCTCTGGCATGGAAGAAATCAGAAATATACTTCAATCGTCCATGCGTGGCGGCGTATCGTTCTGGAACTTTATGTCATTCAATCCACCTATATCAATCAATAATTTCATGAATGAAGAGGCGTTGATTGAGCGTGCTGACAGGCTTGTGCATTCGTCCGATTATCGAACAGTGCCTAGGGAATGGCTTGGAGAACAGTTCTTTGATGAAGCGGAACATCTGAAATCAACCAACGAGAGGGCATACCGGCATGAGTATCTGGGGGAAGCTGTTGGAACTGGTGGAGCGGTGTTTGAGTTTTTGGAGTTTCGGGAGATTACAGACGAGGAAATCAGCCACATGGATAGAATCATGCAGGGCACAGACTGGGGATTCTTTCCTGACCCCTATGCCTTTGTTCGCTCCCACTATGACCACGCAAGGGAAACTATTTATCTGATTGATGAATTGTATGTCAATAAATGGAGCAATCAGCGGACGGCACAATGGATTCTCGATAAGGGATATAATGATTTTACCGTTACTTGCGACAGCGCAGAGCCGAAATCAGTGGTAGATTACCGTGACATGGGTATCAATGCCAGAGGGGCGATAAAAGGCGCAGGTAGCGTTGAATACGGTATGAAATGGCTACAGCGGCGGCATATCGTGTGCGACATGAGAAGAACACCGAAACTTGGAAAAGAGTTAAAGGAATACGAATATGAGAGGGATAAGGACGGTAATTTCATTTCTGGTTATCCCGATGCAAACAATCACGGGATTGACGGATTGCGCTATTCGTATGAACCTTTATACAATAGACGAGGTAACAGAGCATGACAAGGTACGCTTTTGAATCATTGTTTAACAAGAGGGGGAATAGTGCGTAATGACATTTAAACATAAAGGATATACATTACAGCAAGGAGCAAAAGTCAATCATCACTACATGATATTTGCACCGGACGGACACATGGTAATGCATGTTCCATATAATAAGCCAGTAACAGAGGAAAAGGCAAAAGAATTTATAGAGGGATATTTAACGCTTGCAGGAAAGTTTGATGATATTTTTGACGATTTGCAGAACGATGATTTTGACGATTAAGGTGATAACATGGGAATAATTCAAACAATAAAAAGGTGGTGGGACAGTTTGTGGCAGAAAGAAGCACAGGACAAATTCGGGGTTGAGACAATCGAAAGTGACGTGATGAAAGCGGCACTTGATGATTGGGTGAATATTTATCAAGGGAAGCCAGACTGGACACTGCCGGACGATAAAGGCAATGTGGATATAGAGTCATTTAACTTTGCAAAGAAGCTGTGCAACGAAACCGCAAGGCTGACCACGCTTGCACTTGGTGTTACAGTAGAGGGTTCAGCAAGGGCAGAGTGGATAAACGGCTTTATGGAAAGCTATATTGCCCGAATGAAGAATGAGGAATGTGAAAAAGCGTGTGCGTTTGGGTATATCATATTAAAGCCGAATGGAAAAGGCATTGATTATGTCATGCCGTGGGATTTCTGTCCGACACACGCCACGGACGGGAAAGTGGACGGAGGTATATTTTTCGACCACTACCACGAGCCGGGCGACAAGTGGTATTATACCCGGTTGGAATGGCAGAGGTTCGAAGATGTGTCGGAGGATATGCAGATATACCGGATCACCAATAAGACATACAAGGCAACCGGCACAAACGGTATCGGGCAAGAGTGCAGCATGAGTGAAACGGTTTGGGCGAATCTTCAAGAGGATGCCGCATATCAGAATATTGAACAGCCGCTTTTCTCTATCTTCAAAATGCCACTGTCTAACAATATTGATATGAGTAGTCCTTTGGGCGTGTCTATCTTCTCCAATGCGCAAAAGGAGTTGAAATCATTGGATATTGCATGGACGCGGTTGGAGGATGAAATATTCGACAGCCAGAAAAAGGTATTCTTAGGCGACATGATGATTGATGAACCGGGAATGCCTGTCAGAAGTAAATTCACAGCAAACGGAGCGATTGACAAGGCAGGAAAGACATTACCGAGATATTTACATATTCTTCCCGGTACTTCACAAGGAGACGAATACCACGAAGTAAACCCGGCATTGCAGGCCACTGACAGATTGAGCGGCATAGACCATTTTCTAAACCTTGTCGGAGTGAAATGTGGGTACAGTACCGGGCAGTTTGTGTTGAATGGGCGTAGCGGTGTAGTTACCGCCACCCAAGTAGAAAGCGACGACCGGGAAACAATACAGAATATAAAGCAAATCAGAGATAGCTTGCAGACAGCCACAGACGGCTTGATATACGCTCTTGATAAATATGCTGATATTTATAACCTTGCCCCGGTTGGCGTTTATGAGGTCAATTATTCGTTCCAAGACATAGTTTACAACTATGAAGAGGATAAGTTGCGTCACTGGCAATACGTTCA
Organism: Lachnospiraceae bacterium; assembly: GCA_014804675.1. Classification (GTDB taxonomy): domain Bacteria; phylum Bacillota; class Clostridia; order Lachnospirales; family Lachnospiraceae; genus RGIG3040. The sequence goes on from JAAUZH010000009.1 coordinate 236,047, forward strand.
AGCCGGTAAATATCCGTTGTGGATGTATTACATGAAATTCGAGGGTATGAGCGAGGACGAAGCGAAAGCAGTAGCCGCCGAAGCCAAGAGCGAGAATGAGCAAAATAGTAGCCTATTTGGTGAGGAGTAAAATATGGGAGATTATGCAGAAGCATTAAAATCAGCAAAGAAACCGTTGAATCCGTTTGACTGCAAACCTAGCGATTGCAAGCATTGTTATGTAGCAAGTGCAGGAGTTGTGGGCGCGCATTATTCTTGCGATTGCAAAGCGAGTAAAAGATATAATGGTTATCCGCTTATAATGTGTCCGCAGGATTGTGAACATTATGAGCAAGAAAGCAGTTTGTTTGGGGAGGAATAGGAAATGAAACACGAAAAAGAATGGTACACTTGTGACAGGTGCGGAGAGGAGATCAAAGAAGATGTTGGTGCGTGGCAGTGGGTTCTTGACCATATTACAAAACATATGTCAAGAGATGAAGTGCTTGACATCATACAAGCAAAACCTTACGGATATGTGAGTGGTGTGGTTCACGAATTGCCAGAGATTTCCGCTGTAACTATTGTAAGAGGGTATCATAGAGAAAACAAAACAATGCATTTGTGTGGAAAGTGCCGTAAAGCATTTGAACAGTTTATGAAAATGGAGAATGTATGAGAATAAGACAGCACATCGGCAATGTTGAAAGGGCGTGATAGCGTGGCATTCGGAAAGAACTATTTCAAAAATCTATTTAAAAAAGTGAATATCAATGTCAAAGACGGCGGCGTTTCCGTAAATCTTAATATGACACGCTTCGGAATCAAGCTGGATAACGCACAAGACGCACTGGACAACGAATTTCTGACACGCATGATACAGCACGTTCCCGGGGAAGATGGCGGCGCACTGCGAGCAGATATAAAGGCATTTAACGAAACAAACGGAGAACGTGGTGTTATATATGCGTACAATCCAAACGGTGTACCGTATGGGCATTATCAGCACACAGGAATCATGTATGCAGACCCTATCACTGGAAAAGGAGCGTTTTATAAGCCTGATTACGGTTTTTGGAGCCGTCCGGGAGTTGAGAAAGTACCGACCACACGCCTACTGCAATATCAGAACCCAGAAGCAAAGCGAGATTGGGCGAGATATACAGCGGAGCACGAAAAAGAAGCCATTGTTGAGGCGGCTAAGAATGGATTTAAAAAGGAGTAGTGTATGTTTACCCCCGATTATCTGAATGATTTGGTGGAAAGTAGCCATATAGCCGCCACTGAATTTAATATGTATCTGACAAATAAAGTGATTGATTCTATCATCAATCTGTTTGAATCAGAAGGCGAAATCAAGATTATTCCGTCAAACCGCCAACGCATAAAGCTGTTAAACGAGCAATCCGGCATACTGGTATCTGATATCGAAAAGGAAATCAGAAAGCGCCTACCGGGAGTTGAAAAGAAAATCCGTGAAGCATTTCTGCAAGCCGGATATGAAATCAATGAGGATATCAATAAATCCATTGCCGATATGGTGGAATCTGACAAGGAATTAAAGGATTTTATTGGGGAAGCCCCACGACTTGAACATCTGACAGAAAGCGAAAAGAAATTGTTAGATGCAGCATACAAGCGGACAAGTGGAGAAATACGGAATTTGACAAAAACCACGGCAGCAGACCTAAATCAGCAGTTTATGAAATCCTGTGATTCTGCGTGGTGGAAAGCTACCCATGGAGTTGATAAGAATACGGCTATCAGAGAGGCTATAAGCGAAGTATCGAAGTATGGCTCTCATGTGGTATATAAGGGCGGAAGAAAAATGACTGTAGAAGCTGCTACGAGAATGTGTGTGTTGACTGGAATCAATCAAGCAAACGCCGAGATTACACTTTCCCATTGTGCAGATATTGGCATGACAACAGTTCTTGTAAGTAGTCATATAGGGGCAAGATACACTGACCATGACGAACCGGCTAATCACCAATCATGGCAAGGGAAAATTTATTCTCTTAATGAGGAGCTTCTTAAAAAATTTGGATATGTCGGTAATGAAGAAAAACCGAAAAAGAATGTGTTTGGGAAAATCAAAGAGTTTTTTCAGAAATTCAGAAAGAAAAAAGAAAAATACCCGGATTTTGAAACGGTCACAGGATATGGAACGATTGAGGGATTATGCGGTGTGAATTGTCGGCATACATTTCACCCATTCGACCCGAAGTATAACAGTAATCCATACAAGGACTACGACAACGAGGAAAATAAGAAAAAATACGACCTATTCCAAAAGCAAAGGGCAATGGAACGGAAAATAAGAGAGACAAAGAAGCGGATGTATGAGATTCGGCATTCTATAAAGGCTTTCACTGATGAAAACCAAATTGACGCAATGAAAGAGGAATTATCAGAGGTCAAGGCGTTGTTTGATAGGCAGTTTGGAGAGTACGAGATTTTCTGCAAGCAGAATGGTTTGAAAGTAGACCAAGAGCGGTTATATGTCGGTAATTAGAAATGACCGTGAGCAGACCAAGAAAGCGAATGCAGGGGCGAAAAGGTATAAAAAGGAGCATGGATAATGGCAAGATATTATAGTATTTTAAGACCAGTATCAATAAACACATACCCGACTCCGAGGGATAATAAGGTTTTGGGAATAAAAAATTTTGGCGAAAGAAAATACTGTGAAGAAATCAGAAGAGAAGCGTGGGGATATATAGACTACGAAAAGGACCTTACTCCAAAAGATGCAAATATCTATGATTTGATGTATGGAGAATGTAACGAAAATAAATAATTGTCATATTCCCCCACCCACCCTCATATACTTATATCGGAGGTGGGCGCATGACAAGAGTATACATCGGCGGTAAGCGTGTCACCAAAGAGGAATTGGAAAATTATGAGATACGGTCAGAGAAAGTTAAAAGAATACTGGCGGAAAAGATAAAAGAAAAAGGGCGGTAGGGTTATCCTATCGCCTGTTCTTTTAGAAAATCAATCCATTCTTTATTAGGATTCATCCATTCCCCAGCGTTCACATAAAATTCAAGGTGCAAGTCGGGCATTGCGTGTTTATAATATCTCACTTCACCCTCAACTACATCAAAAGTATTGCAACCGTGCCATTCTCTTGTTTTGGTATTAAAATAATTTTCATATATAAGGACGTGTCTGTTGCCAGAAATAGACATTTTTTCAGCTTGTTTTAGAGCCTTGTCAAATTCATCAAAAAGATAATAGTCAAGGTGCATATTATCCCTTACAAGGTATTCAAACAAAGGTCTGTCGGTTTTATTTTTCATTGGATATTTAGTCATATCTTCTCTTCTTTCTCCCAGCGCAACCCCGCCGGGTGGGTGGTGTGGTTATTTTCTATTCAAAAGCTCCCAGTTATCAACTTCTGAATCTGTTTTATTGCCGTTCCAAATCTTTAAAACTCTGAATCCGTTCCCTCTTAAATCCTGTGCCATTTCTGCCTGTGATGCGTAATCGCTGTATCTGAATATTCTAAGGTTTCTTGCGCTATCCCTTACCAATGCTGTTCTTGTCATTTCTGTGTACCTCCGTTTGATTTGATAAGTCTATTTTACGCTATTGGTAACCAATAGTCAAGAGGTTTTTGAAATTTTTTTAAAATATTTTTCTTGCGTTTTGGTAACCAATGTTTTACTATATAGTTACCAATGAAAAGGAGATGTGAAATGGTAGAGAGAAATATAATCATGGGGAAAGCCGGGGGAACTGCCGGGAAGAACTCTGTAAACTACAAAATCAGTCTTCCGGCTGAAATGGTAAAGGAATTAGGAGTAACGCAGGAAGATAAAAGCGTACTGGTATCTTTTGACGGAAAAAGGATATGTATAGAAAAGAATAAGGCGGTGACAGAATGAAAAAACAAAATGTAGCCTATCTGAGAGTGTCCACTGAAGCACAGACAGAAAAGTATGGATTAGACGTACAAAGGCAGAAAATAATTGAATACTGTGAGAAAAACAATGTTGAAATTGACAAATGGTATATTGACGGTGGTTACTCCGGAAGTAACATTGACCGCCCGGATATGCAAGCCCTGTTAGATGATTCTGAAAAGGGGCTTATCGGCACGGTCTACATATACAAGCTAGACAGAATGAGCCGAGATGTGATTGACACCCTCAATCTGCTCCATAGGGTACTGCCAAAGTATGGGGTTAAGGTTGTTTCTATGACCGAGGATTTGAGTATTGAAAACCCGATGGATAAAGTAATGCTTACAATGAATGCTGCAATGAACCAGTACGAGAGAGAAGTGATCAGAATGAGAATGTCTGCCGGAATGAAAGAGAGAGTAAAAAACGGATTATGGATGGGAGGAAATAGAACACCGTTTGGATATCGCTACGATCGAAATGACGGTATATTGCATGTAAAAGAGGATGAAGCAGAAGTTGTGAGACAAGCGTATAAATTATACATTGATGGTTATTCATGTGAGAACATATCTAAAATTCTTGGATTTAAAGGGGAGAGGATTGTTACACAAATATTAAAGAGAAAATCTAATATAGGAATAATAAAATATAAAGGGGAAGAGTACAAAGGGCAGCACGAAGCTATAGTTGATGAAAAGACATTCTATGAAGCACAGGAACACATGAAAAAACGTCATACAAACTCTCATATAGCAAACGATCACATATTAACAGGACTTTGCTATTGTGGAGTGTGTGGGGCAAGAATGCGGTATCAGAAGTGGGGAAAATATCACAAACTATGTTGCTATTCACAATACAGAACAGGAAAGGAATACATGATAAAGAACCCAAATTGCGACAACCAAAGGGAGAATGCAAATGAGGTTGAACAATTGGTTGAAGAATGCTTTAAAGAATTTTCGTTAAACATAGAATATGGGGAGTATAGAGAAAGCAAGAAGGATATTATTGAAAGCTCTATTAAGAAATCAAATGCAAAGATAAAGAAATATTATTCATTATATGCTGAAAATGAAAGTGATAATCTTCTTGAATTAATACAAGAAGAAGAGAAACGGGTAAGAGAACTAAAAAAACAGCTCGAATTTGAAAAAGAGAATGAACATAGAAACAGTAAGGAAAAAATAGATAAAATTAAAAAAGTTTCTGATATATGGGATGAATTAACGGGAAAGGAAAAGAATATGGTTTTGAAAGAATATGTAGAAAGGATTGTGATAAAGAATGGAGATATAGATATACACTTTATTGATTTTTAATTATATTTTCTACTTACTATAGCTACTCCTATGATTATAGGAGAAATAAGAAGATACTTACGGGATAACAATAGCATCCGGGTGAGCCGCTCCCTAAAAGATACCGCCTATAAGGCCATTTACACAAAGGAGGCCATGACCAAGAAAAACCTGGTAGAGCCTACTATAGCGGAAATCGCAACGGAAATCGGTATTTCCAAGGAGGATATCGTCTATGCATTAGATGCCATTCAAAATCCCATGAGTCTTTATGAGCCTATTTATACAGAGGGAGGAGATACCCTTTATGTAATGGACCAGATCAGCGACAAGAAGAACAAGGAGGAATTGTGGATAGAGCACATTTCTTTGTTTGAAGCAATGAAAAAGTTGAATGAAAGAGAATATGAGATTATCAGCATGCGTTTTTTTGAAGGAAAGACTCAAATAGAAGTATCGGAAATCATAGGTATCTCCCAGGCACAGGTCAGCCGTCTGGAAAAAAATGCATTGAAGATCATGCGCAGTTATCTGGAAGGCTGATCATAGGTAATCTACGGAAGCATGAAAATAATCTGCAAACTGCCGTATGGTCTGAAAATCTGGTTCTGCTAAATCATTTTCAAATTTATCCGCCTATAGTCTGTATTGTTATTGTGCTATAAGCATTTTAGCAAATATTTGAGATTAGTTTATATCTCTTTTAGTTGTTGCAGGTGACAACTAAACATATATAAAGGGAAAATCAAAACAACCACCCATAACTTTATTCCGTAAATTTTATACTTGCAAATCGAAAAAACATATGCTACCATATGTTCAAATCATATATCTCAATGTTAAATGAACATTCTATGATTCTCAGTTATTTCAGAAAATCTATGCTTTCACCCACAAATTATGAAATAAGGGCAGGGATTTTCAGGAATGAAGCTTCCTGCGGGAAGGAAAAGAATATGGAAAGGATTTATTGCAGAAACAAAAAGGCGGTATGAACATGGCAAAATATATTATGGCATTGGATTCAGGCACTACCAGCAACCGATGCATCTTATTTAACAAAAAGGGTGAGATATGCAGCATGGCACAAAAGGAGTTTCCCCAATACTTTCCAAAGCCCGGATGGGTGGAGCATGATGCTGATGAAATCTGGTCCACACAGCTGGGAGTGGCAGTGGAGGCCATGTCAAAAGCAGGAGCGTCGGCAGAGGACATTGGAGCCATTGGCATTACCAACCAGCGGGAGACTACCATCGTTTGGGATAAGGAAACGGGAGAGCCGGTATATCATGCAATTGTCTGGCAGTGCAGGCGTACATCTAAGTATTGTGACAGTCTGAAGGAAAAAGGCCTGACAGAAATCTATCGGGAAAAGACAGGGCTGATGATAGATGCTTACTTTTCGGGAACGAAGCTGAAATGGATATTGGATCATGTAGAGGGAGCAAGAGAAAGGGCAGAAAAAGGAGAGCTTCTATTTGGTACGGTGGATACCTGGCTGATTTGGAAACTGACAAAGGGAAAGGTGCATGTGACGGATTATTCCAATGCCTCCAGAACGATGTTATTCAATATTCAGACCCTTTCCTGGGACGAAGATATTTTAAAAGAATTTGGCATTCCCAAAAGGATGCTGCCTCAGGTAAAGCCCTCCAGCTTTCTTTATGGGGAGACGGACGAGAGCTTTTTCGGAGGGGCTATTCCCATAGGAGGGGCAGCAGGGGATCAGCAGTCTGCATTGTTTGGACAGGCATGCTTTCAAAGAGGAGAAGGAAAAAATACATATGGAACCGGTTGTTTTTTGCTGATGAATACAGGAGACAGACCGGTTTATTCCCAAAATGGGCTGATTACCACCATTGCGTGGGGATTGGATGGAAAAGTCACTTATGCATTGGAAGGCTCCATTTTCGTTGGAGGAGCGGTTATTCAGTGGCTGAGGGATGAGCTGCGCTTTTTTGATAAAGCGGAAGAATCGGAAACGCTGGCCAGAGCCGTGGAGGATACCGGGGGCTGTTATGTGGTGCCGGCATTTACCGGACTTGGTGCGCCTCACTGGGATCAGTATGCACGGGGAACCATTGTGGGACTCACAAGGGGTGTCAATAAAAATCACATTACAAGAGCAGCTCTTGAGTCTATTGCCTGTCAGGTTTATGATGTGGTAAAGGCAATGGAAGCTGACAGCAAAATTGCACTGACTGCCCTGAAGGTGGATGGCGGGGCAAGCGCCAATGATTTTCTCATGGAAACCCAGGCAGATCTTTTAAATGTTTTGGTAAAGAGGCCGGAATGCGTGGAAACAACTGCAATGGGGGCAGCTTATCTGGCAGGGCTGGCAGCAGGCTATTATGAAAGCGTGGAAGAAATCGAAAAAAACTGGAGTGTGGATACCTCCTTTTTGCCTAAAATGAAAAAAGAAGAAATTGAAAAGAAATTAAAAGGATGGAAGAAAGCCGTAAGGCAATCCTATCATTGGGCATTGGAAGAATGAGGCAGAGAGCGGATAATATAGAGCATATATGGAAAAAGGAGTGTTTTCATTATCATGGAAGATTATTTAACAACAGGGAGTAAGATACATCTAACCCCCCTTTCTCCAAGGAAGGAGCAGATTCAGATAAAAGATATCGCCCATGCGCTGTCTTTTATGACAAGGGCAAACGGACAGTTTCCGGAGTTTTATTCAGTGGCTCAGCACAGCATTCACTGTCAGGAGGAAGCAAAGGCCAGAGGATTGAGCAAGCGGGTTCAGTTAGCCTGCCTGCTTCATGATGGAAGCGAGGCATATATGGCGGATATTATCCGTCCCATTAAGAAGCATTTGCCGGCCTATCTGGAAATAGAAGCCGGACTTCAGGGAGCAGTGTACGAAAAATATTTAAATACGCCTTTAACAGAAGAAGAGGAAGCACAGGTAAAAAGCGTAGACGATGATCTGCTCTATCATGAGTTTCTTCATTATATGAATGAAGCGTTGTTTGAACAATGTCCACAGCTTCAAAGTGCTCCGGAATTTATTACGGAAGAATTTAAAGCTGTGGAGAAACGGTTTTTGGAGCGGTTTTACGAACTTTATGTTCAATAAAGTCTGAGGGCTTCAAGAGACAGAAAAAGAATATTTTAAGATGGCACCAAAAACCGCTATTTGCATACAATAAGAAAAAGCAATCAGGTGGCCTTATGATTATGCGCTTTAGTGAATTGTGTGAGAAAGAAGTAATCAGTATACGGGATTGCAGGAAATTAGGTCATGTAAGGGATTTGGAAATGGATCCCTGTAATGGCTGTATTTGTAAGATTATAGTAAAATCGTCCTTTTGTTTTTGCGGCTTTTTCAGTGGCAATGATGAAATCGTGATTCCCTTTAAGGATATTAAACAGATTGGACCGGATATTATTCTGGTAAATATATAAGAAGCAAGACAGGCGGAAGTGTTACGATTTCCCAAGCGTTTCTGTTAATTTAGTTGACATAAAGTTTTTTATCCCGTATAATGGATTTATACCTGTGGTGAGAATGCCTGATGGACTAGAGTATAGGGTATTTGTTTCCAAAAAGAATAGAACTAGGGGGAAAATGCATATGAAGTGTCCGTTTTGTGGTCATGAAAATACGAGAGTAATCGACTCAAGGCCCGCTGAGGAAAATAATTCCATCAGAAGGCGCCGGGTCTGCGATGAATGTGAAAAGAGATTTACAACCTATGAAAAAGTAGAGACCATACCTCTTATCATCATTAAGAAGGATAATAACAGGGAAACCTACGACCGTTCCAAAATCGAGGCAGGAGTGTTGAGAGCCTGTCATAAACGTCCTATCAGCGCCAATCAGATCAATCAGCTGATAGATGAGGTGGAAACGGCGATTTTTAATATGGAAGAAAAGGAAATTTCCAGTACGGTTATTGGTGAACTGGTTATGAATAAGTTAAAAGATCTGGAAGCAGTTGCTTATGTAAGATTTGCTTCTGTTTATCGTGAATTTAAAGATATCAATACCTTTATGGAAGAACTAAAAAGCGTTCTCGATAAATAAACAGCTCTCCTCCTCTTTACTCACTGATGAAAAGCAGTGAAAGAGGAGGGGAATTTTTTTGCTTATCTTATCTATATGAAACCGGACAGGATTTTGCCATTATAGGGACAGAGGTGAAAAGAACATTGCTAAAAAACACCTTGCAATTTCGCCAACTGTTTTTTATACTAGAACCATGAGTATATTGAAGCAATTTTATCCAGACAATTACATAGATTCTACTTATCAAATTGATTTTGAACAGATGCAGAAGCAGGGAATCCGGGGAGTCATATTTGATATAGACAATACACTGGTTCCCCATGGCGCTCCTGCAGATGAAAGGAGCAGGGCATTGTTTTTGGAGCTTCACAGGCTGGGAATACAGACTATGCTTTTGTCCAATAATAAAGAACCAAGAGTAAAGTCCTTTGCGGATCAGGTCCATACCAGTTATATTTACAAAGCGGGAAAGCCGGCTATAGGGAACTATGAAAAAGCAATGAAGTTGATGGGAACCAATAGAAAGACTACTTTGTTCGTAGGTGACCAGCTGTTTACGGATGTGTGGGGAGCCAATCGGGCAGGTATTACTACTTATCTGGTAAAGCCCATTCATCCCAAGGAAGAAATCCAGATTGTGTTGAAGCGGCGCCTGGAGTGGATTGTACTTTATTTTTATAAAAAGAGCCTTATGAAAAAGAAAAGAGGAAAGGCGGGCTGAAATGAAAATCGATGGAAAGACCCGGGTCTGCGGGTTAATAGGGAATCCGGTAGAGCACACACTGTCGCCGGTTATACATAATCATCTGGCAAAAATAGAAAATAGAAATCTGGTATATGTTCCTTTTCTGGTAGAAGGGGACAGAGTAAAGGAAGCGATAGAAGGAGCGTATGCCCTGAACATATATGGACTGAATGTAACAGTGCCCTATAAAAGCGCAGTCATTCCCCATTTGAAGGAAATCGATAAGCTGGCTGGAAATATCGGAGCTGTAAATACTCTTGTAAGGACAGAAAACGGCTACAAGGGATATAATACGGATATGCCGGGACTGCTTCGGGCCATGGAATCGGAAAACTATACCATAAGGGGAGAGTCAGTCATCCTGCTTGGAGCAGGAGGAGCCGCAAGGGCAGTTGCCATGCTTTGTATGGAACAGGGAGCAAAGGAAGTATTTTTATTAAACCGTTCCATGGAAAAGGCAATTGCAGTAGCAAAAGAGGTAAATGGAATTTACAAAGAAGAGAAGATTGTTCCGATGAAGCTTACTGATTACAGGATGCTGCCGGAACGGAGATATCTGGCTATTCAGGCCACTAGCGTAGGACTTTATCCAAATGTGGAAGATGTGGTTCTTATGGAGGAAGAGTTTTATGATAAGATTGCGGCAGCTGTAGATTTGATTTACAATCCTTATGAGACCAGGTTCATGTCCATGGTAAAGGCACATGGCGGCAGGGCGATGAATGGGCTGAAAATGCTGTTGTACCAGGGAATCATTGCTTACGAATTGTGGAATGATGTGACTGTTTCCCAGGAAACGGCAGAAAAAATACTGATAAAGATGAAGGAAGAACGAAAGTGATATGAGCAGCATAATTTTAATCGGCTATATGGGATGCGGTAAGAGCACTATTGGAAAAAGGCTTTCCTATGCTGTCAGAAAGCCCTTTTTAGATACGGATAAAATCATAGAAAGAAAAGCGGACAGGACCATATCGGAGCTGTTTGCCGAAAAAGGAGAAGCATATTTTCGGGATATGGAAACTGCCTGTATCAGGGAGCTTATGGCGGAAAGCGGAGAATATGTCATAGCAGCAGGGGGAGGCTTGGCCCTGCGGGAAGAAAACAGAAGGCTGTTAAAGGAGCTTGGAAAGGTAGTATATCTGCGGGCTGATCCGGAGACCATTTACGAAAGGCTGAAAAAGGATGATACAAGGCCGCTTCTTAAGGGAGAAAATCCGAAGGAGAAAATAAGAATTATGATGGGGGAAAGGGCAGCAGTCTATGAGGAGGCAGCAGAGATTATAATTGACGTAGACGGCAAAGACTTTGAAGACATCGTGAAGGAAATAGGAGAAAAAATTCTATGAAAATATTAGTAATCAACGGCCCCAATTTGAATTTCTTAGGAATTCGTGAAAAGGGGATTTACGGCACTACCAATTATGATGGGCTTCTTGAGATGATCGCCAAAAAGGGAGAAGAGGAGCAGTGTCAGATAGAAGTGTTTCAAAGCAACCATGAAGGGGCAATTATCGACCGGATTCAGGATGCATACTTTGACGGGACGGAGGGAATCGTCATCAATCCGGGTGCATTTACCCATTACAGCTATGCAATCCGGGATGCCCTTGCCAGCATAACCACCATGAAAAAGGTGGAAATCCATATTTCGGATATTACAAAAAGGGAGGAATTCAGAAGAATATCCGTCACAAAGGATGCCTGTGATCATCAGATTTATGGCAGGGGTTTAGAAGGTTATTTGCTTGCCATCGACTATTTGATAAAAAAATAGTTGAAAATTGCTTATTTTTATTATAAACTAGAAAAGAATTATAACGAGGAATATTAGGAGGAATAGATTATGATTTCAGCTGGTGATTTCAGAAATGGTATTACCATCGAATACGATGGCAATATTTTTCAAATCATTGAATTTCAACATGTAAAACCAGGTAAAGGTGCTGCATTCGTCCGTACAAAATTAAAAAACATCAAAAGCGGCGGTGTAGTAGAAAAGACCTTCAGACCTACAGAAAAATGTCCACAGGCACGTATTGATAGAAAAGAAATGCAGTATTTATACTCTGATGGCGAACTGTTTAACTTTATGGACACAGAAAACTTCGAGCAGATTGCCTTGAATAAGGATGCAATCGGAGATGCTTTAAAGTTCGTAAAAGAAAACGAAATGGTAAAAGTATGTTCCCACAACGGAAATGTATTTGCCATTGAGCCGCCTCTTTTTGTAGAGTTAGAGATTACAGAGACAGAACCGGGATTTAAAGGCGATACAGCTACAGGCGCTACCAAGCCGGCAGTTGTGGAAACCGGTGCGACCGTTTACGTTCCTTTGTTTGTAGAGCAGAACGATGTAATCAAAATTGACACCAGAACCGGAGAGTATTTATCAAGAGTTTAAGACTCCGTGCAGCATTTCATATCAAAAGGCAGCAAGACAATAGGACATGCTTCTATTGTCTTTTCTTTTTTCAAAAACCTTACCGGAATATGGCACTCTCTCGCCTGTTTCACAAGCAATCGGTAAAAGTTTAAAAGAAAAGAGGAACCTTTTATGAGATTTTATGAATTCACAAAAGAAATAGAAAGAGAAATGAGCGCTTATATGGGTGGAAAAGCGGAAGTCTATATAAGTACCATACAAAAAAACAACGGTGTGCAGATGGAAGGACTGGTAATCAGAGAAAATGGAGAAAGGATTGCCCCTACCATTTATTTAAACTGTTTTTATGAGCGTTTTCTTCAGGGAATGGAAATAGAAGACGTGATTAAAGAAATTGATACGATATACAAAAGCTGCAAAAATCATCCTTTGGAGGATGCTGATTTTTTTTCGGATTATGAACAGGTAAAAAACCGGGTAGTATACAAATTGATCCATAAGGAAAGGAACCGGGAACTGTTAGAGGATGTTCCCTATATTCCTTATCTGGATCTTGCCATTGTATTTTATTGCATTGTTTTTAGGCAGGAATACGGCAATGCTACGATTCTGATCCATAAAGAGCATATGAAGCAGTGGAATGTGACCGAGGAAGAGCTTTATGAGCGGGCTTCAAGGAATACCCCCATTCTTCTGCCTTATTTTATAAAGTCCATAGATGAAATGATGGAAGAGCAGTTTGAGCGGAAGATATCAGGACAGGGGAAAAAGCAGGGACAGGAAGCAATGGATATAGTAAGGCCGGCTTCGAAGCAGGTAGCCATGTATGTGCTGTCCAATCAGGAAAAATTATATGGGGCAGCTTCCATATTATATCCCAATTTGCTAAAGAATTTTGCCATTGCATGCGGCAGGGATTTTTATATCCTGCCAAGCAGCGTCCATGAAGTGATTTTGGTGCCGGAATACGACGGCAAGGATTTAGAAGGCATTTCAGAGATGGTAAGGGAAATCAATGAATTGGAAGTCGCCCGGGAAGAAATCCTTTCAGATCATGCATACTATTATGATAAAGAGGAAGAAAAAATCCTTTTGGAATAGAAAATTTATATATGACATTCTCTGCCGCCTTTTTGTGCGGCAGGGGATTTTATGATATACTTTTCCATGGTTCTAAGAAACCCAAGGGATATTTGGAAAAGAAAAAAAGAAGCAGACAGCTTTGTATGGAAAGACCGGGAGAGGAAAATGAACAAGCAAGCAGAAGAATATACAACAAAAGAATTATTTAAAAGATTTTTGCCCTATTATAAACCATACAGGAAAACATTGTTCCTGGATTTGTTCTGTGCAGCGCTTACAACTCTTTGTGAGCTGATCCTGCCGCTTATTATGCGCTACATTACCAATGAAGGAATAAAAAACATGGCGGCTCTTTCCGTCAGGACCATACTGATTCTGGGGCTGATTTATCTGGGGCTTCGGATCGTGGACTGCATTGCTAATTATTATATGGCGGACATGGGGCATGTAATGGGAGCAAAGCTGGAGACCGATATGCGAAGGGATGCTTATGATCACCTGCAGCAGCTGTCCAATACTTACTATAATAATACAAAGGTAGGGCAGATCATGGGACGGATTACAAACGATTTGTTTGATGTTACGGAATTTTCCCATCATTGCCCTGAGGAATTTTTCATTGCAGGCATTAAGACACTGATCGGCTTTTTGATTCTGGCAAAAATCAATCTTTTATTAACGGTAATTATATTTGCGATTGTACCTGTCATGCTGCTTGTGAGCCTGACACTCAGAAAAGGGATGAAGGCAGCTTTTGCAAAACAGAGAAAGCAGATTGGGGAGCTGAATGCCAGAATTGAGGACAGCCTTTTGGGACAGAAGGTAGTAAAGGCATTTGCCAATGAAGAGCTGGAAAAAACGAAATTTGACAAGGATAATCAGATTTTTTTACAGACCAAAAAAGAAGGCTATCGTTATATGGCAGCCTTCCAGACTTCCACCAGATTGTTTGATGGAGTCATGTATCTTGCCGTTTTAGTGGCAGGAGGCAGTTTCATGGTTAAAGGACTGATTGAACCCGGAGATTTGGTAGCCTATATGCTTTATGTGACCACCTTGATTGCAACCATAAGGAAAATCATTGAATTTACAGAGCAGTTTCAAAGAGGCATGACGGGAATTGCCAGATTTCTTGAAATCATGGATGCGGATATTGAGATTTTTGATGAAGAGGGAGCAAAAGAGCTGAAGACTCCAAAGGGAAATATCCGGTTTCAGGACGTTACCTTTGAATATCCCGATGACCATAATCAGGTGTTTTCCCATCTGAACCTGTCTATAAGCGCTGGAGAAAAGGTAGCCGTTGTAGGACCTTCCGGAGGAGGAAAAACAACCCTCTGCAACCTGATTCCCCGCTTTTATGATGTGACGGAAGGGAAGATTACGCTAGATGGAAATGATATTAAGGGATATACCTTAAAAAGCCTGAGAGAAAACATCGGCATGGTACAGCAGGATGTCTATTTATTTTCCGGCACGGTTTTTGAAAACATTGCTTACGGGAAAAAGAATGCCACAAGAGAAGAGGTAATGGAAGCAGCAAAAAGGGCAGGCGCAGACGGATTTATCAGGGAGCTGAGACAAGGGTATGATACTTATGTGGGAGAACGGGGAGTAAAGCTTTCCGGAGGGCAGAAGCAGAGAATCAGCATTGCCAGGGTATTTTTAAAAAATCCGCCTATCATTATTCTGGATGAAGCAACCAGTGCTTTGGATAATGAAAGCGAATTTGAAGTGGCCAGATCATTGTCTGCACTTTCCGAGGGGAGGACTACGCTTACTATTGCCCACAGGCTTTCCAGCATTAAAAATTCCGACAGGATTCTGGTATTGACAGATGATGGAATAGCGGAAGAGGGAAATCATGAGTCCCTTCTTTCCAAAAAAGGAATATATTACCAGTACTATATGACCGCCAATGAGCTAAAATAGAAGAAAAAAGAAAAATAAATGGGCTGCGCAGAAAAAGTTTACTTGATATGTTGGAGAAAGTATGCTATGATGACAAAGATGTAACAAATTTGTAACATCTATGTACCCGTAGTTTAACGGATAAAACAGCTGATTCCGGTTCAGCCGATGGGGGTTCGATTCCTCTCGGGTACGTTTTTTGGAACTGGTGTCTGTATTAGTTCCCATACAGGAAAGGCGGATGGAATTGGGACATCCACTTAAATTTTAGGGTACTGCAGGAAAGTCATTAGAAAGGAACGTTATGAGCGAAAAGAAACAAAACCAAAGCAAGAATGGAAATGGAAAAAAGAATCAGTCTGCCACCAATCAGTTTGCAGACCGTTTAAGAGAAGATAAAACATTTGCTGCAATTGTAGGAGGAAGTATTTTAGCAGTAATCGTCATCATTGTTCTGATTTACGTATTTGCAGGAAAGAAAAAGGATGAAACAGATGAAGGCGGAACGTTGTCGGATAACGGGGTAAGTGTGAATACGGTAAGTGATGCAGCTGTTTCTACAGCAGATGGACAGGTGGTTGCTTCGAATATCAATGAAGCTGTAAATCCTATGGATATCGTAAATAATCTTGTAGATACCTATTTTGCTTCTTTAGCCTCTGGTGATACGGACACCATTAAGGCGATTAAGAATCACAGCGAGGAAGAAGAATTATTAAAAATCGAGAAAAGAAGCGCTTATATTGAAAGCTTTGAAAATGTAAATGTATATACAAAGCCGGGACCGGTTGATAATTCCTACATTGCCTTTGTTTATTATGAAATTAAGTTTAAGGAGCTGAACACAGCAGCTCCGGGACTGATTACTCTTTATATGAGTGCAGGCGAAGACGGCAATCTCTATATTTATGATGGACAGTTGGACGAACAGCTGGACGAATCGGTTGTAGATTATATCAAGGAGCTGGCGGTAACAGAAGAGATTGTGGCCTTATTTGACAAGGTGAAGGTAAAATACAATGAGGCATTGGACCAGGATCAGGAATTAAAAACATTTATGGATGGACTTTCCGACAGGCTGGAAGCGGAAGTGAATGCTGAACTGGCGCAGAGGAAGGAACAGACAGAAGGAACGTCGGAGGAGAATACAGAACAGCCGGCAGAATCCACCAATCAAGTGTCAGAAACTGTGGTGGCTACGGATACCGTCAATGTAAGAAGTTCTGACAGTGAAAATGCGGACAAGCTGGGGAAATTGGAAATAGGCACGAAAGTAACCAGATATGAAGCGAAAGAAAACGGCTGGAGCAGGATTGATTATAATGGCCAGGAAGCATATGTAAAGAGTGAATATCTGAAGGTGGATGACGGCAGTGTTGTGGAACAGCCTTCTCAGGAACAGACCGCTTCCACAAGCAGCGATTCTTCTTCAAGCGGTGAGAAGGTAACCGTAAAAGAAACCGTAAAAGTGCGTAAGTCGGCAAATACCGATGGAGAAGTGTTAGCCACAGCTTATCCAGGTGAAAAATTTGAGCTTGTGATGAAGCAGGCAGATGGCTGGACTAAGATTAAGTATAATGGTCAGACCGCATATATCAAATCAGAATATTTAGAGTAAGTTTCTAAGGAGCTGTGAGAAATCACGGCTCTTTTTTTATAAAAGCAGGTGGAAAAATTATGTTGAAAATGAAGGTAGGCATTTTTGGAGCAGGTTCGGAATATAGGTAAGATAAAGTATCCCTTTGAAAAGTAGGGTGGTCCGTCATATTTACCTAAAACTATAGAGAAAATTTAGTGATTGTTCACTATCGTGTCATATGCAGTTGCAAATATTGTGAATTTGTTAGTGCGTTAATGCGATAAAATACTTGTGCTTTTTAATGTCACGTTATATAATATTGCTTGGGCAATGGGGTCTGTTTATACTAACTAAAGGAGGACATGAAAAATGTCATATGTTGATGAAGTGTTTGATATGGTGGTAGAGAAAAACCCTGCACAGCCAGAGTTCCACCAGGCGGTAAAGGAAGTATTGGATTCTCTTCGTATCGTAATTGAAGAAAATGAAGAAGCATACAGAAAGGATGCTTTGCTGGAAAGACTGGTTACTCCGGAAAGACAATTGCTGTTCAGAGTTCCATGGGTAGACGACAAGGGACAGGTTCATGTGAACAATGCATTCCGTGTACAGTTCAACAGCGCAATCGGACCATACAAGGGTGGTTTAAGATTACATCCATCCGTAAATCTTGGTATTATTAAGTTCTTAGGATTTGAGCAGATTTTCAAAAATTCCCTGACAGGGCTTCCAATCGGCGGCGGCAAGGGCGGTTCTGATTTTGATCCTAAGGGCAAATCAGACAGAGAGGTTATGGCATTCTGCCAGAGCTTTATGACAGAGCTTAACAAATACATCGGTGCGGACACAGATGTACCTGCTGGCGATATCGGAACAGGTGCAAGAGAAATCGGCTATATGTTTGGTCAGTACAAGAGAATCCGTGGAGTATACGAAGGAGTACTTACCGGAAAAGGTTTATCCTACGGCGGTTCTTTAGCAAGAACAGAAGCAACCGGCTATGGCTTATTATACTTAACAGAAGAAATGTTAAAGTGCAACGGACATGATATCGCAGGAAAGACAGTAGCAGTATCCGGTTCCGGAAACGTAGCTATTTATGCAACTCAGAAGGCACAGCAGCTTGGTGCAAAGGTTGTGACCGTTTCCGATTCCACAGGCTGGATTTATGATCCGGAAGGAATTGATGTGGCATTATTAAAAGAAGTAAAGGAAGTAAAACGTGCAAGACTTACTGAATATGCAGCAAACAGACCAAGCGCTGAGTATCATGAAGGAAAAGGCGTATGGACTGTGAAAGTGGACATTGCGCTTCCATGTGCAACCCAGAATGAGCTTCACTTAGAGGATGCAAAGGCATTGGTTGCAAATGGTGTCATTGCAGTGGCAGAAGGCGCTAACATGCCTACTACCTTGGAAGCTACCGAATACTTACTGGAGAACGGCGTATTATTTGCTCCAGGCAAGGCTGCTAACGCAGGCGGTGTTGCTACCTCCGCTTTGGAAATGAGCCAGAACAGCGAAAGACTTTCCTGGACCTTTGAAGAGGTTGACAGCAAGTTAAAAGGAATCATGGTAAATATCTTCCATAATATGGATGATGCTGCCAAGAAGTATGGCAAGGAAGGAAACTATGTAGTTGGAGCTAACATTGCCGGATTCTTGAAGGTTGTGGATGCTATGACTGCTCAAGGGATTGTATAGTAGCTGATTTTCTAAGATAAAATGAATATGAATAAGTCCTGGAAATGTTGAATTTCTGGGACTTTTCTTTATGTATTGATTGGACAAAAGAATTGTCAGAATATTCATAAATAGAAGGTAATTTACGTTATTTTCGTATAATATATATGTAAGATGAAGAAATTGAAGATTATGAGCGTGAAAAGGCGGAGAAGAAACTGCTCATGAAGTTGCGGATTAACCCTTTAGTTGCAGAGGACTTAAAAACCATTCAAGAGATATACACTCGAATCGAGAATATACAACAATTTCCGTATATGGGAGCTGACCTTTCAAAAAGAGTCAGTTTCCGGATGGATTTTAATCTTGTAGAGGAAGCAGCAGAGCCGAGTCAGTATAGAAAAGTAATGGAGAAAATTTTTGAGAAGATGGGGCAGAGCCAGCATTATAAGATGATGTATGGAGAATGATTGGAGGCGTAAAATGTAATGACGAAAAATTATCGGTGGTAATTACTGCCTACAAGGAGTACTTTCCAAGTCACTGGAAAGATGAAATGTATAAATGGGAGGCAATTGCCCATTTCCAGAAATACTGGGATATCAATGCGGAAAATTTTCTGGATATGTTTATGACAGCAACAGATAAGACTTATAGCAGGCAGCAGAATTACAGAGTATGGAGGATACTCCATTGAGTTTTCCAGAGGTATCGGATACCCAGGGGGATATTACCGTTTCGGTAGCACAGTGCTTATTAGATGAAAATAATATACGACTGGCATTTTATGTGGATGAAAATGGAAAAAGCATTTCTTCTCTTAATGGAAGAGAGATTACTGTTTTCATGCAAAACTTTGGAGAACATGCAGGAACATGGACGCTGAAATGGATATTAGGAGGTGCAGATAAGACGGTAGAAGTAAAATTAGAGGAATCATTAGGAAATTCAGGGGCAATCGTCACAGCTGTAAAGGTATCGCCAATGTTCATCCATGTATATTATGATTTTGCAAAAAGGGAAACGATGGAGGCTGGTGTAGATGAAAATGGCAATGGGATAAAATCTACAGATTTTGCAGAACCACCCAGATTTGTGGGATTAAAAATGAAAGATGGAACGGTGTATACCGGAATCCTGGATGGCGGCACTTATGGCTATGAAAATGGGAACACTTCCACCTATATTGCGAAGGTAGGAATAGTGCAGGTAATCGATCCGAAGAAGGTACAGAGCCTGCTGTTTTTAAAGGATGATAGTGCAGTTACTGGTGAGCATGAGATTACAGAGGAAGAATGCTATATAGTTGATATAAATTAAATTTTGTGTAGCTGTTAAATAAGGACATATCAGGAGAGAAGAACGGAATATTTCCTCTCCAATATTCCAATACTAATAAAAACGTTGGAGGTCCTTATGAAGATTACAGAGAAAAAGAAGCCTATTGACACTATCCCAAAAGGTGTCTGGGAAAGCAGCAGGCCGGTTCGTGATAAAGAGAAAAACAATGCCGCAACCGCCACTGCCGACCAGCAGGGAAATGGTTATCCTGATGGAAAGAAATGCAAGCAGGATATGTGACAGGCAGGAAAAAGGAACCTTGGAAAAATCAGGGTTCTTTTTTACGTGGAAGGCGGTGTATTGTAACAGTTCAGCCCACCCGAGGGGAGAGTGCATTTGAAAGGCATGGAGCCGGCAGAGCATATAGCAGTCTGTCAGGCCTTGGCAAAGTCGCCAGCACTTACGCAATGCCATTAAGTTAAGAAAAAAGGATGTTATGCATAGTATTTATAATTATAAATGTTGTTCTTAATCGGGCGTGGATTTTAATTTTTGACATCACAAACAGACAGATTGAAATCTGTCTGAAAAAAGCTTATAATAATTATGTTCTAACTTCGATGCATGAGCGACATACTTTTATTGCGTTTGATATTCCTGATAAAGGATCTCTCTCCTTTATCAGGATAGGTATATCGCTTTATCAGGTTATCAACATCGAAAGGCGGGATCCTACAGGGATATCTTTTAAGAAAGCGTGTGCATATCCTTATCAGCATCGAGAAATTTATGCGGTATGGGTATCTGGTGCCACTGCTTCTGGCTGGTTCTGTATCTGATGCTGTTGCGGAGCAGAAATTATACATGACCAATGCCGCAAATATCTCCTGGCATATGAATTCCGTCTTTTTTGAGTGTAATGTCTTTAAACCTGACACGTATTTCAAGAACCGGAATGCTGTTTCGATGCCCCATCGTTTATGGTAGAGCTCCTTGAGTTCGTCGACAGTGAATTCCTCCTGTGGAAGGTTCGTTGCAATACACTCATATTGGTCTTCTGATATCTTGAACCTTACGAACCTGATACGGATATCATAATAATCATCTTTGGTCTTTATATAATCAAACGGGCGTCTGTTCCCTATTATTTTAACGGCGGGGTCGCTGCCAGCTTCCTTGCTCTGTGACTTCGTGCATCTCCAGTCTACGACTACATCAAATTCATCCTCTGCCTTTAAATGTGGCAGCGTGGAAGCCAGGCCGTTGCTGTCGGTATCTTTGACCCTGATAAGGAATTTCCGGCCGCTTTCAATGATATGTGCAAATACATTTAATGATTCATAGCCCCTGTCAGCCATGAAGATAGTGGGCAGGCTGGAAGGATACCTGTCCACCATGGTATTCATGCAGCAGCGTTCCGCAGATTTTGCCCTTCCCTTTATGGCTGCATCCAGGAAGAGGTTGTTGGTGATATCATACATCGCATTCAGATGCATGAGGTTGCATCCGTTATTGCTGCGGGACCTGCTTTCCAGATAAGTAGCCTTATCGTTCGCATTACGGGATATGCTTATGTCAGTCCCGTCGCATGCCACGAGCCTGTAGCCTTTATACAGCTTCTGGGGCCTTATCTTTCCGGTAAAGATATGCAGCAGCCTGGAAAAACCTTCCGGCCTTATTTTATTACGTTGTTGCACAAATGCGGAAGATGTGGGGATTTCCGGGGACCTGCTTCCAAAAAAATCCAAAAGTTCCATGTCAAGGGTGGAACTTCCCAACAGCAGGACATTCCTTACGGTATCCTGGAATGGTATTTTCCGGCAGCGGGTAAAGTTTTTTCCCGGAGCGGTCAGGACTTCTTTTGGAAACAACAAGAGTTCGTCAATGGAGTCCCATAATAGTTCTTTCGTTTTGTTAAAATCTGTCATAGCGTGTACCTCCTGAAATGTATATTTAAGGGGCTTCGCCGCAGATTTTTATATAATTGTCAAGTGTTTTTTATAAAAAAAGATATTGTTTATAGTATTCAACTATAAACAATATCTTTTTCTTAACTTAATGGCATTGGCACTTACGCACCGTATTTGGGTGCGTTAGTACTGCTGCGTCTTTGCAGAGCGAAAGCGTGCCTGACAGACTGCTATATGCTCTGCCAGCTCCATGCCTTTCAAATGCACTCTCCCCTCGGGTGGGCTGAACTGTTACATTAGATAAAAAATTTATGTTTTTAGGGAACCTTTTTCTTTGCTGAATCCTCTAATATATAGAAAGCTAAATAAATTGCATTGTAGTGTATAATGTATATATTTAGCAGGAAGCTGTTGCAACACTTCAAATGATATTCTACATGACAGATTTGTTGTGTACTTTATTTGTAAATATACTGCCGGAGGAAGGAGATATGTCTTGGATAAAGAAACATTTGCCAGGCTGGTGATTGACTCTACAAATAGTCTATACCGGGTCAGCAAGTCGATTCTGCAAAATGATTCCGACTGCGAAGATGCAGTGAGTGAAGCCATTACAATTGCATTTCAAAAGCTGGATTCCTTAAAAAAAGACGAGTATGCCAAAACATGGCTGACAAGAATACTGATTCATGAATGCTATCATATGCGAAAACAGCAAAGCAGAATCACATTGTTCCCCCACGATGGCGAAGGCATTTTGAATCATAAGGGACATCAGGAAAACAACGGTTTTATGGATGTTGAGAACTATAGTGATTTATATGAAGCTATGGGGCAGTTAAAGGAAAAGCAGAGGCTTGTACTTACCCTCTATTATTATGAGGGATATTCGATAAAAGAGATTGGAGCAATCATGGGGATAACCCAGGGAACTGTTAAGAGCCGGCTGGGCAGAGCCAGAAATCAACTAAAAATTTTCTTGGAGGAAGAATCTTATGTATAATCATTTAAAATTTCCGCGCACACCCGATTCATTTACTCAAAAAGTGCTACAAGTGGTCAGGGAGAATATGGAAACAGATGTCAATAAGGCTGAAAAAGAAGAGACTAGGTTAAATGCAGCATATGGTAAAAAGGAGGAAACTATTTTGAAAAATTTATATGAGAACGAAAATGAGAAAAAAGAGAGAAAGAACAATGCATGGAAGAAAAAGGCAGTGGCAGCGGCTCTTGCCCTGACAGTAGTGGGAGTCGGAGGCTTTACCGTTCATGCAGTAGTGGACTCTCTGGTGAAAGTCCGTATGGAGAGCATGTCACAGGAAGAAAAGACACAATACGTGGAGGAAGTGGATTCTATGATGGAAGATGCAAGCACGTATTCCAGAGAACTTACGCAAGAGGAAAAAGAACGGGAAAGAGAGCTGAGCATTGCTTACCATCAGGATGGAAGGTTTCCGGAAGGAGAACTGAAAAGAGTAGAGGATGAAAGTGAAGTGGACAGGGATATGCTTTGTTTTGCACCAAAGAATTTCTATTTCTATCTTCCGGAAAGAACCCTTACCGACGAAGAGCTTTTGCAGATCATCGATTATCAAAATAAAGTGAATTACGCATTAACGGAAAGATATGAGAATACCTATGGAGAAGAAATAGCAGCACGGAAGGCAGACGCTGAAGAAACAAAACAGAATGTTGAAGCAAATGGTGGACTTACAGATGAAGAAGCAGTGGCAAAAGCACGGGAATGGCTTGATAAGCTGTATGGAAAAACAGTAGAAGGAATGGAAGTGTCATGTGCAATTGATACAGAAGGACTGGGGACAAAGGAATTACCTACTTATGAGGTTAAATTTTCCTTTGCAGATGTAGATACATATACATTTACTATAGATGCTACAGACGGAAGCTTGATAGAGGCATTATATTCTGGTAAAGAATTATCTGCTGAAGAAATGTCCGTATCGGATGGTGAGGCGAAAGCAGAGGCTTTAAGCCAGACTGCAGAGAAATATTTAAGAGATACATTTGGCATTTCACAAGAGTGCAGGGAAGTATACTACGCATATAACACGGACGAGAACAATACGGTCTTAAATAATATGATGGTCTTTCAATTTGTTATGGAAGACAACATGACTTATGCGGTGGCTTTGGATTGTATGGACGGAGTACTGGAAGTATATAAGGTACAGGACTATGCTGCATGGCAAAAGAATTTGGAGACAGAAAAGGAGCTTGCACAAAAAGGTGTCATGAATTATGAAGTGGTAAGAAATCAGTTAAGATAGAAGGGAGGTTGAGATAGTAGGTTTGTTATAAATAATCTAATCAATATTGACAGTACCATAGTTGAAAACTGCTA
This sequence comes from Lachnospiraceae bacterium, assembly GCA_014804675.1. Lineage (GTDB taxonomy): Bacteria > Bacillota > Clostridia > Lachnospirales > Lachnospiraceae > RGIG3040. Next base: position 260,205 of record JAAUZH010000009.1, read on the forward strand.
TGGTACTGTCCCTATTGTTTCCAGTCGATTGCAAAACACTCTGCAGCCACAATTGAGGGATATTCTTTATGAGAGAAAAGAACCAGATTTGCAGTGTATAAAAATGACGCAGGCATGGGAGAAAAAGACGGAGGAGAAAGTTTTATGAAGCAGGAGAAATCCGGTGAGGAAAAGAAAAAAAGGAATCAGAACAGAATTCTTTTTGTGGGCATATTTTTCTGTATGATGTTAGTAGTAGCTTTTTTTTCAGCATGTAATGCCGTAAAAAAATATAGCGATAGCGGAAAAGAAGAAATGACGGAGAGCCCGGACAGCAGCTGGAAGGAACCGTCAGAAGGTTTGGTTGACAGCCAGGAAGAAGCGGTGATAAAAGGAAATAAGAACAGCATGGAACGGTATTTAGAAGTAAAAGACCCGGAGAAGATAACAAAGGAGCATACAACAGAAGCATTATGTTACTCCAGAGAGCTGTCCGAAGAAGAATTGGTACGTTATCAGGAGTTTTTGGATAGATATGAAGAGGATGAGTTGGATTCAGAAGAGGAAATAGAGATTATTGACAGGCTGGAAGAGTCTGAAAAAGAGGTGGAACATCCTGTTTTTGAAATTTGGAATCAGGAATTTTTTCTTCCGGAACGGACACTGACAGACGAGGAGCTTTTGCAGATGGTAGATTTTCAATATAAGCTGAGCTACGCCCAGATGCAGAGAAATGAAGAAATGAGGAAAGCTGCCGAAAATTCTCAGGATAAAGTGGAAGAGAATGAAGTAATGGAAATTGCGGGCCAGGTAATAGAGAAAATGTTTGGTAACGATGTTTCATCCATGGATAAGGAAGTGCAATTTAATGGGGTGGACTCCTACCTAGTGTTTCTGAGAAAAAAATCAGAAGCTACTAATTATTATACTGTGATGATTGATATGGGGACAGGAAAGATTGAATGGGTTAGAGATAATACCAATGAGTTTGGTCTGGAGAATGCTGTTGAAATAAATCAGGAGTTTGAAGAATTGTGTGTTGCTAACTACCAAAAGGCAAAAACGATTCTTACTGATATTTTGGGAGCCGATACAGAACTGATAGGCAGCGGCTATCAATATAAAACAGAAAAAAAAGGGAAGGAAATACCGAAAGGGGAAGCCGGAATCATACATTATTATTTTCAGATGGGGGACGAGACGGTGTACCATATGAGATATGAGATTGAAAAGAAGGGATTTTACGAGTTGTCAGTAGAAGAAAAGAAGTATAGCGCTTATCATACAAGAGAGGAGATGGAAAAGGAAGGAGCTGAAATGGATGGGGAAAAATTCATTGTGCCTTTGACGGGAGCGGAAAAGGAAGTATCCAGGAATGAGAATTTACAATGGATTGTGATACCTATGGAGTAGATGGGGACGTGGGAGTATAATATAAATACAAGATATAGAATAATTTTTTATGAAGATTCATACTGTTTATGGGGTGATGTTTTTATGAAGAGGTTATTCAATCGTTTCAACAATAAGAAGAAAAAAGTAAATGAGTACATTCCGAGCGATTATGACCGGTGAGCATAAAACTATTTAAAGGATAGAAAAGAACCTTGGGAGGATCAAGGTTCTTTTTTTACAGCTTCTTTTTCGAATATATACCGGGCAAGATAGATAAAAGGAGTATCCAAAAGGCTGGTAACAATAAAAATCACATAGCTGGAAAAAGCAATGGAAATCAGAGTAGCCGTATTATGGGTTCCAAGGAAGGCTCCCCAGGTAAACAGAACGGTGTTCAGCAGTTGGGAAACCAAAGTAGAGCCATTATTTCTAAGCCATAGAAACTTCTTTTTATCACCGAATTTCCGGTTGGTAAATGCCCACCATTTATGATAAGCCCATACATCAAAAAGCTGGACGATCACATATACCACAATGCCTACCAGCATAAGCCTTGGAGTGTTGGAAAAGACAGCCCGGATAGAAGGCATGGCAAAATCATTTTCATTTGGTGTATAAAAAAGCCAGGACTGGCTGATGGCAATAAAGGCCACAGAGGTGGCGATTCCAAGCCATACGGCAGTCTGAGCCGCCTTTTTTCCGTATAACTCACTGAGAATATCCGTCACTAAAAAAGTGGATGCAAATAGAATATTTCCTAATGTCATTTCCATGCCAAAAGCATTTACTACGATCAACACTTCAATGTTGGCGGCAATGGTAGCGATTACGGTCCATAGATATAAGCCTTGTTCTTTAAACAGCTTAAGTAAGACAATGACAGCGGAAAAAGTAATCAATAAAGATACAACCAATAATATCTCATTACGCATGTTCCACAACTCCTCCCACACCAAAAGCGGTGTTTTCCATTAAAATATCAATTCGTTTGTTTGATTCATATTTGGGATAAAGCTCCCTGGTAAAAGCAGCAATGACGTCTGGGTCCGGTTTAATGGGTTTTCTATTTTCCTGCATGATATTGATACATACCCGTTCAAAATAAGCAAGACCTGTCTGAATGTCCCGGTCCATGCTTTCTACGGTCTGTCCTGGAATGCCCTGTAATAGACATACTTCATCAAAATAAGCGGCAATCTCCTCTGGATTGTCCGTATCGATGCCTTTATCCAGATAGCTTTCCCGAAAAAGGGAATCAAAGGTTTCCACACCGATTTTTATTTTCAGAGTAATTCCCTTTTTGGCAAAGCGGGCACGAAAGTCCGGAATTTCTTCCCTGTGACACCAGTGGCATTCAAAATGTACTTCCCAAATTTCATGACTTTGGCAGACCTCTTCAATAAGGGCAAGGGTGGGCTCATCTAAGTCCACAAAGCTGCCGGAATTGATGACCTCCAGCTTGTGATGGATGCCGGTAACCTTGAAAAGCTGTTCCCGATTCAGGGCAAAATTGGCGGCTTCATCCGGTGAAGAGTCCAAATGATAATCACAAAAGCGGCAGCGCCTCCAGGCACAGCCCTTTCCCCGAAGCATAACAATTTCCCTTGGATTTTTTTCTTCAATAATAGAATAGCGGTTTGGCTCGAAATCCATTTTTATAAATTCCTTTCCGGGATTTTCCAAGAATTGGATAGGATTGCGAAAATGCTGCAATATTAAAATAAAAAAGGACACGTATTCACGTGTCCATCTTCATGCAAAAGAAACAGCCTGTGCGCTTTTTGCGCAAAGCCTTCTTGAAATCCCTAGTTTTGTTTAGAGACAGGATGGTCACGAACTGTCTTATGTACTTATAAAGCATGGTTATTATAGCACAGGGTTGGGGAAGGGGCAAGGGGATATTCATGTCTGTAAAAAATTAAATTTTATGTATTTGCTTAATTAGTGGGGCTGTTGTTTTTTTGTTGGGATTTTCATGCTACAATTAAGAAAAGGGTGGAAGGGGGGGATAGGGGGACGTAGGAACTGGCATATCATCTAGTAGTCTTCTGGGCACGCTCTCGCTCTGCAAAGACGCAGCAGTACTAACGCACCCAAATACGGTGCGTAAGTGCTGGCGACTTTGCCAAGGCCCAGAAGACTACTAGATGATATGCCAGTTCCTACTGGGTATCGAAAGCCCTCTGCTATACCAAAGGCTTATGCTTTTGTGATGATTTTAACGACTTGGAAGGAATTTAAAAGCGGGCGATATTTATATTTGGAATAAAATAGTCTGGAACTTTTTGGAATTTAAAAGCAATAGATATTTTATTTGAAATAACCCGAAGTTTTCTGAAAATAATTAAAAACAAGTGTTATAATATCTTCGGAATAACCTAGAACCTTTTGGAGACAATTAAAAAAGCAACCGTTACTTTATTTGCGGAACAACCTGAAAAGCCTTACCATTACTTTATAAGACGGCAACAGCTTAGCAAAGCGTACAGGCAGAAACGAAACAGCAAAAGAGGGATGTGCCTGGAATCCACCCACATCCCTCTTTTGCGTCCGCCCCGCCACCCCTTCCCCAAACCAGCATCCCCAATACAAAATCCCCCCAAAAAACAACAGGAGGCACTTTCCCATGACCCAATACAAAATCCTGCTGGTAGATGATGACCAGGCTCTTTTAAAAATGCTAAAACTATTTTTTGACAAAAAAGGTTATCTTGTTTACCAGGCAGAAAACGGGATAGAAGCCTTGCAGAAAATAGAAACAGAACCGGATATTATTTTATTGGATATCAATATGCCCAGGCTGGATGGAATTTCATTATGCAAGCTCATTCGGAACAAAGTAAGCTGTCCTATTCTTTTTTTGACGGCAAAAATTGAGGAGCAGGACCGGATCAATGGACTGCTTTCCGGCGGGGATGATTATATAGTAAAGCCCTTTAGCTTAAAAGAGCTGGAAGCAAGAATTATAGCCCATTTAAAAAGGGAAGAGCGTCACGGACAGAAGGCAAAGATACGGTTTTTCGGAGAGCTTGGCATTGATTTTGCCGGAAGGATTGTTACATGGGGGGAAAAGGAAATCGAGTTTACAAAAATGGAATATGAGATTATTGAATTTCTGGCAAAAAATGCAGGATATGTCTATGACAAGGAAACGATTTATGAAAGAGTCTGCGCCTATGAAGGTGACGGGGACAGCAGGGTAGTGACGGAGCTGATACGGCGCATTCGGAACAAGCTTTCCAAATATTCTGGGAGGGAATGGATAGAAACGGTCTGGGGGTGCGGCTATAAATGGAGCAAATAAAAAATCTCACCTTAAAAAAAACAATGGTTCTTTATTTGTGTATTGCCCTGCTCATCAGCTTTTTTCTTTCAGTAGGGCTTACGTATGCTGCGGAAAGAACTCAAAAAAGAATATGGGGTCAATATATAGAGGAAGGAACGGTTTTAAAACAGAGCGAAATGGAAGAGCAAATACCGGATTCCCAGGTTCAGGTCAGCCGGGTCAGCAGTTATGATATGACGGATATGGATAATGTAATCGTGGAAACCTGTGATTTCATCACTACATGGGATGTGTTGATTCTTTCGGTTGCCGGCTGTATCATAGCCATGTTTTTGTTCTATCGGAATAAATTAAGGATACCATTAAAGATTCTTATGGAAAGCTCGGAAAAAATCAGGGAAAATACACTGGATTTCACCATAGAGTATGACAACAAGGACGAAATGGGACAGGTATGCCATTCCTTTGAAAAAATGAGAGCCCGGCTATTGGCAAATAATCAAAGAATGTGGCAGATGGTGGAAAATGAAAAGAACCTAAGAGCAGCCATTTCACATGACATGCGGGCGCCCTTGACCGTTCTGAAGGGATATCAGGAAATGCTTTTCGAGCTTGTTAAGGAGGAACCGTTGGAGAAAGAAAGCCTTCGTGAAATGCTCAAAGAAGAAAGAAAGCAGACGGAACGGCTCAGCGGCTTTTTGGAGATTACCCGGGCAATGTCTAAGCTGGAAGAACGAAAGCCGGAATACAAAGCAGTTTCCTGTGAAGCGCTGAAAAAAAGGCTGCTTTTTACGGTTCGGGCATTGTGCAAGGAAAAGGGGCTTCGATGGAAGCTTCAGGAAAAGGTAGAGGGAAATGAATTATATGGGGATGTTTCCATTATATTGGAGGTATTGGAAAATCTTCTTACAAATGCAATACAATATGCCAAAGAGGAAATTCAAATTTCCCTGTACATGGAACAGTCCTTTTTGGTGCTGGAAGTGTCAGATGACGGAGAAGGATTTTCCGAATCCTTTGAGACCCTTACCAAGTCCTATTATCATGGAAAGGACACGGATTCTTTGACACATTTTGGACTGGGCCTTTATTTGTGCAGGGTGTTTTGTGAAGCCCATGGAGGGAAATTAAGTCTTGGCAATAATGAAATAGGGGGTGCATATGCCAGGGCATACTTTTCCATAAAATAAGATGCAGCATATTTTTCTGCAGTTGTGATTTCATTGTTTTTCCTTTGCTACTATATAGGAGCAGGGAAAAACAATTTTTTTTGGAAAGGAGGCAGATGATGTGGAGCATTGTAAAAAGAGAATGTAGGAATTATTGGAAAAATCCTCTCTTTTATTTAGGAGCTGTCCTGGTATTTCTTGGGGTGTATATGCAGCTCAAACCTTATTTACAGCTGCACTATTTTGCGGATGAAAAAGAGCTTGAACAAGCAGGGGAACAATTTGAGATGGGAGATGTGGAAAGCGGGTATATTCCAGCCAGCCGGGAAGAGCGGTATGGCATAGCATTAAAGCAAATTGAACAGGACCTTCAGGAGCCGTTTTTTGGAATGAGCAGGAAAGAGGCGGAAGAGGTAGTTGCTTCTATGGAGCATATGTCTGAAAAAGAAGCGGCTGCTTACCTGGAGCAGGAGTGTTCCTATATTATCAGTGAAGCTTATTTCTCTTATTTTGATATGAAAAAAGGAACTTTGGAGGAAGTAAACCGCTATATAAAGGAAAAAATGGAGGAGGCTCCCTATACCTACTATTTTGCAGAGAAATATGCAGACTTTTTCGGGCTTTTCATGGTATTTTACGCCATGATCCTGCTGGCATTTCTTTTTTGGGAGGATATGAAGAAAGATACTTATGAGCTGCTTCATACAAAGCCCATAAGTCCGGCGCAGTATGTGCTTGGAAAGATATGCGGAGGCATGGCCGCCATGCTGGCAGTTACGGCTGTCATAACCGCCATATTCGGGCAGATGAGCATGCAATGGGGAAGACAGGCAGGCTTTCCGGTAAATGCCCTTGATATATGGAAAGCGGTATGTATCTATAATCTTCCAAATCTTTTGGCAATCGTATGTATATACGGTGGAGTTTCCCTGGCATTTAAAAGCCCGCTTCCAGCTGTTCCGGCATTGATTTTGTATGCAGTCTATTCCAATATGGGAAGCCGGAATGAGGAAGGAGTTTACGGATATTATGGAAGACCTCTTGCCATTATGGTGCGTTTTCCTGGAAGCTTTTTAGAAATTGCGCCGCCTCCCATGGCAGCAGTGAATCAGGCGGCGCTTTTCCTGTTGTCCCTCATATTGACAGGAATTTGTATTCTGTTGTGGAAAAGGAGGAAGGTTTTTTGAAATACAATGTAAAAATAGCGATTCCTTTTTATAAGGCAGCATATTCTGTTTTGTTCGTGATTATTTTAGCTTTTGTCAGAGGGATTTCTGATGTGAGGGAAATCGGAGGGGCAATGGATGCCAATATAGCGCTGTTGGCTATGGTGTTTTGTGCAGATGGCTATTATCAGGAAGTTTCCGGAGGCAGATGGGAGGTATTCTGGTTATGCCCTTCAAAAACAAAATGGCAGACCTTGCTGCAGCGTTTTTTTCTACAGATAACCTGGCTGATTATAGTTGCCATGGCAGGCTACTTTGTCTTTTACTGGCAAAGGCCTGGAAAACCTGAAGAGCTATCGGAATTAGCTTTATGGCTTCAATTTGGATTTGCAGTAATAGGAAGCATCTTCTTTTTTGGAAGCCTGTCCTTTACTTTGGTAAATCTTTGGAACAATCTGTGGGCAGGTCTTGGAATATCGGCAATCTGCTGGAGCCTTTTGAATTCCACTACGGGGCAAAAACTGCCAGAGGCGCTTTATGTATTTGCTTATGGCGGAAAGGGAATAGGCCTTTTAGATGCAGGAAGTGAAAAATGGATTTTAGGAAAGTTTAGCGCAATGGTTTTTGGAAGCCTTTTGTTGTTCCTGGGAGGAAGGAAAGTCAAAAAGACAATATGGATTCCAAAGCAGAATAATACAGGAAGTCAGAAATCAATAGAAAAACAGAAAGCAGGGTGACAGATATATGGCATTGGAAATAAAAAATATTACGGTAACATTTCAAAACGGAACAAGAGCAGTGGATCATGTAAGCTTTCAAATTGAAAAGGGCATTTATGGGCTGCTTGGAGAAAATGGCGCCGGGAAAACCACACTGATGAGGGTGCTTACGACTATATTAAAACCCCAGGAGGGGGCGGTCTTTTTAAATGGCATGGAATATAAGGAGGATAGCTATGAGAAGATTCGGAGAAAAATAGGATATCTTCCACAGGAGCTTGGGCTCTATCCCAGCCTGACCGTCAGGGAGACGTTAGAATATATGGGAGGTCTTGCAGGCATGTCAAAGGCACAGTGCAGGGAACGGCTGGATTATTATCTGGAGAAAACAAGCCTTAGTGAACACCGGAATAAAAAGAACAGACAGCTTTCCGGAGGGATGAAAAGGCGGGTAGGGCTGATTCAGGCGCTTTTGCATGACCCTCAGGTACTTGTGATCGATGAGCCAACTACCGGGTTAGACCCGGAGGAGAGAATCCGGATACGAAATCTTTTGGTGGATTTTTCCAGAGAAAGGATCGTGCTGTTTTCTACTCATGTAGTGGAGGATCTGGCGGCAACCTGCAATCAGCTTGCTATTATGAAAAAGGGAAGGATGGTTTATGAGGGAGAAAGGAAAAAGCTCATGGAGAAGGCAAAAGGCCATGTATGGCTTTGTGAGGGAATTTGGGAGGAAGAGGCAGAGGAACTGATGAAAAAGTATCGGATATCCTCCAAGATTTATATGGAAAGGGGGATTCAGGTGAAAATCATCAGTGAGAAAAAGCCGGAAGTGGATTGCAGTCCGATAGAGGCCGGTTTGGAGGATGCGTATATTTATATGACCCGATAAAGGGAAAAGAGGCTGCGGCATGATGGATTAAGCAATCATGCCGCAGCCTCTTTTTGACAATCGGTTAAACAGTAAAGGGGCGGGTAGTTTCTTTTAATTGCCCTGCAAGCTCTTTAAGTGTGTTGGATTGAGCTTCCAGGCTGCCTACCCAGTCAGCCTGTTCTTTCGACAGCGTTTTTGCGCCGGTAGTGGAGGAAAGACAAGTATGGACATTGTCATCGATTTTACCGAAGGACTGGTTGATATGCTCCTTGCTGTCAAGAAAAACGCTCATAGCGGAAGAAAGGGTCTGGTTTATCCGGCCAATATCTTCCAGACAGTCCTTTAGCTGGGTGAATACAGAAAGAACCACTTGAGAATTTTCTGTATTGTTTGCAAAGGCTTCCGTGGAATCATTGATGGAGGAAACTGTCTGGCTGATACGGCTTCGGATATTGGAAATCAGTTCTGAAATATTGGTCGTGGCAGTAGAGGTCTGTTCCGATAATACCCGGATTTCCTCTGCAACCACTGCAAAGCCTCTTCCCACCTCACCGGCTCTTGCAGCTTCAATGGAAGCATTTAGTGCCAGCAGATTGGTCTGTCCGGAAATGCTGCTGATGGTGGATACGATTTCCGTAATGCTTTCCGACAGTTTTTCCAGCTCCCGGATATCTTGAAAAATTACCTGCATATTTTCCTTGGAGTCTTTTGTAGAGTTTTCTAATTTTTTTGCCGCTACAACAGAATCATTTAATTTGCCCAGCACGTCTTCTATGGTCTGTTCCATGCTATGGTAGCTATCCCCAAAGGCTTTAATATGTTCATCAAACTTGTTCAGCTGAATCTTTCCCTGTTCCACGCTGTCATATTGCACTTCCATGGCATCGGTAATGGATTCCATTTCCGTATTTACTTTTCCGGCATTTGTCACAAGCTGGTCAGCCACCTGATTTAGGTCTTTGGCAAAGGATTGGATGCTTTCTACGCTGTTTACGGTTATTTCAAGTAAAGCACGCATTTTTTTCATAAGTCCATTGAAGCCTTGAGCCAAAGCGCCGATTTCATCACGGCTTGTAACAGGAACATCCTTTGAAAAATCTCCAGAGGCGATTGTAGCTGACAGGAGGGAAATCGGCTTTACGATTCTGGAAGCCATGACGACAGTAATGATGCTTCCCAGTGCAATGGAAATAACCAGTGCAATCAGGAATCCCATCATAATAGAGCTGCGGGACTGGTTCATGACCTGATTGCTGATAGCGGCAACTACATGCCACCCACAGCTGTCCACACGATGAGCAAAAAAGCTTCTGGAAGTCCCGTCATAGTCCTTGATGGATACCGGGGAAGTTTCCGGACTGTCAAGAAAAGCAATCAAGCTGTCATAAAGACCGCCTTCTACATCGCTTAGGGAAATCGGTTCATCCTCTACATATCCATAGGCTTCATTTGGGTGGTTCACAATGCCGTTTTTGCTGTCCACGATAAACAGATAGCTGTTTTCCACGGTTTGCTGTCCGTTTACGATTTCAATCAGGGTGTCCACAAAAATATCTGTGGCAAGCACGCCCATGAGAGTGTCACCATTCATGACTTTAGTAGAAATGGTAATGACGAGCCTGCCTGAATCTGCATCCAGATAGGGAGTGGAAAAGTACAAGTCGTCTGTTTCACAGGCACCGGCATACCAGTCCCTTTTTGTAAAATCGGTAGTTCCGTCAGGCACATAACCGGAACCGGAAGCCATTTGGTTAGACGTAGAAGTGAAATACAGGTCATAAATGTAGCCATCCTTATTGTAATCCACAACAATAGGAGTCAGATAGGAAATCAGATAGTCAATGTCATAATTGCCGATGATTTCCATGGCATTTTTCTGATTCGTTACAAGCTGGGTCTGTTCTGCAAGCCAGGCATTAATCTTCGAGGAGGTCATTTCTGTTAAGAGGCTGTACCGATCCACGGATTCCGCCTGTATCTGTCTGGAAGCAATGCCATAGCTGATAGAAGCTGTCAGTGCCAGACAGAGCAGCATGATGAGGCAGGTAATGCTTACTAATCGTCCTTTCAAACTCTTCATCTCTTTTGTCTCCTTCAATATGATTTTTGTGTCTTATTATGAGATTATTTTATGAAAAAATGGAGAAATTGTCCAGAGGATTTTTACCAATCAGTTCCTGCACCCATATATTCCAATCCATCTAATTTGCAAAGCAGGCTGGAAAGTTCCCCGAAGATTTATACAAACCAAAAGCAAGTCTGAATTGCAAATAGTTGCTACCTTTGCTATACTGTATTTGTTTATCTTCAAAAGCAAGTGGAAAAATAAATTTATTGACAACTATGCGAAAGACATGAAATATATGGCATGGGATAAAAAATCTGAAATAACAAATTAAGGAAAAAGGGAAAAATGGAGTATATTGAAGAGGATTTCGTAAGAATAGCAAAACGAGAGAATAACAAAAAAAGAAATTATCTGGTAGTGAATCCATTACAGGGAAAGCACGTTCCTGTTTCGCCATCAAAGGCTTTGGAAGTGTTTGAAAGACTTGCCAGTATGATAAAAGATAAATACATAGGAGAAAGATTATTATTGATTGGATTTGCTGAGACGGCTACGGCTATTGGTGCACAGGTGGCAATCACATTAGGAACAAAATATATACAAACTACACGAGAGCTAATACCGGGCGTGGAATATCTGTTTTTTTCGGAAGAGCATAGCCATGCAACGGAACAGAAGTTAGTGAAAGATGATATTGATAAGGTAATAAATCATATTGATCGGGTTGTTTTCGTAGAGGATGAAGTAACTACCGGCAATACAATTATGAATATAATTAAAATTATACGTAATGAATACCAAAATGGAATCAGGTTTGCTGTTGCATCCATTCTAAATGGTATGACTGATGAATATCTCAATGAATACGATAGGGAAAAGATAGATCTTCATTATCTGGTTAAAACGGACCATTCCAACTATGGTTTGGTTGCAGATACTTTTGCAGGGGATGGCGAGTATGTAGATGCAAATGACGATGTGGTGGATGAGGTCCCCATTATTTCTGTTGGCGGCTGGATGAATGCCAGACGACTGGTAGACGCAAATGATTATCAGAAGGCATGCAGTAGTCTTGTGGATGAAGTCCTTAATAAGATAACTTTAAATAGGGATGAGAACGTGCTTGTAGTGGGTTCGGAAGAATTCATGTATCCAGCATTATTTCTAGGTAGTAAAATGGAAGGAATGGGATGTAATGTAAGGTGCCATTCTACCACGAGAAGCCCAATAGCTGTCAGCAAAGAACCAGACTATCCATTACACTGCCGATATGATTTATATAGTCTATATGATTCTGATAGAAAGACGTTTATTTACGACATCTATTCATATGACGAGGCTATTATTATCACGGACTCGGAGCTGTCCCATAAGAAAGGTTTAGAAACACTGGTCAAAGCATTGAGTGGTAAAATGAAAAAAATATCGGTTGTCAGGTGGTGTTAGTTTGAGGAGTTCATATAGTGAAGAGGATGTAATCCTGCTGTTGAAGGACATAACAGGTCTGGTTGAACCTCAGCCAACAGAGGAAAGAGAAAAACTGATTCAAGCTGGAAAGCATTATAGCGAAATGCTTCCAATCGAATATGTTCCCACAGAAAAGTATATGCAGGTATATAGGGAAGCGCTTGAAAACTATTCGAAACCTGTAGCATTGGCTGTGGGAAAACTTGCAGATAAAATTATAGAAAAGAAAGGGAAAGAGATTGTATTGGTCTCATTGGCAAGGGCAGGAATACCGATTGGTATTTTAGTAAAAAGATATATTGCTAAGAAGTATCAGATGAATGTCCCTCATTATTCTATTTCCATTATTCGAGGAAGAGGAATTGATGATAATGCGATGAAATATCTGCTGAAGAGCTATAAACCCCAGCAGTTGTTATTTGTGGATGGTTGGATTGGGAAAGGCGCCATTTTAAATGAGCTTAAGAAAGATGTTGCAGCATATGAGGGCGTTTTGGCAGATATTGCTGTCATTGCAGATCCTGCTAATGTAACGGAACTGTGTGGCACACATGAAGACATTCTTATTCCAAGTTCTTGTCTAAATAGTACAGTGTCAGGATTGGTCAGCAGGACTTTCCTAAGAGCCGATATTATAGGAGAGAATGATTTCCATGGTGCAGTTTACTATGGCGAACTTAAGGAAGCTGATTTGTCTTACGAATTCATTGATGCAATCGAAAAGGAGTTTGAGATGAATTCAACTATTGAAAGTGAACCAATATCGGGACTTGGAATCGACGAAGTAAAACAGATTGCGAATACTTTTGATATTGCCGACATTAATCTGATTAAACCGGGTATTGGAGAGGCAACCAGAGTTTTGCTCAGAAGAGTTCCATGGAAGGTTCTTATTGATGAACGCTATAAAAATGATCCGCAATTAGGTCACCTGGTGCGTTTGGCAGAAGAGAAAAAGGTTCCGGTGGAATATTATCCGCTTAAACATTATAAATGCTGCGGAATAATAAAAAAACTGGCTGATGCCTAGGAGAAGTATTAACCAATTATTAGGAAGCGTAAAGAATATCTAAAAAGCGCATATAAGAAGAAAATATGTGATACAGTTCCGTTACCAGATCGTCTTGTGTACTGCGCAAATAGGCGAAGAACAATATAAAATCAGGCGGCACATGATAATGGATATGTTTGAAAAAGCCACAAAGGCTGTTAAGGAAGTCGGCGAGAATGTAATTGATTCAGCTAAAAATCTTGGAACATCTATCTATAGTACATCAAAAGAGCAGGACTCTCAGGGGGTGCCTGCTCTTATTATTAATCTTTTATTCCGAAAGCTTCAGCAAGGAATAGTGTTTGCCGTGCCCAATTAGTATGAATCTTATATTCATTCATTCGTTCATGCGTAAAATTCCCGGATACGAATGAATTTGAGTTTTTATTCCAATTCAGTACTGCCTGCGCATCGTTAAAATCCGATCTTGAAACTTGATAGGATTCGTTTACTACGGGAATCTGGTTTGGGTGTATCACAGTTTTTCCAGTAAAGCCGCAGAGCTTGTCATCTTGTATTTCTTGTGTCAATCCTTTTTCCCAATGATCACCGGAATAGTATTCCCATACAGGTCCTGAAACAACATAGTCCATGCCATAGACTGTTATTATATCAGCAAAAATATTTGAGATGGGTTTTATTCGGTGGATTGACTCATCAGAGTGTCTTCTGAAACCGAATATGTGGCACAAATCATTACCACCTACGCGGATGTTCAAGACAAGTTCCTCTATGGATGACAGCATATCCTTTAGTCCATATAGGATGTCAATACGATTTCGTGGATCGATAATCGAAGAATTTTCATATATCGGCATCATATATATTTCTTTAGAAGTCTGTTCATTCGCTTTTATTATTTCCTGAATATACGAGCAGGCATTATCAGACGTGAATTTCGGTATGATGTAGCCGGTAATGATTTCAATACTGTTGCCGAAGGCTTTTGTCAGTCGTCCAATCTGCTCAGGATTTCGAACGCGAATAAATATTTTTGGCAGATAGAAAGGTTGTTTTTGGAAATGAATGAAGATTTGATTGATAGACCAAATCAAATCCTGCTCCGCTTCCATAATAAAATCATCATTAATGGTGTCTTCCAGACATAAGGCTAATGAAAATTTATTTCCGAATTTTTCATTGATAATGGAATCTGCAATTGTTTTTTTGTTGGCTGGGCAATAAAGGAGCGCTCCAACACTATAATAAAGAATACTGTTTTTCAACTGATATATCCCTCCGAAAAAGTATTTTACATCCCTGAAAATGGATAACCGAAATTGATTATATCATCCTTTTGCTCAAAAAGATAGATTAGAAATCATATGTGTGATAAAATAAATCAGTATAAGTTTACAAAGGTGGTGCCGCCCTGATGGGAGCAAAAATAACATTTAGACACAACGTAATTACGATAGAGTCGATAGAGACATTTTTAAGTATCAGAGGGGGATTTCATAATGATTTACGGGATGTATATTTTGTCAGAGGTATTGGAGAGCCATTAAATCTTGTTGAACTGATAAATGATGTGGATAAAAGGATGGGAATGGAAATGGCGGATCATCGATTGAAATATATTCGCATGAATTCATTACCTAAGATAATGGATGAAAATGATTCTTCATACTACTCAAATATCTATGCTCATTGGAAGAAGGGTGAACCATTTACTTTGAAAAGTATTCCAATCAACTCTGACTTAGAGGGAGTGCTGTGTGAAGCTTATAAGACGGTGATAGAAAAATATGCAGAATCAAAAGCTGCAGTCTCGGACTCCATGATCAGGAATTTTGCCACTAAGATTATGTATTGGCTGGATGTTACCACCAGGGATTCCTTATCTGGGTGGAGTGAAAGGGGATGTGTAAAGGTAATTGCTGACAATATCATGAAGGAACAAGAATACTTGTTTTTTTATTTTCTTACCCTGCTGGGATGTGATGTTCTTCTTATTGAGAATAAGAGTGATGCTGATATTTCGGATTCGCTGAAAAGCCTGTCTGTTGCACTTCCGTTGGGCGAGTTTGGAAATGCCAGCCCTGGAGTGTATGAACCATATGTTCCCCCAAAGGTCAGTAATAAGCAATTAACGGAGAAAAAGAGCAGCGAATTGATAGATATACATAATCGGCAGAATAAAGTTATCCTTCCCGAAAGACCTGACAGGCATAGTATGGCAACTCCAAATTCAAACGTACAACGGACTGTGATGAATTCATCACGGATTATCGTACCGCAAAGTCAAAATCAGGAAAAAACTTTTGAAGAACTTGCCCGGCTTGCTTCATCAATCGTTTTGATAGCGGTTCATGATCAAAAAGGAGATATGATTGGAACCGGGTCTGGAATTATGATAGGGCGGGGAGGATATATTCTGACGAACAATCATGTGGCTGCAGGTGGAAGGTTTTTTACGGTACGGATAGAGGATGATGAAGAGGAATATGCCACCGACGAAGTTATAAAATACAATTCAGTCACTGACCTGGCCGTTATCAGAATAAGGAAACAACTGAACCCTCTTCCCATATATAGAGGCGGTAAAAAACTGGTCAGAGGACAAAAAGTAGTGGCAATCGGAAGCCCGCTGGGATTATTCAATTCAGTTTCAGATGGAATCATCTCCGGTTTTAGAAATATTAATGATGTAGATATGATTCAGTTTACTGCACCGATTTCTCACGGAAGTTCGGGCGGTGCTGTTCTTAATATGCAAGGGGAAGTAATCGGCATTAGCACTGCCGGAATTGACAGTGGACAAAATATAAATCTGGCTATCGGATATGAAAGTATATTATTGTTTGCAAATGGTTTTCTTAATTGATGCCTGATTGTGTAACGTCAAGCATTTAAGCTGTTTGTCTTGAAAAGAAAGTACTAATATGATATACTTTTCAATGCAGATTTCAATATAAATATTAAGAGGGAATATTTATGAGCGACAACAGGAAAAAGATACAATTATCATTCAATCTTCCAGTTGTTTTAGGGTTCAGTTACTTGGAGCAAGCGGTGTTGTTTTTTCATTTATTTTGTTATCTTCATTGACAAGTATTAAAGAAGGAAAAGTACCACTTACTTTTGTTCTTGTTACAGTAATTTATATCGGACAGCAAGTATATGAATGTTTCTAATCTTACTCATATTCTGGGGGGAATGGTTGGTTCAGGCCTTGGCTACGTAATGAACAAAAACAAGATGAATAGATATTGAAGGTGAGAATGCTGTATGTTAGAACACAAAAAGATTCGGAACCTTAGTGATTATTTTGTGGAATTAAATAATCGACAGAATAAAGAGGTATATTTTTATCGGATTAATGGATATTCAGCGGAAATAGGAGATTTTATCAAGAAGTATTATGAGGTAGCAAGACGGACAGGTGTTGTTATTGAAGGTAAAATTCCAAATCCGGATGAAAAAAATCTTGCGTACTATAACGAGATTATGGGAATGGATTTCCAAATGAATCTGGGATTCATAACAACAAGTTTGAAGAAGTGGCTGCCGCGAATGAACGATTTTCAAAGACAGAATGTGGCAGCCTCCATATATGATTCTCTTGACGCCATGAGAAAAGGTGGAAAGACAGAGAATATGCTCAAAAATGCATATATAAAGTTTATGTGTTGGTTATATTATAAATTTGAAAGGATTGTAAACCAACTGGGCGAAAATAATATTCCGAAGATATTATATGAGGGAGATGTGAGTAATTATGAATTGATGCTGATATCTATATTATCAAATGCAGGCTGTGATGTAGTCATGCTGCAGTATCAGGGAGATCAGAGTTACCTGAAAGTAGATCCAGGTTCATTGCTTTCTGATAATCTCCAAATGAATGGAATGCAGCCATTTCCGCAAGGATATTGCATAAAAAAAGTGCGGGATGAAATTCAGAATGAAATGAATAACGAAAGACTGTATGGAACCAGACCTTCTGTGAATAATTGTACAAATGCCTGGATTAAGGGGAAGGGGCTCGATGATATCAGAGAGAGCGTTGCTGTCAGAGGGAATGATCCTAAGTTCTTTTACAATTGTTTCTGCCGGATTAATGGTGTGGAAGATAAACTTACTTATGCGAATGAACTGCTTCAGTTATATCAGGAATTAAAAAATTCAAAGCGAAAAATCGTTATTGTAAATGAAGAAATACCGAAGCCTGCTCCTGAAGAAATAGCAGGAGTGAAACGTGGAAACTATGTCAAACAGGATCAGATGATTTTTGATTTGGTCAATAATATAAAATATACAGCTAATATTGAATTGGAGAGAATCATGCATAAGGCTTTTGTTGATGTGGTACTGGCAGAAGCAAAGAAGGATGGAGATAATCTTAACAGGCTTACGAATAAAGCGGTATATTTATTGTGCTGGCTGAAACGATACATGCCCCGGTTATTTTCTAATTGGAAGCTGCCGGAAGTAGGCTGCTTCATTTACATGGGAGGATGTAAGAATGAGAATGAGGCAATGCTTCTAAGCTTTTTTGCAAGGCTTCCTGTAGATGTATTGGTTCTTTGTCCAAACCTGAACGTGAAGTGTTGCCTGAGTGATAAGCTGTTATATGAGGTCAATTATCAGGAGAGCCTGACTATTAATAGATACCCTGAGGATAATTCACAGATTAAGATAGGAACAGTTGCCTATCATGCAGAGAGAGAGCTGGATACTTTGATGTATCAGGATACTGGAATTTATAGAAATCAGCAGTATGGAAAGGCGAATGTCATTAGTTTGCAGACGATGTATGAGGAGATAAAAATCCTCTGGGATCAGGAACTTAAGTATCGTCCCAGCTTTAGCACTGTTGATGGGGTAGTAAATATTCCGGTTGTATTTGCAAAGGTATCCGGAGTGAAAGACGGCCTGCTTGATCCCTATTGGGTTTCAATCAAAGAGCTCATTACGGATGATACGATTGTGATAACGAGTGTTCCTTATATTGATTCAACGGCATCAAATCCTATGAAGGCTTTTTCCGCAGAGTTTTTCAAGAATGGAAGGCTTCAGCGAAATAAAATAAAGAACCATTCCCAATATCCGTATGGTATTCTTAGAGAAGATATACAGGAATTTATGCTGGATAAGCTGCAAAACCTGATTGAACAAAAATTGATTAAGGGAATTGGAGAGAATGGTACGGAGTATACGGTAATTGCGCAAATTCTGAACCTGCCAAAAGAAATAGTAAGAATGATTCAGAAATTTGATTTCACGAAAAAAAATCCAAAGTTGATATATATCAATACGTCAGAGACGGTAATATCACTTGAGGATTCCATACTGGTTGCTTTTCTGAATCTGATAGGTTTTGACATTGTATTTTTTGTACCAACCGGATATCAGAGTATAGAAAAGTATTTTAATAAGAAACTAATGGAAGAACACCAGATAGGGGAATATAAATATGACCTGCAGGTCCCTGACCTGAAAAGTCTTTCATTAAATAGTAAACGCCCTTCCAGGCGTAGTAAATTTTTTAGGAGAGGTAATTGATATGGGACTTGACTTTAGTAAATCAACGACTACAGCAACACCGGCTGCAACAGTAATACCAGAAACAAAAGATGAAATGGTGGTTGTTGAGCAGTATGATATTGTAGCTGACAGACAGCAGATGAATTCGGAACTTGTTAATTCGGAAGAGGTTGACCGCATTGTCAGTACAATTGAGGTAAACAATCTTGAGACAATCGTTTCTTTCGGAGCAGAAGTTGCGGAGGAAATCTCAAAAGCATCAGATGTAGTATTGAACAGCATGGATATGTCACAGCTTGACGATACCAGTGAAATGCTTAAAACACTTGCGAAGATAATGGATAAATTCGATATTTCGGAGATTGAGGACGATCCCAGCCTTTTCGGAAAGCTGTTTGGGAACTTAAAAAAGCAGTCGGATAAGATTTTTGCAAAGTACCATACAATGGGTGA
This sequence comes from Lachnospiraceae bacterium, assembly GCA_014804675.1. Taxonomy (GTDB): domain Bacteria; phylum Bacillota; class Clostridia; order Lachnospirales; family Lachnospiraceae; genus RGIG3040. The sequence continues at coordinate 279,322 of JAAUZH010000009.1, forward strand.
AGAAGTAGACAAGATTTATGTGCAGTTAAAAGAATATGAATCAGAAATTAAGCAGTCTAACCGGAAACTATCTACAATGTTCGATGCAAATGTTGATTTCTATCATGAACTTGTTAAATACATCTTAGCAGGTGAGCAGGCATGCAAGGAAATCGAAGCATATATTGGGCAGAGGCAGCAAGATATGGAAACAACCGGAGATCAGTCGATTCAGTTTGAATTAACCAGTCTGAACCAGGCTTTAATGATGATGGAACAACGTACTCAGGATTTGAGAACTGCTGAGAATGTTGCAATGCAGTCTATTCCAATGATTAAGACAATGGAATTCAGTAACTATAATCTTGTGCGAAAAATCAATTCAGCCTTTATCGTAACGCTTCCTGTATTTAAACAGGCTCTTGCACAGGCTATTCTGCTTAAGAGACAAAAAATCCAGGCTGAATCCATGGCGGCTCTTGATAAGAAGACCAATGAGATGCTTGTAAAGAATGCCCAGAATAGTGTTGAAGTATCTAAGGCTACTGTAAGACTTACCTCTGGAAGCTCAATTCAGATTGAAACGCTTGAAAGTACCTGGAGGACAATTACCAGTGGTATTGAAGAGACAAGGAGAATTCAAGAAGAGGCCAGAAAGAAGCATGTGGAGGATCAGGTAAGACTTGAAGCTATCAAGGCGGACTTTGACAAGCAGTATCATATGCCGCCTGCAACAAAGTAAGTTATTTCAATTAACATATTATATTTAATTCAAGGAGGGTAATACAATGCCAATCAATTTATCAAAAGGACAGAAAGTAGACTTAACAAAGGGAAATCCTGGACTTAAGAGCATTATGGTAGGTCTTGGATGGGACGTAAATGCGTTTGATTCAGGTTCTGATTTTGACCTTGACGCAGCTGCATTTATGCTTGGTGCAGATGGTAAGTGTCCATCAGAGAAAGAATTCGTATTCTATGGCAATCTGGTACATGCAAGTGAATCTGTTAAGCATATGGGTGACAACCTTACAGGTGACGGAGAGGGAGATGATGAGCAGGTTCAGGTTGATTTGTCAAAAGTTCCTGCAAATATTGAGAAAATTGCTTTTACTGTTACGATTTATGATGCAGAGAAAAGACATCAAAACTTTGGACAGGTATCCAATGCGTTTATTCGACTGGTTGATGAGTCAAATGGAACAGAATTGATCAGATATGATCTGGGAGAAGATTTCTCAATTGAAACAGCAGTTGTTGTTGGTGAGTTATATAGAAATAATGGTGAATGGAAGTTCAATGCTATCGGAAGTGGATTCCAGGGTGGTCTTGCGGCTCTTTGTGGACACTACGGAATTGAAGTAGCATAAGGAGGGGAAGAATATGCCAGTAAGTTTACAGAAAGGTCAAAAAGTAAGTTTGACGAAAGGAAATCCAGGGCTTACCAATGTGATTGTTGGTATTGGATGGGATGTAAATTCATTTGATACAGGTGGAGATTTCGATCTTGATGCAGCTGCGTTCCTGCTGACTGATGCAGGAAAGGTGTCTGATCCGAAAGACTTCGTATTTTACGGGAATCTGACTCATCCATCCGGAAGTGTCCAGCATCTTGGCGATAATCTTACAGGTGCTGGAGATGGAGATGATGAACAGATTAAAATTGATCTGTCAAAGGTTCCTGCTAATATTACAAAGATTGCATTCACTGTAACAATTTATGATGCAGAGAAAAGAAATCAGAATTTTGGACAGGTATCCAATGCATTTGTCCGTATTTGTAATGAGGCAACAGGAGAAGAACTTTTAAGATATGATCTTGGTGAGGACTTTTCAATAGAGACTGCAGCTGTTTTTGGAGAACTCTATAAGAATGGTGATGAATGGAAATTCAATGCGATTGGCAGCGGTTTTCAAGGCGGTCTGGCAGCATTATGTAATAATTACGGAGTAGATGTAGAATAGGAGGAAGAGCATGTCAATTAGCTTACAGAAAGGACAGAAAGTAAGCCTGTCTAAAGATAATGCGGGATTATCAAAGATTATTGTGGGTCTTGGATGGGATGAGGTAAAACAATTATCCGGAGGCGGAATATTAGGTTCTTTATTCAGTTCATCAAAACCAGCCACAACCATCGACTGCGATGCGTCAGCAATTATGTTACAGAATGGAAAATTAGTTGATAGGGCAGATTTGGTTTATTTTGGAAATTTAAAACATAAATCAGGAACTGTCAGCCACCAGGGAGACAATCTTACCGGTGCAGGTGAGGGGGATGACGAGCAGATCATAATTGATCTTGCAAGCGTGCCTCAGGAGTACGATAAAATTGTTATTGTTGTAAATATCTATCAGGCAGTTCAAAGAAAACAGCATTTTGGAATGATTCAGAATGCATTTGTCAGATTAGTGGATGCAAGAAATAATAATGAGATGTGTAAGTATAATTTGACCGAAAACTATTCGGGGATGACCGCAATGATATTTGGTGAAGTATACAGACATAATGGAGAGTGGAAATTTAGTGCAGTGGGCCAGGGAACAAATGATCCAGGTCTGGGTGAACTTAGCAGCAGATATGCTTAAAACTAAAAATTTCTATCGGGAAAGAGAGAGGCTATTTCGATAGTTTCTCTCTATTTATTGCTTTAAAGGAGGTCATTTATTTATAATGAGTAACATGAACAAAGAAGAGTTGATGAGAGGTCTTTCTGATTCTCAGGTAAGCAAGAGTAAGCAGGATTTTGGTACAAATGAACTTGCAAAGAAAGAAGCGGAGTCACTTTGGTCGATGTTTATCGGCGCATTCGATGATATTTGGATTAAAGTATTATGTGCTGCTTTGGTTTTGAAAATTGCCCTGTCCGTATTAGGTGCTTTTGTTCCGGCATTGGCAGGTGAGAACGATGTTGTTGAAATCGTTAGTATTATTTTGGCGATTGCCTTAGCTACGGGATTCAGTACTTTGTCTGAATATAGAAATAGTTCAAGAAGCGAAGCGCTTCAAGAGGAATATAACAAGACTTATGCCAAAGTTATGAGAAATGGCAAGTTAATTAATATTCTTACAAGTGAAATCGTGAAAGGAGATACTATTCTGGTTCAGGCAGGAGACAAGGTTCCTGTGGATGGTGTATTGTTTGAAGGACATATCAAAGTCTCACAGGCTGCGCTAAACGGTGAATCCAGAGATGAGACTAAAACAGCTGCTATAAATCTGGACGAAGCAGAATCTACAGATTATGCATCTGCCTGTAAAATATTTATGGGTTCCGTAGTAACTTCTGGTGAAGGTTATATGGTTGCAACGGTAATCGGTGATGCATCAGAGCTTGGAAAAATCAATAAAGCATTAACGGATGATGAAGAAGAAGAGAGAAAAGATACTTCCAGCCTGAAACTGGAGGTTGTAGCTGCAGGGATTGGTAAATTGGGTGTATCAGCTGCGGCAATTGCAGGTGTTTTACATGTCGGGCTTACGCTTCTTAGAGCAAATGAAGCAATCACGGCAGTATCGGTTCTTCTGCTGATTGCAGAAGCTGTCATGTTAATGGCTTCCATTGTAATCATGGCAGTGCCGGAAGGTCTTCCAATGATGAATAGCTTAGTTCAGTCTATGAACACAGAATCTATGTATAAAAAGAACATTCTGGTTAGCCATAAAGCTGCATTTTCTGATTCGGCTTATATGAACGTTCTATTTAGTGATAAGACAGGGACCATTACACAGGGTAACTTATCTCTTGTTGAGTTTATCACTGGTGAAGGTAAGATTGCAGACAGTATTCAAAACAGGGAATTCATTGAAGCAATTACACTGAATAACCTGGCAAAGCTATCGGAAGGAAAGGCCATTGGCAGTAATAATATGGATAGGGCACTTTTGACTTATGCGTTGAATAATGGCTATGATGATTCTAAAAATGATCCGGATAAGGTAAAAGACATTAGTGGATTTGATTCAGAAAAGAAATGTGCAACTGTTACTTTGAAAAATGGATTGGTATATTGGAAAGGCGCTACCGAAAATATTATCGATCAGATAACACACTATATGCTTCCAGATGGAGAAGAGAAGGAATTTACTTCTGCTAATAAAAAAGCAGTAGAAGAACAGATGCTTGCGGAAGCAAAACGGACGATGAAACTTTTATCAGTAGCAAAGATTGCAGATGGAAAAACAGTTTTAATGGCAGTTCTTTGCCTGAGAGATAATGTCAGGACAGATGCCGTTGAAACTGTTGAAATTCTTAACAGTGCAGGAATCCAGGTTGTAATGGTAACTGGAGATGCGGAAGAGACAGCTGTTGCAATTGCTAAGGAAGCAGGTATCTTAAAGGATGAAAAGAAAGATGTGGTTCTCACTCATGAGCAGTTAGAGAAAATGTCTGATGAGGAACTCAAGAAGAAACTTCCAAATCTTAGAGTGGTAAGTAGAGCAAAACCACTTGATAAGAAGAGACTTGTTTCCATTTCACAGCAATTAGATGATGTCTGTGGCATGACTGGTGATGGAGTGAATGATGCGCCTGCTCTTAAGCAGGCGGACATTGGTTTTGCCATGGGGGACGGTACAGCTGTTGCCCAGGAAGCAGGAGATGTTGTTATCCTTAATAACAGCTTAACTTCTATTAAAGATTGTGTCCTTAATAGTAGGACAATGGCTAAATCAGTAGGAAAATTCCTGATTTTCCAGTTGACAGTAAATATCAGTACACTGTTAATGAATATTATTGCACCTGTTCTTGGATGGACAGAGCCATTTTCCATTGTCCAGATTTTATGGATTAACCTTATTATGGATACGCTTGCGGCAATGGCCTTTGGTGGAGAACCTATTCTTGATAGATATATGGAAGAGAAGCCGGCGCTTAGAACAGATAATATTTTAACAACTTATATTAAGTCAGCAATTGGAACAAGTTCAATATTCATTACCTTAGGTTCCATTCTCATTTTAGAGAATATTGCTGGTATTACAGATTTTGTTACCCCTGCTGGCTGTGCAGATCCGGAATTGTATAAGAAGACGTTCATGTTTGCGTTTTTCATCTACTCTATTATTTTTAATAGTTTGAATACCAGATCTGAAAGATTCAATGTGTTTGAGCATATCGGTGAAAATAAAAACTTTGTGTTTGTTATGGGAGCCATATTTGTATTACAGACAGTAATCATTGAAATAGGAGGTAAAGTATTTAATACAACAACACTTAATGTAAAAGCATTACTTGTTTCAATGGCTTTAGCAATACTGATTATCCCTGTTGATATGGTTAGAAAAGCAATTGTTTCCAAGAAATAGTTGATTGGGAAGTATAGGAAAGGTGTGGTAAAGTTTATCTGTATCACACCTTTTTTATTAGGAGAAAGAGGAATGATTATTTTTAATGCAGACTTGGATAATACACTGATATATTCATATAAACATGATATCGGACCTGCAAAGAGAAATGTTGAAATATATCAAGGAAGAGAAGTTTCGTTCATTACGGACAAATCATACGAACTATTGCAGAAAGTAAAAAAAGAAATTCTGATCGTTCCTACCTCAACCAGAACAATAGAGCAGTATGAGCGTATAAATTTAGGAATCGGAAATTTTAAATATGCGCTTGTATGTAACGGTGGTGTTCTACTGGTGGATGGAGTGAAGGACGAAAGATGGTACCAGGAATCTTTAAGATTAGTATCTTTGAGTACTGCTGCCATCAATACGGCATTGAAGTTGTTAGAAGGAGATTGGCGGAGAAAATTTGAACTTCGATTAATAGAAAATTTGTTTATCTTTACGAAATGTAACGAACCTGAGAAGGTGGTATTCGATTTAAAAGCGCAGCTTAATACCGATTTGGTAGATGTGTTCAATAATGGTGAGAAGGTATATGTGATACCATCAAGTCTAAATAAGGGCGCTGCAATTGGACGACTGAGAGCTATGCTTAAGCCGGATTTTGTTGTTGCTGCAGGTGACAGTGAATTTGATATATCTATGGTTGTAAGGGCAGATAGAGGCTTTGTTCCAGATGGATTCAAGAAAAAATATGGAGTTGATGAAGAAATACATGAAGTCGGTTCAAATAGCATCTTTTCAGAAGCAGTCTTGGAGGAGTGTATAAAAATAAAAGCGGAACTGTCATGAGCTCCGCTTTTATTTCATATCTCATTCATTCATCAATTAGTCCATACTTACCCTGACTCCACTCCTTCGCTCAGAAGGTTGAATGATTACGGTAACAGCAGAATTTCCATGCCATTCGAATTGATAGGATTCTCCAGAGGTCTGCCCGATAAAGGTCTTCCAGGAAACGTCAGCAGTTACTTGTGGATCGCAAGGACCATTTCCGACCCAGCATATAACGGCATCTGGATCCACCGAAATGGTATCATGAGACATTACGTTACTGATAACAATTGGATTACCATCTGATAAAACGGCCACATAAGCATTATTTCCTCTGGCGGTAAGTGTGGAGGTGGCCAGACCCTTTTGGGAAAGAATGCCCACACCAATGAATCTGACACTGTAATCGCAGTCCTGAGTAAAAGCAAGGATATTTTCTGATTCAACAGAAATCGTTTCTCCCTGCTCTAAGTGGTAAATAACAACATGCTGACCATAATTTGCGTAATATGTAACAGAGTCACCATTCAGATTTACCTTCATAAGGGGTAGGTTTTCACCAGTCACCCTTCTGGCTAATTGTCCAAGTAAAGCCTGACCGATGTTATTTTGAGGTCCAAGAAGAACCTTTTCAAATTTGTAATTTTTGCCACCAGAGTTTTCACCTGCAATAAAGGCTCCAGCTTTGGCGAAAAGTACATCGCTGCCTGTGCATGTAACTTTTAGAGTCAATTCATTGATTGTTTCGAATTTTAACATTAGTATTCCTCCTATTATATTTAGATTACCTGAACTCCATATAATTCACATAAGCCTGCAAGATCCCTTGCAACGCCATTTCCGATAGCATTAAATTTCCAGGCGCCATTATGGATATAAATTTCTCCAATCATCATGGATGTGACATTGGAATAGTATTCATCCATTTTGAAGCTGACAAGTTCATTGTTTGTAGGCACATCAATAATGCGTATATAGGCATCTTTCAGCATACTGAAATTTAATTTCTTTTCTAAAGCTTCATTGATGGTCAGTACAAAAACAATTTTTGCAACAGCAGGATTGAGCTTGGTAAAATCAACTGAAATGATCTCCCGGTCAGCACCGGCATCTACACGGAATACGGTACTGCTGTCAGGACTTTGAGTCTGCCCGTAAAAAACAAACCATGTGTCACCGATTACTTTACCAGTTGAATTGAGCAAAAAAGCGGAAACATCAACATCACAATTAGAATTAGTTGTATTCCAACCTAAGCAGGCTTTAATCGTCGATAACTTTCCCGAAACTTCCAAAGGCACTTTTTGCCCCTTTTGGACGGTATGAATGAGTTGAGGAATAGGTTTAGATGCTTGTGTTGGAACATTTTGCACAGAACTTGCCGGACCCTGACATGCTGATGATGGTGCGGATGTCTGCGCAGGAAAGGAATTATTATCATGCGATGCTGGGGCAGTAGAAGTTTGTAATGCATTGCTATTTATTGATGCAATATCCTGAGATGATTTCGGCCCCTGAACCTTAATCTGATTGATTGACAGAATCGTTTGCCTGGTTAAAGGAGCTGTAGATTTCATTGGAACATTAACCATATTTTATCACCTTCATCATTATAATCTGTAAAAAGAGTTCTTCACACTTACATTTTAATGGATAATACCGAAGATGTCAATTTTTTGACATGATAGGATAGAGATGGAAGCATGTTAAAAAAATTAGAAGAATTTCGATACTGGCAATCATGATGATAGTTGGCCCCGTTGGATTTAGCAATAAGTAGAAAACTGAAAGCAAGGATATAAATATTCCTAGACGATACCACCCCAAAAATGCTAATATGACTTATAAGAACAATTAGAATAGCAAGGAGAGCAACATGAGCGATAAAAGCATTATGGAATACGAAACAGTAGAACTGGATGATGAAAACAGCGCACTGAAGCTGCTTGACCAGACAAAGCTTCCGGGAAAAGCGGAAATCATATCTTTGCAGACGGGAGAGGAAATCTGGAATGCCATTTATCTGCTGAAGGTCCGGGGAGCGCCGGCTATCGGCATTGCAGCGGCCTTTGGGATTTATCTGCTTGCAAAACAGGTGGATACGGAGGATTATGAGGTTTTTTACAAGGAATTCTGCCGTCAGAAGGAATATTTGAATTCGGCAAGGCCTACGGCGGTGAATCTGTCCTGGGCATTAAATAGGATGGAGCAGGTTTGTGTGGAAAATGTCCAAAAGCCTGTTGCCCAGATTAAAGAAGCATTAAAGAAAGAAGCCATCGCCATGAAGGAAGAGGATATCCGTGTCTGTAAAGCCATTGGGGAATACGGACTGACTCTGGTAAAGGAAGGGGACGGCATTTTGACCCACTGTAATGCGGGGCAGCTTGCTACCTGTAAATACGGAACTGCCACGGCGCCCATTTATCTGGGACAGGAGAGAGGATATCATTTCCGTGTCTTTGCAGATGAAACAAGGCCCCTTCTGCAGGGAGCAAGGCTGACGGCTTATGAGCTGTCAGCTTCCGGTGTGGATGTGACTTTGATTTGTGATAACATGTCCGGGGCAGTTATGAGAAACGGATGGGTAAATGCAGTGTTCGTAGGCTGTGACCGGGTGGCGGCAAACGGTGACACTGCCAATAAGATTGGAACTTCGGTAGTAGCAGCCGTGGCAGCCCGTTATCACGTGCCTGTCTATATTTGCGCACCTACCTCCACAATTGATTTAGAGACACCAACGGGAGCAGAAATTACAATCGAGCAGCGTCCCCAGCATGAGGTGACGGATATGTGGTATGAAAAAAGGATGGCGCCAGAAGGAATCAAGGTATATAATCCGGCCTTTGATGTGACAGACCATGATTTGATTGCAGGTATCGTTACGGAATATGGGATTGCCAGAGCGCCTTATACGGAGTCGTTGAAAGAGATTTTTCGCAAGAAGCAGGCGGCAGGCAGGATTTAGCGGGGAGGCTCCTGATGGAGATGGAAGCGATGGGAGTTTTTAGAGATAAAAAAAATGTAATAACACAATTTTTTAAAAGAGAAAAAGAAAAACAGGCAAAGAAAGGCTGAATCAACATGGACTATATGACAGAGAAGCAGGCAAAGAAAGCGATCATTGATATTGGGCAGCGCATGTATGTGCGAGGGTTTGTGGCTGCTAACGATGGAAATATTTCCGTTCGGACAGGCACGAATGAAGTGTGGGCCACGCCTACCGGTGTATCAAAGGGCTTTATGAAGAAAAAAATGCTGGTAAAGGTGGATTTGGACGGCAACGTGTTAGAGGGAAGCAATCGGCCTTCTTCCGAGCTGAAGATGCATTTGCGGGCCTATCGGGACAATCCGGATATTCTGTCGGTGTGTCATGCCCATCCGCCCATTTGTACCTGCTTTGCCGTTGCGGGAATACCGCTGAATGCGCCGGTGCTGGCGGAAGCCATTATTACCCTGGGGGATGTGCCGGTAGCGCCCTATGCAGAGCTTGGCAGTAAAGAGGTGCCAGAGGCCATTGCACCTTATCTTCATACACATAACGGTATTCTCCTTGCAAATCACGGGGCGGTCACATGGGGAAGTGACGCATATACGGCTTATTACCGGCTGGAGTCCATGGAGTATTATGCCAACATTTTGATGATTACGGATAAGATTTTGGGAAAGCAGAATCTTTTGTCAGAGGAACAGGTGGAAGCGCTGCTTGCCATGCGGGGAAAGTTTGGCATAAAGCAGGGCGGTATGCCGGGGCATGGACAAGAAGGCAAAGAGAGCAGTTAGGAGTAATAGTCAGGAAAAAGGCTTATGCAAAGCAGGTATCGGCATAAGAAAGAAGATAGTAAGGAAGAAAGTGATGAATGTGGTAAAAGAACTTTCTGAAAATGTAATGATAATGACACATGTATAGGTTGTACATAGATATATTGCACATAGATATATTGCACATAGATATATTGCACATAGAAATATTTGGAGGTTGGGCAATGGAATACACAAATCACTATGATTCCCCCCTTGGAGGGATTACCCTTGCCAGTGACGGGGAAGCGCTGACAGGCTTATGGTTCGACGGACAGAAATATTTTGGCGCAACTTTAGCAGAGGGCTGTGAGCAAAAGGAACTGCCGGTTTTTGAACAGGCACACCAATGGCTGGATATTTATTTTTCTGGAAAAGACCCGGGGTTCATCCCGCCGTTGGTTATGAAAACAACCCCTTTCCGGAAAGAGGTATGGGAAATCCTGCTTCAGATTCCTTATGGAAAGACGATGACCTACGGAGAAATTGCCGGGAAAATTGCAAAGCAAAAGGGACTTGGAAACATGTCTGCCCAGGCAGTGGGCTCTGCAGTGGGGCACAATGCTATTTCTCTGATTATACCATGCCATAGGGTGGTTGGAGCAGGCGGAAGCCTGACGGGCTATGCGGGCGGTATGGATAAGAAGGTGCAGCTTCTTTCCATGGAGAAAGTGGATATGTCGGCCTTTTTTATTCCTGCCCGGGGAACAGCTTTATAAGGTAAGGAGTGGGAATATGTCTGGGATTCTTACAGAAGAATTGATTTACGAAATACTATCGGTAGTGGAAGAAATACCGGAAGGAAAGGTTGCCTCCTATGGGCAGATAGCAAGACTGATCGGAAGGGATAAAAATGCAAGGCTTGTGGGCAGGGTTCTTAGCATGGCGGAATATTATGGAGAATATCCCTGCCATCGTGTTGTGAATCATGCAGGAAGGCTGGCGCCCCATTTTTATGAGCAAAGGGCGTTGCTGCTTGAAGAGGGTGTGGCATGGAAGGATGATACCCATGTGGATATGAAAAAATGCGGGTGGGAGTGTTAGAGAATGCATACTGATTACGGTGAAGAAGTGTGCCAAATAGTATGCGATAGGAAACTGTTATTATTATAAAAATAGATAATATTTTTTATTGAGGTGCAGATAATTTAAAGGGAGAACGGAAATGGTGATTAGGAAAGCAATCAGTGAAGATGCTGCAATAGTTGCAGGCTTGGCAATACAGATGTGGGAATCCCATACGGTGGAAGAGCTGACGCAGGAATTTTTTCAGTGCATGAATAAGAATGACAGTGTTGTATTCCTTTCCATATGGGATGGGCAAGCAGTAGGATTTGCACAATGCGGATTGCGGCATGACTATGTAGAAGGCACAGGCAGCAGTCCGGTAGGCTACCTGGAGGGTATCGCTTTCTGGTAGAATTTGCAGCTAAGATTGCGGTAAAGACAGTAAGTAGATTTTTGCAAGATAATGAAAACAGCTTTGACCTTGTAGAATGGGTGCTGTTTGATTCTGTGACAGAAAGTATCTATGAGGCAGAAGTTGATAAATTGTATGAAAACACGAATGAAACATAGACTATAAATAAAATCAGAAAGTGGATGTTTGTTATGAATATAAAAGACTTAATTGGTGAAGCAACCGAGTATGATAAGAAGCTTGCGTTGGAAGAAAAGAAACCGAAGAGCTGGTGTAAAAGCGTAAGCGCATTTGCCAATACTTTTGGTGGGGCTTTGATTTTTGGTATCTCTGATGACGGGCAGATTATTGGTTTAGAAGATTCAGAAGGAGATGCGGAAAAAATTAGTGAAGCTGTAAAAACAAGACTAGATCCAATTCCAGAATTTAAACTTAGATTTCATAAAACTGATGATGGAAAGGTTTTGGTCATACTTGATATTTATAAAGGTAACGAGACGCCGTATTATTATTCGGGAGATGGAGTATTAGAAGCTTATGTACGTGTTGGAAATGAAAGTGTAAAGGCAAGCGTAGCTGAATTAACTCGTCTTGTTCTCAGAGGAAAGAATACTTCATATGATTCACAGAATTCAACCTATAAGGCAGATGATTATGCATTTTCAAAGCTTAAAGAAAGATATAAGAAGTGGACAGGAAGTAGTTTTGACGAAAAAGATTTTATTTCTTTTGGACTTGTAAATGAACAAGGGGAATTAACTAATGCAGGAGCATTGCTTGCTGATGAAAGTCCTGTTCTTTGCTCTAGATTGTTTTGTACAAGATGGAATGGCGTAAGACTGCTAATTCAAGAGAAGAAATGCCGGAATATGTAGAACGAAGTTATCACGAAGCACTTGTAAATGCTTTGGCTCATCGTGATTATCTGGTAAATGGAAGTGAAGTCCATATTGACATATATGATGACAGAATGGAAATCTACTCTCCAGGAGGAATGCCAGATGGCTCATTAATTCAAGAAAGAGATCCACTTACGGTACCTTCCACTAGAAGAAATCCTATTCTTGCTGATGTATTCAATAGGCTTGGATATATGGAGCGTAAAGGTAGTGGATTTGGAAAAATTATCAGTGGATATGAATTCCAAATAAATTACACAGAGAGTAAAAAACCGTCATTCCGTTCAGATAGATATCAGTTTACTGTAGTTATGCCGAACCTAAATTATGATGTCACTCAAGATGTCACTCAAGATGTCACTCAAGACAATCTGAATATTCAAATAATTGAGTTGATTCGTAAAGATAGTACAATAAGTACTGATAAGATTGCAACGGCATTAGGTGTAAGCACGAGAACAATTAAGCGTCATATAAAAGAAATGGATAATGTTAATTATATTGGAAGTGGCTTTAGTGGACACTGGGAAATAACGGATAATGAGTAATGGATAACAAGATGATGCAATAAAATACGCAAACAAATATTTAACGGCTAGCAAAATAGTGGTTGCAGGTGATTTCCTGAAGCATTGGGTATAAGGGAAAATGATCTTGTTAAGTCGAGCAGAGTTGATAATAACAATGTGATTAAAAAGTGAAAAAGGAATTATGGGGTTTATTATGATTAGAGAAGCGGATAAAAATGATTTGAAAGAAATTTTGCAGCTATATTTGTTTCTTCATGAAACAAGTGTACCGGAAGAGTCGGAGCGATTAAATAAGACTTGGAATTATATTATTGGAGACGAAAATCATCATCTTATCATTTGTGAAGCGGAGGGCAAAATCGTGGCCTCCTGTGTCTGCGTGATAATACCGAATTTAACAAGGAATGTGAGGCCATATGCATTTATTGAGAATGTGGTAACCCATAAGGACTATCGTAAGAAAGGGTATGCTACTGCGTGCTTAAATTATGCGAAGCAGATTGCAGGGAGCAATAACTGCTATAAAATGATGCTGCTCACCGGATCGAAAGAAGAGGAAATTTTAAATTTTTATAGGAATGCCGGGTATAATAGTTCTGATAAGACGGCATTTGTCCAGTGGATGGAGATGTAAATGAATATAGAATCTTATAATTTGGACTCCCTTAGGAAAATAGTCAGAGAGTTACAAAGAGAAAACAAAGAACTCAGAGAACTTCTTAAAAAAGAAAATATACCATATGCTGCCAGTGAAGTATTTAAAGATACTCCTTTCAGGGCGGAGGAATATGAATTAGATCAGGGTGCCAGAATTGTTCAGCAGTATATTGATAGGAATGTGGCAACCCGATTTTTTTCTATGTTCTGGGGAAGGGAGGATGTATTTGCAAGGAGAGCTAAAAACGGCAATTATTATCCACAATGCAATAACCGCTGGAATCATGCGCTGTGCCCGAAGCAAAAGGGTGAAAAGAAGTATTGTGAAGATTGTGAATCTAAAAGCTGGATGAAGCTGACACCGGATATTCTTGTGAACCATCTGGTTGGTTACCGGGAGGATGGGACGGATGTGATAGGCGTATATCCGCTGCTTTTGGATGGAACCTGCAGGTTTCTGGTATTTGATTTTGATAATCATGAAAAGGATGCGGAAAAGAAAGATTTCGCAAATGAGGATGGGGCCTGGCATGAGGAGGTGGATGCGCTCCGCTTAATATGCAGTCAAAATGGGATTGATGCGCTTGTAGAGCGTTCCCGTTCAGGGAGAGGCGCACATGTATGGATTTTCTTTCGGAAAGCGATTTCGGCTGAAACAGTGAGAAATTTTGGCTTTTTGCTTCTTGATAAGGGGGCAGCTACCATTAATCTGAAATCCTTTCGTTATTATGACCGCATGTATCCTTCCCAGGATGAAATCAATTCTATCGGAAATCTGATTGCCTTACCGCTTCAAGGACAGGCTCTCAAAAATGGAAACAGCGCTTTTGTAGATGAAAATTGGAATGCGTATCCAAACCAGTGGGAACGATTGCTTCAAACAAGGAAATTGTCCCGGGATGAAGTGGAACAATATATTACAAAATGGCAAGGGGAACTAATCATCCAGCATGGAACTTCCCACTATTTAAATACTGCAAAGCGTCTCAAACCGTGGAAAAAACAGGATGATTTTGCAGCATCTGATGTGACGGGAAAATTACATATCGTTCTTGCAGATGGAATCTATATCGATGCATTAAATCTGAAACCCCGTTTGCAAAATCAGATACGCTGTATGGCCACGTTTGATAATCCTGTTTTTTACAAGAACAAGCGTTTGGGATATTCCAATTATTATAATTTCAGCATGATTTATTTAGGGATGGATATAGAGGGCTACATTAAGATTCCAAGAGGATTGCTGGAAGCAGTAATCCATAAATGCGAGAAGTCGGAAATTGATTATGATGTAGAAGATCGAAGAGAAAAGGGCCGGCCGGTTCGTGTCTTGTTTCAGGGAGAATTAAAAATGCAGCAGGACTTGGCAGCCCAACGCCTGCTGAAGTTTGATTGTGAAATTCTCAGTGCGGCAACTGCTTTCGGCAAGACGGTAGTATGCAGTTATTTGATTGCAAAGAGAAAAGTAAATACCCTGATTTTGCTGGAGAGTACGGATCTCATATCACAGTGGGAGGATGAATTAAACCGCTTCTTAAGAGTGGATGAAGAACCGCCGGCATATGAAACAAAGACGGGCCGGGTAAAGAAACGTACAAGCGTTATTGGAACGCTAAAAGGTGGAAAAGATACGATGACAGGCATAAGAATTCGGGAAATGCTAAGGAGGATAGTTTGTAGCAAGCATTAGGTGTGATGAAAGAATATTCCGGAGCAGAGGAACTGATTGATAAGGTGATTGTTACGGATCCAGAGCATGTGGAGATTGTCTGGATGTTTAAGGATAAGGTTAGGAAGTTTATAAGTATTTAGGGTTAGGAGCCGGTCGGATGATGAGTCTGATTGGCTCCTTTTTTATTGAAAAATTGCTGATTTTGATGTACTATAAATTATACGAATAAGACAACTTGGTTTTTCGATAAAGGATATAAATTGTGGTTAAGAACAATATTGAATCGGATGTAAAAGTTAAGTGTATAGATCGAGGTAAAACTGGCAGAAGAGATTGATACCACCAAGGCCTATGTTAATCGTGTGATAAAGAAACAGGATGGTGTGGTTAATAAGACATTTGTGCAGATGATGGAAGCACTTGGGTATGATATTGAACTGACTTATGTGAAAAGAGAAAAATAAAGTAAATTGGGAGGGATGGTTATGTCAAAAAAGTTGCCCAAAAGATATGTCAACGAAAAAGCAGTTAAACGTGTATTGGGGATAGATTCTTTTCGCAATGTATCAAAAGACAAAATTATGGAATTTGCTTCTATGATTCCTTATATGGACAAGGATGTGGCAATTGCTATCATCAATCAATTTCCGGTATATGCGGACTTTGGAAAGGCAACAATAGAACAATATACGCAGGCATGTAGCAATATTCTTGAAAAGAATAAGGAAAGTCAAGTGGCGGTTATTAATGGTTATCAAACGATTCTTGATGCATTAGCTAAAAGGATTGAAAAAGAAAATATAACTGAAACAGAACGAAAGTCAATTACAGAAGATATGATTGCGGTAGCGGACAAGATTGCTGCAGCAGACTTACAGAATAAGAAGTTTCTTGAGAAGATGGGGACTAAACTACTGTGGGCTGTGGGGATTGGTTTTGCTGCAATTGGTGCGGGAATTGGAATTCATTCGGCATTTGGAGATGGAGAATCCTTACTATGGGCACAGGATGATGAAAAAGATGGTTAAATTCGATGTGATAATTACAATGATTTAAATGAATTGACAATAGAGAAATTATAGAAAGGGACAGTAAGATGATTAGTTGGAATTTCCCAGGCAATCAGGATGGACAGGTAAAAGGTGTTGCAGATGCAGGTATTGAAAATTTTAATGGAACGGAGCTTTCTTCTTTGGCTAGGGAAAATTGTCAAAACTCACTTGATGCGGCATTAGATGATAATAATCCAGAGGTTTTGGTTGAATTTGAGCGTTACTTTGTTCATGATAATCAGATTCCAGGTATCGAGGAGTATCGAAAGATTCTTAGGAAGTGCAAGAACTTTTGGGATGCATCAAAAAGTGAAAAAGCAAAGACATTTTTGAAAAACGCAGTTACGCAGGCTGATCATGAGAGTGGATTTATGCTTAGAATCAGTGACTATAATACAACAGGTTTGTCCGATCCGTACATAGAGCCGGGAGATCCATTTAATTTCAGTTTTGATGGATGGAATGCATTAATTAAAATTGATGGTGGTGCAAACAAAGGCGATGACAAAGCTGGTGCTTTTGGAATAGGAAAAAGTGCTCCGTTTAGTAATTCATATTACAGATTGGTATTTTATAGAACATTTAATCAAAAGCATGAGCGAGCCGCTCAGGGTATATCAAGGTTGATGTCATATAGAGAAGGAACATCAATGACAAGTGGGGTTGGATATTATGGCAATCCAGAAGGTAATAATCCGGTGGAATCTATAGAAGAACTTGATGCAATGAATACAAGAACGGAAATTGGAACAGATGTTTTTATTTATGGCTTTAAGGCATCAAGTGATTGGGATGTGGAAATAACGGCTGCACTATTGGAAAGCTTTTTGATGTCATTTTATAACGGACAATTACGTGTAAAAGTTCAGGATAGAGAGATTAATGCTGTTACATTAAAAGGTCATATGGAGAAAATACATAATGAACGTCCTGGAGCAACAAAGGGAACATATGGAAATTATCTTGCACTGACGCGTACAGAGGGAGTTTACACATATACAAAAGACTTCCATGGAATGGGTAAGCTTGAATTAAGGATTCTCGTTGATCCAAATGAAAAACTGGATAGGAAGGTATTGATTGTAAGAAAGGCGGGAATGAAATTATTTCGCTTGGGAAATATATCAAAATTAGTCCCCTTTACTGGTATTCTGGAATTGAAAGGAAAAGCACTTAACAGTTATTTCAGAACTATGGAAACAGTAGCTCATGATAATTGGGAGCCGGGAAGACATTCTAATCCAAAGCAGGCAAAGGCATACTATGAAGAAATTAAAGACTGGATACGATCTATTGTTGCAGAACTAGCAGAACATACCAGTGATGATGAAATGGATGTCGAAGGCCTGAGCGGGGTTCTGCAAAGAGAACCGGAGACCGCTGAAACTGGGGATTCGGATAATAAGAGAGAAAATCTTAATGATCATCTTGGAAATATAGATATTTTAGAACGACCTATAAGGACACCGTCGAAGGGATTTTTTTATGGTAAAGGTGAGGAAGGAAGCAGTGAGTCAACAAGTACAAAAGGAACACTTGGACCAACAGGTGAAACGGGGGTGAGAATACTGAAGGGAAAGAGAAAAAGAAAGAAGCTTGATTCGCATAGAGGAATACCAGATCCCAAGGGAAAAGACGTTGTTGTTCAAAAGAAACCAGGGGGAGAATCGAACTGTCCATTAAAGAATGTTCGTGTTATTAAGAGAAGCACGGGGACATATTCGGTTAATTTTGAAATACCACATGATGTGGAGTATGGAAGAATTGAGCTTGTTACAGTTGGCGAAAATGGCAAGTCAAATCGAATTCACATAAAGGACGTAAAGCCGTCTGATGGATGCAAGATTGCAAAATTAAATGGTGATTTTATTGAAACTGTGGGGATGTCATCGACTGAAAAGATAAAGATAACGGTGACGCTTGCAGATTCGCATGATTATGCTATGGAGGTAAATGTGTATGAACATAACTAATAGATTATTTACCTATCCAGTATTGAGTGATGAAAAAGATGACTATGTGGAATCCATTTTCAGTGTGGATTATGAGCAGACAATGCAAGGAGTTAACAGCTTAAAATTAACCTTTGATATTGCTATGAACTGTCAAGAATTGGAAAAGCTTATTAATAATGGACAGGCTGAGTATGTTATCCACTTGGAATGTAGTACAACAGCATATAGAGAAGTGTTACGATCAGTTTCTAAGCACATTGAACATGTAATTCCTATTGGAAGAATAAATGGTTCATTTGATGCTGTGGCATTTGTTATTTTGAAAAAGAATGTTGCTAATTTTTCATGTGCAGACTGGGTAGATGATTATAGCGAGATGACTTTTAATTTATTTGCTGGTTCCATATTGGCATATCAAAATCTGCCAAGTTTGGATATCACTAAGGACTATGAGGAATTTACAAATGCCGGATCAATATTTTCGATATATAAAAGAATAACGGAAGATGATCGACCGGCAGAAATAAACCTGGATTCTTCCAAAATCAGAATCGGTCTTGGTAGCAGAGATTATGATGTTTATGCAATGTATTCTACGAAAACAGAATTACAAGCGCTTTTTCATTCGATGCTTATTTTGCCTGCGCTGGTATATGTGTTTGAGGAGTTGAGACAAGAAGGTGGAGAGGAAACATATCACAACAAAGAATGGTTTTTGTCTTTGGAAAAATCCTACTCAAAAAGGGGAGTTGTGTTTATGGAAGAGGTTCTCAATGCTGAAAAGACATCCTATCAGCTTGCGCAGGAGGCAATGGAACTGCCGCTGAGTAAGGCATTGCATCAGATTCCAGCATTTTATGAAACTACAGAGGAGGACTCGTAAATGAAATTGTACATAATGAAACGCGAGGCTCTAGAAACACTGAAGGCAAATTTATCAGTGGTATACGGCAAGTATTATACAGAAGCCACTAATAAGTGGATTACAGATATTTGTGGGGAGGATCCTTTTATTGAATTTAAAGAAGTCACAGAGTTTAAGTTAGCTGATTTGAATTCTGATTTATCTCCGGGTGAAATAGATTTTTATAATTGTAAAATTCTTTATGAAAAGCTTCAGTTTCTCAGTGAATCACAGGCGAGTGATGAGCGATTATGGGCAGGATTGGCTCATACAACTTTCTATGAATACATGAGAAAACGTTGGGGATATGGGTATGGGAAAAAAATTAAAAGCTCCCAGAAAGAAATTGGTGCAATACTAACAAGATTTTTTTACAGATCTTCTGGACGAAGTGGTTTCTATAGAAACACATTGGCAAAGTGTTGGTGGGTAGGACACAACACGTACAATCCAAAGAATACCAGTAATCATTTTGAGAGCCTGAATATTATTGGCAGCAATGATTTGAACTCAAAAATAAATGAGTTTTTTTATAACTTTACATTTTCCTCTAATCCAGATGTCATGTCTGCTATCATAGAAGCTCTTCGTAGATTCAATGAAGAAGGAAGGCATGTCCTTGTTCGCGATCATATAAGACCAGCTATGTCTTATCTAAATGCGGTAGGTGGATCTGTAGTTATCGATTGTTTGGAAAAGGAAGAAATAACAGATATTTTTTCCAATGCGATTGAGGCCATAATGCAGGGAGATACACCATCGCTAAATTTTGATAGGAATATGACAGAAGAAAGTGATGACGTTGATTATTCAGAAGATGAAAATAGCGATGCTGAAGATTCAGCTGATATGTTTGAGGTAATACTTGGATGCAAAGTAGTGATTCGTAATGCGGATAAGGAAACGAAGATGTATAAATATGATATGGTGAACGGAGCATTGCCTAAGGCTGTAGAAACATTTACAGGACATAAAGTTGGTGAAACGGTTGAATTGATGGGACAAGAGTGGAAAATAGAAGATATTATTTTGTGAGAAATTAGAGCAAAGGTTTGAAAGGCACAGTAATGAAATGCACAGGAAAATATAAGGAAGTGGCTGAGCAGTTCTGGAAAGACGGATGTGATGAGTATACGATAGAAAAATTCATCAAGCAGGAGATGGAGGCAGATGAGTTCCGAAAAGGTGAGGAACTACAGATATTACATCTATTTGGTTATGGAATAATTATTCAGATGAAGCGAAAAGGATGTGGTTACATAATGCGTTTTGTATTAACTGTGGAAATGCATCATTCAAGCCGGGATACAATTTGCGGAAGGACAGATCTGGTGTAGTGATAGAAGGTTTATGCGATAAGTGTGGTACAAAGATTGCGAGGTGCTGTGATTAATGAACAGATTTTCTGAGAAAGACTGGAAGTTATTTCGGTGTAAGATCGCTGACTGGCAGGAAGTTTATATGGATAAGCTGAATAAAGAGTATATTGAAATCCTCAGTGGAGAAGGAAATCTGTCGGATAAATTTTGGAAACTTGAGAAACGAATCAAGGAGGACAAAAAGGATTGCGGAGTTTATTGTAAAATGAGCAGAACTAATCAGTTTTATATTATGACGTCACTGTTGAATGAAGGTGCAATTACGATGGATGATTTTAGTGATGATTTGAAAGATACGATAGGACATTTTGCAGGGAGATAAAATACATTACAAGCAGAGGGTCTGAAAAAAACGAAAAATTTCTTAGACCTTACTTGACATACGCTGATGAATGTTATCAAGCAGCTTCCGCTACAGCACAGGAAATCCTGAAAAAGGTGAATGCAAAGTATGTTTATGGAGTATCTGCCACACCTATGAGAAGCGATCAGCTTGAAAAAATCAATTATATGCTGTTAGGACCGGTGCGGCACCAATATACAGCGTTAGAAAGAACAGTGGAGCAAGGGATAGACCATTTAGGGATTCCCCGATATACTCGGGTAATCAGTACTGCTGCCAAAAAAATGATATCAATGAGGCGTATGTTCTTGTGAGCAATAGCGATGTGAGAAATGCGCAGATTCTGGATGATATAAGGGAATGCATAAAAAAGGGCAGAACACCCGTAGTACTCACGAAATATAAGGAGCATGCGAAATTTATTTATGATAATGTCCAGGGGGCTGCTGATTATGCTTTTACTTTGTATGGAGATAATTCCAATAAAGAAAATGAAACCATAAGAAGACAACTGAAAGATGTGCCTCGTGATAAATCGTTGATACTTGTTGCTACGGGGCAGAAGATAGGGGAAGGATTTGATTATCCCAGACTGGATACGCTTGTATTGGCATCACCTGTTTCATTTGCCGGACGTTTGGAGCAATATGTATTTGAAGCGGCTTCGGAATTGTTGGAGATGGCTTTTGGAGAATGAGAAGGTGGAAATTGTAAGGATTGTGACGAGCGTGGCATTTTGTTTATGCAAAATGCATTTATTGTAGAAAAATCAAAGTTTTTGCATTCTAGTGCAAAAACTTTGATTTTTTAATGAGTTTCTGCTATGCTATAAACAATTGGAGGAATGCATCATGATAGAAACCCATGAACTAAAAAATAGAAATAGGTATCTGGATAAACTAATCGGATTTCAGGATACAGAGCTCGTAAAGGTCGTAACAGGTATAAGGCGCTGCGGTAAGTCAAGTCTTTTGAAGCTGATGGTAGGGCATTTGAAGGAAACCGGAAAATCTGATGACCAGATTATCGAGATGAACTTTGAGTCTCATGATTTTAAGGATATGACATCTGATGATGTGTATGACTATGTGAAGGAGAGAACTGTTTTAGGAAAGAGAATGTATCTTTTCTTTGATGAACTCCAAAGAGTTTACGCATGGGAGGAGGCGGTGAATTCTTTTCGTGTTGACTTTGACTGTGATATTTATATTACAGGATCAAACGCTTACTTACTATCATCGGAATATGCCACCTATCTTTCAGGAAGATGTGTGGAGATAAAGATGCTGCCGTTATCCTTTGCAGAGTTCTTGTATTTCCACAATTTTGATGTTAGGGAAACGCAGAGTGCACTTGGTGGTATACGCAGACACGCATACGATAAAAATGGTGAGAGGTATGAACTTCGAGAGGTATTTGATGCCTATATGCGTTTTGGCGGTATGCCCGGAATTGCAGATATAGGCCTGAATCAGGAGAAAGCATTGTCACTCCTTGATGGCATCTACTCTACAGTTGTTATCAGAGACATACTGGAGCGTGAAAAAAGAAGAGGTCATAAGCGAATCACGGATGCTATGCTTCTGCGTAAGATTATTTTGTTTCTTGCAGACAATATTGGGAGCAATGTTTCCATTGCCTCTATTGGTAATGCTTTAGTAAATGAAGGCTTGCTTGAGGATGGCAGGCGGAAGGGTGCCCCAAGTGCGCATACGGTTGCTGCATATGTGAATGCACTTTTAGAAAGCTACTTCTTTTATGAGATAAAACGGTTTGACATTAAGGGGAAACAATATTTGAGAACCCTTGGAAAATATTATATCGTAGACATAGGACTTCGGAATTATCTCCTTGGTTTCAGAAATCGCGATAGCGGACATATGCTGGAAAATATTGTTTATTTTGAACTGCTGCGCAGAGCCTATGATGTTGCAATAGGAAAAATAGATAATTCAGAAGTTGATTTTATTGCAAGCACCACAGAAAATAAAATTTATATACAAGTAACGGAATCAATGATGAGCGAGGATGTGCGTGAAAGAGAACTAAAGCCGCTTAGGAAAATCAGGGATAATTACGAAAAAATCGTAATTTCTCTGGATACAGGGCTAGACGTGTCTTATGATGGCATCAAATCGGTATGTCTTTACGAATGGCTTCTTGATGCGTAATTGGCAAAATGAAATCGGTAAGGATAAGGAAAGTGTTGCCTGAAGGATGGGCAGATGACACGATAGAAATTTATATGAATGAAAAATGGATGGTTTTTGAGCATAGAAATGGAGAAGTACCGGAATGAATGATGATAGATTAACCTGTTGCGGTCCAAACAGTATATTTGAAAAAAAGGGCGATTATTTTATATGCAAAAAGTGTGGAAAAAAGTATATACGAAAAAGAATATAATACAAAAATAATGATATATCCCATTTTCGCTCGGAGGCTATGGCTGTAAAGAAAAAACTGAAAGGGAGGAAAGTGAATAAAGTTAGTGATAAGTATGTGGGAGTGTTACAAGCAAATAAGTATTTCATATATGACATAAATGATTTCGATGAAGCGAAAAAGACGGTTTTTATAGATAATGAGACACAAACAGTACATATTTATAAAAATGTGCTATATACATTAACCTTCCGAAACAAGACTATAATATATGATATAGAAAATGGCGGCGAAACTATCAATCGATCAAAAAGGAAAATACACTATATTCATTCGATGAAAAGCAATGTGTGGATAGGGCTGGAAAATAATGTTATTAATGCATATGATGATAAATGCAATATATTAAACAGCATAATAGATTTTGGTGAAAATTATCAGATAAAAAGTGAAATAAAAATCATTCATGTGGACTATGATTTTGAAAATAATGAAATTGTAATATTTTATAAGTACATGGAAATGAACGAGCATATATTATGCGCAAGCGCAAAGATAAAATATGATTCTTCAAGACCAGATATTGAAATCATACATTGGGATGAATTGTATTCTGATATGACATATTCATTTGAAAAGCAGATATTTTTTGCAATAAAGGATGATTTATTATTAAAAATCCAAAGAGATAAATCCATAGAGAAAATCTTGCATACACCATTAATCTATTTGATATTAGATGGTGGCATATTCCATCCAAACTGTTTTGTCACGAAGCCAGCCCAAATAATTATGTGGGATGACAAATTTGTTGTTGTATATGACTCGGACTTAATTGTAATTGATTTGTGTAATAATGAAGTAATATTCTGTTATAATGCCAAGAAGGGGGATTTGATTCAATCATGTGAGATTTTGAATGAAAATCATTTTGCCTTTTCAAGTGGGTTGAGCGCTTATGTTGTAGAGATGTGTAGGTGATAAGCTGACGGTCAGATACTTTGCATTGAATAAGTTTTTGCCATGCAAAAACAGTACAATTGTATTGAATCAGCAATGAGATGGCATTATAATAGAAGAGGAATGGAGGTGCTATTCATGGCTAGTACAATTCAAGTAAGAGTAGAGGATGATTTAAAGAAAAAATCAGATTCGTTGTTTAGAGATTTGGGAACTGATACAACAACTGCTATAAGAATGTTTTTGACACAGGCGGTTGCGGTGAATGGATTTCCTTTTGAGATAAAAAGGCAGACAGCAGAGGCTAATCCTTATGCACCGATGACAGAAGAAGAGATGCTTGCAAAACTGAAGAAATCCAGGGAACAGGGAAAGTATCGGGATGCAGAGGATGTGATTTCCGATATGAGGTCAAAGTATGGATTATAAGGTTGTTATGATGGAAGGTGCCCAAGAGGAGCTTGATAGATTCGTTATGTATCTTCTGTTTGAAAAGAAAAGCGAGCAGGCGGCAAGAAATTTGCTTAATGATTTTGAGACAACAAGTGTAAGTTTATCAAATATTGCCGGAAGATTGAAACTATGTGACAATCCTAAGTTGAAAGAATTAGGATACAGACGTATAAACTTTTTATCCCATAGATATTTTATGCTTTATCGAATCGTAGGAAATACTGTTTTTGTGGACAATATTTTTCATGAATTGCATGATTATGAGAATACAATGAATTAATTTTTATAGCTGATGGGCGGGTCAGAGATTGTATGGCACTGTGTACTTTTGGTAAGACTTGGGGCGAAAAGCACATTTTGACATTGTTTCCGGAGTTCATAAAAGCAGCAAAGGAAAATGTATCTTCACTTTATCCAGTCGAGCATACTTACATAGTGAAGCTAAGGCAAATTTTTTTAAATATCATTATCAGCAGTTAAAGCCCTCTTGCTGTGATGTATTTATTTGGATAGGCGTATGTAGGGATGATTTGATTTATTGGGTACTGGCCAGTGATGAATTACAGAAGACTGGAAAACTTGGTTCTCAGCATTGAAATGAAAATACAGGTGTTGCAGGAGCCGCTGTCTTTGAAGGGCAGATGTTTATGACAGAAGAAGAGCTGAGTCCTTTTTTAGTAGAAGAAAAAGATATTTTGAATGCTGTCAAGAGAAAAGGCAAATAAGAGATTGAGCCAATGGAGATATGGTTGTCTTCATTGGCTCTTGTTTTATACTAAGAATTTGTTCTCATCATCTACGGCTTTTTTGATTGTGTTTCGTTTGTGGTCTGAAAGGTGGAAAAGCTCGAAAATCATGTCATCTAATTCGTCGTAAAGTTCAGTAGCTTTCTCGATGGCTTGCCCTTGGATTAAAAGTTCGGTAATTGCAATGATTCTATCCTGGATTTCTGTATTCACCATAGGAATTGGTATGTTCTCAATATGTGAGCGCAATACTTTGACTGAATTGAATTCTTTTTTTGTAAATAAACTGTACAACTTTGGAATTGAGCAGGGCCAGTATGTATTTTAGCACCTTCGAGTTTAGGAATAACAATGTTGCAACTATTTAAGGAAAGAGTCTGCTTATCGTCATATGCGAAAACCAACTGACTACATATGAAACGATAAATAATTTTTCAGATATCTTCCAAACGTGCACGGGTATACAAAGCGATAAAAGCCTTATTGAAATGTCCGCCGGAGCTATCGGATCCGTGTCAAAGGTATTACCGAAAAGCAGCTCTTTATAGAGTCTTACAGAGTCAAAAGCGGCATCGTCCAAAGAGGTCTTTGGGTTGATGAGTGGATGTGCAGCGAAGAAATCCTGCAGTGTTGGAATGAGAAGTTGAGCATGGCGCTGTGGAAGTGTCATGGGAAAAGAAATAGACATAGGAAGTAAGCGTATTCGCTGTTGATATATGACTTTTTATGCATTTTTGGAAAATTAGGGGCTTATGTTATGGGCTCTATGTATTTTATTTTTGCAGGGGATATTATACACGTTGACTTAGTCAAAGAGTGAACTATCATGACAAAAGAAATTTCACAAGAAAATTTCACAAGAAAAGATATCACTTATTGACAAAATGTGATACAATATTATCCTAGAACAGAAATACATTAAATAGTACTGGTATTTGACTAAAAATATACACGACTATGATTATCTAAAATGTAAAAAGAATGAGCTTTGTAAACTGATATTTATAGGGATTGGTGCGATAACAAAATTGATAAATGATGAGAATGATAAAGAAGTTTTGACAAAAATTTCTATGCGTTGGAGTGATTTTTTGGTGGTGTGACTGAGATAGTTACTGTTAAGAATTAAAAAAGAAGACTATGCTATTAAAAAATAGTTATAACATGCGACAAGTTAATGATAAAGAGCAAAATAGGTAATTGTGAAATGAGTTCGCAATTCTTTTACCACAAATTTGTGAGGAGTTGTTCAGTTGTAGCAGAAAAAATAAGCCCGATTTTATGAAGAACACCTATACTAAATGTGTATAGTGGGAAGAAATGAAAAAATAACTGTAGGTTAGATCACTATGATGTATGAAGGAAAAGACTTGGTTGTAGTAATGAAGATAATATTGAGTATGAAGAAGAGGGTGATAAATGGGTTTAAACTTAGTTTTGTGTGACAAATAATTTGAAAGAGAGATATTCTTATGAGTGAAAATGAGGAAAGGTTATCTCCTGTCTTTAAATGGGGAGGAGGTAAACGACAGTTATTAGATGTAATTCTGCCATTAATTCCTCCTCACACCAGATATTATGAACCATTTATGGGTGGAGCGGCTGTTCTTTTAGGGTTACAACCAGAATATGCCGTAATTAACGACTTTAATGAAGAGTTAATTAATGCCTATAAGGTAATTCGAGATAATCCCGAGGAGCTTATTAGGTTGCTGGAAATACATAAAGCAAGTAACACAATAGAATATTTTTATAAAATACGTAAATGGGACAGAGATCAAACTATATATTCTGCTCTTACGGATGTGGAAAAAGCTGCAAGAACAATATATCTTAATCGAACTTGTTTCAATGGCTTATATAGAGTAAATAAGCAAGGGAATTTTAATACACCATGTGGGAAATACAAAAATCCTGAGATAGTAAATGCAGGGAGAATTCGTGCTATACATGAGTATTTTTCAACTAATAGAATAGATATTCGTTGTGGAGACTATAAAAATGCACTGAAATATATTAGGGAGGGTGCTTTTGTATATTTTGATCCACCATATATGCCACCAGAAAATGGAGATGAAACTTTTACAAGTTATACAGTTAATGGATTTGATGAAGAAAAGCAAAAGGAACTTAAGACCGTGTGTGATTCGCTTACAGCGAAGGGAGTAAAGTTTATGCTATCAAATTCGAGCTGTAGTTTTACAAGAGAACTTTATAAGGATTATAACATTGAAATAGTCAAAGCTCGTAGGTATGTGAGTGCAGATGTTGAAAAGAGAAGTTTAATAGATGAGATTTTAGTTACAAACTATTAACATTAAATAGAGGTGAGAAAATGGCTCTTAGATTGTGGCCGAAAGATTTTGAAAGAAAAGAACATATTACAAAAGAAGAAAAGGCTTTATTGAGGAATGCTGCGCAAAATCTAAGTGATGGCCATTTTGCGATAGGAATAGATCCGGTTGGAATGAGTTCTGCAAAGGTTCATATGGGATTTTATATTTCTCCAGATAAAGGGTTACTGACATTTTCTATATATACTAATAAGTTGGAACCAACATTAAAAGATGCTTATTCAAATTATGTACTCATGGTGGAAGAAAAGATATATAAGCGCTTGCTGGATTCCAAGGTGCTTATCGTAAGGGATGGGGATAACAAGGTATTAAAATTCCCATATAAACATGCAATTATTTTTGCAAATGAGAAGCCTATGTCTTTACGTGGAGAGTGCGATGGGTTGAAAGATTTGGTTCCATTTGTATATATGCAATTTCTTTCGCCGCTGGGACAAAACAAAAGTATTCTTAGAAGAGGTGAACTTGATATTGCGAAGAGTTCTAGAAAACCCTATGCTTCAGAATTTAAGAAGCTTAGCGAACAGGAATGCCGTGCGATTTTTGAAAGAATTGCACCTGAATATACTGTAATTATGAATGAGAAAGAACATGTGGAAGTCATACAAGCAAAGGCAATTCCTTCAGAGCAAGACTTTAAGATAACAGGAAAAGAATTGGAATACAAGACATTCTTTTTGGACGAATATCAAGTTGCTCAGGTAAATGATATGGGAAAAGGTCATAGGGTTCTTCTTGCCAATCCTGGGGCTGGAAAGAGTGTGTTACTTTTATCAAAGGCATTTAAATATGCCAGTTTATATAAGGGTTCAAAAGTTTTACTAACATGTTTTAATAGTAACCTTGCAGATTCTTATGTGTTTAAGAAAAGTTGTGCAAATTTTGGGAATAATGGAAATTTATACATAATGACGCTTCATAAGCTTGTTAAAAGACTTTTTGAAGATTGTATTCATAAACGTTGTGATTCTAATATAGCAACGCCAGAAGAAATACAAGAATGCTTAAATAGAGTTCGGTCTGGAGAGATAAAGGTGAGGTTTAAAGCAATCTTTATTGATGAAGTCCAAATTTTTGAACCAATTTATTTAGAACTATGTTATGCGCTTTTGGAAAAGAGTGAGAATGCAGTTTTTTTGATGGCTGGTGACCTTAATCAGACGGTGCGTTCGCAGAGTCGTAGAGGAGATGCACCATGGAAAAAAATAAATGGTGTGACTTTGGATTTTACGGGGCGTGTGAAATATATTGAAAAGAATTATCGTAACAGTAAGCAAATAGGAGCATTTTTGAACCGGATGCTCTGTTATATGAATAAACATATGGAAAAAATGAATATGATTAGTATGAAGGAATTTGCGTATGACTCATTTGAACTAGGAAATCATGATGGGGTAGCACTTAAGATTCAGACGGGAATAGAAAGAACTAAGATACAAGTCTCTGTTTTAGCGGCTATAAAGGAAATAGTATCAAAATATCATGTTGGATATTCTGATATTGCTGTGCTATTTCCGTTTAAGGATAACAAATCATTAAACTATCATTTTATGTACTGGTTAACATCGGCAATGGATAAAGAAGATATATCCTATTCACTGATAACTCAACCAATCGATGGAGGTCAATCTAAAGTGCGGTATAGTAAGACAAATGGAGTAGTAGTTTCTACAATCGATTCTTCTTTAGGATTGGATTTTAAGGCTGTAATTGTAGCTGGTCTATATCCATACAATTATTTTTTTACCGATAAGGGAGAAAAAGTACAAATCGCGTCTTGGGAGAAGATTGGAAAACTTGGACAACATGAGAGGGAGAAGGTGCAGATTCAGATTCGTAAGATTTATACTGCATGTTCTAGAGCAAGAGATATTCTGTATGTCTTGAGCGACTTGAGAACTAATTCACCGATGGAAGAAATTTTGACAAAAGCAAAGGAGAAGTAAGGTGATAAATAATTACAATATTTTGGCAAAGCATATTGTATCTAAATATTCACGTCGAATATCTGGTAGTGATATAGAGGGTTTATTGATAGGTGAGGATCCTGCTAAGCGTGTTATGGTGGGGATGCTTGCTGAAAATCGTGTGGATAATTCTTTGACGGGAGGATACAAAGAGAGCTCAGAGACGAGATTTGAGAGTGTGCCTTCTATTAGCGTTACTTTTGTTGTTAAGAAGGGATCAACTGGATCGATTCACATCATTCCGCAAGGGCTTTTGTTTTATTCTGTTTCATCAAATTATGAGAAATCTGTTGAATATGTATTACAGTCATATTCTGAAAAGGATAGACAGACTTACACAACAATAGATGAATTGTGTGATAAATATGCTGATCAAAAGTTGCCTCTTCCCAAAAACTACAAAACGATAGATATTGCTGAATATATGGGAGATGGAATTGAAATCTCCTCCTCTGAGTTTAAAACGGGAAGAAAAAGTTTGGAACGGTTAATAAGTGAAAAATTGCATGTATTGAAAGACCAGATTATGCAAGAAATCAGGATTGTGCCAGATATGAATATCTCGTTTTTGGACTTGAAAACTAAGAAACGCTTTGAAGCGAGGAGTACTGCCAAGGAAGAAATGTCCTATCCTAATTGGAAAATTGACATTCTTTGTAGCATCACGGAGGAGGCAGACTCTTACAGATTTCTCTTACAGATGGTCAATAATACTGTAACACAGAATAATATAGATATTGGATATGTACCTAGGATTTTTAATGCAGGAATTCGGATCATTGGGGATGATGGAATAGAATTTCAAGATATTGAGTTGGACTATTTCAAAAATAGCTATAAAAAGCGTCAATTAATTTATGCAGTTGCAGAAAATACATCAGTAAAATTTATTCCCGAGAATAATGAGATTCAAACAGATAATATTCCTTTGTATTATCAAAATCGTCTTAGAACTAAGGATCAGTTTAATCAATATATTACATTTAAAAAATTAATTGAGAATCCAGTTGGGAATCTTAGAAAAATCCATACAGAGATGCTAAAGGATTATGCAAAAAGGGAGCAGGAATTTCAGCAAACCAAATTTGTGACCTCTGTGGCAAGGGAAAAATTTCAAAAGGATTTAGATACATATAAGCAGGAGATTGATCGCTTTGATCGAGGTATTAAGCAGATTGAATTTAAGGATTGGGTAAAAAAGGCATTCATTTATATGAATAAGACATTTAATACCAAGATTGATGGAGAGCATAGAAACATTTCTGGATGGAGACTATTTCAGATAGTATTTATTGTGTCTTTGATATGTGAAATGATTCGTAGTGAATATAAAGATGATTCGACTCTTCTTCAAGCTGATATCGAAGTGGCAAATTTATTGTACTTCCCTACCGGTGGTGGTAAGACAGAAGCCTTTTTAGGTTGCTGTGTTTTCGATATGTTCTTTGATCGATTAAGAGGGAAAGAACATGGGACTACAGCAATGATTAAATATCCTTTACGTTTACTGGCAGTACAACAGTTAGAGCGTGTGCTTGTTATTATTATGAAGGCAAATATTGTAAGAGAAGCTTCTGACGAAATGAAGAACACAAAGAAATTCGAAGTGGGATTTTTTGTTGGTAAGAGTAATACACCAAATAGTATTTCTACTAGAGAACCTTTAAGTGATAGAGGAAATTCTCATGGTGGAAAGGGGCTTATTCTTGAAAGCGATAAAGGGACTTTAAATGAGTATTATCGCTTTATTGATATTTGTCCTATTTGTGGAAAAAAACAGATCGGGATGAGATTTAACAGGATAACTTGGAAATTGGAGCATTATTGCGGTAATTCGGAATGTAATGTGGAAGAGCTGCCATTACTGATTGTGGATAATGAGATTTATAGATACATGCCTTCTATTGTTGTGAGTACTATCGACAAGATGGCAATGCTTGGAACCACTAATGAGTTTAAGATGTTATTTGGTCAAGTAAAGAAATGGTGCCCTATTCACGGATTCTCTTGTCAATCAAAATGTTTGATTAATAAGGAAGGCTGCAAGGAGGTATTGAGAAATATTAATTTACTGAAGGATCCGATTCCAACTTTGTTTATTCAAGATGAGATGCACCTTGTTAAGGAAAGTCTTGGCACCTTTGATGCTCACTACGAGTCTTTTGTAAACTATTACGCTAAGAACCTTGTATCGCAGGAGCAGAGAAAGCAGATCTGCTTTGTTGGAGCGACTGCGACCATTTCCATGTATGAGGAACATATTCGCCACCTTTATCATATGGCAGGTAGAAGATTTCCTTGCGAATACCCTTCAATGATCAGTGGAAATGATTTTTATTCATATACTGATATGGAAGATATCACAAGAATTATTTTGGGATATGCGCCGTATGGCAGATCTATTACAAATGGAATGTGGGAGTCTGTTTATATTATGAGGACAATTCTCTATTCATTGATTGTAAATGTCTATGAGGCTTATAAAGAGTTGCAGACGGAAGGTTTTGATGGGACCGTAGATGACCTTAAGGGAATGCTTTATGACTATTGGATTGAGCTCGTATATAACAATCGTAAGCAGGATGCTATGGAGCTTGAAAACTCATTTCAAAATCAGGGTAATAACTACTTGGAGGAAAAAGGAATTCCGAAGTTCAAGATTGAACAGATGACCAGTGATGTGGATTTTCAGACGGTTAGAAAAACTTTGTTTGATATCCAATCAAATCGAGGGGAACTTGAAAGTATAAATCTTTTGCTAGCCACAAGTACAATTTCTCATGGTGTCGATGAGGATTCATTTAATATTATGTATTTTTTTGGTATGCCAAATAACAATGCGGAATATATTCAAGCATATTCAAGAACTGGGCGTAAGTATACGGGGATAGTTATTGATGTAATCCGCTTGATGAGAATCCGTGACAGATCATATCTTAAGAATTTTGTTATATTTCATCAAAACAAGGATGATTTGGTAGAGGCTGTTCCTATCAATAGATGGGCTAAAAATGCAATTTATAGTACTTTGCCAGGAATTTTATCTGCATTATTGATGCAATACTATACGGTGAAGAATGGACTTGACTCTTTATATCGTGCAGTGAACTTGAAAAAGCTTCTTCTCGGAGGAAAGATTAAAGAAGACGAGGTCATAGAGCATATAATTGGTGCTTATGCTTGTAATGATATTGAAAAGCTTTCGTTCGCCTATAAAGAAGTCATTGAAGAGGAAGTGCACCGTGTTCTTGATGGGATCGCAAATGGCAATTTTCAAAAGGATGAATTTTTAAGTGATGCTATTGCAAAATATACTCATGGTAAGAAGAGACCAATGATCAGTCTGCGTGATACAGAGGAACAGATTGAGATAAAAATTTGAGGTGAAGAACGATGAAGAGAAGTAAAAGTCAGGCAGTGTATAAATTCCTTCCAGCAATGTGGGTATCTGAGAAAACTGATTCCGGTCGTTCTGTTACTGCTGAAATAAAGAACTGGAATAATAAGAAGATGGAGAACATCTATCACAGTTTTATTGAGGGTGAAATCAAGAGACAAATTAATCTTTTTGGAAAGCGTGGAGGAGATATTAATGCTTTCAACCTAGAAGGTAATAATTGTTTTGTTATTGTTGAACCAGCATGCAACGAGGGCATACCTGATATTATTGGAACAATGTCGCCATTATTATTTTATTGTAGTTCATGTCAGTGTACTTTTCAGAAGAATAGTGCAAGTCAGGTAAATGACTATACTTGGAAATGTCCTGCCTGTGAGAAATATTCGGTAAAACAATTACAAATGATATATACTTGTGAATGCGGTTATGCGCAGCCTATTAAGAGACCGATTGTTAAAGGCGTTACAGAGCTGCTTTATAAGCCAAATCAGAATCAGTACAAGATGTATTATCGCCAAGGGAATGCCGAAAAGGTTGCAGAGTTTGCGATTACATGTCCAAACTGTCAATCACGACTGATTCCGGACAATGCGGAGTCTAGTCGAAACTACAAACCATTTTCATTAAGAATTATCAATTTGGTGGATAAGAGAAGTGGTGATTTCTTTGAGAAGGGAGAAGAGGCTCAAAAGGTTGTCATTGCGAAATGGTTTGAAAAGTTAACGCAAGATGAGTATGAGAAGATTCTTGATAATGTTGCACTTGCTTTCAGTGATATGATGAGAAGCGATGAGCAAAGGAAAGAGGTAGAAAAAACAGTTCAGGGAATGGTAGATGCTGGATTGATCCTGTCAGAGCAATTTGAGGTGTTTGTCAATAATATGCTGGCAACAAAACAGCAAAGTGGTGGGGTTGAGCAATATGTAGCTGCCTGTGATTCTCTTTTTGCAAAGTTGAAAAAGGAGAATGAAGAGTTGTATAAGCAGTGGATTAGTGGTTATGCTTATAAACTCATGCAGTATGACACTATCAAATATGCAAGGCGGGTATTTACACTTCAGGACGCAATTGATAAGCAGATGGAATTGGAATTTATAGATAGTCCAGATGATGTTTTGGATATGAATAAGAAACTTGGCATATTGAATATGCAAGTATCATGCGATATAGAGATTATTAATTGCACATATGGATATACAAGAAAAGCTTCAGATCCGGTTAATAATCAGAATAAAAGATGTAGACTTAAATTAAATGCATATGATAAGTTAAAAGGTGGCAATGCAAACTTGGTATATGGTGCGAAGCTTGAGACGGAGGGAATACTATTTGAAATTAGCCAAAGAAAAATCATCGAGTGGTTATTAGTGAATAAAGTTATTTCAGAAGAACAGTTACCAGATATTGATGATGAACTCTCTGTAAAGAGATGGTTTGCTGAGAATGTAAAGGGCGATGTTATATCAGCATTTGGTGAAATAGATGAGGAAGAGAAGATTACAAAGTATGTGTTCGGATTACTTCACTCTATGTCTCACGCATTTATTAAAACTACAGGTGAAATCAGCGGTCTAGCAGGAAATTCCTTGACGGAAATAATTATTGTTGAAACTGCTAGTATCTTTATGTATGCACAGACTACACAAGCTATTCCATTGGGTGCTTTATCAGGAATGGCAGAAAATAATTATGTGCATTTTTTAAATAAGATGTTTATAGAAACACGAAATTGCGTATTTGATCCGATATGTACTGATAGGGATGATACCAGCTGTAGTGCATGTATGATTATTCCAGAGATTTCATGCAATCATTTCAATAATGAACTTGGAAGAAAGTATTTATATACTATTGATAACATGGAACAGCCATTAATAGGTTTTTGGGAGATGTAAGTTATGGCCATAATGTACCCTAAGAATATAGCTCAATATGCCCCAACAGAGTCGGAGCAAATTGTTTATTATGAATTGAAACGACAATTGCCAGATTCTTTTGAGATTTTCTATTCTGTATCATGGACTTTGAAAAAGAATGGAAAGAAGGAAAAATCGGAAGCAGATTTTGTTGTGGTAAGTCCGAACTATGGTTTTCTTTGCCTTGAAGTTAAGGGTGGAAACGGAATTAGAGTTGAAGATAATCAGTGGACTATACTTGATAACATTTATGGAGAACGTAAATTAAATCGTTCTCCATATGAGCAAGCGGAAGCCAGCATGTATTTCTTTATGAATGCTTATGCAAATGAATATAGTATTGATTATCAGGGGATTTATGGTGCGGGAGTTATTTTTCCGTTTTATGCGGTTAATGATAAGGAAAAATTGAGTAATCGACCAGAAGTATGTACTATAGATAGTACAGGATTGAATGAACTTTTTGACAGAATTAAGAAGCTATT
Organism: Lachnospiraceae bacterium; assembly: GCA_014804675.1. Lineage (GTDB taxonomy): Bacteria > Bacillota > Clostridia > Lachnospirales > Lachnospiraceae > RGIG3040. Next base: position 314,704 of record JAAUZH010000009.1, read on the forward strand.
TAAGTTTTGGGGTGGTTCTTCTTATGGATTTAGAATCTATGAGAAAAATCAGCATAAAACATTTTTGGAAATTATCCGTAAACGTATTGCAATTGATGCGGCTGCCGGAGCGCTTGTGAAACATAAAGAGAGGCAACTTGATGTAATCAATCGTGTTCAGGATGGATACATCTATTTTCTGTCAAATATCAGACAGTTTTATGTCCGGGGCGGAGCAGGAACCGGAAAGACATGGATTGCTATGAAAATGGCTGAAATTGAAGCTGAGAACAGCACAGAAAAGGTAATGTTTTTATGCGCTTCTTCTCATTTGGCGGCAATGGTCAGGGGGCGACTTTCGGACAAGATAGATGTCTTTGATCTTACAACGCTTATTAGGAAGATTTCCAGTAATCCGGATGGATATCATGCCCCTAAATATGAGGGGATTGTGGATTCATTGAAGGAAGATATTGATAAGTATGATGCGATATTTATTGATGAGGCTCAAGATTTTTCAGAAGATCTAGCTTTCTTGACAAAATCTATGTTGAAGGATGAGCACGAATCAAGACTAGGCGTGTTTTATGATGATGTACAAGTTGTAAGAGATGACAGCTTTGGTGGTGCATTTATGATTTCAACACCACCATTTCTACTTCATGAGAATATAAGAAATACTTCCAATATATACAGATGGGCTATGGATAACACAGATCTTGGAACCGATGTAATAGTCAATCCGGTTGAGGGACCTTGGCCAATATCTGAGAATATGAATGATGCTAAACATCTTGTTCACCGTCTTGAGAATATGTTTAAGAAGTTTTTAGGAGATGAGAATTTACAGTGTTCTTCTATGGTTATTTTGGTAGAAAATGCGGATGCATTTATTCAAAGCTTTAATGGGGCTATAGCCAAATGGAAGATTGTAAAGGATTATTTGGATGGAGTTGATGAAGTAAAGGTATCTTCTGTGGAAGATTTTAAAGGTCTAGAAGCGGATATGATTGTTTATGTACATAGTAAGAGTACGACAGATAACATGAATTATATAGCATATACAAGAGCGAGATATTATTTAATTGAACTGATTATGAAATAGATAAGATGGATAGTTTGTCTGATTAGGTAATTGCGAAACGAGTTCACAATTCTTATTAGAATCAAGAAAGAATTCGTGTATTAGCATGAGAATATAGCAAAGATAAAACAGATAGGAGAAGTAGCAGGATCCAAAACCACTTATAGACCATAGAATAGAACAAAAAATGCAACCCCATGTCCACTTAAAAAAGAAACTTTAAAAAGTATCTTTACAAATACAAAAAGATAAGATAAAATAAATACAAAGCAACAGGAAAAAGAAAAAACGAAAGATCAGAAAGCGAAAAGCAAACAACAAAAACAAGCACAAAATAGCAGAAAGCGCCTGGAAACAGGAAAGGAGGCCAAAGGGTGAAAAACATGAAAGCAGACACCCTGCTAATGAAAGAAATTAACAAAAATAACGTAAGAAAGCAGCTAAAGCTTATGGGAAAGGCCACCAAGCCAGAGCTTGCAGCCAAAACAGGGCTTAGCGTGGTCACCGTAAATGCCCTGCTTGAAGAGCTGGTAAAAAACGGAGAAATCAAAAAGGGAGAGAACATTCCCTCCAACGGAGGCCGTCCCTCGCTGCAATATATCTTTAACGAGGACTACCAATACGCAGTAATCATATACGGCCATCAGAAGAAAGATCAAAACCTGATCCGGCTTTTGGTCATCAATCTATTAGGACAGTGTGTGGAGCGGAAAGAGAAGTATTTTGCCAAAGTGGAAGTAAACAGCTTTGATTCCTGGCTTTCTGTGATATTTGAGAAATATGGGAAAAAAGCAGGGCTGATTGCTTTCGGACTGCCGGGAGAAGAAGTGGACGGCATGATTACCATCCATGATTATCCGGATATTGTAGGAAGGGAATTCATGGAGCATTACCGAAACACATATGGAGTGCCCGTAATCTTTGAAAATGATATCAATGCGGCGGTAATCGGATACTATTCCTATGGACTTTCCAGAGAGGCAGACCATATGGTGGGTATGTATTTTCCGAGGATTTATGACCCCGGAGCAGGAATCATCATAGGAGGAGAAATCCATAGAGGAGCCCGAAACTTTGCAGGAGAGCTTTCCCGGATGCCCGTTGCTTACTCCTGGAAGGAGTTAGATTATGCTAACGCATATCAGGTAATCAAGGCTATAGGACAGCTGCTTGTAATCTGCAGTTGTGTGCTGGCGCCGGATTTTTTTGTACTATATGGGGATTTCTGGACGGAGGAAATCAAAAGCGGGCTGAAGGAAGAAGTGGAAAATTCATTACAAGGACAGTATGAGGCAAAGCTGGTTTTCTCGGATGATCTGGAAAAGGACTTTGAACAGGGAATGATAAAGCTTGCTTTGGACGAGTTGGAAAAACAAATCAGGAAAGAAGGAGAAGAAAGATGTTTTTAACGGTTTTACTTATTATTATTTATCTGGCATTTATCAGTCTTGGGCTGCCGGACTCTCTTTTGGGTTCTGCATGGCCTTCTGTTTATCAGGAAATGCATGTTCCCATTTCCTATGGAGGAATTATTTCCATGCTTATTTCAGGAGGAACAATTGTTTCCAGCCTGTTTAGCAGTAAGATCATAAAGAAGCTGGGAACGGGATGGACTACCGGAATCAGTGTGCTTATGACAGCAGTTGCCCTTTTGGGTTTTTCCGTAAGTAAGGAATATTGGATGCTGTGCCTTTTGGCAATTCCTTTAGGGTTAGGTGCAGGGAGCGTGGATGCGGCATTAAATAATTTTGTGGCACTTCATTATAAAGCAAGGCATATGAGCTGGCTTCATTGCTTTTGGGGAATCGGTGCAACTACCGGTCCGGTCATTCTTTCTTTCTGCCTTAAGGATGGAGGAAACTGGCAGTCCGGATACCGGGTAATCAGCCTGATTCAATTTTGTCTGGTGGTATGTTTGTTCTGTTCCATTTCTCTGTGGAAAAAAGTGGAAGGAACAGAAGGGAAAAAAGAACAGGTAGAAGAGAGTGAAACGGGAAAAAATCAAACGGAAGAAAAGGTAAATCCGGGCATTTCAGGAATGTTGAAGTTAAAGGGGGCGAAGCAGGCATTAGTGGGATTTTTCTGTTATTGTGCCCTGGAAGCCTCCGCAGGTCTGTGGGGCAGCAGCTATCTGGTCATGGAAAAAGGAGTTTCCCCTGAGCAGGCGGCAAAGTGGATTGCTTTGTTTTATTTTGGAATTACCTTTGGAAGATTCTTGTCCGGATTTCTTACCATAAAGCTTTCTAACAGGCAGATGGTGCGTCTGGGACAGGGAGTGGCAGGCATTGGGATAGTATTTTTATTGCTGCCCTTTGGACTTGCGGTGCAGCTTTTGGGGCTTTTTTTCGTAGGGCTGGGCTGTGCTCCTATTTACCCCTCCATGCTCCATGCCACACCGGACAATTTCGGAAGCAAGTATTCTCAGGGAATCATGGGGATTCAAATGGCAAGTGCCTATGTGGGCACCACCTTTATGCCGCCCCTGTTGGGATTTCTGGCAAAGCATGTGAGCTATAAGCTGTTTCCCTTTTATTTGGGACTGATCCTGCTGGTGATGATAGGTGCGGTGGAAGGAATGAACAGGAAAGTGGAGAAGAAGCATGGATAAAGGAAGAAAACCTGTTTCTATGTATTTATACTGTAATTAACAAAAACGGCATGATGAAAAGAAAGGAAAGGAGTTTCTTATGACAAAAAAATGGTGGCACGGAAAGGTAGCGTATCAAATTTATCCAAAGAGCTTTTATGACACAAATGGAGACGGAATTGGAGACATTCGTGGAATCATGGAAAAGCTGGATTATTTAAAGGACCTGGGAATTGATATTATCTGGATTTCTCCTATTTATCAATCTCCTTTTGTGGATCAGGGCTATGACATTTCGGATTATTATAAAATCGATCCCAAATTCGGTACGATGGAAGAGTTTGATGAGCTGCTTTTAGAAGCAAAGAAGCGGGATATGGGGATTGTAATGGACCTGGTAATCAATCATTGCTCTGACCAGCATGAATGGTTTCAAAAGGCATTGGCAGACCCGGAAGGAGAGTATGGGGATTATTTCTATTTCCGGAAAGGAAAGGACGGAAATCCCCCCAGCAATTACCGCTCTTACTTTGGAGGAAGCGCATGGGAGAAGGTAGAGGGAACAGAGCTTTATTATCTGCACTTTTTCGCAAAGGAACAGCCGGACTTGAACTGGAACAATCCAAAGATGAAACAGGAATTGTTTCAAATGATTAACTGGTGGCTGGAGAAAGGACTGGCAGGCTTTCGGATTGATGCCATCATCAATATAAAGAAGGATCTGGATTTTCCTTCCTATGAGCCGGACGGTCCTGATGGGTTGGTGAGGGCTATTAAAATGGTAGAAGAAGTGGATGGAGTAGGGGAGCTGTTAGAGGAACTAAAGGAAGCTACCTTTGAAAAATATCAGGCTTTTACCGTGGCGGAAGTGTTTAATATGAAGGAAGAAGAGCTGGAGGAATTTGTAGGGGAAAACGGCCATTTTTCCACTATGTTTGATTTCTCGGCTCATATGCTGACCTTTGGCAAGCATGGCTGGTATGATGCAAAAGAAGTAGAGTTTGATGCCTGGCGGGAGATTACCTTTGAGTCTCAAAAAAAGTGTCAGGGAATCGGGTTTTTAGCAAACATTATTGAAAATCATGATGAACCAAGAGGGGTCAATACGTATCTGCCTTCTTATGCGCAAAATACAGATGGGTTTAAAATGCTTGCCACGGTCAATATACTGTTAAGAGGAATTCCCTTTATCTATCAGGGACAGGAAATCGGAATGCAGAACTGCAGGATGGAAAGCATTGAAGAATATGATGATATTGATACGAAAAATCAATATAAGACTGCCTTAGAGTCAGGATGCTCCAAAGAGGAAGCGCTGGAGGCATGCTACAAATACAGCAGGGATAATGCAAGGACGCCTATGCAGTGGAGCGGCAAAGAGCAGGCAGGCTTTACTACAGGGAAGCCATGGCTGAAGATAAATCCCAATTACACACAGGTGAATGTGGAGGATGAGCTTGCGGATCAGGAATCTGTGCTGAATTACTATAAAAGGCTGATTGCCCTTAGAAAGTCAGAGGAATGTAAGGAGCTGTTTACCTATGGAAGCTTTGAACCGGCTTATGTGGATAAGGAGAAGATATATGCTTATTACCGGAGCCTGAATGGAAAAAGGGTATTGGTAGCGGCTAACTTTGGTAAGGATGCTATGGAGTTAGAGTTAGCAGATGATAACTGCAAGGTGCTTCTTTCCAATATGGATGGGGCTGAGGCTTTTGGCGGAAGGCTTGTTTTGAAGCCTTGTCAGGTAATTGTTTTGGAGGAAGTTTCTAAGTAATGGTTATAGGTAATGATTAGGGGACGTAAGTTTTAGAGGGGAAACGAAATCGAATTTCTCTGGGCATGGAAAGACCATCAGCCATGAAAAGAACATCTGTTGCGGAAAGGATAAGAAAATGGAAGAGGGCATTTGTTATATTATAGGGGCAGGAGAATTTGACTATCCCAAGTTAAAACTGAAGGAAACCGATTATGTAATCGGAGTGGACGGGGGCTTTGAATATTTAAAGAGCATGAAGCTTATGCCAAATCTGGTGCTGGGGGATTTTGATTCTGTAGAGCAAAGTCCCCTGCACTCCAATCTGATACGGCTTGCACCGGAAAAGGATGACACAGATATGCTGGCGGCCTTGCGGCAGGGAATGGAGCTTGGCTACAGGACCTTTCATATTTATGGAGGCATGGGCGGAAGGATTTCCCATACCATTGCCAATTTCCAATGCCTTGTATGGCTTTTGAAAAGAGGGGCAAAGGGGTTTTTGTTTCATAGAAACGTGATGATTACGGCAGTGAGAAATGGAAGTATTACATTTGGAAAAGAGAAAAAAGGGTATCTTTCCGTGTTTGCTTTTGATGGAGAGGCAAAGGGAGTTACGTTAAAGAATCTGAAATATCCGCTTACGGATGCTGTGCTTGGGATGGATTATCCGGTAGGAGTCAGCAATGAGTTTTTGGGAGTGGAAAGTGAAGTCTGTGTGAAAGAAGGGGTGTTGTTGCTTGTGGTGGAGGAAGTGGATGGATATTAGGATAGTGGGGCATTGAGATAGAAGGACGTATGAGCCGGCATATCATATAGTAGTCTTCTGGGCACGCTTTCGCTCTGCAAAGACGCAGCGGTACTAACGCACCAAAGTACGGTGCGTAAGTGCCGGCGACTTTGCCAAGGCCCGGAAGACTGCTATATGATATGCCGGCTCATACTGGATATCGAAATGCCATCTGGTATTTGGGATATTAAGAACAGTTTAGGATTTTATGATGGGAACAGGGTTATCCAAGATGTAATAGTCAGTTATGTACATTTCCATGATGCAGTTCCCGGTATTTTATTATCATGTTTTAGAGTTATATGGAGGTTGAGCGTTATTTTTGAAACATTGATTGACAAATATATCAGTCTGATATATTATGTAAGAGGATTTGATACGAGGAGGTTGATTATGAGGAGGCAAAAAATAAGAAATTTATTTCTATTTGCAGCATTACTACTTTTTCCTGTTACATTATATTATTTTAGCCCTGCCTTGATAATAAATGCAGGATTAAACGGAGTAATCAATGGAAGTTTTATTATATTTGTATTACTGTTTTTTCTATCTATTCCATTTGGAAGATTATTTTGTGCCTATCTTTGTCCGGCAGGAGGATTACAGGAATGTACTTTTTCCGTTAATGATAAACTGCCAAAACAGGGATGGCGAAACTATACAAAGTACATAATATGGATAATTTGGTTGTCTGCAGTCATCTTTTGCTATTTTCAAAAGGGGAAGATTGTAGCGATAGATTTTTTGTTTGAAACAGAAAATGGTATTTCCGTTTCTTCTATTCAGAGTTATATCATTTATTATGGTATTGTATGCTTAATTTTTTTACCCTCTGTTTTATTTGGTAAAAGAGTTTTTTGCCATTACTTTTGTTGGATGGCTCCATTTATGGTGTTAGGAACTAAACTCCGCAAATTTTTACATTTACCGGGGATACATATCAAATCCAAAGAGAAAGACAAGTGCATTTCTTGTGGTAAGTGTAATAAGGCTTGTCCTATGGGAATTAATGTTATGAATGAGATAAGAAGTAATGTTATTGACAATTTAGAATGTATCCAATGTGGTGCTTGTATTGATAATTGCCCTAAAAATGTCTTGTCTTATGGAATGATTGAAAGAAATTAGAACTGGAAATCTGACCGATGGCGGAATGGAACAAGTCAATAAAAAATCCAGTTAAAAACAATTTAGCCGTAAAAACCGTCTTTAATGGTAATTTACAGATGGGAATTATAGGATAAAATGAAAAATAGGTTGTGTTTTGTCTTTGAATTCGATATGATACAATTTAGATAGAGAAATTGGGCTAAGTAATGAGAACTATATGTTGGGATATCATGAAAAGTCCGGCAAGGCAGAAAGGAGAAAAGGAATATGAAATTATATAGGAACAAATTAAAGAAAATACTTGTAATGTTTCTTGCAGTAATTATAGTAGCAGCTATGCTGCCAATGCAGGGAGAGGCTGCAGCAGTCAAGCTGAATAAAACCAAAATGACGATTTACGTGGGAAGCAGCAAGACCTTAAAAGTAAAGGGAACTTCCGGGAAAGTGAAATGGAGCAGCAGCAAAAAGTCCGTTGCCACCGTGAACAGCAAGGGCAAGGTGACAGCCAAAAAAGCAGGGAAGACAACTATCACGGCAAAAGTAAATAAAAAAACATATCAATGCAAAGTTACGGTTAAGAATCCATATCTGAACAGCAAGAGCCTGACTCTTTCCAAAGGAAAAACCTATCAGTTGAAAATTACCGGTACGTCAGCCAAGTCATGGACCAGCAGTGAAGAATCGGTTGCTTCTGTAGACAGCAAAGGAAAAGTAACGGCGAAAAAGGCCGGAAAAGCTACGATTACCTGTAATGGCAAGAATGGGAAAACATATAAGTGTCAGGTAACAGTTAAGGAAAGTAATAGTTCTGGATTAAGTGAGAAGCAGGTTTATGCGGACATGATCGCAATGAAATCCAAATATCCGGAGGGCATGAAATGGACCAATGATAATTATTATGCATGGAAAGGCGGTATTTACAGTGGCGGTTATGGCTGTGCCGGATTTGCCTTTGCAATCAGCGATGCAGCTTTTGGAAGTCTGCCGGCACGTCAGCATACGGATTTTTCCAGTATCCGGGTAGGAGATATTGTCCGTATGAATAATAACAGCCATTCTGTGATCGTATTGGAAATTAAGGAGAACGGGGTAGTTGTTGCAGAAGGAAATTATAACAGTTCTGTTCATTGGGGAAGAGAAGTAAGCTTTTCTGCTATTCGCAATACGGGGACGTATGTGATGACAAGATATCCGCAGTAAGTGGAAAGTAACTGTTTAGTTTGCTTATGGAAAGGTGGTGGAGGAGCGGACGCCAAAGAGGGATGAGGGCGGATTCCATACTGTGTTTTGATGGAATCCGCCCTCATCCCTCTTTGGCTGTTTCGTTTCAGACTGTACCTTTCAGAACGATTTGTCAAGGACAGAATGAAAGATATTAATTTTGGTATTGTGGTAAACAACTTTTTCCGATAAACGGTAATTTGTTTAATCCAAAATCACATTAATGATATCTTGAATAGGTAGTGTAAATAAGTTTGTGTTTTTGGAAATAAATGGCTCCTTTTTGGTAAGAATTAGGATATGCAAATTCTTATCGAAAAGGAGTGTTTTTATGCCAGTAGCAAAGGAGCAGAT